>CP147773.1:0-1982824 GCA_037292345.1 Campylobacter concisus | reverse complement strand
AATTTTTTTACTTGTTTATTTTTTAATTATGCTATGCTATATTTATTCCATTGTTTATTAAAAAATACCCGAACCTTAGCTATTTGATATTAGCATGACCTCTAAGCTTATCTGCAACATTACAGTCAAAAGTCATTTTTGAGGTGATGCGTTGATAGTTTATGTATTTATCGTTCTTGTTAAAGTTTTATTACACACTAACGAACGTGATGTTAAATTTATTAAATTTAACACTGCCTCATGCAAAAGTGTATACTTATATTAAGCTAAACAAAAAGTATTAAGTTATATTATTTTTTTAAGATTTATCAAATTTCTTTAAAGGAGAGCGTATGAAACTAGCATTTTCAAAAGCTGTTTTAGTAGCAGCTGGCGTTGCCTTATTCGCAGGCTCACTCTTAAACGCAGAGGATAAATTTCAGTCCTGTCATAGTCATACATGGTGGCACTAGCGGACTTGAGCTTACCAAAGATGAGTTTAAAGTGCGCGAAGAGCCTATGAAAAAGGCGCTTTTGGCTGGCCAAGCTGTGCTTGAAAAAGGCGGTAGCGCGATGGATGCGGTGACGGCAGCCATTATGGTGTTAGAAGATGATCCAAATTTCAATGCTGGCAAGGGCGCAGTATTTACAGCTGATGGCTTTAATGAGCTAGATGCTTCTATTATGGACGGTTCTACTAAAAAAGCAGGCGCAGTTGCGATGGCAAGACATATCAAAAACCCAATCCTTGGCGCAAGAGTCGTAATGGACAAGACTTGGCACACGCTTGTTGCTGGCGAGGGAGCTGACAAGCTAGCCAAAGAAAACGGCCTAGAGATGGTTGATCAAAAATACTTTTTCACGCAGTTTAGATATGACGCACTCCAAAGGGCTAAAGAGAAACAAAAGCTAATGCTTGATAGTGAAAAGACAAAGAAAACCTCACTAAATTTATATGAGCGTCCATATCTTGGCACTGTTGGAGCGATAGCTCTTGATAAAAATGGCAATCTAGCTGCAGCAACCAGCACTGGTGGTATGACAAATAAAATGACTGGTCGTATAGGTGATAGTCCGATAATTGGCTCTGGAACCTATGCAGATAATGACTCAGTAGCAGTCTCTTGCACAGGCACAGGTGATATTTACATGCGTGTAAATGCTGCTCATGAGGTCTCAGCTCTTTATAAATACAAAACTTCAGATGTGCAAAAAGCAGCTGAAGAGGCTGTAAAAGAGGTAGCAGCACTAGGCGGTAGTGGTGGTATCATCTCTATTGATAAGTCTGGCAAGACTGGCTTTGCTTGGACTAAAGATAAACTTGGTATGTATTACGGTGAGGCAAGACTGGGAGCTAGACCAGTTGTTTACTGGCCACTTGGCGAGAAATGATTAGATAGCTAGGTCGGATTATATCCGGCCTAGTTTTTAAAGGGAGAAAGTTTATTAAAATATATAAATTGCTCCAAGAACGATAAATGCTCTTAGGCAAAAACCGCCGATTAAAACACCATATTCATTATATACACAGCTTTTGATGCCTTCGCTACATCCGCATACTGCTCCATCTTTTGTCACGCCACATCTTTGTAGCATAAATTTACTGCCGCCAATTAATGGCAGTGCAAGACCAAGCACTATAAAGCCTATCCAAAACATCGGTGCTAGAGAGCCTGATACTATTTTGGTTATGCTAGCCATGCCAGCAGCTTCGTTTCTAACGCTTGCAAATAGCATCAAGAGGGCAAAAATTTCAAGCGCCACTAAAATAGTGTGAAATTTATGCGACTCGTGGCTCAAAACGCCGCCACCACTTAGCACAGATATAGCGTTTGCGCTAAGGCCTGTTGATATGGCTGAGATAGTAAATAGTATCGGTAGCCATATACTTGCCCAAAGTGGGATCGCTTTTACAACATATAAAAGTAGTCCAGTATAACCCATCACTCCAATTGCAAGTAGCGAGCCAAGGCTAAGCAGCATATGGCAAATTTTGCCACCTTTTTTGACTTGTAAAAGCACGAGTACGCTAACTATTATGAAAAATGTTAGAAGATATGTGCCGATACTCATTATAGAAACTGGTCTTGTGTAAAGGCCTATGATCTTAGCTGGATTGATCGCCGCACTTGGTGCTAGGTCAAATAGCAAAAGCAAAGTTCCAACTATGACCGCTACTGGCGCTAGCAAAAATCCAAATTTGTAAAATTTCTCATCTAGTTTACCCAAAAAGCCTTTATAGGCTAAAGCCGAGCACAAAAACGCCCCAGCACCTAAACCACCCAAAAACAGATATATGACTATGAGCCATCCCCAAGTTGTTTGTTCCATTATCTATCCTTTAACTCTTAAAAGTTAGAAGAGCCCTTGACTGCTCTATCTCGTTTTCAAGATATAAATTTAAAAAATCAGCAAAGCTCACATAGGCTTCTAAATTTGTAGCCTCCTTGCAGCGAGAGCTAAATTTATAAAACCACTCAAACGGATGAGTGCGGATGAAGTCATATTTTTTATGTAAAATTTCATCCATTTTATCTTTTTCGTCTGCTTGCAAGGCGTTAAAGCTTATAAAGTAAAGGTATTGCAGCTCGTATCCGATGAAATCATCTGGAAATTTATCGAACTGCTCTTTACTAAGCTTTAGCCCAGAGCTTTCATAAAAGCCACGCACCTGCATAGTTTTCTCGCCAAACATCGTTTTATAATCAAAATAAACCGACTCATATGGCTCGGCTTTTGGGTGCCTTGGCCCTACAAAGAGCCTGTTAAATTCATATCTTAGCTCGTCTAGCAAATTTAGATCATCTTTACACTTATTTAGCCAAAGTATGAAGTTGTGATTTTTAAATTTATCACTAAAATTAAGGCTTAGGCTTATGAGCTCATCTAAATTTTGCTCCCTAAGCTCTACTAAGAAAAATCGCCTTAAAAAGTCTTCAACACTAAGGCTAACGATAAGCTTTTCTTTGACCTTATCCATCTTTTACTCTTTAGTGTATGAATTCGTTTCGCTTCATTCTTGGATAAAAGCGGATGTTTGGCTTGGTAAAGAAGTGTTTAAAGCCTGGCATCTCTTTTGCATACCAGCGCTGTCACTAACGTTGCTATCAACTAGTTTTAGTACTCCACACGGACAGCCTGCTACGCAAGCTGGCTCTTCGCCACGCTCAAGTTTTTCAGCGCAGAGATTGCACTTTTGAGCTTTACCGTCTTTGCCTTTTGTGATAGAGCCATAAGGGCAAGCCATCAAGCAGTATCCGCAACCTATGCACTTATCATGAAGTGGCTGTACGACACCATTTTCTAGCTTGATATAAGCCCCAACTGGGCAGACATCCATACAGGCTGGTTCGTCGCAGTGATGGCAAGAGTGAGTTATAAAGATCTCTTTTCTATGCCATCTTCATGTATCATAAGGCCATCAACATGTCTCCAGTTTATATCTGGATCTTGGTTGTGATAGACTTGACATGAAATTTCACAAGCCTTGCAGCCTATACAAAAGTTATAATCAAATAAAAAACCTTGTTTTCTTTTCATCTTAGACCCCTTTACATCTCTTGTTTAGCTGCTTTTTTTACTTCACAAAAGCTAGCTGTATAAGTTGAGCCATTTCCTAGATCGCTAACGCCGTCAGAGCAAAGTATGTTTGCTCCAGTTCTTGATTTTGTCACTTTTACCCAGATGTTGTTCCACGCATAGACTATGCCTGGGTTCATTTGATTTGTCTCGACTGCTGTAAAGACGGCTGTACCTTTTTCGTTTGTTGCCTCAACTGTATCTCCATTTTTGATACCGCGTGCTTCCATATCTTCACGTGTCATAAATAGCTCAGCATTGCCCTTAACGATAACTCTTTTTAAGATATAAGGCATATTGCCCCAGTTTGAGTTGTCTTGGAGTTGAGTACCTGGCGTCATGAAATAAAGCGGATATTTCTTAAGATAGTCTTTTCCAAATTTATTGCTCTTTTCATAGTAGTCCCAGTCAGTTTCAAGGTCTATTACTGGATGATATCCTGCGTCTTTAAAGGTTTGTGAGTAAAGCTCGCATTTTCCACTTTTTGTACCAAAGACTAGTTTGTCTTTTGGCGCATAAGGGTAGTATGGGAACTGATCTTTCATCGTTTCAGGCGTTCTAAATGGTTTGATCCAGCCGACTGATTTTAGTTTTTCATAGGTGATGTTTTGTTTTTTGGCAAATTCTGTATCCAAAAAGCGTCTGCAAACCGTTTCACTATCCCAGTTAAAGCACTCTTCTGTATAGCCCATCGCTTTTGCAAGAGCGTTAAAGAACTCTAAATTTGTCTTAGCTTCGCCTAGAGGTTTTACACTTTGAGCGTTGTAGCAGACGTATCCAGAAATTTGGTCGTTTTGGATATCCTCACTCTCCATAAATGTAACACCAGGTAGAACATAGTCAGCATAGTCACAGGTATCTGTTTCGTAAGGATCAATTACAACCAAAAAGAAGTCATCGTCCATTACACGCTTTTTGATCAAATTTGTATTTGGCGCTGTTACCATTAAATTTGAGTTGTAGTTGATACATGCTCTAATGACCGTGTTTATAGGCTTGTCAAGATATGTTGGATTTTCTTTTTGTATGCCTTTACCAAATTCTATATAGCTTACTTGCTGTCTTTCTATCTTTTTGCCATCTTTATCTTTTGGAGATAGGTCTGGCATACAGTTGTCGAAATTAAAGCAACCTTTTACATGCACGTATGCCCAAAATAGTCCGCCACCAAGCTTTGTCAAGGCACCAGTTAAAACTGGTAAAAATGTAACCGCACGAACAAGCCTTGCTCCGTTAAAGTGTCTTTGTCCGCCGTCGCCGTGCATGATAGCTGGTGCTTTTGCGTGAGCGTACTCTCTGGCAAAAACTTTGATCTGATCTACACTTGCTCCGCACATCTCAGATAGTTCGCCATAGGTGTATAGTGAGCACTCGTGTACTAGATCTTCAAAGCCTGTTGTATATTTTTCTACAAATTCATGATCATATAGATCTTCTTCTATTAAAATTTACAGACCGCTAGACAAAATGCAGGGTCGCTAGATGGTTTTAGCTGGATAAACATATCTGCTTGGTTTGCTAGAGGAATTCTTATCGTATTTATAACGATGATCTTTCCGCCTCTTTTTTAACACGGTGAGCAAATCTTATCCAGTGTACAGCTGTGTAAGCTTCGTTTGATCCCCAACTAATGTACATATCACTCTCATCGATCTCAAGTGCATCTTTTGAGAAGTCAGTACCTATAACGCTAGGAGTGCCCGCGTATCTTGGCCAGTCACAAGGGTTTCTAACAAGTCTTGTGGCTCCATATTTTTCAAAGAAATTTCCTGGTGCGATAGTTTTTGAGATATGTCCCTCGTTGCCAGAGTAGACAAACTCGGTCAAGGCTTCGCCGCCAAATTTCTCTTTTATCTCAGTTAGCTTCGCAGCTATTTCTTTTAAGGCTTGATCCCAGCTTATCTTCTCCCATTTGCCTTCACCTTTTTTACCGACTCTTTTCATAGGGTGCATGATGCGGTCAGCGTTATATAGGTGCATGGCATAGGTGTGACCCTTGACGCAGACTGTGCCTTGCGTTAGTGGGTGCTTTGGATCTCCTTTTATGCTTACCATTTTGCCGTCTTTGATCTCAGCGATCATCGAACAGGCATCACGGCAGTTTCTAGGACAGGTTAGGTAGTGGTACTCTACATTTTCCTCGTTCTTATAGGATTTTGGGTTAAAATCCACCTCAAATTGCTCCATACCAAATAGGCTAGGAGCTGTTCCAGCTGCTGCTAGAGCTGCTCCGGTGCCTTTTAGGAAAGAACGTCTTTGCATGTTTTCTCCTTAAATTTGATAGCTATTTCACCTCAAAGATAAAAACTTTATTCTCTTTGCCTTCTCGTGAGAAGATGTAGAATTTATTATCTTTGATCGCTAATGCTCTTGGGTTATTTACCCCACTAAAACTAAATGCCTCGTCTATCTCTTTGGTGGTTAAATTTAACTTTAAAATAGTTGAGAAATTTTTGCTTAAAAGATAGAGCGCACCAGGCTCCACATCAACACCAGTAATGTAGTAATTGTTTAAATTTCTACTCTCTTTTAGCTGCAAATTTGCTCCAGCTTTTGGCATAAATTCTTCTAAGATCATCTTGTCGTCACCATCAAATATAGCCACACTCCAGTAGTCTCTAACGTCATTTGGCACGCTAGCTGTGAAAAATTTCATTCTCACTTTCTAAGTAGTCCCAACCTAAGATGTACTGCTGTTTTGATCTAATGGTAGAAAATCTACCCTTGTTGCCAAGGTCATTTAGTTTCCACGCGTCATATCCAGTTAATAGGTGCCTCCACTGGCTATTTTGCTCATCTTTACTAAGGTTACTAGCTGGTTCATAAAAGACAAAAGTCTTGTTGTAACTTATCATGCCAAGCTCTTTTTGTACCAAGTAGCTCCTACTGTTGCCTCCATCTCCATTATAAAATGACGGTCATGTTTGGCATAACTTAGAGGCTTTAAATTCTCATCTGCGATGTAAAATTCATTGTCGTTTGAGACAATGGCAAACTGCTTTTTGCTCTCATCGTAGTCGGCTCCAGTTATTGCATTATCATTTTGTAAATTTAGAGTGAGTGTATCTTTAAGACCTAGCTCTTTTGTGTTTTGGATTGCTCCATTTTTACTATCCATGTCAAAGTTAAACCCAAAAGCAAGGCTTACTAATGCGACAAAAAATATTAGCTTTTTCATCTTTTACTCCTTACTTTGCTAGGTCTGGAAGCTCAGGGTTCCAGTCAAATCTAAAATCAAGCGAGCTACCCCAGTGGTCTTTCTCCCAGAACCATTTTGAAGGATCGATACTCATTCTTGGTGGTGTGCTAGATCCTAGATATGGTGGTGGACCAGAGGCTATAAAGGCTTGAACGCAGTTTGCAAGGATGATCACGATAAAGACTAAATTTGCAAATTTGCCAAGTGGTAGGTAGCTTAGAAAGTTGCCATATTCGCCATTTGAGCTTTTTTGCATTATAAGACCCAAATTTTTGCTAAACAAAAATATAAAAGCCAAAAATATGATCACACAAAAATCAACAACCATAACCCAAAACTGAGTGTGGGCACCTAAAATTTCAAGGCCAAAACCTTGTTTGATGTCAAGATAGCCACCAAATGTTCCATCAAGGCTGTAATGGATAAAGCCATTAAATATGCCCAGCAAGCCATTAGTAAAAGTGCTGCTAGATAGCCAGGCTTTAGTCCGTACCTGATGATAAAAAGCGCTATTAGGCTAATAGCTATCATCGTGATCCTCTCGGCCCAGCACATTACGCAAGGGTTATCACCTAGCCCAAAGCCAAGTACTAAACAGGCGATACCAACTGGAAGTGCCACAAGAGCAGTGATGGCCAGTGACATAAGGTTGAAAAAGCCTTGTTCGTTTGCTGGGATGTCGTTTTGTTTTGTTTGCATCTTGCCCTCCTAAAAGTTGCCTATTGGCAAGACTACCCGTAAATTTACGTAAAATTCTAGTGCAACTAGTATTACGCACCCCAAAGCCATACAGGACGTTGCTATTTTCTTCATTTGTGGCTTTATGTATAAGATAAGCCCACTAATCAGAAATAGCGTCAAAATTAGAAATTCCATTTTGAGCTCCCAATTTGTAAATTTTCAACTACAAGCATGCTTATCTGAGAAAAATAATATAACTATATTTATTAAATTTAGTTTAAAAAATATATTTTTATAGCTAAGTTTTACTTTATAAAATAAAATTTTGTAAATAAAAATATATTTATATAAAAATATTTTATATAATTAAGCTATATTTAATTAAATTAATATTAATTTTTATAAAATTATTTTTATTAGCTAGCTTATAAATTCAAATTAGCTTAAAGAATAGTTATGTAATATTTTTGCAAAGGTAAAAAGGGGTAGTAATGGAAAATATATTTTTGGAATCATATGATGTTTTTAAGGTATGTAAATCCCCAAGCAAATTAAAAATTTATGATGAGTTTTTGCAAAATAACAAAAGGTACTCTATAACGCGTTGCTACTACGTTATCGTGGTGGACAATACCTTTTTAACCTACTCGCATCTCATGGTCTATGAGCAGCTACTCTATCTTTTATACTCACAAAACAAACTAAAAAATGGCGACTTTTCGCTCGCCCTTAAAAAAGCAGAGCTTGCTAAAAAATTTAAAACAGACATCACCAAAAGTGCCACAGATACGATAAAGTGCTTTTACGAGATGCAGGACGTGAAAATTTCGATCTTTGTAAAAGATAAGATCGAAAAGCAGATGAATATCATCGAATTTATAGATGCAGATCAAACTGAAAAATATGGCGATCTACAAGATGAGATAAATGTTAGGCTAAATCCCAAATTTGTAAAGCTCTACCGATGCATCTATCTTGATAAGATCGAGTATTTAAACAGCTTTGACATAGAGCAAGGTAGCTTCATAAGATACTTCATGCAGCACGAGCTAGATGGTGGTGTAAGAAGTTCAGCCATTATCGATAAAATGGGTGTTTTAAACTATTTGTCTTTTGCTTATAAAAAGCGCTTTGAGCAAGAGGTGGCAAATGTTAGCTTTTATTATAAAAATGAAAAGTACGAGATAAAAGATGGCTTTGTAGTAGTCACAAATCACGAAAATAGAGTAATGGATAATCAAAATGCCTCTATTGAGCTTTTCAGTCTTATCTATGAGCAGATCACTAAAAACTGCACTAAAAATATCGTGCTAAATGATGCAAATTTGCAAAATTATTACGCGAGGTTTGGTAAATTTGAGACAAATCAAACTATCTTTAAAATTTTAGCAACATGGAGCTCATGCTAAATCACTCAATGCAAAAAGAAAATGCCAAAATTTCTTTCTTCTCTCACTTTTTTGAAAGCATAGTTTGTAAAAGAGATGCTGAGCTTGAAATTTTGATTGAACTAAATCAAAAAGGCTTTGAGTATATCATCTCGCAAAGCGCAAATTTAGACTTTTATAACGTTGAGTCAGCTGACTACGGACTTACTTCATATCCAGCTAGCTCTTGTGCGGTGGGTGGAAATTTCTAAATTCAGTTGATTTTGTCTTTTAGTTTGGCGATAACCTCGTCAAGCTTCCCGCTATCTTGAGCGTTTTTTAGGCATTCGTTTATCTCGGTCATCTTTTTTGTAAATTCATTTTTTATAATGTCAGCCACAAAGTCCTCGCTGCTAGTCTCGTCCAAGATAGGATACATGTCTCGCCAGATATCTTTGATCCACCAGCCACATTTTGATATGCAGGGGAACTCTTTAAGCTCGCCAAGCTTTAGGCTCATCATAACTTCGTCAGAGTGCTTGATATCGTCTGTGACAAAGTCTTTATGAGCGTTATCAAAGCTCGTAAACATGCGGTAGCCAAGGCTTGATACGTTGTTTTCAGAGCAAATTCTAAACTGAAAAACATTATCTTTATAGTCTAAATTCGATATGCAAATTTGATGTTTTTGGGTGAAATTTGGAAATGAGTTAAACCTTTTATCATCTATGTCAAGCTGCCACTTTGAGTCACTATCGCTATTTAAAAACTCTTTAAAGCTTAGTTGTACAAATTCTTTATAGCTCATCTCATCAGCTTCGAAAAAGTCATAGTTGCTACTGTTTTTTTCTTTAAAGTCTTTGAATTTCATATCATTTCCGATCAAAAAAGTGTAACTATTTTACTACTTTTAAGGATAAAAGTTATTAAATTTTACGAAATTTGTAAGATCTTTTATTAGCGAACTATTTCGGCTTTAGAAATTTAAGTTGTGTAGCAAATGTTTTTTAAAAACAAATCAAATTTCATCCGTGATGATCTCTATCTTGCTTGCATCAACCAAGCTGCCATCTATGATGATCTCCTCTATCTTGCCAGCTCTTATGACGCCGCTTTTTGGATTTTTCACGCTTTTTATGCTGCTTTTGGTGCTCACATCGACGCTTGAATACTCAAAAGCAAGGCTTGTGTCCATAAAAATGCAATCTTTCACGATCAAAATTTTCCACGTAGCAAAGTGCTTGCAAGCTCTTTATCGTGCAGTTTATGAGTGTCACATTTTTAGCGTTCCATGCTAGGTATTCGCCCGAGATAAGGCAGTTTTGCGAGACCACGTTTTCGCAGTTCCAAAAGGCGTCTTTTGAGATGAGCTTTGAGTTTGTGATGCGAAGGTTTTTGCAGCCATCAAAGCAGTAGTTGCCGTCTAAGCTTAGCCCATCAACCTCTAAATTTTCGCTATTTGCCCCGAAGTAATCCCCTTTTGCAAAGACATTTTTTATCTTCACGTCCCAGCACCCCCAAAGTGTCTCGGCAGCATCTGAGAAATTTACATTTTCAAGTGAAATTTGCGAGCTTTTTCTAAAGCTTTTTGGAGCATTTATGAGCACGCCTTTGAAGCTTAAATTTGTGCTGTACCACATGCCTGCCCTTGCTAGAGGCTCTAAGTATCCGCCATTTATAGTGATGTCGCTTGCGTACCAGAGCGGATATTTGTAGGCAAAAACGCACTCATTTAGCTTTAAATTTCGAGCTGTGTTTTAGCGGCGACTCGCCATCTTCAAAGATGCAGTTAATAAAATTTATCCCCTTTGCTCCAAACATCGCGCGTTCTCCTGTGAAAATTTCAGCGTTTCTCTCTTGCATTTTTGTCCTTTATTAAATTTTTCTCGCAAAATTATACTGATTTTCTCAAAATTTATTGCAAAATGCCATTAAATTTACTTTAAAGATGCAAAGCGTTATAATCGCCCCAAAAAAGGAGCAAAAATGGGTTTAAAATCGGACTCTTGGATAAGGAAAATGTCGGTCGAAAAGAAGATGATCGTGCCATTTGCCGAGGAGCAAGTGGGTCGCGGCGTCGTTAGCTACGGCGTTTCTAGCTATGGCTACGATATCCGTGTGGGCGATGAGTTTAAAATTTTCACAAACATCGGCGGAACCGTCGTTGATCCAAAGAATTTTGATGAGAAAAATGTGGTTGATTTTAAGGGCAATGTCTGCATCGTGCCACCAAATTCTTTTGCTTTAGCGCGCACGATCGAGTACTTTAATATGCCTGATAACGTGCTAGCGATCTGCCTTGGCAAGAGCACATACGCAAGATGCGGCATCATCGTAAATGTGACGCCTTTTGAGCCGGGATTTAAGGGGCATATCACGATAGAGATCTCAAACACGACGCCGTTACCTGCGAAAATTTACTGCAAACGAGGGCATCGCGCAGGTGTTATTTATCGAGGGTGATGAGCCTTGCGAGGTGACGTATGCTGATAAAAATGGCAAATACCAAGCCCAAGAAGGTATCACGCTACCTAGAATTTTGAAGTAATTTTCATGCCTTTGCGACTTTGCAAAGGCTAAATTTATCTCCCACTTTTTACGAAAAACCCTAAACAATAACAAAATTTTGACGAAATAGAAGCTAGAAAGAGCAGAGCTTTGATAAATAAATTTTAAATTTGGCATAGCTTTTGCTTCAAAATTTATAAACTAGCTCATAAATCAAGCTCAAATATAAGGATATACATGACAGAGAAAAAAGATAAAAAAGTAGCTGCGCAGATAAAAAGAAACAAAGCTAAACGGTATAACAAATCCTATCTTTGAGAAGAATCTTCAAGCACTATTTCAGCAAGATGAAGTTTTGGCTGCTAAACTATTTAGCATGACATCACAAAATAAATATGAGATAGTTTTAGGAAAAAATGATCCTTTGGATATAAATATCATAAACAAAGAGACATCTGAATCCATATATGAAAATCCTGTCGAAGAGACATATAAGATGCTTGATGAGATAGAAAAAAAATACAAAAGATATCCAGGCCTTTTTTCTATGGTCTTGGAAATGGTGTATTTTATAAAGCTCTAGCAAAAAATAAGACTCATAAAAGCATTGCTATCATTGAACCAGAGATCGAAATAATTTATAGTGTTTTAAATTTGATTGATCTATCTGAAGAGTTAGAAAAAGAGCAGATAGTGCTATTTTTCTCAGAATTTACAACTCACACACAGTTTCACTATCTTATAGTAAACGCTGAGTTAGAACCCTACTCAAAGACATACAATTTAATAATACACTCTAAATTTTATGATCAGTTTTCAGATGACTATATAGATATAAATAAAAAATTTGCAGAGGCATTTTCTCATATAGTTATAGCCCATGGCAACTCTATAGATGATCTTTTGATAGGCACAAGGCAAAATATAGAAAATTTACCAGAGATGTTTAAAAATTATTGCTACCATGATCTAATCAAAAAGAGGCATAAGCTAGTTGATACAGCCATAATTGTCTCTACTGGCCCAAGTTTAGACAAGCAGCTAGAGACACTTAAAAAATTTGCACCTTATGTAAGTATTATAAGTGTCGATGCTTCATACCCCATACTTGCTAGAAATGGTATAAAGCCCGACTACGTAACATCAATTGAACGCATGATACCAACATCTACTTTTTTTGAAAAAAAACACCCAGACATTGATGAAGATATATATTTTGTTATTTCTTCGGTGACCCATACACAAAGCGTAAAAAATATATTACCAAGACGCTTAGTGCTTACCATGAAGCCACAACATGAAGAGAAGATGTTCGGTTTAAAAAAATATGGCTATTTAGGAGTCGGACATAGTTGTGCAAACATGGCTTATCAGTTGGCCTATGTGTTAGGACATAAAAATATTGTTTTTATAGGTCAGGATCTTGCTTTTGGCAAAGATGGAGCAAGTCATGCAAAAGGTCATACCATAGCTCAGCCAGATGAAAATTTATATATCACAGCTTATGGTGGCGAAGGTGAAGTGCGAACAACTTATGTTTGGACGCTATTTAAAAATCAGTTTGAAAATGATATTGAGCAGTCCAAACTCGAAAATATAACATCCTATAACTGTACTGAAGGTGGTGCAAGAATAGAAGGAACTATAGAAAGACCATTTTTGGAGGTTATGAGAGAGCTTTGTGTGGATAAAAAAGAAAAGAAACTGCCTCACATACCAAAAAATAGTGAAAAAACAATAAATAACGATATGTTAAAAGCTTATAAAGTGATACAAGAAAAGATAAAAATGCAAACCTTTTTGAAGAAAGAGCTTGAAAAAGTATTTTTAGAAGTTACTCCTAGGATAGATGAGTTAAATTTACCTAAAAGAACAAGACAAGATAACTCAAAAGCATTTTGATGAACTTTTAAAAATAGTCAAGAAAGTAGATAAAGCCAAAGACTTTATATCAAAAAGAAAGTATATGAAATACATACAAAATGTTTTTATGATATCGGTTTTCTATCAGGAGCTAGAGCTTGCTAAAATTTCTGTAGCACCAAGTGACACAAACAAAGAAAAGATAGATAAGTTATTTGAATGGGCAAATGCACATAAATACTGGCTATTTTGGCAGCCGGTGGCATAAATGCTGATATAGAAACAACAAAAGAAGCCTCTAAGCCTCTTATAAAAGAGCTTAAAAAACGTGGAATATTTCCAAAAGAAGACTAAAAATGGATATCTTAAGCTTAATAGGACGCACAAAAATCTCTTTGAAGATGACATAAATGCACTTTATAAAGATCTAAAAGAGATAGTTTCAAGCTCAAGCTTTTTAGTTATCGGTGGGGCAGGATCTATAGGCTCTGCCGTGACAAAAGAGATCTTTATAAGAGACCCCAAAAAACTCTACGTTGTTGATATCTCTGAAAACAACCTTGTCGAGCTAGTGCGTGACATAAGAAGTGAGTTTGGATATATAAGTGGCGACTTTAAAACTTTTGCCATAGATGTTGCAAGCGCCGAATTTGACGCACTTTTGGCGCAAAGTGGTGGATTTGACTACGTGTTAAATTTATCAGCGCTAAAGCACGTTAGAAGCGAAAAAGATCCATTTACACTCATGAGGATGCTTGAAACAAATATCTTTAATACCGATAAAACGCTGGCTCAAGCTCTCGATATGAAGTCAAAAAAATATTTCTGCGTTAGTACCGACAAGGCCGCAAACCCTGTAAATTTAATGGGAGCTAGCAAGCGCATAATGGAGATGTTTGCGTTTAGGCACTCTTTAAATATTGACGTCTCGATGGCCAGGTTTGCAAACGTGGCATTTAGCGATGGCTCGCTTCTTTTGGCTTTCAAAAACGCATAGAAAAGTCTCAGCCCATAGTCGCTCCAAACGATGTCAGGCGCTACTTTTTAACGCCAAAAGAGAGCGGTGAGCTCTGCCTTTTAAGCACTATTTTTGGCGAAAATAGAGATATATTTTTCCCAAAATTAGATGAAAATTTAGACCTCATAACATTTAGCGAGATAGCCAAGCGGTATTTAGCGAATTTAGGCTACGAGCCATTTTTATGTGAAAATGAGGAGGAGGCCAGAAAGCTTGCAAAAGTGCTTCCAAAAGATGGCTTTTACCCTTGTCTTTTTGCGCCTAGCGACACGACCGGAGAGAAGGACTACGAGGAGTTTTTCGTTGATGGCGAGAAGCTTGATATGCAAAGACTTCAAAATATCGGCATAGTTAAAAATGATGCAAATTTTGATAGCAAAAAGCTAGAAATTTTCAAAAATAATATCTTAAATTTAAAATCAGGCTTAGCATGGAGCAAAGAGGACGTTTTGCGCGAAGTTTTCGAGCTCATACCAAATTTTATGCATAAAGAAACAGGAAAATATCTTGATGAAAAAATGTGATTTTGACGAGGTTTTGAAATTTATAAAAAGCACCTTTGGCAAGGATAAAGTCCCACTTCACGAGCCTAAATTTATAGGCAATGAGAAAAAATATCTACTTGAGTGCATCGACTCTAGCTTTGTCTCAAGTGTCGGCAAATTTGTCGATGAGTTTGAGAGCAAGCTAGCTCAAATGGTCGGTGCTAAATTTGCAGTTGCCACGACAAATGGCACCTCTGCGCTTCACATCTGCCTAAAGCTAGCTGGCGTAGAGCAAAATGACGAAGTGATTACGCAGCCAGTTACTTTTATAGCCACTTGCAACGCCATTAGCTACCTTTTTGCAAAGCCAGTTTTTGTGGACGTTGATCTTGATACGCTTGGTATGTCGCCAGCGTCACTTAGTGCGTTTTTGGAGAAAAACTGCGAGCTAAAAGGTGGCAAATGTGTAAATAAAACTAGCGGCAGGATAGTGCGTGCCTGCGTGCCTATGCACACTTTTGGACTACCTTGCAAGATAGATGAGATAGCTGAAATTTGCAAGCGTTGGAACATCGCTTTAGTAGAAGACTGCGCTGAGAGCCTTGGTAGCTACTACAAAGGCACTCATACAGGGAATTTTGGCAAGCTTGCAGCGATGAGCTTTAATGGCAATAAGATCGTCACAAGCGGAGGAGGCGGAGCTATCATCACAAACGACGAGGAGATAGCAAAGCACGCTGAAATTTATCACCACAACGGCCAAGGTGCCACACCCTTTTGAGTATCGTCACAGCGAGGTCGGCTACAACTACCGCTTGCCAAATTTAAACGCAGCCCTGCTTGTGGCGCAGCTTGAAAATTTGGAGCTATTTTTAAAGAGCAAACGCGAGCTTGCGATGATCTATAAAGAGTATTTTTCTAAATTTGATGATGTGAAATTTATAGATGAGCCAGCGGATGCTAGGTCAAATTTTTGGCTAAATGCGGTGCTTTTTGAAAGCCGTGAAAAACGAGATGAGTTTTTGAAATTTAGCAATGAAAATGGCGTTTTTACGCGTCCTATCTGGCAGCTTATGAACGAGCTTGACATGTTTAAGGACTGCCAAAGAGATGAGCTAAAAAATGCTAAATTTCTAAGCGACAGGATAGTAAATATCCCAAGCAGCGTAAGAGTTTAGCCGTGCAAGATATAGTTTTAGTAGGTGGCGGTGGGCACTGCAAAAGTGTGATAGATGTCATCGAGAGCGAAGCTAAATTTAATATAATTGGTATCATAGATACGGCAGAAAATATTGGCAAAAAGGTGCTTGGCTATGAGATCATCGGTAGTGATGAAGACCTAGCTGAGGTTTTTAAATCATGCAAAAATGCTGTGGTGACGGTTGGGCAGATAAAAAGTAGTGAGCCTAGAAAAAGACTGTTTGCACTGCTAAAAGAAATAGGTTTCATACTTCCAACCATAGTCTCACCGCTTGCGTATATCTCAAAGCATGCAAGTGTGGGTGAGGGAAGCGTAGTGATGCATCATGCCTTGATCAACGCTGGCGCATGTGTCGGTAAAAACTGTATCATAAACACAAAGGCGCTTGTGGAGCATGACGCAACTATCGGCGATCACTGCCATATCTCAACAGTAAGTGTGGTAAATGGTGGCGTTGTCGTGCAGGATGGGACATTTTTTGGTAGCAATGCAACCAGCAAAGAGTATATCGTGATAGGCGAAAATTCTATCATAGGTGGCGGAACTAGGGTGATGAGAAGCTTGGAGAAAAACGCTTTTATAAAGGCGTAAAACTAGCATTTTAAAGGAAATTTGATGTCAAATAGAGTTTTTATCATAGCTGAGGCTGGGGTAAATCACAATGGCGATATAAAATTTAGCTAAAAAACTGATCGATGTGGCAGCCAAAGCTGGCGCTGATGCGGTGAAATTTCAGACTTTTAAGGCTCAAAATCTTGTTTCAAAAAACGCGCAAAAGGCTAGCTATCAAAAAGAAACTACTGATAAAAATGAAAGCCAGTTTGAGATGATAAAAAAGCTTGAACTAGACGAGATCACGCATAAAGAGCTTATAACCTACTGCAAGCAAAAAAATATCACTTTTCTCTCAACTCCTTTTGATAGCGACAGCATAAAGCTTCTTGATGAGCTGGGGCTTAGCACATTTAAAATCCCAAGTGGCGAGATAACAAATTTACCTTATCTTAGGCAGATAGGTGGGCTTAATAAAAAGATCATTCTCTCAACTGGCATGGCAAATTTAGGCGAGGTGGAGGCCGCAATAGAAGCACTTGTAAAAAGTGGCACGAAACGTGAAAACATAAGCCTTCTACATGCAAATACGCAGTATCCAACGCCAATGGAGGATGTAAATTTAAAGGCGATGATAACTCTTAAAAATGCCTTTGGTCTTGAGGTCGGATATAGCGATCATACCCTTGGCATCGAGGTTGATATCGCAGCAGTTGCCATGGGCGCAAAGATCATAGAAAAGCACTTTACGCTTGATAAGAGTCTTCCTGGACCTGATCACAAGGCTAGCCTTGAGCCAGATGAGCTAACGGATATGGTTAGAGCTATTAGAAATATCGAGCTAGCACTTGGAGACGGACTAAAACACTTTAGCAAAAGCGAGAGTGAAAATATCAAAATAGCTAGAAAGTCGATCGTGGCAAAACGAGATATAAAAAAGGGTGAAATTTTTAGCGAGCAAAATATCTGCGTAAAACGTCCAGGAGATGGTATAAATCCTATGAGGTGGGATGAGGTGATCGGGCAAATTTCACAAAAAGACTATAAACAAGATGAACTGATATGAGAAAAATTTGTGTTGTTACAAGCACCAGAGCCGAATATGGCCTGCTTTACTGGCTCTTAAAAGAGATCAGTGCAGATAGCGAGCTTAAGCTTCAGCTTATTGTTACTGGCATGCACTTAAGTCCTGAGTTTGGACTAACATACAAAGAGATAGAAAAGAATTTAAGATAGATAAAAAGATAGAAATTTTAAGTAGTTCTCATACAAGTCTTGATATTTGCGCTGAGATGGCAAGAGTTTATGAGAAATTTACTACGGCACTAGTTGAGCTTAAACCTGATATATTAGTGCTTCTTGGCGATAGATATGAGATATTTGGTGTAGCAGGTGTCGCTAGTATCATGCAGATACCAATAGCACATATTCACGGCGGCGAGACCACCCAAGGGGCGTTTGACGAGGCTTTTAGGCACAGTATAACAAAGATGAGCCATATACATTTTGCAGCCACAAATGAGTACGCAAACCGCATAATCCAGCTTGGTGAAGATCCTAATAGAGTTTTTAATGTTGGCGGAACAAGCATTGAAAATATAAAAAAGCTAAATTTATTAAGCAAAGAAGAATTTGAAAAGTCTATAAATTTTAAGCTTGCTAAAAAAAATATCCTCATCACTTTTCACCCAGCTACACTTGAAAATAGTAGTATAAGAGAGCAGTTTGATGAGCTTTTAAACGCACTTGATGAGCTAGATGATACAAATTTTATCTTCACAAAGGCAAATAGCGACACAGATGGCGATGTGATAAATAAAATGATAGATGAGTATGTGAGCGAAAACTCACAAAAAGCAGTGGCTTTTGCCTCACTTGGGCAGCTAAGATACCTAAGCGCGATCAAATTTGTTGATATTATTTTAGGAAATAGCTCAAGTGGCCTTTTGGAAGTTCCAAGCTTTAAAAAGGCCACCATAAATATAGGTGACCGCCAAAAAGGACGCACAAGAGCTAGCAGTGTGATAGACGTTAGACCTGCGAAAGAAGAAATTTTAGCTGCTATAAAAAGAGCGTATTCAAAAGAATTTGAGCAAACTTTAAAAGATACGATAAACCCATATGATGGTGGCAATCCAAGCAAAAAAATGGTTAAAATTTTAAAAGAGACCAAGCTTGATGGTATTTTGAAAAAGAAATTTTATGATATAGGTATAAAATGAGAATAGTAAATGATATAAAACTAAGTATAAATTCAACCATTAAAGATGCCTTGCAGACTATCAACAACGGAGGGCTTCAAATAGCTATCGTTGTGGATGAAAACGATGCTCTAGTAGGAACAGTAACAGACGGTGACATCAGACGCGGTTTGCTAAATGGACTAGACCTAAATAGTAGCGTCAGCCTCGTAGTACATAAGAGCCCAAGTATAGCAAGTGTTGGTGACACAAAAGAGTCTATCTTAAAGATAGCACTTGCTAAAAAACTTCATAAAATTCCATTGGTTGACGAACTTGGCAAGCTTGTGGGCATAGAAGACATCGAAGATATTATTAAGCCAGTTGGCAAGACAAATAGAGTTATCCTAATGGTAGGAGGTCTTGGTACTAGACTAAGACCACTTACAAAAGATACGCCAAAGCCGATGTTAAAAGTCGGAAATAAACCAATCCTTCAAACGATAGTCGAGAAATTTGCGGAGTATGGCTTTGTAAATATCACAATGTGCGTAAATTTTAATGCAAGCATTATTAGAGACTATTTTGGTGACGGAAAAGAATTTGGCGTAAATATCGACTATGTTTTAGAGCAAAAAAGGATGGGCACAGCAGGGGCGTTAAGCTTGCTAAAAGAGCGCCCGAGTGAGCCATTTTTCGTAATGAACGGCGATCTTCTTACAAATGTAAATTTCGAGCACATTTTTAACTACCACATGCTAAATAAAGCTACAGCCACAATGTGTGTCAGAGAGTACGACTACGAGGTGCCTTATGGCGTGGTAAAGATGAATGATAATAAAATAACTGCTATCGCAGAAAAACCGGTGCAGAAATTTTTGTAAGTGCTGGAATATATATGCTCTCACCTGAAATTTTAGATCTAATACCACAAAATGAGTTTTATGATATGCCTACGCTCTTTGAAAAGGCGATAGCTCAAGGCAAAAATGTAATCTCCTTTCCGATACATGAGTATTGGATAGACATAGGACGTCTTGAAGAGTATCAAAAGGCAAATGAAGAATACGCAAAGATATTTTAGATGAAAGCTCTTATTATAGGCTATGGCTCGATCGGCAAAAGACACCGTGAGGTATTAGAGACTTTAGCACAGATAGATGAAATTTGCCTAGTTACTAGCCAGGATGTGGCTGGTAAAGTGTGCTATAAAAACTTAGAAGATGTCTTAAATTTAGACAAGTTTGACTACTTCGTCATAGCAACTCCCACATTTTTACATCTAGAAAATTTGAAATTTATAGATGAAAGAGTGAGTGACAAGATCATACTTTGCGAAAAGCCATTGTTTGAAAAAAAATATAATTTTACGCCCAAAAATAATAAAATTTTTGTAGGTTATGTGCTGAGATTTCATCCACTCTTACAAAAGCTAAAAGAGTTCTTTAAAAACGATAAAATTTTATATCTAAATGCTAATTGCGGTCAGTATCTACCAAGCTGGCGAAGTGGCGACTATAGAAAGTGCTATAGTGCTAGCAAAGAAAAAGGTGGTGGCGTCTTGCTAGATCTTAGCCATGAGCTAGACTATGCTATGTGGCTATGTGGCAAATTTGAAAGCCTAACGAGCTTTCAAGGTAAAATTTCAAATTTAGAGATAACAAGCGATGATCTATGTGTGGTTTTTGGTAGGACTAAAATGGATGCCATAGCAAATGTAAGTATCGACTATCTAAGCCATATAACGCATAGAAGCTTGCGGGTGGAGTGCGAAGGCTCTACATATGAGCTTGACTTTATAGCAGGCACACTTACTAAGCAAGATAGTAGTAAGCAAATTTTTAACATGCCAAATTTGGTAAGAAATGAGATGTTTTTAGCTATGCATAAAGATGTTTTGGGTGAGCAAAGATATATTTGTAGCTTTGATGAGGGGCTAGATGTGATGGACGCGATAGATCAAATTCAAAGGCAAAATAATGAGTAATGTTTTATGTACGATATGCGCAAGAGGCGGTAGTAAGGGAGTAAAGGGTAAAAATGTTCGCGAGCTTTGCGGCAAGCCACTTATAGCCCACACTATAGAGCAGGCAATAGCATCAAATTTCATTTGAGCATATTGTTATTAGCACAGATAGCGACCTAATAGCGGAAGCAGCCGTAAAGTATGGCGCAGAGGTCTTTTTTAAAAGAGATGCTGCTATGGCTAGCGATACGGCAGGAAAACTTGATGTTATAAAAGATGCTTTTTTAAAAAGCGAGGAACATTATGGACGTAAATTTGACTATGAGATTGACCTTGACGCTACATCTCCGCTTCGTGATGTAAGTGATATAACAAATTCTTTTGAGCAGTTTTTGCGTGATGATAATGACAACCTAATAACTGCTATGCCAAGCAGAAGAAGTCCATATTTTAACCTAGTTGAAATTTATCCAGATGGACATGTAGCACTTGCCAAAACTTTACAAAATGCTATTTTGCGTCGTCAAGATGCACCAAAGACTTACGACATGAATGCTTCTATTTACATCTGGAAGCGCGAAGTTTTATTAAATAACGATACTTTATTTTTGCCAAAAACTGGACTTTATGCGATGGATGAAGATAGATCGATTGATATAGATTGTGAGCTTGATTTTAAATTTGTAGAGTTTTTAATGAAGGAAAAAAATGCTAACAGATAAGGTTGTAGTAGTTACTGGAGGGGCTGGCAGGATAGGAAGTGCTTTCATAAGAGCGATTGCTAGCCAAAATGGAGTTGGTGTGATAGCAGAGGTTGATACAAAAAGGGCAAATTTACCTAAAAGATGAGATTACAAGCTCGCAAAAAGATGCAAGGATCGAGGTTTTGCAAATTGATATCAGTGATGCAAATTCTATTAATGAGGCTATAAATTTCTTGCACTCAAAATATGGACACATAGACGCATTAGTAAATAATGCCTATCCAAAAAGTAAAAATTACGGTAAGAAATTTTTTGAGATCGACATGGATGATTTTAATGATTTTTTAAATTTACATCTTGGTGGATACTTTAATATCTCACAAAATTTCATCAAGTACTTCTTGGAACAAGGTCATGGTAATATCATAAACATCTCATCTATTCAAGGTATCGGAGCGCCTGCTTTTGAGACATATGAGGGGACAAATATGCACTCTCCAGTCGAATACACAGTCGTAAAACACGGCCTTCTTGGTATGACAAAATATATGGCAAAGATGTTTAAAAAAGATAATATCCGCGTGAATGCCATAAGTCCTGGAGGGATTTTAGATGGACAGCCTGAGCCATTTTTAAGCCAATATAAAAAGAGATGTGGCACAAAAGGTATGCTTGATGCAAATGATATATGCGGGGCTTTGGTGTATCTGCTAAGCGATTCTTCAAAATATGTAAATGGACAAAATATCGTAGTTGATGATGGTTTTAGTCTATAAAAATCTAAATAAAATAGTATAAATTTATCTAGTCTAAGCTAGATAAATTTATATATCGCTTTTAATACGCACTTTTTCTCATACTAAATTTTACCAAGTAAGAGCTTGCTATCTATAATTTTTCTATTTTTACAATTTAACTTAATATGGAAAAATATCTAAAACCCCAAAGACTAGCTTTGGGGCTGGGGGTTTGCGTATTGTAAAAGCATTAACACATTAAGGCTTTGCTACTGCAACAAAGCCTTATTTAAAACTTAATTTAACTAGCTACGTTATTGTAGAAGTTTCATTACGTTTTGCTGTACGCTGTTTGCTTGACTCATAGCATAAGCACCTGATTGAGCTAGGATGTTATGTTTTGAGAAGTTAGCAGACTCGCTAGCAAAATCTACATCCCTGATTTGTGATTCTGCTGATTTTACGTTAACTTGAGTTACAGTTATGTTGTTAACTGTAGCTTGAAGTTGGTTTTGAACTGAACCAAGGTCTGAACGAACTTGATCAAGTGTTTTTTGAGCTGACTCAGCGATGTCCATAACAGCCATTGCGCCTTTTAGTGTCATTACACCAGCTGATTGAGCTACTGTAAGCACTTTAGTCATTCTTTGGAAGCCCATAGCACTAGCTAGTTTGCCGTCTATTTGACCTCTTACATCTCTTAAAGCAACTGAAGCTTGAGCACCACCTTTTGCTGAGAAAGCTTCTGACTCTAGTTTTAGAGCATCACCGCCAGCTGCGCCTTTTGCAGATAGCTTAATATCTCTACCATCAAGGCGAACAAGGTTGATACGACCAACGAAAACTTGGTCTTTTTTCATACCGATTGCTTTTGAGATATTATCACCTGAAACGCTAAACGCACGACCGTCACGGCTTGTTAGAACCATTTTACCTTCTGTATTAATAGAAGCTTCAACACCTGTTTGATCTTTAACAGCGTTGATCGCATTTACTAGTGCGCCGTTGCTATCGTTTTCTTTTACATCAAGGTCACCGATTTTAACGCCGTTGATAGCAAAGCTTTTGATAGATACGCTTACTATAGAAGTTGACATAGTTCTAGTTACATCAAATGTAGCTCTAATGCCTGTCTTATCAGATGTTTTATTGATATTTTCAGCTAATTTACCAACACCAGTTCCAAGACCAGTTGATATCTTAGTAGAAGCTATACTGATATCATTTACACCATCAACGCTTAAGAATTTAAGGCTAACTTTATCTGTACCAGTTAGTAGTTTTGAGCTCTCAAAACGTGTAAGACCGATCTTGTCAGATGTAGTCGCACCAATACTTGCTTTAACAGTTTGGTTTGAATAAGCACCTATTTGGAACTCTTTATTAGAGAATGTTCCGTTTAGTAGTTGCTGACCGTTAAATGAAGTAGTGTTACCGATATTGTCAAGCTCCTCCATTAGACGAACGATATCAGCTTGCAATGCTTGGCGTGATTGAGTTGTTTGGCCGTCTTGAGCTGACTGAGTAGCTTTAGTCTTGATAGTGTCAAGAACTTTTAACTGCTCGTCCATAGCTTTGTCGGCAACTTGAATGATACCAATAGCATCATTACCATTTGCAATAGCTTGACCTAGAGCTGAAGCTTGGCTTCTTAAGCTATCTGCGATAGATAGACCTGAAGCGTCATCTGCAGCTGTTTGAATTCTAAGACCAGAACTAAGTTTGTTAAGTGACTTAGATAGGTCAACGTTGTTGCTAACTGCGTTAGCGTGTGTGTTAAGTGCGTTTACGTTTGTGTTAATACGAAAACTCATTGTAAATCCTTTTATGTTTTAAGTTACGACTTCATGTCGCACGAAAACTATATCGATCGGTTTTTAAAAAAGTTTAGAGCTATGTATAAAAATTTTTATAAAAAACAAAATCTAGCTTTACCTAAAATTTTTTTCACGTTGCACTCTAAAAAATTATTTCTGCTACAATTACGCCAAAAAAATTAAAGGCTATATATAAATGAAAAGCTTAATCATCGTAGAGTCGCCCGCAAAAGCAAAGACTATCAAAATTTCTTAGACAAAAGCTACAACGTCATCGCCTCAAAAGGTCACATCAGAGACCTACCAAAAACGAGCTTTGGCATCAAGATAGAGGACGATAAATTTACCCCAGAGTATCGCATCAGCAGTGATCACTCCGCCATCGTAAAAGAGATAAAAGAGCTTGCAAAGGGTGCAGATGAAATTTACCTCGCGACCGATGAGGATAGAGAGGGTGAGGCGATCGCGTTTCACATCGCAAATGCCATCGGCAAGGAGCCAACCAGCCTGCCTCGCATCGTTTTTCACGAGATCACCAAAAGCGCCATACAAAACGCTCTAAAAAGCCCAAGACACGTCGATATGAACAGCGTCAATGCCCAGCAAACAAGGCGCTTGCTTGACCGCATCGTTGGCTACAAGCTAAGCCCGCTTTTAAATTTAAAGATACAAAAAGGCTTAAGTGCTAGGACGTGTGCAAAGTGCAGCTCTAAAAATAATAGTCGATCGCGAGCGTGAAATTCAGGCATTTAAACCAGTTGAATACTACACTATCGACACCGTTTTTAAAAAAGACCTAGACGCCGAGCTAGTTAAATTTGAAAACCAAAAGATCGAAAAGCTAACCATCCAAAACCCAGACCGCGCAAAATACATCATTGAAAATTTACAAAATGAGAAATTTAGCGTCCGTGAGATCGAGAGTAAGGATAGAAAGATCCAGCCAAGCCCGCCATTTATGACCTCAACACTTCAGCAAAGTGCGAGCAACCGCCTTGGCTTTAGCCCTAAAAAGACGATGATGATCGCGCAAAGCCTCTATGAGGGTGTGCAAACAAACGAGGGCTTCATGGGTGCGATCACTTACATGAGAACAGATAGCTTAAATTTAGCCAAAGAGGCCGTCGCAGCCGCTACAGAGCACATCCTGCAAAACTACGGCAAAGAGT
Source organism: Campylobacter concisus (assembly GCA_037292345.1). Lineage (GTDB taxonomy): Bacteria > Campylobacterota > Campylobacteria > Campylobacterales > Campylobacteraceae > Campylobacter_A > Campylobacter_A concisus_AX. Next base: position 1,957,819 of record CP147773.1, on the reverse strand, counting down.
ACTTGCCGGCCAAAGCGATCAGCTACACAACAAGCTCAAAAGGTGCGCAAGAAGCCCACGAAGCGATCCGCCCCACAAATTTAGGCTTCACACCGCAAATCGCCGCTAAATTTTAGATAAAGACGCGCTCAAACTCTACACGCTCATCTACAATAGATTTTTAGCCTGCCAAATGAGCGCATGTGTGAGCCAAACGCAAAACGTCTATGTCGCGAGCAAAAAAGGCGAGTTTAAGATAAGTGGTAGAAAGGTGCTATTTGACGGCTTTTACAAGGTTTATGGCGAGCTTGATAAGGATAAAATTTTGCCAAATTTAAAAAAGGGCGACGAGATGAGTTTGCAAAGCATAAAAAGCACGCAAAACTTCACCGAGCCGCCAGCTAGGTACTCTGAAGCTGGCCTTGTTAAAAAGCTAGAAAGCCTAGGTATCGGACGCCCGAGCACCTACGCACCGACTATTTCGCTGCTAACATCAAGAGACTACGTGAGGATCGAGAAAAAGCAGCTCATACCAAACGAGATCGCATTTAGCATGATAGGCGTTTTGGAGGAGCACTTTAGCAACATCGTCGATAGTGAATTTACTTCACATCTTGAAGAAAAGCTCGATGAGATCGCACTTGACAAGGCTGACTGGCAAAAGGTGCTAAGCGACTTTTACTATCCATTTATGGAGAAGATCAGCGCTGGCAAAACTGGCATAAAAAGCTTAAAAACAGCAACTCCGATCGGCGAGAAGTGTCCAGAGTGCGGAAGCGAGCTAGTGCTTAGAAAGGGCAGATACGGCGAGTTTATCGCTTGTTCAAATTTCCCAAAATGCAAATACTCAAGAAACGCCGCAAAAGATAATGAAAAGAGCGCAGAAACTGGCACTACTGCGGCAGCTAAGCCAAAACGCGAGCTTAAAAAGCTTGACGTGCCATGTCCAAAATGTGGCGGCGAGATCGTCGAGAGATTTAGCAGGCGCGGTAAATTTTACTGGATGTGCCAACTATCCAAAATGCGACTTCATCTCAAACTACGAGCCAGTCGCGCAAAAATGCGACGAGTGTGGCGGCGATATGATCAAAAAAGAGCTAAAAAAAGGCACTTTTATAGAGTGCACAAAGTGTAAGAAAAAGACACTTATCTCTGAAAATTAAAATTTCTAGCCAAATTTAAGCTTTTGAGCCTAAATTTGGCTTATAAATTTGGACCTTAAATGTCTGAAACCATCATAGAAGTTAGCCAGTATAAAGGGCAAAAGAGCCTTGTGATAAACTGCACGCAGCTAGGCGACAGCTTCACGCCACAGTATAAAACCGCCAAGCAAAAAGAGCGGTGCTTGATGAGTGGTGCGACTTTTTAAGAAGCGAGCAAGAGGCATTTGATGAGCTTAACTTTTGCACCAAAATGCCTCAAGAGCTCTTTGATGCGGTGTGCTGCCAAAGAAATTTAAAGAGCCTTCACATCAAATGGGGCTCGTATGAGAGCCTTGACGCGCTGGCAAATCTTTCTAGTCTAAAGAGCCTTTTTATCGGCTCTGGTGCTAGCGTAAAAAGCATCGCACCGATCGCGACACTTACCGCGCTTGAAAGCCTTGCGGTGGAGAATTTTCAAAAGATAAGCGACTACTCTGCATTTTCAAATTTCCAAAATTTAAAGAGCCTAGAGATCAGTGGCGACGGACTTTCGCCTAAATTTATCCACATCGAAAGCCTAGAGTTTTTACGCCAGATGCCTGGACTAACCAGCCTCGTGATATTAACGGCAAGGCTAAAAAGCAAGGACTACTCGCCTATCTTATCTCTAAAATCCCTCACCCACCTCAGCCTGCCACCACAGCATGCGCTTTTTGGACTTTTTGGCGAGCTTAGTGCTTTGCCAAATTTAAAAACAGGTCTTTTAAAAGAGAGAGCGGAAATTTACAAGAAAAAGTAATGCTATAAAATTTAAATTTTCGCATAGTTTTATTTCTAAGGGCAAATTTTAAAATTCCACTCACCCCTAAGAATTGACTACTGATTTTAGGTCTCGCAAAGCTTGCCACTAAAATCAGAGTCGAAATTACTCGCTCATGAAATTTTAAAATTTGCGCGAGTTTTTTAAAAATAGCATGCAGTGCGCCAGCACCATTGCATGCCACTTCTAACGTCGTCGGGGTTAGGGGATTGTTAAGGGGAAGGGAGCGACTTCGTAATTCAAGCCTCTTCCCCCTTAACAAAGAAACAAAACTTTAAATTTCCAAAAAAACATTTTGCAAATTTTAAAATCTTACTCGCTCGCCTTAGCAGACTACTGAAATTTAGGCTGCACTTCGTTTAGCACTGAAATTTAGGGCCGTGATATGCTCGCTCATAAATTTTAAAATTTTGCTAGAAATTTTTTAAAAGCAAACCGTATGCAGTGCAAAGCACTAAAGCATGCCCCTCTAACGTCGTCGGGGCTTTACTTCGACTTCGTCTCGCAGCTGCAAGCAGACCGTAATTCAAGCCTCTTCCCACTTAACAAAGGAATAAACATTTAAATTTACCTATTTCTTGTAAATTCAAAGACGATCATACTTAAATTTTAAACCTACCAAAGCTATAATGCTCCCCCAAAAAGGATAAAAATGAAAACAATCATGCTTTGTGCGATATGCTCCGTCACACAGGGAAACTGCGCTGAAGACTGCGCTTATTGCACACAAAGTGCCAAAGCTGGTGCTGATATCACTAAATTTTAAAGAAAAAAGCGTGCAGCAGGTGGTGGACGAGGCCAAAATGGCTTATAAAAACCACGCTCTTGGCTTTTGCTTAGTCACAAGTGGCGCTAGGCTAAATGACAAAAAGACTGACTACATCGCTTCTTTGGCGCGCGCCGTGAGCAAAGAAGTGCCAAATTTGATGCTCATCGCATGTAACGGCATGGCGACTTACGAGCAGCTTTGTGAGCTTAAAAATGCTGGCGTTTTTAGCTACAACCACAACCTAGAAACAAGCCGCGAATATTTCCCAAAAATCTGCACAACGCACTCTTGGGACGAGAGATATCAGACGAAATTTAGACGCAAAAAGGGCTGGGCTCATGCTTTGCACTGGCGGCATTTACGGCGTTGGCGAGAGCGAGGCTGACAGGGTGAGCTTTAGAGCTAGCCTAAAAGAGCTTGAGCCATTTTCGTCGCCTATAAATTTTTTCATAAAAAGCGACGCTCTAAGGCTTGATCAGCCACCTCTTAGCGCGGATGAAGCCCTAAAAATCGTGCGTGAGACCAAAAGCGCACTGCCAGAAACTAGGGTCATGATAGCTGGTGGCAGGGAGAAGATTTTGGGCGAGAGGCAGTACGAGATCTTTGAAAATGGCGCAGACGCGATCGTGATAGGCAACTACCTCACCGCAAAGGGTGAGAAGGCAAGCAAGGACATCGAGGAGCTTACAAAGCGCGGTTTTAGCTTTGCAAGCATCTGCCACTAATGCTTGTAAATTTACTTTTTGCAGGGCTTGGAGGCTTTATCGGAGCTGGATGCAGGTTTTTAGCTGGCGAGCTACTAAAATTTAGTCACTTCCCGATAACCACGCTTGGTGTAAATGTGCTTGGCAGCTTCATTATCGGCGTTTTATTTTGCCTAAATTTAAGCCAGAGCGCGAGGGTTTTCTTGGTCGTTGGCATACTTGGCGGCTTTACCACATTTTCAAGCTTTAGCCTTGATAGCGTTAAATTTTTACTAGAAGGCGAACTCGTAAAAGGCTTTTTAAATATATTTTTAAACCTTAGTCTTTGCCTGCTCGCAAGCTATTTTGGCATTTTGCTTGGTAAGAATTTGTGAGGCTTTAAGGTGTGTAATAAAAATAGCTTTATTTATGCCATTTTGTAAATTTTAAAACTTCATTCACCCCTAAGAATTGACTACTAAAATTTGGCTCCGCTTATAGCTTAGCTCAGATTTGCATCTTTAGGCAAATTTTAAAACTTTACTCACTCGCCTTAGCAGACTACTAAATTTAGGCTGCACTTCGTTTAGCACTAAATTTAGAGCCGTGATATGCTCGCTTGTAAATTTTAAAATTTGCCAAAACTTACTTGATAAAAAACACATGCGGCACGATAGTGCTATCGCATGCACTTTGAACGTGCGAGGGGATTGGGGATTTAAAAGGGGGATAAGGGGACGGACTTCGTGTCTGCCCCGCAGTTGCGAGCCTGCGAAGCAAAATTCAAGTCCCCTTGTCTCCCTTTTGGATAAAAAGAAATTTACAAATTTAATAAAGCTGTCTTTGCAAATTTTAAAATCTCATTCACTCGCAAGAATTGGCTACTAAAATTTGGCTTCACTAACCGCTTAACTCAAAATTTTAGAGCCGAAATTGCTCTTAAAATTTACTTGACGCTCACCGATATACAAACGCATGCAGTACGAAGCGCCGTCACATACACCTCTCTATCTAGCTTCTATCTTTGGCATCTGCAGCATAAAATTTCTAGCTTCGCTTAAAAGCACTGGCTTAAGTGCATCTGTTGATGTTTGTGGGTCGTAAATTATCTCATACGAAAGCATCAAAACTCCATCTTTTTTAAGCAAAAAGTGGATTATTTCTATATTTTTGCTTTTAGTTTCATCTTTTATAAGAGCTAAAATTTGATCATTTTCTTTACTAAAAAGCACGTTTTTATCTTGCTTAAGAGCCTTTTTAGCTCTTCTAGCTCGCTTTTTGTCTTGACATCTTTGTCAAATTTTGCCTTAAAAGAGGCAAAGTGCTCGTCCATATTTTCATTTTTTAAAAAGTAAAAACTCTCGTTTTTAACCACTTGCTTCTTATAAAATGTGCTACCATCAAACCTAAAACTCTTAACCAAGCTTAGCTCGCCTGCCAAAGAAAAGACACCAAAAAACAGCAAAACAAAAAGGCTAAATTTACGCATAAAATTTCACTCCAAATTTCTAAAAATAGCCGCCATTTTGCCTAAATTTCGCTTAGCTTAATCAAAAAATAACAAAGCTTTTTATACAATCAAGCATTTTTATTTTAAGGATCTTTTTGCAGTTACACCAAGCAAGCGAGCTTAGCATCCTTGTCGTTTTGGCATTTATCGTCTTTGCTTCGCCTTATATTTCTAAAATTTTACGCATCCCAGTCGCACCTGCTGAGATACTACTTGGCGCGGTTGCTGGCTACATCGGAGTTGTCGGCGAAAACGAGATGTTTAAGCTCATCAGCGAAGTTGGCTTTTTCTTTTTGATGTTTCTAGCTGGCATGGAGATCGATCTTAGGATGCTAATAAACATCGACCGTAAAATTTTGCGCCTTGGGCTCATCTATCTAGCGCTCATCTACGCTCTAGCCACGGCCCTGACGCTAGGACTTGAGCTTAGCCTGCTTTACATCATCATCATCCCGATAATGGCCGTTGGCATGATATTTACGCTATTTAAGGAGTATGGCAAGCAGCAAGAGTGGCTAAATTTAAGCATGCTAATAGCAACTATCGGCGAGCTTTTAAGCATCACACTTCTAACATTTACCGCTGCTTACTTGCAGTTTGGAGCGAGCATAAATTTATGGCTAACGATTGGCTATTTGATCCTATTTTTGGCTATCAGCGTGCTTAGCTTTAAAATTTTGGATGTGCTTTTTTGGTGGTATCCGGGGCTTAAAGTGGTGCTTATGCCGCACTACGACAAGGATGAGAAGGACATCAGGCTTTGCATCGCGGTATTTTTCACGATGATAGCCTTGATGCTATATCTAAATTTAGAAGTCGCCTTTGGTGCGTTTATCGCAGGTATGTTTATCACGACATTTTTTGATCACAAAAAGGACTTGCCGCACAAGCTTTCAAGCTTTGGATTTGGCTTTTTGGTGCCGATATTTTCATCCACATAGGCTCGACTTTCAAGCTTTCAAGCCTAGGATCTAGCGAAGTGATAAAGGATGCTATTTTTATATTTTTAGCGATGCTTGGCACCAGAGTTGTATCTAGTTTGCTCTTTTTGGGCAAGCTTGGCTTTAGAGGGATATTTTTATTTTCAGTTTCGCAGTCTATGCCACTCACTCTTTTGATCGCAGTTGCTACTATCGCACACAAATCAGGCGAGATAAGTGACTATTCTTACTCATCTTTCATCCTGGCAAGCCTCGCACAAGCTATAATAGGAGCTATAATCATCAAAATTTTAATGCAATCAAAAAGCAAGGAGTAAAAATGTCATCAAATACAGCCACACTAACCGATAACCGAACTGGCAAGAGCTATGAATTTCCTATCCTAAAAGGCACGATGGGGCCAGACGTCATCGACATATCGACCTTTTTTAGCGATACTGGGATGTTTACCTTTGATCGGGGCTACACCTCAACAGCGATGTGCCGCTCAGCCATAACCTACATCGACGGCCTAAAGGGCGAGCTCATGTATAGGGGCTACGACATCGCCTATCTGGCTGAAAATAAGACATTTTTAGACGTTGCCTACCTGCTTTTAAACAAAGAGCTACCAACTGGCGAGCAATATGCAAGCTTTAAAGATGAGCTCAAAAAAGAAGCTTCATACATGAGGGCATGATGAAGCTATTTGATGCATTTCCAGACAAGGCGCACCCTATGGCGATCTTGCAAGCGGCAGTCTCAGCGCTAAGTGCCTTTTACTCAGACCACCTAAATATGGACAAGCCTGAAGAGTATCACGAGATGGCTATGCGTATCATCGCTAAAATCCCAACGATCGCAGCCTTTAGCTACCGCTACTCACGCGGCCTTCCTATCATATATCCAAATTTGGATCGCGGCTTTACTGAAAATTTCCTCTACATGATGAGGGGCTATCCATACAAGCACGTCAATCTTAAACCTATCGAGATAAAGGCGCTTGATACGGTCTTTATGCTCCACGCTGACCACGAGCAAAACGCCTCGACTACGACTGTTAGGACTGTTGGCTCTACGCACGCGCACCCATACGCATGTATAAGCGCAGGTATCGGCGCACTTTGGGGCTGGGCTCATGGCGGAGCAAACGAGGGCGTCATCCGTCAGCTTGAAGAGATCGGTTCGGTCGCAAACGTCGATAAATACATCGCTAGAGCAAAGGACAAGAACGATCCATTTAGACTAATGGGCTTTGGTCACAGGGTTTATAAAAACTTTGACCCTCGCGCAAAGGTGCTTAAAAAGATGAGAGATCAGCTGATGGACGAGATCGGCATTAGCTCAGAGCTCATAAAGATCGCCAACCGCATCGAAGAGATCGCGCTAAATGACGACTACTTTGTAAGTAGAAATTTATATCCAAATGTTGATTTTCACTCAGGGCTCATCCTAAAAGCGCTTGGCATACCAAACAATATGTTTGCCGTTATCTTCGTGATCGGCAGGACGCCAGGCTGGATCAGCCAGTGGATCGAGCTAAAAGAGCAAGAGAGTATAAAGATCGTCCGTCCAAGACAGCTCTACGTCGGAGAGGCAAACAGAACACCAAAATGAGCGAGCTTTTAAATTTAGCCATCAAGGCAGCCATCAGCGCTGGAGGTGAGATAATGAAATTTTACTCATCTAATAGCCAGGCGCTTAAAGTCTGCCTAAAAGATGACAGCTCGCCGCTAACTAGCGCTGATCTAGCGGCAAATGAGGTGATACTAAAAGAGCTAAGCAAAAGCGGGATAAAAATTTGCTCTGAAGAGAGCATCTTACAAGAGAGTGATAAAGATGAGTTTTGGCTCGTCGACCCGCTTGATGGCACGAAAAATTTTAGCTAGAAACGGTGAATTTTGCGTTTGCATAGCGCTTATAAAAGAGGCTAGGCCGGTGCTTGGTGTCATTTTTATCCCAGTTAGTAAAGAGCTTTTTTACGCTGATGAAAACGGCGCTTTTAAAGAAATTTTAGGCGCAAATGATGAGGTTGTGGCAAGGCAAGATCTAAATGAAAAAGCTAAAAGTTTAAATAACTTCATCTTTTCAAGCAGAAGAGGCGAGACAAAGAGGGTCACGCTTATAAGAGATAGTTTAAATTTAGAGCAAAAATGCATCGGATCTGCCATTAAATTTTGCCGTTTAGCCGAGCTTGGCGGGATATATGTGAGATTTAGCCCAAGCTATCTTTGGGACAATGCTGCAGGCGAGGCGGTAGTGAAATTTAGCGGTGGCAAGGTCTTAAACGCTAGTGACAGATGCGAGCCAAGCTACAAGCTAGCGGATTTAAAAAGCCCATTTTACGTAGCATTTGGCAAAAATGCTTTGAGTTTAGAGGATGAAGTTTTTAAGCTTATAGAGCAGGGTAGATAAGGCTACTTGCACCTTATCTCACCACTCATCTTTAAAAATATGCTCTCGTTTTGCTCTAAAATTTCATTTGCCGCTTCTAAATCTTGAAATTTATCTTTTAGTCTGATCACTAAAGTGCCACATTTTAGCTCTCTAGCTCGCTCTAAACTGGCATCAAAGCTTTGCGTTAGATCATTTACGCTTTTTATCAAAAGATCGTTTTTGCCTAGCTCTTTTACGCTAAATTTAGCGTGTCTCTCAGCTCTTACTACGCCAAGATAGTTTGCGACTTTGGCGTTACTTATGTAGATGAAAACTCCCTCACGCAAGTTGCTGCTAAATGCCACTGCATCATCTTGCTCAAGTATCTTTGCAAGCTCTTCGCCGCCGTAGTTTAGGCTGCTTTTAAGATTTAGATTTTTCACGCTTGGCTTGCTAGCACAACCTGCTAGAAATATACAAAATATAAGAGCAAGAATTTTTTTCATTTTAAATTTCCTCAAGCAAATAGAGCATGCTAGCTATCTTTGCTGTGCCTACGATGTAGCCCTTTAAGTGAGCTACTAATTTGTCATTTTTAAGCTCTTTGCCATTTTTATCGGATATTTTTATGCTGTTTTCTTTTATAAATTTTAAACTCTTAGCTGTTATTTCTTCTAAGTTATTTTTACCATCAAGTAGTAAAAATATATAGTAATCAAGTCTGTCAAGACGTTCTCTAAGACCAAATTTGTTTGCAAAGATAATGTCGGCGTTATCTTTGTGGTTTAAAAAGTACTTTATATAGCCAGTTAAATTTGCCTTTAGTCTTGAGTAATTTGGAGCGTACTCTATATCTTTTAGCTCATCTTTTACGATCATTGCGCTTGATGAGTTAGTTAAAAGTCTTACAAAAGCGCTATAAACCATGAGCTTATCTTCTGGCAAAATCTCTAAAATTTGAGAGAGATTTATGCTTGCTGGATACATCCTATAAAAGACCTCACAAAGCCAAGATATATCTTGAGGCATAAGAGTAGATTTATCATGCCAGCCATCATCTTTTTTATAAAGTCAGCCACTACATGAATTTTATTTACATCGCTTGGTCCTATTTGTTTATTAGCCACGCTCTCGTAAGCCTTAGCATGCACGATGAGACTTTGCCTAAAGACCTTGTTGCTAACTATATCTAAAAACTGCTCTAGATCGATCCTATCTTTAAATTTGCTATCTTTATAGTTATCTACATGCTCTATACCAAGATCTGGTACAAAAAGGTCTTCAAGTCCGCATTCACAAAGATAGGCAAGAGCATTTTAACAAGCATAGCGTTAAAATCTTTAAAGTAAAATGGATCGTTTATCTCTTCTAAAAACTCATGAGCTATATAAAAATCATCCTTTTCAAGCACATTATCTATCCAGTGAAGCAGCAACTTTGCAGGGATTTTATCTTCATAATTTTCTCCAAGCTTTGTTAGTAAGACCTCTTTATATACTAAAAGTGTCTCTTTGGCAGCCTTTAGCCTCTCTTCTGTGCTATCTTTATCTTTTGCAGCAAGTAGCATAAGATCACGCACTACATCTTTTACTTTCCAGCCTGGGTATGTGTTATAAGAGATAAACGCCACGCCGTTTTGGCTTAAATTTTCTCTTACGACCCTTAAAATAGCATCTTTTACAAAGTCAGGCACCCAGCTAAAGACGCCGTGAGCGATGATGTAGTCAAATTTCTCATCACTTTTAAACTCGCAGATATCGCCGTGAATTAGCTCTAAGTTGCTTAGTCCTATCTCTTTTACGATCTCTTTACCACGCCTTATTTGCTCGCCGCTAAGGTCGATGCCAACTACTCTTGCGTTCTCGTTATTTACGGCAAATGGGATCAAATTTCCACCAAAACTGCAACCTATCTCCAAAACTTTTGCGTTTTTGCAAGGTGGAGGGTTGATGCCAAGAAGTGTGGCGCAAGCCTCTAGTTTATAGGGTGATGACTGCGCAAATGCCGCTGATTTATATGTTAGCTCGTCATAAGACTTTTCGATCTTGCTATTTTTGTCCATCTTCTATCCTTAGTAGTCTTCGTTTTTGATCTTCTCCAACATATTTTTAGCGTCGTTTTCAGGTTCATCAACTATATATGCGCGCCTTATATTGCCACCTTTTATGATAAGTGTTTGACGAAAGTAAAATTTATGCCCATTTGCAGCTGCAAATACAGGCAATTCAAGCGCGCGCTCTAGCATAAACTCGCTATCATTTAAAAACATCACGCCAGTTGCGGTCTCTTCTTGAAATTTCTTCTGAGCCGCGATATCTTGGGAGCCAATAGCTACTACCATAAAGCCAAGATCGTTAAATTCTTTAAGAAGTTTTTTGTAGTTTATCGCTTGCTTGGTGCAGCCCTTCATGCCAGCAGTCTTTTGCAGCTGTTCGCTTAAAAGCTCGAAGTCCTCACCTATCTTTGGATAGATAAAAACTACGCAGTCGTGGGTCCTTGCAAAGGCTGAAAAGTCAAATTCATTACCGTCTAAAGTCCTTAGATAGATGCTTGTAGGCACTTTTATCATGTTTTGTCCTTTAAAAATTTTATCTATTATATATCTTTAAGCTTTTTTTGAATTTAAAAAATAGACGATAAAAAGGACGAAAAAGCTGATTATTAGCATCAAAAGTGCGTAGATGTGAGCTTTGGTATAGTCAAGCATCTCAACCGCTTCAAATATCGCAATGCTAGCGACCTTGCTCTCGCCAGCCACGCTACCACCTATCATCAAAACCACGCCAAATTCGCCCATCGTGTGAGCGAAACTAACGACGATCGCGGTTAGTAAATTTGATCTGATGCTTGGCAAGATGACCCTAAAAATGGTCGTGAGCTTGCTTTTACCAAGGCTGTAGCTCGCCTCAAAAAGGCTCTTTTTTAGGCTATTTAGTCCAGCATAAATAGGCCCAAACATAAATGGCAGCGAGTAGATGCAGCTTGCCACAACAAGGCCTGTGAAGTTAAAAACTAGCCTCACGCCAAAGAGCTCTTCTATAAATTTGCCAAAAAATGAGTAAGGCGAGAGAAAAATGAGCAGATAAAAGCCAAGAACGCTTGGCGGCAGCACCAAAGGCAGCGAGATGATGGACTCTAAAAACGCCTTGCCAAAGAATTTCTTTTGCGACATAAAATAAGCAAGTCCTACGCAGAAGAAAAATAGTATAAATGTCGTGATAAAAGAGAGCTTTAGCGAGAGCCAAAATGGCTCGTAATCGATATTTGCTAGCTCGCTAATCATGCTTTTACCAAATTTACGCCAAATGCTTTTGTGCTAACTATGGCCGTGTCGCCAGCTCTTAGCCCACTAGCTTCTGCGCTACTTAGCACGACCTCGCAAATTTGGCGGTTTATTAGCACGCTTGCCACAAAAATGGCATCACGCTTTTTGATCTCCAAAACCTTAGCGTTAAATGCAAATTTCTGTGATCCAGCACTTTTTAAAAATATCTCGCTCGCACTGCCAGACCTTGAAATTTTGCCATTTTCAAGGACAAAAACCTTGCTGCAAAGCTTGTAAATTTCAGCTATGTCGTGACTTACTAAAATAACACTCATCTTAAACTCATCGTGCAGTGCTAGCAAATAATCCTGCAGCTTCTCGCGCATGGCGTTATCTAGGGCACTTAATGGCTCGTCAAGTAGTAAAATTTCTGGCTTTCTCATCACCGCACGAGCGAGTGCCACGCGCTGCTTTTGACCACCTGAAAGCTCGCCTATTTTGGCGTTTTTTAGGCTCTTTAGCTCGCAAATTTCAAGTAGTTTGTTTGCTAAATTTTCATCATTATTTGCAAAAAGCAAATTTTTAAAGACGTTCATATTTTCAAAAAGGGCGTAGTCTTGAAACAAAAAGCCGATATTTCGCTTTTGCGGGGCTAAATTTGTATTTTCATCAAAAAGATCTTATCTCCAACCTTTATCACGCCACTTTGTGGTGCTTCGAAGCCAGCGATGAGCCTTAAAATCGTCGTTTTACCTCCGCCACTTGCTCCATAAAGTGCGACAAACTCGCCACTTTCAAAGGCAAGCTCAGCCTCAAGCAGTAAATTTACCGCCGCCGCCATTTAGCTCTTTTTTGCAAGAAATCTCTATCATTTTTAAGCGCTTATGTGGATACTTGTTGATTTAACATAGGCAAAAACCTGCTCACCTACCGCTAAATTTAGCCCTTTTAGAGCGTGATCTGAGATGATGGCCTCAAAGCAAAGCTGCTCACACTTTAGGCTAATGATGCTTAAAATTTCACCGCGAGTTATGCCAGCGACCTCGCATTTTAGCTCATTTTCAAGCGAACTAGCCTCAAGTCTAAGCTTTGATAAGATGACATCTGAGCTTTTGAAATTTAAGCTCACCTCATCATTTAGAGCAAATTTGCTAGCCTCATTTAAGGCTAGCATATAGTAAATTTATCCCTAAATTTAGGCACTCAAGCTCAAAAAAGCTGACGTCATCTTTGGATGAAATTTGAACGATCTTTGCTTTTATCATTTAGCTGGGACGTTGTAGCCAAATTTCTTGAAAATTTCTTTTGCTTTATCGCCCAAGATAAACTCATAAAATGCCTTTGCATCAGTGTTATTTTCAGCATGTTTTAAGAGTACTATGCCTTGATCGATCGGAGTGTAGAGCTCTTGAGGCACAAAGATGTAGTTAGTGCCCTCCTTGTATTTTGCCATTTTATCGCTAAAAAGCGCGCTAGCAGCGATAAATCCAACATCTGAAGCACTTAGTGCCTGAGAAAGTGTCTCAGAAATTTTTTGAGCATAGACGATGTTTTTCTCTACTTCGTCATAAAGTTTTGCATTTTTAAGAGCTTCGATACTAGCCTTGCCGTAAGGTGCGGTTTCTGGATTTGCTATTGAGATCGCTTTTAAGCCGCGAACCACTTCGATGCCCTTTTTAAAGTCCACGTCTCTTATAGAAAAGATCGCCAAAGCGCCTTGTGCATAAACTTTTGGCACAGCCACTGCAAAGCCTGTGTCGTAGGCCTTTTGCGCAAAGCCCATATCAGCAGCCATGAAGATGTCAGCTGGGGCCGAGTTTTGTATCTGCGTAACAAGGCCGCCGCTTGCGCCAAGAGTTAGGTTGATCTTAGCGTCTGGATGAAGCTTGTTAAACTCTTTTATAAGCTCAGGAAACGCATAGGTCGTGTTTGCTGCAGCATAGACATTTACCTCTGCGCCAAGTGCGTTTATGGCAAGCAGTGCTGCCACACATAGAAATTTAAAAACCTTTTTCATTTATACTCCTATAATGATTTGAGATGATTTTACTATTGCTAAAAGCGTGTCACCAACGCCTATTTGCATATCCATCGCGCTATCTTTTGTGATGATGGCAGTTAAGGTTTGCTCGTCGCTTAGTTTTAGCGTGATCTCGGCATTTACGGTGCCTATTTTTGCCTCGATGACCTCGCCTTTTAGCTGATTTTTAGTGCTTATTTTTAGATCAAGGTCTTTTGCAAGGATGACAGAGGGCGCTTTAAAGATGAAAACGACCTTTTGACCCACTTTGAGAGCTAAATTTTCTCGCTTTCAACTGTTATGGTCGCTTCAAGCGTGTTGCCATTGCTTAGCTTTGCAACTATCTCAGAATTTACAGCGCCTCTGTTTATACTAACGATCTCACATGAGAGCTGGTTTCTAGCGCTTAAATTCATACTCATCCTTTGTAAATTTACTGATATCAACATCCTCAAAATCAACCTTTTGACAAATTTTTTGCAAAAAGTCCTTTTGCGTCTCAAGGATAGCGTCGTAAATTTTTATCAGTTTTTTGGCGTATGGGCTAAGCTCTGAGCCGCTATTTTTCTTGTTGCCATCGGCCCTTACGATTAGCGGTTTGCTGCTTTTGTTATTTATAGTATCTAGGCAGTCCCAAGCGTTTTTGTATGATATACCGACAACCTCAGCTGCTTTTGTGATACTTTTTGTCTCTTTTATCGCCTTAAGTAGCGCTATATGCTTTGCTAAAACCTGCGTATCTTCGCCTAGAAATAGCTCTAAATTTATATCTGCTTTCAAATTTTTAACCTCTAAATATATAATAATAATTTGCAAAGTATATCTAATTATATTAATACAAAAACTTAAAATTACAAATTTTCTTTAATTTCTTGTAAAGTTTCAAGAGGATAAAATCAAGCTGTATCTTATAAATAAATTTTAAGGTTTTATGATGAAATTTTTGCTAGCTATCTTTTGTAGCCTGCTTTTAGCCTGTGCTAGCGCTGACCTGAACGCAAACAGTGAAAAAGATGATTTTGATGTTGAGTTTGAAGCAAAGAAAGATGTTTTTGACCCGCTTAGTGGCTACAACAGAGTGATGACAAATGTAAATGACTTTATCTACATAAATATGCTAACTCCAGTGGCAAAAGGCTACGCTTATGTCGTGCCAGCTACGGCTAGAACGATGGTTGCAAATTTCTTTGACAACCTCCTTTTCCCAGTGCGTTTTGTAAATAACTTGCTTCAGTTTAAATTTCAAAACGCCGGCGAAGAGACTTTGCGATTTTTAGCAAACACGATAATTGGCTTTGGAGGGCTAACAGACGGGGCAAAATACTATGATCTAAAGGCTCACAACGAGGACTTTGGACAGACCCTTGGATACTGGGGGCTTGGAAGCGGCTTTCACATCGTTTGGCCACTTATCGGACCATCAAATTTAAGAGATACTGGAGGCCTAGTTGGCGACTATTTTGCCGATCCTATCAGCTACGTAGACCCTATGCTTTTATCGGTTGGTATTATGTCTTATAGGACGTTTAATAGCTTTTCACAAGATCCAACCGCTTATGAAAAACTAAGAAAAGATGCGATCGATCTATATCCATTTTTACGCGATGCTTACGAGCAAAGACGCGATAAACTTATCAAGGAGTAAGTATGAAAATTTTAAAGCTTTTGCGGCAATTTTACTTTTAGCAACTAGCCTTTTTGCCCTCTCAAAAGAGCAGATAAAGCCTGAGATAGAGGCAAAGACAACAAAGGTGATTGAAATTTTAAAAAATACAAATTTAGATAACAATGCAAAGACAAAAGAGATTTTTGCTCTGCTTGATCCACTATTTGACTACAAACAAATGGCAAAGATCAGCCTTGGCAAACGCTACAACAGCCTAAGTGCTGACGAGCAAGCTAAATTTGACGCTGCATTTGAGCAAAAGCTAAAAAGCTCATATATCGACAAACTCTTAGGCTACAAAGACCAACAGATCCACATCACTGGAGAGAGTGAACCTCAAAAAAATAGATACTGGCTCACATCTGAGCTTCTAAATGACGGCAAAAATTATGAATTTGTCTATAGAATTTTACGATGCAAAAGAGCGTGGCTGGCTCATTTATGACCTTGATATCGTTGGTGTGAGCATCATTCAAACTTATAGAAGTCAGTTTGGCGACGTGCTAAACAATGGCGATTTTAATACGCTTTTACAAAAACTAAACGAAGCGGTTTTGCCTGATCAAAACAAAACTAATCCTTAATGCGACAAATTTTAAATTTATCATTGCCAAAAACAAGCTTGTTATCTCGCTTGTGCTAGTTCTAAGCGTAGTTTTTGGCTACCTTAGCACAAAGCTTAGCATCGATGCTTCGGCTGAGACCTTGCTGCTTGAGCATGACCCAGATCTAAAAGCTTATAGGCAGATAGCAAAGCGCTACGACTCGCCAGGGCTTTTCAGTGGTCGCTTTCACCCCAAAAGATGATCTTTTTTCACCTAAAATTTAGAGCTTATTAAAAATTTAAGCGATGAGTTAGCCAAAAACGATATGGTTAGCAGCGTCATCTCTATCTTAAACGTGCCACTTTTAAATAGCGTAAAAGGTGGCGTGACAGGCATCTTGGATCACACGCCAACGCTAAGTGATAAAGATATAAATATCTCAAAAGCAAAGCTTGAGTTTGCAAAAAGCCCCATTTATAGCGGAAATTTGATAAGCAAAGATCTAAAAACCACAGCGATCGCACTAAATTTTAAAGCAAGATGAGAAATTTAACGAGCTTTTAAATGAGCGAAATTTACTTAGCCAAAAAGAGTCAAACGGCACTATCACGCAGGCTGAAAAAGAGAAATTTAAAGCGCTTTTAGCGGAGTTTAAAGCCTACCGAGATGAGCTTAGAAAGAGCGATCACAAAAACCTTGAAGCCATAAAGGCAGCCATCGCTAAATTTAACGCAAATGACGAGCTGTTTTTGGGTGGCGCAAATATGATCGCTGATGATATGATAGGCTTTATAAAGAGCGATCTTTTGGTTTACGGCCTAAGCGTTTTAGCGCTTCTTAGCTTTAGTTTGTGGCTATTTTTCAGGCAGGTTAGATGGATCGTCTTGCCGATGTTTATCTGCGCGGTAAGTGCCATTTTTACGACTGGGATTTTTGGTATGTTTGGCTGGGAGGTGACGGTCATTAGCTCAAACTACATCGCACTTCAGCTCATCATCACCATTTCAACTGTCATCCACCTAGTCGTAAGCTACAGGGAATTTTACGCAAGGCATCCAAAATACAGCCAAAATCAGCTCATCTATTTGACACTTCGTGACAAATTTTCTCCATCTTTTTGGGCGATATTTACAACTGTTATTGGCTTTAGCTCACTAATGAGTGCCGATATAAAGCCAGTTATCATGCTTGGCATTATGATGAGTGCAGGTATCAGCGTTTCACTTGTGCTTGCATTTTTGCTATTTGGCTCGGTAAATGTAAATTTAAAGAAGCTTGCTCCTGTTAGGACATTTGAAAATAGCTTTAAATTTACAAAATACTGCGCAAATTTAGCCCTAAACTCAAGAAAGATCATCTACGCAGTTTGCGTGCTAGTTGTCTGCTTTGGCATTTATGGCATCAGTAAGATAAAGGTTGAAAATAGCTTCATTGGCTACTTTAAAGAGAGCACGCAGATCCGTCAAGGCATGCAGGTCATCGACACAAAGCTTGGTGGCACGATCCCAGTTGATGTGATAGTGAAATTTAAAGAGAGCGAGCCAAAACAAGAAAAAAGTGATGAGAAAGATGACTTTGAAAGTGAGTTTGAAAACGACGCAAAGAGCGCAAAATACTGGTTTAACAGCTACCACACAAGAGTTGCAGAAAAAGTTCACGACTATCTAAAAGAGCAAAATTTTGTAGGCAACGTAAGCTCTCTTGCAACGCTTATAAAGGCGATAAAAGAGCTAAATAACGGCGTTAGTGATGATTTTTTGCTAGCTGCGATGTATGAGAAGCTACCACTTGAGTATAAAACTATCTTGCTAAGTCCTTATGTAAGCGTCGAAAACGACGAGCTTAGATTTAGCCTAAGGATCGTTGATAGCGATCCAAAGCTTAGGCGAAATGAGTTTTTAAAAGAGCTTAAGGCTGGGCTTGCAGAGCTTACCAAAAATGATAACGTAAACATAGAAGTTGCCGGTATGATGGTGCTTTATAACAATATGCTTCAAAATTTGCTTAGCTCGCAGGTTGATACATTTGGACTAACGGTTGCGATACTTTTTGTTATATTTTGCTTTGTTTTTAGAAGTATCAAGCTAGCAACCATCGCCATTGTTTCAAATTTGATCCCGCTTTGCACGCTCTTTGGCGTGATGGGATTTTTTGGCATACCGCTTGATGTGATGAGCATTACGATAGCTGCCATTAGTATAGGTATCGGCGTTGATGATATCATCCACTACATCCACCGTTTCAAAGAGGAGCTGCTTACAAAGGACGTTTTTGAGAGCATCAAGGCTGCACACGCCAGCATCGGATACGCGATGTATTACACCTCATTTACCATTTTCCTTGGCTTTAGCGTGATGATAACTAGCAACTTTATACCGACAATTTATTTTGGTTTGCTGACTGATCTTGTTATGGTATTTATGCTGCTTGGCGCGCTCATCATCTTGCCAAGTTTGATAGCTAGTTTTGTGAAAAAGCGCGAGGTATAAATTTCATTTGATAACTTTGATAAACGAATAGACATCAGCCACGCCGTCAATGTGCTTAGCGTACCAAATGGCGTGCTTTTCTTGCTCGATGCTATCAACCACGCCACTAAAAACAACGTCACAGCCAACGATACTAACACGCACATTTGTGCCCTCAACGACACTATCTTTAAAGAGATTTTGCTTTAAATTTGCAAGTATGCTTAAGCTATCGCACGGATACTCGCTTTTTTTCACCCTAAGATAGGTGTAAATTTTCGCACTCCGTCCGTGCTTTTGGCAAGCTCAACTAGCTTATCTCCTAGCTCTTTGCTATCAACAAGCCCTATGAGATAGGCATCACCATAAAAGACCTCTATCTCGATGTCGATGTTGCTAAGTCCTTTTGAAAATAAAATTTTGCTTTGTAGCTTGCTTTGGATAAATTTATCGCGAGAGATCGAGTAGATGCCGCGTTTATCGCGAGAAATGGAGTATGCGTCATATACATTTAGCGGCGCTGTTGCTGGGGTGAGGACTGAGGAGCAAGAGCTAAAAAATAAGACCAAAAATGCAAAAACGCTAAATTTAGAAATCATAAATCCTTTTGTAATTTCAAAAAGTTTATAGAAAATGGGCTAAAATTTATCTAAATCTGCTAAAATAACACACACGGAGGATAAAGTAATCTGGTGATGCTCACGGGCTTCAAACCCGATGACTGGGCGGTTGACCGTCTGGTGGGGAGTTCGATTCTCTCATCCTCTCGCCACTTTTACTTCTTTTGATTTCTACTTTTTAAATGATTTGTTTTTATGATTTTAGGCGCAGTTAGCTAGTAAATTTTAAAAATAATGGTGTGATTTAAACAACCATCTTAAATTTGAAATTTTAAATTTTTATATCCAAAACGTGCGGTTCTTCGCTCTCTTCTTCGCTATCAAGCTCGTCTTTTAAGCTCTCTTTATCTTTGGCTTTTGCGTTTTGCTCTTCGTTCTCAAACTCGCTTGCCTCTTCTTCGCTTTTTTGACGCTCATGCTCTTTTTCAGGGTCTATTTTGTATGACTCCTCCATCGGACGCACCTCTTTGATCTCCTCATTTTGCTGGGTGGCCAGCTCAGATGCCATTAGCGCTTGCATGTCAAAGCGTGCTTGCTGATTTGCATGCACCTGTGAGACGACTGGGGCATTTTGGTTGATGAAGTTGCTGTTTCCTAAAGGTGTTACCGCCATTTTTAGCCTTTATTTATGATGATCGTTTTGTAGTTTGTGTAAGTGACATTTGCACCATTTTCACGCCTTAAATTTTCACGTTTAGTGTAATCCACCTCGTATCTGCCAGCCCCTTTTACGCTAAATTCCACGCAAAATTTAGCAGCCATTTCTAACACGTCTTCTGGCACTTTGCTCTTGTTTGTTTTTATGATGACGTGAGCGCTTGGGACGTCTTTTAGATGAAGCCAGATGTCATCTTTTTTGGCGAGATCAAGCAAATTTATATTGCCTTTTTCGTTTCTGCCAACTAAAATTTTAAACTCTCTAACATAGAAAATTTCAGCATTTTCGCTCACATCTTTTATCTGGCGCTCTCTTTGTTTTGCCTTGTTTTTTGGGCTTAAAATTTCAAGCTCGTAAGCACTTTTTGCCTCTTTTAAAAGTGATTTTAGCCCTTCTAAAAACTCGATCTTTTCGCTTAAATTTCTCTTTTCTATCTCCACACCAAGGGCTTTTGCACGAAGTTTTTTTGATCTTGAGTAAAATTCATTTGCGCTATTTTTTGGCGTGTCACTAAGAGTTAGTTTTATCTCGTTGCCGTTAAAATCATTAAGAGAAATTTCTCTCTCATAGCCCTTAAAATTTGCCAAATTTGCAAGCAAGAGTGTGCCGTAGTTTGCAAACTCTTCGCTCTTTTTCATAAGCTCATTTTTATCTTCAAGCGAGTTTAAAATTTCACTCATGCTATCTATCTTTTTTTGCACGCTAGTAAGCTTTGCCTCTTTTAAGCTAGCTATCCTTGCTTCATTTATCCTGGCTGCTTCACTTTTAAAAAATGCCTCAAAGTCAGTTATCGGCTCACACGGCTTTTCTTTGATGGCGATAGCTGGCAGCTCTTTTAAAACCTCGCCAGTTTCTATCTTGCGGTAGCTATTATCGATGTGCCTTAGCGCCTCGATGATCACGTTATTTTCATCAGTTATCACAGCATTTGTAAAGCGACCAGTAAATTCAAGATAAAGGATGAAATTTTCGCTTTTATATGAGCCACTCTGTGTGCAGGTAAATTTTAAAATTCTATTGTCTTTTAGGCACTCTACGCTTTTTATATGTGAGGCGTTAAAGCGCTTTTTTAGGACATTATCAAAGGGTGCTTGATAAATTTTCGCCTCTTTTAGCTCGTCATCTTTATAGATCGCTGAGTTTGACTTATTTAGATCAAAAATGATCTTTTCGCCGCTAAATTCGATAAGTATAGCCATGTCGCTTACGCGCTTTGCTTGGCTGATCTTTTTAAATTTTGATAGATAATCTGCTATTTGAACTAAATGTGCGTACTTCATGCGGGGATTATATCAGAAATGTTGCAAAAATGTTTTAATGAAATGTCCTAGCTGGCTTGCTAGGACAAAAGTTGAAAATTTGTTTTTAGCGACCTCTTTTACGATCTGATCAGCGATCTCATCGACCTCGTTTGTGGCCTTGTTTGTTTGATTTGCCACTTCAAGATTTTCTTTTGTTAGATTATCGATGTCAGCAACTAGCGTGTTTATCTGAGCGATCGCTATGGTTTGCTCATTTATCGCTGCACTCATATCATCGATGTTTTGGGTTAGGATATTTGCATTTGCCTCGATCTCACCAAGGCTTTTTTGAGTGCGCTCGGCTAAATTTCTAACCTCATCAGCCACAACCGCAAAGCCCCTGCCATGCTCGCCCGCACGGTGCCGCTTCAATGGCAGCGTTAAGGGCTAGTAAATTTGTCTGATCGGCGATGTCGTGGATGATGGTGATGATATTTTTATCTCCTCAGACTGCCTTTTGACATCATCAGATCTTGCATTTACCTGCCTCATAGACGCACTCATTTGCTCAACCGCAGCCGCACCCTCAGAGAGCGAAGTTGCACTCTTGTTTGCCTTAGTCGTTAGCTCTTGCATGTAGCCTTTTAGTGCCTTTGCGCGGTCTTCTAGCAGTTTTGCGACATCTTCATTATTTTTTAGCATCTGCGCGATCTTATCGCCAAGTGCGTCGATGCCTTTTGCGATGACGCCCTCGTCGTTTATCCTAGCGGTAAAGTCGTTTTTAAAGTAAATTTCTAGCGCTTTCAAGATATCGTGCTCATTTGAAGCGATGTTTGTCTTTAGTGAGTCACGTAGATCGCCAAATGCCTCTTTTAGCTTTAGCAGAGCTTGGCTATTTGTCGTCGCTTCAAGCGTCGCTCTAAAGTCGCCACCTTTTATCTTGCTTACAAATTCTTGCGTTTTGGCTAAAAACTCGCGCTCGTTATTTAAATTCTCTTTTGTGCTCTCTATATTTTCGTTGATTATGCTAGCCATAACGCCTAGCTCGTCGCTGCTTTTTAGCTTGATAGGCTCGACATTTGAAGTTTTGTTGTTTATAAATTTAAAGACCTCGATGAGCCCGTTTTGTATCGTTAAAACTGGCCTTAAGAAGTATCTAACGACCACGATGATGGCGATGATGACTGAGATCAAAAATAGGCTAAACATCAAAATTTGCTTGTTTGAAGCGCTTTTTATCTCGGCTACAAACTCATCAGCATCAGCCACTATACAGACGTTCCAGCCTGTTAGCTTTTGTTTTTGGCAGTAGATGACATTTCTCATGCCGTTATAGAAAAATAGCGAGACCTTGTCGCCATCTATGCTGTTTTTCATATTGTCTTTGATGAGGTTTTTATAGGTTTCATCTTCTTTTGAGACCAAATTTATATCAGGATGAACTATCACTTTGCCAGTATCATCGGCGATCATGATGTTTGAGGTTTTGGTTGTTTTTATCTCTAAAAGCTCTTCGCTAAGGCCGTTTAAGAAGATATTTGCGCCGATTACCGCTATAAGCTTGTGGTTGCTATCAAAGATAGGAGCGTAGGCTGTGATGGTTAAATTCTTTGTCGTGACATCTATGTATGGCTCTGAAAATCCAGACTTGCCGCTACTGCTAGCACCCTGAAACCAAGCCCTCGTGCGACCATCAAAATTTGGTATCAAAAATGGCTGGTTGTTTTTCAAAAGATCAGTCTTGATGACGTTGCCGTTATCCGCATAGCCCACAAATAACGCGTCAAATGGCGAAATGACAAACGCACCCTTTAACGCCTCGGTTATATCGTCCCTGCTAGCATAGGTCTTTTTATCCTCAAGCTCTTTTGCAAAGTTTTGCACCATGTGAAGTCTTGACTTTAAAAACTCATCGACAAAGTACATCGTCGATTTTAGCCCAGTTTTACGCACATTGTTGTAAGACTGAATTTTTTCCGATTTGGAATTTGAGTAGTTTATGCTAAAAAATATGCCTATGCCTACTAGCATCCAAGCTGTCAGCAAAAAGGCTATCTTGTTAGACAAGCTAGAAAAAGTCTTTTCATCTTAAATCCTTTTAAAATTTTCGGCGTATTTTATAATAAAAGTTAAACAATATCTCTTAATTTTTATTTTTAAGAAAAAATGGCAAAAAGTAGCTAAATAACGCTTGTTATGATAAATTTTGCTAAATTTTATTAATTTAATTATCCAAAGTAATAAACATATTATTTTAGGGATTTATAATAAAATTTAAGGTTAAATTTGACATTTAATTTATTTTAATTGCTTAAATTATAATTTTAAAATATATAAAAAAGAAAATACTATCTTGTAAATCTTTTCTATCCAAATTTTAGCATAAATTTTTTGTCAAATTTATAGTGATTTAGAGCGCTGGCTAAATATCTTTTTATACAAATTTCGTTAAAATCGCCCCGAAAATTTAAAGGAAATTTACTGAAACAAACCATCACAGAAAAAATATTTTCAGATCACGTTGGCAAAGAGGTAAGCGCAGGAGAGATCATCGAGAGCAAGATCGATATGATCATAGGTAATGACATCACGACGCCTATCTCGATCAAGCAGTTTGAGCGAAGCGGCGCTAAAAAGCTAGCTAACCCAGACGGCTTTGCCATCGTGATGGACCACTACATCCCGACAAAGGACATCCTAAGCGCAAATCAAGCCAAAATTTCACGCGAATTTGCCTACAAACACGACCTTAAAAACTATTTTGACGAAAAAGATATGGGTATCGAGCACGCGATTTTGCCTGAAAAAGGGCTAGTCATCCCAGGCGATGTCATCATCGGCGCAGACAGCCACACCTGTACGCACGGCGCTCTTGGGGCATTTAGCACCGGCATGGGTAGCACCGACCTAGCTTATGCGATGATCACTGGCAAAAACTGGTTTAAAGTACCTGAGAGTATCAAAGTCGTCTTTAAAGGCAAGCTTGATAAGCACGTCTACGGCAAGGACCTCATCCTTGAGATCATCCGCCAAATAGGCGTTGATGGCGCACTTTACAAGGCACTTGAGTTTAGCGGCGAGGTGATAGATGGCCTTAGTATGGATGATAGATTTTCAATGTGCAACATGGCGATCGAAGCTGGCGCAAAGAGCGGTATCATCGCAGTTGATGAGATCACAAAAGAGTTTTTAAAAGATAAAAATTTGCGCGATAAACCAAAATTTTCTACTCAGACGAGGGCGCAAAATATGACAAAATTTTAGAGATAGATGTCACTGCTCTTGATCCAGTCATCGCATATCCATTTTTGCCAAGCAACGGCAAGAGCGTAAGACAGGCGGTTCGCGACGATCTAGCTATCGATCAGGCATTTATCGGCTCATGCACAAATGGCCGTCTAAGCGACCTTCGCATAGCAGCGCAAATTCTAAAAGGCAAAAAAGTAGCTCGCAAAACAAGGCTCATCATCACTCCAGCGACGCAAAAGATTGCAAGAGCTGCTGAAAAGAGGGGCTTATCGACATTTTCATCGAAGCAGGAGCGGTTGTGAGCAACCCAACTTGTGGCGCTTGCCTTGGCGGATATATGGGCATTTTAGGCGCAAATGAGCGCTGTATCTCAACGACAAATAGAAATTTTGTCGGTCGTATGGGCGATAGAACGAGCGAAATTTATCTGGCTAACTCGGCAGTTGTGGCGGCCTCAGCGATAGCAGGAAAGATCGCAGATCCGCGTGATCTTTAGAATTTAACGGCTCGTCTCGCGAGCGCTTTTAACGGAGCTAGTAAAAATTTAGCTCGATAGACTGAATTGTCTTATCTTTGCTAAATTTTTACGTTGTTTCTGCTTGCAATTGCGACCGCAAGGGGAGCAAAGCCCTTAAACCCATCTCACGATACTTTGCCTTATATTTTTGACAAATTTGGTGAAATTCCTTTTGAAATTTTCGTCGCAATATCCAAATCTATCTTAAAATCTTGCCGCTCTAGGCTATTTTGTATAATCAAATGAATTTGAAAGCATTTTGTATAAATTAAATTTAGCCGATAAATTTGCAAATTTATCGGCTATTTTTTAGCATAAAAGGTTTGAAGCTAGCGCATTAAAACGCTGTTATAGTTGCCAAAAGTCCAAAGATTATACCTGGCAAGTTTGCAGCAGAAAGTGGATAGTCTTTTTTAGCTTTTAGCAAGCCGTAACTTGTCCATATCGTGCAGTTTATCGCAGCAGCTAATGGCTGGATAAAAGGCGTTTTATGGCCATCGAGGTTGCCCATTATTTGTGGGATGTATGAAAAGTACATAATAACAGATAGGCACGTACCTATCCAACCTAAAATTTGTAAATTTCTTTCACTCATGTGATCTCCTTTAAAAGCAAGCCATTATATTATTTTTTAGCTTTACGATTAGTGAGGTAAAAAAATTAATTTTATCTGCCAGAAAGAAGCCCACTGTTTTGACAAAAACGCTTTTTTGCAAATTTAAGGGCGAAGCTTTTATCAAGTGATAATAAAATTTAAAACAAGATGAGTTAGAAAATTTGGTTATACTTTTGTAATTTTTAAAATTTAAAAGGATAAAAATGCAAACTTGCGTCATTTTAGCAGGTGGCAAGAGCTCACGCATGGGTCAGGACAAGACGATTTTGCCATTTGGTGGCTTTGAAACGCTTACGCACTATCAAGCTTCTAAATTTAGTAAAGCCTTTGATGAGGTTTTTGTAAGCTCTAAATTTGAGAAATTTAACCCACCGCTAAAGCTCATAAAAGATGAGAGCAGTGAGGATTTTTCGCCGATGCTAGCGCTTTACTCTGTGCTTAAAAGCTTTGATCATAGCGTCTTTATCATCCCGGCTGATATGCCATTTTTTGATCTAAAAAGCTTAGAAGAGCTGGCTAAATTTAAAGATGAATTTGACATGGTCGTAGCTGGCGATGATGAGCATATCCACTCGCTTTGTGGCTTTTTTAGCCCAAATTTAGCCCCGTTTACGCGCGAGCTTTACCTAAAAAATGAGCACAAAATCGGACTTTTACGAAAAAGCTGCAAGTGCAAGATAGTAAATTTTGATGATAAAGAGCAGTTTTTTAACGTAAATTTCCCAGACGAGTACAAAATAGCAAATGAAAAGATGAAAAATGAGTAAATTTACATTGCTTTTAAGCCTTAGCCTTACATTTTTGATGGCAAGTAGGATGGATGACTTTAAAAGGGCGCAGGAGCTTGAGCAAAGTGGCGATATAAAGGCTGCGATGAAAATTTATAAAGAGCTAGCCAAAAGCTCTTTAGGCGAGCAAGAAGCGGTGCAAAATGTGCAAGCAAGCGAGCCAGCACCAAATGATGCGAAGCTAAAGCAGGCTGATCTTTTAAGAGATAAAAGCGATAAAAATTTACAAAATGCACTTGGCATCAAGCTTTATAAATTTAACTACCTTTTGCCAGTAACTTACGCTAAAACTGTCCCAAGTGACGGGCGAAAGAGCGTTGAGACGAAGTTTCAAATAAGCCTTGCAAAGCCGCTATTTTACGATGTTTTTGGCCTTAGAGAGAGCCTTGTGGCAGCATATACGCAAACCTCTTGGTGGCAGATAACAAAAACTTCAGCTCCGTTTCGTGAGACAAACTATCAGCCTGAAAATTTCTTAAATTTCGCCTCTCCAAAATACCTAGAGCAAATAGGCGTGAAAAACCTAAAATTTGGACTTTTGCATGAGTCAAACGGACGAGATGGTAGTAGCTCAAGGAGCTGGAACAGAGCTTACGTGCAAGGCGATCTCGTCTATGGAGATTTAACCATCTCGCCAAGAGTCTGGAGCGTGATCGGCGAAAAGAACGACAATAAAGAAATTTTAAACTACATCGGACACGGAGATCTAAGGCTTAGTTACAAGCTAAATGACCAAATTTTTAGCCTAATGCTAAGAAATAACTTACATTTTGATAAAACAAATAAAGGTGCAGCTGAAATTTCATATATGTTTCCGATATTTTCAAGCGGCGTTTATGGCTATTTGCAGTATTTTACAGGATACGGCGAGAGTTTGATTGACTATGATAGACACACTGACAAGGTTGGTCTTGGCTTTGTTATTTTAAAATAGCCTTAAAAATTTAATCTTATAAAGTGGCTAAATTTGGGCAGATGAAGTAAATTTTAGATAAATAACGAAAAAAATTTAACTAATAGAAAAACTTAAAAATATTAGAAAAAATATAAGCAAATTTTGCTAAAATCACTGGCAAAATCTCACAATAAAGGAGTTTTCATGAGCGGTATAGCTTTGATTGTCTGTTTTGTTATAGCAATCATCCTTATGATCGTTATGATCTCAAAGCTCAAGGTGCATCCATTTTTGGCACTTATGAGTATATCTTTGGTGCTAGCAGTAGTCGCAGGTATCGATCTATCCAAGATCCCAGCGATGATAGGCGTTGGTTTTAGTGGCACATTTAAGAGCATCGGCATCGTCATCATCTTTGGAACGATCATCGGCACAGTGCTTGAAAAACAGGAGCTGCGCTAAAGCTAGCTGACATGGTCGTAAAGCTAGTCGGACAAAGACGCCCTGAGCTTGCCATGCTTATAATGGGCTGGGTTGTTGGCATACCAGTATTTTGCGATAGCGGTTTTGTCGTCTTAAACTCTATCCGCGAGGCACTTTATAAGAAAATTTCAGCAAGTCCAGTTGCTATGTCAGTAGCACTTAGTGGCGGTCTATACGCTTCTCACGTCTTCATCCCACCAACTCCTGGCCCGATAGCTGCTGCTGGCACACTTGGCCTTGGAGGGAATTTACTTCTTGTCATCATCATGGGTACAGTAGTTTCAGTGCCTGTTTTGGTAGCTGTTTATTTCTTTTCAAAAAGTATCGCTAAAAGTGTAACCATCAGCGACAAAGAGGCTGACGCTACGATAACAGCTAGCTACGAGGAGCTTTTAAAGAAATTTGGCACGCTGCCTTGCGGATTTTTAAGCCTTGCTCCTATCATCATGCCTATCATCTTCATGGCGGTTGGCTCTGTGATCGACGTTTTAGCAAAACAAGGCATGCTTGATAAGGCTTCTTTTTTACCAAAAGTATTTTTATTTTTAGGTAACCCTATCATCGCCCTTGCGATCGGCGTTATCTTTTGCGTATTTTTACTAGCTGAAACTAAAAAGATGAGAGAATTTGACCACATTACAAACGAATCATTAAAGATCGCTGGTCCTATACTTTTTATCACCGCAGCTGGCGGCGTTTTGGGTAACGTCATCACCGAGGCTGGATTTGTAAATTTCATAAAAAGAAAATGCCTCAACTATAAAAGCGATAGGAATTTTCTTCCCATTTATTATCTCAGCCGTGCTAAAAACCGCTCAAGGAAGCTCGACTGTGGCTATCATCACGACAGCCTCTATCATGGGCGCATTTAGCGCTGACAACTCGCTCATGCACACACTTGGCTTTACGAGCGAAATTTCAGCCGCACTTTGTGTCATGGCGATAGCATCTGGTGCGATGTGCGTATCTCACGCAAACGATAGCTACTTCTGGGTCGTGACAAACTTTAGTAAGATGACCGCAGATCAGGGATATCGCACACAAACTGCGATGACATTTATCATGGGTGTTGTTGGTATGATCAGCGTTTATATACTATCTTTGGTGCTTTTATGAGAATTTTGGTTGCGATAGATTCATTAAAAGGCTCGCTAAGCTCGCTTGAAGCGGGCCTTGCTATAAAAGAAGCCCTTGAAGAGTTTTGCGACGTCGTCGTAAAGCCAGTGGCTGACGGCGGCGAGGGCAGCGTGGAGGCTATGGCTGACGCACTTGATGCGAAATTTATAGATACCATTGTAAAAAACCCGCTTGGCACTGAAATTTTAGCTAGATACGCACTAAAAGACGACCTTGCCATACTTGAGATGTCAAGCGCTTCAGGACTTACTCTCATAAATCCTGATGAGAGAAATCCTATGAAAACTAGCACATTTGGATTTGGTCAGATGATAAAAGATGCTATTAGCAAGGGTGCTAGGAAATTTATCATAGGCATCGGTGGGAGTGCGACAAATGACGCTGGCATAGGCATGCTAAGCGCTCTTGGATTTAAATTTTATGATAAAAATGGCGCTTTGCTTGAGGGCAAAGGCGAGGATTTGGCTCAAATTTGTGAGTTTTCAGATGAAGAGGCGCTAAAAGAGCTAAAAGAGTGCAAATTTTTAATCGCCTGTGACGTGGATAACCCACTTTACGGTCAAAAGGGCGCAGCCTACGTCTATGCCCCACAAAAGGGCGCAAATGGTCGCATGGTAAAGCAGCTTGATGACGGCTTAAAGCACTTTGCAAGCCTTGTAAAAGAGAAAAATGGCACTAAATTTCACACGCAAAAGGGCGCTGGAGCAGCTGGCGGACTTGGCTTTGCTTTTGTGGCATTTTTGGGCGCAAAGCTCAAGCCTGGCATCGAGATCATCACGCAGACAATAGCACTTGAAGATGAGATCAAAAAGGCTGATCTTGTCATCACTGGCGAGGGTCGCATGGACTTTCAAAGCACCATGGGCAAGACCCCAACAGGCGTGGCAAAGCTAGCTAAGAGGCATCATAAGCCAGTCATTGCGCTTGCTGGAAGCGTACAAAGGTGCGCCAAAGACTGCCACAAGCACGGCATAGATGCGTATTTTTGCATACTAAATGAGCCAATGAGCCTTGAAGAAGCCATGCGAAAAGATAATGCCATTAGAAATTTAAAGATGACTGCTGAGCAAGTCATCCGCCTTTATATGCTAAACCGCAAAGCATAAATTTAAAAAGATAGAAGCTAGATTTCTATCTTTTTCTCCTCAAAATTTAACTTCAAATTTTACTCACAAAGTGCTACAAAAATTCTCAAAATTTAATACATTTTGCAAAAATAAAACCCCTTAGAAGAAATGACAAATTTAGCCTAAACAACTGGTTGGTTGGTACTTGCGCTAGACAAGCACTTCCTGCAAAGATAAGAAAGATAGGCTAGTTTGATATGAAATTTGGCGAGCAGAGTAAAATTTGCTTGCCAAATTTGCCTATTTTTATAAAGCGATTTGTGCCAAGTGGCAAGGATAAAGTTTCTCACCCAAAAGAAGGATAAGGACAAGCGACTTTAAATTTAAGATCGCTATCTTTTACGCCAGCTCATCAAGCCTTTTATCACAAATTTTTTAGCATTTTAGAGAGAAGTAAAGCCCCTTTGGTAGCTTGCTTTGCGTGTGGTAAAATGATAAATTTGCGTTTTCTCGCTATTAATGAATAAATTTTTGATTTAAATTCACTCATTTGCCAAGTCCTCAGCCACTTTTGCGGCAAGTTTTAGCTTGTCACTATCAAAGTGCGTGTAAATTTGCAAGGTATTTAAGCTTGCATGCCTAAAAGATTTTTGCACTAGTTTAAGCCTTTTTTGGTTGCAACCAAGAGAAATTTAAATATAAAAACTATAAAAGCTTAAGCACATATCCATTTTCAGCGGTTTCAAGCTTATATTTATGCATCTTATCAAGCTCTAAAACCACTCTGAAATACTTATCATGCCAGCCGATTATGACATTTTTAAATGTCTCGTTTTCAAGCTTTAAATTTCTAGTTTTAAAGCTTCTTGGAGGTTTTGCAAAGTCAAGCACGATCTTGTTTTTCTCGTAAGCAAAGTGCTTTAAATTTTTAGCTTTTGTGATGATATTTAGATCTTTTTCATGTGTTAAAAAGCTCACAAATCCTAGAATTTAACCTCTTTTTCGCTGCTTTTTATCTCTTGAACGGGCTTTGAGGCTGGTTCAATTTTTACTTCAACCACCTTTTGCTCAGGCTTAGCTGGCTCTTTTGCTTTTTTTGTGCCAAGGTCGATCACTACGACGTTTGGAGTTGGCACGTCTGAGGTTTTATTTCTATCTTTGTTTGAAATTTTAGTCTCATTTTTTTCTATTATCACTGGCGTGCTAACCTTTTGAGCTGGCACCTCTGCCATCGTGACTGAGACGTCTAGTTTTTTGGCTGCGACTGGTTCTGGATTTTTCATCTTGCTTAGGGCAAATTCATCGTTCCAGTCGATAGTTTTGTTTATATCGGTTAGTCTTTTTTCTTTTATGCTGCCGTCATTTGCTCTGTATCTTATGGTGACATCAAGTAGTAGCATCGCATCGCTTGGAAATTTAAACGAGAGCGAGTTGAAGCTGTCATATTTTTCTACGACGTTTGTCGTCATAACACTTGTGTTTAGCTGGCTAATAGGCATAAATGGGTTTTCTCTGGCGCATAAGCTCGCAGTCAAGATAGATAAAACTAACCAAATTTTCTTCATTGTTCCTACTTTTTATTAGAGTCTGGCTCAAGGCCTTGTAGTTCAAAATAATCTTTTTGCAGACGTGCATTCATCTTTTTTAAAATTTCCACGTCTTCGCTAAGCCTCTCTTTTTTGCTTTGAAGGCTTAGCATCACGTCAAGTGAGCGTTTGCCAAACATCATGTTGCCCACGTAAAAGGCAAACATAGCCACACAAATGGTGGCTATGACGTAGCGTAATGTGGGCCGAACAAATTTTATGATTTTATGAAATATGCCATCTTCTTTGCCATATTCATCTAAAATTTCGCTCAAATATTATCCCCTAAAAACTCACCCGCCTCAAGCTCGATCTCGAGCAAGCGGTTATATTTCGCGTTGCGCTCGCTTCTTGAAGTAGCACCTGTCTTTATCTCGCCAGTGTTTAGTGCGACTGCAAAGTCAGCTATAAACGCATCTTCGCTCTCGCCGCTTCTGTGGCTCATTATGCAGCGGTAGCCGTTTCTTTGAGCAAGGCGGACAGTTTGCATAGTTTGTGTGACTGAGCCTATTTGATTTGGTTTGATCAAGATCGCATTTGCGATATTTTTCTCGATGCCTTCGCGTAAAATTTTCTCATTTGTAACAAATAGGTCGTCGCCAACTAGCTGCACCTTGCTGCCAAGCCTTTTTGTAAGCTCAGCCCAGCCACTCCAGTCATCCTCACTAAGACCATCTTCGATAGAGAATATCGGATATTTTTCGCAAAGTTTTTCATAGTAGCTAATGAGCTCGTCGCTGCTAAATTTCTTGCCTTCAAGCTCGTATTTGCCGTCTTTGTAAAGCTCACTTGAAGCGACGTCAAGTGCTAGCTTTATCTGGCTGCCTAGCTCATATCCAGCCTCTTTTACGGCTTGTGAGATGAGCTTTAGTGGCTCTTCGTTGTCTTTTAAATTTGGAGCAAAACCACCCTCGTCGCCGACAGCTGTGCTGTGTCCAGCTGCGTTTAGGATAGATTTTAGTTTGTGATAAATTTCAGTTGCAGCTCTTAGTGCCTCGCTAAATGTGCTAAAGCCAAATGGCATGATCATAAATTCTTGAAAATCAACGCTGTTGTTTGCGTGTGCGCCGCCATTTATGATGTTAAACATCGGCACTGGCAAGATGCTAGCGTTTGCACCGCCAAGGTAGCGATAAAGCGGGATATTTAGACTCTTTGCAGCTGCGCGAGCTACCGCCATAGATACGCCAAGGACTGCGTTTGCGCCTAAATTTGAGTAATTGTGCGTGCCATCAAGCTCAAGCATCTCTTCATCGACTGCTTTTTGATTATAAGCATCAAGGCCTATCACTGCTTCAGCGATCTTTTCATTTACGTTTGAAACAGCTTTTAAAACGCCTTTGCCAGCATATCTCTCGTCCTTGTCACGAAGCTCTAGCGCCTCACGCTTGCCAGTGCTTGCGCCACTTGGTACGATCGCGCTTGCCTCGGTGCCGTCGCTTAGTCTAACTGTCGCACGAACTGTTGGGTTGCCTCTGCTGTCTAAAACCTCGTGAGCTTCTACATCTTCAATAAATACCATTATTCATCTCCTGCTTCGTTTGTGTCGTCGTCTTCGTCTTTTGCGCCGCTGCTTATTAGGTGGTCTATACCCATTGAGCCTTTGATCGCCGCTACTATCTCATCAGAAATTTCTGGGTGCTCTTTTAGATAGGCTTTGGCGTTTTCTCTGCCTTGACCTAGTTTTTCGGCCTTGTAGCTAAACCACGCGCCTGATTTGTCGATGATGTCGAGCTTTACGCCATAGTCGATGATCTCGCCCTCTTTGCTCACACCCTCGCCAAACATAATGTCAAATTCAGCCACTTTAAATGGAGGCGCGACCTTGTTTTTAACGACTTTTGCTTTTGTGCGGTTGCCGATAGGCTCGTCGTTTTGTTTAAGTGTGGCTATCTTTCTTACATCAATCCTTACAGACGAGTAAAATTTAAGCGCATTACCGCCAGTTGTAGTCTCTGGCGTGCCATATCCCATCATGCCGATCTTCATACGAATTTGGTTGATGAAGATAACAGTTGTCTTCATCTTGCTTAAAATTCCAGTTAGCTTTCTAAGCGCCTGACTCATTAGTCTTGCTTGCAGGCCAACGTGCTGATCGCCCATATCGCCGTCTATCTCGCTCTTTGGTGTAAGAGCAGCGACGCTATCAACTACGATAAGATCGATCGCACCGCTTCTTGCAAGCGTCTCAACGATCTCAAGTGCCTGCTCGCCAAAGTCTGGCTGAGAGACGTAGAGGTTGTCGGTATTTACGCCTAAATTTGAAGCGTATTTTACGTCTAGTGCGTGCTCTGCATCGACAAATGCACAAATTCCACCAGCTTTTTGCGCTTCAGCGATGATGTGAAGTGTGAGCGTGGTCTTACCAGAGCTCTCTGGTCCGTATATCTCGATGATCCTGCCTTTTGGAACGCCGCCTATGCCAAGAGCCAGATCAAGCCCTAGCGAGCCAGTCGGTATCGACTCGATAGCCTCAACCTCTTTGTCGCCAAGTCTTAAAAGCGTGCCTTTGCCAAAAGCTTTATCGATCTGCTTTAGTGCAAGCTCAAGCGCCTTTTTCTTGTCCGCTTCGCTCTCTGGGATAGCTATCTTTTTGTCACTATCTTTTTCTTTTGCCATTTTTTACCTTATAGTTGAAATTTGGCTTGATTTTATCTAAAAAGAGATGAATTTTACTTGATTTACTCGCAAATTATAATATTTTCGCCAAGCAGCGCAGCGCTATCAATAAGAGCAAAAAGCTGCTCTTTTTCAAACAAAAATCCATAAATTTGATCTTCGTTTTTTAGTATCGCTAGCTTAAATGGCTCTACAAGCGAGCTCGCGCAAAGGTTTAAAAAAGCTTCATCGATATGATTTTGCGAAATTTGGGGTTTGGTTTTGAAATTTTCATCTTTTATAAAGAGAGAAATTCCTCTTGTGAGATAGATTTATTAAATTTAAAAATTAATTTTTCTTTTAAGGCCTCAGCCAAAATTTCATCAAATTTAACTAGGTCAATGTGATCTTTTACGCCTAAAATTTTGGCAAAATTTAGTAGATTTTTATCATAATCAGCCACATTTTTCTCATGTTCGCTTTGTGCCTTTTTAGCCCTATAAATGGCGTAAAAACCGATAGCTATAAACAAAAGTGAAAGGGTAAAAACTTCGCTCAAAAACTCACTCATCATCATCCTTATAAAATGCAAACTTCAGTCTTAAGCTCTACGCCAAATTTCTCTAAAACTCTAGCTCTAGCCAAATTTATAAGGCTAGTGGCGTCCTCAAAGCTTGCGTGGTTAAAATTTATCAAAAAATTTGCGTGCTCTTCGCTAAATTTCGCTCCGCCGATAGCGTATCCCTTTAGCCCAACTGCTTCAAGCAATGCCCCTGCAAAATGGCCTTCAGGATTTACAAAACAGCTACCAAAGCTAGCTCCTTTTGGTTGGTTTGCCCTTTTTGCGCTTATGGCATCAGATATGCCCGCGTCAAAGCCGCTATGAAGCTCAAATTTAGCTCCCAAAATAGCCTCATCTATGCCGCTGTGGCGGTAGCTAAAGCTTATCTTATCTTTACTCACCCAGCCACGAGCCAGACGCACATGCGTGAGATTGTCGCTTATGCTAAATTTTAAGCAGCCCAGCATTCATCTTGATAAGTCCGCCAAGCGTGCCTGGGATATTTTTTAAAAACTCAAGGCCAGCTATGTTGTTTTGCTTGCAGAAGTTATAAATTTTAGCTGATTTTGTCGCAGCACCTATCTCAAGACAAATTTTCTCATCACAAATTTTAAATTTATATAGTCAAAGCTCTTGCCAAGCATCGCCATTTTTGGGGGATTTGGCGAGATAAGAAGGTTGTTGCCCCGCCTATCATCACAGCGCCTAAAAAGTAAGGCGAGCTTAGATCTTCAAGGCTATCAACCTCGAAAATTTCATGCACGCCGCCTATCCTAACCGAGGGTAAATTTAGAAAAATCAACAACCCTCGTCACTGGATAAATTCCGGTATAAAATCAAGCATGCGAGTGGTAAATTCAACCATCATCGAGATCATCCAAGGCATCAAAAATATGATAACAACGACGACTAGCAAGATCTTTGGCACGAAGCTTAGCGTAGTTTCGTTTATCTGCGTGGTCGCTTGAAAGATGGAGATGATAAGACCTGCGATTAGTCCGCTTAGTAGCATCGGAAGGCTGATATAAAGGGCGATCTTAAAGGTTTCAACTCCAAGTGAGACAAGCGTGCTTTGCATCAGCTAAACCTTAGTTCGTTGTATTCAGTTGGGATTAGGTAGTCATTTACATCGATAGCTTTTTCAAAAAAGCCTTTGTCATAGCCTATTTGATATAGCTTATTTAGCGCTTTTAGCTGCGTTTCGTTCATGCTTATTGACTCGTCATTTGCGTATAAATTTAGATATGTTTTTAACTCCTCTTTGCCAACTCTAATGAGGTTTCGCTCCATTAGCATGTGAGATAAAAATGGCTTGTGCGAAGTGGCGATCCTAACGGCCTCGCTAAGCACTCTCTCGCACTCGATCGCGTCGGTTATGGGCAGGCTTCGTCTAAGCGCCATGCCACCAAGTGGAAGCGGTAAATTTTCGCCGTTTAGCTCGCTCCAGATGTCCCAAATTTCGCGCTCCACGCAGAGCTGGTCTGAGAAATTTCAAGATACTTTCATGTATTAGCACGCCAGCATCGACTTCGCCGCTAAGCACGGCATTTTCGATCTCTAAGAAATTTTTATAAACGATCCTTGCCTCTGGGTAGGCTATACGAAAGAGCAGGGCATTTGTCGTGTTTTTGCCAGATAGTGCGACCTTGAAATTTCGCTTTAGCTGTTTATTTTTTAGCTTGATAAGCTTTGGGCCATATCCTTTGCCAAAGCTCACCGCGCAGCGCAAAAGCGCAAATTCATCGCAAATTTTAGGATAGAGCGCAAAGCTGATCGCTGTGGCCTCATAAGTGCCTTTTAGCGCCTCTTCGTTTAGTGTCTCTATATCAAGCGCCTTTGATGTGAAGGCTAAATTTTTACTGCTAACCCAGCCAAATTTGACCGCGGCATACATGAAAATATCGTCAGCGTCCGGCGAGTGAGCGACGTTTATAGTTTTTAGATTGTGCAAAGATGATCCTTTTTTTGATTATGCCATTTTAATGAAATTTTATTTAAAATAAAGTTTTAAGGGCGGTTTTGAAACGATTTTACCAGCTTTGCCTCTTTGAAATTTAGCACGTATTTCACGTCTATGGCGTCTTTAGCCCCTTTTCTTCGAGCTTGGAGCGTCGAGTAAAACGGATGCTTAAGTTCAAGCATCTTAATCAGTTTTTGATCACTATCTTCTTTTTTTATATTTTCAACGATTATTGTCGTTATAAATTTGCCCTCAAACTCGTAAAATGGCCAGACAATTACGCCAGCGTCGCTTGTTTTAAAGTCCGTGATTTTAGATTTTTTAGGGATATTTAGCATGGAGATGATCTTTTTGCAGGAGCTGTCCGCATTTTGCACGGAGATCACCTTTACAAGCAGGTCTTTTTTAACCCCTATGCCATTTTGACTAAAGCGATAAACTCCGTCCTCAAGGATGCCAACTTTTTCAAAGGCGTTAGCGTAGGTTGCGGCAGTGCAAGCGGTCAGTAAAAGCGACAGAATCGTTAAAATTTTATAAATTTCATCTTCTCTCCTAAAATTTAACTCTCTTTAGCCTATCTGAAGCGAAATTTTTTCTGCCAAATTTAGCCTCACTTTTGCCATTTAACTCGACTAGATCGCCTGTAAAGCCACAAATGTCATTTTTAACAAGATAGCTTCCCACACCGTAAATATCAACTGGGGTGTTAAATTTCTCAAATTCGCTCATTTTTTGTGGGTTAAAGCCTGAGCTAACGACTGATTTTAACGTGCTTAAAGCCAGCTTTATCAAGCGCCTCTCTTAGGGCAAATATAAGCTCCTTGCAAACGCCATGTGGGTCAAATTTGCTCGTATCTTTGCCTTCAAAATACTTATCAATCAAATTTTTACTAGTATCAACTCTAACCGCGCCAAGCCTCTCTTTTAGGGCATTTGCAGCCTTTAAAGCGTCTGTTATCACATCGTTGTTGTAATCAACCAAGGCCGTGATCTGCTCGTTTTCAAAGGTTTTAGCGTAAATTTGGCAAGCCTTCACCACGTCTCCGCCGCACATTTGAATGAGCGCGTGAGGCATGGTGCCACCACCTTTTAACCCTGTAAGCTCGCCCTGAGCGTCTGTGGCGACCTTTTTTATACCGCCGATAAATGATGCGTATCCGTCGCCTGGCTGCGTGCAGATGTCGTCTTGTCTGTCTGCCATGCTAAAGACATCCTTGCCATTTGCCGCTCTTATCACGTCTCTGGAGTTTGTCGCCACGCAGCTTCTTCTAGTGAACGTTGCATCGATGATGTTTTCTAAAAAGCCAAAATTTTCATACTTGCCGCTTATCTTTAAAACTGGCTCGTTTGCGTTTATGATATCGCCATCATCAAGTGCGTAAATTTCAAGCTCGCTTGGGTTTTTGGCAAATTTATTGATTATCGCTAAAACCTCGTCGATGCCACAAAGCATGATATCATCACGCCTTTGGAAAAACTGCATCGTCACGTGCTGATCTGGCAGGTTTTGCTTAATTATCTCATTTACTTTTAGAAAGTATTTCGCCGTGAAATAGCCCTCGCCGATCCTTTGATCTAGCCTAAAAGTCTTATCTGTTAGCCTCTCTATCTTACCTTGCATCTTTAGCTTAAGTTCGTTCATGTCTGTCCTTTTGTTTTGGCGAGATTATACCATTTTGGCGAAGGCGAAAGAGTAAAATTGTAAAAATATATTTTAAGAATATATAAGAGTATATTTTATAAAATCGTGAAATTTTATTTTTAAAGGAAAAAATATGAAAAAATTTTTGCTTTTAATGGCAGCAGTTTTTGCATTTGGCAATGAAAATTTGCTAGTTAGTGCAGGCGGTGGATATAAAAAGATAGTCGAGGCAGTCGCGCAAAATCTCAAAAAAGATAGCGTAAATATTGACACCTCTTTTGCAAACATCAAAGCGATCATGGCGCAGGCAAAAGAGGGCAAACTGACGTGATCATGGGCGATGAGGACTTTTTAAAGAAGTCTGATCTAAAGATCACTGAATATGTAAATTTAGGCTCTGGCGCCTTGGTGCTAGCTACTAAAAAGGGCGTCAAAATAGAAAAAGTTGATGAGCTAAAAACGCTTTCAAAAATCGCTATGCCAGACGCGGCAAAGACAGTTTATGGCAAGAGGGCTAGTGAGTTTATGCAAAAAGCAAATTTAGAGGGCGAGCTAAAGGATAAAATTTTAGCAGTTGCAGGCGTGCCACAGGTCGTTACCTATATATTAAACGGCGAAGTTGATGCTGGCTTTATCAACCAAACTGAGCTAAACGCACATAAGGAAGAATTTGGTAGTTTTATCTTGATAGATAAGGCGCTTTATGCCCCTGCAAACATCGTAGCTGCAAAGCTTGAAGGATGCGAGAAAAAGGCTGATTGCGAGAAATTTATAGACGAGCTAAAAAGCGAGAGATCAAAAGAAATTTACGCTAAATTTGGCATAAGATAGGGCGAAATTTGCAAGAGCTTGCTTGGCTTTTTGATCCGCTATTTTTAAGCATAAAGGTCGTTTTGTGCCAGGGGCTTTTGCTTGCTATTTTTGGGCTAGCTCTAGCTTATTTTCTAGCTTTTAGCAACTCTAAATTTAAAGCAGTTGCCGAGATGATAGTCACCTTTCCGCTCATATTTCCGCCCATTGCGACTGGATTTTTGCTACTTTATCTACTTGGCAAAAATGGCATCATCGGCAAGGCCTTAAATTTAGAGATCGTCTTTAGCTTTAAAGCCCTTGTGATAGCTGCTTTCATAGCCTCGCTGCCACTTTTTGTAAAGCCCGTAGCCTCAGCGCTTAGCTCACTTTCAAAAAGCCTAAGTGAAGCAGCATATAGCCTTGGTAAAAATAAATTTCAAACAGCCATTTTAGTGCTTTTCCCAAGCATTGCAAAAAGCGTGGCAGCAGCCTTTATCCTAGCGCTCTCACGAGGTCTTGGCGAGGTTGGCATAACGCTCATTTTAGGTGGCAATATCATAGGCAAAACAGACACCATCTCACTTGCTATCTACAACGCAGTCTATGACGGCAGAAGCGATCAGGCGCTTGCTTTAAGCCTTGTTTTAGTTGTGCTTAGTTTTATCTTATTTTTTACTATAAATTTGCTAGAAAAAAGTAGAATTTAGCACAAATTTTATGCCAGCTAAAAATTAAATTTATTTAAATTTCGCTACAATTAGGGGCTTATATAAAAATTTAGGAGAATTTTCTATGAAAAAAGAAGATATAAAAGAGCTTATCGAATTTTTTAATGGTATGGAGATGAATCATATCAAGATAAAAAGTGGTGATTTTGAAGTCGAGGTAGAGAAATTTGCCTGATTATTGCGCGCCTGCAAAGCCAGCGGCACAAGCAGCAGCTCCAGCGCCAACACCTGTAAATGTTGTCGTTAGCTCAGAGGTAAAACCAGCTGCAAATTCGCCAAAAGATAGCATAAAATCTCCTATGGTAGGTACTTTCTACGCTGCTCCAAGCCCAGGCGCTGCACCATTTGTAAAAGCAGGTCAAAGAGTGAGAAAAGGCGATGTAGTGGGCATTATCGAAGCTATGAAGATCATGAACGAGATCGAGGCTGAGTTTGACTGCCAGATCACTGAGATGCTAGTCTCTGACGGACAGCCAGTTGAGTTTGGATTGCCGTTATTTGGCGTGGAGAAAAATTAATGGAATTAAAAAGAATTTTAATCGCAAACCGCGGTGAGATCGCTCTTCGTGCTTTGCGAACGATAAAGGAGATGGGTAAAGAAGCCGTTGTAGTTTATTCAACCGCTGACAAAGACGCGCTTTACGTAAAATACGCCGACGTGGCCATTTGTATCGGTAAAGAGCGCTCAAGTGACAGCTACCTAAATATCCCAGCCATCATAAGCGCAGCTGAGATCAGCGAAGCAGACGCTATTTTCCCTGGTTATGGCTTTCTAAGTGAAAATCGAAAATTTTGTTGAAATTTGCTCACATCACAAGATCAAATTTTATTGGACCAAGCGTTGCTGCGATGGCTTTGATGAGCGATAAGAGCAAGGCAAAACAGGTCATGCAAAGAGCTGGCGTGCCAGTCATCCCTGGCTCAGACGGCGCTGTGGCTGACACAAAAGCTGCAAAAGAGCTAGCTAAAAAGATAGGCTATCCTGTCATACTAAAAGCTGCTGCAGGCGGCGGCGGACGCGGTATGCGCGTGGTTGAAAAGAGGCTGATTTAGAAAAAGCATTTTGGTCGGCTGAGAGCGAGGCGATGAGCGCATTTGGTGATGGCACGATGTATATGGAAAAATATATCCTAAATCCACGCCACATCGAGGTTCAAATCATCGGCGATAGCCACGGCAACGTTCTTCACATAGGGGAGCGTGACTGCTCTATGCAGCGCCGTCACCAAAAACTGATCGAAGAGAGCCCAGCTATCTTGCTTGATGAAAAACAAGAGAGAGGCTACATGAAACTGCCATAAAAGCGGCAAAAGCTATCGGCTACGAGGGAGCAGGTACATTTGAGTTTTTGGTTGATAAAAATTTAGACTTTTACTTCATCGAGATGAACACAAGGCTTCAAGTCGAGCACACAGTGAGCGAAATGGTAAGTGGGCTTGATATCATCGAGCTAATGATAAAAGTGGCCGAGGGCGAAAAGCTACCGTCACAAAAAAGCATCGAGCTAAAAGGCCATGCGATCGAGTGCAGGATCACGGCTGAGGATCCAAACACCTTCACTCCGTGCCCTGGCAAGATCACAAAATATGTCTGCCCAGGCGGCCGCAACGTGAGAATGGATAGCCACATCTACCAAGACTACTCTATACCGCCGTATTATGACAGTATGATCGGCAAGCTCGTAGTTTGGGACACTGATAGAAATAGGGCCATCCACAAGATGAAAGTTGCTCTTGATCAGCTCATAATAAGCGGCATCAAAACAACAAAAGACTTTCACATCGCCATGATGGAAAACAAAGACTTTTTAAGCAACAACTACGATACAAACTATCTTTCAAGACATTAAAAATAAATTTTAAACCATTGTCTTTTTGGCTTTGGTTTAAAATTTCATATTTAAATTTATTTTATATAAGATAAATTTTTATGAGCTGAGCTTTTTTAAATTTAAGAGAAATTTAGCCAGTTTATAATTATTTGCAAAACGTAATAAAGACTAAAAATTTATTAGTAGCAACTAAGTTTTGTGATATTCATACCATTTTTAAAATATGGCGGATAGGGCATAGTTACTGTAAATGGCACTGCTTTTTGCTTTGGTAAATTTTGAGCTACGTCGAAATTTTGTATGCAACAGTGTTTGGTCTCTCGTCCTCATCGCCTCCAAAAACCCATGAGAAAAATGAGATCCCGCTTGGTTTAAATAGTGCCTCGCCACCAAGATCGTTTTTGTTTAGCGGCTGATTAATGAGCTTAATTGTAAGGGTGCATTTGCTAATGGTAAATTTACCGACATTTCTTACTTGACCGCGAAATACGATGCTTTCATTTCTTAACACTCGCTCGCTTTTTACGCCTTCGACTATGCCTTTTTTAGTGTATTTATCAAGAACTAGCATCAAAAAAATGGCAAGCGTGGTTGAGACCAAAATGTTTGTAAAAAGTAGCGATAAAAATAGTTTTCGCTCGGCTCTAAGCGAAAGCACAAGAAATAAAATAGAAAGTAGTGCGATCGCAAAAAGCACGATGATATGAACGATGGTAAAGTAGTTTGAGCTCATCAAAAACACTCCGCTTTTTTGGTGATATTGTAGTCAATGAAGGCAAAATCATTGACAAATTCTCTTATCTGCTTGCTCTGCTTTGGCAAAAGCACTTCATTTAAAATGATCCTTTTTTTAGCAAAAGGGTTTAGTGAATTTAGAAAATTTCTCGTGCTTTGCTTTGAGCCAAGGTAGAAGCCAAGCTCGATTTTGCAAATGTTTAATGTATGGTTTGAATTATTTGTGATGTTAAAATCAACCATCAACGCATCGACATATTGAAGCTGTTTTGTGTTTATTTTGCTTATACTAACTGGTCTTAGATTTTCATTTATATATTTGTTTGCGTAGTAGTTGCCTGCGAAAAGTCCTAAAAAACCAGCTAGGATAAATAAAAATCCTATCTGCCACCATGATTTTATCGCAACGAAAATTCCTAAAAGCACGATAAATATAAAGGCTAAAAACACCCAACCATAGGCTAGAAAGTCGATAAGTTTGGCATTTTGAAGTATGAAAAGTATGTTATGCTTGATGCTATTTAACATCTCGCGATCTTTTTTCTTCGATGCCACTCATGCCAAAACGCCTTGCAAGCTCGTTTTTGACGGCATCTGGATGTATGTTGTGGGCTGAAAGTGCGACAAGTGTGTGAAAGCAAAGATCAGCTGCTTCATAGATGAGGTCATTTTTTGCTTTTTGCTCATCATGTTTTATCTGCTTGGCAAAACTAAGCTCTTTTGCTGCCATGACAAGCTCTGTAGCCTCTTCGCCAACCTTTTTTAGAATTTGATTTTCACCTTTTTTAAAAAGGCTTGCCACGTATGAAGTTTGCGGATCAGCATTTAGTTTTCTATCCTCTATAACGTGATAAAGCTCGTCAATGACGCCATAGCTTGGCTTTTTAACCTCGCATTTTTGATCAGAAATTTCTAAATTTTCTAAATTTATCTCGTTAAAAAAGCAAGACCTTGCCCCAGTGTGACAAGCAGCGCCTCCATTTTGAACTACTTTTAAAAGCAAAGTGTCGTTGTCGCAGTCTAAAAACGCAGCCTTGATCTCTTGCGTGTTGCCACTC
This sequence comes from Campylobacter concisus, assembly GCA_037292345.1. Lineage (GTDB taxonomy): Bacteria > Campylobacterota > Campylobacteria > Campylobacterales > Campylobacteraceae > Campylobacter_A > Campylobacter_A concisus_AX. The sequence continues at coordinate 1,914,893 of CP147773.1, read as the reverse complement.
TCTTCGCCCTTTTTCCAAATTTCTATTTTTAGTGCGTGAAAAGTAGTGAGCGTAGCGGCTAGATAGACTTAAATTTCAGTGCTTCTTCGTTCATATAAGCAAGCATCAAAACCTCGTTTGTAGCGTGATCGCAAACCACCACCGGGAGCAATCCACCAACCTTTTGCCAGTCTATACTTTTTGCTACGCTATTCATTTTTACCTTTCGCTAACCGAGCTAGCTTTTGCTCTATCTTTTGCATCTAGCCAGATATTTGGCACAGCTCCGCCAGGTGTTAAGAAAATTTTGGCATCTTTGTTCTCTTTAAGAGCGTCGTTAAATCTATTTTGCGTCTCGATCTGTTTTAAATTTAATAAAATTTTGATCGACACTTTTTGCGATCTCTTTGTTTGCATACGCAGTCGCATCAGCCTCGATCTTGATGGCATCGGCCTTGCCTTTTGCTTCGATGATCGCAGCTTTTGCACTACCTTCTGCAAGGGCAGCTTGTTTTAGAGCCTCTTGATTTGCACGCTCGACCTCGTATTTTGTCCTCTCGGCCTCTTGTTTAGCGATCTGGACACGCTCGATCTGCTCTTTTACCTTTGAAGGTAAGATGATCTCACGAAGCTGCACTGTTAGAAGCTCGACTGGCTTGTTTGGCTGAGAGTCGATGTCTTTTCTTATGCCCTCATCGATCTGCCTTGCTAGGTCATTTCTCTTAGTTGGTAGCTCTTCGGCTGTGTATTTACCAGCAATGCTGCGAACCACGTCGCGCACGACAGGATCAACGATCTTGCTCTCCCAGCTAAGACCCCAAGATGCGATAGTTTGTGGTGCATTTTCTGGATTTAGGCGGTACTGCACGGTGATATCGATGCTAACTGGTAAATTTCCAGCATCCAAAACCGAGATAGAGTTCTTGCGTAAAATTCCAGCTCCCTGATAAGACTTTTGCAAGCTCTCGCCCATATCTTCGCCTGAAGTGTAGTTGATGATCCTAACTCTAGTATCAACTACGATGATGTTTTGGATAAATGGCAAAAAGAAGTGAAATCGCTGTTGCAAAGGATTTGGCTCATATTTACCCGCTGTGGCTTTGATACCGACCTCGCCTGAGTGTATCACTTTAAATGGCTGAGTGATAGCAAGGATCGCGATAATGGCGATTATTATGTAGGCTAGCGCACCAAATTTGCCAAAGCCACTTGGTATATTTGGCATTTTAAAATCCTTTTTAAAAGGTGGCTCTTTGTCGTTATTTTGACCTGAGCCCCTGTTGTCATTACCTGGCTTTTTTTGTTGAAATAATCATTTAAATCAGCGGGCATTTCGTTCCTTTAAATCTTAAATATATGTTAAAAATGATTCGTATTTTTTGTTTAGACCATAAACTACGTCAAAGTAAGCTTTTTGTAGTCTCTTTGTCACTTCGCCTCTAGCACCATTGCCGATGATGCGGTTATCTATGCTATTTATCGGCGTTACTTCAGCTGCAGTGCCAGTGAAAAATGCCTCGTCGGCTGTGTATGCTTGATCTCTTGTGATGCGCTCTCTTCTTACTTCGATGTCAAGGTCGTGAGCTAGTCTTATGACTGTATCTTGAGTGATGCTAAGTAGGCTATTATCATTTGGTGGAGTGATCAATGCGCCGTTTTCAACGATAAAAAAGCACTCGCCTGGACCCTCAGCCACAAAGCCCTCGCTATCAAGAAGTAGCGCCTCGTCGTATCCAGCCTCTTTTGCTTCGTAGTTTGCCATTTGTGAGCTTAGGTAGTTTGAGCTAGCCTTTGCTCTGTTCATTTGAGCAGCAGGAGCAAGTTTAGCAAAGCTTGAAATTTTAACTCTGATGCCTTTTTCTAGGCCTTCATCGCCAAGATATGCGCCCCACTCCCATGAAGCGATGGCAGTTTGAACCGGTGCTTTTGTGTGCGCTACGCCCATTACGCCGTATCCTAAAAAGATAAGTGGGCGGATATAGACGTTGCTGTTATATTTATTTGCGCGAAGTAGCTCGATCTGTGCTTTTTCAAGCTCTTCTTCCGTGTAAGGCACGTTTAAAACGGTCATTTTTGCTGATCTTAAAAGTCTTTTTGTGTGGTCTTTTAGTCTAAAAATAGCTAGACCTTTTTTGTTTTATAAGCTCTTGTGCCCTCAAATACGGCATTAGCGTAGTGCAAAGAGTGAGTTAGAACGTGTACTTTCGCATCGTCCCATTTTACTAGTTTTCCATCCATCCAGATGAAATTCTGAAGCGTTCATAATTAAACCTTTCTTTTTTAGAAATTTGATCCGAGTTTATCTAAAATTGCTTTAAATTTACATTTCTAAGCCCAAAATGTCCGTAAATTTTAGGCTAAAGTTACTTATCTAAAAGCTCTTTTATCGTCTTTGCCATCTCATCGATCGATGATGCTGCGTTTAAATTTATCAGATACTTGCCGCTTACCACAAAGGCTGGCACACCGCTGATGCTTGCTACATCATAAGAGGCAAACCATTCGTTTAAAAGCTCTTTTGCACGCTCTGAGCTTAGCGCTTTTTCGTATTCGTCTTTGCTCACGTGAGCCGCATTTAGCGCTAGATCTATAAATCTTTGCTTATCTTTGCCGTCATTAAAGTCATCTTTTTCATCGTGTCTTGCTTTATAGATCGCAAATTTAGCTTGTTTAAATTTAGACTCATCACTTAGCAGATCAGTCCCATTTGCCTCATCTATCGATATAAGAGCGGCGAAAATTTTACTTGTAGTCTCGCCAAGTTTGCCTTTGGTGCTTAGGTGATATGGGATAAATTTGACCCCATCAAGCTTTGACATCAGCTTTCTTGTGATCGTTCGGTCAAATTTATAGCAGTGAGGGCAGTCGTAGCTAAAGACCTTGACGACTGAGTTTTTAGGCACGTTAAGCGGTTTTGCTAGAGTTTGATACTCCACACCTTCAGTCAGTGCTGATAAATTTAGCGCAAAAAACGTACTTAAAATTAGCATTTTTATAAGCTTCATCTTTGCTCCTTATTATTTTTTGTCATTTACCATTGTGGCTTTACATTTTTGATATTTTCATAGTCAGTACCATTTACTAGGCGCTTTCTACTCGCATTAAATTCACCACTTATTAAGCTTCTTGATGCGTTATATTCAAGTGGTTTTACGCCAATAATATCAGCAAAAGTGTGAATGATATCATCACTCAGTAAATTTATAATCTTTTGCTACTTCAAGTTTTTGCCAAATTTGTGGATATTTTGCTTTAAATTTATCAGTTCCTATAAATATAAGCGGAATTTCTAAAACAAAGCGATTTATCATGCCGTGACCTCTTATGCCATCTATCTCAAAAAGAGCTTCGCCGTGGTCAGAAAGATAGACTATCAAAGCTTCATCGTCTTTGAAAATTTTATAAATTTCATTTATCACGTAATCATTATAAAGTACGCTATTTAGATACCATGCAAAGCTCTCTTTTTGCCCAGGGTTCATTTTGTTTTGTAGATCATTGGCTGTAAATTTTGCAAAATCTTTTGGATACCTTAGGTCGTATTTAAAGTGATTACCCATTAGGTGAATGATATAAAAATTTGACTCTCCAAGACTTTGTTTTATCTTTGAGATTTCAGGCAAAAGTATGCCATCTGTTTCTTTGCCTGTAAAATTAGTTTCTGATGCAAATTTTTGTGCAAAAAATGTGATATCACTTCTATCTGCAACACTTTTTTGTGTTGTAGAGTATCTGCCGATATTGCTTTGATTACTTATCCATGCTGTTTTGTATCCTACTAGACTAAACATATCAACGATGTTTAAACTCTTGCTCCAAGGCTCTTTGCTTTCATAGTTTGAGAAATTTAAAACCTTTGAAAGAGAACCATTTGTATATGTGTCAGGGGCGGTAGTATCTGTATAGATTATGGCATTGCCACTTTGCTTTAATGTCATTAAATTTGGTGTAGTCGGCAAGCCAAAGCCATAAACGCTCATCTCGTTTCTTTGTAAGCTTTCACCGATCACAAAGACTACATTTGCTACTTTTTGCTCAGCTTTTATGTTTTGATTTGCTGCTTTAGATACGTCGTAATCTTTTAAAATTTGTTTATTGCTAGCTAAAAAATTATCATCTAAAAGATATTTTTTTAAAACAAAAGCATAATTTATCAGGATATGTTCTGAGAGCTTACTTATAGCTCTATCAGCTTTATTAGACGATATTCTCATTGCTGATTTTGTAAAAAATACAGCTGCAAAGGCTATATAAATTACCGAAAGGACAATGATAGTTTTTCGGCTAAATTCTTTTGTGCTAGATCTTTTATATCTTGTCATAGCGTAAAAGATGATACACAAAAGTATAGCAACTACTAGATATTTAGCTTCAAAAAATGTCTGGAAAAACTCACCGGCTTCATCTGGATTTGTGTGTAGCACACTATCTATTATTGCTATATTTATATCTGTTTTTAAACTTGTTAAAGTGAAAAAATTTATAAAACATAGAATAAAAATTATTAGCGCATAAACTAGATAAAGCCCTTTAAACAGCCCACGACTTAGCAAGTAAAGAACATGTGTGATAACTAAATTTAATAAAAATATAGTAGTTAAGCTTCTTGTCATATGCATAAGAGCTATACGGTCAGTTCCTTCAAAAAAGTAAATTTTATAGATATTTGCGATAAACATTACAAGCGTTGTAACCACAAATATATTTATAAATGGACTTTTTATAATGGTATTAAAAAATTTGGTCATTTTTTACCTTATTTTGCTAGATCAGCTAGCACTTTTGCGGCATGGTCTTTGGCTTTTACGCTTTTGTAAATTTTAGCTATCTTGCCGTCTTTTCCGATCACAAAGGTGCTTCTAACGATGCCAAGATACTCTTTGCCGTAGTTTTTCTTGACCTGCCAAACGCCATAAAGCTTTGAAATTTCTTTATCCTCATCGCTTAAGAGGATGTGCTTTAAATTTTGCTTTGCGATAAAGCCCACATGCGACTTCACACTATCTGGACTAATGCCGATGATGACAGTATCATTTTTGATAAACTGATCGTAGTTTGCGCTAAATTCGCAAGCCTCAGTCGTGCAGCCTGGAGTGTTGTCTTTTGGGTAGAAGTAAAGCACTACGTTTTTGCCTATAAAGTCCTTTAACGCGACCTTTACGCCATCTTGATTTAGCGCTTCAAACTCTGGCGCTTTATCGCCAACTTCAAGCGTTATCTTTCTCTCCATATCTGCTTTGCTAAATTCGCTCATTTCATCCCCTTTCTTTTGTCCTCTACGCTATCGCCGCCTACGCCGATATTGCCAGCGTCGTGAGTTTCGATAAAGATCATAACCGCCTCTTTTTTCTTGCCAAGCACTCTTACAAGCGTCTCGGTTACTTCTTTAAAAACTTGATCTTTTTGCTCTTTTGTAGGCTCTGGGCCTGCTATTTTGATATTAACATAAGGCATTTTTACTCCTTTTTTAAGATGCAAAATATTAGCCAAAATGAGTGAAATTTCAGATTAAAGCCGTTATTTAAGAATTTGGCATTAAAATAAGCAAACTTCCAAAAGGAGCGAAAAATGGACTATAACAGGCAAAATAAGGGCTTTGTTTGCTTTATGTATGGCTTTGGACGAAGCAGGGTGGTTTATGCAGTTTTGATGATACTAATGGCGCTTTTAGCTGGTTTTTTAACACTTACTTCAAACGTTCAAGCTGACGTTTCAAATTTACAAATAGCCCTTGGCATCATACTTTGTGGCCTTTTGCTGATCCTTGTAAATCCTAAAATTTTCATCATTAAGCTAATTGGCTACTTAATCGCTTTAGCTGGCGTTATGATCGCCCTTCACAACGCAAATTTGCTGGGAGCTGATTTTAATTTATACTTTTACGCAAGCCTCGTTTTTGGGGCATTTATGATGCTTATGCTTCTTAGCTGGTTTGTCTATAATGCAAGAAGCAGCGAAATAAATGAAATTTCAGTTCGCCACTCCCATTAGCACGCTTGTGTAGGTGTTTTGCTTAGGCTCTGAGCTTGTTGCATCGTTTATATTTATGCGGCCAGCCTCAAGCCCAGCTTTTATAAGCGCTTCTTTTACCGCATTTGCACGCTCATTTGCAAGCTCTACTAGTTTTGCTTTATCGACCTCGATGCCCTTTAGCGCCTCTTCTCTTAAAGCTTTTTCGTTTCTATCTTTTAAATTTGGCACAAGCTCATTTAAAACTGCGATGTAGTCTTTGCCGCTTGAAGCGATGATTTGATTGATCTTTTGATCTAGTTTTTTGTTTTTATAAAAGCTCTCATCGAGTTTTGAGTATGTTGGCGTTATGCTAAGCTTCATCTTAGGTTTTGAGCCAGTTAGCTTTATGAAATCAGCTATCTTAGGCACTTCTGAGCTTATAAGCTCGCTACTTCCAGCAAGAAAATCAATAGAGCTAAGATCTTTGCTGCCAAGTCCTAGGGCGTTGCCTAAAAATCTAAATGGAGCTAGCGTGATGTCAGCAAAGAGCTTTTTTACTGCAGCCCAGATGACGCCGCCATATTTAAAGTCAGGATCGTCTAAATTTCCCTCAACTGGCAGGTCGATGTTTATTTGATTATTTTGATCGCTAAGTATCGAGATAGCAAGCGAAAGTGGTAAATTTACAGCATCTTTTGAATCAACCTTCTCTCCAAGTGTAAGTGAGTCAAAATTTACTGAAATTTTGAGCCATTTAGTTTTGAGTCGGCTACGCTATAGTTTAGGTTTAAATTTAGCTTGCCTTTTTTGATCTTATAGCCCACAAATTGCCCACTATATGGCGTTATATCGGTTAGATCGATATCTTTAAAGTCAAGCTTTATGTCGGTATTTTGCTTTAGCTCAAATGGAAAGAGCTTTGCAGTGATCTGCGCAAAGCCATTTTTGCCAACCACACCTTGAAACTCGCCTGAGCTCGGGCGCTTTTTATCGATGTCTGTTAGCTTGCCATTTAGCTTTGAGATCGTTGTGGCAAATGGCATAAATAGCGATGCGTCCGAGAAATCAACCTCGCCATTTTTTAAAGAGAAGTTTTTAACGCTAAATTTTAGCTTGTCCTCTTTTTTGCTAGCTACTTTTTTGCTCTCAGGTTTTGCCTCGGTTTTAGCCTTATTTTTATCCTCTTTTACGATCTGAGATAGGTTAAATTTACGCTCTTTGCTTAGATGAGCCTTGATAAATGGAGAATTTAAGCTCACTCCGCTTATAGCAAGGTCGTTTTTGGCAAATGAAATTTTTCAAGATCAAGGCTTTTAAAGGCGATTAGTTTTTCAGCTTTTTTGCCGTTTAATCTTATATCTTTAATGCTAACTTTTGCGTCTGCTTTGATATCTTTTGCGTAGCTTATCTCAGCGCTACTTTCGAGCTGTCCGCTAGCTAGATCGGCCTCTAAAAAGGGCTTTGCGTAGGCAAAATACTTTGGTAAATTTGTATCATTTAGCTTGATTTTAGCGCTTACATCAAGTGGCTCGATCTTTATCTTGGACTCAACATCTAAATTTAGCTTTTGTGAGCTTTTCATCGCCACTTTTGCGTCAAATGGCTTGCTAAAATCGCTACTTAAATTTGCTACTTTTACAAAAAGATTATCAAATTTATGAGCGATCTTTTCGCCTTCAAAAAGATGCGTCAAAGTGATATCTGCGTTATTTACACTTATATTTTTTATATCAAATTTAAACTCATTTTCTTTGCTTTTTGAAGCACTTTTATTTTCAGCTTTTTTCTCTACTTTTTTAGTGTGTTTTGCCACTTTTGCAGGTTTTGCGCTCTGCTCGTCAAATCCTAGCTCATTTACAGCGCTTAGACCATTGTCGTTTAGTTCTGAAGTAAATTTAGGCTTATCAACATCGACACTAGCGATATTTAGAGCCATTTTTAAAAGATCAAAGCTTATGCTCTTTATCGCCACGTCAGCGACGCTTGCTATATCTTTATTTTTTGCTTTAAGCTCTATATTTTTTACATTTAGCTCATCAAGGCTCGCAAGGCTTTTGTTGCCATCCATTGTGAAATTTGTATTTGTCATGCCAGCGCTTGCTACATTTGCATTTGCGCTTTTGCTAAGTGGCGCGTTGATGCCATTAAGTGCTATTTTTTCAAGCGTTAGAGCGGTTTTGTTGTTTGCTAAATTTATATTTAAATTTGAAGCATTTATATCTTTTAAATTTGCTAAATTTCTATCCGCTTCATCTACTTTAAGAGCATTTGCGCCTACGCTTTTTAGCTTGGCTGTGGCGTTTAGCTCACTTTTTTCATTTAAATTTGCAAGAAGCGAGATATCACTTAAATTTAATGATTTTACGTTTGCGGAGATAGCATTTTTAAAAGAGATATCATTTAAATTTATGGCACTTAAATTTAGCTCAGCCTCTGTTTTGTCAGCTATCTTGCTAACAAGATCAAAATTTGGAAGTTCTAGCTCGCCAAGGCTAAGCTCATTTGCACCTTCATCTAAACTTAGTCCTTTTACATTTAAAAAGCCATCTTTTAAATTTATCCTAGTTGCGTTCTCATCGGCATTTAAAGCGTAGTTTATCTTTAGGTTTATGATGGCATTTTTTAGATTTAACGTGTCATTGTCGATGAAGCTTATCGCAACTGGCTTTATGCTAAAGTCTTTTATGCTGATCGTTGCCCTCTATTTTTAGTGGATTTAGCTTGATATCGCCATTTAAATCGATCTTGTGCGCTAGGCTTGAGTTTGAGTCAAAGATGTGACTACCGGCGCTGTTTTTCTTCGTATTTAGCGAGCTTAGCTCGTAGTTTATATCATCAAAGCTTACATTAAATGGCTTTGTTAAATTTTGATCGCTATAAGAAAATGAGCCTTTGATGATTTTTGCGTTATTTAGCGCGAAATTTATCGAGCTAGTGCTGTTATCTTCGCTAGTTGCGTTATCATCGCTTATAAAATTGCTAAAGTTAAAATTTGCTTTTTTATCTCTTGCGATCTTTACTTTTGGCTCATCTAGCCTAAAAATGTCTATCTCAACTAGCTTTTTAAAGATAGAAAATGGCTTTAGCTTAAGGTCGATCTGCTTTGTGCTAAAAAGCGGCGAAGTGGTGTTTAACTCGGCATTTGTAGCGTTTAGCTCGAAGGTAAATGGGTTAAATTTCAGCATCACTTACAAAAAGCGTTGCGTTGTAGTCTTTTAGGTATTTTGGCGCGATATTTTTGATAGCATAAGGCAGACCAAAAAAGCCAAGAAGCGTGTAGATAAGCAAAAGTGAGACTACGCAGATGCCGGTGATTAGGGCTATTTTTTTCTTTTTATCCATTGTGAAATTTACCTTTTTGTCAGCTAAAATGAGCCTTGATTTTACTTTAAAAAAGGTTAAAAGTTAGTTAGAAATTGCAAATTTTTTATACATTAAATTTACACTTATCTTAATAATACTTTTATGCATTTCGTATTACTATTCGTCAAATATTTTTTAAACAAAGGAGCGAGTGATGAAGAGATTTTTGGCTTTATTGTTTTTGTTGTTTTCTGCCTTTGCTTATGCAAATGAAAATGCCGTTGTGGTCGCTATCGAGGAGCAAACACCTCGTATAAATCCACTCTACGACGAGGATCACGATCCTACGCTTTCGCTGGTTTTCTCTGGTCTTACTAGCCACGATGAAAATAGCCATGTGGTGCCAGAGCTTGCCAAGTCTTGGCAGGTGAGTGATGACGGGCTGGAGTATGTTTTTGAGCTAAGAGATGATGCTTTTTGGCATGACGGGTGAAATTTAGCGCAAAGGACGTTAAATTTACCTATCGAAGCGGCTCAAGATAAGAAGCTAAACGCGCCTGCTATCTCAAACTACGAGGTGGTAAAAAGCGTTGAAATTTTGGGCGATTATAAAGTAAAGATCACGCTTAGTGAGCCATTTCCGCCGTTTTTAGATGCGCTTAGTTTTGGCGTTTTGCCTGAGCATATCCTAAAGGGCAAAGATATCGCAACTGATAAATTTAATGACGCACCTATCGGCACTGGTGCATACAAGCTTGTAAAATGGAAAAAAGATGAGAGCTTGGAATTTGCGGCAAATGAGAAATTTTACAAGGGCGAACCAAAGATAAAAAGGTATTTTTTAAGATCGTTGGCGATGAAAATTTAAGACTTGTAGGCCTAAAAAGCGGTGAGATCGACGTCGCGCTCATCTCTCCAACAGGGGTAAATTTCATAAAAGATGATAAAAAACTTAGCTTGCTTAAATTTAAAAGCGCAGACTATAGAGCTTTGATGTTTAACCTTGAAGATCCTATCTTTCAAGATAAAAATGTAAGGATCGCCCTAAACTACGCCGTAAATAAAGATGAGATAGTTAAAAGCTTATTTCACGGATATGCAAGCGTAGCGAATAATCCGATAGAAAAAAGCTTTGCAAATGACAGCGAGTTTAAATTTAGCTACGATCCGCAAAAGGCTAGGGAGTTACTTGAAAAAAGCGGCTTTAAGAAAAATAAGGCTGGCTTTTTTGAAAAGGACGGCAAGGAGCTTGGCTTTGACATCTACGCCTTTAATAACGACATTTTAAGGGTCAATCTAGCTAAAATTTTAAGCAGCGAGTTTGAGAAATTTGGCGTAAGAGCCAAAGCCTACGCAAAGCCAAGAACAGCCTTTAGTATAAGCAAGGTGGATAGCTTCGTGATCGGCTGGGGAAGCCCATTTGATCCAGACTTTCATACATATAGAATTTTGGCGGATTTGCCGATGTGAGCGTAAATGAAAATGGCTGGAATTTTAGCCACTACAAGGACGCAAACGTCGATCTTGCCTTAAAAAACGCAAGATATACAAAGGACGTGGAGCTTAGGAAAAAATACTACAAAGAATTTCTAAAAGCGCTTTTTGAAAATCCACCTTACATTTTTATAGCCTATCTTGACTATCCGCTTGTGTTTAATAACAAAATTTCAGGCATAAAGACGCAAATTTTAGGTCACCATGGGGCTGGATTTTTATGGAACATAAGAGAGTGGCAAGTAAAATAGTGGATAAAAACTTTGTTTAGAGCCATTTTAAAAACAGCGATCTCAAGCCTTGGGTTGCTGTTTTTTATCTCATTTTTTCTATTTTTTCTCATATATTTTTTGCCAGGAAACGTCACTGATGCGATGTTTTTGCGAAGTGAGGCGGTGAGCGTGGCTGTAAAAGAGCAAATTTTAGAAAATTTGGGGCTAAAAGATGGCTTTTTTGTGCAGTATTTTAGATGGCTGGCTCACTTTGTCACAGGGGACTTTGGCACTAGCTTTGTAAGTGGAGCAAGCGTTTTTTTACTCATTAAAGAGAGACTTTTAAACTCTCTTATCTTATTTTTTGCTTCGTTTTTTCTGATAGTTTTTTTGTCATTTTTCTTGGGGCTTTTAAGCGCCATTTATAAGAATAAATTTGCCGATATCTTTATAAATTTTAGCTCTTTTTTGTTAGCTTCACTGCCGCATTTTTACATCGCACTCGTGCTAATAGCGATCTTTAGCGTCTATCTAAACGTGCTGCCAAGCTCAGGCGCAAACGAGCTAGGATCTAGCGGGGTGGGAGCTGAAATTTATCATCTTGCCAACGCTTGCCATCATCTTGCCACACCTTGGAGCAAACGTAAAATTTGTAAGAGACACGCTAAATCAAAGCCTAAACGCTGACTTTATCCAGACGGCTCACGCTAGAGGCTTGGGACGGGCAAAATTTATCTCTTTGCGATAAAGCACGCAAGCACCGATATAGTCTATTATTTTGCAACCCTTGTAGCTGGCGTTTTTGCTGGCTCATACGTCATTGAGAGCATTTTTTCATTTCCAGGCATAGGCAAGCTTAGCCTTGATGCGGTGATCGCCAAAGACTATCCAGTCGCACTTGCGACCATTTTGCTAACGGCTGTTTTTGTCGTTTTTGCAAATTTGCTAGCAAAAATTTTTGCTATCTTGGCAGATAAGAGAAATTTATGAGAAAAGTCATATTTTTCTTAGCCTGTTTTGTCTTTTTAGCGCTTGTCTCATTTGCCTTTGTGACACCATTTTTCTCTAAATTTGAGCCAAATTTCACTGACTTTATGGCGGTAAATTTCAGCCCCAAACGGCGAGCATATCTTTGGCACTGACATCCTAGGCAGGGATAATCTCATAAGAGTGGCCTACGCACTTAAAAACTCGCTTCTTGTTTTGCTGCTAGCTGGCTTTTTAACGACGCTTTTTTCACTCATCTACGCATATTTTGGCACGAGTAAGAGCAGGGTTTGTGAGAGCCTTTTTGATAAGGGGCTTGATGCTTTTTTAAGTATCCCAAACATCGTTTTTATCATGCTTTTTAGCTCATTTAGTAGCGGAGATCTGCTTATAACATCTTTTATCATCGCCATTTGCTCCTTTATGCAGGGCGCAAAAGTTTTTATGCAAAATTTAAGACTTAGTAAAAAGTGCGACTACGCAGAGCAAGCCGTGATAAATGGGGCTAGCAAATTTAGCCTTATATGCTTTGAAATTTTGCCAAATTTAAAGCATCTAATAGTTAGCATCTTTGGCATAAATGCGATAAATGCGGTCGTTATGGAGGCCACGCTTGGCTTTTTTGGCGTGGGTAGCGACGCAAATAAAATAAGCCTTGGCATCATGCTAAATGAGAGTAAAGAAGCACTTTTTTTGGGCTCTTGGTGGATGGTGCTTTTCCCTGGCGCGACGCTCTTTTTGCTCATCCTTGCAACCTCGATCATCACGTCAAATTCAAAAAATGGCAATATAAAAATATGATAGAGATTAAAAATTTAAACGTTTTTTATAAGGACAAAAAGCTTTTGCGTGAGCTTGATTTTGGCATGAGTGAGGGTAAATTTATAGGTATCACGGGTGCAAGTGGCAGCGGTAAATCGCTCTTTGCAAAGAGCTTAATAAGGCTTTTTGATGATGATTTTAGAGTGAGGGCGGATAAATTTAGCATTTATAAAAAAGATATCTTAAAACTTAGTCAAAATGAGCTAAAAGAGCACCGAAGAAAGGTCGCCGCGCTCGTTTTTCAAAACTCAGTTGCCAGTCTTCATCCACTCTTAAATGTGGGCGATCACTTTAACGCCTATCTTGGTGGCGATAATAAATCAAATAAAGAGCTTGCATTTGCTTATTTTAGGGAGTTTGGGCTGGGTAATGCAAATCTCATCTGGCACAAATACTCATACGAGCTAAGTGGCGGCGAGGCGAGCCGCGTGCAGATAGCTCTTGCGCTTTGCCTGAAGCCAAAATTTTAGTCTGCGACGAGATAACAAGCGGGCTTGATAGCATTAGCGCTAGCCACGTGGCAGGCATCTTAGAGAGCCTAAAAGGCAAGATGAGCGTCATCTTTATCTCGCACGATGAGGCGCTGACAAGCTATCTTAGTGATGAAATTTGGCAGATGAGAGATGGGCGGCTAAATTTAAAGGAAAATGCGTGAAAATCAGGCTTGAAAACGTATCAAAAAGTTTAAGCTTTAAGGAGCATTTTAATGCTAGAGCTGAAGTTTTGCACCTTTTAGAGGAGATAAGTTGCGAGCTTGATGATGGCGAAAATTTAGCCATTTTGGGGCAAAGTGGCAGTGGCAAAAGCACGCTTGCAAAGCTCATATCATTTAGCGAGCCAAAAAGTGGGGGCAAAATTTATATAAACAATGAAGAGATCACGGACAAAAATGAGCTAAAAAAGATATCAGATATATCTTGCAAAACCAAAAACAAGCCCTAAATCCAGCGCTAAAAGTAAAAACAGCCATCGCTCACGTGAGATCATATCTTAAGCTTAACTTCAGCGAAAATGAGCTTAAAGAACTCATGTCAAATTTAAATTTAAAAGATGAAATTTTAGAAAAATATCCATCACAGCTAAGTGGCGGCGAGGCGACAAGGGTTGGGATACTGCTAGCGCTTCTTTCAAAGCCAAAAATCCTAATCTGCGACGAGATAACAAGCGGGCTTGATAATGAGACGAAGCAAAAGATCATAAATTTGCTTTTAAGCTTGGATAAAAATATCAGCATTATTTTCATCACGCACGATATTTTAAGTGCGATAAAGATAGCGCAAAAGGTGCTAATCATCGAAGCCGGCAAGCAAGTGGCTTTTGGTAAATTTGAAGATCTCACAAGCCAAAATGTCCTTAAAAAATACCTTGACGCAGCTAAATTTTATGATGACAAACTTTGATATAATGCAAGCAAAAAAGGTCAAATTTGCTAGTTCATATCTGCTGCTCGGTCGATAGCCACTACTTTTTACAGCGCCTACGAAAAGATCATCCAAATGAACGAATAGTAGGCTATTTTTACGATCCAAACATACATCCATATAGCGAATTTTTACTGCGTTTTGAGGACGTGAAGCGAAGCTGCGAGAAGCTAGGCATCAAGCTAATATGCGGCGAATATGACTACGAAGCGTGGCTTGGTGGCACAAAGGGGCTTGAAGATGAGCCAGAAAAGGGCAAAAGGTGCGAATACTGCTTTGACTTTCGTATGAAAGACTCCGCCAAAAAGGCGATAGAGCTTGGTCTAAATAAGATCACGACGACGCTTTTGATGAGCCCAAAAAAGGACTTTACTCAGCTTAAAAAGGCGCTTGATGAGGCAGTTGCTGGCTCAAATTTAGAAGCGATTGCGGTTGATTATAGAAAAAATGGCGGCACAAGCGAGCAATTTATCCTCGCTAAAAAAGACAAACTCTATCACCAAAACTACTGCGGCTGTGTTTTTGCCTTAAAAAAACAGCGCGACTCGCAAAATTTGCCCAAAGTGAGCTAATGAGCGATGTTCGCGCAAGAGCTCTTTATGGCAGCATTGAGGCTAGACTTGAGCTTTATAAAAAGGTGCGCCTTTGCGAGGCGAGAGGAGAGAAATTTCACCTTTTTAGAAGAAGGTTTTTAAATTACAGACTTTTGCGCGCAAGTGTAAAATTTCAAAACGCTGTAGTGCCAAGCTACTTTGTGCTCTACTCTGGCTTTAAAAGAGAGAGCTTAAAGCTAAATGTGGAGCGCGACTGCGAGATGGACGATGAGCTAAAAGAGGGCGCGATATTTATGAGTATAGAGCGCTTTAATAAATTTACAAATAGCAAATTTAAAAGCGTTGATGAGCTTTGTAAAAGGCCGCTTGAGCTTGGCGCTGAGATGAAATTTCGCCGTGATATAAGCGGGGAGTTTTCGCAAAATCCTATCATCGTCTTAGACGAGGTCAAAAAGGGTGGCTACGAAATTTACGCAAAGGCTGTTTTTTACAACGACAGCGAAGAAATTTTGGTTTTAGAGGGCTAAATTTAGACCCACTAAGGCTAAATTTCAGAGATTTTAAAAGAGACTAATAATTTTTTTCTTAGTATAAATTTGTTACAATCTGCCAAAATTTACATTACTAAGGCTAAAACGTGATAGACGTCGTAGAAATTCAAAAAATTCTCCCACATAGATTTCCATTTTTGCTTATCGATAGAGTTGTCGAGCTAGAGCCTGCAAAAAACATCGTCGCTTATAAAAATGTAACCATTGGCGAGCCGATATTTCAGGGGCACTTCCCATGGTCACCCGATCTATCCAGGTGTAATGATCATTGAAGGCATGGCGCAAGCTGGTGGCGTGCTAGCGTTTAAGAGCATGAGTGACGAGCATCAAGCTGGCATCGAGAACAAAGTGGTCTATTTTATGAGCATAGATGGAGCGAAATTTCGCCATCCAGTCCGTCCTGGAGATAGGCTAGAGTATAGATTAAATGTATTAAAACACAAAGGTAATATCTGGGTGCTTGAGGGCAAGGCATACGTCGATGATGTGCTATGCGCCGAGGCTGAACTAAAAGCGATGATAGTCGATAAATAGGCTTTTGCTTAAAAAAGAGAGACAATGAAAAATATCCACCAAACAGCAGTTATAGAAGATGGAGCGATCATTGGAGATGACGCAAATATCGAGGCTTACGCATTTGTAAGTAAAGATGCAGTCCTTGGCAACAACGTCACGATAAAACAAGGCGCAAGGGTGCTTGGCAAGACGAGGATCGGCGATAACTCTCGTGTATTTAGCTACGCGATCGTGGGCGACATCCCGCAAGATATCAGCTATAAAGATGAGGTCGATACTGGCGTCATCATCGGCGAGCACGCAACTATACGTGAGTTTTGCACGATAAACTCAGGCACGCACAAGGGCGATGGTATAACAAGGATCGGCGATAACGCCTTTATCATGGCATATTCTCACATCGCACACGACTGCATAATAGGCAGCAACGTCATTTTGGCAAATAATGCAACTCTGGCAGGCCACGTCGAACTTGGCGACTACGCTGTTGTGGGCGGTCTTACACCTATTCATCAGTTTGTTAGAGTGGGTGAGAGCTGCATGGTCGCAGGGGCTAGTGCGCTTAGCCAAGATGTAGTGCCATTTTGCCTAGCTGAGGGCAACAGAGCCTATATAAGAAGCTTAAATTTCAGTTGGCATTAGGCGTAGATTTGACAAAGAGCAGGTTGAAGAGCTTGTTCGAGCTTATAAATTTTTGTTTAATCAAGGCATCAGCCTAAAAGATCAAGCAAATGAGCTGATCGCAAAAACCAGCGACGAAAATGTTAAAAAAATGTGTAAATTTATATTAGAAACGACAAGAGGAATTCCGCTTGCAAAAGGAAGAGATTAATGGCTAGAAAGTGTAATTTTTGTGGCGAGGCTGAGTCTGCTGAGAGAAGGTTATTAGCAGATATCGAAGGAAACGCCTATATATGCGAGTACTGTATAGCAGCAGCATACGATATGATACATGGTGATACGAGTGTAGAAGAGAGCAAAAACGAAGAGGCGATAGAGTATCAAAAGCTTACTCCAAAGGAGCTAAAAGCAGTACTTGATAACTACGTGATCGGTCAAGATAGGGCTAAAAAGGTCTTTAGCGTCGGCGTATATAACCATTATAAGAGAATTTTAAACAAAGCGACATCAAAGACGATACTGAAATTTCAAAATCAAATATCTTGCTTGTTGGTCCAACTGGTAGCGGCAAGACGTTGATGGCTCAGACTTTGGCGAGATTTCTTGACGTGCCTATCGCGATTTGCGATGCTACAAGCCTAACTGAGGCTGGATATGTCGGAGAGGACGTTGAAAATATCCTTACAAGGCTCTTGCAAGCTGCAAATGGCGACGTAAAAAAGGCGGAGCAGGGCATTGTATTTGTCGATGAGATCGATAAGATCGCTAGAATGAGCGAAAACAGAAGCATCACAAGAGACGTTTCAGGCGAGGGCGTGCAGCAAGCGCTTTTAAAGATCATCGAAGGAAGTGTCGTAAATATCCCACCAAAAGGCGGCAGAAAGCATCCAAATCAAGACTTCATCCAGATAGATACGACAAATATCTTATTTGTTTGCGGTGGTGCATTTGACGGACTTCTTGACATCATCGAGCGCAGAGTTGGTAAAAACGTACTTGGTTTTAACCAAGAAAAACGTGGCAAAAATGAAAAGAGAAATTTACTAAGCCTGCTTGAGCCAGACGATCTTGTAAAATATGGCCTCATCCCAGAGCTTATCGGCAGACTTCACGTGGTGGCTACATTAAATGAGATAACAAAAGAGGATATGGTTAAAATTTTGACCGAGCCAAAAAATGCGATATTAAAACAATATCAAAAGCTCTGTGCGATCGACGGTGCTACGCTTAAATTTGATGATGAGGCGCTTGAAGAGATAGCAAGCCTTGCTATCGAGCGAAAGACTGGAGCAAGAGGGCTTAGAAGCATAATGGAAGAGCTCATGACAGATATAATGTATGATCTGCCAGAGCTAAAAGACTACGATATCGTGATCTCAAAAGAGACGGTAAAAGATAAGGCAAAGCCGATTTTGGTAAAGCACAATAAATTAACAGCGTAAAGGAAATAGATGTTTTTAGATCAGGTTATAGGTTTTTTCTCAAGCGATATGGGTATAGATTTAGGTACGGCAAATACTTTGGTTTTGGTAAAAGATAAGGGAATAATCATAAACGAACCATCAGTTGTTGCGGTAAGACGTGAAAAATATGGAAAACAAAAAATTCTAGCAGTCGGCCACGCTGCAAAAGAGATGGTGGGAAAACTCCTGGCGACATCGAGGCGATAAGACCGATGAGAGATGGCGTTATCGCGGACTTTGACATGACAGAGAGGATGATACGCTATTTTATAGAAAAGACTCATAGAAGAAAAAATTTCTTACGCCCAAGGATCATCATCTCAGTTCCTTACGGACTTACTCAGGTTGAGAGAAAGGCTGTTAGAGAGAGCGCACTAAGTGCTGGTGCAAGAGAGGTATTTTTGATAGAAGAGCCTATGGCAGCAGCTATCGGAGCAAATTTACCAGTTCGCGAGCCACAAGGCAACCTTGTAGTTGATATCGGCGGTGGTACGACTGAGATCGGTGTCGTCTCACTTGGCGGTCTGGTAATATCAAAATCTATCCGCACAGCTGGCGATAAGATAGATAGCAGCATAGTTAATTACATAAAAGAAAAATACAACTTACTAATAGGCGAGAGAACAGGCGAGGAGATAAAGATCGCTGTGGGCTCTGCTGTGCAGCTTGAAAAAGAGCTAAGCGTAGTGGTAAAAGGACGCGACCAAGTGAGCGGTCTTTTAAGCAGGGTTGAGCTAACAAGCGAGGATGTGAGAGAGGCGATGAGAGAACCGCTAAAAGAGATCGCAGACGCGCTAAAAACTGTGCTTGAGATGATGCCGCCTGATCTTGCTGGTGATATCGTGGAGACTGGTATCGTGCTAACTGGCGGTGGAGCGCTTATTAGAGGGCTTGACAAGTTCTTGTCTGATATCGTTAAGCTTCCAGTATTTGTAGCTGACGAGCCGCTTCTTGCTGTTGCTAGAGGCACAGGCAAGGCACTTCAAGAGATCGGACTTTTACAACAGCTAACAAATGAAGAGTAAGATTGTTCTTTTTGTTTTTATAGCGTTGCTTGCTGGCGCCTCGATGTTTAAGGGCGAAATTTTAAGCAACATCTCTATTAAATTTAGCAACTACGCTATAAATTCATACGACAATTTTGCTAAAAGCGTGAAAGATTATATAAACGAATATTTTAGGCAGGCTAGCGAGATAGAAAAACTAAGAGCGCAAAATGAAGAGTTAGAGCGCTCAGCGACGCTTCTATCTACTTTTGCAAACGAGCTAAATCAAATTTTAAAAGATAAAAACTCAACTGCCTACGCCCCAGCTGTAAAGCTAGTAAAAGGGCTTAGCTACGTGCATATCGGGGATTATAATAAAATTTGGATAAGCGAGTTTGAAGGATACGACCCAAATAAAATTTACGGGCTCATCTATCAAGGAAGCAGCGCTGGCATCGTCATCGCAAAAGACGGCAAGCCGCTAGCTTACTTGCAAAATGACCCAAAAAGTATATTTGCGGTCTATATAGGAAATGACAAAATTCCAGGCGTCGCGCATGGAAATCAAGGTCAAATAATGGTGAAATTTATCCCGCAATGGCTAAGTCCAAAAGAGGGCGACGAGGTCTTTACAAGTGGGCTTGACGGGATATTTTTTAGTGGGGTGCCAGTAGGGCACGTGAGTAAAATTTTAAAAGAGAGCTCCTATCAAAGCGTGATAGTTGAGCCCTATGCGAAGCTAAACATACCAAACTACCTATACGTTGTAACAAAGGAAAAATGATGCCAAAAAGAACAGATATAAATACCATTTTGCTAATCGGCTCAGGCCCTATCGTCATCGGTCAAGCCTGCGAATTTGACTACTCAGGCACGCAAGCAGCCAAGACGCTAAAAGAGCTTGGATACCGCGTAGTGCTTATAAACTCAAACCCAGCCACCATCATGACTGACCCAAATTTCGCCGACGCAACGTATATAGAACCGATCACAAAAGATAGCATTTTAAAGATCATCGAAAAAGAAAATATTGACGCCATCTTACCAACGATGGGCGGACAAGTGGCGCTAAATGCCGCTATGGAGGTCTTTGAGAGCGGCCTTTTAAAGGATGTCAAATTTCTTGGTGCAAACCCAGAAGCGATAAAAAAAGGCGAAGATAGACAAATTTTAAAGCGACTATGCAAAAGATCGGCATGGACCTGCCTGAGAGTAGATATGCTTATAATATGGACGACGCACTAAATGCGGCAAATGAGATAGGCTTTCCGCTCATCATAAGAGCTAGCTATACGCTTGGTGGAGCAGGAAGCGGTGTGGCTTACAATATGGACGAATTTAAAGAGCTAGCCAACACCGGCCTTGACGCAAGCCCGATACATGAAAATTTTGATAGAAGAGAGCTTGCTTGGCTGGAAAGAGTACGAGATGGAGGTCATCAGAGATAGAAATGACAACTGCATCATCGTCTGCTCGATCGAAAATTTCGACCCAATGGGCGTGCATACAGGCGATAGTATCACGGTTGCACCAGCTTTAACGCTCACAGATAAAGAGTACCAGGCGATGCGTGACGCTAGTTTTGCTATACTTCGCGAGATCGGCGTTGATACTGGCGGCAGCAACGTGCAGTTTGCCATAGACCCGAAAACTGGCCGCATGATCGTTATCGAGATGAACCCACGCGTTAGCCGAAGCTCGGCACTTGCCAGTAAAGCTACTGGCTACCCTATCGCAAAGGTCGCGACACTTCTTGCAGTTGGTTTTAGCCTAGATGAGATCAAAAACGACATCACTGGCACGCCTGCTAGCTTTGAGCCGGTGATCGACTACATCGTGACAAAGATCCCACGCTTTACATTTGAGAAATTCCCAGGATCAAACCCATATCTAGGTACTGCGATGAAGTCAGTTGGCGAGGTTATGGCCATTGGCAGGACATTTAAAGAGAGCATCCAAAAGGCGCTTTGTAGCCTAGAGCGCGATCTTTGCGGATTTAACAGCCTTAGCCTAGAAAAAAATGCCCTAGTTTATGGCATTAGAAATGCAAATGAGAGAAGAATTTTATATCTAGCACAAGCCTTTAGAGATGGCTTTAGCGTGGCTGAGGTGCATGAGTTTAGCAAGATCGATCCTTGGTTTTTGGAGCAAATTTATGAGATAGTTAAATTTGAAGATAAGATCGACATGGATATCTTAAACAACGAAGAGCTACTTCGAGAGGCCAAAAGTATGGGCTTTTCAGACAAGATGATAGCTGTGCTTATAAATGAAAAAGACGATCTTGAGCTTAGCCAAAATGATATCTATTTTGCTAGGCAAAAACTTGGCATCGAGCTTGAATACAACGAGGTCGATACTTGTGCGGGCGAATTTAAGGCGCTAACACCGTATCTTTACTCAACCACAAATATCACCAAATTTCCTAAAAAAGAGCTAGCAAAAGATGCTAAAAAGGTGATGATAATAGGCGGCGGTCCAAATAGGATCGGTCAGGGCATAGAGTTTGACTACTGCTGCGTGCATGCAAGCTACGCCCTAAGAGACCTTGGTGTAAAGACGATAATGTATAACTGCAACCCAGAAACCGTCTCAACCGACTACGACACGAGCGATATTTTGTACTTTGAGCCGATCGATTTTGAGCATGTTAGATCAGTCATCGAGCGCGAAAAGCCAGACGGCGTGATCGTGCATTTTGGTGGCCAAACTCCGCTTAAATTTGCAAAGCGCCTAAGCGTGATCGGCGCAAAGATCATTGGCACAACTGCAAGAGTGATCGACGTGGCCGAAGATAGAAAGAAATTTAGCGAATTTATAAATAAAATAGGCGTCCTTCAGCCTAAAAACGACACCGCCACTAGCCTAGAAGAAGCCTTGCAAAAGGCAGCAACCATCGGCTATCCAGTGCTTGTTCGCCCAAGCTACGTTTTAGGCGGCAGGGCGATGAGAAGGGTGCATAACGAGAGCGAGCTAAAAGAGTATATGAGCGAGGCGGTAAAGGTTAGCAACCACTCGCCAGTGCTACTTGATAAATTTTTACAAGACGCAAAAGAGCTCGACGTAGATGCGATATGCGACGGCAAAGAGGTTTATATAGGCGCTATAATGGAGCACATCGAGGAGGCTGGAATTCACTCTGGCGACTCAGCTTGCATATTGCCACCGATGAGCTTAAGCGATGAGATGATAAAAAAAGTGGAGAAGCAAACCAGAGATATCGCGCTAAATTTAGGCGTTGTCGGTCTTATGAATATCCAGTTTGCTATCTATGAAAACGAGCTTTATATGATCGAGGTAAATCCTCGCGCGAGCAGGACCGTGCCATTTGTGAGCAAGGCTACTGGCGTGCCTATGGCAAAGGTGGCGACAAGAGTTATGTGGCAGGGAAATTTACGTGAGGCACTTAAATTTTATGATGATTACAAGGTCGTTTATGAAGATGGCGACATCTTAAAACCTCGTGTGAGCTCGCATGTTTGCGTAAAAGAGTGCGTGTTGCCGTTTAACAAGCTAAGCGGTGCCGATCTCATCCTTGGCCCTGAGATGAAGAGCACGGGCGAGGTCATGGGTATCAGCCACGACTTTGCAAGCTCATTTGCAAAGAGCCAGATCGCTGCGAGCAACACTTTGCCAAGTAAGGGCAGGGTATTTTTAACGCTAGCTGACGCTGATAAAACTTACGCACCTGATCTTGCAAAAGAGCTAATAGCACTTGGTTTTAGCATCGTCGCAACTGGTGGCACGCATAAAATTTTAACCGAAGCTGGCGTGAAGGCTGAGTTTGTCTATAAGATAAGTGAGGGCAGACCAAACGTCGAAGATAGACTTAAAAATGGTGACATAGCACTTGTTATAAACACAAGCGATACTAAATCAAGTGTGGATGATGGCAAAAAGATCCGCCAAAATGTGCTTAGATTTAAAATCCCTTACTTTACAACTATCCGTGCAGCACTTGCAGCTGCTAAGTCGCTAAGCACAGTTCAAACTGGCAAAGCACTTGAAGTAAAAAGCTTACAAGAGTATCTAAGCGAGAAATGAACCAAAAAGAGTGTGTAATAGAAGCGTTAGCTAGCCTTAGTGGCATGGCAACGCTTTTTGATCTTTACCATAAAACTGATGTTAGCACTTGGGGTAGCAAAACCCCGTTTGCTAGTATAAGATGGATAGTTCAGACTAATAAAGAATTTTATAAGGTTAGAGCTGGGCTTTGGGGACTTTGTGATTTTAGAGATAAAAATTTAGCTAAAACAGGCGATAACAAGAGCGAGCAAAATGAGAAATTTACACATTCTTATTTTCAAGGTGTTATTGTTGAGATAGGAAATTTAAGGCATTTTCAAACGTTTATCCCAGCTCAAGATAAAAATAAAATTTATAAATCAGACAAGAAGCTTTGTGAGCTTGTGAGCTTGAGCGAGATATATAAATTTCAGTTACGAAGACATCGTTAAAAGAGCAAAAACAATAGATACAATATGGTTTAATGAAAGAAATTTGCCTAACTCATTTTACGAAGTCGAGCATAGCACGGACTTTAAAAACTCACTAAATGAAATTTTACGAGCTTCAAGACTTTAATGCTAGGATGTTTATAGTCGCAGACAAAATGAGACAAAGAGAGTATGAGAGTATTTTAAGAGCTAGTATCTACGAACAGATAGCTCAAAAAGTAAAATTTGCTAGTTACGAAGATATATCAAGGCAGCTTGAAAGAGAGAGCGAGCAAGCATTTATAAAAATGGGGATTTAATGGGCGAATTTCGAAGTTGAGATAACTGAAATTTTAAGTAAAAAGATAAAACTTAAAGCAAAAGATCAGCGTGAGGCGTGTAAGATCGCTAAAATGGCTTATGAAAATTGCGAGATCGTGCTTGGAGCTGATGATTTTACAGAGGTGAAATTTAATACCATTTCCACAAATAAGCCAAAAGAACAAGGTAAAAAATGAATAATATAACTCCTTTTGATGATTTTATGGCAAGTTTAAAAGAGACAAATGCCACGCTTGGCTACTTTTGTGATTTTAAAAAATGTTCTAAAAACCTTACAGAAGTCGCTATAAAACTTAATGCTCTAAATTTCTTGCTTGGCTCAAAAGATTTGAAAACAGATATTTTCAGAGCGAAACCTTTCTGAGATTAAGTTCGCAAAATTTGTTCCACTGCGGTTTTTTCTAGCGTTTGTATCAAGTCCAACTTCTACGCCAAACACATAATCATATAAATTTTTAATTTTTCTATCCTTGAAAATTTCATCAAGCCCAGTCTCTAAAAGAAAGTTGTAAATTTTTCTGGCTCATCAAAATAACTCTTTAGCTCAAGTAGATTACCGCTCAAACTCACAACTTTTCTACTACTTTCCCTAACAGCGATTAATAAATTTAGCACCTCAAAACAGCTTCGATATTCTCTAAAAAGTGTGGAAATATCTGCTTTCAAGCTGAAGTATCAAGCTGAAATTTCCGTTTAAATTTAGGTAGTGATGTGAAGAGATTTGACTTTGTGATTTGCGCACAAAATATCACTTATCTAATCGAAGCAAATTTTTATAGTGGTGGCGGCTCAAAATTAAACGAAGTAGCAAGAGCATATATCGAAATAGCCAAAAAGATATCGTGTTTGCCAAAGTATAAATTTATCTGGATCACTGATGGCTGGGGTTGGCACGATGCTAGAAATAAGTTGCAAGAAGCTTATAAGAGTGTGAGAATTTATAACCTTGCAAATTTACACCTTTTTATGAATGAGCTTAAAAATGCGTAACGATTTTAGGCTCATAGATGGCGACTGCTTTAACGAACTAGCTAAATTTAAAGGCGAGTTTGATCTTATCTTCGCGGATCCACCATATTTTCTTTCAAATGGCGGGCTTAGCATTCAAAGCGGACAGATAGTTAGTGTAAATAAAGGTAAGTGGGATGAGGGCACAAATATCGATGAGATCGATGAATTTAACCTAAAATGGCTCAATCTTGCTAAGCGATCACTTAGTGACAATGGCAGTATAATGATAAGCGGGACATATCACAACATCTTTTCTATAGGTAGGGCACTTCAGAAGCTTGATTATAAAATTTTAAACATCATCACATGGCAAAAGACTAATCCTCCACCAAATTTTAGCTGCAGGTATCTAACACATAGCACAGAACAGATCATTTGGGCTAGAAAAGATGAGAAACATAAGCACATCTTTAATTACGAGCTTATGAAACGGATAAATGGAGATAAGCAGATGAAAGACGTGTGGAGTTTTGCTGCGATCGCTCCTTGGGAGAAAGCATGCGGTAAGCACCCTACGCAAAAACCACTTTCACTTTTGATAAGGCTTATCTTGATGGCAAGTAACGAAAATAGCGTCATTTGCGATCCATTTGCAGGTTCAGCAACAACTGGTATAGCTGCAAATTTGTTAGGTAGAAATTTTGTAGGCATTGAAAAGGAGCCGGAATTTGTAGATATCGCACTTAAGCGAAAGGCTGAGCTAGAAGCAAATTTTATAAAATTTAGAGATAAATTTAGAGATATAAAAATGCTTGAGAGCTTAAAATTTGGCTAGATTTAAGATCCCATACTTCACAACTATCCGTGCAGCACTTGCAGCTGCTAAGTCACTAAGCACAGTTCAAACTGGCAAAGCACTTGAAGTAAAAAGCTTACAAGAGTATCTAAACGAGAGATAGTAAATTTAGTGGCAGTTTTGTCTGCCACTAGCTAAATTTCACTTCTATTTGATTAGTTATTTTTTAAAGCGCTAGCTACCTTTAGAGCACTTGCAAATGCAAAATGCAAGTTGTATCCACCAAGCATACCAGTGATATCTAAAACCTCTCCTATAAAGTAAAGCCCTTTTACACTTTTGCTCTCTAAATTTTCATCTAAAAAATTAGTTTTTACGCCACCTTTTGTAACTTCAGCCCTTTCAAAGCCAAATGTCCCAGCTGGAGCAAATTCGTAAGCAAAAAGCCTTTTTATGATACTTTTTGCATCATCATTAAATTCATAATAAGCTCTATCTTTTAAGCCAAAATTTCTTAAAAACTCCAGCACAAATCTCTTTGGCAAAGGTAAAACTGAACTAAGCTGCTTTTTACCATTTACTAAATTTTTCTCACTAAATCTAGGCAAAAAATTTATGCAAATTCTACCCTTTTGCCAAAAGAGTGAAGCGTTTAGTATCGCTGGGCCGCTTATACCTCTATGTGTAAAAAGTAGATCACCACTAAATTTATGGCTCTCATTTTTGCCATTTATCACTACATCTGCACTTAGACTAACGCCACTAAGCTCTTTAAACCAAAACTCATCTTTTTGCACGCTAAAGCCAACAAGGGCAGGGGCGAGAGGTGAGAGCCCAATGTCAAATTCGCTAGCTATTTTATATCCAACATCGCTTGCACCAAGGGCTTTGTAGCTCAGTCCGCCACTTGCGATGACCAAATTTCTTGCTCTAAATTTCTCATCTTTTGTCAAAATTTCAAAAATTTCATCTACTTTTTTGGCACCGATAACCTCTTTGTTATAAAAAATATCTGCATTTTGCCTTTTTAAAAGCAGGCTCAAAACGCTCTTTGCACCGCTATCACAGAAAAATTGATTTTGCTTTTGCTCGCTAAATTTAAGCTCACTAAAAATTTCAAAACTTGATCATGGCTTAGTGCCTTTAAAATTTGCTCTATAAATTTTTGCTCGCCAAGGTAGTTTTTAGCGCTTACAAAGCGGTTTGTGATGTTGCATCTGCCGCCACCGCTTGCTAAGATCTTTTTGCCAGCGCTGCTGTTTTCTCTAAAATGGCAACCTTTTTGCCCTTTAAATTTGCCCCTAAAAAGAGCCCGCTAGCGCCAGCACCAACGATGATGACGTCGTAGATCAAAACTTCAAGCTCTCTTTTAAAGCCGCCTCGCTTGTTAGGCGGGAGTCAAATTTGATCACTTGATTTTTCTCATTTTTGTAATAATCCACCACGCCTTTTTGGCTGTTTAGAAGCTCTAAATTTAAGCTCGCTTCTGGGCTTAGGTAGATGTTTTTAAAGATTCTTGGATCACTCAAGCTAAATAGCAAAACAAGCCAGATCACGCAAAGCACCACGCAGACGATGGCAAGCACTTTAAAACCAAAAGCGTGCATGATGTATCCGCCAAACGCGCCTCCAACGAAGCTGCCAAAGTAGCCAAATGAGTTAAAGATGCCAAGAGCGGTGCCTTTTTGTGAGGATTTTACAAATTTTGTCGCGGTTGATTGCATGATTGGCTCGTGAAGGTTAAAGCCTATAAAAAATATCGCGATGCCAACCACGAAGAGAAATTTCGTAAAGCTAAAGACAAAAATGGCGTAGGTTAGGGCAAAAAGCAATGTGCCAGCTATCAAGATGACCTTGCTAAGTCCCTTGCCATCGCCAAGCGCGCCAGCTAGCCCCATAGCCAAAAAGCCAAGCACGGCTCCAAGCGTATATACCTTGTAAAGCTCGCCACTCTCATAGCCATACTCTTTTACCAAAACGATCGGGATCACCAAAAATGCGATGCTTGTGAGCATTTTTTGCATGAAAGAGGTGAAATTTATGATCATGTAGTCTTTTTGTAAAAAGAGCTTGCCAAATGGCACCTTCTCGGCCTTTGCGCTCACTTTTATCTCTTTTGGCACGACGGTGTAGAGTAGCACGACGCAAAGCAAGCTAAGAGCGGCGCTTAGATAAAAGAGGC
Organism: Campylobacter concisus; assembly: GCA_037292345.1. Classification (GTDB taxonomy): domain Bacteria; phylum Campylobacterota; class Campylobacteria; order Campylobacterales; family Campylobacteraceae; genus Campylobacter_A; species Campylobacter_A concisus_AX. The sequence continues at coordinate 1,887,325 of CP147773.1, read as the reverse complement.
TTGAAAGCCCGAAACTTCTAGCAAGAAGTGGGCCAAGTACCATCGAAAGCGTGAAGCTAAGACCTATAAAAGCGCCCATTATCGCCATGGCTTTTGAGCGGTTTTCCTCAGCCACAAAGTCGCTTATCATCGCTGTTGCCACAGCTCCTACGGCTCCCACGCCTTGTAAAAATCTACCAAAAAGCATCGTGTAAATTTCACTTGCCAGCGCGCAGACGATAGAGCCAGCCACAAATATCAAAAGGCCGATGGTTAGGGCTTTTTTGCGGCCGATCTTATCTGAGAGAGCGCCAAAAGGAACTTGAAATATCATCTGTGAGATCGCATAGACGCCTACTATTAGCCCGACTAAAAACTCATTTGCGCCGCTTAAATTGAGCGCGTAGAGGCTAAGAACTGGCAGGACTATGAAAAGCCCAAAAAATCTGCTAGCTACGATAAAAGATAGTGGCAAAACGCTTTTTAACAGTAAATTTTCCCTTATTTTTAAAAGGACTAAGTTTATCATTTTAACACTAATTTAAATTTAAAAAATTTAATCTACTTTTTTGTAAAATACGCCCAAAAATCAAGGAGTTTTGCGATGAAAATCGTGCTTGCGACATCAAATTTAGACAAAGTAAAAGAGATAAAAGAGTTTTTAAAAGGCTATGAAATTTACGCACTAAGTGAGGTTGTAAAGCCATTTGAGATCGTTGAAGATGGCAGCACTTTTCAGCAAAATGCGCTCATAAAGTCAAGAGCAGTTTTTGCAAAGCTTAAAGAGCAAGGGCTTGATAGTGAGTTTATCTCGCTTAGCGATGATAGCGGCATCAGCGTGGATGCACTTGGTGGCGAGCCAGGGGTTTACTCTGCGCGCTACTTTGACCTTGATGAAAATGGCAAAGTGTGCGGCAAAAACGCAAATGACGCAAACAATAGAGCAAAGCTAATTAGCAAGCTAAAGGCGCTAAATTTAAAGAGCTCTCCAGCTCACTACACCGCCTGTATCGCCATTAGCTCAAAATTTGGCGACTACACGACGCATGGTTTTATGTATGGTGAAGCGATAGATGAGGAGCGCGGCACAAACGGCTTTGGCTACGATGCACTCTTTATCCCAGATGGCTTTACAAAGACGCTTGGCGAGCTAGATAACGAGACAAAGCTTAAAATTTCTCACCGCTCAAAGGGGCTGGAGCTTGCAAATTTTGTGCTAAAAAGTCTAAAGAAAAACTTTAGTTAAGCTCCTTTAGCCCCTTGCTGGCTCGCTCCAAAAGACCCAGCGCGCGATGGTTTTGCTCCTTGCCTTTTAAAATTTCAAGTACTTCTTTGTAGTTTTTGGCGGCTTGATCTTTTCCATCAAGCTTTGCTAGGTCGTTAGCGACCTCTATTAAAAGCTCTGATCGCACAAGCTCGTTGCTACTTAACTCTGGCGTGATGTCAAGTAAATTTAACGCTAAAATGTGGTTTTCGTAGGCTTTTGCAAAGTCATTTTTCATGTAGTAGGTGCTGCCGATGGACTTTATGCAAAGCAGCTCGTCGCGCATTGGGGCATTTGGCGTGACATCAGTAAATTTTTTGAGCTTCTTGAAAATTAGCAAGCGCTTCGTCATATTTACCTAGCATCTTCTCTGCTGCGCCTATGTTTTGATAAGAGCGAGCTAGTAGCAGCTTGTCGCTAACGTTTGCCGCGAGCTCTAGGGCTTTTTGCGAGAGCTCTAGTGCCTTTTGAGGCTCTTTATTTACCATACGCATGCTGGCGCCATTTATTAGCGAAGTGATCGCCTGCTCGGTGTTGCCAGCCTTTAGGCATGCCTCGCTTGCTTGCTCGGCTAAATTTATGGCTTTCTCTAAATTTCTATCACTTTTATAAAACTCATTTACGCTCTTTTGCACCAGCTCGTCGCAGCTACTTGCAAAGAGGCAAATAGGTGCTAAAAATGGCAAAATTTTCTTCATCTTTTTACCTTTAAAATTTGGCTCATTTTACCTTTTGAAGCTAGAAATTTATATTAACTTTGCTAAAATCAACAAATATTCGTTTTTATAAAGGAGAACGTATGGCTAATTTTGCGAAGTATATAAAGCAGGATAAAAATAATACAATAATAGACCCAAGTAAAATTTTTGCGTCATTACCACAAAAATATTATCAATATTTACGTACTCCACAAAATGATGTTATTGAAAAATGGTTTAAGCGAAGAGATGAGAGTGCAGTAATTATAAAAATGAATACTGGAAGCGGTAAAACATTAGCAGGTCTCCTTATATTAGAGAGCTGTTTAAGGGAAAATAAGGGGCCTTGTGTGTATGTTGTTCCTGATAATTATCTAATAGAGCAAGTTAAGAAGGAAGCAGACACATTAGGGATCAGGGCAACTACGAATATTGATTCTATTAACTTTGAAACCTCAAAGGAAATTTTAATCTGCAATATATATCAACTATTTAATGGACAAAGTAGATTTGGAATTAGAAAATCTGAAATTGAAATCGGTAGTATAGTTATCGATGACGCACATGCTTGTATAGACATTATAGATAATCAGTTTGCTATAACGATTAAAAAAGATACAAATAAAAATTTATATGATCAAATTTTTGGACTTTTTATTAACGACATTGGAAACCAAAGCCAGTCATTAGCAATAAAGCTTAAATCAAATGAGCCTAATGCTATAGGGCTTGTTCCTTTTTGGAATTGGCAAAAAAAATATCAAGATGTTTTTAAATTTATAATAGAAATGGGAGATAATGATTTAAAGAAATTCGATTTAAAATTATTAGAAGAGAATTTTGAATTATGCAGATGTGTGATTAGTTCAGATAGAATCGAGATAGTACCTCATGTTATTCCTATACAAGAGTTTGTATCTTTTGAGAAAGCTAGGCGCAAAATTTTTATGACAGCGACACTTGTGGATGATAGTATTCTCTCAACTCATTTTAATATAGATGAAAAATATTTAAATACTCCAATTACTCCAAAAATGGTAAATGATATTGGTGAACGTCTTATTTTTGCTCCGCAAATAATAGATCCAGAAATAACAACGGAAGATATTCAAAAAATGTTACAAAATTTGGTTAATGAGCTAGAATGCAATATATCAATAATTTCGCCATCTTTTCAAAAGAGTGAAATATGGAAAAGTATGGCAACTAGAATGTCTGATAAGAGTAATATTTTAGAATGTGTAAATGAACTTAAAGATAAAAATTTAAAGAGCAATATTGTTGTTTTTGTGAATAGATATGATGGAATAGATTTACCAAATGATGCTTGTAGAATTTTATTAATAGATGGATTGCCGAAGGCGCAAAGACTAATAGATCAAATAAATGAGAGCTATTTGCAAGGAGATGATGATAGGATATTAAACCAAAAAATACAAAAAATTGAACAAGGAATGGGTAGAGGGATAAGATCTAATTCTGATTATTGTGTTGTATTGCTACTGGGGTCTGATTTGGCTAGAGTAGCCGCAATATATAAACATAAATTTTCAGAGGCGACAAGACATCAATTTGAATTATCAGAGGAGATAATGGAGGATTGCAGGGGTCTAGAGGACATCCAAACAACTATTTCACAAGTGTTGCAAAGAGATAAAAATTGGATACAAGCACACATTGATAGAATTTCAAATATAGAGTTTAAACCAAACTGTTTAAATACTTTTTTTATAGAATTGCGAAAAGCTTACAATCTTGCTATTAATAAAAACTATAAAGCAGCGCAAGAGATTTTAGAAAATTATATAAATAAAATACCACGAGAGGATAAAATCTTTATAGGCTATGCAAAACAGATCCTTGCAGAATATACAAACTTTATAGATCCAAGTAAAGCACAAGAAATTTTAAGATCTGCATGCAATCTAAATAATCAAATTTTAAAACCGATTAGTGGAATAGAATATAGCAAAATTTCTCAGCAAAAAAGCCAAATAGATAATATAGCTAATTATGTATCTAGCTTTACAAATACAAATGACTTAATAATAGAAGTTGAGGAAATTTTGTCTTATTTAAATTTTACAAAAGATACTTATGAGAAATTTGAAGATTCAATTAAAAGAATAGGTTTAGCATTAGGCTTCTATTCACAACGGCCAGATAAAGAGTATAAATGTGGTCCTGATAATTTTTGGACAATTGATAATAAATATTTTATAATAGAATGTAAAAATGGTGTAATAACAGATACTATTTCAAAAAGTGATATAGAGCAGATAACCTCATCCACTAGCTGGTTTAATCAAACTTATCATATTAAAGATAAAAATAACTATTTTTCTATTTTGATTCATCCAAGCAATAAAATATCACAAGATGCATTTTCTAATGAAAAAATAAGAGTTATGACAGATAAAAATTTGCAAATTTTAAGGAAAATATTAGAGGGTTTTTTAATTCAATAAAAAATAAATCGAGCGATAACAAAACTATTGACAAGCAGCTAAAATACTACAAGCTAGAACCACTTTTAATAATTAATAATTACACAGAAGATTACAAAAAATAATTTTAAGGAGCCAAAAATGTCAAATATCTTAATCATCGGAGCAGGTGGCGTGAGCCAAGTCGCAACCGTAAAATGTGCGATGAACTCGGACGTTTTTACAAATATCACCCTAGCAAGCCGCACAAAAAGCAAGTGCGACGCGATCGCTAAATTTATAAAAGATCGCCTTGGCGTGCAGATAAACACCGCGCAGATCGACGCTGACGACACAGCGGCCGTAGTGGAGCTCATCAAACAAACAAAGGCTGATCTGCTACTAAATGTCGCGCTACCGTATCAAGACCTAACCCTTATGGACGCTTGCGTAAAGGCTGGCATACCTTACATCGACACCGCAAACTACGAACACCCAGACACCGCAAAATTTGAATACAAGCTTCAGTGGGCGAAGGATGGTGACTTCAAAAACGCTGGCACCATGGCGCTTCTTGGCTCTGGCTTTGACCCAGGTGTGACAAACGTGTTTTGCGCCTATGCACAGCAAAATTTATTTGACGAGATCCACGAGATCGACATCCTAGACTGCAACGCCGGCGATCACGGCTATGCTTTTGCGACAAATTTCAACCCAGAGATGAAATTTACGCGAAGTTAGTGCAAATGGCCGCTACTGGGAGGCTGGCAAATGGATAGAAACAAAGCCGATGGAGATCATGTTTAAGTGGGACTACCCAAAAGTAGGTGTCAAAGATAGCTATCTGCTCTATCACGAGGAGCTAGAGAGCTTAGTAAAAAACATCAAAGGACTAAAGAGAATTCGCTTTTTTATGACCTTTGGACAAAGCTACCTAACTCACATGAAGTGCCTAGAAAACGTGGGAATGCTCCGCATCGACGAGGTCGAGCATAACGGAATGAAAATCGTGCCGATCCAGTTTTTAAAGACGCTTCTGCCTGACCCTGCAAGCCTTGGTCCTCGTACAAAAGGCAAGACAAACATCGGCTGCGTGATACGTGGTCTAAAAGATGGCAAAGAGCGCCAAGTCTATATCTACAACGTCTGCGACCACGAGGCTTGCTACGCTGAGACAGGCGCGCAGGCTGTTAGCTACACCACAGGCGTGCCAGCGATGATCGGCTCGCTAATGGTCGCAAAAGGCATCTGGAGCGGCAAAGGCGTCTTTAACATGGAGAATTTTGACGCAAAACCTTTCATGGAGGAGCTAAATAAGCAGGGGTTGCCGTGGGAGGTAATAGAAATGAAGCCAGGAGAGAGATACGAAGTTTAAATTCGGACTTGTCTCGTGAGTGTCTTTTGCGGAGCTTGAAATTTTCACCCTTCGACAGACTATATGTCTAGTCTTGGGATGAAAATTTCTTCGCAACCACAAAATTCATCTCACGATACGTCGCCTGAGTTTTTATCAAATTTCATTTTACTCGGTCATTACCCACTCGGTAACTCCCGTCACAAAATTTAAAACCGCCTCGTCTAAGCGAAAAATACTTCACCTAAATTTATTAAATTTAATACCTTGAAAGACTATCTGTTTAGTCTTAGGATGAAAATTTCCTTCGCTTCTGCTAGCAGTTGCGACCTTTGGGGATGCAAAGCCCAAAATCCATCTCACAACACTTCGCTAGAGTTCTATAAAATTTTATTTTGCTTGGTCATTACTTACTTCGTAACTCCCGTCACAAAATTTAAAACCGCCTTGTCTAAGCGAAAAGAACTTCGCCTGAGTTCTATTAAATTTTATTTTGTTTGGTCATTACCAGATTGGCAGCTCTTGCCTCAAAATTTAAAACCATCTCGTCTAGAAAAAAGTCACTTCACCTAATTTTTGCCTTTAAATTTAAACCTCTTCGCCAAACAAAACCTTTATAAATTTACCTCACTCCACCAAAGCAAATTTCTAAAATTTACGCCCAAAGCTAGTTTTAGGCGCTTGTTGCTGTAAATTTATAAATTTATGCTATATCTACGAAATCTTAGCCACAGCTAATGAAAAGGGGAAATCTTGCAATCAACAAAAACATCTATCTGGTTTTTAGTCATCTTAAGCGGTCTAATGGCCTGCACCTCGCTATCCACGGATGTCTATCTGCCTGCCATGCCTACGATGGAGCGACAGCTTCATGGCGATGCGGAGCTAACGATCACTGGCTTTTTGATCGGTTTTGCCACCATGCAACTCGTTTGGGGGCCCATTAGCGACAGGATAGGGCGGAAACTCCCGCTATTTATCGGTATGGCGCTCTTTGTCGTTGGCTCCATCGGATGTGCCATGTCACAAAGCATGAGCGAAGTGATAATCTGGCGTATCTTTCAAGCTACAGGCGCGTGCGTGGGACCTATGCTTAGCCGTGCGATGATCAGCGATGTTTTTGAAAATAGCGAAGCTGCAAAGATGCTTTCAAACTTAGTCATCATCATGGCTGCAGCTCCTATCATAGGACCGCTACTTGGTGGCGCATTACTAGAGATTGGTTCATGGCACTGGATATTTTGGCTAATGGCAGCTGCAAGTGCTTTTTTGTTTGTCCTTATCTCCTTCTTGCCAGAGACGTTGCCACAGCAGAAGCGCTCAAAAGAGCCGATGATAAACTCGTTTAAGAGCTATTTTGTGCTTATAAAAGATGCTAAATTTATGAAATACACTCTAAGCGTGACTTTCTTTTACATCGCAGCATACGCCTTTATCACGGGATCGTCATTTGTTTATATAGATTATTTTGGCATACCGAGCAAGTACTATGGATTTTTGTTTGGCGTAAATATACTTGGTGTGGCGGCGCTTAGTTTTTTAAACAAGAGCTTGGTTAATAAATTTAGCCTAAATTCGCTTCTCATCACCTCAAGCACAGTCGCTTTTGTCGCTGCGGCTTTGCTTTTAGCGCTTACATTTTTTGGTATCACCGGAGTTTGGGGCGTTATCATACCTATGTTTTTCGTCTTTAGTATGAACGGTATCATCGCCTCTTGCTCAAACGCAGCCGCTCTTAATCAAGTACCTCAAGAGATGAAAGGCAGAGCAAATGCTCTCATTGGCTCATTGCAATATGGAAGCGGTATCGTCTCATCAGCCATGCTAGCGCTCTTTACGACCACGACGCCACTTATCATGTCAGCCATCATCTTTGTCTTTATATTTTTGTGCTGGCTTGCTGCCTATCTAAACAAATAAACTCTCAAAAGGGCTTAAATGCCCTTTAAATTTAAAGCTATTTCACCTATAATAAAGCCAAAATTTAAAAGGAAATTTTAGTGCTAACGATAGAAAATTTATATATTTTGGTTGCAGCTCTTGTGCTTGTTTGCGTGGTGTTGGCGGCTTTTTTGATAAGTTCAAATTTGCAAAAGACAAAGCAAAGAGATGCTTTAGAAAATTTACAAGATGAGCTAAAAGATAGCGAGCGACTAAATATCGAGCAAAGAGCAAAGCTTGAAGCAAATAGCGACAAGATAAATGAGCTAGCTAAAATTTAGACGAGTATAAAATTTCGCTCAGACAAAAAGATGAAAAAGAGGACGAGCTGGAGCGCGAGCTAAGGCGCCTAAACGAGGAGCTTGGCAGCCAGACAAAGATGGCTGAGATGGCAAAGTCGCTATCTTTAAATTTACAAAACGAACTTGGCGCAAAAGAGGATGAGCTAAAAAGATCAAACGAGAGTGAAAACGAGCTAAAACGCACTATCGTCGCATTAAAAAGCGAGATCGAGGCCAAAGAAAACATCCTAAGATCGCAAGAAGAGAATTTAAAAAAGGTGAAAAACGAGCTAAATTTAGAGTTTGCAAACCTTGCAAATAAGATATTTGAAGAAAAAAGTGCAAATTTCTCAAAAAACAGCAAAGAGTCGCTTGAGCTCTTGCTAACGCCACTTGGGGAGAAGATAACAAGCTTTGAAAAGAGGGTAAATGACGCCCACAGCGACTCGCAAAAGAGCGCAGGCGAGCTTAGCGCGCAGCTAAAAGAGGTGGTCGAGCTTGGCAAAAATATGTCAAAAGAGGCAAACTCGCTAAGCACAGCGCTAAAAGGCAGCAACAAGGTCCTTGGCAACTGGGGCGAGATGCAGCTTGAGCGAACACTGGAAGCTGCAGGGCTAGAAAAGGGCACGCACTACGCAACACAAGAGAGTTTTGACGCGAGCGGCAAAAAGCTCATACCTGACTTTGTCATAAATTTCCCAGACGACAAACAGATGATAATAGACAGCAAGGTCTCACTCCATGCCTACGAAAAGGCGGTTGCGGCGGCTAACCCGGCGCAGAGCAAACTAGCTCTTGGCGAGCATATCGCCTCAATAAAAAAGCACATCGACGAGCTAGCTAAAAAGACTACTCATCGCTTGTGAAAAGCCCTGATTTTGTGCTGATGTTTGTGCCAGTTGAGCCAGCATTTTTGGAGGCTTTGAAATTTGATCCAAATTTATTTAACTACGGCTATGAGAAAAAAGTGGTGCTAGTCTCGCACACGACGCTCATGCCGCTACTTCGCGTGGTGGCAAATTTATGGCGCATGGAGCATGGCAACAAAGAGGCAAAAGAGATCTTAAAGAGTGCAAATGAAATTTATGAGAAATTTTGCACCGTCGCTGAGAAGCTAAATAGACTTGGAAACTCGGTGAGATCGGTAAATGATAACTTCAATGAGGTCGTTAAAAGCGTGAGTGGTCAAGGTGGGCTTGATAGCAGGCTGGAGAAATTTAAAAAGATCGCTATAAATCCCAAAGATACGCAGATAAAAGAGCTTGAAGCAAGACCTAGAGAGATCTTGCTAGCTAGCTCTAAAGAGTAAATTTAGAAATTTAGAGCAAAGGTTTTTTAGCAGGCGCTAAAGAGCCTTTAAATTTAGTGATGCATATGCATATTAGTTGAGTTATCATCACTCATCTGTTGCATATCCATCATCATCTTGTGGTGATCATGCATCGGCATATCTGCTGGCATGTTCATTGGCATGTTCATCTGCATATCCATCGCGCCATCATTAGCCTTATAGCCTGTTATAGTAGGATCAACCATACCAAATATCATCGCGACGTGTCCGACGATCAAGAAGAAGATAAGCAGGCAAAAGTGAAGCTTTAGCTTTGCCTTTTGGCTTGCGTTTTTATAGATCAAATTTAGCTCTAAAAGGGCGATGCCAAGAAGTGGGATGACGCCGATGAGATATGAGTAGATAGCGATGACATCGGCATATCCGCGCCATTTTATGGTTGGATAAATTTTTGCTATAAAGTAGATCACAAGAGCTGTAAAATAGACCCCAAGCACTATGCCAACAAATTTGCTAACGGCCTTAAAGCCAGCATTTTTGCCGCTATCCATGTGATACATCGTGAAAAACTCCATCGCGACTAAAAGCTCCGCAAGCCCCATAGGTATCACCATGTAGAGGATTAGATTGTATGGTTGATTGAGCGATAAAAGCTCCATGTAGTGTGTCATTACCATTGTAAATCCTTTGTAAAAATTTAAAGGAATTTACTACCAAAGGGTTAAGATAGTTATAAAATATTGAGAATAGTTGTGAGATCTAAGCGAATGTTAAATTCACTCCTAGCTTGGCTAAGAGTAAATTTAAGCTAGTCTTTAAACTCGTGTGAGATGACTGGGGAGAATTCCTCCCAGTGAAGCTTGGTTTTAATAGTTGGCATCTTGCTTTGAAATGGCTCTTTTTTAAGAGCTGCCATAGCGACGCTATCGCCTTGTGGCTTGGCTGGTGCTTCTACGCTTAAAACGGCTCTTTCAAGCTCGATAAAGTCTTTTAAGATGAGCGCATAGGAGCGGAAGAAATTTGCATTTTTATGAGCTAAAAGTAGCGAGCCAAACTCATCTACAAATAAATTTAAAGTCTCGCCAAAGAGCTTGTCGCTGATATTTTTTGCGCCGTTAAATTCGTCATTTAAAAACGTCGCCATCGCTAAAAATATAAAGCCAACGTAGTCTTCGCTATCCTTGCAAAGCTCCTTATCACGCCTATAAGGGCTAAGGTTTAGGCAGTGTATCACCCTAAGTCTAGCCGCGCCGTTATCTCTGCCCTCTTCATAAAATGAGGCGCTTAAAGGGATATTTGTAAAGCCAAAAAGAACTTCATTTTGCTCATTTACAAGCTCATCAAAGCTAAATTTATCTGAAATTTGCAAATGCCTCTGCGCTTTGCTCGCTCAAAGGATTTTGCGCTAGGTAGCTTAGCTGCTCTCTCCACCTTGCAAATTTCTCATCGCTCGTGTGAAAAAATAGCGGATAAGCTAAAATTTGTAAAAATATGCCCTTGCTTTTGTGATGTTTTTATCCATTTAATAAATCCTCTCTCATCGCGTTTAGTTGGGCTTGCACCATGATCTTTGCCTTGCAGTCGGCACAGCAGTAAAGAGCTTTTATCTTGGCTCTGTCGTTGCCAAATCTTGGCTGCATGATCGCTGCGATCTTCTCGACTGCCTTTTTGGTCGCAAACTCTTTTCCGCACTCCACGCAGGCAAATAGCTCATCATGCGCAAGCTCGCTATAAACGAAGCTCTCAGGCTTAAGTGCTAGCTTGCCAACCTCAAGCGAGATGGTGTTTTCTCAGCGCAGCTTAGCTCGCAGTAGCCACAGGCGGTGCAGACGCTTGGGTTAAATAAAATCGAATTTGTCTTCTTATCAGCCACCAAAGCGCTTACGTTACAAGCTCCAACGCAGCTAAGGCAGAGCGTGCAAGTTTCAGCGTTTATCGTGACTTCGCCATATCTTATCATCTCGCCACTTTTTACCACGCCAAGATCATCGCTACCTACGATAAACTCAAGCCTTTTGGCAAAAATTTCTCTCTTTGGCAGTGCGTATTCATTGATCGAGTGCTGAGAGCCGTTTATTAGCTTAGCTTTTTTAAGTGCGGTCTCAAGCTCAGACTTATCTTTTGCGTGGTATATCGCTTGCTCTTTAAATTTAAGCTCATAAATTTGATTTAAGATGCTAATGGCGTCCTTTTCACCCTTGCCAAGGCTCTTGCTATATAAAATCACACTCGCGCCACTTTCTTGAAGAAGCGTCAAAAAGTGCGTTTGGCTTAGCAGATGTGGGGATAGGATGACAAAAGGTAGGACATTTTGCGGTAGGCTAATGCTAAGCTCTTCTAAATTTCATCTCCTCAGATACGATAGAGCGATCTTATCTTTGTAAAGCTTAGCGATAGTGGCAAACGAGCTTTGTGGCATCAAAGTAGAGTCTAGCGAGCCGCTAGGGCAGACGCTGATGCAGTTTCCGCAGTTTGTGCAGTCTATCTGCGAAAAAACAAGGTGCTTTGTCTCGTCCTCTTTTAGGATGGCAACCGTTGGGCAAACCTCAGCGCAACGTCCGCGAAATTTCGGTCCTTCGCTCGTGATACTGGCAGATAGAAGAATCATACTGCGTAAAGCTTTTGTATCTAAATTTTGGGCTTTTTGCATTTAAAATTTCAAGCACTTTTTCATCTTTTAGCCCTGAAATTTCGTAGCAGCCGCTTTGCTTTAGCATATAATCCCTTGCGTTTTCAACCAAGAAAAAGTCGCAATCAACCTCAAATTCATCATTTGCTCTAAGCACCAAAACGCTTAGCTCGCCAGCAGCGCCATATATAAATTTAACCTCAAAGTGCGTGAGCTCGATCACTTTGTAGCCATTTTCTTTTAGTAAATTTGCTAACTCTTCGCGGCCTGAGTTGCTTACTATGACGACATTTTTACCGACCTCTTTTCGTAATCCACATCCTTTGCCATATCAAAGGCGCTCGCTCTTGCCTCGTAGAGTAAAAGTGTGTTTTTGGCTTTTTCTAAGACGCTTGCGGTGGTATTTTTAAGGTAGAAATTTATCTCAGGTGCGATGATGTTTGCTTTTAGCTTTGGTGAGTTTGAGACTAGATAGTCGCCATTTTCGTTGTTGATCTCTATCTGCTCATTTAGCATCAAAGCATCGTCAAAATCGTTATAAAAGCCAAATTCTTTCATTGTTTCTCCTGTTATCAAAAACGGGCTTATTCTAATATTAATGGGATTAATAGACTCTGAAATTTCATATCCTCCTTTTTGCTCTAAGTTTTAATTTATAATATTTTTATGTTAAAATCACGGCTTGGTAAAACTAACTTACTAGGAGCGCAAATTGAACGATTTAAGAAATATCCCACAAGTTGATAAGATCATAAAAAACGAAGCATTTTCGGGGCTTGATACGAGTTTAGTCACTATGCTTGCAAGGCAAATTTTAGATGAAATAAGAGCTAAAATTTTAAATGAAAATGCAAGCTTTAGCGGCGAAGAGATAATAAATTTGATCCTAGATGAGTACTATAAATTTAATGAAGCTAGCCTTCAAAGGGTGCTAAATTTAACTGGCGTGACCATACATACAAACCTCGCTAGAAGCGTTATCGATAAAGAAATTTTAAAGCGGGCAACGCCTGTTATCACAGGATACTCAAACCTTGAATACAACCTAAAAACGGGCAGCCGCGGCAACAGATATGACTACGTTGGCTCGCTAATAGCAAGGGCATTTGGCTTTGAGGACGCCATCGTTGTAAATAACAACGCAAGCGCTGTATTTTTAGTGTTAAACACCTTTGCAAAGGGCAGGGAGGTGGTCGTTAGCAGAGGCGAGCTAGTCGAGATCGGCGGTAGTTTTAGAGTGCCTGAGGTGATGGCAAATGCAGGTTGTATCTTAAAGAGGTCGGCACTACGAACAAAACTAGGCTAAGAGACTACGAAGGTGCGATCAGCGAAGAGACGGCTATGCTTGTGAAGGTTCATAGATCAAATTTTGATATCGTTGGCTTTAGTGAAGAGACCACGGCAAATGAGCTTAGCGAGCTAGCAAGCAGGCAAAATTTGATAGATTATTTTGATCTTGGCAGTGGATTTTACGGAAATTTGCCTTTTAATTTAGACAAAAACGAGCCAGATCTAAAGAATTTAAAAGATGTTTCGCTAGTTAGCTTTAGTGGCGATAAGCTGCTTGGCGCGGTGCAGTGTGGCATCATAGTCGGTAAAAAGAGCTCATCGCAAAGCTTAGGAAAAACCAGCTTTTAAGGATGCTTCGCGTCGATAAAGTGATCATCTCGCTTTTGGCTGAGAGCATGAAAGCTTATCTAAACAAAGAATTTGAGCTAATCACAACGCAAAAACTGCTTCATAAAAGCGTAAAAGAGCTTGAAAACTTAGCAAATTTTATAAATAAAAGCCTAAAAACTCCGCTTGAGATAGTGCGCACTTCGACCTTTGTAGGAGGTGGGGCAATGCCAAATAAAAAGATCCCAAGTGTGGCTTTGGCATTTGGTGGCGACGCAAATTTAAACGAGCTAAAATTTAGGCAAAAAAAGGTGATCGGACGCATAGAAAATGATAAATTTATGCTAGATCTTAGATCGCTTCTTGATGATGATGTAGAGACGCTAATAAAAATAATAAATGAAACGGAAGAAAAATGAGTTTAATAATAGGAACAGCAGGCCATATCGACCACGGAAAACCGCGCTTATAAAGGAGCTAAACGGCTTTGAGGGGGACAATCTTGAAGAGGAGAAAAAGCGTGGTATAACGATCGATCTAAGCTTTTCAAATTTAAGTAAAAATGATGAAAATATCGCATTTATCGACGTGCCTGGACATGAAAATCTCATAAAAACAATGATAAGCGGTGCATACGGCTTTGACGCGTGCTTGTTTGTGGTGGCGGCAAATGACGGGCTTATGCCCCAAAGCTTGGAGCACCTTGAAATTTTAAATCTTCTTGGCGTAAAATCTGTGATCGTGGCGCTTACAAAGTGCGATTTGGTTGATGAGGCCACCAGTAAATTTAAGAAAAAAGAGATAAGAGATGAAATTTCTAAATTTAAAAACCTGCAAATTTTAGAAATTTTCGCCGTTAGTATAAAGGATAAGGCAAGCACCGATGAGCTTAGAAACTATCTCTTTACGCTAAGAGCCAAAAAGCGCGATGAGGAGGGTGTTTTTAGATATTACATCGATAGGGTGTTTAGCCTAAAAGGTATCGGAAATGTCGTAACTGGCACTGTGATAGAGGGAAGCGTTAGTAAAAACGAGAAGCTTTTTAACTACGACGCTGGCAAAGAGGTACTAGTAAGAAGCGTGCAAAGCCACGATAAATTCGTTGATAGCGCTGGAGTTAGCAGCCGCGTAGCGCTTAATCTAACTGGCATAGAGCTTAGTGAGCTAAAAAAGGGTCAGCTACTTAGCAAAAAGGGCTTTTTTAGGGGATTTAGAGAGGTTGATGCGGTCGTAACTGCTAAAAATCTCATCCACTCTCAAAGCGTAACTTTTTGCGTGGGCGCTAAAAACGTGCCTGCAAAGGTGCTAATCCTTAGCCAAAAAGATGATAGCTACTTTGTGAGCTTTAAATTTCAAAGCGATATGTTTTTGAAATTTGACGAGGCCTTTGTACTCATATCAGATGCGCGCGTGATAGGTGGCGGCAGGGTGCTAAACCCAGTGCTTGAGCCACTAAAAAAGGCTGGCAAAATTCTCTTTTTAGCCTCGCTTTTAAGGCGTGACTTTGTAGAAGCTTTTTCTATCTTAAAAGAAGCCCACAAAAATGGCTTTGGCATCATCTCTTCTTATCAAAGATTTGGTCTAAATCACGAAGAGGCCGTAGCTGTGGCTAAAAAAGTCTCAAATGTCTTTGTCGATGAAAAGGCTTTAAATATCTACGATCTAAGCGCGGTTGAGCGGATAAAATCAGCCATTAAATTTATGATAGAAAAGAATGAATTTGCTGTCTTTTCAGCTCAAAGTATCAGCCTAAAACTTGCTTGGGCTAGCCAAAATTTAGCCCAAAAAGCGCTTGATGAGCTTGAAAGTGCAAATTTGATCGCCAAAGATAGCGGTGTCTATACCAAAAAAGGCGTTGATCTTAGCAAGCTAAAAGTTAGGCTTGAAGAGAAAATTTACTGAAATTTTAGAAAGTGGTAAGCTAGCCCCAACAGCGCCATATAATATATATGATGATCTAGAGATCGATAGAGTTAGTGGCGACAATGCCCTTAAAAAGCTAACCGCAATGGGCAGGGTCATAAGGCTAGAGCATAACCTTTTCATCACTAGAAATTCACTAAAAATGGCACTTGATAAGCTAAGAGAGATCATAAAAAATCAAGGCTTTGTAAATGTCACAAACGCCAAGGATGCGCTAAATTTAAGTAGAAAATATATCATCGCCTATCTCAGCAGCTTGATCTTGAGAGTGACATAATGAAGCAAGGAAATGATAGGGTTTTTCGCAGTTAGTATTCATTTACAAAAAGCAAATATAATCCGCCAAATTTTAAAAAGGATAAAAATGAAAAAAGTGATCTTAGCCTCAATCATCGCGGCAACTAGCCTAATGGCAGCAAGCGATAAGCAAATAGAGGACTTCTACTCTCAAATGGTTGATAGTAGCGTAAAAGTAAAGGTAGCTGATCGTCACAAAGTGGCAGGCGATATCGAAGCTGTCGTGGTAAAACTAAGCAAAGATGGCAACTCACAAGATGAGATTGTTTTTACAAAAGGTGACTTCATCTTCCCAGACGTGATCGATCTAAAAGAGCAAAAATCATACCTAGCTGAGGTAAAAAAAGAGGTCATCGCAAAGGGAATTTCTAAAATTTATAAAGATGAAGACAAGGCAAACATCATCGTTCTTGGTAGCGACCCTAAAAAGCCAACTATCATAATGTTTTCAGACCCAGAGTGCCCATACTGCAGAGCTGAGCTAGCAAAGATCGAGACAACGCTAAAAGATAGCAACGTTGAGATCGTCCTAACTCCAGTGCATGACATCTCATCACTTCAAAAAAGCTCACTAATCTACAAAGATGCAAAAACTGCTAAGAGTGACAGTGACAAGGTTAAAATTTTAAGAAAATACTACGCTGAAGACTACAATGTAGATGATAAGAGCGTTAGCAAAGATGATGTCGCAAAGATCGATAATCTACGCAAAAAATACTTTGCAGCTGGCGTTAGATCAGTGCCATTTATCGTAAATAAAAGCGATCTAAAATAACATTTTCTAGGGAGCTCTCCCTAAAATTTCTACTACAAATAAATTTCAGTAAATTTAAAGTATATTTAACTATATTTTTAATAAATACTTAACATTATTAATTAAACTTTTATATTTACTTTGCTTAACTTAGAAATATGCTAAATTTACATAGTTATGTTTTAGAGCTATAAAATGCCCTAAAATAGGCTATTTGCGATATTTTAGAAATTCTAAATATGCAAATTTTACATATTAATGAACCAAATTTCTCAAAAATTTTGAGGCATAAGGAGAAAAAATGCAAGGATCAAGAAGAGATTTTCTTAAAAAATCTCTAAAAGTCGGTGCTGCTAGCGGAGTACTCGCAGTCTCAGCCGTAGCAAAAGTGACTAGCGATGACTTGGCTCCTGATGACAATGGCGTCGTCGTGGGCAAGTCTAACAAAAAGAGGTGCTTTATAAAAAAAGCAAGAACTGGGAAACCTACTATAAAATCGCATACTAAGGGAGATAACCATGAGTGATGCACGTATAGGAAGACGTTCATTTTTAAAGCTAGCCGCACTAGGTGCAGGCACTACAATGGCTTTTGGACAAAATGATACGATAAGACACGCTAGCGCAGAGGAGATAAAAGATCCTTTCCCTGGCTCAAAAAGGTTAGAACTATTTGTTCTATATGCTCAGCAGGCTGTGGTATCGAGGCTGAGGTACAAGATGGTGTTTGGGTTCGTCAAGATATGGCGATGTTTCACCCGATATCTCAAGGCTCACACTGCTCAAAAGGTATCGATCAGATCGATCTTACGCACAGCAAACAGCGCATCAAATATCCTATGAAAAAGGTTGGTGGCAAATGGCAGAGAATTTCATGGGATCAAGCTGTAAATGAGATCGGCGATAAGATGCTTCAGATCCGCAAAGAAGATGGTCCTGATAGCGTTATATTCTTAGGATCTGCGAAATTTAACAACGAGCAAGCATATTACTTTAGAAAATTTGCTGCGTTTTGGGGCACAAACAGCAACGACCACGTAGCAAGAATTTGACATAGCGCAACAGTCGCCGGTGTGGCGAATACTTGGGGTTATGGCGCGATGACAAACCACTTTGGAGATATGGCTGCAAATTCAAAATGTATATTTATAATAGGTGCAAACCCAGCTGTGGCAAATCCAGTTGGCGGTATGAAGCACACTTTGCAAGCAAAAGATAGAAACAACGCAAAGGTGATCGTAGCTGATCCAAATTTTACAAAATCAGCCGCTCATGCTGATCTATACCTAAGACAAAGATCAGGCACTGATATAGCGCTTGTTTATGGACTTATCCACATTATCTTAAAAAATGGCTGGGAAGATAAAGAATTTATAAAAAATAGAACTTATGGCATCGACGAGATAGCAAAAGAGGCTGAGCACTGGACACCAGAGGTCACATCTGACGTTACAGGCGTGCCAGTTGATAAGCTGATAGAGGCTGCAAATATCCTAGCTCACACAAAACCAGGCACAGTGATCTGGGCACTTGGTATCACACAGCACTCAGTTGGTAGCTCAAATACGAGAATTCTGCCTATCCTACAACTAATCCTAGGCAACATGGGCAAACCAGGTGGCGGCTGTAATATCATCCGTGGTCACGACAACGTTCAAGGCTCAACCGATATGTGTAACCTTTCAGATAGCTTGCCGATGTATTACGGACTAACTGACGCGGCTTGGAAGTACTACTGCCAAGGCTGGGGCGTTGATTATGACGAGTTTATCAAACGCTTTGCAGTCTCAACCAAAGAGCCAAAACAAGGCGGCACACCAGTTAAAAACACTGTTTTTGAAGAGTATTATTACCACGATCCTAAAAATCCAGAGGATAGAAACTGGAGAAATGAAAAAGGCTGGTCACTTTCAAAATGGTGGCAAGGCGTCTTAAAGAGGAAAATACCTTTAGCAGTGGCGCGTTAAGAGTTCTTTGGGTTCAAGGAACTGGCCTTACATCTATGGCGCACCTAGCTAAAATCCAAGAAGCGGCTTCAAAACTAGATATGATCGTAGTTGCTGAGCCATTTGTAAATGAAATTTCTATCCTTTCAGATAGAAAAGATGGCGTTTATATCTTGCCAGTGGCAACTGCCTTTGAAAACGAAGGTCATCTAAACGCTACAAACCGCTCAGGTCAGTGGAGGACAAAGGTTGTTGATCCACTTTATGAGAGTAAGGGCGATCACGAAGTAATGTTTGCATTTGCTAAGAAATTTGGCTTTTACGATGAATATGTAAAAGGCATGAAGATGGCTGTTGTAGATAGAGAGCTAAAACAAGTAAAAGATGACTTTGTATGGCCAGATGATGCGACAAATGAGATAGCAAGGGTTGGAAATTTTATCGGTTATGGCGGCAGAACTGCTGAGATGTTTAGACGTCACCAAGCAAACTGGGATAAATTTGACCCAGATACGCTAATAGGTCTTGGCGGCGAGGTAAAAGGCGAGTATTACGGCAAGCCATGGCCAGCATGGGATGAAAACACCCTGGCACACCGATACTTTACGATATGAGTAAGCCTTATGCAGAGGGTGGCTCTGGCTTTAGAAACCGCTTTGGCTTAGAGCATAACGGCGTTAGTCAGCTAGCTAGCGAAGAGGCAACTTTAGTTGGCTCAGCCATAAAAGGTGGCTATCCGCAAATCACAAGAGATAATATAGAAAAAGTCCTAGGCATCACTCTAACAGAAGAAGAAAAAGCCAAGATAGGACCTAGCTGGAGCATGGACTACAGCGGTATCATCTTAGAAAAATGCCGTGAAAAAGGCGTAGTGCCGTATGGTAACGCAAGGGCTAGAGCTATCGTTTGGGAATTCCTTGATCCTATCCCAAAACATAGAGAGCCTATCCACTCACCACGCTGGGATCTTGTCCAAAAGTATCCGACATTTGATGATCAAGCTAGAAATTTCCGTGTTTCTACTAAATTTAAGTCAGAGCAACAAGCAAAAGACTGGTCAAAAGAATTCCCTATCGTATTTAGCACGCAACGCGTCGTAAATTTAAGTGGCGCGGGAATGATAGAAAGAACAAGTAAATACCTCTCAGCCATCACACCTGAGATGTTTGCTAACGTCCATCCTGAGCTTGCTTTAAAATACGGCATAAAGGACCGCGATATGATGTGGATCCACAGCCCACAAGGCACGAAGATCAAAGTAAGATGCTATCACAGCTATATGGTCACTCCAGATAGAATTTGTATGCCTTACAACTTCGCTGGTGTTATGCAAGGTGTCGATCTCTCAGCTCGCTACCCAGAAGGCACTAAGCCTTATGTTATCGGCGAGAGCTTTAACACAGTTACTAACTACGGATTTGACCCTGTTACTCAAATTTCAGAATTTAACGCAGGTCTTTGCCGCATAGAAAAAGCTGAAGAGAATACCTTTAAAACGTCGTTTTATCACGAGTATGGCGAGAGAGACGCCCTAGGTAAAGAGTAAGGAGAGAAAAATGGCAAGAATGAAATTTTTGTAGATACTAATAGATGTATCAGCTGCTTTGGATGTCAAGTCGCCTGCTCTTCTGCTCATGAGCTTCCAGTAGGAATTTATAGAAGGAAGGTTATCACGCTTCACGATGGCATAGAGGGTAAAGAAGTCTCAACTACTATCGCGTGCCAACACTGCACCGACGCGCCTTGTGAGCAAGTTTGTCCGGTTGATTGCTTCTACATTAGAGCTGATGGCATCGTGCTTCACGATAAAAACAAGTGTATAGGCTGTGGATACTGCTTGTATGCTTGTCCATTTGGTGCGCCGCAGTTCCCTAAAGACGGGGCATTTGGCGTAAAAGGCGTAATGGATAAATGCACTATGTGCGCAGGCGGTCCAGAGCCAACTAACTCACACGAGGAGAGAGAGCTTTACGGTCAAAACAGAATGGCTGAGGGCAAAGTGCCTATGTGTGCGGCTATCTGTTCTACAAACGCACTTTTAGTTGGCGACGCTGCTGAGGTTTCAAATGTATATCGCAAACGCGTTATGCTAAGAAATACAGGACTAAACGTATAACACTAAGGAGGGCGCTTGCTCTCCTTTTAAATTTATAAAATTTAAATTATTTTTATGATTTTTATAATCTAAAATTTCATCAATAATTTTTCTTATCTATTAAAATTAGCAAAAATATATAACTTTTTTATCTCCATATGATATTTTGATCTAACCCTCTAAAGCCCTAAATTTACGTAAAGTTGATTATTAGATTGTAAAAAATATTATTTGTGCTTTCAATTTACATTCTTTTATGATAATCGTTTTTATTTTAATCAAAGTAAAGCATTGGTAATATTTCACTTTAAAATAATCTCACAGGTGGTTTAATTAATGAATAAAATTTTAAATTTATGCTTATCATGCTACTGCCTATCTGGCTTGTGGCAAAAAATGACGACTATACACAAGTCGCAGCTCAGATAAAAGAGTCATTACAAAAAGTAATAACAGAGTATAGAGCTGGCAACGTCTGAGCAAGCAGTTAGCGATACTCAAAATGCTTATTTTGGTCTGTTTGAAGATGTCGAAGCTGGCATCAGAATGAAATTTAGGTCAGAAAAAGCTTACTCTATGGAGAAGCAGTTTGGCGAGATCAGAAAGGCGATAAAAGCTGGCGAAGCACCAGATGACGTGCAAAAAAGAATAGATCAGATAAATAGCGAAATCGCTGAAGTTTTGCCAGTTATTTTAAATGGACATAAGCTTGTTGGTGAGTACTCAGACACCCCAGCACAAGCTGCTACAAGTGGCTATGACACTTCTAAATTTATCCCTGAGTGGAAGGTAGCATTTGAAAATTTATCAGCTACTTTAGATAAAGCTATAACAAGCTACGAGGGCGATAAACAAGATGATGCTAAAAATTCTATCCAAGATGCTAAATTTAATGATTATAGAAACACTCAACTTGAAATCGCCGTTCGTCAATATATAGAAAATGGCAAAAGCATAGATGCTGACATCCAAAGAAAGATGGGTGAAGCGATCAGTGGCATCACAAATGGCATAACAAAAGATGATTTTAAAACAAAGCTAGAAGAGATCAAAAAACTAGCTTATGATGCCGTTGCAAAACTCCCAGCTGAAACAGTAAAACTAGCAAAAGTTGATATGAGTAGTGCAGCATCTAGCGATGGCAGCGAAGATAGTGGCACAGACTACACTCAAACTGTTAAAAACATAAATGACAAAATTCAAGCAGCCATCGCGCTTTACAAAGGTGGCAATAGCGCTAAAGCTATGGGCGATATCCAAGACATCTACTTTGATGAGTTTGAAGGTAGTGGCATGGAGAACAAAGTAGGTGCGATAGATGTAAATTTAAAAACAGCTATCGAAGCTACATTTGGTAATCTTGTGGCCCTTATGAAATCAGGTGCAGACGAAAAAACACTTGAAGAGAGTGCAAACAAGATGTCATCTCAGCTAGCAGCCGCACTTGAGAAAACTAGCGGTTCAAGCTCACCTTGGACGCTATTTATCTGGGCTCTAACTATCATCTTAAGAGAGGGCTTTGAAGCTCTTATCATCGTTGCAGCCGTCGTTGCATATCTTGTAAAAACTGGCAATGCAAAATCTATGGGCAAGGTCGTATATAGCTCAGTTGGCGTAGCTGTCATCTTAAGCTTTGTCATGGCTTGGATAATGAATGTCATCTTTGGCGAGGCAGCAGGTCAAAAAAGAGAGCTTATGGAAGGCATCACGATGCTTGTTGCAGTGGGACTTCTATTTTATGTTGGCTTCTGGCTTCTTTCAAATGCTGGCGCTAAAAAATGGAACGACTATATCAAATCTCACTTATCTGAGTCTATCTCAAGTGGCTCAAGCACGATGCTTTGGTGGACTGTATTTTTAGCGGTATTTAGAGAGGGCGCTGAGACAGTGCTATTTTATCAAGCGCTTATCTTTGACGCAAAAGACTCAGCTGGCTACTCAATGATCGCAGCTGGCTTTGTTGTAGGTCTTATCGTTCTTTTGATAGTCTATTTCTTATTTAAAATTTTCGCTATTAAAATTCCTATTAAGCCATTTTTTATATTTACATCAGCTATCATCTTTTACATGTCGATCGTCTTTGTTGGCAAGGGCGTTGGCGAGCTAGTTGAGGGCAAAATTTTCATCCCAACTATCATAAAAGGACTAAATTTTCCTGACTGGATGAGAGACTGGCTAGGACTTATGCCATATTACGAGAGCTTAGTACCTCAAATCATTATGGTGCTTGCCCTAATTATAGGCATCGTTATCATGAAATCAAAACAAAACAAAAATTAATCTTATTTAAAGGAGAGGATATGAATAAAATTCTAGTTCAGCTCTAGCACTTAGCCTAGCAGCTGGTTTTGCACTTGCTGGAGAGCACCCAATCGGCGAGCCTGTAGAGGCTAATGGCATGGAGATAGCTGCAGTTTATCTTGAGCCAATCGACATGGAGCCAAAAGGCGTTGATCTAGCTCCAAGCTTAGCTGATCTTCACCTAGAAGCTGACATACACGCTGTAAAAGGCAACAAAAACGGCTTTGGCGAAGGCGAGTGGATCCCATATCTAAAGATCAACTATGAGCTAAAAAACCTTGATAATGGTAAAACTAAAAAAGGTACATTTATGCCTATGGTTGCAAGCGATGGCCCACACTACGGTGCTAACGTAAAAATGGATACAGGCGTTGGTAACTATGAGCTTAAATTCCACATCGACAATCCAGAAAAACAAGGCTTTGGTCGCCACGCTGATAAAGAGACTGGTGTTGGTAAATGGTTTGAGCCTTTCACAACAACTTATAAATTTCAATGGACAGGTGGTCCTGTTAAATAGTCACTTTGGGGCGTTCTCGCCCCTTTTTAAAATTTCTCATAGGGTTTAGTTATGTCAATTTACTTCTATCAGGTCTTTTTAGCCCTCCTTGGATTTACGCTTTTTGCTGCCTTAAATAACAATGGCAAAAGTTTAAAAACGGTCTTTTTACCATCATTTCTTGGCGTTGTTGCTGGTGTGCTTATCTTTAAAGCTGCTCGTCATGCGCTTGTTGATGACCAGTTTAAAATTTTCATCGATTCTGTGACGCTGGTTTTTCTACTAATTAGCATTTTATGGATATTTTTCGAGCTTAAGATAGCAAAAATCGTAACATTTTTTATTTTAGGCATCGGCTTTGGCTTTGGTTATAGCTCAAGTAGCGCATTGTTCCCGCTATTTGGTGGCGAGCTGCTTGACACGCTTTCAGTCATTAGCTTCTTTTTGATGATCTTTGCGATGATCTTGATACTATTTTTATTTTTCTTCATTTCAAATTTAAAAGCTAGCATCCCATCATTTGTAGCTAAAATTTTAGCTCTTATCACATTAGTCTTTTTACTAGTTGATAGAAGCTCGCAAACTGCACTCGAGCTTTTACGTGCAGGCGCTTTAAAGATAAGTAGCGAGCTAAATTTCAAATTTTATCTATCAGCGCAAAGGGCATCTACGTCACAGAATTTAGTGCCTATTTTTACATAGTTGTGATCCTACTTTTATGCATCATCGCGCTTTGCTTTGTGCCAAAGAGTATCGATAGAGCACGTTTGGCTCTATCAAATACCGTTTTACAAAAGCTATTAGAGAAAATGTCTTTGACAATGCAAAATTTGCATTTTGTAGCGTTTTAATAGCGCTTGGCTTCTCGCTTTATTATGACCTTTACGCATCTCGTCCACCTCAAATTTCAGAGCCAGTCTTGGTTGAGCCAGTGGGAGATAAATTTATATTTGATGTTGATATGTTAAAAGATAATGAACTTCACAGATTTGCCTACATTACAGATGAGGGCAAGCAGATAAGATTTTTCTTGCTAAACCGCTTTAGCGACCGCCCATCTCCAGTCATCGTCTTTGACTCGTGTATGATATGCGGCGATATGGGCTACATAAAAAGAGGAAATGACCTTATTTGTATCTCTTGTAATGTTAGAATTTTCTTGCCGTCAGTTGGCAAAGAGGGCGGTTGTAACCCGATCCCTATGGCATTTACCTTTGATGGTAAAAATATCATAGTGGATTACAAAACGATCGTTGCAGGGGCAAACTACTTTAGCAAGGTCGTCGAAAAGATGGTACTTGACCCAGTTAGTCGCAAAAAGGTGAGCAATCTTGATTCAAGATCATATTTATACTACGGACGCACATATTTCTTTGAGAACAACGAAACTCAGGCGAAATTTGAAGCAAATCCAGAAAAATATGTAGAAACAAATGGAACGTTAAAATGAAAAATATGCAACTAAGAATGATAAAAAGCTCGATCACTGGCTCAAAGGTGCAAAAGACGATGGCGTTTATCACCATCTTGCTAGCTGCTCTTTTGATAGCTTGCATGCTAAATATCACGCTTAAAATCGGCGATCAAGTGGCAAGCGAGCTTAGAGGATATGGCTCAAATATCGTCGTTTTACCACGC
Source organism: Campylobacter concisus (assembly GCA_037292345.1). Classification (GTDB taxonomy): domain Bacteria; phylum Campylobacterota; class Campylobacteria; order Campylobacterales; family Campylobacteraceae; genus Campylobacter_A; species Campylobacter_A concisus_AX. The sequence goes on along the minus strand of CP147773.1, from coordinate 1,862,393 downwards.
GGCGAGAGCCTAAGCATCGAGATCGAGGGTAAAAATTTCACCCCACTAAAATCACAAAATTTACTCCCAGAGGCTGATATCTACAAGATAAAAGAGATCTTTTGGAGAAATAATATCGTTGCCTTTGCGCCGTTTCTAGAGACAAAGGTAAAAGACGCTAAGGGCGATGAGTTTAGCTTTGAGGGGACTTATTTTGATAAAAATATCGGACTAAAAGACGAGCCAGAATTTAGCACAGGCGTTAAGAGCTTGTATGGGTTTTGGGGTGTTGAGGGCGTTTGGCCAAAGATGAGAGCATGGATGAAATTTTAGTAGGAGATGAGCTTGCTAAGGCTAAAATTTAAAAGTTGGCGACAAGCTTAGCCTTGCTGGCAAAAACGGCACAAGAGAGGTTAGCGTAGTTGGCATCTTAAAGGGTGCAGGCGACGAGACGCATAAGCTAATAGGCTCGCTCAAACTCGCTGGCGATCTCTCAGGGCATCCTGGCTTATACACAAAAGCTGAGGTCTCAGCCATGACGATCCCAGAAAACGACCTATCGCTAAAAGCAAGAAGAAATTTAGACAACCTTGATAGCGCAGAGTATGACAAATGGTACTGCTCGGCTTATGCGGGATCGATCGCATTTCAGATAGAAGAAAATTTACCAAACGTTAGCGCAAAAGCAAGCCTTCAAGTAAGTGATGCGGAGAGTAATATCGTAAAGAAAATTCAAAGCCTAATGGGCATCGTTAGTATCATCGCTCTTGTGGTCTCAGCCATCGGCATAACGTCGCTAATGACAAGTGAAATTTACCGCCGTAAAAGAGATCGGCCTTTTAAAAGCCATAGGCGCAAGTAACTTTGAAATTTACGCCCTTTTTGCTAGCGAGAGCCTTGTAGTTGCCTTTTTTGCTGGTATCACGGGAGCATTTTTAGGATACGCGCTAAGCTACGTGATGTCTTACATCATCTTTTCTCACGGCATCGGTATAGCGTGGATCGTGCTGCCAATAAGCGTGGCATTTGCCTTGCTCATCTCAGTCATTGGCTCGCTAATGCCAATGAGAAACGTCAGTAAATTTACTACCTGCGGAGGTGCTATATGACCGCAAATAGCAAATTCTTTTACAATCTAATCTACAAAAGCCTAAAAAATGGCTCATCAAGGGTTATGGTTATCGTCATCTCGATCTTACTTGGAGCGTGCGTGTGTGCGGCATTTGTCAATGTCTATCTTGATATCGACTCAAAGGTCTCACGCGAGCTAAAAACTTATGGTGCAAATATGATCTTTGCTCCAAAAGATATGGCGACAAGTGATGATATGAGTGAAAAAACTTATAATGAAATGATCGCTAAATTGCCAAAAGACAAGCTTCTTGGCGAGAGCGGTTATCTCTTTGCTCAGGCAAATATCGGTCCGACAAATGCCATCGTCATGGGGACAAAATTTAGCAATCTAAAAAAAGTTAAACCATTTTTAGATGTTAGAGATGGAACTATGATAAATGTTGATTTTGACGATAAAAACGTGCTAATAGGCGTCGATCTTGCTCGTCAAGCTGGCTTTAAAGCAGGCGATGATATAGAAATTCGCGCTATTGGCTCAAATGAGAGCATAAATGTAAAGATAAAAGGCGTAGTGGCAAGTGGTGACAAAGAGGATGCCCTTTTGATCACGTCACTATCTTTGGCTCAGCAAATTTCAAACAAAGCTGGCAAGATAAACTATGCTGAAGCTGTTGTGCTTGGAAATTTTGACGAGATAACATCGCTTGCAAAGACTATAAGCAACGACGAAATAGTCGCAAAACCAGTGGCAAAGGTCTCAAAGTCTGAGGGCTACATCTTAGAAAAGATCAAGCTTCTAATGGCGCTTGTTAGCCTTGTCATCTTGCTCATCACATCAATGTGCGTAAATACAACGCTTAGTGCTATCTTGCTCTCTCGATCACGTGAGATCGCACTTCTTAGAGCCATAGGCGCAAGCAAAAAGACGTGCTAAGGCTATTTGGCTTTGAAACATTTGTGACGGCGCTCATTTCAGCGTTAGTTGGAGCGTTTTTAGGTTATCTACTAGCTCGAAATTTTAGGTTATGCGATATTTGATTCTAGTATTGATTTTAGAATTCTAAGCATCCCAGTAGCTGTGGTCATATCGCTTCTTTTTGCAGCGATCGCAGCGTTTTACCCGATTAAGCGGGCACTTAATAACAAAATGGCAGATACACTAAGAGGAGAATGATATGCAAAATGCACTAGAACTTAAAAATATTTGTAAAATTTTGGTGATGTAAAAGCACTTGATGATATAAGTTTTGAGGTTAAAAAGGGCGAGTGGGTCAGCGTCATGGGACCAAGCGGTAGCGGTAAGAGCACACTTGTAAATATCCTTTCTCTAATGGATACTCCAAGTAGTGGCGTTTATATGCTTGGCGGCGATGATGCGAGCAACCTAAATGCCGATGATACGCTTAAATTTAGACGTGAAAAGATTGGACTTGTCTTTCAGCAGTTTCACCTAGTTCCATATCTTAGCGCGCTTGAAAACGTGATGATAGCGCAGTATTATCATAGCTCAGTCGATGAGGAGGATGCTAAAAAAGCCCTTGAGGCAGTTGGTCTCTCTCACAGGCTAACACACAGACCAAGTCAGCTAAGTGGTGGTGAGCAACAACGCCTTTGTATCGCGCGCTCGCTCATAAACGACCCTGAAATTTTAATAGCAGATGAGCCAACTGGTAACCTTGACGAGGCAAATGAGAGGATCATACTTGATCTATTTTGTAAGCTAAGAAAAGAGGGCAAGACGATACTTCTAGTCACTCACAACCCAGATCTAGGCGAGTATGGCGATAAGATCGTCTATCTAAGACACGGCAAACTAGAGAAGATCCGCACTATCGAAAATCCAAAGGTGCCAAATGCGATATAAAATTTTACTTTTGTGTCTAGTCTCAGCCCTAGTTTTGGGCTGCGTCAAGCAGTATGAGAAGCACCACATCACGCTAAATGACTCAAGTGGCATCGATACGCAGTTTTTCCCAACCGAAAAGCGCCTAAAGATCGGCGATAAGCCATATATGCTCTTTTTCTTTGGCACGGACTGCGGAGTGTGCAAGGCTGCGATCCCTGATCTAAACGCGCTTGAAAAAGAGTATGGCAAAGAGGTTCAATTTATTGGCATTTTAGGGCCTAGCAAGGGCTTTGATAAGGATATTGAAATCTTAAAAGAGCACAACATCACCTTTAAAACTACAAGCGACAAGGTCTCGGTGGATTACTTTAGCAAGGCAGTTGGTGGCGTTATGGGCGTGCCAGTTATCTATTTTTTTGATAAAGATGGTAAGATGCGATCAAAATTTATCGGTCTTACACCAAAAAGCGTGCTTGAAGGTGCTATAAGATCGCTCTTATAGGAGTGAAGATGAGAAATTTCTTTTTATTTGTTCTAGCGGTGTTTTTTGTCGGATGTGCTAGCAGCACGCCAAATATCTCTGTAAAAACGAGCGATCCGATATTTTTTACGCTTAGTGAAGCAAACAAAAGCGTCTATGTAAATTTTAAAAATAGTGCGACCGGACAAGATGTAAATGCTGAAATTATAAGCGAATTTGCAAAGGCTGGCTTTAGAAATGAGCCAAATATCAAAAATGCCGACTTCATCATCCTTGGCGACGTGCAAAGCTTTTCTAGGACAACCAAAAGAGATCCTAGATTTTCAATGGGCATGGGATATGGCTTTGGCAGACCAAGTTTTGGCTTTGGCTACTCGATGTTTTTCCCATTTGGTTATGATGATTATGATGACGACTTTAGCACAAACAGCTATGCTTACTACATGCAAGTAAGCGTGTTAGTGCGCCCAAAAGATGGCGGCGAGAAAGCGATAAATATCTCGCTCATGCAAGCGGGTAATGTCTATTCGCCAAGCTACATTTGGCCATTTTTCAAAGAGCGCTTAGCAAAACAGATCGTTAGCTTTTTTTATAACGTCTCACAAAGGTAGAGAAATTTAGCGAAATTTAAAAGGAGTTAAGATGCTAGTTGATGGAAGCTACGAAATTTTATCTTGTGATGATGTGGAGCTTGGTATAAAAGAGACTCTTCTCTATCCTTTTATGCTTGTTATGACGATGTCAAGGAGGCAAAAGCTCTTTTAGTCATCATTCCTGGTCTTGGAGCAGACTCTGACTCTGGCTATAGAACTCATCTCATGCGAACCATGGCAGAGAACTATGATGTGGCGTGTATTAGTGTGGATTATCACTGTATAGGCAACCGCCCACAGCTTGGAGCTCAATGTTTGTTAGATGATTTGGACCGTGCGATATTAATAGATGAGTTAGCCAAAATTGGTATAACATTACCAATAGACATAAAGGCGGTCGATAGTTATAAAAAAACATGTTTTTTATTTGAAAGTCTTAGTGAGGAGATCACTCTTAGAAAAAGGCAAATATTTTGCCTGCAAGTTATAAACTGAAATTTGAGTTGCACAATGTATCCAACAAAAGATGAATACCAAAATTTTGGCATTATGCAAGCTATTGATATATTAAATGCTATTCTTTATACTAAGCATAATTTATGCGCTGGAAAATTTAATAAAATTCCTGTTATTTTGGTAGGAAGCTCACATGGTGGCTATCTTGCAAATTTATCAGCTAAAATTGCTCCGTGGTTAGTAGATGCGGTGATAGATAATAGCTCCTATGCTATATTTTTATGGCGTCTTATTGGCTTTGGAAAAGAGATTGATTTTACTAAATTTTTTTGTTGTGCGACTGATGACTTTTATCAAGATATTTGCCTCTATCTTTTTGATAAAACCTATTGGACACTAGATAAGAATTCACTATATTATTTTAATGAATCTAGAGAAGAGATAAGAAATATCTTAAATCCGAAACATTTAAAGGTACAGAGTAAATTTAAAAAGACGTTTTATATTGGATATCATTGTGTGAATGATGATATAGCTCCCGCAAAGGATAAAACCCAGCTTTATGAGGCTCTTAAGAAGCTGAAATTTTGACGCGACGCTTCATATGATAAAAGATGAGAGCGAGGTTGATGGCAAATTTATAAAGTCTCTAACTCACGGCATGGGCATGTCTTATAAACTACTTTTGCAAAGAGAGCTTCCTGGCGTTATGAAGAAAATTTTGTCTAAAAAAGATAAAAAAGATGAGATTAATGAAAAATGCATAGAGTATAAGTGTGGTGATTTGCTTTATAAATTTAGTGAAGTATCAGATCATATAAGGCTTGAAGTTACCAATATTTAAATTTAGAGCCGTTTTTATCTAAAGCTAGGCTTTTAAAGACCTAGCTTTAAATTTTCTAGTTATCTATCATAAAATCATAAAATTTGTTGTTATATCCTACGTTTCCTACTTTGCTGTATTGTATAATAGCTGCTTTTATGTTATCGATTTGCTGATACATAAAGCCAAGGGCGGCTCTGTTTTCAACAGCGCTTGGATCATTTAGCTTTGTAAGCTCTAAAAGTGCGATAGCGTTTGTTGTTTTATTCGCTCCAGTGGCGGCCACACTCGCTAAAAGAGCGTCCCAGCGTCATTTATCTTAAACTCGTCTATGACCTCATTATAAAGTTTATAACTCTCATCAAAGTCATTTGTAAAGATATCCACGTAGGCTAGAGTTTGGATTAAATTTATATTTTTTGGAGCCGCTTTTAGCTGGGCTCTTAGCTTATCGCGCTCCCTTGTTAGCAGGCCTGAGATCTGAAGTAGCTTGATGTATTGCTTTTTGATGATGTCAGCGCCGTGGTAGAAGGCATTTGAGTCGAGATTTTTATCGATGAAGTAAATTTGTATTGCTTTTGCATACTCTTTGACGTTTTGATCTTTGTTTTTAGAGATGAAATTTAAGATATTTGCGATGATATCATTTGGCAAAATTTTCATAAGTTCATCAGCTTTTTTTGACATTAGCTCATCGTTGTTTGAGATTTTAGCGATGATGATATCAAAGGCTAAATTTAACGTCGTAGGCTCTTTTGGCTCTTCAAGCCACCTTATCATCGCGCTTTGGTTGCCGCTAATTAGGCTTAAAAGTGAGGCATATAAATTTACAGGCTTTAGGCTTTTGTCATTTTCTAAATTTTCACCGATCTCTTCAATTAGTTTTGGATTTAAATTTCTATTTATATCCATGCAGATAGCCCCAAAGATGCCAGAGAGGTGGTTATTTACATCTTGATGATAGCTTGCTATAAAATGCTTTGCAGCAAGGCTAAAATTTCCAAGCTGAGCGTAGCTAAGAGCTAGGTTATACTGCAAGATCGAGTGGTTTGGATAGGCTTTGGCAAGCTCTTCAAAGTCCTTGTTTGCCTCTTTTAAGCGGTAGTTAAGTGCCTTTGCGATGGCTTCGCTAAGTTTGGCATTGACCTTTGAGGCGGCGGCACTTTGGCTAAGGTAGTCATTTGCCGCTGAGGTGTCATCTAAAAAGACGCTAACCCCACCTTTTCTTATCTGCTCGATGCTCTGTTTTGCGTCAAAGACCTTATATGGCGCAAAGTAAAAGAGTGTCTCGTAGCGCCTTGTTCTATCAAAAAACATATCGTCGCTAAAGTGCGCCTGAGCTAGGCTAACGTCAAAAAGATCTGGCTTTAGAATGGTCTTTATCTTGTAAATTTTACTTGGCATCGAGGCGTTGTAGTCATAAACATCTTTGATAAATGCCGCCGCATCGCCATAATCAGCCGTTTTTAGATCGATTAACGCCTCAGTCATCTTGATAAGATCAATATTTGGCGTGTTTTTAGAAGCCTTTGTTAGATAGTCCCTTGCCTTGTCGTATTTGCCAAGTCTTGCGTAGAGCTGCGCTAGCGTAAAGTCAGCCTTAAACGCCTTTTGCCCTTCAAGCTTGGCTATGGCTCTCTCATCATCGCCAAGAAGCGATAAAATTTTAGCGCTCAAGTAGGCATACTCGCCCTTATAGTCCTCTGTGCTAGGGTGCGAGAGTGCTTGTAGTGCCTCGTAATAATTACCCTTGTAATAATTAACCAGCGCATAGTAGTAGCTGTAAAGTGGCGAGCTGTTTTCATACTGCAAAAAGGAGTCCGCAAGCCCTATGTAGTAGTTGAAATTTTAGTGTTATTTAGCTCAAGCGAGCAAACAGCGGCGTTTATGGCGCTAACTGCGGTGTTTTCGCGGTCGGTTATCGCCTTGTTAAACGAGATGATCGCCTCGTCACATTTTTCTTGTTTCATCTGCGAAACGCCGAGGTTGTAGTTTGAGAGAGACTGGTTATAAACAGCTATGTTTTCAGTAAATTTTTAACGCTTCAAATTTTATTGCCACGCTCGTAGAGCTGGTTAGCCTTGTTTATCATCTCATCGATCTTTGAAGCGCCAAAATTTTGCGTTTGGTAGTTGTTTTCTATATTTTTTACGATAGCTGTAGTATCTATCTCCTCTTTTTTATCCTTTTTAGCAAGACGATTAGCAAAACAACTATCAAGATGACAAGCACCAAAGCAGCTACGCCGATGATGATAAAGAGCTTTTCTTGCTCTTTTTTACTGGTATTGGCTCTGGGATACTCTCATCTTGCAGCACGCCATCACTTGCGATGCTCTCAAGCGAGACGATCTCTTCAGGAGCTTCAGCTTTTGCCTCTTCAGGCGCTTGCTCTGCTTGCTCGCCAGGTGGCTTTAGAACTACAACCTCTTCATCAGCCACTACATATACCTTTTAAGAACTTCTGGAATTTCGATAGTGCCATCAGCTTTTTGGTAGTTTTCCATTATCGCTATTAGCGTCCTGCCAACTGCCAGACTTGAGCCATTTAGGGTATTTACAAGCATATTTTTCTTGCCATCTTTAAAGCGAATTTTCGCTCTTCTTGCTTGAAAATCACGAGTATTAGAGATAGAGCTTATCTCGCGGTATTTGCCCTGACCCGGTAGCCAAACCTCAAGATCTATCGTCTTTGCCGCGCTAAAGCCTAGATCGCCGCTGCAAAGAAGCATGTGACGGTGAGGCAGCCCAAGGCTAGTTAGCAAGTCGCTCGCACAAGATATCATCTCAGCAAGCACGCCCTCGCTTTGATCAGGCTTTGTGATGCTTACAAGTTCGACCTTTTCAAACTGGTGCTGGCGGATCATGCCCCTTGTGTCGCGTCCTGCCGAGCCTGCCTCTTGGCGGAAGCATGCTGAGTAGCAAGTCATCTTTATAGGTAGCTGCTCAGCCTCAATGATGGTGTCGTTGTATAAATTTGTTACAGGCACTTCGCTAGTTGGGATGAGGTAGAGGTCCTCGTCGCGCACCTTGTAAAGATCCTCTTCAAATTTCAGGTAGCTGACCGGTGCCAAAAAGTGTGTTTGAGCTTACTAGATAAGGGACATTTACAAGCTCAAAGCCACGCGCACTGTTAAAGTCGATCATGTAATTAACAAGCGCTCTACTAAGCCTTGCTCCCATGCCTCGAAGCACGGTAAAGCGCGATCCTGAGAGCTTTGCGCCTCTTTCAAAGTCAAGCCAGCCAAGGCTCTCGCCTAGCTCCCAGTGCTCTTTTGGCGTAAAGTCAAATTTAGTTGGCTCAAGCACCGTTTTTATGCAGACATTATCGTCCTCGTCCTTGCCAAAAGGCACGTCATCGTCGGTGATATTTGGCACGCTAAATGAAATTTGCTCAAGCTTTTCTTCGTATTGTTTAACGATCTCATCAGCGTCAGCAAGGGCAGCTTTGTTTAAATTTAACTCGCCCTTAAGCTCGCTCACATCTTCGCCAGCCCTTGCCTTTACGCCAAGCTCTTTGCTCTTTGCGTTTTGGATCGCTTGGAAATTTTCAAGTGCTTTGCGCTTTTGTTTTAGCTCGTTAAAAGTGTGCAAAAGTTCGTCTAATAGGCTAGCTTTAACGTTTTTGCCCTCTAGTTTTTTTACGAATTCATCGTAGTTTGTCTCAAGTAGTTTTAAATTTATCATTATCTTCTCCTTATCCTATCCTTAAACCATAAACATAACTTTTGCAAGCAATACGATCGCCACCGCAAGCGTAAGTGCGATAGGGTGGATGTTGCCAAGTGGGCTAGGGCGCTTAAATAGAAATTTGCAGCTTAAAATTTACCTATCACCGCAGCTACGATCACCATCGCTAAGCAAAATTTGATCATAAAAACTTTATTGTCGATCCAATTGCTTATCATCATGCCACCAGTTAAAACTAAAAGTAGCACGCAAATAGGCATGATCTTAACAGCTACTGAGCCGATGGCTTGCTTTGCCTTTTGAGCAAGCTCTGGCGGCATCTTTTTGCTCGCCGCTCTTAATATAATCACATCAAAAAATAGATAACCAACAAAGATAATCGCACAAAAAAGGTGAATTATCTGCGCGTAGGGATATAAATTTTGCATATTTTTCCTTATCTGTAAATTCCAACCGCTTCACGCACTTTTTTTATCGTTTCGTGAGCCACATTTTGGGCTTTTTTAGCACCTAGATCTAAAATTTTAGCCACCTCGTCAGGGTTGTTTTGATAGTATTCAAATTTCTCTCTTGCATCTTTAAAATAGTCCCAAACAAGCTCGTTTAGATAGGCTTTAAAGTGCCCGTGACCCTCGCCGCCGCGCTCATATCTAGCCTGCAAGTCGCGCTGGCCGCTCTCGTCTAAGAAAAGCTTTGCGATGTTATAGACGTTGCAGTTTTGCCACTGTTTTGGCTCTTCAAGGGGCGTGCCATCAGTCACGATGCTAGAAATTTGCTTTTTAAGCGTCTTGGCGTCCGCGAAGATATCGATCGTATTGCCGTAGCTTTTGCTCATCTTTTCGCCGTTTGTGCCAGGCACGGTAGCGACGTTTTCATCGATCTTTGCTTCAGGCAATGTAAAAATCTCGCCATGTTCGTTGTTAAATTTGATCGCGATATCGCGCGCGATCTCTACGTGCTGGATCTGGTCTTTGCCCACAGGCACGACCTGCGCGTTATAAAGCAAGATATCAGCCGCCATCAAAACCGGATAGCTAAAGAGTCCGTGGTGCGAGCTAATGCCCTTTGCGACCTTGTCTTTGTAGCTGTGCGCGCGCTCAAGTAGCCCCATAGGTGTGTACTGACTTAGCACCCAGTAAAGCTCAAGCACGTCTTTAACGTCACTTTGCACCCAAAAAATGCTCTTGTTTGGGTCGATCCCAAGCGCCAAAAAGGCACACGCAGCGTCAAATGTGTTTTGTTTTAGCGCTTTGCCGTCGCTAAGGCTGGTCATCGCATGGTAGTTTGCTATAAACATAAACATCTCGTTTTGCTCTTGCATATCAACCATCTGCTTTATCGAGGCAAAATAGTTGCCAAGGTGTAGTTTGCCGGAGGGTTGGAGGCCGGTTAATACTCTCATCTTATCCTTTCAAATTTTGGCTTCGTTTTTTTTGAGTGCCTTTAAATGAGTTTGTAAATTTTAATCATCGACAGGCTAAATGCCTAGTCTTGATTAAAATTTGACTGCACAACATTTGTCGCTTTAGCGTTGCGAACAAGTGAAGCAAAAATCATCTCAAAACACTTCGCCAAAATGCTTTTTTAAATTTTAACATCAGGGTAGATATTTTTATCTAGTCTAATCTTAAAATTTAGCTTGCTAGCCCTCACTTAAAAACAAAATTTTGCCTCGCCTAAACAAAAAATTCTTCGCTAAAAACTTTTAAATTTTAACATCACGTTAGACTTTGTGTGTCTAGCTTGATCTTAAAATTTATCTCGCAGGCTAAATGCCTAGTCTTGATTAAAATTTGACTGCACAACATTTGCCTCTTTAACGCTCTATCAAAGTAAGGCAAATTCATCTCAAAATTTCGCCAAAATTTCTCACTACAAAACGCTAAATCTGGCTCAAACATCACAAATTTCAACACCACGCCAGACAGCCATCTAGCCTGATCTTGAAATTTATTGTTGCAAGCAGCCCACGCCACTTTGCAACTAAACTTTTAAAAGTATCCTTATCTCTTTTACGATCTGCTTTGGAGTTTTGCCCTCGACTTCAATGATATAATCAGCCTTTTTCTCATAAAGCTTCTCTCGCTCCAGATGCAGTGCCTCGGCCTTTTTTAGATCGCTTAAAAGTGGGCGTTTGGCGAGTTTTTTCTCGCTATTTTTGCTATTTTTTAGCCTTTGCATGATCGCATCAAAGCTTGCTTTTAGATAGATCACGGTGCCTATTTTGTTTAAATTTTTAACCTTTGCAAAGCCTCCGCCTGTCGAGATGATCGCATTTTTGACATTTGTAGCTAGAAATTTAGCTAGATCCTTTTCAAGCTGCCTAAAATGCTCTTCGCCAAATTCATCAAATATAGCCTTTATCTTCATGTTTTGCGAGCTCTCTAGCAAGTCGTCGCAGTCAAGGTTCATCGTCTTTAGCGCCTTGCTTAGCGCCCTTGCAGTCGTGCCCTTGCCAACGCCCATAAAGCCTATTAAAACAATATTATTGTTCTTTGTCTTCATCACTCTCTCCACGTTTTTTAGGGATTAGCACGATAGGCACGCCAGCTAGGTTAAAGCTCTCTCTAAGCTTGTTTGTTAGGTAGCGTTTGTAGCTAAAGTGCAGGCATTTTGGGCGGTTCATTATGAGTGCTATCATGATAGGCGCTGTCTTAAACTGCACTGCGTAGTAAATTTTCACGACCCTGCCTTTGTCGCGTGGCAGTGGGTGCGCTTTGGTCGCTTCGCCGATCACTTCATTTAGCTTTGATGTTTGAATTTTTGGGTGTAGTTTTTGTAAATTTCAACTATGAGCGGGTAAATTTTATGCACTCTCTTGCCGCCAAGTGCTGAAACGCTGATGATCGGCGCGTATGCAAGAAATTTAAACCTATCTTTTATCTCTTTGCAAAGCTCGTCAAATTCCTCGCTGCTTTTGTCCCATTTGTTTAGCACGATGATGACGCCAAGCTCAAATTTCGAGGCGATGCCAGCGATACGCTCATCAAGCTCGGTTAGCGGCTCAGAGCTATCAAGCACGAGTAGTGCGACATCTGTCTCTTCTAAAATTTTCTCAGTTCTATTTAGTGCATATCTCTCGATACCTTCGATCTTGCCGCGCTTTCTGATACCAGCAGTATCGACAAACTCAAAAACCCTGCCATCATGCTCGGTAAATTTCATTGACTGGGTCGATCGTAGTGCCTGCTACGTCGCTAACGACGGCACGGCTCTCTTTTACAAGAGCGTTTAGAAGCGAGCTTTTGCCGACATTTACGCGGCCTATGATGCCAACTCTTATGTTTTTGCTCTCGTAGTCTATCTCGTCGCTTAGCTCGCCCTCATCGTTATAGTTTTCTAAAAAATCATCAAAATCTTCGCTCAAATCGGCCTTTATCTGCACTTTCTCTTCTAGGTGTTTTGCTAGCCAGATGCTAAGCTCATCGACACCGGTGTTGTGGCTTACTGAAATTCCAAATGAGTTTTTCGCACCAAAACTTACAAATTCCCACTCTCCTTGCTCGTCTTTTTTGCTGTCGATTTTATTTATTACTAGAGCGATTGGTAAATTTAGCTTGCTAAGCTCGTAAAAAATGGCTCTATCCTCATCATCTGGCATCATTTTGCCATCGACCATGTAGAGGATAACGTCTGAGTTTTTAGCCTCTGCCAAGGTCTTTGCTTTTACGTTTTTAAAAAGCTCGCTGCTATCATCAAGCCCGCCGCTGTCGATTAATATACACTCTTTGCCCTCAACTTCGATCTTAGCTTTGTTTGTATCTCTTGTGGTGCCGCTAACATCGCTTGTTATGGCGATGCGTCTTCTTGCTAAGCGGTTAAAAAGTGAGCTTTTGCCGACATTTGGCTTGCCTACTAATATTACTTTTTGCAAATTTTGTCCTTTTTATGATGGCTGATTATACAAATTTTTCTCTTATATAAAGTATAAAATTACGCTTAAAAGCGCCGAAATAAAAGAAAAAATCAACCAAAATTTAAGCCATTTTTTATTAAAATGAGTGCTTTAAATTTAGAGGTTTTGCGATGTTAAAAAGGTTTTATATTTCACATCTTGGCATTTTTTATATGCTCTTTGCTTGCTTTATGTTTGCCGTGACTGGCGCATTTGCAAAGTATCTGAGCAAAGATATGCCTTCTATCGAAGTTGTTTTTTTTAGAAATTTGATTGGACTTTTCATCGTCATCTACGCCATCTATAAATTTCCATTTAAACAAACTGGCGGACACTTTTTCTTGCTGATGTTTCGCGGTTTTGTGGGCACGGTGGCGCTTTTTGCCTTTTTTTACAACGTCGCACACGTAAATTTAGCCACAGCCTTTACCTTTCAAAAGACAAACCCGATATTTACAGCCATTCTCGCAGCTATTGTTTTTAAGGAGCGTCTAAGCTCGCTTGGCTGGTTTGCTGTCTTTTTAGGATTTGGTGGAATTTTGCTCGTTATCCAGCCAAATTTAGGTATCAATAAAACCGATATCATCGGCATTTGGAGCGGCCTTGGAGCGGCTATTGCCTACACAAGCGTCAAGGAGCTAAACAAGAGCTACGGCACAAATATCATCGTGCTAAGCTTCATGCTTTGGGGCTCGTTTTTGCCGCTTATTTGCATGGGGATGGCTGAGTTTTTCACCTATGAGCCTCTGGATTTTTTATTTTCTAAATTTCACTATGCCAAGCTGGCACAACGTCGTTTTTATCTTGCTAATGGGGCTTAGTGGCTACTATTTTCAGGCGTTTATGACAAAGGCCTTTGCGGTTGGCAAAAAGCTGGTGTCATCGCTGCGGTTAGCTACGCAGACGTCATTTTTACGCTGATAATTGGCTATTTTATGGGAGATGCGTTGCCAAATCACCTAGCGCTTGCAGGTATCGTGCTTGTCGTGGTGAGTGGAATTTTAGTTGTTAAAGAAAAATAAAGGAGAAAATATGATATTAATCGCTGGACCTTGCGTTATAGAGAGCAAGGAGCTTGTTTTTGAAGTGGCAAAAAGGCTAGTTAAATTTAATGAAAATCGCAAAGCTTGATTTTTACTTTAAGTCGAGCTTTGACAAGGCAAATCGCACTAGCATTAGCTCATTTCGTGGCCCTGGGCTAGAGAAGGGTTGTGAAATTTTAGCTGAAGTAAAAAAGAATTTGGCTTTAAAATTTTAACCGATATCCACGAGAGCTATCAAGCACAGCCAGTTGGCGAAGTGGCTGATGTGCTGCAAATTCCAGCATTTTTGTGCCGTCAGACTGATCTGCTCGTGGCAGCTGCAAAGACAAAAGCGGTCGTAAATATCAAAAAAGGGCAGTTTTTAGCGGCATCTGCTATGAAACACTCTGTTAAAAAAGTGCTTGAAACAAGAGGTGTAAGCGGCGACGGATACGATGTCGCAAAGGCAAATGGCGTCTGGCTAACCGAGCGTGGAAGCACCTTTGGATATGGAAATTTAGTCGTTGATATGAGAAATTTGGTGATGATGAGAATTTGCGCCAGTTATCTTTGACGCGACCCACAGCGTGCAAATGCCAAGCGCACTTGGCGAAAAAAGCGGTGGCGATGCTAGGTTTGTGCCATATCTTGCAAGGGCGGCAGCTAGCGTTGGGGTGGATGGGTTTTTCTACGAGACGCACATAAATCCTTGCGAAGCGCTATGTGACGGGCCAAATATGCTAAATTTAGACGAACTTGAAAAAGTCGTAAATGACACGCTAAAGATAGAGGAAATTTTAAATTTTAAGCTAAGGAGAGAGATGAAAAGGATTTTTGCGCTACTTTTAGGAGTGTTGTTTTTAGTAGGTTGTGGCTCATCTCAGCCAAAGGTGCCACTTGCTGGCAAGTATAAATTTGAGGGCATTAGCTACACTCATGTGCAGCGCCACGAGCCGACAAAATTTCTCTATCAAAGCCCAAAAATGATCGAGAAAAAGTATAACAAACAAATTTTGGGAGCGCTTACAAAAGAAAATTTACTCGATCCTAACTCAAGCGACGAGCTAAAGATCAAGATAACTCACCGCAGGGAATTTTATAGGCGAAGCAACCTTTGCCAAGAGCGACAGAATGGGCAATATCTACCTTACTTACGAGGTAGAAGTCGTTAGAAATGGCGAAGTTTTAAGGCATTATGGCTCTAACGAGCTAAGGTTTAACCCTGGAGTCTTTGGAAATTTAAAGGGGATAGTTGGACAAAATAACGATGATAGTCTTGAAAATAAGGCGATTAGCGCAAATGTAAAAGAGATCGTTGATACCATAAAAGGCATGAAGTAAATTTTATGTCAAACAGAGGATTTTTGTGTATATTTCTAGGTGCGGTAGCCGAGTGTGGCTGGACATATGGGCTAAAGCACGCGTCAAATTTAAGTGAATTTTTGCTTACGACATTGCTAGTAAGCATAAGTTTTGTCTCGTTTATGAAGGCCTTAAAGTATCTGCCTGTAAGCATCTCTTATGCCGTATTTGTGGGCTTTGGGACAGTTTTTATCGTCATAGCTGAGATCGTTAGCGACTACGTAGCAAGTGGGATCATGCCAAATTTCATTAGGCTATTTTTCATAGCGACGCTCATTTTAGGCGTGCTTGGGCTAAAAGGCATAAAAGAATGATCCACTTTTTAGCGCTTTTACTAGCTGGATGTTGCGAGGTCTCTGGCGTCTTTTTTATCACGAAATTTTCAAAAAGCACAGGCGTAAAAAAGTGGCAAATTTCATCCTTTTGCTTGGAAATTTCGCCCTTTCTCTAACGCTGCTTAGCTATGCGATGCAAACTATCGCTATGTCGGTGGCGTATGCGATCTGGACTGGCATCGGAGCGATCGGAGCAGTCGTGGTTGGCGTAGTTTTTGAAGGTGAAAAGATAAATTTTAAAAAAGCCTTGTTTTTAGCGCTCATCATCTTTAGCGTCATCATGCTAAAGATAGTTTGACGAAGGGTCTATTTTTAAACAAGCTTTTGCTAAACTTGCATAAAAAATAAAGGAGAAAAGATGAAAATAATCGAGGGAAATTTAGCCTAAAAGGCAACGAAAAGATAGCGATCATAAACGCAAGGTTTAACCACATTATCACAGACCGCTTGGTAGAGGGCGCAAAAGATGCATTTTTACGTCACGGCGGCGACGAGAAAATTTAACTTTAGTGCTAGTCCCTGGCGCATTTGAGATACCTATGGCGCTTGAAAAGGTGCTTGCAAGCGGTAAATTTGACGCGGTTTGCTGCGTGGGAGCGGTGATAAGAGGCGCAACGCCACACTTTGACTATGTAAGCGCTGAGACCACCAAAGGCATCGCAAACGTGACGCTAAAATACGCAAAACCAGTCACATTTGGCGTGCTAACGGTAGATAACATCGAGCAAGCGATAGAGCGAGCTGGCAGCAAGGCTGGAAACAAGGGCTTTGAAGCGATGACGGGCGTTATAGAGATGCTAAATTTATACAAAAAGCTAGGAGAGTAAAATGGCCACACGTCATCAAGTGAGACAAGCCATCGTTTCGCTACTTTACTCAAACGAGATAAACCCCGTAACTGCGGAGTTTGAAGAGGAATTTTTAGAAGAGAAAAAGATAAGAAATGAGCGCAAAAACGAGGCGCAACAGACCTTTAAAGAGGTGCTTGCAAATAAAGAAAAACTAGATGAAATTTTAAAGCCACACCTAAAAGATGGCGACTTTAGTAAGGTTGGCGCAACAGAGCTAGCCATCCTTAGACTTGGGCTTTATGAGATGAAATTTAGCCAAACTGATAAAGCCGTCATCATAAACGAGGCGATCGAGCTTGCAAAGGAGCTTGGAAGCGACCAGGCGCCAAAATTTATAAACGGCGTGCTAGATAAGATAAAGGGCGATCTATGAAGCTCTGCGTCGCTCTTGATATGGCGAGCAAGGATGAAAATTTAGCCCTCGTGCGTGAGCTAAAAGGGCTTGATCTTTGGCTGAAAGTGGGGCTTAGAAGCTATCTTAGAGACGGAGCTAAATTTATAGAGGAGCTAAAAGGGGCAGGGAGTTTAAAATTTTCCTTGATCTAAAGCTCTATGACATCCCAAACACGATGGCGGACGCCGCTGAAGTCGTCTCAAAGATAGGCGTGGATATGATAAATTTGCATGCAAGCGCTGGCGTACGTGCGATGAAAACCGTTATGGAGCGTCTTAATGCGCTGCAAAATCGCCCTTTAGTGCTTGCTGTATCAGCACTTACTAGCTTTAGCGAGAGCGAATTTGAAGCGGTTTATAACGATACTATTTCTCGCTCGGTTAGGAAATTTAGCCAGATGAGCTTTGAAGCGGGGCTTGACGGCATGGTCTGCTCGGTCTTTGAAAGTAAGCTCATAAAAGACGTGACAAATCAAAATTTCATCACTCTTTGCCCTGGAGTTAGGCCTTTTGGCGAGAGTGCGGGTGATCAAAAGAGGGTTGCAAATTTCAGTTAGCGCAAAGCAAGAGGGTAGCGACTTTATCGTCGTTGGCAGGCCGATTTATGAAAACGCAAACCCAAGAGAAATTTGCGAGAGAATTTTGGAGGTAAATTTAGCGCCCTAACTTGCATAAAATTTTGATCTAAAATCATTTTAAGCATGGCTTTTTGCGTAAGAAATTTAAATTAAACCACCTTGTGAGAAGCTTGGATAACGACTTAGCGTAGTAGCAAGATAAAATTTAACAAGCATTGCAACTCACGAATAAAATTTAAAATTTTATTCAAAGCAGTGAGCTTGGTGGAATTTAAAAGAAATTTGAGCGATTTTAAAAAATCCCCTATGTCGGCGAGGCGACGCAGGCCGATCTGCTGGCGCTGGGCTACACAGACATTACTTCGCTAAAGGGCGCGGATCCTGAGGAGATGTTTGAACGCACAAAGGCTCTCGGGCGCGGCAGTGATAGGTGTATCCTCTATGTTTACCGCATGATTTGTTATTACGCAAACACTCCGCACCCAGACAAAGCCAAGCTAAAATGGTGGCTTTGGAAGGATTAAATTTTTAAAATTTGGTAGCCACTATTTATAAACAGCACAAAATTTTATCAACTTTTACAAGCATTGAGCCACGGTTTTAACGTTATTTTAAAGCCTTTATGCATAAAATCACAAACTATTATTATCAGAACTTTTTAGTTGGCTTTTTGACTTAGTAAAACAAAAACCATAGGTAGCAAAGGGTAACTAATATTTTTAATTATATAAATAAGGTAAAAATGAGACTCTGGACGATAAATTTTCAATATCTTGATGCAAAGGGTCTTGTGGCTCTGTGGAGAGAGGCTTTGCTGGCTAAAAATGTTTTAAAAGGGCTGACAAAAGGCTATAAAAACCACCCACAATTAATTAGATTTTACACTCATGAAAACTCTATAGATGCCATAAACGCCTATCTTTTGGAAGTTTATAAAGAGGCTTGCGCTCGTGGATATAAATTTGATGTTGCAAAAGTTGGAAAATTTGACGCAGAAAATTTATCCAAGATCGCCGTTACTAGAGGTCAAATCGAGTATGAATTTAGCTTCTTGCAAGAAAAATTAAAGCAAAGAGATTTAAAAAAATACAAAGAAAATTTAAATGTAAAAAATATAGAAATTTCTACTATTTTTACGAAGATAGACGGCGACATTGAGCCTTGGGAGAAGCCAAAAACGCTTATTTAGTTTTTATACTACAAATTTTTTTAACGATCTCTACCCTATTTATATCTTCAAATTTGATCTTAGTTTTTACGATCATGAGAGTTTTATCTTTGAAATTTACATCTGAGACTAGTCCGCCAGTTCTTACGTAAGTAAAGCCGTCGTGGTAGCTCACACGCACTTCATCAGCTATTTTTATCTCACTTATCTTTTTTAAAATTTCATCGACTTTGCTCTCGTCAAGCTCTAGTTTTTCGCATTTTTCTCGCTCTTTTTGACGCAAGGCTCGCTCTAAGGTAGAAAGTGGGTTAAACGAGCTAAAATTTTCGCCCTATCTTTACTCACCGCTCTTGTGCCCTCCGATCTTTTTGTTTCTATCTTGCCCAGTCGCCTCTGGTAGTAGGTCGATCGCGCGCAGGATCGAGTTTTTACCAAATTTCTCTTTTATCAAATTTAGCGACTTTAACACCGCTTTTTCCTTAGCGTCATCTTCAAATAGGCTAAACTCAACCAAATTTTCTTTTACCACATCGTTTGCCGATATGCCTATTTGCCTGATTAGCCCGACATTTTTTATCTTGTTTAAAAGTAGCTCCTCAGCCGCACTCATCAGCACGCTTGAGATATTTGTTGGCGTTTTAAACCTCACGCTTGCACGTTGCTGAGGCTCGAGCTTATCGGCAAATCTCACATTTATCGTTAGCCCACTCGCCCTCACATCTTTGTTTATGAGCCTAAGAGCGAGCCTGTCAGCCATCTCTTTTAGCACGATCACTGCCTCGCAGCGCTCGTAGTCTCTAGGCAAAATTTCCGAGCTAAAGTAGGACTTTGTACTTGGTTTATACGCCTTTATCTCAGCTATCGTCGTTGGCTCTATGCCGTTAGCGTGATCTATCGTGATGTAGGCATCGACGCCAAAATTTTTTCAAGCAGGCTTTTTGGCGCATTTGCGATATCTTTCATGCAAAAGATGCCGCATTTTTCGAGCTTTAGCCTAGTTTGCTTACCGATACGCCAAAAGTCACTTAGCGGCTGATGCGTCCAAAGCTGCTTTTTATAAAGCTCTTCGTCAAGGTAGGCGATGCCGTCATCTTGGTGCTTTGCTAATATATCAAGCGCGATCTTTGCGAGGTATAAATTTGTCCCCATGCCACAAGTCGCCGTCACGCCAGTCATTTTTAAGATCTCATCCATCATCATCTTTGCCATCTCTTTTGCACCAAGAGCGTAAAATTTCAAGTAAGAAGTGAGGTCGATAAAGCACTCATCGATCGAATAGACGTAGATGTCCTCTTTGGAGACATATTTTAGATAAATTTCATAGATCCTTGCGGCGTAGTCGATGTAAAACTGCATCCTAGGTGGCGCGATGATAAATTTGATATCCCTTGGTATCTCAAAGAGCCTGCAGCGGTTTTTCACCCCTTTTGCACGAAGCGCAGGGCTAACAGCTAAGCAGATGCCGCCACTGCCACGACTAGCATCAGCTACGACTAGATCAGCCTTAAATGGATTAAGCCCGCGCTCTACGCACTCAACCGAGGCGTAAAAGGACTTTAGGTCGATAACGGCGTAAATTTTGCTCTTTGGATTTTCATTTTTCATGAGAGGATTATAGATGAAATTTGGTAAAAGTTCGTTTGTAAATTTTGTTTGAAATGGCTTAAAATTTTAATAAAAATCTTTTAGAAAAAAGGCTAAATTTTAGTGCAAAAACCCCGCACCAAAGATACCGCCTCCACTCACAGCTAAAAATAGCTCCGTGATCAGAAACTACGCCAAGCTGAGCGCAAGAGAGCCAATGCTAATAAACGTAAATGAAGCTAAGAAAAAGACATAGCAACTGGCGACGTGGTGATAGTATTTAACGACAGGTTTGAAATTTTAGTTGGCGCGCTTGCTACTCATCATCCCAGAGCACGTCATCGCCATCTGCGAAGGTGTGTGGTACGATCATGAAGTGCTAAGCAAAAGAGCCTTTGCAAGCACGGCTGCGTCAATGTCCTAACTTGTGACAAAGGCACACTAGCACCACTTAAAGCAACTGCAGACACGGGGCCTTAGCAAATTTAGAAAAATATAAAGGCGAGATTAAACTGATCACCGTGTTTTCTAAACCAAAAATTTTGCAATCTTTGTAGAATTTATAGAAATTTAGCCCTCGTTTGGTGGCTAAGTCAAATTTAGCCGTAAATTTTCTTTAAATTTTCAAGCTTTGTGCTTGCATTTAGCAAGAGCATATCAGCAAGAACCAGTCTTATCATCGCGGTTGCGACGACGCTACCACGTATGCCTATACAAGGATCATGCCTGCCTCGTAGCTCAAAATCCACCGCCTCGCCCTTTAAATTTAGCGTCTTTTGCTCTTTAAATATTGAAGGCGTTGGCTTAAAATGGCTCTTTAGTATGATCTCAGCCCCGCTACTTATGCCGCCAAGTATGCCACCAGCGTTGTTGCTTAAAAAACCAAGCTCGTCCATCTCGTCGTTGTTTGCTGAGCCAAGCATAGAGCTTACATTTACACCAGCGCCGATCTCTACGGCTTTTACGCCGTTTATGCCCATTAAGGCCGCCGCCAAAGCGCTATCAAGCCTATCGTAAAGTGGCTCGCCAAGACCAGCTGGCACGCCTCTAGCCACGCTTAAAACCACAGCTCCAACGCTATCGTGCTCGCTTCTAGCTTTATTTACCGCCTCTTTCATCGCCTCTTCGTTGCCAAGGGCGTAAATTTGCGAGTTTTGGGCAAAATCAAAATCAACCTTGTCGCTAACAACTTTGCCAATGCCAAGCACGCCGCTTAAAACTTCTATCTTAAATTCATTTAAAAGTAGCTGTGCAAATGCCCCACCAGCGACCCTTACTGCTGTCTCTCTAGCACTCGCGCGCCCACCACCTCTGTGGTCTCTAATGCCATATTTTTTAAAATATGTAAGGTCAGCATGCCCAGGGCGGAAAATTTCACGTAAATTTTCATAGTCGTTTGACTTTTGGTTATTGTTAAAAATGGCAAAACCTATCGGCGCCCCAGTGCTCGTGCCGTCAAAAACGCCGCTAAAAATTTCTATCTTATCAGCCTCATCTCTTGCCGTTGTGAAGCTACTTTGTCCAGGGCGACGCTTATCAAGCTCGCTTTGGATGAAGTCTGCATCGATCTTTATCCCAGCTGGCAGCCCGTCTATCACGCCACCTATCGCCACCCCATGGCTCTCGCCAAAGCTAGTTAAGGTTAGTTTTTTGCCAAATGTATTCAAAATTTATCCTATTTTTTGATTTTTTCTAGTGCAATTTTTGCTGCGAGCTGTTGGGCTTGCTTTTTCGAGCTTCCAACGGCACGTGAAATTTCTTTGCCATTTAGTAGCAAGGCTATCTCAAATTCTTTCTTGTGATCAGGGCCAAAAGAGCCTATGAGCTCGTATGTTGGTATGACGCCAAGAGTTGCTTGAGTGACCTCTTGAAGGGCTGTTTTGTAGTCCTTTTCAAGGTGCGCAAAGTCGATCTGTGGATAACAAAGCTCAAGCAGGCTAATAGAAATTTCTCGCACTTTAAGAAGTCCAGCCTCAAGGTAGATAGCGCCCATCACTGCTTCAAATGCGTCACTTAAAATGCTATCTTTCTCGCGGCCGCCGTTGTTTTCTTCAGCTTGGCTAAGCCTTAAAAACTCGCCCATTTTTAGCCGCCTAGACATATTTGCAAAGCTTTTTTCATTGACAAGCGCGGCTCTTAGCTTGCTCATATCGCCCTCTGCGATCTTGCTAAATTTCTTAAAAAGATACTCAGCCACGAGCAGATCCATCACCGCATCGCCCAAAACTCAAGCCTCTCGTTATTTAACGCCTGCTTGGTGCTTTTGTGAGTTAGCGCCTCTTCTAAAAGCTCAGATTTTTTAAATTTATAGCCAAGATTACGTTCAAATTCTTCTAAATTTTTCATATCTTATTCTCATCTTTTATTTTTAATGCCTCGTCCCTTGCCATCTGGTCGCACTCCTCATTTTCAGGGTGTCCAGCGTGCCCTTTAACCCAGCTAGCCACGACTTTATGTGGCTTTGAAATTTCTAAATACTCCTGCCAAAGTTCGACATTTTTTACATTTTTAAAATTTCTCTTTTGCCAGTTTGCAAGCCACTCATTTATGCTATTTACCACGTATGAGCTATCGGTTATTAGCCTCACTTCGCAGGGCTCTTTTAGCGCTTTTAGCCCCATTATCGCAGCTTTTAGCTCCATTTGATTATTTGTCGTATGTGCCTCGCCGCCACTTGCTTTTTTCTGCGCTTCGTTAAATCTCAAAATGTAAGCCCAGCCGCCAGCTCCAGGGTTTCCAAGGCACGAGCCGTCACTAAAAAGTGTTACTATCTTCACTTGGTTTTTCTGTGATGTGGGATAAAATTTTCACACTTCCTAGCTCGTGACAGACTGGACAGCGGTAAAAGTGCATAGGAAACGAGTTTTTGCAGTTTTTGCAAACGTAGTTAAAGCTTAGCCCAGCTGCGTCAAATTTAGCATCTTTTAGCCTCTTTATGACATTTAGCTCAAAGCCATAAATTTCACATGGACCTTCTATATCACCCTTTGCGTAAAAGAGGGATTTGTATTTTGCATCGTCTAAATTTATAGGCGTTTTTAGGTTGTAAAGCAGATCAAGCACGTCTTCAAATTTGGCAAAATCTTTTAAATTTTCTAAATTTTCATTGTGCCTTATGAAAAGGGCTAAGATCATGCGTTTTAAAAGTTCAAAATTTTGGCTAAGGTGCGAGAGAATTTCTACTTTTTCGCTAAAGCTTAAATTTCTATCATCAAGCGTGCTGATCGCCTTTATATAGGCCTTTTGATCTTTTACATTTGTCCCTAGCTCTTCAAGAGAATTTAGCGCGTAAAGTGCTTCTTTGTAGTTTTTAAGCTTCTCATCTATCATCGTTAAAAAGCGCAGTGCAAGGACATTTCTGGGGCTTAGCTCAAGAGCTTTTTCAAAGACTTCACTAGCTTTTTTAAAAATCCAGCCTTGAAATAGACCTCTCCAAGCTCGTTTAGGATAAATTCTTTCTCGTTTTTATCTTTTACCTTTTCAAGCGCGATGAGATAGACGCCGATCGATTTTTCAAAGTCGCCGTTTTTGGCAAAGGTCTGACCTAGCATGCTAAGGCTTGGTATATCTACTTCTGGGCTTTTTAGCATCTGCTTGTGCTCGTCGCTTATGCCATCTTTGCTGTCAAATTTCTTTATAAATTTCTCGATGCGTTTTTTCTCATCTTTACTTGAAAATATACCCCAAGCATAGCTTAAAGCGGCGATCATCAAGATGATACTAAATAGAATAATAAGGCTAAATATCGGATCCCTGTGTCCAATGAAAAAAATATCCACGCTTATACTTTGTAATAAAATTTTACTTTAATTATAACAAAGCAGTTGTATAATTTTGCTTATGATAGATCCAAAATCCATTGAAAAATTAAAAAACCAAATAGACATTGTTAATATCATCGAGCAGTATATCCCAGTTAAAAAGATGGGCTCAAGCTACAAGTGCGTCTGTCCGTTTCATGACGACAAAAACCCGAGCATGAGCATAAATCAAAACAAGCAGATGTATCACTGCTTTGCCTGCAAAGCTGGCGGAGATGCGGTTAAATTTGTGATGGATTATGAAAAGCTAACCTATCCAGAGGCGATAGAAAAGATCGCTCAAATTTCAAATTTCAGCCTTGAATACACAAATGACAAGGTGCCAACACAAAAAGAAAATAAGCACATTTTAGAAAAGGTAAATGCCTTTTATAGAAGTGAGTTTTACAAAAACGAAGCGGCCGTTAGATATATCAAGTCACGTGGCATAAATGACGCTATGATCGAGAAATTTGAGCTTGGCTGGGCCGGGGATAGTAAAAGTACCATTAGGCTTTTGCAAAATGAGAATATCGAGCCTAAAGAGGCGCTTGAAGTTGGCATAGTAAAGCAAAATGAGAAGGGAATTTACGCTAGTTTCATCGAGCGCATAACATTTCCCATCTACTCGCACACCACAAGGCTTGTTGGCTTTGGTGGTAGGACGATCTCAGATCACCCTGCAAAATATGTAAATTCGCCCCAAAGCTCGGTATTTGACAAGTCAAAGCTACTCTATGGCTACCACCTAGCTAGACAAAGCATATTTGAGAAAAATCAGATAATAATCACTGAGGGCTATTTAGACGTCATCATGCTTCACTATGCTGGCTTTACAAACGCTGTTGCCGTGCTTGGCACAGCACTTACTACAAGCCACTTGCCGCTTTTAAAAAGGGGCGAGATAAGCGTGGTGCTTTGCTTTGACGGAGATGGCGCTGGCATAAATGCAGCCATAAAGTCAGCTCACCTGCTAAGCATAAATAAGATAGATACAAAAGTAGTCATCATAAGTAACGGCGCAGATCCTGCTGATATGGTCTTTGCAGGCAAGATAAAGGAGCTTAGCGAGCTCTTTGGCTCAGGCGAAGACGCGGTGAAATTTTATATAGAAAAGATCATGCAAAAGTATGACATCACGCGTTCAATGCAAAGGGATAACTGCCTAAGCGAGATAAAAGCCTATATGGACGAGCTTGGAGAGGAGATAGCAAGCTCGTATGTGACAGAAGTAGCGGCAAGATTTAACCTCACTCCACAAAGCGTGGCAGATAGGTTTGGGCTAAAGCAGAAGCCAAAAAATGAATATAAATCTAAAAGAGAATTTAGAAAAAAAGATAAAGATGAATTTAGCAACTCTGTCATGGTGGATGAGGTGCCAGCTGTGATGAACAAAGACCCGCTTGAGTTTGCACTTTTTAAAACCATGCTAAATAATCCAAACTACAGAGATGAGATACTCTCAAAGCTTGGAGCTAGATACTTTATAAAGCATCCTGAGTATCTAAACGCCATCCTTTATAGATACGACGTGAGCGATGAGCAGATGGTTAGAGAAATTTTAATGGACGAAAATATCCATGAGATCATCGATGCAACCACTTTGCAAAAGGCTATTTTAAACATGCAAATCGCCTTTTACGAGAACGAACAGCAAATTTTAAAAGGCTCTGATAACCCAAATAAGATAGAAATTTTAGAAAAACTGCTATTTATCATCAAAGATCTCAAGACTCAGCTTTATAAAATTTAAAAACTCACACTTTTTCAGCTTCAAATCATAAAACAAAATGTAAAATGCTTAAAGTAATAAATCTTTTTAAGATTGGCTTTATATTTTAAGGATTTATGATGATAGACGCTAAAAGATTTGAGAGAAATTTTAACGCTATAAGCGAGTTTGGAGCGCTAAAAGGTGGCGGGCTAACAAGGCTAGCCTTTAGCAAAGAGGACCTTGAAGCAAGAGAATTTCTTATAAATTTGATAGAAAAAAATGGCTTTAAACTTAAAATTGACAATGTCGGCAACATCTACGCCATCTATGATGATGGCTGCGAGGCGGACGCGAAGCCAGTTTGCGTGGGCTCTCACATAGATAGCGTGCCAAATGGCGGCTTTTATGACGGCACACTTGGCGTCATGGCTGGTCTTGAGGCGCTAAGCTCTATAAAAGAGGCCAGCATCAATCTAAAGCGCCCACTTTGGCTTATAAATTTTAGCTGTGAGGAGTCAAGCCGCTTTAAGACAGCCACTATCGGCAGCAAGATAATAAGCGGCAAACTAAGCCAGCAAAGACTTCATGAGCTAAAAGATGAAGATGGCATCTCGCTTTTTGAGGCGATGAGCACGGCTGGATTTAAACCACAAAATTTAGATGAAGCCATACTAAAAGAAAACTCCCTACACGCCTATCTTGAGCTTCACATCGAGCAAGGCCCAGTGCTTGAGAGAAGCGGCATAAGCGTTGGCGTGGTAAGCGGGATCGCAGCGCCAATTAGATTTGAGATCACTATACAGGGCAAGGCTGATCACAGTGGCGCAACTCCGATGAATATGCGCAGTGACGCCCTGCTTGCCGCCTCACACATCATAATCGCAGCCAATAAATTTGCCAAAAACAAAAAAACAGCCGTCGCAACCGTTGGCTACGCGCATGCAAAACCAGGCGTTTTAAACGTCGTGCCAGGCGAGGCAAGGCTTGGTGTTGATCTAAGAGATATCGATAAGGCAAGCTTAGAGGAGCTAAATTTAGAGCTTAGGAATTTCGTGGACGAGCTAAGCCGTGAGCTTAAATTTAGCTACGAGATAAGAGAGCTAAGTAGCGACGAGCCAGTAAAACTAAGCGAACACGCCATAAATTTACTTGAAGATGAAGCCAAAAAGCTTGGCATAAAAACGCTTACATTGCCAAGTGGGGCTGGGCATGATGCGATGAATTTAACAAAGCTAGCAAGTAGTGTTGGTATGCTCTTTATCCCTTGCGTGGATGGCATCAGCCACAACACTAAAGAGGCGATAAATTTCAAAGACGCAGTAGCCACAACTAAAATTTTAACAAACGCACTAATAAGACTTTCAAACGAGGAGTAGCCATGGACAAAATAGCAAATTTAGCACTATCTTTAAAAGAGGACATGATCAAAGATCGCAGATACTTTCACTCGCACCCAGAAACTGGCTGGTTTACCTTTTTTACGACTGCGGTTTTGGCAAAAAGGCTTAGCGAGCTAGGATATGAGGTGAAGCTTGGCGAAGAGGTCGTAAAGAGCGATGCAAGGCTTGGAGTTGGCAGCAAAGAGCAGTGCCAAAAAGCGGTTGAGCGAGCCAGAAGCCTTTTAAATCCTGACGAGGCAAAATATCTTGAATGCATGAAAGATGGCCTAACTGGGCTGACAGCCTTCATCGACACAAAAAGACCTGGTAAATTTAGCGCATTTAGATTTGACATTGATAGCGTTGATGTGACAGAGAGCGCAGAGGCTGCTCATAGACCTTGCAAGGAGGGCTTTGGCTCAGACATCGCTGGTATCACGCATGCTTGTGGGCACGATGGACACATGGCGATGGGTCTAGCACTTGCAAAGCTGATCGCTAAAAATTTAGACGATTTCAATGGCAAATTTCAAATTTATATTTCAAACTGCGGAAGAGGGCACAAGAGGCGCTGTGGCTATGGAGGCTGCTGGGGTGCTTGATGGGGTTGAGTACCTACTTGGCGGACACATCGGCTTTCAAGCAGAAACAAATGGGGGCATAGTTTGTGGCACAAACAAACTGCTTGCAACTTCTAAATTTGACGTGCATATCACAGGTCGTTCAGCTCACGCTGCAGGAGCGCCAGAAGAGGGAGCAAACGCCCTTTAGCCGCTGCTCAAATGGCTCTAAATATGCATGGCATCACAAGGCATGCAAAGGGTGTGACTAGGATAAATGTGGGCGTTTTAAGAGCAGGCGAGGGCAGAACGTCATCGCTCCAAACGGCTATCTAGCCTGCGAAACAAGGGGCGAGGATACAAAATTTAAATGAGTTTATGTATAAAAAATGTATGGATATCGTAAAAGGCGTGAGTGAAATTTACTGATGTCGAGAGTAAGGTCGTGATGACTGGGGGCACAAGCGGGGCAAATAGTGACAAAGAGGTGACTGAAATTTTCTATGAAGCAGCAAAGCAAAGTCCATTTATAGATGATGATAAGATCGTTAAAGAGCTTGACTTTGGCGCTTGCGAGGACTTCGCTCACTTTATGAGAGCTTTGCAAGATAGGGGCGCAAAGAGCGGATATATGATGATCGGTACAAATTTAAAAGCAGGACATCACAACAGCAAATTTGACTTTGACGAGGAGTGCTTGGTCGCTGGGGTTGATATCTATCTAAGGGCTGCTTACAAACTAAACGGAGCTAAAAAATGAAAAATGCTTTACTAATCAGCGCTTCAAGCTACCAAGATACTGGCTACTTGAGACACTGTAAAAACTGGGTTAAGGACTTCTTGGGTGAGAGCGGTAAGGAGGAAATTTTATTTATCCCTTATGCTGGAGTTAGGCGAAGTAATGACGAATATGAGCAAAAGGTTATAGACCGCCTAAAAAATAAAAATATAAAGTCGATCCACCACTACGAGGATAAAATTTCAGCTATCAAAAATGCCAGCAGTATTGCAGTTGGCGGCGGAAATACCTTTATGCTTCTTTACACGCTTTATAAGCTAAATTTAGTTGAGCCTATAAAAGAGGCTGTGGCAAATGGCGCAAAATACTTTGGCTGGTCAGCTGGCGCAAATATCGCTGGTAAGACGATGATGACGACAAATGATATGCCTATCATCATGCCAAAGTCATTTGATAGCCTAAATATCTTCCCATATCAGATCAATCCGCACTTTATAAGTGGCAAACTAGCAGGCCATAACGGCGAGAGCAGGGAGGAGAGGCTAGAGGAGTTTTTGATAGCAAATCCAAAAGATACTATCTACGCACTGCCTGAGGGCACGGCTTTGCTTGTAGAGGGCAACGAGGCTGAGGTCATAGGACATAGCGAAATTTTAAAATTTTGAGTATCAAAAAGAGATAGAAAAAATAGAAGTTGGAACTGAAATTTAAAATCTAAACAAGGAGAGAGGTATGGAATCATTCAAGCTAATTGCTGCCATTCTTGGCATCGTTGCAGTTGTAGCACTTCTAGTCTTAAAAAAAGAGACAAGAACGGTGCTAATAGGTGTTGGTTTGGTGCTTTGTTTAATCGCACTAAAACCGATGGGGGCACTAAGTGCTTTTACTGACTATATGACTAAAGCAGGGCTTATAAAGGCTATTTGTGCTAGTATGGGTTTTGCTTTTGTTATGAAATACACAATGTGCGATAAGCACCTTGTTGCGCTTCTTACAAAGCCACTTAAAAACGTGGGATTTATCTTGATCCCTGTAACAACCGTGCTAACTTACTTTATAAATATCGCCATCCCTTCAGCTGCTGGCTGCTCGGCTGCTGTTGGTGCGACGCTTATACCACTTCTAATGGCTTCAGGCGTTCGTCCTGCGATGGCTGGTGCGGCTGTTTTTGCAGGCACATTTGGCTCAGTCCTAAGCCCAGGGCTCTGCGCACAACATATATGTGGCTGATCTTGTTAAAAAGACAGTTGAGGGATATACAGTTCAAGACATCATAAAAGTGCAAATTCGCTAGCGCATTTACAGCTCTTGTTATCGTAGTTGTCATGCTAACTATCGTCGCAATATTATTTAAAGACTATCAAAAAAATACAAATTTCACTATCGAAAGCGGTGCTGCTAGCGAAGAGAAGTCAGCGTTTAAAGTAAATTTGATCTACGCTCTTATGCCACTTGTCCCACTTGTTATCTTAGTTATCGGCGGAACAAGCCTAGCAAAAGACTACAGCTTTTTGGCATGGACAAAGATGGGCGTTGCTGAAGCGATGATACTTGGTGCTATCATAGCTATCTTTGCTACGCTCACAAACCCACAAAAGATCACAAAAGAGTTCTTTAATGGCATGGGTCACGCTTACGCTGATGTTATCGGTATCATCATCGCAGCTGGCGTCTTCGTCGCTGGCTTAAAGGCGTGCGGAGCTGTTGATGTGGTCATCGCGTGGCTAAAAACTGATCAAAGCTACGTTAAATTTGGCGGAACATTTGTGCCATTTATCATGGGTATAGTTACAGGTTCAGGCGACGCTGCTACATTTGCATTTAACGAAGCCGTCACAACAAACGCTGCTGCACTTGGCTTTGAGCAAGATAAGCTTGGTATGGCTGCGGCAATCGCAGGCTCACTTGGACGTTCAGCTTCTCCGATCGCTGGTGCTGCTATCGTTTGTGCTGGTATTGCTATGGTTAGCCCAGTAGAGCTTGCAAAAAGGACATTTTTAGGCATGTTTCTCTCTGTTGTGGCGATCGCATTTTTCGTCATCTAAGGATGAAAGATGGATATCGTAGAGAGATTTATAAACTATACGAAATTTAACACCACGACAAATAAAGAGAATGGATTAAAAGGCATTATGCCTTCTAATCCAACCGAGTATGAGCTGGCTCTTTTTATAAAAGATGAGCTTAGCTCGCTTGGTATAAAAGATATCATCTTGCAAGATAGTGCCATCTTGATAGCAAAAATTCCTGCAAACTGCGAAAATGCTCCAAGTATCGCCTTTTTTGCGCACTTAGATACAAGTAGCGAGCAAAAAAACGACACGAAAGCGAAGATAGTAAGATACACAGGCGGCGACATCTGCCTAAACGAAGAGCAGGGCATCTACCTTAAATTTAGCGACAACCCAGAGCTTAAAAAATACGTTGGCGACGATATAGTCGTGACTGACGGCACTAGCTTGCTTGGCGCTGATGATAAAGCGGCGATCGCTAGTATCATAAATATGGCTAGCTTTTTCAT
Organism: Campylobacter concisus; assembly: GCA_037292345.1. Lineage (GTDB taxonomy): Bacteria > Campylobacterota > Campylobacteria > Campylobacterales > Campylobacteraceae > Campylobacter_A > Campylobacter_A concisus_AX. The sequence goes on along the minus strand of CP147773.1, from coordinate 1,831,551 downwards.
GCAAAATCCTAATGAAAAGCACGGCAAGATCGTGATCTGCTTCGTGCCTGATGAGGAGCAGGGCTTGCTTGGTGCAAAGGCGCTTGATGTAAATTTACCTGGGAGCTGACTTTGGCTACTGCTTAGACTGCTGCGAGATAGGCGAGCTAATATATGAAAACTGGAACGCAGCTGACTGCACGGCGGTCTTTAAAGGCGTTTCGGCTCACCCGATGAACGCAAAGGGCAAGCTAGTAAATTCACTACTTCTTGCGCATAAATTTATCTCGCTTTTGCCAGGTGGCGAAGTGCCAGAGTGCACCGAGGGCAAAGAGGGCTATTTTTGGGTGAAAGAGCTTAGCGGAAACAGCGCAAAAACGACGCTCAAGATCGACATAAGAGAATTTGACGAGGTGAAATTTCAAAAAAGGCTTGAGTTTTTAAGTGACATGGCAAATTCTTTTAACAAAATTTATGGAGATCGTTGCGAGATCACGCTAAAAACACGCTATGAAAACGTCTTTAAGTTCTTAAAAAATGAAAACTCACTGCCTATAAAACTGGCAAAAGATGCCTTTAGCGAGCTAAATATCACGCCAAACATAAAGCCGATGCGAGGCGGATATGACGGTGCTGCGATCTCTGCAAAGGGCGTGCCAACGTTAAATTTATTCACAGGGGAAACAACTTTCACTCTATCTTCGAGTACTTGCCAGTTAGCAGCCTAAAAGCCGCAAGCGAAGTCATTAAAAAAATCGTAATTAACGCTGCTAAATAAACTTCATAAAAGCCTAGATTTAGTAAATTTAGGCTTTAAATTTTACTTTCAGGACAAAAATGAAGGCTTTAGCTTTGTTTAGCGGAGGGCTTGATAGCATGCTCTCTATGAAAATAATAAGCGATCAAAACATCGAAGTGGTCGCACTTTATATGGATACTGGATTTGGCGTGGATGAGGAGAAGCACGAAGTTTTAAGGCGCCGTGCAGCCTTGGCTGGGGCTAGCCTAAAGGTGGTTGATATGAGAAACGAGTATCTTCGTGATGTGCTTTTTAACCCAAAATACGGCTACGGCAAGCAGTTTAACCCTTGTATCGACTGCCACGGATATATGTTTAAAACCGCGTTAAATATGCTAAAAAGTGAAAATGCAAATTTTATAATCACAGGCGAAGTCGTAGGTCAAAGACCGATGAGCCAGCGCAGAGACGCACTCTTTCAGGTTAAGCGCCTAGCTGATGACGAGGATGATCTGGTGCTTCGTCCGATGTGCGCTAAGCTCTTGCCGCCAACTAAGCCAGAGCGCGAGGGCTGGGTCGATAGAGAGAGGCTACTTGATATAAGCGGGCGCGATAGAAAGCCGCAACTTGCTTTGGCGAAGGAATTTGGCTTTGAGGACTTTGCAACGCCTGGAGGTGGGTGCTTGCTAACGATCGAGAGCTTTGCTGTAAAGATAAAAGACTACTTGAAATTTGACAAAGAGATGCGAGATATCGATGTTACGTGGCTAAAACTTGGTAGGCATCTGCGCTTACTTGAAGGCGCTAAAATGATAATAGGACGTGATGAGAGCGACAATAACGCACTTTTAGCTCACCCAAATGATAAATTTCGAGCAGGTAAAATTTAAAGAGAGTGATGACATCGTCGGAGCTGTTAGCTTTATAAGCAAAAACGCTAGCAAAGCCGACAAAGAGCTTGCTGCAAGGCTTGCACTTGCTTATACAAAAGCAAGCAGAGAAGATGAATTTGAAGTTAGCATTGCTAATGAGAAATTTATCATCAAACCTGAAGATAAAAAGCTAGCACAAGAGTTTTTTGTGAAGTAAATTTATACACTTAAAACACCATTTTCTTTTTAAAATTAGAAAAATATATTTTAAAAATATTTGATATTAAGCTAAGCATATATAATATTACATATAAAATATAAAAAAATATATTTAATAAATTTAAAAAGGAAGAAAATGAAAAGAATTTTTATTGCTTTTTTGTTGCTGCTAATGGCATCTATGCTAAATGCCGCCGAGTTTAGAGAGATCAAAGATATCTCTGGCGATATCGTCAAAGTCCCAGCTAACATAGAAAAGATCGCCACGCTTTGGTACGCAAATAACCAGATCGTCTTGATGCTAGGTGGGGCTGATAAGATAGTAGCGACGACTGATCTTATTAAAAATAATAAGTGGTTTTCACACGTATATCCTAGAATTTCAAGTATACCAAATGGCGTAAATGGCAAGAGTTTACAGGCTGAAGAGCTAGTCAAACTAAATCCTGACATCGTCATAGCTGCTGATAAAAACAACAAAGAAGAGCTAGTTAAAAATGGCTTTACTGTGCTTTATCCGTCATTTACAAATCACGCTGATATGAAAAGAGCGTATCCATCATGGCTGAAGTCATAGGTGGTGACGCGCCAAAGATAGCTAAGAAATTTAATGAGTATTTTGACGGCAACCTCAAAAGAGTGCTAAGTAAAACAGATAAGATCGCTGCGTCAGATAGACCAAAAGTGCTTCATATAGCTGATGGCAAGAATTTGCTTAAGGTCGATGGCACAAATACGATCATAGATGAGTGGATAAGAGTTGCAGGAGGGCAAAATGCGGTTTCAAAAGCTGGGAATATGCTGGAGCTTAATGCCGAAGAGATCATAAAGATAAACCCAGACGTGATCATCATAGGCAGAGCCAAAGCGCCAGAAATTTTAAAAAAACTATATGAAGATCAAGTCTATGCCGGCACAAACGCTGTAAAAAACAAAAAAGTCTATGTAAATCCAGCTGGCGTATTTAGCTGGGATAGATACGGTGCTGAGGGGCTTTCAAAATTTTATGGGCGGCAAAGACCTTGCATCCTGAGCTTTTTAAAGATGTGGATATAGCGGCTGAGACAAAGAAATTTTATAAAGAGTTTTTACACTACGACCTAAGTGACAAAGAGGTTGGCTACATCTTAAATGGGCTAGACCCAGAGGGAAAATAGAAATTTATAGCGAGTATAGTTACGATGTTAGAGCTTTTAGGTTATTTTTATAATTTTTAGTATTATTTTAGGTATTAAATAAAGGATAAAAATGCAAACCATACAAGCAAATTTCACAGCTAGCATAAGCGAGCTAAAAAAGTCTCCAGCTCGAAATTTTAAAACAAGCTGGAGATAATGTTGTAGCTATACTAAACCACAATGTCCCTAGCGCATATCTAGTGCCTAGTGCTATCTATGAAAAATGGCAGAGATAATAGAATAGTATCATTTAAGTAAAACAGTAGATGCTGTTTTAGCAAGTGATGAAAAACCACTAAAAGTAAGTCTAGATGAGATATGAGTTAGAATTTTGCTAAGCGTAAAAAAAGAGGCCTTTATAAAAAAAATTAAAATATTTGCTATCTAATCTTTTAATAATAGAAAATTTAACAATAAGCAAAAGAGTAAATTTACTGAAATCATTTTGCAAAAATTTAAAAAACTGTACCATACTTTTAGGAAATTTTAAAGAAAGGGAAACTGCAAAAAGGGCAGTTAAAGTATCGATAAGTAGAACATCTATGGTGTCAAAGGGGAGACTTGAACTCCCGACCTCCGGCTTATGAGATAAATTTTTAAATATCGCTTAAAGCCCTGCTACATCGCCATTACAAACAACTTTTCCCAATAAGCACTAGCCAAGTGTCCCACTTTGTTCCACTGCAAACCCATGGTACATCTAAAAAACCGCAATGGAATTTATTACTACCGAAGCGTCATCGCACCAAACGCAAGAAAAGTCTTAAAGTGCTCAAGAGAGCTATCTTTCTCCTTGGGGACTTATTCTTTATTAAAAGCCAGAAAATCTGCTAGAATTTATGATAGATATATCTATCTCATAACAAAGGCAGTTGATATGAAGCTAAATCAAGGAATTATAGATTCATTAGTTGATAGTTTTATGCAGGCAAAGGTGGATAAGAGCATAAAAGAGCATTCACTTTTTGATAAAAAGATAGATATTGACTTTGCAGATGCGCTAAATAAGCATTTTAAAGAGGCTTTAAAAGATAATGCCTTTCCTGATTTACTTAATAAAAGTAATGAGACTTTGATAAGTAAGGCTAAAATTTTATCTAACAGTCCAGATGAAGCCATAGATCAAGATGATAAAGCCAGCATAGCTCAAAACTTGCTTGAAAAGCATATACTATCCCTAAACTACCTAATATCAAAGCTTGATAGAGCACAAACCTTGTGTCTAAAAGACTTAAATTTTTAAGCAAAAAAGATGAAAGTTATAGCTTTGAGCCAAACGATATAGATAGCTTTCAAGATAACATCAACTCTCTAGATGAAACAAATGGATTGCCTCTTAACAAAGAAGATATCAAAAGTCTAGCTAAAAATTTCTCACATGCCATAATGGCAACTGCCGAGCAACAATACGGACTTAACACTCCTTTTAAGCTAGTAAAAACAAAAGGTGATGAGAGGGATGCGAAGCATATACTAACTAGCGATAGCCATCTAATAGGCAAACGCATAAAAGTAGGAGATAGCAGCTTTGACATGGGTAGCTTAAACGATGAGGCAGTACAAGAATACGAGATAGTGCCATGTTCTCCTAGTCAAAAAAAGATAGAGAGAAGGGAGATCATCACATTAAAAATGGCATTTGAAAATTTTACAGCTAACACTAGCGTTAGTCAAAAGTGGTCAAGTAGCACTATGGATCTGGTAAATATCGTAGGCAATATATTGTTTAAATTTTTCATCCAAGCAAAGATATCACAACCATATCACGAGATGACCTGCTTAAATTTAGAAATACTTTGGCTCTCATACCAACCAAGCTAAACCAAAAAGCCAAATATAAAGACAAAAGCCTAGAGCAAATCATACATATAGGCAAAAACGATGCCAAGCTATCACAAGTAACCATACAAAAATATATGATAAGAGTAGTGCAGTTCTTTAAGTATTGCTATAACAGCGACTACATAAGTAAGAGCATCGTAAATGATCTAAACGTAAAAGTAGAGATAAATCCAATGGAGCGTAAGGTTCTGCCTTATAGCAAAGAAGAGGCTAATGCTATCTTTAAAATAGTCCAAAATTTTAAAGAGACCAACAAGTCACCAAGCAAACGCATAAGTGCAAATGATCTATACTATATAACCATGATAGCAGCATATAGTGGCATGAGGATAAACGAGATAGTTCAGCTAAGAGCACGTGACATTGTGCAACACAATAATGTGCTTTGCTTTAGTGTAAATAGAGATGATGGCAAGAGCACCAAAAATATAAACTCCATAAGGCTTGTGCCAGTCCATAGCAAGCTAATAGAGTTTGGACTAATGGAGTTTGTAAAACAAAGAGCTAGTGCAAATAAAAGCATCTTCAAAGTAAGTAACAAAGACTTTTCAGAAATTTTTAGATCACAAATACAACGAAAGCTAATAAGCAGCGACAAGCAAAAGACTTTTTACTCATTTAGGCACTACTTTATAGATACGCTTGTCCAACAAGAAGTAGAGCCAAATATCATAGCTCAAATAGTAGGACATGAGAAGCAGTATAAAATTTTACTCGGAACATATGCTACAAATATAAATGCTAGTGTTTTAAAAGCAAAAGTAGAAATGGTGTGCTATTAGATATTAGACGTATGGTTTATATAGTGGATACATACTTCCTTTTATAAACCATAATCTATTACATGATTTTATACTTAATCCTTTATATTATGCTCTTTAGCATAGCTTAGTATCTTTTGCCTAAGATCTTCTGGAAAGCTATCTCTATACATCACTGGTGTTAGAGGGTTTAGCTTTTTATCTAATTTACCAGCCTCATATAGTCTTGTTAGCTCTTCTGGTGTGTTGTAATATGGTGCATTTGGATATCCCTCTGGTGGGGTTAGGGACATTATTTTAGCTTCTAGGAGGGTGGAGTCGATGTAAAGAGAAACGGCTCTATCGTCCCAAGTGCCAGGAAAGCCTCCATTAAAGTCTTGACCACTTCCATCAATATTGTCTTTAACGTATTTTGCAAATTCTTCCCTAGTAGTCTGGTTTGCGTCAAGGTCTCTAGGGTCTAGTAGCTTGCCTTCATCTTCTACAAGTTTTCTAAAATACCGCATAACCCTACCATCAGTATCAAGGGCAAGTCTCCTATTAAAATCCATCACGAAGTAGCTCCCTACTATCTCATCAAGATAAGGCATCATTCCATATTCATCTAGTGGAGGGTTTTTAGCTAGTTTTCTAAACTCTTCAGCCATTTGCAAATTTTTGTTTAGACCTATGTCATAAGTAGTGTATTCAAATAAATCACCTAGAAATTTTAAAGCCTTTGTTACTCCTAGCTGAGCAGCTAGAAAATTCTTTGATAGTCCCTTGCTTTAAATCCTGCTTCATTTCCATTTGCAAATCCCATAGGGTTTCCAAGTATTCCAGCACAAATTCCCACTCTGCCAAAAGAGCATTGATTTTAATGTCCCTTGATGAGAATTTACTTCATCATAAATTTCAGCATACTCTGGCTTTGTTAGTTTGCCATTGCTATCTACTCTACCTATGGCGTCTTCTGGGATATCTATCATAGTACATTTTAGATTACTTCTTTTTACTAGATAGATATATCTATCTCTTTTATCTTTTAAACTTTCATAGTAAGCTTTTTCTGATTTAGTCCAAGGAGATAGTTTATTTGAGTTTGATTTATAGCTAATGTCTAGCCATGGTTTAAAAGATAGATAGTCTGTTTGACCTAGAGAATTTGGTTTAGGGTTATAGTATAGTGGCTTATAGTTTTTATATGGGGATGAGTCTAGGATGGAGCGGGCTTCAAGGAGATACTTGGACTGAATTTCTAAGTATTCCTTATTTGTCCTAGGTTTATTATAATTATCATTGTTTGGTATCATTAAATTTGTCTTTTTATCAAATGGTATTTCCATTCCATTTGGAGCTATAACTGTATATGTATTAGTATTATCCATTAAATTTTCTTTATTCATAGTTTTTCCTTTGTTGATAAACAGTGCTGAAGCTATTACTACTAAAATAACTAAAGTTATAAATATAGTTTTCTTCATATCTTATCCTATATATAGACCATCTTCCATAACTATGGTAGTGGCTAGACGACCTACTAGGCGAGGTGGGATAGATGATGTGGTTTGAGTGCTCTTGTCTTTTCTATCTGACAATCCAACTCCTTACACCCCACATATATACCCTTTATGTTATTGTTGCCAATAATATCAAGAGCTTCTACTAGATCTCTTGAGAGGTTACGATGAGTATTGTCATAGTTTGTGTTAAAAATTCCTAGTCTAAGCTTATATATAATATTTGCAGCCTCTTGATAGGCATCTATGGCATAAGACAAACCACCCCTATCTTGACTATTACCTTTTCTATAAGCGTCATACACCTCTTTCTCCTCTTCACATCCAAATTTAACTTCCTTATCTCTACATCAGATTCAGTGTATCTACTTCTAGCATAGTTAAAATACCTTGCATCTATCTCATTACCAGATCCTCTTAGCTCATCTAAGCATAGATAGGTACTAAGGTTATTTAGTGCTAGTTTAGAGGCTAGGTTAAAAGATAGTTTGTTTTTCTTATGGTCTATGTCATAGTATATAAATGAGTTATAGTCTAGTCCTCCACTACTTATATTAGCTCCTAGAAATAGTCTATTTAAATTTAGACTTATATAGTTTTGATAGATCATTACTGGATAGTAGCAATATGTATTTGTACTATTTTTATCATAGGCTTCTTTTATGGACATAGGTTTATATGAGATATTATTTAGTGCGTAAGCTTCATTAAATTTCATATGTGTATCTTGTGTGCATTATTTCGTTGTAGTTCTCTTCTAGTTTTTCATATGATGTTTTCCAAAGTTCTAATGCACCACTAACCATAGAAGCACCTATGCTCTTACCTAGTGATCCTGCATAATCTTTTATTAGTCTCTTTATCTCTTGAAAATCTGTATAGCTAAACCTATGGGTATATCTCATAAAGGTATATGTTGTGATCTCTGTATAGGTTATACTTAGTTTATAATACTCCATCGCCATATGAAGCCTAAAAGCATTTGAAGCTTGAATGATTAGATTAAGCTTTGAATGTTGTAAAACTACGCTTGTAGTTTTTAAACTCGTTATTAGCAAGATATATCTATCTATCTCTTTAGTCTTTCTTGCACCAAGTAGGCTTTTTACTAAATTTAATACCCCAAGCTCATCAAGAAATGTTTCTCTTAGTGCCTTTGCGTCTTTATTAAATATATAAGAACCAAGTGATTCATATATCTTAGATATGCCATCTTCTCCAACAAATTTTGCTAGTGGAAATACCTCTTCTATAGTAGTTTTTACTAATAATGAGGTTACCTCTTTATTTATATCTCTATCATTGCTATATGCTATATCTTTTAAATTTATAGCCTCTTTTAGAGTGTTTTTATTCTTAGTGGCGATAGCCTCTTTTATAGTAGTTTCATCTTTTTTATAGTTCTCATCTATCTTGTCAGCTTGCTCTATAAGAAGTTTCATTAGATCTTTTTGCAAAGGGTCTTTGATATCTGCATTCTTACCAACTTCATTTTCTGCTAAAAGCTCTTCAACGCTAACTACATCCTTGTTATTTACTCCATCCATATATTTAGAAATTTCTTCTATACATAGATACTCACCACTTTTTAAGCCACTATTTTTTACTGAGTCTTTATAGAAAAATAGCTTTACATCTCTATCAAAAATTCTTATTATAGAGTTTGAGTGCAAGGCTTTTATCTCATCATCCTCTATTACTATATATTCATCACCATCTTTAATGCTTTTCTTTATCATTTTTTTTGAATAGCTTTTAGTCATTATAAAGTAAGCCACTCCAAGAGATAGTGCTTCTATGAAAGAGTAGCGCTTTGGGAGGGTTTGTATTATACGTTGCATTTGTGATTGGTATTCATCTGCGGTTGATGAGCCATTTTTTATATCATCTATAAGTTGGCTTGAGATATTACTATTGTTATATGCTTCAGCCTCTCTTCTGTTTAAGGTGTTTTCATTTACCTTATCAAATACTGCCTTAAAAGAGAGAGTTACCTTTTTCATATACTCTTCTTCACTTTTTTTGATCTTTTCCATATCATTTGGCTGCTTAGCATAAGCATTTAAGTGAGAGAAATTTGTCTTAAATAACTCTTCGTATTTGGTGTAGTTATCAAGATAGTTGGTGTCATCTTGATAGGCAATCTCTTTAAATTCTTCCCTTTTTTGCTCTATGTTGTCTATATATTTTTTATCTATCCTTGCAAATGGGGATAAATTTAAAACAAGAGTTGATCTATTGTTTTCTTTATTGATGTTTATGCTGTACTGGCTGTAATCCTTAATAGGACTTAGGGTTTTTATGTCGGTGAATTTTTGCTTTACTAGGTTGGATTTGTTTGATGTTTGCATTGTGGTAGCCTATTATGAAATGGGGTTTGGCTCCAAGTGGAGCCATAGATATTAAATTTATTCTTTAATCCTTTATATTATGCTCTTTAGCATAGCTTAGGATCTTTTGCCTAAGATCTTCTGGGAAGCTATCTCTATACATTACTGGTGTTAGAGGATTTAGCTTTTTATCTAATTTACCAGCCTCATATAGTCTTGTTAGCTCTTCTGGTGTGTTATAGTATGGTGCATTTGGATATCCTTCTGGTGGGGTTAGGGCTAGTATTTTAGCTTCTAAAATATTAATATCTCTGTTTAAAATCACTTGCCTGTGTTCTTGATCATCTGGTTCAGCTACGTCAAAAGGAAGCATTTCATCTTTTAGGACGTCTTTCATTTTTTTCATAAATTCTTCTCTTGTAGTCTGGTTTGCGTCAAGGTCTCTAGGGTCTAGTAGCTTGCCTTCATCTTCTACAAGTTTTCTAAAATACCGCATAACCCTACCATCAGTATCAAGGGCAAGTCTCCTATTAAATCCATCACGAAGTAGCTCCCTACTATCTCATCAAGATAAGGCATCATTCCATATTCATCTAGTGGAGGGTTTTTAGCTAGTTTTCTAAACTCTTCAGCCATTTGCAAATTTTTGTTTAGACCTATGTCATAAGTAGTGTATTCAAATAAATCACCTAGAAATTTTAAAGCCTTTGTTACTCCTAGCTGAGCAGCTAGAAAATTCTTTGATAGTCCCTTGCTTTAAATCCTGCTTCATTTCCATTTGCAAATCCCATAGGGTTTCCAAGTATTCCAGCACAAATTCCCCACTCTGCCAAAAGAGCATTGATTTTAATGTCCCTTGATGAGAATTTACTTCATCAGTAAATTTCAGCATACTCTGGCTTTGTTAGTTTGCCATTGCTATCTACTCTACCTATGGCGTCTTCTGGGATATCTATCATAGTACATTTTAGATTACTTCTTTTTACTAGATAGATATATCTATCTCTTTTATCTTTTAAACTTTCATAGTAAGCTTTTTCTGATTTAGTCCAAGGAGATAGTTTATTTGAGTTTGATTTATAGCTAATGTCTAGCCATGGTTTAAAAGATAGATAGTCTGTTTGACCTAGAGAATTTGGTTTAGGGTTATAGTATAGTGGCTTATAGTTTTTATATGGGGATGAGTCTAGGATGGAGCAGGCTTCAAGGAGATACTTGGACTGAATTTCTAAGTATTCCTTATTTGTCCTAGGTTTATTATAATTATCATTGTTTGGTATCATTAAATTTGTCTTTTTATCAAATGGTATTTCCATTCCATTTGGAGCTATAACTGTATATGTATTAGTATTATCCATTAAAATTTTCTTTATTCATAGTTTTTCCTTTGTTGATAAACAGTGCTGAAGCTATTACTACTAAAATAACTAAAGTTATAAATATAGTTTTCTTCATATCTTATCCTATATATAGACCATCTTCCATAACTATGGTAGTGGCTAAGACGACCTACTAGGCGAGGTGGGATAGATGATGTGGTTTGAGTGCTCTTGTCTTTTCTATCTGACAATCCGAACTCCTTACACCCCACATATATACCCTTTATGTTATTGTTGCCAATAATATCAAGAGCTTCTACTAGATCTCTTGAGAGGTTACGATGAGTATTGTCATAGTTTGTGTTAAAAATTCCTAGTCTAAGCTTATATATAATATTTGCAGCCTCTTGATAGGCATCTATGGCATAAGACAAACCACCCCTATCTTGACTATTACCTTTTCTATAAGCGTCATACACCTCTTTCTCCTCTTTCACATCCAAATTTAACTTCCTTATCTCTACATCAGATTCAGTGTATCTACTTCTAGCATAGTTAAAATACCTTGCATCTATCTCATTACCAGATCCTCTTAGCTCATCTAAGCATAGATAGGTACTAAGGTTATTTAGTGCTAGTTTAGAGGCTAGGTTAAAAGATAGTTTGTTTTTCTTATGGTCTATGTCATAGTATATAAATGAGTTATAGTCTAGTCCTCCACTACTTATATTAGCTCCTAGAAATAGTCTATTTAAATTTAGACTTATATAGTTTTGATAGATCATTACTGGATAGTAGCAATATGTATTTGTACTATTTTTATCATAGGCTTCTTTTATGGACATAGGTTTATATGAGATATTATTTAGTGCGTAAGCTTCATTAAATTTATATGTGTATCTTGTGTGCATTATTTCGTTGTAGTTCTCTTCTAGTTTTTCATATGATGTTTTCCAAAGTTCTAATGCACCACTAACCATAGAAGCACCTATGCTCTTACCTAGTGATCCTGCATAATCTTTTATTAGTCTCTTTATCTCTTGAAAATCTGTATAGCTAAACCTATGGGTATATCTCATAAAGGTATATGTTGTGATCTCTGTATAGGTTATACTTAGTTTATAATACTCCATCGCCATATGAAGCCTAAAAGCATTTGAAGCTTGAATGATTAGATTAAGCTTTGAATGTTGTAAAACTACGCTTGTAGTTTTTAAACTCGTTATTAGCAAGATATATCTATCTATCTCTTTAGTCTTTCTTGCACCAAGTAGGCTTTTTACTAAATTTAATACCCCAAGCTCATCAAGAAATGTTTCTCTTAGTGCCTTTGCGTCTTTATTAAATATATAAGAACCAAGTGATTCATATATCTTAGATATGCCATCTTCTCCAACAAATTTTGCTAGTGGAAATACCTCTTCTATAGTAGTTTTTACTAATAATGAGGTTACCTCTTTATTTATATCTCTATCATTGCTATATGCTATATCTTTTAAATTTATAGCCTCTTTTAGAGTGTTTTTATTCTTAGTGGCGATAGCCTCTTTTATAGTAGTTTCATCTTTTTTATAGTTCTCATCTATCTTGTCAGCTTGCTCTATAAGAAGTTTCATTAGATCTTTTTGCAAAGGGTCTTTGATATCTGCATTCTTACCAACTTCATTTTCTGCTAAAAGCTCTTCAACGCTAACTACATCCTTGTTATTTACTCCATCCATATATTTAGAAATTTCTTCTATACATAGATACTCACCACTTTTTAAGCCACTATTTTTTACTGAGTCTTTATAGAAAAATAGCTTTACATCTCTATCAAAAATTCTTATTATAGAGTTTGAGTGCAAGGCTTTTATCTCATCATCCTCTATTACTATATATTCATCACCATCTTTAATGCTTTTCTTTATCATTTTTTTTGAATAGCTTTTAGTCATTATAAAGTAAGCCACTCCAAGAGATAGTGCTTCTATGAAAGAGTAGCGCTTTGGGAGGGTTTGTATTATACGTTGCATTTGTGATTGGTATTCATCTGCGGTTGATGAGCCATTTTTTATATCATCTATAAGTTGGCTTGAGATATTACTATTGTTATATGCTTCAGCCTCTCTTCTGTTTAAGGTGTTTTCATTTACCTTATCAAATACTGCCTTAAAAGAGAGAGTTACCTTTTTCATATACTCTTCTTCACTTTTTTTGATCTTTTCCATATCATTTGGCTGCTTAGCATAAGCATTTAAGTGAGAGAAATTTGTCTTAAATAACTCTTCGTATTTGGTGTAGTTATCAAGATAGTTGGTGTCATCTTGATAGGCAATCTCTTTAAATTCTTCCCTTTTTTGCTCTATGTTGTCTATATATTTTTTATCTATCCTTGCAAATGGGGATAAATTTAAAACAAGAGTTGATCTATTGTTTTCTTTATTGATGTTTATGCTGTACTGGCTGTAATCCTTAATAGGACTTAGGGTTTTTATGTCGGTGAATTTTTGCTTTACTAGGTTGGATTTGTTGGGTCTATTTAGCCCGTCTTCTATCACTTGATCTAGGCATTTACTTATTACTTCTTCTCTTAGCCCTGCACTTGATCTAAAAGGTGAATTTGAGAGAACAACATAGTTTTTATTTAAATTTGAAAAATCTTTGCTGTTCATCTCATCGTTTGCAGAGGTGCCATTTTTATCGGACTTGTTTGCTATTAGATTGGCTAGTTTTATAGAGTTAAAATTTGAAGCACAGATAAAATTTAAATTCGCATTTAGTCCTTTTATTTGATCCTTTAGTCTTTTAAAGAGCGTATCATCACTAGAGCCAAAGCCTAAGTTTTTATTTACTATATCATAAGAGCAAACATCCTTTGTATAATCAAATACCGATAGATCATCTAAATGACCAAATACACTATATCCCTCATCTGCGTTGCAATTAACCTCATTTAGGTTATTGTCGTCTCTAAAATAGATATAGTCTAAGTTTAGGTGGGTAAAGTCTATAAAAAAGCCAGAGTTAGAAGATTTATCTTGTTTAAATACCAATACATTGCAGCTTGAGTTTATATTTAGGGTATTTATAATAGAAGCAAATCTAGATGTGAAAAAACTAAGGATAGGTAAGGTTACGCCATAAAGAGATCTATAGCTTTGATGCTCAACCATTTTGTAGGTTAATTTACTAAGCTCATAGAACAAAAAGCATCCGTTTGCCTTTTTGAGTGCAGCCTTTGGGTCACTTAGATCAACTATGCTTAGTATAAAAAGAAATATTTGCTTTAGTAAAAACTCTCCACTTTCTTTATTTAACTCGCTTAAATTCTTATATAACTCTCTAAAACACTCTTCAATGCTTTTTTCAAATTTAGCTCCATCTAGCCCCTCGCTAGATATCAAAGAGCTAGCATCGCTTAGTAGATCATTTTTTAAGGTATTTAGGCACTCTTTTACGATATCTTTGGCGTCATCATAGTTGGATACTATGACCTCAAACATATCATAAAAGCTTATAGCTTCTGTCTTTGTTTCACCCATGCTTTTTAGCAAATTTCTCTCGTGCTCATCCTGAGCAGCTTCAAGTTCAGCTTCATATCTTGCTTTACTTTTTATGGGGCTTATCTTCTCTTTTAAATTTGCAAAAAACTTGTCAACTGCACTTTTTTTATGGACGATCTTTACTGGTATATCTCTATATTCAAATTCTCTTATTCTATTTAGCTTACTATCAGTAAAGCTCTCTTTATCTATATAAAAGTCAGATACGATCGATACATCTTTTTTATCTCTCTTCTTAGAAAATATTAGATTAGATATGATCTCATTAGCTATGCCGTTAGAGTACGATGTGAGTGAATTCAAGCTAGACGTATAAAGCGTTACGCTCTTTGCATCAGCCATATACTCTTTTATCTTTTTTAACGTCTCTTCGCAAGAGTAGGTTATTTTTATTTCGTTGTTTTGCATATTAAGCCACCACTACTGTTTTTAATATTTTATTGTGATTGTATTTATAATATTATTAATTTATTATGGGATAAAGGAAGGTAGGAAATGTTTAATACTTGGGCTTATATTTTTTAGTTTGCCAAGTTAGTTAGACAAGCCATCTAAATTTATATCACAATTATGCTATAATCATGTCATATTATTAAAAGGAAATAGCATATGCCTCAAATAGTACCAATAAAAGAGCTTAGAAACACAAATGAAATTTCACAGCTATGCAATAGCAAGGATGAACCAATATTTGTAACTAAAAATGGCTATGGAGACTTGGTTGTGATGAGTATAAAGACATATGATAAGCTAGTAGCCACAGCCGATATAGATAGCGCCATCGCATCATCTGAAGCTAAGATAACAGCAGATACAAAGATGCTAGAAGCAAAAGACGTTTTTGCTAGTTTAAAAAGTAAGTATCTTGAATAAATATAAAGTCCTAATCTCACCACAAGCTTATGAAGAGCTTGAAGCGATTTATAAATATATCGCACTATCTTTGCTCTCGTCAGGTGCTGCAAACTCTACGCTAGAGGCTATCAAAAATGCTATTCTTAGCCTAGATGAGATGCCAAATCGTGGTGCTATTAGAAAAGTTGGCAGATATGCCAATATGGGCTATAGACAGCTATTTGTTAAAAACTATACAGTTATTTATAGGGTCAATGAAAAAGATAAGGCCGTTATAATCATCACTATTAGATATACACCAAGCGCTTTTTAGACATACAACTTCAATAATATCTTTCTAAAAATAAATATCCACCTATCCTAATGCTCTCTCATCTGCGAAAATATACATAACATCACATGCTATACATGACGTCACCTACTGCATGTTACATCATGTACTATACATAACATCATGTGCTGCATGTGACATCACATACTTGACGTGACATCAAGTACTGCACATTACATCACATGCAGTATGTTACATTATGAATTTATTTGTTATAATCCAAGAAAATTTAATGCCAGTTTTTAGCATATTTATCAACATTTTTAGTATGTTGATAAACTTACTAGCAAGCTCGGTCCGAGCTTGCTGTAAGGTCTTAGCCAGACGGGCAAATTTTTATTTAGAAAGAACAACTTAAACAAAACTTTATCCATCAAAGATGACCTTTATTGATAAAATGTCTAAGTTTTTGCTTAAGGTATTTACTTCTATTATTTGAGAATTTCCAAAGATAACTGATACATATGCACTCAATAAAGTTGATATGAGCAATAGTTTATTATCGAAATCTATTTATATAACTTATGAATGATTTATCCCATACTTTACATAGTTCTTACTTAAGTTTTGCATGTCTTAATTTGATGTAAAAGTGAAAAAATTTAGAAATTTTAAAAGTGAAATTTCTGATATAATTTTGCAATATTTTTTTACAAAAAGGATATCTCATGGCAATAGGTTCTAAATATAACCCACTAGGATCAGAACAAAAACCAAGGGCAGAGCGTATATTTACAGATAGAGTTGATTCAAAAGATGCTTTTAGGAGGTCAATAGCTCACATAAATGATACTAGTAAAGATAAAGATGGCAAAGAAAAAAACACATATAAGGTCTTAGCTTTTTATGGCATGGGTGGCATTGGCAAAACAAGTCTTAGAGACCATTTGTGTGATATGATTAAAAAGGATGAAGAGTTAAAAAAACATGTAGTTTACTCATATATTGATTTTCAAACAGACTTTCCAAAAGATATGATTTCAAAAGATGTTTTTTATAGGCTTATTTCGGATAGATTTCATAAGAATTTTGGCATCAAATTTACAATATTTTCATTGGCTTACATCATATATTTAAAGAAATTAAATCCAAATTTAGAGTTAAAAAAACATACCTTGCCTTTTGCAGAAGAGGGTGACATATTATCAGGGATTATAGAATTTCTAAGTGAGAGTGTTGGTTCTATAGCAGGGATAACTACTAAAATAGTTGCATATGCGTATAAAAACTATTCTAACTTTTTCTTGGATGACAATATAAAAAAGAGCTAGTTAAACTAGAAAATCAAGAGGTATGCAATATAGAACAGGAGCTTTCTAGATTTTTTGCTTATGATTTAGCAAATTTTAAAAAAGAAAATCCTAACAAAAAAGTCGCTATCTTCTTTGATACTTATGAGCTTTTATGTAAAACTCAACCAACAGATGCCGAAAAATTAAAACAAGATGAGTGGATAAGAGATTTTATAGAACAAAATAGAAATGTTTTATTTGTCATTAGTGGTCGTGAAAAGCTTATTTGGGATTTAGACAATGATTGGAAAGAAGTTTTAGAACAGCATAGACTAGAAGAGCTAAGTGATGATGATTGTAGGAGTTTTTTGAGTCATTGTGGCATAGCTGATCCTGTTGTTCAAGAGCGAATTATAAAATGTAGTTGTGGTGTACCATTTTATCTTGATATATGTGTAGAGATATGGGAAAATGATAAAGGCAAAGATAACTTTAAAGACATCAAACAGGCCGAGATAACAGAGCGACTTATTAGATACTTAGATAGAAGTGAGCTTGCTACACTTGAGCTTTTATCTATCGCGAGTTACTTTGATAAGGAAATTTTTGAACTTATTGTAAGTAAATTTTCAACAGGTTATCCTGCAACCAAGATAGATGAACTGGCCAAATTTTCTTTTATATCATCAGAAGATAATAGTAAACACTATACAATACAAAGACTTATGAAAGAGTGTTTGCAAAATCAACTAGATGTAGAGCTAAAAGCTAGGGCTCATGAGGTTATGGTATGTTATTATGAAGATAAGCTAAAAGACCTTAGTGTAAAAACCGCCTCAAGAAATAATGCTATTTTGGTGAGAGAGGCATTTGTCCATAAAGAAAATTTGGATGGTGTAGAAAAAGCTATAGATTGGCTTTTAGAAAAGCTAGATATTTATAGTGAACGTGGAGTGCTATTTATTTTTAAAGATATGCTCTTGGAATTATTAAATAGAGATTTTAGCTATAAAAAGGCAGATGTTTTAAATAATTTGGGCACATCCTATTACAGCCTAGGAAATTACAATAAAGCTATTGAGTATCATGAAAAAGCACTTGAAATCAGAATAAATACACTAGACGAAAATCACCCAGGCGTTGCTAGCTCTTATAATAATTTAGGTGCAGCTTATAATAGTCTTGGGGATTACAATAAAGCTATTTCTTTTTTTGAAAAAGCACTTGAAATCAGAATAAATACACTAGACGAAAATCACCCAGGCGTTGCTAGCTCTTATAATAATTTAGGTGCAGCTTATAATAGTCTTGGGGATTACAATAAAGCTATTTCTTTTTTTGAAAAAGCACTTGAAATTAGAATAAATACGCTAGGTGAAAATCATATAGGTTTTGCTGACTCTTATAATAATTTAGGTGCAGCTTATAATGATCTTGGGGATTATAATAAAGCTATTGAATATTATAAAAAAGCACTTGAAATTAGAATAAATACACTAGACGAAAATCACCCAGATATTGCTACCTCTTATTATAATTTGGGTATATCTTATGATGATCTTGGGGATTATAATAAAGCTATTGAATATTATAAAAAAGCACTTGAAATTAGAATAAATACACTAGACGAAAATCACCCAGATATTGCTAGCTCTTATAACAATTTAGGTGTAGTCTATAATGATCTTGGAGATTATAGTAAAGCTATTGAGTATCATGAAAAAGCACTTGAAATTAGAATAAATACGCTAGGTGAAAATCATCCAGATATTGCTGACTCTTATAATAATTTAGGTATATCTTACAACGGTCTTGGAGATTATAATAAAGCTATTGAGTATCATGAAAAAGCACTTGAAATCAGAATAAATATGCCAGGTGAAAATCAAAATCACCGAAATATTATTAGATCATATGTTTTTTTAGGGAAAATTTATTACGGTCTTGGAGATTATGGTAAAGCTATTGAATATTATGAAAAAGCACTTGAAATTAGAATAAATACACTAGACGAAAATCACCCAGATATTGTTAACTCTTATTATAATTTAGGCGCAGCTTATAATGGTCTTGGGGATTACAATAAAGCTATTTCTTTTTTTGAAAAAGCACTTGAAATCGAAATAAATACGCTAGGTGAAAATCATCCAGATATTGCTGACTCTTATTATAAATTAGGCGTAGCTTGTAATGGTCTTGGAGATTATAGTAAAGCTATTGAGTATCATGAAAAAGCACTTGAAATCAGAATAAATACACTAGACGAAAATCACCCAGATATTGCTGACTCTTATGGTGTTTTGGGGGTAATTTATTACGGTCTTGGAGATTATAATAAAGCTATTGAGTATTATGAAAAAGCACTTGAAATCAGAATAAATACGCTAGGTGAAAATCATCCAGATATTGCTGACTATTATAATAATTTAGGTGTAGTCTATAATGATCTTGGAGATTATGGTAAAGCTATTGAGTATTATAAAAAAGCACTTGAAATTAGGATAAATATATTAGGAGAAAATGATCCAGATATCACTTTTTATTATAGTAACATAGGAGAGTCTTATCATGGTCTTGGAGATTATGGTAAAGCTATTGAGTATTATGAAAAAGCACTTGAAATAATAGAAACAGTAGGAACATTATACAGTGGTAAATACAGTGATGATTCTAATATGGAAGAAGCCATAAAAAAAGAAATTGCTATCATCAGAGAAAAACTTACCTCATAATAACTAGTAGCTAGGCATATGCCTAGCTAGATTCATTAAGTATATATTTTTTATTAGCAGAGATACCTAAGCTAATTTCACAAAAATCTCATTCTACCCCATCTCTATCAAAGCATCATCTTTTGTAAATTTACCTCTTAGCTCTGGCATCTCATTTACTATCATATCTTTTAGCTCAGGATCGGTGCTTGCTATTTCTATTAAGAGACCTAAGCTTTTGTCATTAAAATTTCTTAGCTCAGTATTTTCACTTTGCAAATTTTGGTTTTACGTGTTAGAGATTGGTTTTCTCTATCCTTGCTCTTTATCAATGCATTTTGTTCATCTATCTTTGTTTGCTGATTAGTATGTGTTTTTACTCTATTTTTAAGAAGCATTATCTCTTTGTCTTGCTCAGCTTTGGTCTCTTTTAAATCATCTAGCTCTTTTTCTAGCTGCTCTTTTTCTTTTAAGACTTCTATGCTTTTCTCTCTATCTTCCTCTATGATCTTGTTTTGTTCTGCTACTTGCTCAGCAAGAAGTTCCGCCTTTTCTTTTAGCTGCTCATCAGATGTGATGGTTATGCTTTCTTGCATTCGTTCAAAAACTGAAATTTGTAAATTTCTGCTAAAAAGGCTTTTTCGCTACTAGTTTCCATTTTAAAATAGTTGATCTTTTTGCTTAAAAACTTGTATTCTGGCTTTATATATTCTTTTGCTATACTAATTATCTGCTCTCTAATCTTACCCTTTAACTCTTTCTCACTCTTATATTCACTTGCTATTTGGTGCATTTGGGTTAAATTCTTGTGTCTATTTTTACTTGGCTTACCACGAAGCACCTGACCTTCAAATGCCTCTGCACCCATATCTTGTAGATCTTGGCCAAATTTTGCTGTTTTTGACCTGCCACTAAATCTCAAATTTGCATGCTTCTCAAAGCTGTAGTTTGTAAAGATGATGTGATAGTGTTTGGTCTTCTCGTCATTATGCTCGGCTACAAGCAGACACTTTACGCCATACTTTGCGCAGTATGAGTTTATAAATCTCATTACTCTATCCATCTGTATGTTTTCATTTATAAATTTTGACTCTTCGTCGTTTAGCCCTTCTTTTGGCTCCTTCTTCCTATCTGTGCCAAACGTGATGATAATCTCACAAAAGCTACGCATATCTTTGCGCCAAGACTTTTTTATAACAGTATCTTTGCCATTTCGCTTTTGTGTATAGGACTGCGCGGTATAGTCTTCTTTAAAGCTATCCTGAAAGTCTTTAAGTAATTTCTTTACAAAAGCCATATTATGTAGTTCATCATCTTTGCCGTTAGCATCTCTCATATTGCCATTGCCATTAAATTCACTTAGGAGTTTGTAACGATTAATAGTGACTGGATTCTTGTTGAGATACTTTATATGCTCGGCTTGATTTTTCTCACGGCACGCATGTGCAAACCTGCCTATGGCTCTACCATATGTTAAAAAATCCGACCTTACGTTTAAAACTAGGTTGTGGTCGTTTATTGTATATGCATTAGCCATGACAAATCACCTCACTATATGAATTTTCTCTCGTACTAGTGGTGCTAGTTACTATTAATGAAATTTTTTTCATTTTTATCCTTTTAAAAAGCATTTATAGTAATTACACCAATTTTGGAAAAAATCTGTGCTAGAAATGCAAATTTTCGTAAAAAAGTTTATTTTTTAGAAAGAAAAGTTAAAAATATCAAAATGATAGAGGTTAAAAGCGCGTATTTATGGGGGTTCAGGATAAAAAGCTAGAAGTAAAAATTTAAAGCAAATCTATTTTTTATGATATTAAAAGGGTGATGGCTTTATAATCATTGGAATTTTTAAGAGACTGTCCCACTTTAGTAACTAAGTGTTCCACTCTTAAAGGAAATTTTAAAGAAAGGGAAAGAACAAAAGCATCACTGCTAGTGCCTAAAATAGGATGTTTTGGTGTCACGGGGAGACTTGAACTCCCGACCTCCGGCTTATGAGGATTTTTTATATGAGCTCACAAAAGCCTGAAATACGCACTTTAGACGATTTTTTGCTTAGTCGTTACATAAAACTGTTCCATTTTTGACCGGTTGGCTATTAAATATGGGACAACACTTAAGGGAGCGAAACGGTATATATTACTACCGAGTGACGCTTGCTCCAAGCATCAGAAAATTTTTTGACGAAAAGCGAGAAATTTGCTTCTCCACATCCACTAATCTCTTGGAAAAAGCCAGAAAAAGGGCTAAAATTTTAGATAATAATCTTTACCTGATAAAAAGGGCAGTTCACATGAATCTTAGTGATAACATAATCCAATCTTTTGTAAATTTGTTTATGAAAGTAAAGCTTAGTAAGAGCATCAAAGAGCACTCTCTTCTTAATAAGAAGATGGATGTAGAATTTCTAAATGTGCTCAATGACTACTTTAAACAAAGTTTGATAGATGGCGGTCTGCCTCAAATTTTAATTAAGGATATAAGTAATATCACTAACACTGCTGGCGCTCTTGGTAGCAAGAATAAAGAGAACATAGGGCAAACTCTTTTAGAGAAAAACATACTAACACTTAACTATCTTGTATCAAAGCTTGAGAAGAGCAGTGTGCTCTTTGATGACAAGCGTGAGCACTGTTTCCTTGAAGATGATTCTAGTGATAACTTAGCCAAACATGCCAAACCTAGTTCGTTTGACGCTAAGGACATAGCTTCATTCCAAGAAAATATAAAAGAGCTTGAAGATAGCGGTTGTTTGCCTATTACGGATGGACAGCTTAAGGCTATGGCTCAGAGGATTAGCGAAACGGTTTATGCCATACTAGATCAAAAGTATGGCTCAACTTCAAATTTAAAGCTAGTAAGAACAAAGAATAGCCATAGAAGCATGGAAGATATCATATTGGATCCAAATCCACCAAAAAATATCAAGATAAAATTAGATGACGATAGTAGCTTTAGTATTTTTAATCCTAGCGCCCAAGTAACACAAGAGTATGAGATCAGGCAAGCATTGCAAGTGGCATCTGGCTCTAGCAATCAATTTTCAGCTTTAAATTTAGAAGATCAAAAGAGCTTAAAGGATGCATTCGAGATATTTGAGACAAACACTAAAAGAGCTGACAAGTGGTTGCCAGATACGCAAAGACTAGTTACTGGCGTAAAAAGCTCTTATTTTTATACTTTAACGAAGATACGCCAGTTTATAGGATCACAAGAGATAACTTGCTTGAATTTAGAGATCTTCTTTATAAAATTCCAACTAAGCTAGCTCAAAAGAGCAGGTATAAAGATAAAAGTTTATCTCAGATACTTAAGCTAGGAGAAAATGACGATAAACTCTCTGAGCCTACTATCCAAAAATATATGATAAGGGTTATTCAGTTTTTTAACTACTGCTTTGATAGTGGCTATATAGGTAAAAGCATAACTGCAAAAATGAACGTCAAGATAGACGTAGACCCTAGCGAGAGGGCAGTGCTTCCATACCATGTATCAGAAGCTAGGAAAATCTTTGACATAGTAACCAACATCAAACAAAGCGGAAAATCTCCAAGTTCAAGGATAGAGGCTAGTGAGCTCTACTACGTCACAATGATAGCTGCTTATAGTGGCATGAGGATAAAAGAGATCACACAACTTCATAAAGAAGATATAGTCTTAAAAGATGGAATTTACTGCTTTAACATAAACACAAATGATGGTAAAACTACCAAGACCAAAAATAGCATTAGGTTTGTGCCTATCCATAGTAAGCTCATAGATCTAGGCCTGCTAGAATATGTTAATAGCAAGAAAAGCGGAAATATATTTAAGGTAAGCAATAAGGACTTCTCTGAAATTTTTAGAAGCCAGATCCAAAGAAAGTTTATAGACAAAGACTCTAAAAAGACCTTCTACTCTTTTAGACACTACTTTATAGACTATCTAGTGCAACGCGAGGTAGAAGCAAATCTTATAGCCCAGATAGTAGGACATGAAAAGCAGTATAAAATTTTGCTAAACACCTATGCTAAACCTATTAATGCAAACACACTAAAGGCTAAAGTAGAGATGGTATCGTATGATAATGAATAGGAGTAAATTTCAAAGCATAAACTTTTAAGACTATCTTTATATCTTATTTAGTATTATTTTAGGTATTAAATAAAGGATAAAAATGCAAACCATACAAGCAAATTTCACAGCTAGCATAAGCGAGCTAAAAAAGTCTCCAGCTCAAAATTTTAAAACAAGCTGGAGATAATGTCGTAGCCATACTAAACCACAATGTCCCTAGCGCCTATCTAGTACCTAGCTCTGTCTATGAAAAGATGAAAGAGATAATAGAAGAGTATCATCTAAGCAAAGCAGTAGATGCTGCTCTAGCAAGTGGTGAAAAGCCAGTAAAAGTAAGCTTAGATGAGCTATGAGCTAGAGTTCTTGCCAAGTGCTTTAAAAGAGTGGCAAAAGCTAGACAATAGCATAAAAGTGCAGTTTAAAAAGAAGCTAAGTGAGCGTCTAGAAAACCCAAAGGTTACCAAAGACAAGCTACGAGGCTATGAAGATGTCTATAAGATCAAGCTAAGAGATGTCGGCTACCGCTTGGCCTATCAAGTAAAAGATGATGAGATCGTAGTATTGGTGCTAGTTGTTGGCAAAAGAGAGAACAACGAAGTATACAAGATGCTAAAGGATAAATTTAACTAAGCATTAAGCTAGACTTTAGTCTTCTGTGATTTGCTAGTAACTAATTTTATGTTATTAGCTTGTCCTATCTAAGTGCTCTTTTATGATGAGCATAACCCCTTACATTTTTATTATTTTATTTTCTTGATTTCATACTAGACTAAATTTCTAAGAGAAATTTAAAAGCTACAAAAATTATATTATATATTTCATAGTATTTTTAAAAAACACGCATTTTAGCGGCCTGAAGCCTATCAGATTCCTTGTTTTAGGCTGTGAAATTTTATAAAATAATCTTAAAAGATATTTAAAGAGCAAGTCTGCCAAAATTTTATGACATAGGATTTTTGAGTGGCTTCTTCTTGGATTAGGAGTAAATTTACGTGAGTTCTGAAAAGATAAAAAAACGCAAGGTAACCAAAGTCATAACTAAAAGACTTAGGCTAAGTAATGCAGAATGGTTGGTAATTAATGATAAATTACAAGAAAGTGGCCTAACTTTCTCAAAATTTGCCCTAAGAGCTATGTTGTCTAAGCAGATTTATGCACCAATTATGAGAGAGCTTTTAGCTGAACTATCTAGACATGGACAAAACATGAACCAAATAGCTGCCAAATTAAATAGTGGGCAAAGCCTAGATAGAGTTGGTATTGAGATCATAGCGGACGATAATGATGTCTTACATAAAGTGTATGAAGCATTGGGTAAATAATATGTTGCTTGATTTACTTTGCATCAATACAAATAAAGGCACTAGTGATGCTAGTTAAATTTCTTCGTACTTATACTGGTGGTGGCCTTGGGAGCATAAATTATCTTTTAAATGAGAGAAAAGCTGCTGGAACAGCAAGAGTTATAAAAGGTGATGAAAATTTAACTAGAGCTATTATAAAAGGCATCACCTATAAACAAAAGACCTGTTTTGGTGTTTTATCATTTGAAGAGAAGTATGACTTTTTGACTGAAGAGCAAAAACTAAAAATCATTAAGGATTTTGAACGTGCTCTTTTGGGTGAATATATGCTTGAACGTACAAATGTATTATGGGTAGAGCATTCTGATAAGGATGGACGGCTTGAGTTAAATTTCCTTATCCCTAAGATAGATCTTGAAACAGACAGGTCATTTAATCCTTATTTTGCTAAATATGATCAAACTAGAATAGATCTAATTAAAAAGATCATTAACGATGAGTATGGACTATCAAGTCCAGATGATCCAGCAAAAGAGCAAACTATATTGTCTAGCAAGAAAAACATCAATCATTATAAAAATTTGGAAGAGCTCGACCAAAAGCTGCACGATCTGGTTAAGCAAGGCTATATTAAAAATAGAGACCACATGATTGAACTTCTTAAACAAAATGGTATCGAAATAACCAGGATCAACAAAAAAGGCATAACGATCATACTGCCTACTAAAAAAACAAAAAATCGTCTAAAAGGAGGAATATACGATGCAGACTTCACCAGTGCTCAAAGACTTGGAGAACTCAGCCAAAGCTCAAGCAGAAGAATTAGAGAATTCCATGATAGAAATACACAAGCAGAGTGCAGAGAAAATAGGCGAAAACTTGAGGAGCTTATTGTTAAAAGAGATAGATTTAATCAAGAAAGATATGTCGAAAGAACTTCAAAAAACAATATCCTTGCATCACAAGGACAGATCGGTGATAATCTCGCTATCAGTTGCTACCGCACTAATTTTGGGAATAGCAATTGGCTGGGTAGTGCACGCAATGATATTAAAGGAAGAAGTAGCTTGGACGATACCAAAACAATGGAGATACAGCCAACCTACTGCAGACAAGACCCAGAGGGAATATTACATATCAATTCCAAAAGACGAAGAGATAACAGAGAACGAGCGCAGGAAATTTCATATTAATGAAAATGGAGTAGAGGATGACAGCATTAGAGAAAGCATTGCTAGAAGAGAACGAGCGCTTGACCAAGATGATCGAAGACGAAAGGAGCAAGCACGAATTAGAAACAATGAATTTGCAACAAGACTGCGAGAAGGAGCTTGTGATATTACGGACAAATGTGACAGCGCTAATAAAGAAAGTCAAGAGCTTGAACAAAGATTGCAACGACGCCTTAACGGAATCTTTGCAGCAACAAAGAGATATGTACGAGAGTTCAATATCTTGCTTGGAAGAAAAATTAAAAATTTCAGAAGAAAAATTCCAAAATTTTGAGAGAAGCATACGAGAGCTTACAGATAGAGCACAAGATGCTACAAGAATATGTAGAGAATTTATAGAGGAGCGTGAATACTCCCAAAAAGCCAGCATATATCACCATGTGGGTGATGTATGCAAGGAAAAAACTCAAAGTCTAGATATGTTTTAAACGTAGAGACTCTACTAAGTTTATTACATAATCATCTCATTTATTACTTCCAAACATTATTTGTTACGTTGCCATTTTAAAAATATACTAAAATATATTTTGTAGATCATAAAAAATAATTTAGTCTAATTATTTTTGTTCTTATGGCTGCCTTTAATCAACTTAAGCTTTTATTAAAAAAAGCCTATCTTGCATGGCCACTTTAATAAAGAAAATATTTTTTAAGCGTGGGTCAAGGGAGCGGCAAGCTATCCTTGCGAGCCTCTATGGAGATGCAAATGGTAACATTTTGTAGCTACATAGAGTATGCTCGCCCTAATATCTGAATTGAATTTTGGCGCATACTGGAATTAAATCAGTCCCACCAAAGAATGACTTAGTAAAAGTAAATTTTTGTAATTTTTGTGATTGGCATATTTGTCACTTGTTTATTTTGACTGATAAATTTGGATAGTCAATTATTTTATGGTTACTTTAATTAAAACTTAAAAAGCAAGAAGCTAGGAGGCAAACCACGAATGATATTAGCATCTTAAGCACCAATATAAATTCATACACTAAGCAACAGCACAAACAAGGCAGGTCTGCAAATTTTAGTGATATTTTTAACCAAAAGACCAAAGAAAAGATTAGCGAGCCAAACCTGTAACAACTTGTCAAGGACTTTCTAATCATTTTTATCATTTTTTTGATGTTTTTCACTCTCAATTTCTCTAAGCATTATGCGTTTCAATTTGTCTTGCATTGTTTCAGTAGTATTTTTATTAAAATGTACAACAACTTCATAGGTAGTTTTTCCAATCTTCTTTATTGTTTTTGTTTCTGTATTATTTTTTTGCATATCATCATTCCTTTTCTTGCAATTAAAAAGCGATTAGAATTTTTTACTTTTCCAATCGCTCTCATTCATCTATTAAGTTTTGTGCTTTCTTCAGCTTTTCTTTGCTCTGTATTTTTCTTCTATCAAGTCCCGTTATCCTAAGAGGTAAACACATCTCGATTATCCTTGAATAAATCCTGCCAAGCATTATATCTTCCTGTTCTTTTTCTATATCTTTGAAATTAAGGTTAGTAGTTATAATGGTTGGTCTTGCCTTTAGGTATCTTGCATTGATTACATTGTAAATTTGCTCTAAGGCATATTCTGTATTTCTCTCTATTCCAAAATCATCAAGAATTAGTAGGGTAGGGCTTGTTATCTATTCGATATATTCGTTTCTATCAAGATTAAAGCCGCCTTTTTGTAAGTCGTTTAATATCTGTGCAAAGTTCCTCATTTTTACTGTATGGCTATATTCTGTAATTATAGCGTTGGCAATAGCACAAGCTACATAGGTCTTGCCACTTCCTACATTTCCGTAAAGTAACAGTCCAACATTATCTTTTCTCATTTCTTCAAAATGTTTTACATAGTTCTTTGCTTTTTTGATGATTTCCTTATCTGTATCTTCATCGGCATTTTTAAAGGTGTAGGCTATTTGATTTTTGGATATAAAGCAGCTTTGTCTCAACCTATCTTGTTTTAACAGTTTTTTCTTGTTCAGCTCTATCTCTATCACATTTACAAGCCGTTCTGATAATCATAGGCTTATCCAACATCGGAATTACCTTACCGTCTATTCTTTCATTACAAATCTTGCAATAGATATGTCCGTCTTCTTCATAGTGAGTATCTTTGTTGTAGATAAAATCTGTCCCTTGAATTTTTGTAGTAATCATATTTTCTTTATCATTCATAATTTTAGTCTCCTTTTCTACATCAGGCTCTATAATGCGTTTTTAAGGCTTATTTTTATCTTAACCATAGTCTGACACCTCTTTTATGATTAAACCCTTAAAAACACCTTTTATAGGCTGTCGCTGTCTTCATAGTTGGTTGAATAGGTTCTATGGCTTTTATTTTGATTATTTTTCTGTGATAGCTTTTCTTTATCCTGTTCATACCAATTCATACCAATTAAGGATTGTTACATAGTGGTCTTTGTAGTCTGTGCCTTTACTTTTGATATATCTTAATAGCTTTTCAGTCATTGTATCTGTATGACCTTTCAGCCTATCTTTTAGATTTTGGTATTTTTCATCGGTTAAATGAATATTTTGATACTCTCCATAAAGGGACACTGGGGCAACCTGTTCTATTCTCCTCTTATCTAATCTACCCTTAACTATACTATGCGGACAAACGGTTGACACTTGGTTGTCATTTGGTATACCAAGATTTTCAACCTTGATATATGCTCCATTTTCCGTTTGCGTTATACTTTGCTTTTCTTCAAGATACATCGTTTCTTTTCGTCTGTCATTTCTGATGTAGTTATTTATCTTCCAATAGGTAATGACTATAACCCCTCTTTAAAAGACAATTACAAAACCTTTTGTAATTAGAATTTTAAGTCATCATCATCTGCCCTCATAGATAGATGAAAATACAGGCATTGGCTACTTAATGGCATATCCAAAAATAAGTCGCTATCCACTATCTTTATTGAAAACATCCTTTTATCTGCCATTTTTCTCTCCTATCTTTTGTTATGAAAATGTAGCAACAAATCGTTACTCCTTTTATCTTTTAAGGAAGTCGTGTTTCACTACCCCCTTTGATTAGTACTGTCTTTGATTTAGGTACACTCCCATTTTGGGAATGTGGCATTTGTCATCTTCTTATTTTTCTTTTGTTGTTTTAGATGTCGGTCTTAAAAATACTTTTGCTTTTCTATAAACTGAATGAGCGTTTTGAAACGGTACAATAGAAAAAGCCGACTATACTTTTAACTTTTGTTGTTTCAGTATGTCGGCTTAATGTAAGCTATCTGTTTCAAATTTTTATTGTCAAGGGTGAGCGATAGTGAATGTGCTTTACCCTTGATGATAAAAAAGCGAATGAATTATATTCAGTTGTCTTTTGCCTTTAATACGGAAAAATGCTTCGGCTTTTTTCTTTGCTCCCGCAAGGGTAAAAGCACCGCAGGTCGCAAGGACACCTAAAGGGTGTATAATTGCGCCCTTAGAAAATCTAAGGGAATTACAATTATACTATGTCCTTGCGTTTCTTAGTCTTTTTGAAATGCTCTTTGCAAAATAGCCTTTATTTCTTCATTACTTTTCTCGCTTGCTCCCTCAATTAAACTTTCTAAGATTGCTCCTCGCTCTATCAATCTATGGTTTCGCTTTTTTCTTTCTTCAAGGCTCGTTTGCTTTCTGATTTTCTTTTCCTGATTTTTAAGCTGAGATAGTTTCTTTTCATATTTTTTTTCTTCTTACTTGCTTTCAATCTTTTCTTTTACTTTTTCTAATTCTGTTTTTATTGTCCATAAATTTCATCTCCTTTCAAGTTTTTTTCATAAGAAAAGACGATAGATGTTTTACTTTCTATCGTCTTGAATCTGTATTATTCAGCTCGACAAACTGAAATTTGACTTACTTCTTGTATTTCTCAACGATTATGCCTGCTACAATACCTACAATAAATCCCGCCGTAGTAACAGCCGAAAACTTAAACTTACCCCAAAGAGAAGGAAGCGCAGAAATCGCAAGTGCATACCAAAACAGATTACTACTGAGCAACCAACCATATAAATAACTATGCTCACCAGTTGAAATATTAGTAAATAGCCAACCAATCAAGTTGCTCTCACCAATATATCACCAGATATACAGCTATGTATCCCAATGTTATATAAACATTTTTCTTTCTCAAGTATAATCACAATCCTTTGTCAAACGGGAATTTTATTTTCCTGTCACTCGTTTATAGGATCATAGTCGGAAGGGACAGGTGCTACTATACTTACAAAGATGATATCCTCATCTCCAGTATTTTTTGCTCCGTGGCAGGAGTCTTTCTTCGATACTATGACATGGCCTTTCTTGAATGGAACCTCTTCATTAGGCTGGGGGTAGAATATTCCCTCTCCCTGAAGGACGATCCATATATCGTCGGAATTGTGGTGATAGTGCTTTTGCAATGTCTAACCGGGTTTGATAACCCAGACCGATCCGCCTGTAGATTCTGTCTGATAAAACGGTGTTCTGACAGCCTTTTCCGGATCCTCTTTTTACAAGGTCCATGCAATAGATTCTCTGTTCGCTCATGATTATTTGCTCCTTTGTATTCCATAGTTTAATCGAAAAAATGCGATTTAATGATATACCGACAAATTCTAATTTGTCTACTTCTTTATGTTTTTTAATCGCTCATCATAATATTCTTCTACAAATTTATGATTTTGGTGTTTTTCAATTTGCTTAGTGATAAGCTCTATCATTTGCTCATTTTGTTCTACTGTGTAGTTGAAATTTTTCCAATGAGAAACATTGTCTAAACATATTTCAACCAACTTTTCAAAGGTTAATACCCTTTCATTATCGGAATAATATGTTTCTTTTATATTTTTTGTTGTTGTAACTTGTATATTAGCCTCATATAGAGTGTTCAATACATCAGAGCTAATAGAAGTATCAAGAGTTGCTAAAAACATTTCTCTTGCACCTGTTCTTCCCATTTCTTCAGGTACTTCTTGCCATCTTTCTCTTAATGTGGTTTTTGCACTAATTAAGACAGTATTTCTCTTATTTACAATGTATTCTAAAACACCCGGAGAAACTAAATCTACCAATTTACCAAGACCTTTATTGACAAACTCTTGTTTACCTATATTACCTTGACTGTCAAGTGGAATCCCTGCACCAATCAAAATGAGTTCTATAATACTTTCAAATTCTTTACCTGCTCTACTCCTCCTACTTTGAGTATTTGACAAAGTCAAAGCATATATATGTTCCGGAAATTCTTCCACAAACCAAGTAATTGCCTCTATTGGTGTAAGAGTTTTGATATACTCATCATCAACTAACTCTTTTAGCATTTTTGAAGTAAAGTCTTTTTCTAATGGCTGAAATTCACTCCAACAGCTATTTCTAAGTTTTTCAACAACTTCACTTGCATTACTTAAAAGAAATTCTTTAGGGGCTTTGTCGTATCCTAATGTAATAAAATTATCATAAACTAAGTCATAAGGCTGTTTAAAGCCTTCTTTCCTTTTTCTTTAACTAAGTTTTTATATTCATCAAGAGAAATATTTGCCATAACTCTTTTCCTTTCTTGAAAATTTTCTTCTATATGGTACAATAGTGTCAAATAGAGGACAGTTAGTCCTTGAAATAACATATATAAATATAAACTTAAAATAACATATATAAAAAGGAGAATATATATGAATATTATACCACAAGTCATAGATAATTCCCCTGCTATTTTAATAAAAAATAAGCGTATCAGATTACAAATGACTCAAAAAGAATTAGCTGATGCTGTTGGTATGTCCAAATTCGGAGATAGGACAATTCGCAGATGGGAAAATGGAGAAAGTCAGCCATCGTCCATTGAGCTGAAACATATTTTATCATTTCCTGAAAAAGTACCTTTCCCCAATAATGAAAATGCCCCCTATAAAATCATTGATTTATTTGCCGGAATTGGTGGTACAAGGCTTGGATTTTACCAAACAGGTAAAACAAATGTCGTATTCAGTAGTGAAATTGATAAATTTGCAGTAAAAACATATAAGGCAAATTTTGGTGAAACTCCTTTTGGAGATATTACAAAAATATCTGAAAAAGATATTCCTAATCATGATATTATTGTCGGTGGTTTTCCTTGTCAAGCATTTAGTCAAGCCGGTAAAAAGCTTGGTTTTGAAGATACTCGTGGAACATTATTTTTTGAAATTGCAAGAATTATTAAAGAGAAACGACCTAAGGCATTTCTTCTTGAAAATGTCAAAAACCTAAAATCTCACGATAAAGGTCGTACCTATAAAACAATAGAAAAAACATTAAAGGATTTAAACTACGATGTTCATTCTATTATACTTAAAGCAAAAGACTTCGGTGTTCCACAAAATAGAGAGCGTATTTACATTGTTGGATTTGATAAGGATAAAATAGATAACTATAAAGATTTTTCTTTTCCAATTCCTCCCTGCCCAGATGTTTCTGTGGGAAATATTTTAGAGCAAAATGTTGATACTAAATACACCATTTCAAATGCACTTTGGCAAGGTCATCAACGACGAAAGAAAGAACATAAAATAAAAGGAAATGGATTTGGTTACACATTGTTCAATGAAAACAGTCCTTATACAAATACATTATCTGCAAGATATTATAAAGACGGGAGTGAAATACTTATTGAGCAAAAAGGAAAAAATCCACGAAAACTAACACCTCGTGAAGCTGCAAGACTTCAAGGCTTCCCCAAAACTATATCATTCCTGTAAGTGATACTCAAAGTTACAAACAGTTTGGTAATTCTGTTGCCGTTACTGTTATCCATGCAATTGCAAATAACATAATTGATATACTTGATACCTGTACTAAAAAAGAGATTAACTAACTTCAATCTCTTTTTCTAACTTATTAACTTGTATACCTGCCCTTTTCAGAACCTTTAATTTTTCTTGTTTTCTCTGTTCTCTCCTTGCCTTATACCTTTCCTCATATTCCTGTTGTTTTCCATTTACTTTACGCTTTAAGTAGTTTTGATGAAGTCTATCTTTTCTTTCCTTGATTTTTCTCTCTTCTTCCTCAATTTTTAATCTTTCTTCTTCTTCTTCTTCAGTCAATTCTTCTTTTGGTGGCTCATAGTTACCGATAAAATTAAAATATATCTCTATTTTTTTGCTTTGATGTTTGACTACTTTTTCTATTCCTTTCATGAACAATAATCTTTTCTACAAACTCATTTATCATTGTAGTTGTAAGTTCATCAAAATTTTCATATCGGCTTATTAGAGATATAAACTTTTTCGCCTTATCTGTTTCTTTTTCATATCTTAATATTGCAAACTCTAAGTCTTTAATTTCTTTGCTTAAAGCTATTTGCTCTGTTTCATATTGACTGTTAAGTATCTCATATCTATTACTTGGTATTTTTTCAAGTATCATATCTTCGTAAATACGGCACATCAATCGTTCAAGTTCCTGAAGCCTGTTTTTACTTTCCATTAATCTTATTTTTGTCTTTTCTATCTCTACTTTTTCCTTTTCTTCCATTTCATTTTAAATGGAACGGATAAAGGCTTCGTGATCTTCATCAAGATATTTTTTAATGTCTTTTAAGGTTTCCTGTATAAGGTTTAAGACTGCTTCCGCTTTTATCCTGTGAGTAGATGGACAAAACGTTCCACAGGGTACTTTCGTGTAAGCACTGCAAGTGTAGTAGGGAATATTTTTGTAATTACTTGTTCTATGAACATACATTTTACTGCCACAATCTGCATAATACATAAGGCCCAGTTAAAGGGTGATATTCTCCCAACCATTGGGATACCTTTTTACATTTCCTCTTATCCTTTGCACATTATCAAAGGTTTCTTGGTCTATAATTGCCTCGTGGGTATTTTCAAATATCAGCCAGTTTTCTTCAGATACATATTTGCTTTTCTTATCCTTGAAATGCTTTCTTGTTTTGAAGTTTACAGTATGACCTAAATATTCCTGTTTCTTTAAGATACTTACAATTGTAGAACTGCACCAACAATAAGGATGTTCAAACACTTTGCTTTGATGTAGTCCATATCCTAATTTTTGCTGATGGTAAGCAGGTATATCTACTTTTTCACTTTCCAATATCTTTGCTATTCGATACGGACCATTGCCTTGCATGGTCAGATTGAATATTCTCCTTACTATCTCCGCTGCTTTTTCATCTACAATCCACTTATCTTTGTCTTTTTCATCTTTGATATATCCATAAGGTGGAGAGCTTGCCGTATGCTTTCCGCTTTCCCCCTTTGACCTGAATGTAGATTGTATTTTTCTTGAAGTATCTCTTGTATACCATTCATTCATAATATTTCTAAAAGGGGTAAAATCATCTTCTCTATAAAAGCTATCTACATTATCATTGATAGCAATGAGCCTAACTCCCTTTTGTCTTAAGATTTTCATACATTGACCGACTTTAAGATAGTCTCTGCCAAGTCTACTCATATCTTTTACGATTATACAACCTATTATATTACCTTGATTAACTCCGTTCATCATTGCCATAAAGCCCGGTCTATCAAACTGTGTTCCGCTTATTCCATCATTTGTAAAATGTATGATGTTGCTTAAATTATTTTTACCTGCATATTCTTCAAGGATTTTCTTTTGATTTACAATAGAATTGCTTTCTCCTTGAAGTTCATCATCACGACTTAATCTCTCATAGAGTGCTGTTATCTTTTCATAATTCCTCATTTTTACCCCCTTTCTCTTAGTTTCTTAAATAAAAAAGAATTAAGAAGTACATATTTCACTAATATAGTGATTAAGTGTTCTCCTTAATTCTATTACTCCAAGAGCCAGCTAAATTTACTTATACTATTCCCTCTCAAAACAGCCTCATCTCTTTAAATTTCAGTGACCTTCAAGCTTATGGCTACACAGTGGATAAAGCTGGTTTTATGGGAGCTGACTTTAACAAAGCTGCAGGCTTGCCACAGGACTTTAAAATTCACAAAAGCACGCTTGATGAGCTTAGTAGATTTGCCGAGCGTAACCATGTGCTAAACCGCATCAAGAGCAAGGACGAGCAGATAAAGATCTTTGACAACATCGATATG
This sequence comes from Campylobacter concisus, assembly GCA_037292345.1. GTDB lineage: Bacteria > Campylobacterota > Campylobacteria > Campylobacterales > Campylobacteraceae > Campylobacter_A > Campylobacter_A concisus_AX. Next base: position 1,796,507 of record CP147773.1, on the reverse strand, counting down.
GCTGACACCATAAAGCACTACTACAGACTATTTGATCAAATGACCTCTGCTTTAGGCGATGATAAAAAGAGCTACACCCTTGCAGATATAGGCAAACTACCAAAAGATTATAGCACAAAAGGCACTCGCTATGATGCCAAAGGATACTTGCTAAAAGATCTATCAAACTCTACTATCTCAAACATCTACTCTAGCAGCGATGAGCTAAATAGCGCTAAGTCTCTAAGTAAAGAGCTTTCAAGTGCAGGAGTTAGGCTCATAGTAAAAGAGGTTGATTTTACGATGAGCGAAGCAGGTGATGAGTTTAGCTTTAACCCTGATATGTCTGTATATCAAGCAGATGAAGGTTATAGCAAAGAAGCTCTTTTCATGGGATTTTTGCGTAGTTCTAGACCACTACCAAGTGATAGTGCAAAGACTAAGTTTAGCAGTGCTGCCTTAAATGATATCTCAAGCACTGGAGAGCATAAAGAGTATTTTGTGGATTTTGAAAAAATGGGTAAGGATAACGAGAGCATAAAAGCGCTCATAAAAGAAAGACTTAAAGAGCTCACGCTTTTGATGTATGCAAGATCAAAGAACATTAACGCAGAAAGTGTCACTTCAAACGAATATGAGAAATTTAAGCCAACTAGCGAGGATATAAATTCTCTAGCAAATTCTTGGAGCAAAAGGATAAGCTCTATCAGCAAGACTTTTGTGTAGAGATAAGTTATATATAAACTAAATCGCTAAAAGGTCGATTTAGTTATTGATTATACTCTAGCCCATAAAAGCATTAAACCTAAGTAGGTTGAATTTATATTCTTTAGCCGAATATGTGTTAGTGTATAAAAACAGCATTGCTGGATAGATGGTAGCAAGATGCTCTAATGCAAATTAATACCATAAAAAAGAATTAAAACCTATGAAAGAGATGCTGGAATATCTAAACAAAGCGAGACCTTAACAATGCTTAATAATATAACCTATTCGCCAAATCTAAATAACAATTCACTATTTGAAGGAAAAGAATTTGCAAGTAGAGTTAATTATAAGAAAGTGATGGGCAATAGCACAAACTTTACTGGGGCTTTTAAATCCAACAATGATGACAAGCAAACCATTTGGGGCAAAAAATCAGATGATAATCTAGAAGGACAAAAGATACGTCGAACTTTAGAAAGATTTGGTGTGTCTTTTAGTAATGAGGGTCGTAAGCTTCTTGAATTGTCTAATATAAGTGTAGATGAATTTATTGAGAAATATTCTAAAGTTATAAATAGGAGTATGCCGCAAGAGATTGGTGACTATGGACTAATAGAGCAAAAAAACGATCATGAAGAACAAGACAATCAAACTGACACGCAAAAACAAGAAGCCTTTAAACCTATGCAAGTAACTAAGAAATTTAAAACTTATGATATGCAAGCCGATGAGAAATTTAAAGAATTTTAAAATTTATAAAAACTGAATTCGATAATGGCGAAAGCATATTTGAAATTTTAGAAAAAGTCGCAAATAAAAAAGTGGATAAAACCGTATAAAAGGACTAAATTTAGAGCAATCATTGCTTTCTACAATAAAACAAAGTAGCTATTTTTTATCCGTCAAGCCATCTTATTTAAAATTTGCTTCTTATCTATCTTTTGCATAAGCTCTAAGACGTCTATGCCTCTTTTTCTTTGAAATTTAAAAGCTCTCTTGCATAGAGAAATTTTGATCCTTGTTTATATCATAGGTCTCATACTTCTTCTTAACCTGCATAGGTTTAAATTTCTTTTCACTTTGCTCTTTAGCAAAATTTGCATTGTATTCTTGCTCTTCTTTGTGTAGTTTAGCCAGAAATTTTTATGCTCTTTCGTAGTTTTTTCTACATCTTCTCTATAAAGCTTCTTAAACTCTTCTATGCTTAGATCTGCTCTAGCAAACAATCTAGCACCATCATTACTCATCATCGTATCTTCAGAAAATGAATTTACAAAAGCTTCTAGTTCCGCCTCCTCTTCTGCTGTGCCAAGACCAACCATTTTACCAACTATCGTTGGTTTGCCGTCTATAGAGTTTGTAAGCAACCAGTCCATGTAATCTTGGAGTTCGCAAACTCTAAATTCTTCCATATTTTCTGGCTCTCTTTTTGCTGATAAAGCTCGTCTTTCTTGAATGGTGTAATCAGACAGTATATTATCAATTCGATTTATAGTATCTGCTATCCAGCCCTCTTTGCTTTTGTCTATATCTATAAATTCTTTTATAGTTTCGCTCCATGGTTTAAAAAGATTCTTTGAGTAGTCAAATTTTTCTTCGATGACGCTTTTGTCTTGCTTGCCTTCTTTGGTTATATTTTCTGTTGTATTTTCTTTTTGGATAGTTGTTTCTTGTATCGGTGTGTTGCTAAGTCCGTTTATGCTAGTTATCATTTCAGCTCCCCCTTATGCCTTTATATCAACATCTCTTTTATACCAAGCATATCTACTAGGTATTTTCCAGCTGGGTTTTCATTTAGCTCTTTTACTAAATTTAAAGGTGGCATGCTAAATTTCAAAAAGCTATCCATAAAGTCTTTACTCTTTTTGCCATCTTTATCTATCTCGCCAAAAAGAAGCTTTAGCATTTTTAGATTACGCTCCATCATCTTTTTAAATGAGAGTTCGTCTTCTTCATCTGAATACTTGCCGACAAACCCAGTCGTTAGATCTACATAGACAAGGTCTCTTTTATACTTAACATACTCTTGCATATATTCAGGCATACCAGCTAGATCAGAGTCGCTTGCCTTGTTGAAATTTGCTCCAAATTTCATCTCACCCATAAGCTCAAATAGCTCAAATGCCCTACTAAATTCTTTACTATCTACACTCTTATCAAAGCCTTGCTTCTTTCCAAAAACGGTAGTTTCACCTTCTTTGACATCAAGGTTGCTGTTTATGACGGCTGCTATAAGTCCGCCTTTGGTTATAGAGCCATCTTTGTTTGTATATCTTTCGCCGTGTGGATCGATAAAAACACCACTTCCCACGCTCTCCTTGCCACCATTGTTGTTGTTAAAGATATCTGTTGTTGGCTTTAGTGGCTGCCTGCCATCTCCGCCGTTAAAGCTTGGATTGAAAAGAGCGTGCTTATCATCTGCTTGTTTGACTCTTTGCCGTTAAAATCAGCCGCAGCCGAGCCAAATTCATGAATGGAGTTATGGATTTTAGTTACTTGCATACTTTGGCGGTTATAAGAAAAGCCTTGAGGGAAATTTCTTATCTCGTCTAAGCTAAAGCTATCCTTTGAATTTAATGTATCTTCGCCAACTACTTGTGAGAGGATTTTGTAGGCATTGCCAGCAGTCTTTGCTATATCTATGCTTTTAAAGGTGCGACTAAAAAACCATGTCCCCTCTGCAACATTTACTAACGACTCCAGTGTGCTTGAGTGAATTTTATATTCACTTGGTATGCCAGCTTGTTTATTAAACTCATCTGTAAAGTAGCCATCCTTATCTACCTTGTAGCCTAAAACCTCTAAGCTCGTTTGGTTGGTAGAAGCTTTGGTTGATACCTTTATGTTCTGCTCTAAATTTAAGGGGTAACTACCAAGTGCATTTATCATGTTGATCCTTTAAATTTAAGCCATCTTATTTAAAATTTGCTTCTTATCTATCTTTTGCATAAGCTCTAAGACATCTATGCCTCTTTTTTCTTTGAAATTTAAAAGCTCTCTTGCATAGAGAAATTTTTGATCCTTGTTTATATCATAGGTCTCATACTTCTTCTTAACCTGCATAGGTTTAAATTTCTTCTCGCTTTGCTCTTTAGCGAAATTTGCATTGTATTCTTGTTCTTCTTTGATTATCTGCTTTCTTTGTTCTTCAACATCTTTTGTTGCTTTTTCTCTTGCTTTGGCAAATAATGTTTTAAATTCATCTATGCTTAGATCGGTTCTATCTAAAAGACTAAGCGACTCCTTGTTTTCATTTGGATAAAGAGAAGACATGCTATCCATAAAAGCTCTTAGGTCAGCCTCCTCTTCTTTTGTGCCAAGACCTATTAGTTTGCCCATCATGGTTGGCTTGCCATCAACAGAGTTTTCCTTTAATATATCAGAATACATTATAAGGACTTGATCTTTTGCTTCTTCTAAAGTTTTTGGCTGTTTCATCGACATGGCGTTGCGATCTTGTTCGGTATTGTAACGCTTAGAAAGCATATTATCTATTTTACTTATCGTTTTTGCAACCCAATTATCTTCATTTTCGTCTATGTCAATAATCTCTTTTATGCTCTTTCCAACTGGACTATACCATAAAGCTTCTATTTTAGCCTTTTCATCATCTTTGGTATCTTTAGGTATATTTTCTTTTTGGATAGTGTTATCTTGTATCGGTGTGTTGCTAAGTCCGTTTATGCTAGTTATCATTTCAACTCCCCCCTACGCCTTTATATCAACATCTCTTTTTATACCAAGCATATCTACTAGGTATTTTCCAGCCGGGTTTTCATTTAGCTCTTTTACTAAATTTAAAGGTGGCATGCTAAATTTTAAAAAGCTATCCATAAAATCTTTGCTCTTTTTTCCGTCTTTATCTATCTCACCAAAGAGTAGCTTTAGCATTTTGAGATTATGCTCCATCATCTTTTTAAATGAGAGTTCGTCTTCTTCATATCCCCTACGTCTATCTTCAGGAGTGCTGACAAAGCCACTTTGTAAGTCGATATAGATAAAGTCTCTTTTAGATCTAATGTGATCTTGCATATATTTAGGCATACCTGCTATATCGTTATCGGTAGCATTTATAAAGCCAGTGTCCAAATTTCATCTCGCCCATAAGCTCGAACAGCTCAAATGCCCTATTAAATTCTTTACTATCTATGCTCTTATCATAGCCTTCTCTTTTGCCTCTTGCGGTTGTCTCGCCCTCTCTCACATCAAGGTTATTGTTTATAACGGCTGCTATAAGTCCGCCTTTGGTTATTGAGCCGTCTTTATTAGTGTATTTCTCTCCGTGCGGATCCATAAATACACCAATGACCGTGTTTTCTTTGCCACCATTGTTGTTGTTAAAGATATCTGTTGTTGGCTTTAGTGGCTGCCTGCCATCTCCGCCATCAAAGCTTGGATTGAAAAGAGCGTGCTTATCATCTGCTTATTTGACTCTTTGCCGTTAAAATCAGCCGCAGCCGAGCCAAATTCATGAATGGAGTTATGAATTTTTGTTACTTGCATACTTTGGCGGTTATAAGAAAAGCCTTGAGGGAAATTTCTTATCTCATCTAAGCTAAAGCTTTCTTTTGAGTTTAGTGTGTCTTCGCCAACGACTTGGGAGAGGATTTTGTAGGCATTATTTACGGTTTTTAGTATGTCGATGCTGTCAAAAGTCCTTTGCATATAGTCAGACTGCGTCTCTATCCTTACTAACGACTCCAGCGTGCTTGAGTGAATTTTATAATCACTTGGGATGCCAGCTTGTTTATTAAACTCATCTGTAAAGTAGCCATCTTTATCTATCTTGTAGCCTAAAACCTCTGAGCTCGTTTGTTTGGTGGCAACTTTAGTTGATACCTTTATGTTCTGCTCTAAATTTAAGGCGTAGCTACCAAGTGCATTTATCATCTAGTATCCTTTTAGCTTCATGCTAAAGATATCGTCTTTTTTGTGAAAAGTTTTATTTTGCCAAGGGTTTTTAGTATGCATAAATTTACTCCTAAACTCTCGTATCTACCTTTTTATAAAGCCTATCTTTGCTAGATAGTTCTTTAAATTTGAGGTCGTTTTCAAGGTAGGTGATGTTGTAAATTTCTTTGGTGGTGATGCTTTTGCCGTTTTCAAGTCCAATCAGAAATTTACTTGTAAATTTATCAGAGAGGTTTTTAACTAGCTTTGCTCCAAGCTCTTTTAGGCTAGATATCTTCTCATCTTGCTTTATGCCTATATCTTTAAAGTCAAGTCTATTTAGCTCTACATCATTCATAGCTTTAGCATCTAAATTTATACTTGCTCTTTTGCTATCTTTGTCGTCTTTACTGATTAGCTTGCCAGTGTCGCTATAAATTTCTTTTACCTCTAGCTCTCTTCCGCTATCAAATTTAAGCGTGATCGTGCCATTTTTATTTAGCTTCATGGCTATTACGCTGTCTGCGTCCTTTAGAGCAGCTGCTGCCTTGCTCGTATCACTCTCAAAAGCATGCTTTACTCTTTCTAAATTTTCTAGGCTAAAATCAAGCCCAGTTGCTTTTTCAAACTCACTCTCCATAGCGATCATATAAGATGACTTTGTGGCTTTTAGCTTTGAGATGAGATCATCTGCGTCTTCTACATCATTTTCTTTTAAATTTTTGCTTATCCACTCTACATCTTTGCTGTGAGCGCTAGACTCTTTTTGGTAGTCGTTATAAAATTTCATAAAGCTATCTTTTTGATAGCCTGCGTATGAAAAGCTCTCATCTTGTTTAGATCCAGCAGGTTTTATGATAGGGTTAAACTTGCTAAGCCTTTTCTTGCCGTCAAAGCCAACTTTCTCATAGGCAAAGTTGTTTAAGCCACTCTCTTCGTTAAATATCTTATTATCCCTAAGATCTACCCAGCCATCTTGGTCTGCATGGTCTTTAAAAAATTTTATTAGTCTCTTCTTTGCCTATCTTTTGGTAGCGATACTCGGCCGAAAATAGAGTATAAGGGTTTGAGTTGTTTAAACTAACTCTGTAATCAACTGTGTTTTTGCTAGCAAAGTCCATAGCCTCATGGCTTAAATTTCTAATATCTTTTTTAATAAAGTCGTTAAGGTTTATCTCGCTTACGACTTCGCTTAGTTTGAAAATTTTCTCATTTCCGTCTTTGTCGTAGCCTCTAACCTTTAGCTTATCAAAGTATTTATCACCAGAATTTATCACTCCGTCCTTGTTGCTATCAAAGTTAAATAAAAATCCATTTGCATCTAGCTTGCCTATGCCTAGTTTGTCGTTATCGTCATAAAGATCCAAAAGACCTCCACATCACCCAGTGAGGTTTTTATCGTTTTTTCATAGGCATAGTCATTTAAATTTGTAAATTTAGTATCTGCTGCCGCAATGGGCTTAATGGGAGTTTTTGAATTTATAGATGAGAAATAGGTTCTAGTTTGATCCACTTTCCTTAGTGCTGAGGCATCTTCGCCAAAGAGATATTTGTTTTCAAAGTCCTTTTTGTCCCAGTTTCTCCGCTGGATATCCACGTAAGAAAAAGCATCGTTTGTCCCGCTATCTGCTTTAGCATACTCTGACTTTACGCCACTGGTGCTGGCATTTTGAATGATAGAGTAGGTGCTATTTGAGATAAGCTTAGTAGCTATGTCTTTAAGCTCAGATTTTAAATTTGTATTGTCTAAAGTTTGCACTCTATCTACACCAAGAAGGACTCTTGAATAGATCATATCTTTGGGTAAATTTATATTTATGGGCTCTAAATTTGGTGATACATTCATTTTAAATCCTTTTAAAATATATATCTTATATCGGCAAATATAAAAAATGTTTAGTAGTTTATAGTCTAAAAGGGCTTAGAGCGAATGCCTACTATGTTATATTTTTTAAAGCTCTCTTGTCTTCGTCCTCTCATCAAATTCTTTTAAAACGTCCATTATCTTGCTTGCTAGTCCCTCAAGCGTGTGATCTTTTTTAAGCTCTAAATTTCTAAGCTTTAAAATCCTAGCTAGTATATCTTTTAGATCTTTTTTGCCAGATAGTATCTCATCATAATAAGCCTTTGGTATGCCTATCTCACTTCTATCTTGTTTTGTAATGATTTGATAGTTTTTATACACGCTAAGAGCCTCGTCGGTTATCCTTGTTGTGCCACCTTGTAGCACAAGACCTTGCTCGTTTTTTAAAAATGCCACAAAGATTTGCTCCTTTGTATAGCCTTGTTCGTTATCATATACGGACATATCAGGCTTGAAGTCATATCCAGCACTACTAACCCACATATAAGGGATAGTATGCTCAGTTGTCATCACTTCTGGAGAGAAGTCAAGGAAATTTCCATTGACTTCTACATTTATATCACTTAGATCATTTATTAGCTTGCGTGCATTTTCTACGTCTTGAGTTGTTCTAAAGATATGAGTTATCTTTTCATTGCTTCTATCGGTTAGTCCATCTAGCTCATCGCTCGACATCCTACCCATTAGGTATTCGTAATGCTCTATTTTTTTATCTTTTGAAAAGTAGCCCTTTGGCATCTTTGCTAGGTCCTCGGCTGAGTAAAATTCTTTACCCTTACTAATAACTCCAGCTGAAATTTAATCAAAAATTTTATAGTATTGCTTGATAGTATTTGCTAGATCGATATTTGCAAAGCTATCCTCTCCAAAGAGCGCATTATCTTTCTTTGTATCCATTGAAATATTTGTATAGTTTGGGTGTTTTTGATTGTGCAGCACTATAGCATCAAGTGTGCTTTTGTGGATTTTAAAGTCCTGTGGCAAGCCTGCTGCCTTGTTAAAGTCAGCTCCCATAAATCCTTTAGCATCTACACTATATCCATAGCCCTCTTGTGAAGTAAATTTAGCCTGATAAAGAGAGTCGATAGCGCTAGATGAAACAAAGTCATTTTTAGGAATAGTGGTTTGGCTGATCAAATTTATATTTGGAGTGTTAGGTAGGAAATTTGCAAAGCCTTCGCTTTTTGTCTGTTTTTGGTAGTGCTGTTTTGTTAAGATGGAGTTATAAGAGACTTTCATAGCTTACTCCTTGAATTTAGCTTCAAAGAGTAAGCAAAAGTTGTGCCGTAAATTTAAGCGAGATAAATTTATGTTTGCTCGCTTTGAAATAAAATTTTACCTATGGGCAAAAATAAAAGCAAATTTATAGAAAGCATCTTGTAAAATAAATCAATCCTGAAAAAATGTACCGCTTTTTATAAAAACTGTACCATACTTTTAGGAAATTTTAAAGAAAGGGAAACTGCAAAAAGGGCAGTTAAAGTATCGATAAGTAGGACATCTATGGTGTCACGGGGAGACTTGAACTCCCGACCTCCGGCTTATGAGACCAGCGCTCTAACCAGCTGAGCTACCGTGACAACTTAAAATAAGTTTTGGATTATACAACCTAAGAACTTATTTTTAGCTAAAATTTATCTCACTCAAATTTTATAGATAAAAAAGTAAATTTGACTGCAAAAGCAGCCAAATTTAGTTAAGCTTTTTTAGTGAAAAAGCCAACGTAAATAGCGTAGATAAAGCCGATCAATACGGCATATGGGGCATAAGGTGTGATGCCAGCTCCTGAGCTTGCTAAGATAAAGTTGTGACTTATCGCAGCTCCAGCTCCCATGCCTAAAACAAATACGGCTGAGCTTAAATTTCCAGCTCCCATTTGTACTAGATGTTTGCCAGGGCAACCGTAGCTTAAACTAAAGCAAAGACCAGCGAGCGTCATACCTAGAAATTCCAAAGCATATCATTGTGAGCGATAGGTTGCCCTTCAAAGCCAAATTTCGTATTGATTTAGCACTAAATTTGTGATGCTTGCAAAAAGAACGATAGAGACTATGCCATAAAACATCGAAAAGTCACGCTCAAAAATTTTACTGATAGCTCCCACTGAGCAAAATTTACTTCTTTGCATAAATGCACCGATGACAATGGCACAAATAAGCGAGATAAATAAATTTGCATGCTGTGAGCCTGGGCCTTTTTCTGAGCTAAATAATGCGCCATTTTCGCCAAGTTTTAGGCCAAAGATAAGTGCTATCAGAAGTAAAACAGCGATGATCAGTGGCAAAAACCCGATAGCTTTTGCTGTGGTTTCGCTCTCAGGTAAAATGTAGCCATTTTTCTTGAAAGCTCGTCCCACAAAAACGCCAGCAAACAACCCAACAACGCCAGCTATGGCGGTCATATCTCCGCCTCCAAGACGTAAAAATGCTCTCCAAGGGCAGCCTAAAAATATGAGGCAGCCTATCATCGCAAACACGCCTAAGAAAAACCTAGAAAATGCCGCACTACCAGATACTGGAGTGAAATTTCTACTCCAAAGCATGCTAGCTAGAAAGCCTCCGATGATAAGCCCTAAAATTTCAGGCCTTAGATACTGCACGACTTTGGCCTGATGAAAACCAAGCGCCCCCATGCTATCTCGTAAAAAGCAAGCCGCGCAAACGCCCATGTTTGCTGGGTTGCCAAAATGAACGAGCACTGGAGCAAGTATGCCAAGGCTCGCACCTGCGATGATGTAAAGTAGTGTTTTGTTCATGTAAATTCCTATGTAAAGGTAAAACCAGACTGGTTTCTTAAACGACATTTTAATAATCATTAAATAAAACAAAGATTAATTTTTTGTAAAACAGAAGTGGCTAAAATATGCAAAAATTTCATAAAAAGGACAAAAAATGAAAGATTTTATGAGCTATGCAGATAGCCTGAAAATTCTAAAAGATACGATAAATGCGTGGGAAAAGGTCGAAAAAGTAGCTATCACGGACGCGCTTGATAGAAATATCGCCTACGATGTGAAAGCTACTGAGAACTACCCAGCAAAGCCAGTTTCGGCGATGGACGGCTACGCTTTTGCCTTTAAAGAGGGCCTAGCAAGCTTGAGCTCATCACAGACCTTCCAGCAGGTAGTGACAAAGGGCTGCATGTGGAGGGCAGCAAATGCGTCAAAACCTTCACCGGCTCGCTAATCAGCGAAGGCACCGATACTCTTGTGCCAGTTGAAAATGTCGAGGTTAGTGGCTCGAAAATAATCATCAAAAAGAGTGTGCCAAAGGGCTTTGCTGTGCGAGCAGTGGGTGAGAGCTACAAAAAAGGCGAAATTTTAATAAAAAAAGGCACACGTATAACTTACGCTGAGATCGCGCTTCTTGCCGAGCTTGGCGTCTTCACGTAAGTGTCTTCATCCGCCCAAGAGTGGCGATACTAGCAACTGGTAGCGAGATAAAAGACCTTGGCGAGCCTCTTGATGGTCCAGCGCAAATTCACAGCTCAAACCACGTAGGCATCGCTATGCAGATACGCAAAATGGGCGCGGAGCCGATCCTTTGTGAGATCGTAAGAGATAAGGCCGAGCTTGTAGAAAAAGCGATCGTAAATGCGCTAAAATCAGCCGATATCTTAGTGACGACTGGTGGCATCAGCATGGGAGACTATGACTTTGTAAAGGGCGCTTTAAATGAAAATTTCAAACTCATCATCGAGGGCGCTGCGATAAAACCAGAGCCGCCACATCAGAGTGGCTAAATCAGGCGATAAATACATCTTTGCACTGCCTGATTTCCGTATTCGGCGATGGTTATGTGCGTGCTTTATGTAAGAGTGCTTATAAACACTTGGTTTAGCCAAGAAGAGCCAAAGATCACGGCGATAATGGACGAAGACTACAAAAAACGCTCGCCATTTTTGGAATTTACAGCGGTAAATTTTAGAAAACAGAGATGGCAAGGTCTTTGTAAATTTAAACGGCAAAAAGCTTGGTAGCTCAGCGATCGTAAATAACCTAACAAACGAAGCTGCACTGCTTATCATCCCAAAAGAGACAGAATTTATCGCAAAAGGTGAAGTGGTAGAAGTTTTAAAGATGCCTTGCTAAGGGTAAAATTATAGCCCTTGAAGCACTACGACGTCGGTTATCTCGGCGTCTTTTTCTATCTTAGCGTCTAGCCCTTTGGCTATTTTTATAGTGATATCTTTTGTTTGATTTGGCGTTAGAAAGATCAAATTTCTAACGTCGTTTTCGTATTCGCTAAGTCTTTCGTAGTAGCCGTTTATGCCGTGCTTGCTCTTATACTCTGGCTTTATAAAATTTTAGTCTAAAAACATCTGCGCCATACTTTAGCGAGTACTCTTTAAATTCATATTTTCTTTGGCTGGTAGTCTTAAAGTTTTCATTGAATAGCTTTAAAAGTGCCTTGTCGCTAACGTCTCTTGCGTTGCTCTCTTTTAGCACGATCTCGTCAGCTCCGTTTGGCTCTTTGTACTCGGTGCCGTTTATGGAGTATATGGCGACGTGCATGTTATCTCTTTGCGATGCAGCACTTTTCATGAAAAACCTTAGCCTTGGATTTTGCGTGATCTGCACCTCTTTTGGAGCTACTTCGTTACCGTTTGCATCAAGGTATTTTACCCCCTCAAATGTAAGTAAATTTGACTTTTTAGCTATGGATAGTGCGCAGCCTTTATCACTTAAGCAGTGATGAACTAGGTCTTGCATAAGAGCGTGGTTGTCATTTACTCTTTTGGCACTTAGTGCGCTCTTTGGTACGTGTGCTACGCAGGTGCATGGCGAATTTGCCGAGCAGCCAACTATCGGCGAGCCTAAGAAGTCTTGACCTAGTATGAGTGGTATGCCATTAGATGTGATACTCCTGCCAGCTTTGCTTTTTAGCACCACTTGGCCACCATGCGGGCAAGTGATGACGTCGTCTTCTATGACTGGGTGAGCGGTGAAATTTGTAGCTACCGCACCAAGAGGCATGCTTTGATGATTTACCGCCTCTCTATCTTGTGCTCGCTTCTCTTTTTTCTCATCATTATTAGCTCTTTTTAGCTTTATATCCAAGCTACCCCTCTCTATATCATAGCCAAGCACTCTTATGCTAGTGTTTTTGTTTGTGATATCAAGCGAGCCTTTAGAGCTTTCATCATCTCTTGGGCTAAAGTAGTAAAAGGGCTTTTGATCCTCTTTGTTCTCAAAGAGATGGTGCTCTTTTTCATCTTTGAAATTTGTAAAGCCAAATTTATAGTCTTTAGCTTCGTTTGCACCTTTTAGAAGTGTAGCGTTTAAGAAGAGATCGACCTTGTAGTTTTCTGGGTTTTCCATGCCAAATTTATCTCTTATCTTCTCATATATCTTCTCAATATCCACTATGTCTTTATCTTTTGTAAATATGGCTAAACTCTCTTTATCCTTATCCACATATACGCTAGAGCTAGCTGATAAAAAGCCAAATTTTATCTCGCCTCTATCTTTTACGTCGTATAAATTTATAGAGCCACTTTGCGTGCTGTTGTCAAATAAAAGAGAGTAGGTCTGCTCTGATTTTTTCATAAAGTATGCCTTCTCATCTTGCGATGAAAGCGACCTTGTGAAATTTGACGTGTAGGTGTAGAGCTTGCTAGCATCAGCCTTGGTAGTAGTGACATCACTAGAGCTCTCATCTACTACCTTGTACGTCCTGCACTTATGCATAGCTCTTTTATCTTCTATGTTTTCACATCCGCTTTGTTTAAATTTCTCTATCTCTTCTTTGCTTATTATCTTTGTATATCGCTTCTCATCGCTAAGCTTAAATATATCTTCTATTATCAAGGCTTCTTGCTCGTCTTTTAGATAGTGATCTGTGCGTATGTCTAAGTCATGTTTTATGTTATTTAACAGTATAAGTAGTAGCCAGTTTTTGTTTTTGTTATATGTAATGGGCGAAATGGTGGCTTTATTGTCCATGTTGAAATTTACGCTATTGTATTGCATAGATAAATTTGTATCTAGATCAAATATAAGCTTATAGTTTTGCTCCATAAATTCATTTAGATATAAAAACGTACCTTTTAAGCTAACATTTTTTGTCTTTTCATCATTATCTTTTTGCTCTAAAAGATATGAGAAAAAGTATAGCGTAGCAGCCGTATAGGTAAGAAAGTGCGAGCTTATACTTACATTTGTATTTAGTATCGCATCTACGTTGCCTATATTTATAAGCACTTCATTACCATTTATATCAACCCCAAGGTCTTGTATAGCGTTTTCATAGAGTTTATTGTTAAAGGCTAGGCTATCATTGTCTGTTTTCATGTGATATATGTTATTAACATTTAAAGGTGCTGGTAGGTAGGTGTGGTCCTTATCTGCTAAGAAGAAATTTTCTTTAAGCTTTTCATAGTAAGGGACATTTCTTTTATTAAAGAAATATATGATCTTATTTCTAATGAACCTTGGCATGAGATCAATAGATGGGATGCCTACTCTAGTTTTCATATAATCTGTTAATATCCCAGGCGAGTTAAATGTATAAATTTCATCTACATATTCAGCAAAGGTAAAAGCACATATCTGAGTTAAGTATCCACCAAGGCTATGACCACATATATTTATCTTTTCACCTTCTTTTAATATAGGTATAACACTATCTAAAAAGAAATTTTATTAAAGAATTTACCTGTATTGGTATCTCATTAATTGTTAGCTCTATATCCGCTATATAGTCCGTAACACCCTCAGTGCCTCTGAAAACTAATATTCGTTTATTGTTATTTTCTGTATCTTCAAAAAGCGTGGCACTAAAACCTAACCCATTATTTTTTTGATGTTTTAGGAGTTTAAATCTTGATGTGAAATTTTTGGTACGTTTGGAGAGATTTTTAACAGAATAAAAAATTGTTTGAAGTTTTGTATCTTCATCTACATAAATAAAGTTTTTAATATTGTTTGAGATTTTTCTGTATTCAGGTTTTTCTTCTTTATTATCTATCAAAGCATTATTTTTATCTTGTGTAGCAAGTATTTCTGACTTACTAGGTAATTTAATGGTTAAATCCTGCATAAATCTAGCTTCTACACAAAGAGCATAAGCAGTAGGAGTACCAGCAGCTTTTATAGTATTTCCGTTTTCGTCTTTAACGTCAAATTTTAAAGTATGACCATAGTAACTATAGTCTGCATAGTCCCATCTAGGATTTGGCTTTTTTAAAATTCTCTCATTATGAAATTTATCCGAAAAACTCCAAATTTCATTTTCGTCTATATACTCAAAAAAAGCATAACTTACATCAGCTATATCAGCATAGTCTTTTATCTTATTTACCATCTCTTTATTTGTTAAATTCTTTTGAGTATTCATTTATTTGTCCTTGTCTGAAGTGCTGACTTTTTCAAATTTTATTGTTTATAAATTTCAAATCTATTTCCGCCTTTGGCTAGTCCTATATCATCTTTTATAAATTTAATTCCACTTGCTTCATCGCCATATAATGTAAATGTTTTAATTCGATACAAATAACTTGCAGATGTTCTTATGGGCACGACTTTGTCGCCATCTATATAAAAATATGACATAGATAAAATTTGGTGTATATTTTTCTAAATTTTTCTTTTCCTATGTAATTTATAATTTTCTCGACATAATCATTAGGAATTTTTACTTCTTTACCAGTTTCGTTTTCATAATCAATCCATCTGAGGTAGTATCTCTTTCCATTAGTTAAAACTCTAGGTAATTTTTCATTAACTGGCGTCATATCAACTGCATAACGATTTTCGGCTAATTTTTTACCACTTAAGCCTTTTGTCATTATTCGTCTCTCTTCTTCCCTCTTATCTATCTCCCTCTCTAACTTCTCATCAAATACATAAACACCACCATATTTCTTAGCAATACTCTCTTGTTTGCTAGTTAGATCAGAAATTCTTATAAAGCCATTAAAATAAGCAAGTGGTAGCAGTATAAACAAGCAGATAAAAACTATAAATTTGACTTTTTTCATCATAAATCCTTTTAAATTTAAAACTATACAAGATAGAAATTTCTCATAATCTTATTGTGAATATATTTATAATATTATTAATTTATTATGCAGCTAGATATATCTCTTTATAAAAATCTCTTTTTATGATACCCCTCTCTATATCATAGCCAAGCACTCTTATGCTAGTGTTTTTGTTTGTGATATCAAGCGAGCCTTTAGAGCTTTCATCATCTCTTGGGCTAAAGTAGTAAAAGGGCTTTTGCTCCTCTTTGTTCTCAAAGAGATCGTGCTCTTTTTCATCTTTGAAATTTGTAAAGCCAAATTTATAGTCTTTAGCTTCGTTTGCACCTTTTAGAAGTGTAGCGTTTAAGAAGAGATCGACCTTGTAGTTTTCTGGGTTTTCCATGCCAAATTTCATCTCTTATCTTCTCATATATCTTCTCAATATCCACTATGTCTTTATCTTTTGTAAATATGGCTAAACTCTCTTTATCCTTATCCACATATACGCTAGAGCTAGCTGATAAAAAGCCAAATTTTATCTCGCCTCTATCTTTTACGTCGTATAAATTTATAGAGCCACTTTGCGTGCTGTTGTCAAATAAAAGAGAGTAGGTCTGCTCTGATTTTTTCATAAAGTATGCCTTCTCATCTTGCGATGAAAGCGACCTTGTGAAATTTGACGTGTAGGTGTAGAGCTTGCTAGCATCAGCCTTGGTAGTAGTGACATCACTAGAGCTCTCATCTACTACCTTGTACGTCCTGCACTTATGCATAGCTCTTTTATCTTCTATGTTTTCACATCCGCTTTGTTTAAATTTCTCTATCTCTTCTTTGCTTATTATCTTTGTATATCGCTTCTCATCGCTAAGCTTAAATATATCTTCTATTATCAAGGCTTCTTGCTCGTCTTTTAGATAGTGATCTGTGCGTATGTCTAAGTCATGTTTTATGTTATTTAACAGTATAAGTAGTAGCCAGTTTTTGTTTTTGTTATATGTAATGGGCGAAATGGTGGCTTTATTGTCCATGTTGAAATTTACGCTATTGTATTGCATAGATAAATTTGTATCTAGATCAAATATAAGCTTATAGTTTTGCTCCATAAATTCATTTAGATATAAAAACGTACCTTTTAAGCTAACATTTTTTGTCTTTTCATCATTATCTTTTTGCTCTAAAAGATATGAGAAAAAGTATAGCGTAGCAGCCGTATAGGTAAGAAAGTGCGAGCTTATACTTACATTTGTATTTAGTATCGCATCTACGTTGCCTATATTTATTAGCACTTCATTGCCATTTATATCAACCCCAAGGTCTTGTATAGCGTTTTCATAGAGTTTGTTGTTAAAGGCTAGGCTATCATTATCTGTTTTCATGTGGTATATATTATTAACATTTAAAGGTGCTGGTAGATAGGTGTGGTCTTCGTTTGCAAGTGATATATTTGTGTAAAGCTTTTGTTTAATGTTGATGATATTTTTGGCTTTGTCTAGCAAATGTGGCTCATTTAAAGCCGTATCACCTATAAATAATGCATCTGAAATAGTTTCCGTGGTATAGTCTTCTTCTCTTTTAATTTTACTTAATAATCCAGGGGAATTAAATGTATAAATTTCATCTATATATTCTGGAAAGATAAAAGCACACGCTTGGGTAAGAAAACCGCCTAGAGAGTGACCACATATATTTATCTTTTCATCCTCTTTTAAGATAGGTATAACATTATCTAGAAAGAAATTTATTAAAGAATTTACTTGGGTTGGTACGTGCCCACTAGCTAGCATTATATCAGCCCAAATGTCTGCTGGTTCTTCGGTTAAATTCATTTCAGTGCCTCTAAAAACCAATATCCTTTTATCATTGTCTTTTGTATCTTCAAAGAGCGTAGCACTAAAACCTTCATTATCATTTTTTTGATGTTTTAGAAGTTTAAATCTTGATGTGAAATTTTTGGTACGTTCTGAGATTTGGTGATAGCCTTCTTCGTTTATGAATATGCGTTGTTCTTTAGTTTTTTTATCTACATATATAAAATTTTTGATTTCGTTGTCTATTTTTACAAATTCATCTTCTTCATTTTCATCGCTTTTTGGTTTTTTAATGGTTAAATCCTGCATAAATCTAGCTTCAACGCAAAGAGCATAAGCGGTAGGCTGTCCTATTTCTCTTTTATTGTTTTTCGATAAAACAGTTTCATTTTCTTTTGTAATCTCACTTTTCCAGTTTATGCCATCAGCATAATCCCATCTAGGATTAGGTTTTTCTAAAATTACATTATTATAAAATTTATCCGAAAAACTCCAAATTTCATTCTCATCTATATACTCAAAAAAAGCATAACTTACATCAGCTATATCAGCATAAACTCTTAGTTTATCTACCATCTCTTTATTTGTTAAATTTTTTAGAGTATTCATTTATTTATTAACCTTTTGAAATTTATTGTCTATTAGGTAAAAATAATCATCTCCACCTACATCATTTATTATTGTTTTAGAAAATTTTATCCCACTAGCTTCATCTCCATATAGTCCAAATACTATTGTTGGCACATTGTAATATACAGATACAACAATAGGCACAATATCACCATTGTCATTATCTGCATAAAAATAAGATAAAAGCTTGCTTGCCCTAATCTTTTCTAAATTTTCTTTTCCTATAAAGTCATTTATTTTTTCAGAGTATTCCCTTGGTATCCAAGCTTGTTTTTTGAAATCATTTCCGTAATCTCTCGTGGTAACGTAATATTTTTTCCCATTAGATAAAACCCTTTCAAGTTTAGGATTATCATAAAATTTCTCTTGTAGTAGTAACCTTAGCTGTTTATTTTGTTCTTCTTTGTCTTGTATATTCGAGACTTCTTTTAGTATTTCCTTATTAACCTTATCCCTCTCTTCTTCTCTCTTATCTATCTCCTTCTCTAGCTTCTCATCAAATACATAAACACCACCATATTTTTTAGCAATGTTCTCTTGCTCGCTAGTTAGATCAGAAATTCTTATAAAGCCATTAAAATAAGCAAGTGGTAGAAGTATAAATAAGCAGATAAAAACTATAAATTTGACTTTTTTCATCATAAATCCTTTTAAATTTAAAACTATACAAGATAGAAATTTCTCATAATCTTATTGTGAATATATTTATAATATTATTAATTTATTATGCTTAGCTAGGTTTATTAATTATAAAATTTATCCGAAAAACTCCAAATTTCATTTTCTTCTATATACTCAAAAAAAGCATAAGCAACATCGGCTATATCAGCATAAACCCTTATTTTATCTACCATCTCTTTATTTGTTAAATTTTAAGAGTGTTCATTTATTTATCCTTGTCTTTATTGCTGATTTTTTGAAATTTATTGTCTGCTAGATAAAATTTTATTATCTCCAATTAGTCTTTGAGTGCTTTCTTTGGTAAATTTTATTCCACTTGCTTCATCGCCATATAGCCCAAATGTAACTTCTGTATAAAGCGTAGAAACTCCTATACTTATAGGTATAATAGTGTCATTGTCTATATAGAAATATCCTAAATTTATACTTAGATAGTTTTCATATTTATCATAATCTTTACCCATAAATTCTTTTAGTTTTTCTTCGTAGTTATTTAAAATTTTGTAGTTATCTATTTTTATATTGTCTTTTCTTGAGTAGTATCTTTTTCCATTAGATAAAACTCTAGGTAATTTTTCATTAACTGGCGTCATATCAACTGCATAACGATTTTCGGCTAATTTTTTACCACTTAAGCCTTTTGTCATTATTCGTCTCTCTTCTTCTCTCTTGTCTATCTCCTTCTCTAGCTTCTCATCAAATACATAAACACCACCATACTTTTTAGCAATGCTCTCTTGTTCGCTAGTTAGATCAGAAATTCTTATGAAGCCATTAAAATAAGCAAGTGGTAGCAGTATAAACAAGCAGATAAAAACTATAAATTTGACTTTTTTCATCATAAATCCTTTTGAATTTTCACTATTGTCTTATCTTTTGCTTTAAAGTCTTATTGTGATTAGTTTTTGTGGTGGTTTTAAATTTTAAAAAGCAGGGAGAGCTCCCTGCTGTGGTTATTTCTCTTCGTTTGTTTTGATGTAAGCGTAGTCAGAAATTTTAGTCCACTCTCTTGCTTTTTTGAGGAAAGCTCTTTGAGACTCGACGATCTCTTTAAATAGTGGATCTTTTGCGCTCTCTTCATCAAGTAGCTCGTTTGTAGCCTTTTTAAGAGCTGCGATGACCTCTGGTGGGAAAGATTTTACTTGGATGTCTGGATACTCAGCCTTCATCTTGTCCCAGTACTCTACGTTTGCGTAAAATACCTTAGTATTCACATCTCTTGCCACCTCAGCAGCAGCCGCTTCAAAGATAGCTTTTAGATCATCTGGAAGTTTTTCATACGCATTTTTGTTGAAGAAAAACTGAGTTTCGCCGTTTGGCTCTTGCCAGCCTGTGTAGTAGTATTTTGCCACTTTGTGAAAGCCAAGTGCCATGTCATAAGCTGGGCTGACCCACTCGACTGAGTCGATCGTGCCCATCTCAAGTGCCATGTAAAGCTCGCCAGTTGGGATAGTGTTGATATTTGCGCCAAGTTTAGCGTAAATTTCACCGCCAAAGCCTGGGATCCTGATCTTTAAGCCCTTGATATCATCAACTGACTTGATCTCTTTTTAAACCAGCCGCCCATTTGCATGCCAGTGTTACCAGCTCTAAAATTTTGATGTTATATGGGTCAAAAACTTTCGCCTCTAGCTCTTTGCCGCCGCCAAATTCATACCAAGCTGTTTGCTCGTCGGTATTCATCATAAATGGTGTCGCTGTAAAAAACATTGTCTTAGGGTCTTTGCCTTTGTAGTAGTAGCTAGCTGTGTAGCCGATGTCGTACTGACCGCTCTTTGCAAAGTCAAGCATCGCAAAAGGCGACTTGTGTTTTGACGGGTAGTCGATCCTGATCTCGATGCGGCCGTTACTCATCTTTTCGACCTTATCTTTTAGCTCTTTTGGAACGTCACCAAGCACTGGCATAGTACTCTCCCATGAGGTTGCAAGCTTGAGCTTATAGACCTTGTCATCTCCCATAGCAGCGCAAGCAAGAGCTGCTAGGCCAAGAGATGCTAATAAAAATTTATTCATACTCTCTCCTTTAAAAATTTTGCATATTATACAAAAATTTACATTATTAAAATGTGTTATAATCGCAAAAATCAAATTACAGGGCATAAAAATGATAAAAAAGACGAAAATTGTAGCGACTTTAGGGCCAGCAAGTGACAACGAAGAGACGATGGAAGCGATGGTTAAAGCAGGTGTTAATGTTTTTCGTTTAAATTTTAGCCACGGAACACATGAATACCACAAATCAAACATCGACAAGATCAGAAATATCGAAAAAAGACTAAACAAGCGCATAGGCATCTTGCAAGATATCTGCGGTCCAAAGATCAGAGTTGGCAAGCTTAGCGAGCCATTTTACTTAAAAGCTGGCGATGAACTTAGCATCTACGCAGAGGATATCGTGGGCGAAAAGATCGAAAAGGGTGTTTATAGAGTGAGCCTAAATCAGCCTCAAAATTTTACCTATGCTAAAGGCTGGCGAGTACGTTTATCTCTATGATGGCTCGATCAGAGCAAGAGTTATAGGCGAGGGCAAAGAAGTCGTAAAAACCATCATCGAAAATGACGGAATTTTAAACTCAAACAAAGGGGTAAATTTCCCAAATACCACCCTTGGTATCGAGATCATCACGCCAAAAGATAAAGAGGATATGGAATTTGGCGCAAAACACGGCGTAAATTTCGTTGCCATTAGCTTCGTACAAGACGCAAATGACGTGATAAAAGCGAGAAATATCTTAAAAGAATTTGGTTCACGTGCGGCTATATTATCTAAGATCGAGAAATTTGACGCTGTTGAAAACATAGACGACATCATCGCAAAGAGTGATGGCATCATGGTAGCTCGTGGTGATCTTGGCATAGAAGTGCCATTTTACAGGGTCCCAACCATACAAAAGCTCATCATCAAAAAGGCAAATGCAGCCAGCAAGCCAGTCATCACAGCAACTCAGATGATGCTAAGCATGGCAGAGCATGAAACTGCCACAAGAGCGGAGATCAGCGACGTGGCAAACGCCGTGCTAGACGGCACTGACGCAGTTATGCTAAGCGAGGAGAGTGCGATCGGCAAAAACCCAGTCGCAGTCGTAGAGGCGATGAGCAAAACGATCATCCAAACGCAAAGCATCTATCCATATAATGAAATTTGACGAATTTGACTTTTTTGACGAGACTGACATGGTCGCAAATAGCGCAGCTTCGCTAGCTGTTCGCATCAAGGCAAATGCGATACTTTCTATCACAGGCTCTGGCAAATCAGCCATAAAGTTAGCTAGAAACCGCACAAGTATCGACATCATCGCTATCGCGCACGACGAGCAGACAGCTCACATGCTTACCCTTGCTTGGGGCGTGACGCCAGCGCTTGTGCTTGAAAAGACAAAGTTAAATGTCCTTCTTGCAAATGTCATCAAAAAGGCTTACGACGCTGGATACGTCGAGCATGACAAGACCTATCTCGTCACGGCTGGCCACCCAACAGGCGTAGAGGGCAGCACAAACCTCATACGCATTATCAGGCGCGACCAGCTTGACTATTACCTTGATCTTGCAACTGAGTAAATTTATGGATTTTAGTGCCTGATATTTTGGGCACTAAAATTTCTTTTAAATTTACGCGCTTTTATGCACTCACCTTGAAAATCTACCGAATTTAAGTTCTTCATTTTGCCACTAAATTTTAGAGCCGTGATGTGCCGGATCTAATTTTAAAATTTGCTATAAATTCTCTCACATAAAACGCATGCGGTGCTTTAGCGCCATTGCATGCACCTCTAACGTGCGAGGGGTTTGGGGGATTTAAAAAGGGGGATAAGGGGACGGCTTCGTAATTCAAGTCCCCTTGTCTCCCTTTTGAATAAAAAGAAATCTAAAGATTTAATCAAGCAGTCTTTACAAATTTTAAAATTCCATTCACTCGCAAGAGTTGGCTACTAAAATTTGGCTTCGCTTATCGCTTAGCTCAAATTTTAGAGCCGAAATTACTCGTTCATGAAATTTTAAAATTTGCCCCACGCTTATCTGACTTGACAAAGCAAATTTACAAATTCTAAAACTTTACTCACTCGCCTTAGCAACTTACTAAATTTAAAAGCGTGATATGCTCGCTCATGAAATTTTAAATTTTGTGTGATTTTTACTTGTAAAAATTAGGATATGAAAATTTATTTGAAAGGATTTGTGACGCTAAATTTAACGTCACAAATCTAAATTTATTTTTTCTTTTTTCTTTTTGGCTCGTCGCCTTTAAACCAGCTTTTTATCTTATCAAAGACGCTCTCATCGGTGCTTGACTTGCCTGAAACTATGCCAAAGCTAGCTTGAAGCTTGTTTAAAAGCTCTTTTTGCTCGTCGCTTAGCTTATCAGGTGTTTGGATAGAAATTTGAGCTACAAGTCTGCCTTTTTTGCGTGAATTTACACCCTTGATGCCCTCGTTTTCAAAGATAAATTGCTGTTTATCTTTCGCACCAACTGGCAGTTTTAGCTCGGCTTCACCTCGAAGCGTTGGGATCTTTATGCTCTCACCAAGAACAGCTTGGGTGAAAAAGACTGGAATTTCTATATAAACATCGTCGTTGTGGCGGATGAAATGCTTGTCCTCTTTTACATTTATGCTCACGTAAAGATCGCCTTGAACGCCGTTTGCACCGATGTTGCCTTTGCCAGCGACCCTCATCCTCATGCCACTATCAACGCCCTCTGGGATGGTGATCTTGACGCTTTGTTGCTGGATTTTATAGGCTTTTGCGTTGCAATCAGGACATGGCTCGCTTATCACTTCGCCAGATCCGTGGCAGTATGGGCACTCTTGAACGATATTCATAAAGCCATTTCCACGTGTGATCCTGCCGCTTCCGCCGCAGTGCTGGCAAGTTTTGTTTTTGCCATCTTTACTGCCTGTTGCGTTGCATGTTGGGCAAGGCACTTTTTGATCAAATTTGATCTCTTTTTCGCAGCCAAAAACAGCTTCGTTAAACTCTAAATTTATAGGAATTTCAAGATCGGCTGAGTATTTTTCGCTTCGTCTTTTTCTCTGTCTAGAGCCACCGCCAAAACCGCCTCCAAAAAACGAGTCAAAGATATCTGAAAGGTCAAAATCAGCGCTAAAGCCACCGCCACTGCCAAATCTACCCTCAAGCCCTTCTTTGCCGTATCTGTCATATATTGAGCGCTTTTGCTCATCGCTTAAGACCTGATAGGCTTCGTTTATCTGTTTAAATTTCTGCTCAGCCTCTTTGTCGCCAGCATTTCTGTCTGGATGGTACTTTAAAGCGAGCTTTCTAAAGGCTTTTTTTATCTCGTCGCCACTTGCATTTCTTGAAATTTCAAGGATCTCGTAATAATCAAACTCCACATTTTTCCTTGTTTATTAAGCTTATTTTAAATGTGAGATTTTATCCAAAAAAGTTTAAATTTAAAAAGAATTTACATTTTTGCCGTATAATCTCTACTATTTTTCAATGAAAAGGATGATTTATGATTAACGTTTTAATGATAGAAGACAATCCAGAATTTGCAGCAAATTTTATCTGAATATCTTGATAGTTTTAATATAAAAGTGACTAACTTTGAAGACCCATATCTAGGATTAAGTGCCGGCATAAAAAACTATGACCTGCTCATACTTGACCTTACATTACCTGGCATTGATGGTCTTGAAGTTTGCAAAGAAATCCGCCAAAAATACGACATCCCTATCATCATAAGCTCAGCTCGCAGTGACATCAGCGACAAGGTCGTTGGACTTCAGCTTGGCGCGGATGATTATTTGCCAAAACCATACGATCCAAAAGAGATGTATGCTCGTATCACAAGTCTTATTAGAAGATATAAAAAGACAAACGAAGTTCAAGAAGAGGTCGTTGATAGCGCATTTAGGATAGACGACAAGCGCCATGAAATTTTATTTTAATAATGAAGCCCTTGCTCTAACACCTGCTGAGTATGAAATTTTAACCTATCTCATCAAACAGCACAGCTTTTCAGTATCTCGCGAGCAGCTAGTTTATAACTGCAAGAGCCTAAAAGATAAGGACTCAAAGAGCTTAGATGTCATCATCGGACGCCTTAGAACAAAGATCGGCGACAGCTCAAAAGCGCCAAAACATATATTTTCAGTTAGAGGCATAGGATATAAGCTTATCGGATGAAATACTCCATAACCACCAAGATAACTATCATCTTTGCCATCGCTTTCTCGCTGATGTGCTTGCTCTTTGTAACATTTGCAAACATTCAGCAAGAAAGTGCGCTTGAGAAGCTAAAAGACAAACAAATAAGCGCTATGAACTATCTTGTGGCGCTTTACGAGCGTGGCAATCCCCCAAGAGATTTGGAGCACTACTTTAAAAATTTCAACCTAGAATATGTCGGCAACAAAAATTTAGCCACTTCAGTTACTACAAGCGGAAATGCCATTTTTACGCAGCACACGCCTCTTGGCATGATGCAGTCGGTTAATTACAAAGGCGATTTGTATCTGCTTATCAAAAATCCATCTTTCATGCTGCTACTTGAGAGTAACGACGCAAGGCATGTAAATGACCCGCTTTGGGTGGCATTTTTGATCATCTCGGCTCTACTTATCTCGCTTTATGTCTCGGTGCTTAGAAGCCTCTTGCCGCTTAGAAGACTTAGCAAAGATATCAGGAAATTTGCCAGCGGAAACATGGAGATGGCGATGACTGCTAGGCTAAATGAAAACGAGCAAGACGAGATCGGGCAAGTCGCAGTTGAATTTGACAACGCCGTTTGCAAGATCAGAGAGCTCATCCGCTCAAGGCAGCTATTTTTACGTGCGATCATGCATGAGCTAAAGACGCCTATTGGCAAGGGTAGGATCGTCTCTGAGATGGTGGCAAACGACACCCAAAAGATGAGGCTCATAAACGTTTTTGAGCGCCTTGAGATGCTGATAAATGAATTTAGCAAGGTCGAACAGCTCCTTTCGAAAAGCTACGCGCTAAACTACCAAGAGTGCCATTTCTCGCTTATTTTAGAGCAGGTGCAAGATATGCTCATGCTTGATAAATTTGAAGAGCGAGTGAGCTGTGATATTAGAGACGACGTCATATTAAGAGTGGATTTTCAGCTTTTTAGTTTGGCGATTAAAAATTTGATAGACAATGCCCTAAAATACGCGGAGGATAAGAAAGCCATTTTGATCTGCGATAGCGAATTTATAGCAGTTAAAAATTTCAGGAAAAAGCTAAATCACCCTATCGACTACTACAAACAAGCCTTTGTTAGAGGCGATAAGGTGAGTGCGGGAAGTGGCATGGGGCTTGGACTCTACATCATCGAGCAAATTTGCCAGATGCAAAAATTTGAGCTTGCTTATGACTACGAGGACGGCTATCACGTCTTTAAAATTTTACTTCGTGCAAAGGCAAAACGCGCATGAAAAGGGGCTTAGAGAAATTTAATGAGCTAACTGAGTCATTTGCCAAGCTACCAGGTGTGGGTAAAAAATCAGCCGCGAGATTTGCCTACTTTGTTTGCATGCAAGATAGCTTTGCAGGGCTAAGGCTCGCGCAAAATATCGAAGACGCGGTGAGGTTTATCAAGCGCTGTGAGCGTTGTGGTGGGCTAAGCGAAAATGAAATTTGCGACATTTGCAGCGACGAGAGCAGGGACAGCGAGGTCATCTTGCTAGTTGAGAGCCCAAAAGATATCCTAGTCTTTGAGCAAAATGGCATCTACAATGGCCTTTATTTCGTGCTTGACGAGATCGACGAGGACGCCATAGAGAGGCTGCGAAGTGCTATCACGCAAAATGGCTCAAAAGAGGTTGTCTTTGCCTTTACGCCAGGGCTAAATTCAGACGCGCTTATGCTTTACGTCGAAGATAAGCTTGGTATGAGTGAAATTTCATTTAGCAAGATCGCTCAGGGCGTGCCAACTGGTGTAAATTTAGAAAATGTCGATATGCTCTCACTCTTAAAAGCCTACGAGAGCCGCACAAAAGCCTAATTAAAATTTCTTTTAGTTATAATCTCACCTAAATTTATAATATTTAGTCCGCGCAATCGCCGCTAAATTTAAAAGGATAGAGATTGATTTTACTTATAGATAACTACGATAGTTTTGTCTTCAACGTCGAGCAGTACGTAAAAGAGCTCACTAATGAAGAGGTTAGATGCGTTAGAAACGACAAGATAACGCTTGAAGAGATCAAAAAACTAAACCCAAGTAAGATCATCCTAAGCCCAGGGCCAAAGCACCCAAAAGATAGCGGAGTTTGCTTAGAAATTTTAAAAGCAGATCTTGGCGTGCCGGTGCTTGGAATTTGCCTTGGACACCAAGCCATAGGGCTTAGTTTTGGCGCAAAGATAAAAAGACTAGATGATCCACTTCACGGCAAGACCTCATTTATCGACGTGAAAAATAAAGAGCCACTTTTTGCAGGGCTGCCTGAGCGCTTTGAGGTTATGCGCTACCACTCGCTCTATGTCGATGAGCTCCCAGCTAGCTTAAGCGCTGATGCGGTGAGTGATGATGGCGTAGTTATGGCACTTAGCGTTAAAGATAAGCCGATCTTTGGCATCCAGTTTCACCCAGAGAGCTACTTCACGCAATACGGCAAAAAGATAGTTGAAAATTTTGTAAATTACAAGACAAAAGAAGAGGTAAAAGAGCCTAAAATTCGCTCACTCAAGCCATATCTTATCAAGCTTCAAGAGAACATCCCGCTTGATGATAGCGACTTTGAACAAATTTGCGAGATAATAGCCAGCAAAGAGTACGAGATCGTGCAGCTCTCAGCCCTTTTAGTGCTAGTTAGCGAAAAGAGCCTTTACCCAAAAAGCCTCGCTGCACTTGCAAAAAATATCCTAAAATACTCGCAAACTTACCGCGATGATATGCCTATGATCGATCTTTGCGGCACTGGCGGCGATGGCTTTAAGACGATAAATATTTCAACCACAGTGGCATTTATCCTTGCAAGCCTTGGCATAAAGGTCGCAAAGCACGGTAACAAGGCAGTTTCAAGCAAGTCAGGTAGCTCTGATGTGCTTGAAATTTTAGGTGTAAAAAGTGAAAAATCACTGGCAAAACAACGCGAAAATTTAGCTAGTAAAAATTTAGCCTTTTTCCACGCGCCATTTTTCCATCCGCTAGTTGGCGAGGTGAGAGAAGTGCGCCAAAGACTTGGCATAAGAACCGTATTTAACGTGCTTGGACCGCTTTTAAATCCAAATTTAAACCTTACAAATCAGCTAGTTGGCGTCTATCATAAGCCTGTTCTAAAGCTCTACGCCCAGACGCTTAAAATCCTTGGCAGAAAGCACGCTTTGGTCGTCCGCGGCGATGATGGACTAGACGAGATCACGCTTTGCAGTGAAACAAGCGTTGTGGAGCTAAAAAATGGCGAAATTTTTGAGTATAGCATCACGCCAGAGCAGTTTGGTTTTAAAAGAGCGCTTCACAGCGACATCGAGGGTGACACACCTGAAGAAAACGCAAAAACCTTGATACGCACGCTAAAAGGCGAGGAGCAGGGGCGAAATTTGACATAGTAGTCTTTAACGCGATGTTTGCACTCTACGCGGCTGATGGCGCAAAGAGCCCAGACGAGGCTAAAAAAATGGTGCTTGAAGCGATAAATTCTGGTAAGGCGTATAAATTTTTTGAAGAGTTTATAAAGGCTGGGGCTAATGGCGCTAGTTAAAATTTGTGGCATCAAAACGCTAGATGAGGCGAGCGCGGTTTGTGCTTTGGATGTTGATTTTATAGGGCTGATATTTGCTAAAAGTAAAAGAAAGGTCGAGCTAAATTTAGCTAGGCAGATAGCGAAATTTGCTCATAGCAAGGGCAAAAAAGTAGTTGGTGTTTTTGCGGAGCAAAGTGATTGCGAGATAATGGAAATTTGCCAGTTTGCTGGCCTTGACGTGGCTCAAGTGCATGGAGTGGTGAGTGAAAATTTCAGAGGCAAATTTGAAAGATATGGGGCTTGAGATCTGGCAGGTTTTTAGTGTGAAAGATAGCTTGCCAGAGGTTGATTTTAAGCATTTTGACATGGCGCTTTTTGACTGCAAGGGTGAAAATGCCGGTGGAAATGGCACTAGCTTTGAGTGGGAAATTTTAAAAGAGGTTAAATTTGAAATTTGGCATGGCTGGGGCATAGGCGAGCACAACATAAAAGAGGCGCTGAAATTTAAGCCATATCTAGTCGATATCAACTCAAAAGTCGAGGACGAAAACGGCATAAAAGAAATAAAAAAAATTTCAAAATATTTTAAATGTTGTTAATACATATTGTTACACTATAAAATAACAATCAGTTTTTATATTTAGCAAGTCAATAAAATGATTTTCTTTTAGTGGGTTATTTGTTCCAATTTTATAAGTATTGTTATTAGTGTAAAAAATATCACAGTGATATAGAGGATGTAGCTTTGGCTGTTCTTTATTCAAATGCTTTTCATCAATGTCATACCTAATATACCCATCCTCCATAAGTATCAAATCTCTCAAAATAGTCCAATAATTTGTATCGTTTTCAAATTCTTCGAAACAAACTTCTAAAAAAGTATATATATTTTCTGACATAAAATTATTGTTGTTGAGGATACGTATTATTTTACTAATAACACTATGATCTATTTCTACTCCATTATAAGAAAATCTTAGTTTATCTTTTTCTTTCTGGGCTAAAAAGGGTAAAACTATTGAAAAATACTTCTTTTCGGTAAAGAAAAATATCCTACTCATTTTATCTACGTATATGGTTATTTTGCCGGCTATGCCTTTATCGGGTAGTTCTTTGTAAGATAATATATATCTTATGGTTTGCATAATAAGTTCAATTAACTGTTTTTTTGTATCTATTCTGAAAGAAAAATTCTTGATAAAATTTTCGTATATCTTAAATTCTTTGATAATTTTCATTTTATAGCTTTATATTTTGTATCCCTTTAATAAAATTCTTTATCTTATCTTTATCAAATTTGTATTCAATAGCTTCGCCTTCAAGTTCAATATTAATAAATTTTGCTAGTTTTTTTCTATCTTTTGAAGGTATCTTCAGATCGTTAAATATATGTATTAAAATTTCATCGAAAGACATATTCATTTCTTCTTTCACTCTAATTATAGTGTTTCTAATTTGCTCTTTTTCTTCTTCGGTTGGTTCAACTGTTTTTATGCACTTTTTACTATTAATATTTTCTAGCCCCTTTATCTGTGCATCTATAATATTATTGTCAAAGTTCTCAATAAATAAATAAGATTTAATAAAAGATCTGGTTAGCATGGTATATAAGCTATTTCTATATCTATAATTATTTTCTAATCCTTTAGTTATGCAAATTACAAAAGGAAATTCTAAGCCTTTAACATTATTTCTATTGCTAATAAAAAGTGTATTTTCTATTCTCTCTTTGCTCTCATAAGCCCTATTTATATCCCAACCAATTTCACTTTGTATTGAAAATGCTAGATTGTCTATAGTTTTATAAATATCTTGACTATCATCTAGATAAATTATTGCCACATCATCTGGCTTTAATGTATTATTCTCAGATAAAATTTGCTTTACAGTCTCTACTACATCATATCTTGTATACTTTTTTATTTCAACACTAGGAGTACCATCTAAATTAAGTTCTTCAAATCTTCTAATTGGTTCCCTAGTTAGGTAAAATTTCCTTCCTCTCTTTTAATTGTGTATCCGCATATCTGCCAATAATCATCAGATAGCCAATTTAGTTTTTTATCCTCAAATAAACCCATGCCTATAGCTTGCGCAAACATTAATGTTCTTGGGT
This sequence comes from Campylobacter concisus, assembly GCA_037292345.1. Taxonomy (GTDB): domain Bacteria; phylum Campylobacterota; class Campylobacteria; order Campylobacterales; family Campylobacteraceae; genus Campylobacter_A; species Campylobacter_A concisus_AX. The sequence goes on along the minus strand of CP147773.1, from coordinate 1,766,216 downwards.
TGGTTCTATAGCATCTATTAAGAACAATATCTACATTAAGCTCCGTATCGCTTATGTTATCAAAGATATCTTGGAATACATCTCCAGCTATATAAACTTTATGCTGTGTAATTTTTTCACATAATTTGAAAAATACGTCTGGGAAATCTTGCCTTTCATCAACTAAAATATAATCAAATGCATATGTAAAATTTTCAATATTTTCTATATATTCCAATGCCTTGCTAAAAATCGTCTCATAATCGTGACCTTGTTTAAAATTTTAAAAATGGTATCTTATAAAAATCGCAAACGTAGCTATATAGCCCAGAATTTTTATCGCTAGCCGATCCCCAAGCTCTGTCAACCCAAAGTTGGTTGTTCCAGTCTATTTGTTTTTCAACTTTCATAAAGTTAAAGAAATCAGGAATCCTATTTTTTAAATTGTTTGCCAATGTAATATTGTGACATGTAAAAAAAATTTTCAAATACTCTTTAGAACTATAAAGTTCCTTTAGTTTATGCAAAAGAAGCTCCGTTTTTCCTGTTCCGGATAAACCCTGAATAAAAATAGGTTTTTTATTAAACTCCTTATATATAAATCTAGTTTGTTGCCCATCAAATAAAACAATGTTATTTTTAATTTTTTCAAGTATTGTTTTTGGAACAGCAATTCCCTTTTTTTCTATATCGTTAATACTTCCAATAAGAAGCGAAATCAATAATTGACTTTTTCTTTGCAATTCGCCAGATAAGCTATTGTTAAGAAATAGTTGCTTAATATCAATTGCACTGCTATATATTTCTAGTTGAGTTAGTTCCTTTTCCACTCTCTTGGTCTACCTATATAATCTTTATATTTAAATTTGTCAGATATTGAATTTAGATCTTCAATAAAATCATTGTAATACTCTTCAAATTCTTCTTTCTTGCTGGCTAAATCTAAAAAGATAATCTTATGATTAGGAGATAACACAACTAAAGCATTTTCTTCATACTCGTATTTATACTTGTTTTCTGACAATGGCTTGTTTAATATATATATTTGCTCCAACGGATTATTTTTAGAGTATTCGCGGATCTTTTCAAGAAAGGTTGAATTATTTTCATTTATATTAATACCGCTGTAGAATAAGTTATTTTCCATAGTTAGACTCTTTCAAAATAATCTAATTTTTTGTTTAGGTATGCTATCTACATATTTCTTTATGTTTGATGAAAAATACATAAGTACTATAGTTTAAATTATTGTTTTATATAATTATCAAAAATTTAATAAAAAACACATACCTAGACAAGGACACTTGTATGATAAACAAAAAAGCGTATTTTGGAAAATTTGGCGGGCAGTTTGTGCCTGAGACGGTGATGTTTGCCCTTGATGAGCTAGAAAATGCTTATGAGAGCATCGCAAAGACAAAAGAATTTAAAGACGAGCTTGATGATCTTTTGAAAAACTACGTTGGCAGGCCTAGTCCGCTCTTTTTTGCAAAGCACTTAAGCGAGCACTACGGACATGAAATTTACCTAAAAAGAGAGGATCTAAACCACACGGGCGCACATAAGATAAATAACGCTCTTGCTCAAGCGTTGCTTGCTAAAAAAATGGGTAAAAAGAAAATTTTAGCTGAGACTGGAGCTGGTCAGCACGGCGTGGCAACAGCGACCGCAGCGGCACTTTTGGGCTTAGAGTGTGACGTATATATGGGCGCAACAGACGTGGCTAGACAGCAGCTAAATGCCTTTCGCATGCAGCTTCTTGGCGCAAAAGTGGTGAGCGTAGAAGATGGCTTAAAAACGCTAAAAGAGGCAACCACAGCGGCCATACAAGCGTGGGTAAATGAGATAGAGAGTGCATTTTACGTCATCGGCTCAGCCGTTGGCCCACACCCATATCCAAAGATCGTGCGTGACTTTCAAAGCGTGATCGGCACAGAGGCCAAAGCTCAGCTTGCAGACTACGGCAAAAAGGCTGATTACGTCATCGCTTGCGTTGGTGGCGGCAGTAATGCTATTGGCATTTTTAGTGCGTTTTTGGACGATGAGAGCGTAAATTTAGTAGGTATAGAAGCTGGTGGCCTTGGCATAGATACCCCTTATCACGCAGCTACGCTTAGCAAAGGCAAAACTGGCATCATCCATGGCATGAAAACGACGGTCTTGCAAGATGAGTATGGCATGATCTCGCCAGTGCATAGTATCTCAGCGGGTCTTGACTACCCAGGTATTGGCCCAGAGCACGCCCATTTAAACGATATCAAAAGGGTAAGATACGAAGCCGTAACCGACGATGAGTGCATAAATGCCTTGTATTTTCTAAGCAAGATGGAGGGCATAATCCCAGCCATCGAGAGCGCGCACGCACTGGCGTATCTAGAAAAGCTTTGCCCAAAACTAGAGAAAAAAAGCGTCATCGTCGTAAATATCTCAGGCAGGGGCGATAAGGACATAAACACAGTCATCGGCTACGAAAAAGGAAAAATTTATGGATAAGGTTAGAAGCGCATTTAACGGCAAAAAGGCAAACATCGGCTACATCGTGGCTGGATATCCAAGCCTAGAAAAAACGAAGGAATTTTTAGAAAATTTAGATGAGAGCACGCTTGATCTAGTCGAGATCGGTATCCCTTACTCTGACCCGCTAGCTGATGGCAAACTCATCGCACAAGCTAGCTTTGAGACGGCTCAAAGTGGCGTAAATACCGACGTTGTCTTTGATATGCTTGAGGGCTGCAAGGCAAAAGTGACAAAGCCACTTGTTTTTTTAGTTTATTACAACATTATCTTTGCTTATGGCGTTGATAAATTTCTAAAAAGATCACGTGAAGCTGGGGTTAGTGGCTTTATCGTGCCGGATCTGCCTTGTGAGGAGTGCGAGGAGTTTGCTCTAAAGTGCAAGGAGCTGAATTTATGCCTTGTGCCACTTATAAGTGTCACCTCTGGGGGCAGGGCGGATGAGATATTAAAATTTGGCTCAGGATTTATCTACGTGCTAGGTGCTATCGGCGTTAGCGGCTCAAAAAGAGCCGATGAGGATAGGATAAAAAATTTAGTCCTAGAGCTTAAGAAAAAGAGCGATCTGCCAGTGGCTGTGGGCTTTGGCATCAAAAATAAAGATGATGTTAGCGAAGTGAAAAAATATGCTGACGCTGCGATCATAGGCACGCAAATAGTCAAGCTTTGCGCCAAATTTAGCGCAAAAGAGCTAGTTAAAGAGGTCGATAAACTCTTTTAAAATGCTTAATAAATTTATAGCTAATTTAGTAAAGCCAAAGTATAATTAATGCGCATTTCAAGTCTTAAGGAAGAAGATATGAGAAAAGTTATAGATGAAGCCACGAGCTATCTTTGCAAAGATACTTTGGGGCTGGATTTAGAGTTTGGCAAGAGCCTTGGTAAGGGATTTTACGGGGCTAGCATACCAGTTTATAAGGGTAAAAGCGAGTATCAGTTTTATCTATTTTTTAAAAAAGATACTTTAAAATTTTCATGAATGCCTTTTTTGGTCACGAAGATGTTGATGGTGGAGATCTAGACGATCTTTGCAAAGAGATAGCTAATCAGATCATCGGCAAGGCTAAAAATTTGCTAAATGAAAAAGAGCCAAATGCTTATAAGCTTGGAACGCCTGAGTTTTTGGGCCAGGTTGAGAATTTTGGCATAAAGCTAAAAGAGAAATTTATATATAAGATAAAAAATAGAACATTTCAAATAGGCTACAAGATACAATGAACGACGAAGGTGCGATAGAGACACTAGAACAGCTAGGGCTTTTTAAGAGCTATGATGAGCTTATGGATATAAGCGTTGATTTTATAGCTGAGCTAGGAACTACCACAGTTAGCATAAATGAGCTTTTGAAATTTGAAGCTGGCTCGGTCATAGACCTCGAAAAACCAGCTGGCGAGAGCGTGGAGCTATATATAAATAATAGAATTTTGGAAAAGGCGAAGTAATGGTTTATGAGAAAAATTTAGCCATCAGGATAAATGAAATTTTGGACTCAAAGTCAGTTATTCAGTACTTCAAAAAAGAACTTTTATGAAATTTATACTATTTTTTGTGCTTTTTGCGACGCAGGTCTTTGCCTCAAACTTGCTAACATACAACATCTATGAGCGCACCGACAGGATCGACATCATGCTTAGCTTTGATGCGCCTTATGAGGGTAATATCTTTCAAAAGCGTGAAAAAGATACGACCTCTTTGATACTAAATTCTCTAAGCTACGATCAAAGCGCGAGCAAGGACATAAACTCAAAGATCATTCAAGAGCTTGAGATAGAGCCAAAGCAAAACTCTTTAGTTTTAAATTTACGCTCAAACGATGCGATCATCGTAAATGCTTCAAAGACAACTGACAGCTTCGGACTTCGCATCCGCGTAACGCTAAAACACAAAAACGCAAGTGCAAAATATGCCTCAAGCTAGTGCAAAGATAGAAACTACTAGCACGCCAAAGACAGAAAATGAACCTATGGTTAATATTGATTCGAGATACTTCATCGTCCTAAGTGTGCTCATCGCGCTTCTTATATTTTTATATGTTTTTAAAAGATATATCACTTCAAAAAGTAGTGACTTTAGTGGATTTAAAACGCCGCAAAATCAGCCGCAAAATGACACAAAGTCGATGAACTGGCTGCTTAAAAATCAAAATAGCGGCGTCAATATCATCTATGAAAAATATCTTGACCGCACAAACAAGTTAATGCTTCTAAGCTACGAAAATAGGCGCTATCTAGTGATAGTTGGCAGCTCAAACGTCATGCTTGATAGCTTTGGCGAGGATAAGATCCAAAACGAGCAGGACTTCGCTGTTTTCTTTGAAGAAAATAAGAAAAAACTTGGCTCATTTTTACAAGAGCGCCAAAACAGCCTAAATAACTACAAAGACAAAATGAGCGGGGAATTTTAACTCCGCTTCGCTACTAAATTTAAAATTTAGAAGAGCATTTTCAGTAAATTTTAAAATTTGCAATAAATTCTCTCATATAAGACTCATACAGTGCGAAACACTGAAGCATGCACTTCTAACGAGCGAGGGGATTAGAGGATTAAAAAGGGGAATAAGGGGACGGCTTTGCTTCGCAAGCTCGCAACTGCAAGCAGACCGTAATTCAAATACCCTTGTCTCCCTTTTGATAAAGAGTCTTTAAATTTAAGGTCTGTATTTTTAAAAGAGAAATTTGCTATTTTGTAAATTTTAAAATTCCATTCACTCGCAAGAATTGACTACTGAAAATTTGGCTTCGCTTACCGCTTAGCTCGAAATTTTAGAGCCGAAATTACTCGCTCATGAAATTTTAAAATTTGCTGTAGCTTTTTAATCTTATGCTGTGTGTGCTAACACTAATGCGACTTACAACACATTGAATAGAGTTTTCTTTCAGGCTAGTAATATCAAGCAAATAGTCCCAGGTCTCATTTTTAGAAAAAACTAAATTTAAAATTTGCCCAAATATACTAGCGTTTTTTTAAAATTGTCAGCTACTTTTACCCTACACAAACGAAATGGCGAAAATTTCAGGTTTTGCGATCTTTTTTATCTCTTCTTTTGCCATGGCAAATTCTTTTGCTCCCTCTATTTTTAGCGTGTGGCCGCTAAACTCAAAGCTTAAATTTCAGCTTCTCACAGGTTATATCAAGTGCCTTGGCTAGCGCAAGGATGAAGCTTAGCCACCTTACACACTCAGCCTTTGGTAATAAAATTTTTATACTTTTCAAACTCATAAATATTTTTCTTGCCATTTGTGCCGATGACTGCGGCTATTAGTGCCTTTTGCTCATGTGAGAAGCCGTAGTTTAATGCATTTAGTATGATATAGGCTGAGTTTTTGTGATCGCCGTAAAAGCCTATCTCTTGACCGATGTTGTGAAGCTTTGCGGCAATTAGCAGTGTCTCAAGATAGCTCTCATTTAGCCCATGAAGCTTTTTAAGCGCCACAAAGATATCCTTTGCGTATCTTACCACGGCTTTATTACAAGAGAGGATGAAGCGATCTTGCAGGCTTTTGACGCTTGGGTTAAAATTTTCTGGGAATTTAAGACTTGGACGCAAAAAGTCTTTTAAAAAGACGCCCTCTCTTACACCAACGCCACTTGTGATGACGTTTTTGGCGTTTAGCTCCTTGGCAAGGGCTAAAAATATATGCGCACCCTCTCTGATGGTGTCGTATCTATCCTTTTTTATAGGGAATTTATTTAGTTCAAGCACGCTAACGTTTGCGATGCTCTCGATGTAGGCTTGCTCGTCGCTAAGCTTGTAGCAAAAGCCATGTAGCGACGAGAGCGGATATAAATTTTTGCTCATTATGGCCGATGAGATCGCTCTTAAAGAGCCTCCGATCGCTATTAAATTCGGACACTTAAATCGCTCATCTATCTGCGCCGTGATCTGCGACAGAAATTTAGGTAGTTTGTTTAAATTTTTCTTATCAAAAAATAGCTCTTTTAGCCTCACTGTGCCTATATCAAGCGAGAGGACATCGACTATCTTGCCGTTACTTATCCTAGCAAGCTCAGTTGAGCCTCCACCGATGTCGATAGTGACGCATTCAGCTAGATTATGAAGCAAATTCTTAGCCGCTATCGCTCCAAAAGTGGCCTCCTCCTTGCCGTCAATAACTTTTAAATTTATGCCAAGTTTTTTTCTTAAAAGCGAGATCAAAACGTCTGAGTTTGGAGCATCTCTAAGCGCTGAAGTGCCGACACATAGGACTTTGGAGCATTTATAGCTTTTTATGATGTTGTCAAATTCGCTAAAAGCTTTGATCGCTTTTTGCATTGAAGCTTCTGAAATTTCGTTGTTTGAGCCGTAACCGCCTTCGCCTAGTCGCACTTTGGTTTTGTATTCAGCTAGTATAAAAAATGCTAAGCGTGATGTGCGCTCAAATATTGCCATACGCATAGAATTTGAGCCAAGATCGATCACTGCGGTTCTCTTTGCCATTTTTTATCCTTTTAAATTTAAAACGAGGCTTGCAACTGCTCCGTTTGCGCCCTCTCTATTTTTGATAGATATCTCAGCGCCAAGTGCCTGTGCTGCACCTTTTGCGAGAAATAGTCCCAGTCCAGCACCGCCTTTGTCGCCGTATCTTTTAAATGGAGCAAATAAGTCCTTGCTCTCATCTATGCCCACGCCTTCATCGGTTACTTCGATGATAAATTTGCTCTTTTCAAGCCTTGAGCTAATCGTAATGGTGCTATTTTTTGGAGAAAATTTGATAGCATTTTGGACGAAATTTTGCACGATGTGAGTTAGTAGGCTAGTTTGGATGTTGAGATTTAAAATTTCTGGTTTTAGGTCGAGTGCGAGATTTTTTTCTTCACCTTTTGCGAGCACTTCGTAGTTTTTACCTAGTTTTTTTAAAAATGCGATCACATCGGTATTTACTGGCTCTTCAAACTGCGCACCCTCTTGACGGCCTATCTCAAGGACTGAGCCTATCATAGCGTTCATGCCGTTTATCGCTTCGTTGTTTGACTTTAGCGCTTCGATGTATTTTTCGCTGTCTCTTGGCTTTAAAAGCGTCACCTCGTTTTTTGTTTTCATAACGGCAAGCGGCGTCTTTAGCTCGTGAGCAACGCCTACAAAGAGCTCTTTTTGGTATAAAACGAAAGTTTGTATGCGAGAGATCAGCCTATTTATGCTGTTACCAAGTGGCAAAAACTCATCTGGAAGGCTTTTGATATCGATCTCTTTTAGAAATTTCTCATCTAAATTTGTAAGCTTGTGACTTAAAATTTTTATAGGTATTAAAAGCATTCTTGATAAAAATAGTGCGTAAAATAGCACCAAAAGTATCGCTGTGACATTTACGATTATAATATCTATAAAAATTTCTTCTACTATCTGGCTTTGAAGCGTCGTCTCTTTCTCTAGGACTAAGTAGCTACTCTCATCTAGTCTTGTTGTTAGCGTGGTTGTGCTCTCATCTTTGATCTTTTGCATCACGAGGTAGGGTTTTTCGCCTTTAAGCTCGCCTGCTTTTATGGTGGCTAGAGTTTTGTTTGGGGTTTCTATAGTAAAAGTTTTTAGATTGTTTGGATTAAAATTTTGTGGATTGTTTTTGTAAGATATGGCTTGCTGGTTTAGCTCGCTAACCACACTTTGAAAAACGGTGACTCTTATGTAGTGATAGAGCATCACCGAAACAACGGCAATTAGCATCATCGCACCAGATGCTAATTGCAGTATAAATCTATTTCTTAAGCTTTTTTGGGAAAGCAAAATCTATATCCGCGTCTTCTAACAGTTTCTATTGTTGAAATATTTAGCGGTTTGTCCATTTTTTGGCGGATTTGGTTGATAGCAACTTCGATAACGTTTGGAGTTACGAGCTCTGGCTCTTCCCAGATAGCGTCAAGTAGTTGCTCTTTAGATACGATCTGATCTGAGTGTCTTGCAAGGTGAGTTAATACCTCAAATGGCTTACCTTTTAGCTCGATGTCGCGGCCAAGATAAGTGATCTTCTCTTCGTCAGGGTTGATGATAAGCTCGTCTATCTTGATGATATTTGTGCCACCAAAGCGTAGTCTAGCCTCTAGTCTAGCTACTAAAATGTCAAAATCAAATGGTTTTTTGATGTAGTCATCAGCGCCAGCTCTAAGTGCTTTTATCTCGCTCTCTTTGTCGTCTTTTGCAGAAAGAACTACAACTGAAGTGCGTGGAGATTTATGTTTTATAATGTTTATAAGATCAACGCCGTCACCATCTTGAAGCATCCAGTCAGTTAAAACTAAGTCGTAGTTTCTGATGCCGATGTAGTACTCAGCGTCTTTAAAATTTTCAGAGCTATCTGTCTGATAACCAAACTCTTGCAACCCCTCAGCAATCGTCTTATTTAGCGTTACTTCGTCTTCTACTATTAAAATACGCATTTCTTTTCCTTAAACTAAAATTTACTGGTCGATTGTATCATAAATTAAGAAATATTTCAAGATACTTTAATAAATTTTTAAAAAACAGTGCTGATTTTTGCACCGACTATTGCATTTGGTAAAATCTCGGTTTTTAAAATCTCCATATCTAAGCTAATAAGCGAGCTAAACCTCTCTTTAGCGCTTTGCAGGTTGCTTCTAGTGACTCTTCTACGCTTTGAAATTTCATTTCATTGTAAAATTCTTTTATAAAATCCGCCACTAAAACATAATCAATCAAACTAGTTGAGCGAAATTCTAAGCTTACTTTTACCTCTTGCTTTGCAACTCGCTCAAAGTCAAACATCCCGATGACGGTTTGAAATTTCATAATCCTTAATGATAGTTGTTATTTCGCTTTTCATACGACTTTTTGCTCCTTTCCTGAAAGCAGGCGAACGATATTTGGTATGTGCTTATAAACTACCAAAAATGCGATGATAAGTATCGGCGCGTGAGTGTAAATTTCATCAAGCTCTGGGTGGATGATAAAGCTTGATGCGATGAGAGCTATCAGCGCGCATAGCGAGGCTAGAGAGCTTATCTTTAAAATTTACCGACCAAAAACCAAACGATAAGAGCGATGATGATTTCAACTGGCAAGAAAAATGCTAGCACGCCAGCTCCAGTTGCCACGCCTTTGCCGCCTTGAAAGCCTAAAAATATAGAAAAACAATGCCCCGCAACGCTTAAAACTGCCATCGTCCAAAGCACGCTTTGGCTAGCTCCAAGCAAAGAGGCTATGATGAGTGGCAAAGCACCCTTTAAAACGTCACAAACTACGGTTAAAATGGCTAATTTTTTGGCGAGTTTTGGGTTTGTTTGCTTTAAAACCCTTAAAACATTTGTCGCGCCTATGCTTTTGCTGCCCTCTTTTTTATATCAACATGTCCAAAATTTTTGCTAGTATGAGCCCTGACGGGATGCTACCAAGTAGGTAGCTAACGGCATAAAGTATTAAATTTTGCATATTTTACCTTTTAAATTTAAAGAGAAATGATATTAAAAAAATACTAATTTTTTTATAAATCATCTCCACAAAAGCACGATTTTTTCGTCGTAGATGTCGCTTTTCTTTGGCGAAATTTGCATTTCATTTATCGTGATGTTCTTAACATCATTTGCCTCTTTTAGCGCGTCGCACTCTTTTGCAAATTTCTCCTCAAGCTCGCTTATGGCTAAGCTTATATCATTTACGCTTTGCTCGCTAAGCTTGACGTCGCTTCGCTCTTTTAAGACCTTGTTTGCGCTTCTTGCACTTGATGCGATCTTTCCCGCGTTTTGGCGAGATAAGAGCTTGTTGCCAAATATCGCTCCAAATATGCTTGCGCCTATATTTATAGCTGCGTCAAGACCGCTTGTGGTCATCTCTTTTTGCTCTTTATCAAGCTTTGCAAGGGCTTTGCTTAGCTTATCTTGCAAACTCTTTTGCTCTTTTTCAAATTTAGCCGTGAGTTTTGCGGTTTGCTCCTCTAAAATTTCATTGCACTTATCTTGAAGCCTTATGAAAACTCCTCTTTTGTCTCGTTTTCTTTTGAGTAAATTCCCATTGCTTCAAAGGTGTTAAATTTGAAATTTCTATACAAAAACTCTTTAAAATCTTTCTCTAAAGCGTCAAAATTTTTAGCGCTCGTTATGAAATTTGGCACAGCTGCAAAGCTTGCACCGCTTGGCTCATTTTCGCTTGCATCAACGTGCATGCCTTCGCTAGCCTCGCTCCAGCTTGGCTCTTTGTCATTTTCACTAAGCTCGTAAAGATAGCTCACCTCGCAAACGCTGTCTATGCCTTTTTTGGCATCATAAATTCTCACCTTTGCGCTTGCTAGTAAATTTGGTGTGAGGCTTTTTGAGTTAGCATAAAGCTGCGTGATCGCACTTGAGATGATAGGTTTTGCGCTAAATTTCATCTCGCTTTTATCTACGCCTTGGCTGCTTAAATTTTCTTTTTTATCTTTCATTAAATTTGAAATTTGCTCACGGCTTAGCGGGCCTTTTAGATAGCTAAGTGCCCAGCGCGTGGAGATGACATTTAAGCCGTCCTCGTTTATATTTTTGAGTAAAAAATTTCTTTTGGCTAAATTTGATATGAGATTTTCAAGCGAGGCTTTATCTAAGCTTGAGCCCGCAATACCGCTTAGTCCGTCGATCACGCGGGCTTTATCCTGCGCTGTTTGAAGGCGGCCAATGAACCAAGTGCCGATGTTGCTAAGGCCTTTGTAGTCAAGATCGACTGGGTTTTGCGTGCTTAATACGCAGCCTAAACCAAATGCACGGGCTTGTTTTAAAAGCGTGAGCATAGGCGTTTTTGACGGAGGATTTGCGTTTGGCGGAAAGAAGCCGAAAATTTCATCCATATATAGGATCGCTCTAAGTGAGCTAGTGCCCTCTGTGCCGCGCATCCACGCGATGATCTCGTTTAGTAAAAGGGTGACAAAAAACATCCTTTCAGCGTCATTTAGGTGCGAGATCATAAAGATATTGCACTTTGCTTTGCCATTTTCGTCAAAAAGCATCTTTGAAATTTCAAGTCTAACGCCCTGCGTCCAGCCCTTAAAGCTTGGGCTAGCGATGAGCGCGTTTATCTTCATAGCAAGCTTTAGGCGCTCACTGCTTGGATAGAAGGTATCCACGTCAAAAACGCCTATCTTTTTAAACGGCGGATTTGCTATGAAAATTTATGAGCTCTTCGATGCTGACGTCTTTTTGTTCTTTAAATTTGCTCTCAAATATAGTGGAGATAAGCAGCTGCTCTTTTGAGCTCATATCCTCTGAACTCATGCCAATAAGCGATAGCACCGACGCTGCGAGTGAGTTTATATAATTGCTAAAAATTTCTTCGTCACTAATATTTGGGCAGGCAAAGTCGCTAAGTAACGCCACACCTATGCCAGCTGAGCTTTTTGGCGTATAGATATTAAAGCTAGCGCTATCTTTTAAAATTTTTACTCGCTCAAGGTCTTGAAAGCTCGACTCTATGCCGTTTCTCCAAAGCTCGGCCTGAGCGGCGGCAAATTCCTCTACGCTTTGACCTTTGTTTGCAGCCTCTGCTTCATCGACGTATGGTAAAAAATCCTCCGTTCTCATCTGCGGAAAGGTGAGGGCTAAATTTGTGATATCGCCCTTTGGATCGATGATGATAGAGGGGATATTGTCTATGCAGGCCTCTTCTAAAAGTGTGATACCAAGGCCTGTTTTGCCGCTGCCAGTCATACCGATAATGGCTGCGTGGGTGGTAAGGTCCTTGTTTTTATAAAAAAATGGCTCTTTATCTTTTAGTCCGATGTAAAAAAGTTTTAAATTTTCTTGTATGGTTTTCACTAATTGCCTTATTCGTATAAATTTATGCGTGAGCGAAGCTCGTCAAGTGTCTCTTTGACGCGCTTTTGTGTGAAGTCTTTTATCGTTTTGTCATCATCAACTAGCTGCATGCAGTATCTGATGTAGCCCTTGTATGCTAGCTCAGTGACTAGCCTTAGCTTTAAAGAGACGTTTTTTACTTCATCTGGTGAGAGCATGATGTCAAAATTTGCCTCCAACTCTTCGCCGTCTTTAAAATTTGTAGCTTGTGAGCTTAATATGCTCATGCCGCCCTCTGAGATGTCATAAAGGCTGCCAACAAGCTCGCCTTGCTCTCCTTTTAGAGAAATTTTGGTAAAGCGGTTTGGCAAGACGCGCTGGAATTTTCTCTTATTTGCATGCATGGTCGCTGTGCGCGAGAAATTTGAAAGGGTGACGCTTTTATCGGCGATATTGTAGTCGATGATGTCGGCGCGAAGTTGCTTTGAGAAGAAGCTGTTTGGCAGGATAAAGCCCTTGCCATCTTGCTTCATGGCTAAAATTTGCATCATATCTACGCGAAAAACGACGCTATCTTCTTTAACCTCTAAAATTTCGGCTTCGTATTTTATATTTAGTCCGTCGTATAAATTTAAAAACTCAGGTCGGACTTTGGCATTTTTCATGCGTGTAAATGTGTTGATCGGATCTTCGTAGAAAAATGAGCCAGTATCGATCATCGTTTTTACCGTGGCTTCTTGGTGATCCTGCGTGTTATATAAAATTTCTTTCATCCTTGAGACGGCATTTACAAAATAGCCCACATATACTGCATCGTCGCAAGCATGACTAAAATTTCAGTGTCAAATTTTAAGAGTAAGAAATTTACTAGCTCATCTTTTGCATTTAGTTTTGGTATTAGGCTGTTTAAGTCGTCGCGAATTTGTGTGGCATTTGGCTTTTGGATGAGTAGCGCATCAAAGATACTCTCAAGGCAAATTTTCATCTGCTCGTGTGGCACTACAAGGGTTAGTTGTCTGCAAAATTTGATGCCCTCATCTATAAATTTAGCTCTTAAACCAAGTATGCAATCCTCGCAATTTTCGACAAGTTCTTGCCTGCCCTTAAACTCCATGGGTCTCCAAAAAAGGTTATTTATTAAAACATCGCTATCATATATAAAGTTATATTAAAAAAATATTTAAATTTGTGTAGAGAGGAAATTTCTAGGCAAAGCTGCCTAGAAATTTAAATAATTATAGTTTGCTTTCGTTGTGTGAAAGGTAGTCAGCAACGCCTTCTGTGCTTGGCTTCATGCCAGCGTCACCTTTGTTCCAGCCAGCTGGGCAAACTTCGCCGTGCTCATTTGTAAATAGCATAGTATCTACCATTCTGATCATCTCGTCGATGTTTCTGCCAAGTGGTAGGTCGTTTATAACTGCGTGGCGAACTGTGCCGTCTTTGTCAAGTAGGAATGATCCGCGAAGTGCTACACCAGCGTCTTCTAGAAGCACGTCAAAGCCGCGAGCGATTGATTTTGTCATATCTGCTACGATCGGGAAGCGAACTTTGCCGATACCGCCTTTGTTTACTGGAGTCTCTTTCCATGCAAAGTGTGAGAACTGGTTGTCGCAAGAAACCGCGATAACTTCGATACCGCGTGACTTGAACTCGTCATATCTTTTATCAAATGCGATGATCTCGCTTGGGCAAACAAATGTAAAGTCCATTGGGTAGAAGAAGACAACAGCGCCTTTTTCGCCGATATTTTTGTAAAGGTTGAAATCATTTACGATTTGATTGTTTCCTAAAACTGCTGCAGCTGTAAAGTCAGGTGCTTTTTTTGTTACTAACATATTTTCTCCTTAATAATAAATTTTATTGATTGCGAAATTATATCCATAAAAATTTAAATTCTAATTAAATAGATCTAGAAATTTTAAACAGTGTAATTTTAATATGCATTTGAAAATGAATGGAAATTTTAAAAATTTATAGAGGATGTTGTAGAAATTTTATTAAATTTAGAGTTTTAGGTATAGAAGCGGTTAATTATAATGGATCGCTAAAATTTCTACCGCCAAATTTTAGTATCGCTGAACCCCAAGTAAAGCCACCGCCAAATGCATCAAGAAGCAAAACAGAGCCATTTTTGATGCGTCCATCCTCGTAAGCATCATTTATCGCCATTGGGATCGAAGCAGAGCTTGTGTTGCCATATTTTGCAACCGTCAAAACGCACTGCTCGTCAGTGAAATTTAGCCTATTTTTTACGGCGTCTATTATCCTGATATTTGCTTGATGAGGTATGAAAAAGTCGATATCTTCACTTTGCATTTTGTTTGCGTGTAAAATTTCTATCACGCTTTTGCTAAGCGTTTGAACCGCTATCTTAAAGACCTCATTTCCGCTCATGTGGATGAAATTTAGTCTATTTTTTAGCGTCTCATCGCTAGCTGGAAATGCACTACCACATCCTGGAGTTATCAAAAGCTCAGCCTGTCTGCCATCGCTTGCAGTGTGGATGTCGATGATCTCGTTTTCTTCGCTAGCGCTTATCACAGCAGCGCCAGCTCCGTCGCCAAAAAGTATGCAGGTGCTTCTATCTGTGTAGTCGATTATCGAGCTTAGTTTTTCAGCTCCTATGATCAAGATATTTTTCTTAGCACCGCTTATGATAAGAGAATTTGCAAGCTCCAAAAGATAGATAAATCCTGTGCAAGCCGCACTTATATCAAAAGCTGTAATGCCAAAATTTAATCCTAAATTTGAAGCTATCTTGCAAGCAGTTGAAGGCATGCAAAGATGATCTGGAGATATCGTAGCGCAGATTACCGCGTCGATTTGTGACTTTTCAAGCCCTGAGCGTTTTATAGCTAGCTCGGCAGCTTTTGTGCCAAGATCGCTTGTTATCTCAGTCGTTGCGATATGTCTTTGCTCTATACCGGTTCGCTTCACTATCCACTCATCGCTCGTGTCGACCATTTTTTCAAAATCAAAATTTGTTAAAATTTTTTCTGGGACATACGACGCAATGGAGATCAATGAAGCTTTTGGCATATTTTACCTTGCAAAGTGTGAAAGTTCTTCTTCTATAACTTTATTTATGTTCGAGTTAGCAAATTTAATTGCTTGAAAGATTGCATTTTTTATAGCTTTTGAGTTGCTTTTGCCGTGACTTATGATGACGCAGCCATTTACGCCAAGAAGCGGAGCACCGCCATACTCATCGTAGCTGACCTGTTTTTTTAGGGTTTTAAAGACTTTCCTCATAAGCACTGATCCAGCCATGGCAAGAGGTGATTTTTTAACTTGCTTTTTGATGATCTTGCCTATGGCATCAGCAACGCCTTCGCTCGTTTTTAATAGGATATTTCCCATAAAACCGTCGCAAACCATGACATCAATGCTGCCATCAAAAATTTGATTGCCCTCTGCATTACCAACGAAGCTATCAAGTCTAGAAACTAGTTTAAAGGCCTCTTTGCTGACTTCATTGCCTTTGCTCTCTTCTTCGCCATTTGACAAAAGACCCACTTTTGGCTCTTTTCTGCCTAAAATTTCTTTTGCATAGGCTTCACCCATTATGGCAAATTGAAATAAGTGTTCGCTTCTGCAATCAACATTTGCACCAACGTCCAAAACCAAAGTAGCTGTCTCTTTTGAATTAGGCATAAGTGTTGCGATCGCTGGACGAGAAACATTTTTTAGCCTGCCAACTCTTAACGTAGCTAAACTCATAGTAGCACCGCTGTGACCAGCAGAAACGACAGCATCGACATTTTTGTCTTTTAAAAGCTCAACAGCTTTATAGATCGTGCTATCTTTTCTTTTAAGTGCGTCTGTTGCTCCGTCTGACATCGAGATGACTTCGGTAGCTTCTATAAAATTCTATATTTTTTAAATAGGGTTGTGGGATGAGTGGTTTTATGGCATTGCTATCGCCAACTAATACAGCTTTAAATTCTGCCTCTTTCAGTGCTTCGATAACGCCAGATATTATAGGCTCTGCACCAAAATCACCACCCATAGCATCAATAGCAATGCGAATCATATTTTAGTATTCACCTGTTGTTTTGTTTATGCGGTGAGGCATTTTCCAAGAACCATCTTTGTCTTTTACAGGCACTGGAAGTGTAACTTTGTAATGTGTTCTACGTTTTGCTGCACGAGAATGACTCACTCTTCGCTTTGGTACTGCCATTTTACTCTCCTTTATAAATTTTTACATTTTTCACAATAAAAATAATCGCTCTTAAAAGCTTCTAGCTCACTTTCAAAAACTTCTTTTAAATCAATATTGCCATCAAAAAATTCAACCGTATCGCTAAGCTCATTTTCTCTGTCTTTATAGACACCATCACTTAAATTTAGCTCTACGTCTTGATCGATAGGTAGCATAAATTCATCACCACATCGATCACAAATATATTTTATCTCGCCCTTTATAGTGCCTTGACATTTTACCAAAAAAGGGTCTTTTCTTTTTAAAATTCCACTAAAAACTAGATCATTGTTTCTTACTAGCTCAAAGTTTATCTCTTTGTTTGCTATTTTAGAAAACGGAATAATCAAGTTTTAGTCCAAAATTAGCAAATTTCTCTTGAAGCAAAGAAGAAATTTATCTCATTTACAGCGTTTTCTAGGCTGTCGCTTCCGTGAACCGCATTTGCGTCAATGCTATCAGCAAAATCAGCTCTAATAGTGCCAGGAGCTGCTTCTTTTGGGTTAGTTGCACCCATTAGCTCGCGGTTTTTAGCAACTGCATTTTCGCCCTCTAAAACCATAACTACAACTGGTCCGCTTACCATAAAATCAACTAGATCGTTGAAGAAAGGTCTATCTTTATGGACTGCATAAAATGCTTTTGCATCGCATTTGCTAAGTTTGATTTTCTTTGCAGCTGCGATTCTTAAGCCATTGCTTTCAAATCTATCTATAATCTTTCCAACAACATTTTTCTTAACAGCGTCAGGCTTAATAATAGAAAGTGTTCTTTGCAGTAAATTTTCCTTAAAATTTAGGTTATTTAAATGAAGTTGGCAATTATATCAAATAAAGCTTAAAAATAAAATAGGCTCAAATTTGAGCCTAAAATTTGTAAATTTATTGGATAACTGGAGTGCTGCCAGTGCGAGCATCAGCACCGATTTGATCACGTGAAGGTTGTCCTGCTACTACGGCATCCCAAACGATGCAACCATCAGTTGGACAGGCAGATGCACAGGCTGGCTCGTCGTTGTAACCTACGCACTCAACGCATTTGTTTGAATAAACATAGTATGTATCTGCTCCAGTTGGGTTGTCGCTATCATCAACAATAGCTGAAACTGGACACTCATCGATGCATGAACCACAGCTTATGCATATATCGGTTATTTTTACAGACATTTTTTCTCCTTAAATAAAATTTTGGCGTAGAATATCAAAAAAAACTGAAAATGATATAAATATACTCTTAAATTTTCATAACACGCTTATTTTCTCTAAACTACTTTATAAAGTTTTTATCACTTTTAGACTAAATTTACAGATTAAAATTTTAAAAAGGTCGTATAAATTTAATGAATGATACTATAAAAATAACTGGCGCAAGAGAGCACAATCTTAAAAATTTAAATCTTGAAATTCCAAAAAACAAACTAGTAGTTTTTACCGGCCTTAGCGGCAGTGGTAAGAGCACGCTAGCCTTTGACACGCTCTATGCTGAGGGGCAGCGCAGGTATATGGAGAGCCTTAGTAGCTACGCTAGGCAGTTTTTAGACCGTGTGGGCAAGCCTGATGTTGATAAGATCGAGGGCCTAACGCCTGCAATCGCGATCGATCAAAAGACAACTTCAAAAAACCCTCGCTCAACGGTTGGCACGATCACTGAAATTTATGATTATCTAAGGCTTTTATACGCAAGGGTCGGCGTGCAGCACTGCCATAAATGCGGCAAACCTATCTCAAAAATGAGCGCGAGCGACATCATAAATGAAATTTCAAAGCTCCCACTTGGCGCAAAAGTGATCATCTATGCGCCGCTAGTTCGTGAGAAAAAGGGCACATGGGCGGATCTGATCGAAAATTTACGCCAAAAAGGCTTTGTTAGAGCACAGATAGATGGTGTGGTGGTGAGGCTTGATGAGGAGATCGAGCTTGCAAAAACGAAAAAACATACGATAAAGGTCATCGTTGATAGGATCGCCATCGACGAGCAAAATCACGAACGCCTTGCAAGCGACGTGGAAAAAGCGCTAAATGAGAGCTTTGGTGAGGTTGAGATAGAGATCGCAAATGCTGACGAGCTGGGCTTAAAAGAGAGTTTTATACATTACAGCGAGCACATGGCTTGTTTTGACTGCAAAATTTCATTTACGCCGCTTGAGCCACTAAGCTTTAGCTTTAACTCGCCAAAGGGCGCTTGCGAGCACTGCGACGGACTTGGCATAAGATATAGCCTAGATATGAGCAAGATCATCGACGAGGAAAAGTCGATAGAAAACGGCGCGATCAAGCTGCTTTACGGCTACAATATGAGCTATTACTATAAATTTTTACTTGCTTTTTGCGAGCAAAACGGCATCGATATCAAAAAGCCCTATTATGAGCTTAGCGAAGATGAAAAGAGGCTCGTTTTATATGGCAACGTCAAGGATGTTGAGTTCTTTTGGAAACGAAACAAGCTACTTAGAAAATTTGACGGGGTAGTTAAAATTTCACACGGGCTTTTGAAGGATTATAAGGACTTTGACGAGTATATGAGTGAGAAAATTTGTGACGCTTGTAATGGTCACAGGCTAAAGCCTCAAAGCTTAGCGGTCAAGGTTGCTGGCCTTGGGCTTGGTGAAATTTTAGATATGAGCATAGAAAACTGCACCGCATTTTTCTCAAATGAGAAAAACTTTGCTTACCTAAGCGACTACGACAAGGCGATCGCAAAGCCTATCTTAAAAGAGATCAACGAAAGGCTTTTCTTCTTGTATGACGTGGGACTTGGCTACTTGTCGCTTGGGCGTGATGCTAGGACGATCAGCGGTGGCGAGGCACAGCGCATCAGGATCGCAAGCCAGATAGGAAGTGGGCTCAGTGGCGTCATGTATGTGCTTGATGAACCAAGTATCGGCCTTCACGAGCGAGATACGTTAAAACTCATAAAAACACTTAGAAATTTACAAGCCAAAGGCAACTCTGTAATCGTCGTCGAGCATGATAAAAAGACGATAGAAGAGGCTGACTATATCGTAGATATCGGCTCTGGAGCTGGTAAATTTGGCGGTAGCGTGGTCTTTGCAGGCACGGCAAAAGAGCTTTTAAACTCAGACACTCAGACTGCACAATACATAAATGGCAAGAAAAAGATCGACTATCAAAAAAATAGAAAAGCTGAGAAGTGGCTCGAAATTTCAAATGTAAATATCAACAATATCTCAAATTTAACCGCTAAATTTCCACTTAGAAATTTAGTTGGCATCACTGGCGTTTCAGGATCTGGCAAGAGCTCGCTAGTGCTTCAGACCTTGCTCCCAGAGGCGCAGGAGCAGCTAAATAGAGCTAAAAAAGTGAAAAAAATAGCTGGGGTAAATTTAAGCGGACTTGAGAATTTAGACAAGGTCATATACCTCGATCAAAGCCCAATCGGCCGCACCCCACGCTCAAATCCAGCGACTTACACCGGCGTGATGGATGAGATAAGAAATTTGTTTGCGCAGACTAAAGAGGCAAAGCTTAGAGGCTATAAAATAGGGCGCTTTAGTTTCAATGTCAAGGGTGGGCGCTGCGAGAAGTGCCAAGGTGAGGGCGAGATCACGATCGAGATGCACTTTTTGCCTGATATAAACGTGGTTTGTGACGTTTGTAATGGCGCTAGATATAACGCTCAGACCTTGGAAATTTTATACAAAGGCAAAAACATCGCCGAGGTGCTAAATATGAGCATAGATGAGGCGGTTGAGTTTTTTAAGGCTGTGCCAAAGATCGCTTCAAAGCTCACCACACTGCAAGACGTGGGGCTTGGCTATATCACGCTTGGTCAAAACGCAGTCACACTTAGTGGCGGCGAGGCGCAGCGCGTGAAGCTAGCAAAAGAGCTTAGTAGAAGTGACACTGGAAATACGCTTTACATCCTTGATGAGCCAACGACGGGACTTCATTTTGCCGATGTTGATAGGCTGGTAAAGGTGCTAAATCACCTGGTCGATCTTGGAAATTCAGTCTTTGTAATCGAGCATAATATGGATGTTATCAAAAACTGCGACTATATCGTAGATATGGGACCAGAAGGCGGCGCAAAAGGCGGTAAAGTGATAGCGTGCGGCAGTGTCAAAGATGTAGCTAAAAACTACAAAAAAACTGGCAGCTACACAGGAGAATTTCTAGCACAAGAGCTTGAAGAGATGAAGAAAAAATAAGACCAGCTTTTATGCTAATATTATGAAAAAATTAAGGGATAAATTTTGAAAATATTGCTTTATAACGTGACAACTGCACTAAAAATTGGCGGTGTTGAGACATTTTACTACTCAGTAGCAAAGGAGCTTATCAAAGAACACGAGGTGACCATTTGTACTGGCAGAGGTAAATTTATACCAGCATTTTTAAAAGACAGTAGCATTGATCTAAAGATGTTTGGTTTTTGCCCTAGAGAAAAGGTCGTAAAAATAGGCAATAGATTTAGAAAATTTATTGAAAGAGTTAGTTTTTATTTTAATGCCAGAAAATTTTAGAGTCTGAGAAATTCGATATTTTAGTTGTGCATAAGCCATTTGATTTTTTTGTTGCATGGGCTTTAAAGAGGCGTGATAAGAATTTAAAAGCAGTATTTGTAAGCGGTGGCGAGGATTTTTACTTTTTTGATAAATTTTTTATCAAATTTATAGATAAGATCATTAGCGTTAGCGACGCAAATGCGGAGATTTTAAGAGAAAGATATGGCAGAGAAGTTAAAGTCGTTTATAATGGCGTAGATAAAGAGAAGTTTTATCCAGATGCATCACTAAAAGAGAAGACAAGAGAGAAATTTGGTGTAAAAAGTGATGAAATTTTGATAGGAAGCGTAGGTAGAGTAGTTGGCTGGAAAGGCTTTGGCATGATGGTAAAAAATATAGACAAGATCAAAAACGCCAAATTTATGCTAGTTGGTGATGGAGAAAATTTACAAAGCCTAAAAGGGCTAGCAGCTAAGCTTAACTTAAGTCAAAAGGTCGTTTTTGTTGGTGCTATCGGGCATGATGAGCTAAATGAGTACTATAACGCTTGTGATGTTTACTTACAACCAAGCATAGGCCATGAAGCTTTTGGTATAACCGTCATTGAGGCATTAGCGGCTAATAAGCCTTGCGTAGTTAGCATAAACGGTGGCATGAAAGAGATCATAAAAGACGGAGTAAATGGGTATAAATTTAAAATTTCTGATGAAAGTGACATGATAGAAAAGATAAAATTTAACGCTAGAAAATATAGAAAATTTTAAGACCAAGAGAGAGTATAAAAGGCATGTATGAGTGGTCAAAATTTGCACAGGAGCTAGTTGAGGTATGAAAGGATTTTTCCAAGAAAAGCTAAAAACTACCAGATATTTAAATATAGCAATTTTAATTTTTTTATCTTTGTTCCTGATAGGTCAGTATAACGAACACATAACTGCTATTAAAAATTTATCCATATATTTAGCTCTATTTTTAACATTGATCCTTTTTGCAGTCGATACTAAAAATGTTGTACAAAATATAAAGAACAATGCAAAGAACAATAAAGCTATTTTATTGCTATTTTTGCTTTTAAATTTATATGTTTTTGGCATATCATTTTTTCCTTATGATACTACGCAAAATGCAGCACTTTCAGCGCTTAATGAATTTAAAAGAGCGTTTATATTTATTTTTATTGTTCTTCTTTGGCATGATGGTAGCTATAAAAACTCAAAATGGTTATTTTTTGCTATGGTTGCTGCACTTAGTATAGATAATATACATTTTTTTATAAAAGGGATAGAAGATGGCACTCTTTTAAATTTAAAAAATGAAAAAGACCAATGGACGCAACCTATAGATAGATTTTATGCAGGCTTTTTTGATAGTTTATTTATTTTTTCTTTGCTCTCAATATTTTTTATCAAAAATAATTTTTACAAATTTTTTATAATAATTTTTAACATTATTGTTAGTTTAATTTTTATTTTGCTTACAGGTGCTAGAGGCTCATGGCTTGCACTTGCCCTAAGTTTGGTGGTTATGTTGGCTCTAACTTTTAAAAATGAAAAAATTAATCTTATAAATAAAAAATCCATGATATTTTGTCTATTTTTACTTGCCGCCTCTGCTTGCGTCTATCACAACTCTACGCTTTTGCAGTTAAAAGTTGCACAAGGATTTTATACTTCTGGTAGAGGAGATATTTTAACAAAGAGGTTGCCGCTTCTTTTTAACTCTGATAGAGCTTATATAGGTATAGGCTTTGGTGGTAAACAATATACTAAATTTTTAAATGACAAAAATGTTAATAATGATGACCTTGGTCCAACTGGTGTAGGCGCTGATGGAACTAAGTATCCGCATCATGACGAGCCAGTATTTATTGGCCAGTATTATCATTATGGTGTAGTAGGTACTGCTTTTTTTGTTGCGCTTGTTTTTTATATGCTTTTTGTTTCTTTTAAAAGGTATTTGTCAAACAACAAATTTTATATAGCAATATTTGGAAGTATACTTTGCACTTATATATTTAGGGGATTATTTGAAACTATGTACTTTACTCATCTTTATGTAATGCTTGGTCTTTTTATAGTGTTTTTGTGCAAAAATAAGGAGTGATTTATGAAACTGTTTTACATATATCCAGAACAAATTCCGCAAGGTAATGCAAGAGAGATAGCAATACTAAATACATTTTTTGAGCTTAGTAATATGTGCGATGCTAAGCTGGTTTTACCGCAGTCTCCTTTAAATTTAAATGAGGTAAATGAGAAATTTGCTTTAAAGCTAAAAGCTAATGATATATTGTTTGTAAGAAAAAAGATTCTATTTTTAAAAAGTAATAAAATTTTTAACTTTTTTCTAAAAAAGATAATAAATAACTATTCAAATAAAGACGCAATATTTTATACGAGACATTTAAAGATAGCTAAATTTTTACTAGAAAATAAAATGCCCGATCAAAAGGTTGTATTTGAAGCGCATGAGTGTTTTACTTTGGGTAACAAAGCACTTTATGATATGGAAAAGAGATACTACAAAATGCCGATTTTGTATTTTCGCACAATAGCAGTACGCTAAATGAGCTTAGAAAATTTTTTGGCTTACAAATAGCAAATTTGGCAGTTGTTTATAATGGTTGTAAGCAAGATTATGATTTTAAGAAGAAAGATTTTGATTTTTCAAGTATAAACTATTATGGCTCATTCTTGTTATGGAAAGGCCTTGATTTGATGCTATATTTTGCCTTAAAAACTAGTATAAAACTAGAACTTTATGGCAAAAATAGCGGAAATAGTTTTATGACTTTAAAAAATACTCTTAAAGAAAGAGATATTGAAAATTTGGTATGTTTTAAAGGATTGCTACCTCAAAATGAAGTTGTAAAAAGTCTTATTGAAAACAATACTATTTTGATAATACCTAGTGTAAAAAGTGATTATTCGCTTTATAGCACTCCATTAAAGCTTTTTGAATATATGGCAAATTCAAATGTCGTCTTAGCTCCAAATTTCCCACCAGTTGCTGAAATAGTAAAAGATGGCGAAAACGGTTTTTTATATGAAGCGGGTGATGAAAAAAGTTTAGAAGAAAAATTTAACTATATAAAGACTTTAAGTAATGAAGAGCTAAATAAAATTTCAAAAAATGCCTATGAAAGTATGAGTGAAAATACTTGGCAAAATAGAGCTATAAAAATAATCAAAGAATTAGAAAAGATAAATTAAAATTTGTTAAATTTTTGAGTGGATTTAAAGAAAAAGGGGCGTTCGCCCCTGGAATTATGCAGCTGGATAAACAGATACTTTTTTTCTGTTTTTATCAAGTCTTTCAAATTTTACAAAGCCATCGACTAATGCAAAAATAGTGTGATCTTTGCCAAGACCTACGTTATTTCCAGCGTGAGTTGCTGTTCCTCTTTGGCGGATGATTATATTTCCAGCACGAACGAACTCGCCACCAAATTTCTTAACACCTAATCGGCGTCCGATACTATCACGGTTATTTTGGGTTGAACCTTGACCTTTTTTGTGTGCCATATCTTATCTCCTTAAGCTGCGATACTTACGACTTTTACACGTGTAAATTGTCTTCTAAAGCCGCGTTTTAGTTTTGAGTCTTTACGTCTGCGTTTTTTGTAGATAACTACTTTTTTGTCTTTGCCTTCATTAACGACCTCAAGAACAACTTTTGCACCCTTAACAAATGGCGCACCTACCTTTACTTCGCCGTCATTTACAGCTAAAACTTCTGTAATCTCAACGGTTGATTTAGCTTCAGCGCTAAAGTGATCTAGCTTAAGGAACTCGCCCTCGCTAACACGATATTGCTTACCGCCATGCTTAAATATAGCGTATTTTGACATACTCTACCTTTCTAAAATTTGGTAAGACCAAAAAGCACTTTTTTGCAAAAGATTTATGGAGCTTTGTTGGTTGTAAGGTGTGAATATTAGCCAAAAGTTTATAAATTCTACTTTAATGCGCCTGATCTTATGATCTCATCAGCTAAATTTCTTATCATAGATGTGTGATCTAAGAAAAATGTTTTATCACTTGGTAAATGTGGCTGATATACCAGCGTTTTAGCTACTGGTGCGCTTAAGATCACATTTATCAGTTCAAGCTCAGGCGGAAAAGTAAAATAAAGTTTTGGCTTAGGAATTTCATTTTGAAAGAGCCTCTTTGCGTAAAATTTACCTGAAATTTTCATTTTTTGGTAGCTTTATCTCTTTAAAAAGCTCAAATGGCAAAAAGTAGCGCGCCAAGGCATGAAGTCCGTGCGCAAAGATGTAGAGGCGTTTTTCAAATTTAGGCGCATCTGTCCTGCCAAAAGTGGAGCAAAATTTCTGCAAATGCTCGCTCATAGCAGCCGTATCTTTTTCATGCAAGGCAAGTACAAATTTAACCGCCTCTCTTTCATTTGCTGGCTTTTTAGACTCTGCAAAAGTGCGTGCCTTTTCTAGGGCAGGGGCAAGTAAATTTTCATCTTGCCAAAGCATCGCCGTTAGCAGATCATGCATAACACATAGAAATTTATAGCCGTTTTTGCTTGGTGGCAGGCCTTTTGGAAAGATGCTTGCCATACTATCTGTGTCGCCACAAGCGATAGCAAAAAATGCTGGTATGAGCTTCTCGCACTGATCATATCCACCGCTGCATCCTGGGAGTAAATTTAGCTTAGCGTATTGAAAAATGAGATCATTTAGTGCCTCGGCATTGCCATCAGCTAGGCACTTTTCAAGGCAAAAGTCGTAGCGTCTAGCTCTTGAAAAGAGAGTAATCGTATGAGCTCACATAAAAAGTCGTATTCGTTTAAATTTTTCTCTTTTATTTCGGCGTAAATCATTGCATACTCGTCTAAAAGTAGCTCTTCGTCGCTTTTTGGTGGTTTTTTGGCTTTGAAAATGTTAAATAAGCCTTCTAAAAATGACATTTTGCATGCTCCTTATTTTTGCTAATTTTAGCCAAAAACGCCTAAAATGGCTTAGTTTTTTTGAATAGCAAAATTTAAATTTAGCGGATAGTTTAACCGCATTTTGGCTATAATCGCCCCAAATTTAAGCGAGCTTAGGACAAAGATGGCAGGCGAAGATCAGGAAAAAACCGAAGAAGCGACCCCCAAAAAGATAGAAGACGCCAAAAAGGACGGCAACGTCCCAAAAGCCAGGACCTATCAGGCTTCGTGACCTTAGTCATTGCTATTGGCGTGCTGCTTGCGATGCTAAATTTTATGAAAGATCAGGTCATCTCGCTTTACATCTACTACTCTAAATTTATCGGTCAGCCACTGACTTTGCCAACGGTAAAAATGATCGTTGTAAATACCTTTGGCAGGGCTCTTTTGATGATCCTGCCAGTTTGCATCTGCGTCGCGGTTGCCGGCATAATCGCAAATGTAATGCAGTTTGGCTTTATATTTACCACAAAGCCTATAACGCCAAATTTTGGCAAGATAAATCCGCTAAAAGGGCTAAAAAATTTATTTTCTATGAAAAAGGCGATCGAGAGCGTCAAAATAGTCGTTAAGGTAAGCATCGTCTTTGGCGTTGGATTTTACTTTTTCTTGCAGTTTACAAAAGAGCTTCCGCACACGCTATTTTTCTCTATGTTTGACCAGCTTGCGTGGCTAAAAGAGAAGCTCATCATCCTAGTTAGCGTCATGCTTTTTATACTTTTTGTGATCGGCCTTGCTGACTTGCTCATCGTGCGTTTTCAGTATTTTAAAGACCTTCGCATGAGTAAGCAAGAGATCAAGGACGAGTACAAGCAGATGGAGGGTGACCCGCAGGTTAAGGGCAGGATCCGCCAAGCGCAAATGCGTGCAGCCAAGCGCCGAATGATGCAAAATATCCCACAAGCTGACGTCGTCATCACAAATCCAACTCACTACGCTGTGGCGATCAGATACGACAAAAGCCGTGACGAAGCACCGATAATACTTGCTAAAGGGGTTGATTTCTTAGCGCTTCAGATAAAAAAGGTAGCGGTTGAAAACGGGGTGCAAATTTACTGAAAATCCACCTCTTGCAAGGGAGCTTTATAGAGTTTGTGAGGTCGATGATACGATACCAGCGCACCTTTTTAGGGCTGTGGCTGAGGTGCTAAGCTTTGTTTATATGAGTAATAAGCAGAAATTTCAAGATAAACTTTGATGAAGAAATTTCTTGCCACCAAAAGGCAGCAAGAAATTTATCTATTATAGATAGCCAAACGCAGTAGCGAAGATATAGCCAAATATACAAGAAACTATAACGCCGATAAGTCCTGGCAATATGAAGCTGTGGTTGATAACAAATTTACCAATGTGCGTTGTACCACTTCTGTCAAACTGAATAGCCGCAAGGTCGCTTGGATATGTTGGAAGGATGTAGTATCCGTAGCAAGCAGGTGCGAAAGCTAGAATGATAGCTGGGTTAACGTCGATGTTTAGTGCTAATGGCACGAATGCAACCAATGCTGCAGCTTGAGAATTAACAAATTTAGAGATGATAAGTAGCATAACCGCATAGGTCCAAGGATGCTCTTTTACGATGCCACCAAGTGCTTCTTTCATCATCGGAGTGTGTACTGCAAACATAGTCTCAGCCATCCAAGAGATACCAAATACCGCAACAAGAGCGATCATACCTGATCTAAAGATCTCGTTTTTACCGATCTTACTAGCATCTGTTGGAGTGAAAATCAAGATGATTGCACCTGTGAAAAGCATGAAAATTTGGATAACATGAACCATGCTTAAGCTCTTTGAAGAGGCTAGTTTGTTGCTTATGTTGATATAAGCGCCTTGAAATTCCTCTTTTGCACCTTTTTCATTTATATATGTTACTGCACCATCAGCTGTGCGAGTAAGAGTTTGTGTGCCGTCTTTGCCGATGATTTTAACTGATTGAGCTTTTTGATTTGAGTTTAGCTTATCATTTGAAACTTTTAACTCAGCAGCTTCAGTTTGGATGCTGGCGTCTTTTATCTTTAAGGTTTTTAAGACTTTTTGCTCAGTTGGAAGGTTTGCTATTACTTGAACGACTGTTGCGTCTTTATAAGTAGTCCAGCTTGGGCGAAGATCTTTAAAGTATCCAAGAAGTGCGACTACAAGGATAGAGCCTAAAAATATCCACATTGCAGCCCACTGGTGCATAGGAAGTTTTTTGCCTAGAAGTGTTGCGCTATCGCCATAAACGTATTTTTTAAACTCAGGGTCTTGAAGTTTTGCTTGAAAGACTTCGTCTTTATCAAGGTCTTTGCCTCTAAACCAGCTAAAAATACCTATCGCCAAAACGCCACAAAATGTTGATGGGATAGTGATCTTTAAAAGGTCCAAGTATCCATCAAAGCCAGCTAAGTGAGTTTTAGCGTTGATAAGAAAGCTAGTAAGGGTTACAACAGCGACTGAAACTGGGCTAGCGATGATACCCATTTGTGAAGCGATAGAACTTGCAGCCATAGGACGCTCTGGGCGGATGCCGTTTTTGATAGCGATATCATAAACGATAGGAAGCACGGTATAAACAACGTGTCCAGTTCCGCATAAAATAGTAAGCGTACAAGTTACAAACGGAGCTAGGATACTTACATATTTTGGATTTTTTCTAAGTATGGTTTCTGCTATTTGAAGCATAACGTCAAGACCGCCGCTGGCTTGAAGTGTAGCACTAGCCACAACAACGGCTAAAATGGTTAGCATAACATCGATAGCAGGCTTGCCAGGCTCGATGTTAAATCCAAAAACTAAAACTATAAGACCGATACCGCCTAGCATGCCAAGCGCTATACCGCCTTTTTTAGCTCCGTAGAACAAACAGATAAGGACAATGAGAAGCTGGATAGCAAACTGCACGCCTTCACTTAAATTTCATGAGAAAATCCATGAAACCTCCTAAGTTAAATGTAAATTTAATGTTGATTATATCTCTTATGAATTGAGATTAAACTTATATTTTAAGATTAATTTGACAAAAGCGAGAGTTTTGTATTAGATAAAAGCTTGTGCTAGGTGGTTTTGGTCTAAATTTATGCATCATTACCACTCTTTTAAAATTTATAAATTTTACTTTGTATAAACTATAAAATCTAAATTTTTCATGCTTTGTTTTTAAAAATTATTAATAAAAAAATTTAAGTTTTATTTTATATAATCCTAAAATCTGAGAAGTATTTTTTATCTGTGTTAAAATCTGCGAGATAAAATTTAAAAGGATAAATTTGAAAGAAGATGCTAAAGAAGCTATAAATTTGCCTGTAAAAAAAGATAGGCTTAGCCAAAAAAGAAGAGTAGGTTGGGCGGTGACTGGCGTTATTATTTTGGCGATAGAAATTTACATCGCTATCTTTATAAAAGGTGGTTTTATAAGGCACTATATCGGCGATGTGCTAGCTACTGCGATGCTTTATGCGTTTGGACGAGCTATATTTAGGGCATCTCCTATAAATTTAGCTATTTTTGTCTTTGTCATTTCGCTTTTTATAGAAGCCTTACAATACCTCAAAATTCTTGAAATTTTAGGTGTCAAAAGCTCAATATTACGGATAATTTTTGGTGGGACATTTGACTGGACGGACATTATTTGCTACTTAGTTGGTTGCATTTTGGCTTACGTGTTTGAAAATTTATCTATGCAAAAAAGCAAAACGCACTAAATTCATACCTATTAAATATGCCGTTTAAATTGCAAGGTAAAAATAGGCTAGCTCTTTTAAATTTAGATAGGCCAGCCTAAAATTTACTCTACTTCAACTCGCCCCAGTTTTTGGCGATATTTAGCGATGTTTTAAGTGGCACATTTAACGTGTAAATTTCCTCCATCGTCTTTTGCGTCGCCCTGCCAAATTCCTGCGCAAATTCGTCTTTTACTTCAAAAATCAGCTCATCGTGGATTTGAAGCAACATACTCGCTTTTTCATCTAAATTTGCTCTAACTTTTACCATCGCCATCTTGACAAGGTCTGCTGCTGAGCCTTGAAAGACCGTATTTACCGCCTCTCGCTCAAACATCGCTATTTGCATAGGCGTGGCACTTTTAAAGTCAAAGTAGCGCTTTCTGCCAAGCAGTGTCTGCACAAAGCCGTCGTTTTTGGCTGAAATTTTTATGCTCTCTAAAAACTCTTTGATCGTCGCAAACGCCTTAAAATAGCGCTCTATATACTCTTTTGCCTCGGCTCTTGTGATATTTACTTGATTTGCCAGTTTGCTTGAGCCCATGCCGTAAATTAGGCCAAAATTTATACTCTTTGCCACGGCTCTATTTTGTCCGTCGCTGCTACCAAATATGCTAATAGCCGTCCTTGCGTGGATATCCTCATCATTTTTAAACGCCTCAAGCAGCGCAGGATCACGGCTAAAGTGAGCTAGCAACCTAAGCTCGATCTGACTGTAGTCAAGCCCCACAAAGCTATAGCCTTCGCGAGCCTCAAAGCACTCTCTGACGTCCTTTGCGAGGCTGCCGCGTGCTGGGATATTTTGTAAATTTGGATTTTTACTTGAAAGCCTGCCTGTGCTTGTGCCAGTTTGCAAAAAGCTCGTGTAAATTCGTGAGCCCTCGTCCTTTTTCGCAAGCGCTAAAAGCGGCTCGCAGTAGGTGCTTTGCAGTTTGTAAAGCTCTCTGTAAGCTAAAATTTTCTCTATCACTGGATGGGCGTCCGTAAGCTCAGCTAGCACGCTCTCATCGGTGCTATATCCTGTTTTTGTCTTCTTTTTGGTTGGAAGCTTTAAGTGCTCAAAAAGTATGACGCCAAGCTGTTTTACTGAGTTTATGTTGAAATTTTCGCCACTTAGCTCGTAAATTTCACTTGTTAGCGCCTTTAGTTTGGTGTCGTTTTCAAGGATGAGCTTTTGCATTTTAGCTTCATTTATCTTGATGCCGTTTTGCTCCATGTCAAAGAGCGTGAGGATAAAAGGAAACTCGTGCGTATCGGCAAGGGCGAGTAAATTTTTATCAAGCGTGTTTTGAAAAGTTTTATAAAATTTAAGCGTTATCCAAGCGTCCTCACTCGCGTATTTAGCGGCATTTTCTAGTGGCACATCGCCAAAAGTCTGCCCTTTTTTGACCACATCTTCAAATTTGATCGTGTCGTAGTCATAAAGCCTCTTTGCTAGCGCGTCCATGCCGACACTTGAGTTTGGGTCGCTAAGCCACGCAAGTATCATCGTGTCTTTAAAATTTGCCTGGGGATTAAGGCCAAGGTTGTTTTTCACGATCTCAAAGTCATATTTTAAATTTTTGTCCGATCACACAGCCTTTATAAATTTGCCCTACCGCCCAAGTGGCAAAATTTAGGTCTATTTGCTTTGGCGCGCCTAGGTAGTTGTGAGCCACTGGCACGTAGTAGGCGTCCTCGTCGTTAAAGGAAAAGCTAAAACCAACGATCTTTGCGCTCTTGCTATCAACGCCCGTGGTCTCGGTGTCAAAGGCGACGATGGTCTCTGGCGTGACGCTTGAGAGCAGCTTTTCGATGCTTGCCTCATCAAGTAGGTAAATTTGCTCTAAAGCCAAGTTTAAATTCAGCATTTTCTTCTTTTTGCAAGCTCTTAAGAAGCCTGTTTAGATCGTATTCTTTTAAAATTTCCTGAGATGTTTATCAAAGGATTTTGCTCTGGAAATTTGGACTGCTCAAGATCAAGTGAAGTGATCGCGTCATCAAAGAGTGTGGCTAGCTTTTTACTCAAAAACGCCTCGTCCCTTGCGGCTGCTAGCATATTTTTGGTGCGCTCGTTTCTAATAAGGGCTAAATTTTCATAAATTCCTTCTAAGCTGCCATACTCAGCTAAAAGCTTCTTAGCTCCCACTGCGCCGATACCTTTGACGCCTGGGATGTTGTCTGAGCTGTCTCCTGCGATGGCTAAAAAGTCCCTCACCTGAGCTGGATAGACGCCATACTTTTCAAAGCAGCTAGCGCTATCGTGGTCGATCTTGCTTTGTGGGCTGTAGATGCTTACTTTGCCGTCCTCTATGAGCTGGTAAAGGTCCTTATCATGCGTGACTATTCGCACAAATATATCTTTATCTTTGCAAATTTTAACCGCACTTGCGATGATGTCATC
Organism: Campylobacter concisus; assembly: GCA_037292345.1. Classification (GTDB taxonomy): domain Bacteria; phylum Campylobacterota; class Campylobacteria; order Campylobacterales; family Campylobacteraceae; genus Campylobacter_A; species Campylobacter_A concisus_AX. Next base: position 1,734,327 of record CP147773.1, on the reverse strand, counting down.
GGCCTCGTAGCCCTCGCGGCTAAGGCTGTAAAGCCCCATTTTTTCTATCACATCTATACAAACTGGCAGCTGCTCTTTTAGCTGAGCTGGCGGCTCGCTCCTGTTTGCCTTGTATTCGCCCAAAATTTCGTGGCGCAGGGTCTTGCCCTTGCTATCAAGTGCGAAGATGAGGTAGTCGCTTTGGTACTCATCTTTTAGGCTCGCTATGAAATTTGCAAAGCCACTTATCATGCCACTTGGTTTGCCCTCCCTGTTTTTAAGCCCGCTCATAGCGTAGTAAAGCCTAAAAAGAAGCCAAAAGTATCAATAATCGTAAGTGTTTTCATTCTCTATCCTTTTGCGCCATTTTTATGAAATTTAGGCAAAAATTTGGCTGATTTTATAAATTTATCAGATGCTAAAAGCAAAGTGAGATTTTAAACGCAAAACAAATTTTAATCATTTAAAAGATATAATCCAGCCTAAATTTAAAAACAAAAAATAGATAAATTTAAGGTAAAAAATGTTTATAGATAGCGTGAAATTAACCCTAAGCTCAGGGCATGGCGGTGCTGGTGCAGTAAGCTTTCGCCGCGAAAAGCACGTCATTTTAGGCGGCCCAGACGGCGGTGATGGCGGTGACGGCGGAGATGTATATTTTGTCTGCGACAATAACACCCACACACTGGCAAACTACAAGGGCAAAAAGGCGATGAGAGCAAGCGACGGCGAGGCTGGCATGGGCAAAAGAATGACTGGCAAAAAGGGCGAGAGCCTAGAGCTCATCGTGCCACCAGGAACGGCGGTCTATGACGCACAGACAAACGAGCTGCTTTGCGACATGGTAGAGGAGGGGCAAAGGACGCTATTTTTAGAAGGTGGCAAGGGTGGACTTGGAAATTTTCACTTTAAAAACTCTATCAACCAAGCTCCAGAATACGCTCAAAAGGGCATGCCAGAAGAGAGCGTAGAGGTCAGGCTCGAGCTAAAGCTGATAGCTGACGTGGGCCTTGTTGGCTTTCCAAATGTCGGTAAATCAACCCTCATCTCAGCCGTCTCAAACGCCAAGCCACAGATCGCAAACTACGAATTTACCACGCTTACGCCAAAGCTTGGACTTGTCGAGGTCGATGAGTTTAGCGGCTTTGTCATGGCTGATATCCCTGGCATCATCGAGGGAGCGAGTGATGGACGTGGCCTTGGCGTGCAGTTTCTAAAGCACATCGAGAGAAATAAAATTTTACTTTTCATGATAGATAGCGCAAACTACAGAAGCATGAGCGAGCAGTTTAGTGTGCTAAAGAGGAGGTGGCTAAATTTTCAAGTGTGCTTGCCAGCAGGGACTATGCTATCGCGATCACCAGAGTCGATGCGGCGGAAAATTTAGATGAAAATATAAAAGAAATTTATGAAAAGCATAAATTTAGAGCCAAATCAAGTTGGTAAATTTGTCTATAAGCAAGACCTATACAGCTTTGACGCGAAAAAACCATACTTTGTTTTGCGGGTCTCATCAGCGACAAACGAGAACATCGACGAACTTAAATTTGCACTGCTTGAGCTGTTAAAAAAAGAGCTTTAAACTTAAAAAATTAAGAAGATAAAATGAAGAAAGTTTTTTGCATTATGCTATTTTGCCTTGGTGCATATAGCTGTGATCCAGCGGATCCAATATATATGTTTTTGGATTTTAATGACATAGATCGTGATGGCACGCTAAATTTAGATGAGTGGATGGCGTGCAAGGCGCCACCTGAGCTAAAAATAGCGCCAGATCTATGCACTAGTGAGGAATTTAAGAGCTTAGATACCGATCAAAATGGCAAAATTAGCGTTGATGAGCTAAGAAATTTAGTATTGCAAAAGATTAGCTGGCAGAAGATCCATGCGCCTCTTGGCCGCCAAGCAGCAAAAACGCAGATCAAAATAAAAGTCGTTGAAATTTAAAGGAAAGTGATGAATGTAGTTTTTATGGGGACGCCTGACTACGCCGTTAGGATACTTAGGCACATAAAAGAAGCTGGCTTTAATATAAAAGCGGTCTTTACCCAGCCTGATAAGCCAGTTGGCAGAAAGCAAATTTTAACCCCAAGCGAGGTCAAAATTTACGCTCAAAATGAGCTAAATGGCGTGCCAGTCTTTACACCAAATACGCTAAAAGATGAGGCGGTGGTTGCCGAGCTAAAGGCATTTGAGCCTAAATTTATCGTGGTGGCAGCTTATGGCAAAATTTTGCCACAAAGTGTGCTTGACGTGGCGACTTGCAGTAAATTTACACGCCTCGATCTTGCCAAAATATAGAGGTGCAAGCCCTATACAAAGCGCGATCCTAGCAGGTGAAAAGCAAACTGGCGTGACTGCAATGCTAATGGACGCTGGCCTTGACACTGGCGATATGCTGGACTTCATCTACACGCCTTGCGAAAACAAGATGTCAAGCGAGCTTTTTAGTGAGTTAGGCGAGCTTGGCGGTGAGCTAATCGTAAGGGTGCTAAGAAATTTTGAAAATTTAAAGCCACAAAAGCAAGACGACGCACAGGCTACGCACTGCAAAAAGATAAGCAAGAGCGACGGACTTTTTAGTTTTGAGGAAGATGCAGGGCAAATTTATAATAAATTTCGTGCGCTCACACCTTGGCCGGGGATTTATTTAGCTAGCGGTCTAAAATTTTATCGCTTGAGCTAAGCGAAAAAAGTGGCAAAAGTGGAGAAATTTTAAGCGTAGAAAAAGATCACGTTGTGGTAGCTTGCAAGGGTGGGGCGGTCAAAATTTACGAGCTTCAAGAGCCAAGCAAAAAGCCAACAAACGCAAAAGCATATATAAATGGTAAGCGTCTTAGTGTTGGCGATGAATTAAAATAAATTTAAAGGAGCGGTTATGAAAAATGCGCTAAGTATAGCAGGGGTTGATCCAAGCGGCGGAGCAGGAGTTTTAGCTGATATAAAGGTATTTATAGCACACGGCGTATATGCGATGGGAGCGATCACAGCGGTCACTGCTCAAAATACAAAGGGCATCTTTGGCATGCAGTTAGTCGATACTAAGCTCATCGAGGATCAGATCAAGGCGATATTTGATGATATAAGAGTTGATGTGATAAAAATAGGCGTTGTCCCAAGCGTTGAGATCATCAAAAGCGTCGCAAAAACGCTAAGAGAGATCAAAAATTTACCGCCAGTCGTGCTTGATCCTGTTATGAGCTGTAAAAATGGCGACATCTGGCTGGAGGGTGCTGCAAAAGACGCGATCGTGGAGGAGCTTTTCCCACTTGCGAGCGTGATCACGCCAAATATCTTTGAAGCGCGCGAAATTTTAAAGCGTGAGCTAAAAGGCGAGAGCGAGCTTAAAGAGGCTTGCAAGGAGCTTTTGAAATTTGGCACAAAGAGCGTCTATCTAAAATGTGGCGAGATAGAAGGTAAGTCGCTTGATATATTTTATGATGGCAGTGAGTATGAAATTTTTAGTGATGAGCGCATAAAAACGACTGCGACACACGGTTCAGGCTGCTCGCTATCAAGCGCAATAGCTTCAAATTTAGCAAATGGACATAGTCTAAAAGAGAGCGTGAAAAACGCACATGATTATATTTTTAACGCTATCAAAAACGCGGTCATCATCGGCGGCGGACAAAATCCAGTAAATCACTTCTATAAATTTAAGGTGTGATTTGAAAGTAGAGTTTTTTCAAAGTCTGCCTTCGACGCAGGAATTTTTGATAGAAGCCCTAAAAAACGGCGAGATAAAGCCACCGCACATGATCATAGCGCACAATCAAACCAAAGGGGTCGGCAGCCGTGGCAACAGCTGGGAGGGGCTTGGCGGAAATTTATTTATGTCATTTTGCATAAGCGAAGATGAGCTGCCAAGCGACATACCTCCGCCCTCGATCTCGATATATTTTTCTATGCTGATGCGTGAAGTCTTGAGCAAACTTGGCTCAAAGTGCTGGCTAAAATGGCCAAATGATTTTTACGTGGACGAGCGTAAAATAGGCGGCACTTTGACAAATAAAGTGGATGAAATTTACATCTGCGGCATGGGGATAAATTTGGCTAGCGCGCCCGAAAACGCGGGCATTTTGGATATCAAAACTAGCGTAGATGAGCTAGTTTGGGGCTTTGTTGGTATGCTTGATAAAAAGATTTTATGGAAGCCAATTTTTAGCAAATTTAGGATAGACTTTTGCAAGTCAAAAAGTTTTATTACGCATATTGCAAATAGAGCTGTTTCGCTTCAGGATGCTGAAATTTGCGAGGATGGAGCGATATTATTAAACGGGGAAAAGGTATATTCTTTAAGATGAGCGAGATAATAACAATAGCTAACCAAAAAGGCGGCGTTGGCAAGACCACAACAGCCGTAAATTTAGCCGCATCACTGGCGGTTGCTGAGAAAAAAGTATTATTAATAGACATCGATCCACAGGCAAACGCGACGACCGGACTTGGTTTTAGCAGAAGCGACTACGAGTTTAACATCTATCACGTCTTAACAGATAGGAAAAAGCTCTCACAAATAGTGCTAAAAACTGAGATCCCAACGCTTTTTCTAGCTCCGTCAAACATCGGACTTGTCGGCATCGAGCAAGAATTTAACGATCAAAGCAAAGACTATAAACTAATCCTTAAAAACAAAATTTCAGAAGTTGTAGATGACTATGATTTTATCATCATCGATAGTCCTCCAGCACTTGGCAGCATCACGATAAATGCTCTTAGTGCAAGTGATAGCGTTATCATCCCGATCCAGTGCGAATTTTACGCACTTGAGGGCTTGGCGCAGATCCTAAACACAGTTAAGATCATCAAAAAAACGATAAATCCAAAGCTAAACATAAAGGGCTTTTTACCGACTATGTTTAGCTCGCAAAATAATCTCTCAAAAGAGACTATTGCAAATTTAAAGCAGCATTTTGAAAATAAGCTTTTTAAAAGCAAGGACGGCAAAGAGGAATTTGTAGTCGTCCCAAGAAATGTAAAACTTGCTGAAAGCCCAAGTTTTGGCAAGCCGGTGATACTTTATGATATAAAATCACCAGGCTCGATCGCATATCAAAATTTGGCATATTGTATTTTAAACTAAAAAATAAGGAAAAAAATGGCGAAAAAAGGTGGATTAGGGCGTGGACTTAGTGCGATACTTGAAGATGTAGAGCAGGCCTACAGCAAAGAGATCGCAAATTTAAACGACTCTGAGATAGTCGAAGAGATAAACATAGATGAAATTTTACCAAACCCTTACCAGCCAAGGACGCATTTTGACGAAGAGGCCTTAAAAGAGCTAAGTGCTAGCATCAAAAGGCATGGTCTCATACAACCAATAATCGTCATCAAAAAAGATGACGGCTATATGCTAATAGCCGGTGAGCGTAGATACCGTGCTACAAAGATGCTTGGAGCAAGCAAGATAAAGGCGATCATCGCTGATATTAAGTCTCAAAATTTAAGAGAGCTTGCGCTTATCGAAAACATACAACGTGAAAATTTAAATCCAATCGAACTTGCAAAGTCATATAAAGAGCTCATAAATGAGTATAAGATCACGCAAGATGGCTTAGCAAACATCATACATAAGAGCAGAACTCAGATAACAAATACGATGAGACTTTTGCTGCTTAGCGACTACACGCAAAGACTTTTACAAGAAGACAAGCTCACGCAAGGCCACGCTAAAGTCATCGTAGGACTTAGTAGCGAAGAAGAAAGGATGGTCGTTGATACGATCATCGGACAAAAACTAAGTGTTAGAGATACAGAAATCCTAGTAAAAAAGATAAAGAATAAAGAAGAAGTAAAAGAGCCAAAGCCTCAAATTTCAGAGGAAATGAGCAAAAAGTTATCAAATTTACAAGAAATTTTTAAAATTTAAAGATAAAAACAAAAGTAAAATCTAAAAATTTAATATTAGAATTTAGCGATATTTCACAGGTAGAAGAATTTATCGCTAAGCTAAAATAGAATTACAAATTTTATTTTTATTTTTAGTATTTTATTGTAAAATCAGACTTTGATTTGAATATTAAATAAAACTTAATAACAAAATAAGGAGAGTGGATGTTAGAAATAGATGTGCCATTGATGCTTTTAACGGCTATCGTTCTCTTTGTCTTGATCGCCATTTTAAATCCTTTGCTATACAAGCCAATGCTTAAATTTATAGATGACAGAAATGCCTCTATAAAAAATGACGAAGAGAGCACTAGCAAAAATGCAAGCGACTTAAGCGTTCATGAAAAAGAGATCGAAGAGATCATACAAAATGCAAGATCTGAGGCTAATAAAATAAGACAAGAAGCCTTAAATTTGGCAAAAGAAGAAGTCTTTAAGAGAGATAAATGCGGTAAAAAGTAGTTTAGAGGCTGATTATAATGAGTTTTTAAACGCTTTAAGCTCTCAAAAAGATAGCCTAAAGGCAGATCTATCAGCTAAACTACCTGAGCTTAGAGCAGCTTTAAACGCTAAGCTCTCTAAAATTTAAAGGAAATTTATGAAGATAAAAATTTTATTTTTTCTAGCACTTCCATTTCTAGCATACGCTAGCGAGCATGGTGGAACAAACTACGACATAGTCGAGAGAACGCTAAACTTCTTACTTTTCTTTGCTATCTTGGTCTATTTTGCTGCTAAGCCACTAAAAGCTCTTTATCAAAGCAGGATCGATAGGATCGCAAATAAGCTTGAGAGTATCCAAGAGAAGCTTCGTGAGTCAAAAGCTAAAAAAGATGACGCTCTAAAGCGTGTAGAAGAGGCCAAACAAAATGCAAATGCTCTAATCGAAACCGCGAAAAAGAGGCTGTAAATTTAGCTGCAAAAGTTAAAAAGAGGCTCAAAACGATATCGCAAATATCGAAAAAGGCTATAAAGAGCAAAAAGAATTTGAAGAGCGCAAGATGACAAAAGGCGTTGTAAATGAAATTTTGAGTGACATTTTCTCAAGCGATAGCCTAAAAGTTGATCAAAAAGAGCTTGTAAATATCATACTTAAAAAGGTTAGCTAATGAATGAAGTAGTAGCCAAAAAATATGTCAAAGCGATCCTGAGCGATGCAAAGCCAGGTGAGCTAAACGCATTTATCGAAAATTTCAGTTGAGCTAGCTGCCGCTTTTGGAAGCGAAAAATTTAAGAGCATCATAAGCTTGCCAACTCTAAAAGCTGCAAAAAAGGTTGAATTTATACTTTCTCTAGTAAAAAATTCAGACGCTAAATTTGCAAATTTTATAAAGCTTCTTGGTGCAAACAAAAGACTAGAGCTTATCCCAGCGATCCTAAACGAGATGAAGATAGAGCAATCTTTGCTTGAAAATACATATTGTGGCAAGGTTGTTGGAAATTTTGATCTAAGCGCTGAGCAGCTAAAAGCTTTGGAAGAGAATTTCTCTAAGAAATTTAACTCTAAGATCAAGCTTGATGGCTCAAAGAGCGATTACAACGGTGTAAAAGTTGAGTTAGACGATTTAGGTGTCGAGGTAAATTTCTCTATCGACAGACTAAAAAGTCAAATGAGTGAATATATATTAAAAGCAATTTAAAAAGGAGTGAAAGCGTGAGTGCAAAAATTAAAGCTGACGAAATTAGCACGATAATCAAAGAGCGTATTGAAAATTTTGATTTAAGTGTTGATGTAGAAGAGATCGGTAAAGTCATCTCAGTCGCTGATGGCGTTGCTAACGTTTATGGTTTGAAAAACGTTATGGCTGGTGAGATGGTTGAATTTGAAAGCGGCGAAAAGGGTATGGCTCTTAACCTTGAAGAGAGCAGTGTTGGTATAGTTATCCTTGGAAAAACTAGCGGCATTACAGAAGGAAGCTCTGTAAAAAGACTTAAAAAACTTCTACGTGTGCCAGTTGGCGACGCATTGATCGGCCGTGTTGTAAATTTGCTCGGTGAGCCAATCGACGCAAAAGGACCAATCGAAGCTACTGAATCTCGCTTCGTCGAAGAAAAAGCAAAAGGTATCATGGCAAGAAAAAGTGTTCATGAGCCACTTCAAACAGGTATCAAAGCTATCGACGCACTTGTGCCAATCGGTAGAGGTCAAAGAGAGCTAATCATCGGCGACCGCCAAACTGGTAAAACAACAGTTGCGATAGACACTATCATCAACCAAAAAGGTCAAGATGTCATTTGTATCTACGTAGCTATCGGTCAAAAACAATCAACTGTTGCTCAAGTCGTTAAAAAACTTGAAGAATATGGTGCTATGGACTATACAATAGTTGTAAATGCTGGTGCTAGCGATGCAGCTGCGCTTCAATACCTTGCCCCATACGCTGGCGTAACAATGGGTGAATACTTTAGAGATAACTCTCGCCACGCATTAATCATCTATGATGACTTGTCAAAACACGCGGTTGCTTACCGTGAGATGTCTTTGATCTTAAGAAGACCACCGGGTCGTGAAGCTTACCCAGGTGACGTTTTCTACCTTCACTCAAGACTTCTAGAAAGAGCAAGTAAGCTAAATGACGCATTAGGTGCTGGATCTTTAACAGCTCTGCCTATTATCGAGACACAAGCGGGCAACGTTTCAGCTTATATTCCAACAAACGTTATTTCTATTACAGATGGTCAAATTTTCCTTGAGAGTGACCTATTTAACTCAGGTATCCGCCCAGCGATCAACGTTGGTCTTTCTGTATCTCGTGTCGGTGGTGCAGCTCAGATCAAAGCTATCAAACAAGTTTCTGGTACGTTAAGACTAGACCTTGCTCAGTACCGCGAACTACAAGCCTTTGCTCAGTTTGCAAGCGACCTTGACGAGAGCTCAAGAAAACAACTAGAGCGTGGTCAAAAGATGGTTGAAGTACTAAAACAACCTCCATATTCTCCGCTTCCAGTTGAGAATCAAGTAGTTATTATATTTGCTGGTGCTAAGGGATATTTAGATGACGTTGCAACTGCAAATGTAACAAAATTTGAAGCTGAGCTATATCCGTATATCGAGGCAAAATACCCTGAAATTTTGAGCAGATCAGAACTAAAAAAGTTCTTGATAAAGAAGTAGAAGAAATTTTACATAAAGCGTTGAAAGATTTTAAAGCGACTTTTGCCGCTAACTAGGGCTAAGATATGTCAAATTTAAAAGATATAAAACGAAAGATCAAGAGCGTCCAGAATACTCAAAAGACGACGCGTGCGATGAAGCTTGTCTCAACAGCAAAGCTTCGTAAAGCTGAAGAGGCTGCACGCTACTCTAGAGTTTACGCACTTAAGATCAATGAGGTTTTATCAGAGATAGCTTATAAGATCAATCAATACGCTTCAGTTATGACTGAGAGTAAATTTTTTAACACAACAAAGAGTGTAGAAAAGGTTGATATTATATTTGTTACCGCTGATAAAGGGCTTTGCGGTGGCTTTAATGTCCAGACTATAAAGACAGTTAGGCGCATGATCGATGAGCTAAAAGCCAAAAAGATCAAAGTTAGACTAAGAGCTGTTGGTAAAAAAGGCATAGAATTTTCAATTTCCAAGGCGTTGAACTACTTGAGACTTACGTCGGTGCTAGCTCTTCTCCTACTTATGAAAAAGCTCAAAAGATCATAAAAGACGCTATTGATGACTTTACAAATGGCATAACAGATAAGGTTGTGCTAATACACAATGGCTATAAAAATATGATTTCTCAAGAGATTAGAGTAAATGATATTGTGCCTATTGAGCCGTCTAAGATAGTTGCGGTTGAGACAAAATTCTTTGATGGAATTTGAGCCAGAGGACAACTATACTAAGATTATGGATGAATTGCTCAATAAATATTTTGAGTATAGTATGTATTATGCTTTAGTTGATTCTTTGGCGGCTGAGCACAGCGCTAGAATGCAAGCTATGGATAATGCAACAAACAATGCTAAACAACGCGTCAAACAGTTAAATCTTGCTTACAACAAAGCAAGACAAGAGTCTATTACCACTGAACTTATCGAGATCATCAGTGGTGTTGAATCAATGAAATAAAAGGAGTATGAATGAAGGGTGTTATTAGTCAAGTTATGGGCCCTGTGGTCGATGTTGACTTTAATGACTACTTGCCGAAGATCAATGAAGCTATCGAAGTTTTCTTTGAGGTTGAGGGCAAGAAACATAAACTAATATTAGAAGTTGCTGCTCACCTAGGTGATAATAGAGTTAGAACTATTGCTATGGATATGAGTGAGGGTTTGACTCGTGGCTTAGAGGCTAAAGCGCTTGGCGCACCTATAAGTGTGCCAGTTGGCGAAAAAGTTTTGGGTAGAATTTTAACGTAGTTGGCGATTTGATCGACGAGGGCGAGGGTATAAATTTTGATAAGCACTGGTCTATCCACCGCGATCCTCCTCCATTTGAAGAGCAAAGCACGAAGAGTGAAATTTTCGAAACTGGTATCAAGGTAGTTGATCTTCTAGCTCCTTATGCAAAGGGTGGTAAAGTTGGTCTATTTGGTGGTGCTGGTGTTGGTAAAACAGTTATTATTATGGAGCTTATCCACAACGTTGCGTTTAAACATAGCGGTTACTCCGTATTTGCAGGCGTTGGTGAGAGAACTCGTGAAGGAAACGACCTTTATCACGAAATGAAAGAGAGTAACGTTTTGGATAAAGTTGCCTTGTGCTATGGCCAAATGAACGAGCCACCAGGGGCAAGAAACCGTATCGCGCTAACTGGTCTTACAATGGCTGAGTACTTCCGTGACGAGATGGGGCTTGACGTTTTGATGTTTATCGATAACATTTTCCGTTTTTCTCAATCAGGTGCAGAGATGTCAGCTCTACTTGGACGTATTCCGTCAGCTGTTGGTTATCAGCCAACTCTTGCAAGTGAGATGGGTAAATTCCAAGAGAGAATTACATCAACTAAAAAAGGTTCGATTACCTCTGTTCAAGCTGTTTATGTTCCAGCTGACGACCTTACAGACCCAGCTCCTGCAACTGTTTTTGCTCACCTTGATGCTACGACAGTTCTTAACAGATCAATCGCAGAAAAAGGTATCTATCCAGCTGTTGATCCACTTGATTCAACATCAAGAATGCTCGATCCTCAAATTTTAGGAGCAGATCACTATAAGGTAGCTCGCGGCGTTCAAGCTGTGCTTCAAAAATATAAAGACCTTCAAGATATCATCGCTATCCTTGGTATGGACGAGCTTAGCGAAGAAGATAAGCTAACAGTTGATAGAGCAAGAAAGATAGAGAGATTCTTATCTCAGCCATTCTTCGTTGCTGAAGTATTTACAGGCAGCCCTGGCAAATACGTAAGTCTTGACGAAAATATCGCTGGCTTTAAGGGAATTTTAGAAGGTAAATATGATCATCTACCAGAAGCAGCATTTTATATGGTTGGAAATATAGATGAGGCTTTAGCTAAAGCTGAAAAACTTAAGGCTTAAATTTAAAAAGGAAGCGTAATGGATAAATTACATTTAGAGATCGTAACTCCTCAAGGTCAGATATTTAATGATGACGTGAGTAGTGTAGTGCTTCCAGGTAGTGAGGGTGAGTTTGGTGTTTTACCAAACCACGCCTCATTAATATCTCTTTTAAAAGCAGGTATTATAGATATAGAAGATAAGTATAAAAAGCATGATGTAGTTGCTATTAACTGGGGCTATGCAAAGATCGATGAGGGCAAAGTAGTTATACTAGCTGACGGTGCGGTCTATGTCTCTGGCAATAGTGAAAGTGAGCTTGCAAATTCATTAGAAGCTGCTAGAAATTTAATAGAGAGTATGAGCAGTGATACAAATGCTTTTGCAGCAACTATATCAAAAATGGAAAATGTAGTGAGAGCAAGATAAGTGGGCGGAATAGATATATTTTTAAATTACATTCAAAGAAGTAGTTTTATTACAATTATAGTTTTAACTTGGTTGTCAATATATTTTATAGTTAGTTTTACAATTCTTTTTTCAAGAATGGCTGGCATAGGAGCTTGGCAAAAACGCGAGCAAAATGCGCTTGAAGCATTACTTATGGGCGCTAAAAATATACCAAATGACTCATCTTTAAAGAAGTGTGCAAGTGGTAGAATTTCGAAAGAAAAGCTAAATGTTTGCATAAGCATTGCTGAAAAAAATGCTACAAGTGGGCTTACATGGCTTAGTGTAATAGCTTCTACTTCTCCATTTATCGGTCTTTTTGGAACAGTTGTATCTATCTTGGAGACATTTTCACAGCTAGGAAATGGTGCAGGCTCATCTCTTGGAGTTATAGCCCCAGCTATCTCTGAAGCGCTTGTCGCTACTGGATGCGGAATTTTTGTTGCGATCCCAGCATATACATTTAACTTGCTTATAAAAAGAAAAGCTTACGAATTAATGAGCGTTATCGAGCGTCAAGCTGACGTTATGATAGCACTTAAAAAAGATGACGAGACGTTATAGATGGCTCTTAAAATTTGACAACGAAACACCAGAGTTAAACATAACGCCTCTTGTTGATATCATGCTTGTTTTGTTGGCTATTTTAATGGTTACAATGCCAACTATAACATATCAAGAAGATATAACATTGCCAGATGGCTCAAAGGCAAAAACATCTACGTCTAAACAAAAAGATCTTATAGTATCTATAAATGCACAAGGACAAGTTAGAATAGATCAAAGTACAATGAGCCTTGCAGAACTTCCAGATAACATTGCACTTATGAGTGCAAAATATGACAAAACCTCGCCTATATACATAAAGGCTGATAAAAATTTAAAATACGATGATGTTATGTTTGTTTTAAAGACTTTAAAAGGTGCTGGTTTTAATAAAGTAGCTTTAGAGACAAACGGTTAAGATGCCTAATAAAGTTAAATTTCCAACGCTTAGTTCATTTTTTGTAGCGTTTTGTATTTACATTATCATTGTGCTTGCTTTGTTTATAAAGCTTACTTTTTTTAGCGAACCTCCTAAAAAATATACTGATGACAAAGATGCTATTATGGACGTAGTTATGGTTGATAGAGAAGTTGATCAAACCATAAAAGCGCCAAAACAAGCAAAAGAGGTCGTAAAAGAGACAAAACCAGAACCTAAAAAAGAGTCAGAAGAAGACAAACAAGAGACTACAAATAAACCTGTTGTGCCAGATGAGCCATTACCAACCCCAAGCTTGCCAACTCCTCCAAAAGAAGAGCCAAAACCTGAGCCTAAAAAACCAGAACCAAAGCCTGAAATCCCAAAACCTAGTGAAGAGCCTAAAGAGGATGTCAAGCCAGAGCCAAAACCAGAGCCTAAACCTACGCCAAAACCAGTTGAAAAGCCAAAACCAAAAGAGCCAAATATAAAAGATCTCTTTAGTGACATAGACTCGACTAAGCTTAAAAAAGATGATGGTATAAAAAAGGCTGAAAATAAAGTGCAAAGTCGCAAAAAAAGCGAGGCTTCTAGCTCAAAAGCTGCAAAAGAGGCTAGCGACATCATCAAGAGCTTAAAGATAGATCAAAACCCAACAGCTCCAAAGTCACAAATGACCGGCACTTATGATCCGTTGATGGGTGCTATAACAAAACAAATTCAAAGAAGATGGCAAAGCTATAAAGCCAACTCTGCAAACCTTGCCAAAGTAAAAGTCATGATAGATCAGAGTGGAAATTTTAGCTATGAAATTTTAGAGCTATCGTATAATGAAGAGTTTAATGCAAAGGTTAGAGAGTGCCTGGAAAAGCTTACTGCAGAGAAATTTCCATTTAATCCAGACAAAAGTACTACTTTTAATTTAAATTTAGAAGATAAAATAAACTAAAATTTATAAATTTACGGAGTAGAGATGAAGAAAATTTTTCTTTTTTTGTGCGTTGCTCTAGGGCTTTATGCTGCTGATGCGACAATATCTGTTATAAACCAAGGTGTTGCTTTGCCAAAGATAGCTTTGCAAGATGCAACTACAGCTGTTAGTGATGCGGGCTTTAAAGATAAATTCTTTAAGATCATGCTGGGTGACTTGAAAGTTAGCTCTGACTTTGAAGTTATCGAAGATCACGTGCCTTCAACTTATGAGGGAACAGCAGCTACAAATACAATGAGCGACAAAGGTGTTGAACTTATTTTTAGATATGCTCTTGAAGGCTCTATGGGCTCACCTCTTACTTTAAGAGTAAAACTCATCGATGCAAAAACTGCAACTACAAGGTATGAGAGAGTCTATAATATGCCAGATGGCGCAAAGTATCCGTTTTTGGCACACAAAAGTATAGTTGAGCTAACAAATGAGCTAAATTTACCACCAGTTGGCTGGATGGAGAAATTTATCATCCTAGCAAAATACACTTCAGCTCGCCAAAGTTCTATTATAGTGGCTGATTACACACTTACGTATCAAAAGACAATAGTAAGTGGCGGTCTAAACATCTTCCCTAAATGGGCAGGCGCTGATCAGAGTAAATTTTACTATACATCTTATGTAAATAACAGACCAACTTTGTTTAGATATGATCTAAATTCAGGCACTAAAACAAAGATAATAGATAGTATGGGTATGCTTATAGCATCTGATGTTAGCAAAGATGGAAGTAAAATTCTATTAACTATGGCTCCAAAAGATCAACCAGATATTTTCATCTATAATACAGGTAGCAAAAAATTAACTCAGATCACAAACTATCCAGGTATTGATGTAAATGGAAATTTTGTAGATAATGACAGCAGAATAGTTTTTGTCTCAGATAGACTTGGATATCCAAACATCTTTGCAACACCTGCAACTTCAGGCGGAAGCGTTGAGCAAATGGTATTTCATGGTAAAAACAATAACTCAGTAAGCACTTTTGAAAACTATGTAGTTTATTCAAGTAGAGAGGCTAGTGGTGGCTTTAATATCTATCTAATCTCAACTCAAACAGATTTTATTCGCCAACTTACAGCAAATGGTAAAAACAACTATCCAAGATTTTCAAGTGACGGTCAAAGCGTCGTATTTATCAAAGAACTTGGCGGTCAAAGCTCGCTTGGCGTTGTTAGATTAAATGAGAACAGAAGTTTCCAATTTCCACTAAAAGTAGGTAAAATTCAATCTATTGATTGGTAATATTCTGGTAATATTTAAAAAAAATATGTTATAATTCGACCAAATTTTTCAAAAAGGATAAGGAATGAAAAAAGTAGTTCTAGCAAGTGTTGCAGTTGCAACTTTATTGTTGAGCGGTTGTAGCTCTAAAAACCCTGAAGTTGATATGAATGCAAATTCAAATCAATCTGCAGATAACTCAGGTAGCATGAGTGATGCTGATAGATTAGCAGCTCTTATCGCTAACATCGAGAGCCAAGTTAAAAGTGTATACTTTGACTTTGATAAATTTAATATCAAAGCTGACCAACAAGGTGTTGTTAGCTCAAATGCATCAGTATTTAACCAAGCTGACGCTCAAGCTCTTTCTATAAAAGTAGAAGGTAACTGCGACGAGTGGGGTACAGATGAGTATAACTATGCTCTTGGTCTAAAACGTGCTAAAAGTGCTAAAGACGCTCTTGTAAGAAATGGCGTTAGCGCTGATAGAATCGCTGTAGTAAGCTTTGGCGAAAGCAACCCAGTTTGTACAGACAAAACAAAAGCTTGCGACGCTCAAAACAGACGTGCAGATTTCAAAGTACTTCCTTAATCTGTAAGTAATAATGAATAAAAAAATAATCATTGCGGCTCTTCTGGAGCCGCTTTCTCTATAGGTTCAGCTCAAGAAGTTTCAGCATTTGATGCAGGTAATATGGATAGCGCAAATCCGTATGGACTAACAGATGATGAAAAGGCAACTGTAAGCAACAAAAGAAGCGTTCAAAATATCGAAGAAAACATGGATAATGTTTCAGAACAACTTCAAGGTTTACAAAGCTTGATTGAGAGCATGAGTGCCAGGATGAATAAGCTTGAGCAAAGAATGAACGATATCGAAACCAAAGTTAATGGCGGTATAAGCGATTCTGGTGTAAGTTTGACATCATTAAAAGCTTATGTTGATGAGACTAGGGATATACAAGATAAAAACTATAAAAATATTACTGCTGCCTTAAATAAATTAGGCGCGATAATGGATAAAAATGCTGCTCAACCAAAGCAAAATGCAAATCCAAAACAACAAAATAAGCCAACTTCAAATTTTAGTGGCAAAAGCGACAAAGACATTTTAGCTGATGGCATTAAGCTTTTAAATTCTGGCAATAGCACAGAAGCAGCTGAATATTTTGAATACTTAAATAAAAAAGGCTATAAAACTGGTGCTTCAAATTATTATCTAGGTGAAGTTGCTTATAGTCAAAAATCATACAGTACAGCCATACAATACTATAAAAAAAGTATACAAAGTGAAGATAAGGCTGACTACACTCCAAAACTTTTGTATCACACAGCTATAAGCTTTGATAAGATCGGTGATACTCAAAGTGCCAACAGGTTTTATAAGGCTTTAAAAGTAGGCTATCCAGATAGCAAAGAAGCCAAAGCCGCTCCTAACAGAAACTAAAATTTACTCTTTTTTAGATATAATCTCACATTAATCAAAACTAAATTCCAAGGAGATTATTGTGAGTAAAGATCAAGTTATAACTATGTTTTATGAGCTAAAAGACGCTAATACTGGCGAAATTTTAGAGTCAAATATGCAAGAAGGTGGTCAAATTTCTTTTATTACAGGACATGGCCATATTATAGAAAAGCTTGAAGAAGAAGTTAGCAAATTAAAATCAGGCGACAAGGCTACTATAAACATTAAAGCAGCTGAAGGTTGTGGCGAATACAATAAAGATGCAATCCAGTCACTTCCAAAAGAGCAATTTGCTGGTATAGACCTACATGAAGGTATGGAGCTTTTTGGTCAAAATGAAGATGGCTCAAGCGTTCGCGTCATTGTTAAAGAGATCAAAGATGACGAAGTAACAGTTGATTTTAACCACCCATACGCTGGTAAAGACTTGCTATTTAATGTTGAAATTTTAGAAGTTAGAGACGCGACTGAAGATGAAAAAGCAACTGGCATGGTAGCAGGTGCTCACACTTGCGGTTGTGGAGGACATGATCATGATCACGAGCATGAGTGCTGCGGTGGTCATGGACATGGCGAAGGTGGTTGCGGTTGCGGTGGTCACGGACATCACCACCATTAAGAAGTCAAAATGAAAAAATTTGCTTTTATTTTTGCGGGTCAAGGTTCGCAAAGTGTTGGCATGGGGAAAGATTTTTATGAAAATTTCCCTTCGGCAAAACTTCTATTAAATGACGCTTGCAACGACACAGGCATTGATTTTGAAGAGCTTTTATTTACACAAAACGATAAGCTAGATAAGACAGAATTTACTCAGCCTGCCATCGTTTTAAACTCGCTTATGAGCTATCTAGCTTTTAGTGAGCGCATAAAAGCTAAGCCAGAGTTTAGCCTAGGTCACTCACTCGGAGAATTTACTGCTCTTGCAGTTAGTGGCGCGTTTAGCTTTATTGAAGCGATTAGACTTGTAAATTTACGTGGTAAATTTATGCAAGAAGCTTGCCTTGGCAAAGACGCTGGCATGATGGTGGTGCTTGGACTTAGCGATGAAGTTATTGAGGGGATTTGCAAAAACGCACAGAATGAGGGCTTGCAAATTTACGCTGCGAACTACAATTGCGATGGTCAGATAGTTGTAGCTGGCGTGAGGGCTGACCTTGCAAAATACGAGGCAAAATTTAAAGAAGCAGGCGCAAAAAGAGCGATGCTTTTAAATATGTCAGTAGCTAGCCACTGCCCGATACTTGAGCCTGCTAGCGTCAAACTAGCAAGTGAGCTTGAGGGAGTTGTGGCTGAGAATTTTGCCCAGTCGTTTCAAACGTAAATGCAAAATTTACACTGATAAAAACGAAGCGCTAGTGCTTTTAAAAGAGCAGCTAACGCATCCAGTTCGCTACAAGCAAAGTATCAAAAACTACGAAAACGAGGTTGATTGCTTTATCGAGCTAGGTGCTGCGACACTTAAAGGCATAAACAAAAAGATCACAGAAAAACCAACATATAGCGTCACTGATATGGCGAGTCTTGAAGAGATTGTGAAGATTTTGGAGGAGAGATGATAGCGATACTTGGAGCGATGCAAGAGGAGATAACGCCGATCCTTGAGATGGTTGGCGAGTATAAAACTACCGAATATGCAAATAATAAAATTTTATGAAGCAAACTACAAAGGCAAAGACCTAGTCATCGCCTACTCGAAGATCGGTAAGGTAAATGCAGCTATCACTGCGACCTTGATGATAGAGAAATTTAAGGCTTCAAAACTGCTTTTTACAGGCGTTGCTGGCTCACTTGATGAGAGCTTAAAGATAGGCGATATGCTATATGCCACTAGCCTTGTGCAGCACGACCTTGACATCACAGCTTTTGGACATCCATACGGCTTTGTGCCAGGGACAAGTATCTTTGTCAAGAGTGATGAGGGTCTAAATGAGCTAGCTAAAAATGTCGCTAGCAAAAAGGGCATGAGCTTAAATTCAGGCATCATCGCAACTGGCGATCAGTTCATCTGTGACAACGAGAAAAAAGAGTGGATCAAAAAGATATTTAACGCGAGTGCTACCGAGATGGAAGGTGCGAGCGTTGCGCTAGTTTGCGAGACGCTTGGTGTGCCATTTTTCATCCTTAGAGCCATCAGTGACGGAGCTGGTAATGAGGCTGAATTTGACTTTGATAAATTCTTACAAGACTCAGCAAACGTCAGTGCTAAATTTATCCTAGAAATGGTGGAGAGCTTATGATAGAGCTTAGCAAGAGGCTGCTTAGGCAAGTTGGCCAGACAAACGCTAGATATAAGATGATAGAGGGCGGAGATAAGATCTTGCTTGGCCTTAGCGGCGGCAAAGATAGCCTCGCACTCGCTCACGTGCTAAAGCACATTCAAAACGTCACGCCTGAGAAATTTGAGTTTAAGGCTGTGACGCTAAGCTACGGCATGGGCGAAGACTACGCATATCTTACAAAACACTGCAACGAGCACGGCATAGAGCATGAGGTGATAGATAGCTCGATATTTGAGATATCAAAAGAGAAGATCCGTAAAAATTCTAGCTTTTGCAGCTTTTTCTCTCGCATGAGAAGAGGCTATCTCTACACTTATGCACTAAAGCATGGCTTTAACAAGCTTGCGATCGCTCACCACTTGGATGACGCAGCAGAGAGCTTTTTTATGAATTTCACCTATAATGGCGCGCTAAGGACGCTTGCTCCAAGATACAAAGCAAAAAATGGCATCATCGTGATCAGGCCATTTATCTTTGTGCGTGAGAGACAGCTTCGCGAAAATGCGATCAAAAATGAGCTAAGAGTTGTTGGCGATGAGGCGTGTCCTGCGATGAGATTTGACGTGAAGATGCCGCACGCTAGATATGAGACCAAGCAGCTTCTAGCAAATTTAGAAAAAGAAAATCCAAAGCTCTTTACATCGCTTAAAGCAGCATTTGAAAACATCCACACAGATACATTTTTTGGTATCAACGAAGGCAGTGAAGAGTAAATTTAACTCTTCATTTTTGCCCTTTTGAGCTAAATTTAAAACCAAATTTCTTACAACTACCCAAAAGTCACAACTCATTTTAAAGCTGGAACGCTCCTTGCTTACTAAATATAAACTTGATAAGCAAGGATGAAAAATGAGCATTTTTAGTGTTAGCACGCAAAAGTATAGCTCAGTAGCGACTGAAGCAAAAGCAAGGAAACTTCAAAAAGAGCAGTCTGAAAGTGTCAAATTTCAAAACGCTCTTGCAAATAATGAAAAAACAAAAGACATTGCACAAAATTTACAAAGACTTGAGCTTACAAAAGATACACAGCAAAGCATTTATAGCGTGAAATTTAAAGATAAAAACGAGCTAGCTTATTAAAGCGACAATGCTGGCTTTATGGATGCTAGCTTTAATAAAGCAGCCAGCTTGCCACAGGACTTTAAGCTTCACAAAAGCACGTTGAAAGAATTTCTAAACTTCGCAACAAAGCAAAATAACATAAATAGCGTCCTTTACAGCAACGCAAGTGGCAAGCTTTTTGACAATGACGTCTTTGAAAATATCGACATTGCAGACACGATAGGTCAGTATTACGCTATCTTTTCTCAGGTAATGGGCAAGAGTTTAAACAAAGATAGTTTTACAGATAGTGACTTAGCAAATCTACCAAAAGGCTACATCTCGCAAGGTATGAAAGGCATTGATTTTAACGCAGATTTGAGCGATAGATCAAATATTGATTTTTTAAATAGTCGCAAAAACGAGGTCGTGACAAACATCTTTAGCAGCGAAGATGAAATGAAGCTCGCATCAAAATTTAAGCGAAGATCTATCAAAGCTAGGTATAAAAACGAACCTAAAAAAACTAAATTTTGCAAATTTAGAGCAGGAAAACACTGGTGGCTTTAGTCCAGACCTCTCTTACTATAAAACGGAGTCTGGTTATAAAAAAGAGGCTTTGTTTATTAGCTTTTTAAAGTCAGAAAACCCTGCGATCCTAGAGGGTGGAGAGACTGCGCTAAAGCCTGAAGTCTTGCTAAACAACGCTTTCATCGCTGCCCAGACGAAGGATCATAGAAACAAAAGCTTAAGCGATGTGGCTACTCTTAAAAAGCTAGCAGAAGATAGAGAAAATTTTAAAATTTCAGTGCTTGAGCTACTAAAAACAGCGCCCTAAAGCCAAGTGAAGATAATATAAATTTCAGCTTTTAACAAGCTAAGTCAAATTTACGCTTTAGGCAGGCAAAAGTAGCTAAATTTACTAGGTAAATCTTTTCACAAAAAAGACGATATCTTTGGTATGAAGCTAAAAGGATATTAGATGATAAACGCACTTGGTAGCTACCCATTAAATTTAGAACAGAACATAAAGGTATCAACCAAAGTTGCCACCAAACAAACGAGCTCAGAGCTTTTAGGCTACAAGGTAGATAAGGATGGCTACTTTACAGATGAGTTTAATAAACAAGCTGGCATACCAAGTAATTATAAAATCCACTCAAGTACGCTGGAGTCGTTAGTAAGGATAGAGACGCAGTCTGACTATATGCAAAGGACTTTTGACAGCATCGATATACTAAAAACCGTAAATAATGCCTACAAAATCCTCTCACAAGTAGTTGGCGAAGACACGCTAAATTCAAAAGATAGCTTTAGCTTAGATGAGATAAGAAATTTCCCTCAAGGCTTTTCTTATAACCGCCAAAGTATGCAAGTAACCAAAATCCATAACTCCATTCATGAATTTGGCTCGGCTGCGGCTGATTTTAACGGCAAAGAGTCAAATAAGCAGATGATAAGCACGCTCTTTTCAATCCAAGCTTTAGCAGCGGAGATGGCAGGCAGCCACTAAAGCCAACAACAGATATTTTTAACAACAACAATGGCGGCAAGGAGAGTGTGGGAAGTGGTGTTTTTATCGATCCACACGGCGAAAGATACACAAATAAAGATGGCTCAATAACCAAAGGCGGACTTTTAGCAGCCGTTATAAACAATAACCTTGATGTGAGAGAGGGCGAGACAACAGTACAAGGCAAAAGAGAAGGCTATGATAAGAGCATAGATAGTAAAGAATTTAATAGAGCATTTGAGCTGTTTGAGCTTATGGGCGAGATGAAATTTGAACACTGGCTTTATAAATGCTACCGATAACGATATAGCAGGTATGCCTAAATATATGCAAGATCACATTAGATCTAAAAGAGACTTTATCTATATCGACTTACAAAGTGGCTTTGTCAGCACTCCTGAAGATAGACGTAGGGGATATGAAGAAGACGAACTCTCATTTAAAAAGATGATGGAGCATAATCTAAAAATGCTAAAGCTACTCTTTGGTGAGATAGACAAAGACGGCAAAAAGAGCAAAGACTTTATGGATAGCTTTTTAAAATTTAGCATGCCACCTTTAAATTTAGTAAAAGAGCTAAATGAAAACCCAGCTGGAAAATACCTAGTAGATATGCTTGGCATAAAAAGAGATGTTGATATAAAGGCGTAAGGGGAGCTGAAATGACAACTAGCATAAACGGACTTAATACACCGATACAAGAAACAACTATCCAAAAAGAAAATGCAAAAATGTCAAAGGAGCAAGAAAAGGCTCTAATAGATAAACTAATGCACAAACCACTTGCAGAAGTATTGCCAAAATTTATTGATATAGATGAAAGTAAAGAGGGCTGGATAACGGATACTATAAACAAGATAGATACTATGCTTTCTAAGAAATATGATTTTACTATCGAGCAAAGACGTGCGCTGATAGCAAAATATCCAGAAAACATGGAAGAGCTTGAGATTAGTGTCTTACAAGGACACATGGATTGGCTGCTTTCTAACTCAGTAGATGGCAAGCCAACAATATCTGGGCTAATGGTTGGTATCGGCACAGCAGAACAAGAGGCTGAGCTAGAAGATTTTATGAAATCATTTTCTGAAGACACAATGATGAGTAATGATGGTGCTAGATTGTTTGCTAGAGCAGATCTAAGCATAGAAGAGTTTAAAAAGCTTTATAGAGAAGATGTAGAAAAAACTACAAAAGAGCATAAAGAATTTCTAGCAAAACTACACAAAGAAGAGCAAGAATACAATGCAAATTTTGCTAAAGAGCAAAGTGAGAAGAAATTTAAACCTATGCAGGTTAAGAAGAAGTATGAGACCTATGATATAAATAAGGATCAGAAATTTCTCTATGCAAGAGAGCTTTTAAATTTTAAAGAAAAAAGAGGTATAGACGTCTTAGAGCTTATGCAAAAGATAGATAAGAAGCAAATTTTAAATAAGATGGCTTGATGGATAAAGCAGAACGAGGATCATCCTCTACCTTGTTATGGGATAACTTAGCAGCGGCTTGTACTAAATACAAATATGAATTTAAACTTTTTTATCAAAAACCTTTTTGCCATTTTCTTCAAGCTTTTGCATGATACGAAGCACATCGATACCTCGTTCTCTCTCAAGTTCTTGAAGCTTAAGTAAATATGAGAATTTCTCATCCTTAGTAATGTCATAAGTTTCAGTGTTTTTGCTTTCAGCTTGGATGGGAGTAAATTTTTTCTCTTTGGTGTCGTCTTTTCTTCTTCAACGCTCTCTATATCCTGAAGACCTTTTTCATTCATCTCTTTTAGTATATTGACAGCATTTTTGGCATCTTCGCCAGATAAAGTTATGTTAAACCGCTCTTTTAATGCATATTTAGCCCACTCCTCTTTAAACTCATCAACGCTCATATCGCTATCAAGCAGATCAACAGTCCTTGAGTTTTGCATAAATAGCAGCTGGCGATCGCCACTATATTCATTTAAAAATTCATTTACAGTGTATGGGGTATCTCTTAAAATTTTGGCTTATCATTGTCTGGTTTTGCTTGCTGACCTTGTATATACTCTACAAACAAACCCTTGCTTTCATTTATGAAATTTTTAAGATCTGATAGCTGCTCGCTTGTAAAGTCAGGATCATAGCCTCTAAGCTTTCCTATGATAGTGACTTTTGCTTCATCGCCTTTTGTAAAGCCAGATAGTGGATATATGTGTCTATCATAAGCCGCAGCTTGAGCCTTTCTATCAAGCCTTGCGTATTTAGGAAAGCTCATACCATATCCCATATCGTTACTAAGTATTTCGTTTATATCGTTAAATTTAAACCCCATCTCACTAGCTATATGCTCTCTAGACAGATAAGGATATGGTGAGCTAGAAATTTGCATTTTACTATCCTTAGTAAGTTTTAAACTACTCAACTATTTTTCAAAATTTGTTTGAGTGAAATTTTCTTAGTTGGTAAATCGTCTTTTAAACAATTTAGTTTATATATGGCATATCTCTATACAAAATGCTCCCTTGTTGATAAAAATTTTCGGCACAACTTTTGCTTACTCTTTGAAGCTAAATTTCAAGGAGTAAGCTATGAAAGTCTCTTATAACTCCATCTTAACAAAACAGCACTACCAAAAGCAGACAAAAAGCGAAGGCTTTGCAAATTTCCTACCTAACACTCCAAATATAAATTTGATCAGCCAAACCACTATTCCTAAAAATGACTTTGTTTCATCTAGCGCTATCGACTCTCTTTATCAGGCTAAATTTACTTCACAAGAGGGCTATGGATATAGTGTAGATGCTAAAGGATTTATGGGAGCTGACTTTAACAAGGCAGCAGGCTTGCCACAGGACTTTAAAATCCACAAAAGCACACTTGATGCTATAGTGCTGCACAATCAAAAACACCCAAACTATACAAATATTTCAATGGATACAAAGAAAGATAATGCGCTCTTTGGAGAGGATAGCTTTGCAAATATCGATCTAGCAAATACTATCAAGCAATACTATAAAATTTTTGATCAAATTTCAGCTGGAGTTATTAGTAAGGGTAAAGAATTTTACTCAGCCGAGGACCTAGCAAAGATGCCAAAGGGCTACTTTTCAAAAGATAAAAAAATAGAGCATTACGAATACCTAATGGGTAGGATGTCGAGCGATGAGCTAGATGGACTAACCGATAGAAGCAATGAGAAGATAACTCATGTATTTAGAACGACTCAAGACGTAGAGAATGCACGCAAGCTAATAAATGATCTAAGCGATATAAATGTAGAAGTCAATGGAAATTTTCTTGACTTTTCTCCAGAAGTGATGACAACTGAGCATACTATCCCTTATATGTGGGTTAGTAGTGCTGGATATGACTTTAAGCCTGATATGTCTGTATATGACAATGAACAAGGCTATACAAAGGAGCAAATCTTTGTAGCATTTTTAAAAAACGAGCAAGGTCTTGTGCTACAAGGCGGCACAACAAGGATAACTGACGAGGCTCTTAGTGTATATAGAGACACACTCATACTTACAAAACAAGATAGAAGCGAGATAGGCATACCAAAGGCTTATTATAATGAGATACTATCTGGTAAGAAAGATCTAAAAGATATACTAGCTAGGATTTTAAAGCTTAGAAATTTAGAGCTTAAAAAAGATCAAACGCTTGAGGGACTAGCAAGCAAGATAATGGACGTTTTAAAAGAATTTGATGAGAGGACTAAAGTAAAAGCCTAAAGTCCGTCAAGTAAAATTTTATAAAGGTGGTTTATCTCATCGTCGTTTAGCTCGATGGTGCTTTTTGTGTCAAACAAATTTTTGATCTTGCTAGCGTCAAATTCGCTCCTATCAAGGCAGTGCTTGTGAGATGGCAAAAAGCCACGAGTTAGGCAAAGCTCACTCTCTATCTCCTCGTCGCAGATAAAACACTCAAGCTCGCTGTGAAGCCTGCCTTCAAACTCTAAAATTTTGACGTAGCTTTCGATGATGAGGCGTTTTGGATTTTGTAGCTGCATCTGTTTGGCGCAGCGATCAAGCTCATTAAAGTAAATTTCATCAAGCTGCTCGACCTCTTTTAGATGATCATAAAGTAGGCGCATGAACTGCTGCCAAATGATGAGCTTGTCACGCTCTAGCAACCATTTAAAGCCAAGATGAAGTATGCTTCTAAGCTTTGGTAGGAATTTCGCCTCTTGCTCGAGCTCAAAGTCGATCTTGTAGCCAGTCATGATGTTTGAGTGGCGAGCGCCAAAAATCTATACGACTTTACGAGTAAATTTGGCGTTAGCACAAAGACTAAAAGGTCCTCGTCTCTGACCTTTTGCACGCGCAGGATGTAGCCTTGCATCTAGGCAAAAAACTCCCTTATGCGCTCTCTCATCACGCGGGCATCTTTGATGAAATTTACATCGTTTCTAAAGGTTGTTGCGCCGTCTATCCCCTTGCTGTATTGGTGCAGATGCTTTCTAAATATGCAAAGTCCGTGCTCGCCGTAGTGCTCGATCATCGCATCAAAGTGAGCTAGGATAATCTTTTGCTTTAGCGCCTTATCCACGCTAGTTTTGGCCTTTATCTCGTGAAATATCCAAGGGTTGCCGATGCTTGCTCTGCCGATCATTAGGGCGTCGCATTTTGTGAGATTTAAAATTTCATCTGCATTTTGTGCGTTTATATCGCCATTTGCGACGACTGGGATTTTTACGCTCGCTTTTACCCTAGCGATCGCTTCGTAATCAACCTTTGCGCTGTATCCGCCAGCTCTGGTGCGCCCATGCACCGCGATGTAGTCTACACCAGCTTCTTCGCAGGCCTTTGCGATTTTCTCTTCATTTTTGTCATTAAAACCGAGTCTAAATTTAACGCTTAGGCTCTCTTTATTTGAGACGCTTTTTATGGCTGAGATGATGCTTTGAAGTTTGTTAAGATCGTTTAATAAAGCAGAACCCGCGCCTTGTCTAACGACCTTTGGCACAGGGCAGCCGCAGTTTAGATCGAGCCCATAAATTCCATCAAATTTTATTGATTATCTGCACGGCTTTTTTTAAATTTTCTATGTCGCTGCCAGCTATCTGGACGACGTAGGGCTCTTCGTTTGGGGATTTTTTAAGCATTTCAAGAGTTTTGTCGCTGCTCTCATAGACCAGGGCATTTGCGCTGATCATCTCGCTAACAGTGACATCACAGCCAAATTTCTTGACGACGCTCCTTAGTGGCAGGTCAGAAAAGCCAGCAAGTGGTGCTAAGAAAAGTGGCTTTTTACTAAAGTCTATCATTTAAAAAATAGCGAGCTAGGCACCATTTTGCCGTTATCTCGTAAAAATAGTAAAACCTTTATCTCTTTAAACTCATCAGGGTCGCTACCCTCGATAGCCTCTCTTACTTTATCAAGCATCTGAAGCTCAAATAACGCATATACGTAGGCCTCATCAGCGTCAGCATGGATGCTTTTTAGCTTCTCAAAGATGCCGATAAACGCATCTGGTTTTAGCTTGTTTTTAAGCATTATGGCGGCTTTGTCGTATTGTGCTTTTGTTACTTTTGCGTTGTTTAGAAGACCAAAAATTTCATCGCTGCTTAGGTCGATCTCATCATTTACAAAACGCGTGATAATGGTCATTATATCTTCGCTTGCTAGCTCTGGATCGATTTTTTTAATCTCGCTAAAAGAGGCTGTTTTTATGAGCTTATCGAAGGCTGCCTTTTTAAGGCTATCGTTTTGCTCTTGATTTTTAAGCACATCAAGATAGTAAGTAGGCAGCTGCTCGATCTTGTTTAGCTCGTTTAGGATGTTTAGCTTGCTATCTTTTGCTAGTCTAAATTTCTTTAGATCGACGATCTCTTTGTTTTTTATGCTTTTTATGGTTTGTAAGATGTTATTTATCTCGCCGTCATCAACGCCAACGTCTTTAAGCTCGCCTACTGGTGAGATAGAGCGTGTGAGCTGTGAGGCGATCTTGTAAGTATCGGTTTTGAAGTCTTTGTTGCTCTCAAAGCCAAGAAGCGTCTCTTTTGCAAGGTCTTTGTAGAGCTGGCTATCTTTTTTTATCCATTTTTTATATCTATAAAAGGCGTATCCGTGATATGCGATGTGAAGTAGGGCAAGGAGCGCTAGAAGGGCTACTGGAAGTGCCACCCAGACAGCTACTGGCAAGGTTATGGCTTGACCTAAGAGCTCAAAGGTGAAGTCTGAACTATTAAGAGAATAGGTAAGTCCTGCAACAACTGCTGTGTAGATGATGCAGTAGACGAGAAATTTTCTGGTTTTCATATTTTCTCCTTAGTTTTTTGCTGTTTTTTCTATTATCTCACGACAAGCTATGCAGTATTTTGCATGCGGTTTTACTTTTAGGCGAGGGACGCCGATCTCCTCTTCGCACATGTCGCAAATTCCATAAGTCTTGTTTGCTATCTTCTCAAGCGCCTCGTCGATCTCGTGAAGCTCGGCTCTTTGCTGGGTTGAGATAGACTGCTCTATAAGCTGGTCGGTATTTACTGAGGCGATGTCAAATTCATCGCTTACGCCACTATCTCTTAAACCGCTTACTTCAACTGATGAGTCATAAATATTTTTTTTGATTTGTAATTTTCGCTCTTCAAGTAGCTTTTTGAAAAAATTTAGCTCGTTTTGAGTCATTTTATATTCCTTTATTTGTGATATGGGTGGTTTGCATTTATGCAAAGCCCTCTAAAAATTTGCTCAAAAAGTACGAGCTTGGCGACTTTGTGTGCCATAGTCATCTTGCTTAAGCTTACGACTTTTTGTGCCTTGTTTTTTAAATTTTGGCTAAGCCCATAAGCTCCACCTATGAAAAAATTGATCTGTGAATTTGAGTTTAAAATTTGAGCAAATTCTTGGCTGTCTAGCTGTGAGCCATTTTCATCAAGCATCACGCAAAAGCCTTTTAAATTTGGCTCGTAAATTTCATCATAAGCTCTTAGCGCTTCGCTTCTACCGCTGCTTTGAGCCTTTGCTATCTTTTCATTAAATATGATTTTGTCGTTTATCTTGGCAAATTTTGCACTCATTTTTATATATTCTTGTATCTCGTTTTCAAAGTTGTCACGCGATGATTTTTGAATGCTAAAAACCGAAATTTCCAAACTTACCCTTTGGTTTTTAGTTTTAGCTCAAAGCCAGCTTCGCTTGGAGTTGTCACTTCGCTTTTAGAGATCATAGCTTTGTTATTTGTAAGAAATTTAACCATATCGCTTATATATTTTTTGTGTTCGCTTCTTGGCACGATGTCATCTATGAGGCCATGCTCAAGCAAAAATTCAGCCCTTTGAAAGCCCTCTGGAAGATCAGCGCCTATGGTTTGTTTGATGACCCTTTGGCCAGCAAAGCCTATTAACGCGCCAGGTTCAGCGATTATTAGATCTCCAAGCCATGCAAATGATGCGCTAACGCCGCCCATCGTAGGATCTGTAAGGATAGAAATGTATGGGAGCTTTGCCTTATCAAGAAGTTTTAGGGCTGCTGAAGTCTTTGACATCTGCATCAAAGAAAATGTGCTCTCTTGCATTCTAGCGCCGCCAGATGCGCTTACGATGATTAAGGCTTGTCGTTTTTCGATTGCGCGTTTTATCGCTCTTACGATCTTTTCGCCCTCAACTGAAGCTAGTGAGCCGCCCATAAAGCCAAAGTCAAAAACAACTAGCTGGATCTCTTGTCCGTTGCATTTGCCTTCGCCACATATCACTGAGCTTGTGCGCCCAGTTTTTTCTTTATTTTCTGTGATTCTTTTTTTATATGATTTTTTATCGACAAAATTTAAAGGATCTACTGGTTTTAAATTTGCGTCAAATTCTACAAAGCTACCTTCATCGCAGATCAAATTTATGCGATCATCAGCTTTTAATCTCATGTGGTAGCCGCATTTTGGGCATACATTAAAACAAGCTTCAACTTCTTTGTAATACATCAGTGAGTGACAGTTGTCGCATTTTACCCAGTGTGTAGGTGCTTCTTCTGGACGAGGTTGAGCTTTTCTTATCTTTGAAAAAATGTCTGAGAAATTCATCTTTTTACCCACTTATATTAAAAATTGTGGGATTATATCTAATGTTAGCCTTGCTTTTTCTTATATGACTTAAAGTTTGTTTGTTTGCGGGGGATTTAAGGGGCAAACTAGCCCCTTAAAAGTATCTTGTTAGAAGCGTCTTCCGATAGTAAATTCAAAAGTATTTGTATCATCGCCCTCTTTAGGTTTAAGAGCTTTTGCGAAGATTAGTTGAAGTGGTCCGATAGGTGTTATCCACTCGATACCAGTACCAACTGATGATCTTTTTATCTCATTTAGGCTATTTTCGCCGATCATACCATAGTCATAAAATACAACGCCACGCATTTTGACACGCTCTATTATAGGGAAGCTCATCTCGACTGAGTTGTTAAATGATGTTTCACCGCCGTATTCATAGTAGTCGCCATTATATTTTACTTTTGGAGATACGGTTCTGCTCTCGTAACCACGTAAGCTTCTTATGCCACCAAGGTAAAGTCTTTCGTTGATCGGAGTATAGCCTCTTCCCAAATTTTGCCAAAGCTTGCTTTATATCTTAAGATAAGATCGTAGTCTATGTACTCTCTAAGACCTAGATAGTAGTTGAAATTTGTGCGGTTTTTAACAAAATCCATATCACCACCAAGTCCTGCTATCTCAAATGATGTGCTAGCTATGATACCGCGTCTTGGTAAGTAGTAATCATCGGTGCTATTATATGTTAAAGCCGGAGTTATAGCACTTTTTATAGCCTTGCCTTCTCTATAAATTTCTTTGCCTGTGTATCTATTAATATCTCTTAGCTCATCATCTTTTAGAGTAACTTTACTTTGCTCGATGTTATAAGTAAGTGATGCACTTAAATTTCTAGTTAATTTTCTACCTAGTGTTGTGCTAAAGCCGTAGCTTCTCTCTTTATATGTTCTCCAGTCATAGTCGTTTGCATAGAGTGTTCCGCCAAGGCTATACTCTGAGTCAAAATTCTTGGATTTGTAAGACTTATCTGACCTGAAAGCTCTCTATCGCTCTTATCTACGCTTACTTGTCCTTGAAGACCAGAGCCAAAGATGTTTGTGTCAGAAAGTGCAGCGTTAAGTAGCAAGCCATCGCTACTTCCGTATCCGATACCACCGCTTATCGAGCCAGTTGAGGCCTCTTTTACTTTTACTTTTAGATCGACTGTGTTTTTATCAACAGGATCCTCTTCTATCTCGACATCGTCAAAGTAGCTTGTTCTTTTTAGTGCATCTTTTGAGTCTTGAAGGTCGGTTCTACTATAGAAATTTCCCTCAGTTAGATATAGCTCACGTCTTACGACACGATCAACTGTTCTATCGTTTCCTGAAATTTGAACATTTCTTATATATACTTTTTCGCCAGGATCTACTTCGTAGTCGATATCAACTGTTTTATTTTCATCAAATTTATCAGTCTTTGGATAGACCTTGACAAATGCATAGCCCTTGTCAGCGACCATATCGTCAAGCTTTTTCATATCTTGGCGAAGTCTTGCTGAGTTCATCGTATCGCCAGCTTCAAGTCTAAAATCATCTATGATCTTTTTAGTATCAAGTCCTAGCTCTTCAGGCGCTGTGATGCTTACATTTGAAACTTTATAAGGCTCACCCTCGTGGATGTAGTATGTAAGATCAGCTGTATAGTTATCAAATGATGAATTTAGGTAAGGTGACGAAACTGTCGCGTCTAGATAACCTTTTTGAAAATACTTATCTTGAATCCTTGCTGGGTCGTTTTCAAGCTCAAAAAGTTTAACTTTTCCGTCGTTTCTACCCCAAAGCCAGCCCATAAATTCTCTACTTTTGTTTGCAACAACAGGCTCGATATCATCGTAGTCAAATTTTTTGCCCCGACTAAATTTACCTTTTTGATTATCATATTTTCGCCACGGTTGATGTTTAGAGTGATGAAAAGTGAGCTGTCGTTGTCTGCGACCGGCTGTTTTTCTACGTCGACAACTGTGTCAAAATAGCCTTTTGACTCGTAGTACTGGCGAATTCTCTCTTTTGTTTTTTCGATAGTTAGCTCATCATACATATTGCCAGGTTTGATGTTGATTAGCGATTCGATCGCAGTTTTGTCATTTGTCACAACACCCTTTAGATCGACTCTAGCTACGCTTGGCTTCTCTTTTACTTTTACTAAAAGATTGCCACTACCTGTATCTTCTATGTAGATATCATCAAAATAATTTTGCTTGTATAAATTTGTGATAGCCTTATCGCTAAGCTTTGGAGTTAGCTCTTGACCAACTTTTAGTCCCATTATCTGAGTGGCTACATCAGGTGAAAGGTGGATAAGACCTTTGAAATTTATAGACTGAATTGTCTGTGCATTTAGACCGCTTAAAGCTAGTGCTAGTAAAAATAACTTCTTTTTCATTAAATTTAACCTAGAGTTTTAGTATAAGTGCGTATAATATCATATTTTATTTTTAAAAATTTAAAATTTTATAATTTTAAAGGTTTTTTATGAAAATAGGTATCATCGGACTTGGTCTTATGGGTGGCTCGCTTGGTCTTGCGTTAAAAGATGAAAAATTGATCTCATGTGTCAGCGGATATGATAAAGATGAAAATCACAGCAAAAAAGCGCTCGAACTTGGCTTGGTGCATGAAATTTTAAGCATCGATGAGATGAAAAAGAAGTGTGATATCATCTTTTTGGCTGTGCCAGTCGAAGCTATCGTAAGCATCGTGCAAAATTTAACTGACATTAGCGAAGATACGACGATCATTGATTTTGGCTCGACCAAACAAAAGATAATAGAAGCCGTGCCAGAAAAATTCGTAAAAATTTCATCCCAGCTCACCCGATGGCAGGTACTGAGTACTCTGGTCCAGAAGCTGCCTTTAAGTCACTTTACACAGGCGCAACTGTCATAGTTTGCGACTTTGCTGAGAGCGCAGAAAAGCACGTAAAAAGAAGCGTTGAGCTATTTTCTTGTCTTGGCATGAAGATCATTTTCATGAGTGCAAAAGAGCACGATCACCACGTGGGTCTCATCTCGCATCTGCCTCATGCTATTGCATTTTCGCTTGCTAGCGGGATCTTAAAAGAAGAGGATAAAAGGCATATCGTTGCACTTGGCGGACCGACATTTAAGGGTATGATACGTGTCGCAAAGAGCTCGCCATTTATGTGGAGCGATATCTTTAAGCAAAATAAAAACAATGTCGTTGCCGCGATAAATATGTTTGAAAAAGAGCTAAATTTGTGCAAAGATCTCATAAGAGATGAGCGCTGGGACGAGCTTTTTGACTGGATGAGCGAAGCTAGAGCTGTAAGAGAAATTTTGTAATTAACTAAAAATTTATTGATTAAATGTAAAATTTCGCAAATAAAATTTAAGGTAATAATATATGTATAGACGTGGAATAGGTGGTTTTGGCATTGTTGTAGTTTTACTTGTTTTGATATTAGCTGGTGGCTTTGGATATGCTTTGATGTCGAAAGACTTTGAACGAAACGAGCCAATTATCGGCGTTGCTGATAAGGTTTATTGGAACCTTCGCTCACCTATGAATATCAAATTTAAAGATGACAGCGGCATAAAATTTGTGCGCATTAGCATAAATGACGGCAAAAATGATCTAAATTTACTAAATCAAATCATACAAAATCCAAGCACTGAGCTTGATGTAAATTTAACCTTTCCAAAGACTGGCTTTTTCGCTCAAAAAGATACTTATGAGATGAGCATAGAAGCGGTTGATACTAGCAAATGGGGCTTTTTTACAGGCAATAAAGCAAGCAAAAAAGTTGAAGTCGTGCTTGACACCTCTAAGCCTGATCTTTACGTGCTTTCTCAGTCTTACTCTATCTCAAAAGGCGGTAGCGCAGTTGTCGTTTTTAGAGCGACTGATAATCAGCTAAAAGAGGTTTATGTCCAGACAAATTTTGGTAAGAAATTTAAGGCTGTGCCATTTTACAAAGAGGGCTTTTATGCAGCACTTGTTGCTTGGCCAGTACAGGTTGAAAACTTTAGCGCAGAGGTCATCGCAAGAGACTTTGCGGGTAATGAGAGCAAATCTCACGTGAGATATTTTTATGAAAATGTAAAATACAAAACTTCAACCATTGCTTTAAATGATAGATTTTTAGACGGAAAGATCGTTGATCTAACAGATCAATACGCCAAAGATCCAAACGCTCTTTCAAGGCTTGATAAGATGAAATTTGTCAATGAAACACTAAGAAACTCAAATGAAGAGAAGATAACAGCACTTACCTCAAACGTCGATACTGACATCACAAACGGCTTTAATATAATTCCATTTTACCCGCTAAGAAATGGCAAGAAAGTAGCTGATTTTGCCGACCACCGCTTCTATACATATAATAATGAGCAAGTAAGTGAGTCATGGCACATGGGTATAGATTTTGCAAGCGTGGCATCAGCTCCGATAATAGCTAGCAATGCGGGCCGCGTTGTGCTAGCATCTGAGAATGGAATTTATGGTTTAAACATCGTGATCGATCATGGATTTGGACTTTACTCACTTTACGGACACTGCTCAAGTGCTAAAGTAAAAGAGGGCGACATGGTTGCTGCTGGCGATCAAATAGGCACAACTGGAACGAGCGGCCTTGCACTTGGAGATCACCTTCACTTTGGAATTTTGGTTCAAGGCGAAGAGGTAAGACCTCAGCAATGGATGGATAAAAAGTGGATAAAAGACAATGTGACAAGTGTCTTAGATGCCGCAAAGGCGATGATAGATAAGAATTAAATTTGCAAATTTGATTTTTTAGTGCTATCATAAGCGAACAAAAAAATATAAGGAAAATTTTTGAAACAAACTACTATCGCAAGACGCGTTGAGACCGTTGGTATAGGGCTTCATAAGGGTGAGCCGATAAGACTTATACTAGAACCTCTTGATGCAAATTCAGGTATTATTTTGCACCGCGAAGATCTTGGTATTAGTTTTAAAGCTGAGCCTAAAAACGTTATAAATACGCAAATGGCAACCGTCGTTGGCAACGAAAAGGGCTTTATTAGCACGATAGAACACCTAATGGCAGCTGTAAATGGATACGGCATTGATAATATTAGAATTTCAGTTGATGCAAACGAAATTCCTGTCATGGACGGCAGTGCGATAAGCTTTTGTATGTTGCTCGATGAAGCTGGTATAAGACATCTTGACGCTGGTAAAAAAGTGATCCTTGTCCGCCGCGAGGTCGAGGTGATCGAGGGGTCAAAATTTGCGCGAACTTCGCCTTCAAGAAATCCAAAATTTGACTATACGATCAAATTTGACCACCCAGTTATCGGCGAGCAAAGATATGTTTTTGAATTTAGTAAGAGTTCATTTGTAAAAAATATAGCTCGTGCTAGAACTTTTGGCTTTTTAAAAGATTTGCAACGCTTGCAAGCTCAAAATTTAGCCCTTGGTGCATCACTTGATAACGCTGTGGCTATCGATGATACGCATATTTTAAACCCAGAGGGTTTGAGATTTGAAAATGAGTTTGTACGACATAAAATTTTAGATGCAGTTGGCGATTTAAGCTTGCTTGGAGCACCTTTGCTTGGAGATTACACAGCATTTGCTGGCAGCCACGATCTAAACCACAAACTAACACTTGCTTTAATGGCAGATGAGAAAAATTATGAGATCGCAACGCTTAGTGGTGAGCTTTTAAAAGAGTATCAAAAGGTATTTGCATAAAAAATATTGAAATTTTAGTAGTCTCTTTATCGACTCCGCTTTTAGTTGGAGTCTATAAAGATGGCGTAAAATTTGATGAGATTACAACTGATGAGCATGTCAGCGAAGCTCTAATAAAAATCCTAGAAAATTTATCATCTGAAATTTAACATCACAAAGATCATCTACGCAAATACGCCAGGTAGCTTCATGGGGTTAAAGGTGGCCTACATTATCTTAAAGACTTTTTCTTTGGCAAAGGGCTGCGAGTTTTACGCAGTTAGCGGCTTTAGTCTAAATGGTGGCCAAGCGATCAGAGCAAATAAAAATTTAAGTTTTGTCTTAAAAAATGGCGAAATTTCACTTGAAAAAGTTGAGCCAGTGAGATTTGTGTTGCCTTTAAATTTAGATGAATTAAAACTAAATTCAGATACACTTCCAGATTATATCATCCAAGCTGTTTAGGAGAAAATTTGAATATCTTAATCCCTGCCACAAGTGCAAATTTAGGACCAGGTTTTGACGCTTTGGGGCTTAGTTTAAAGCTTTTTAATAGCGTAAAGATCGAACCATCTAAATTTAGCTCGGTCTCGATAAATGGCGAGGGAAGCGATAGTGTAAATTTAAAAAGAAACAACATTTTTCTAAGTATTTTTAATGAAATTTTCTTGAGCTAACCGGTAAAAATGAAAATTTTAGAGTCGTTTTTGAAAACAATATCCCATTTTCAAGAGGACTTGGCAGTAGCTCTGCAGTGATCGTTGGAGCTATAGCTTCAGCTTATGAGATGGCAGGATTTAAGGCCAGTAAAAGCGTCGTTTTAAATAAAGCTATCATTTATGAAACCCATCCAGATAATATCTCGCCAGCAGTTCACGGCGGATTTATCAGCGCGGTCGTAAAAAATGGCAATGTTTATGCGAATAAAATAAATTTAAGCGATGATATAAAAGCAGTCGTCGTCATCCCAAATAAGCCGATGAGCACCGCATCATCAAGACAAATTTTGCCAAAAAACTACACTATGAAAGAGTGCGTAAATAACCTCTCTCACGCTGCATTTTTGACCTCTTGTTTTTATGAAAAAAGATATGATCTTTTAAGGGTAGCAAGCGAAGATATGATGCATGAAGAGCGCAGAATGAGCGCTTTAAAAGAGCTTTTTGAGGTGCGAAAGGTAGCTTATGAAAATGGAGCGCTAATGAGCACACTTTCAGGCTCAGGCTCAAGCTTTTTAAATATCGCTTATAAAGATGATGCTAAAATTTACAAGATGTTTTAAAGAGTAAATTTGGTGATTTTAGAGTGGAAATTTTTCATTTGATAACGATGGATACGAAATTACGCAAAGCTAAAAACAAGTTTAAAAAGGTATAATGAATAAAAATAATCCAGTAAGGACATGCGTCGCTTGCAAAGTTAAATTTTCTCAAAACTTGCTAAAAAGATACCGCTTGGTAGGCAAGAATTTGGAGTGTGGCAAGGGAAATGGTCGCAGTTTCTATCTATGTGATGGCTGTTTGCAAAAAGACGACAAAATTTTAAAAAAAATAATTGATAAACAAACTAAAGGTGCCCTCGGACTTGACGCACCGAAGTTAAAGGAGATACTCTTAAATGAGCAATGTTAGGATTTCAGAGATCGCAAATGAGCTTGGCTATCCAAGTAAAGAGATAGTCGAAAAGCTCAAGAACTAGGCCTAAAGGTCAAAACTCACTCAAATGCTGTGAGCCTTGAAGAGGCTGAAGCAATATATGAATACGTTCAAACTGGCGTAATACCAGATAAATTTAAAAAGAAAAAGAGCGAGCCAAAGGCAAAAAAAGAGCCTAAAAAGAGACAGAAAAAGAGTCAGCAAAAAGAAGAAAAACCTAAAACTGAGCCTAAAAAGGCAGCTACTAAGGCCGAGTCAAAGCCTGAAAAGGCAAAAGCAGAGCCTAAAAAGAGGTGCAAATTTCAGAAGAAAAACCTAAAACTGAGCCTAAAAAAGAAGAGCCTGTAAAGGTCGAGCAAAAGCCAGCAGAAGCGCCAAAACCAAAAGAGAGCTTGGCTGATGTGACCCAAAAAAGACGCGGCCTTGTGATAGTTAAAAAGAAAAAAGATTACGAGGCGCCAGCTCCTGTAAAGAGGAGAAAAAGGCCGAGGCGGCTGTTACTAACATTAGTGATTTTAAGAGTATATTCTCTGCTAGCGATGAAAATTTGGCTAGAAAAAAGAAAAAAGATAAAAAAGTAACAGTTGTAAGCAAAAAAGATAGCGCTGAGAAGATGGACTTGCTTGGCGGAAGCGACTTTGGTGACATCGTGCTTGAAGATGAAGATGTGGTAGTGCTACCTGATTTTAGCTTTAAAACTCCAGCTCCAGCTCCGATGCAAAGGACAAAACAACCAAGTGCGATGAAGACAACCGTCAATAACACGATAAATTTGTTTGGCGAGGGTGGCATACAAAGAAGAGCTAGAAAAAAGCACAAAAAGCCTGAAAATAAACAAAATAGCGAAGCTGTAACTTCGATAAATATCCCAAAAGAAATTCGTGTTTATGAATTTGCTGAGAAACTAAATAAGCAGCCAAGCGAGGTCATAGGTAAGCTATTTATGCTTGGTATGATGACAACTAAAAACGACTTTTTGGATGAAGATGCGATAGAAATTTTGGCTGATGAGTTTAACGTCGAGGTAAATATCATCGACGATCAAAAAGAATTTGACTATGTAGCAGCCTATGAAGAGGAGATAAAAGATGATGAAAATCTCCAGCCAAGAGCGCCAGTTATAACCATTATGGGTCACGTCGACCACGGTAAAACCTCACTACTTGACTACATAAGAAAGTCTCGCGTAGCAGCTGGAGAGGCTGGCGGTATCACTCAGCACGTGGGTGCTTATATGGTAAATAAAAATGGCAGAAACATCACATTTATCGACACTCCAGGCCACGAGGCATTTACAGCTATGCGTGCAAGGGGTGCTGGTGTAACTGATATAGTTATCATCGTTGTTGCAGCAGATGACGGCGTAAAACCACAGACAAAAGAGGCAGTTAGCCACGCAAAAGCCGCTGGTGTGCCAATAATCATCGCGATAAACAAAATGGATAAAGAGTCAGCAAATCCTGATCTAGTAAAAACCGGTCTTGCTGAGCTTGATATCATGCCAACAGAGTGGGGTGGCAAGTATGAATTTGTGCCGATCTCTGCAAAAACAGGCATGGGCATAGATGATCTACTTGAGATTGTGCTTTTACAAGCTGATCTTTTGGAGCTAAAGGCAAATCCAAAGGCAAACGCAAAAGCAACTGTCATCGAGAGCTCACTTCAAAAAGGCCGTGGTCCAGTAGCTACCATCATCGTTGAAAACGGCACACTTCATGTCGGAGATACAGTCGTAGCTGGCGTTGCATACGGTAAGATAAGAAGCTTGCTTGATGATCAGGGTAGGCCATTAAAAGAGATAAAACCAGGCGAATGTGGCGTGATAGTAGGCCTTAGCGAGATAGCAGAGGCTGGCGAGACGCTAATAGGCGTAAAAACTGATAAAGAGGCTCGTGAGTACGCACAGAAAAAGGCTGAATATATCCGCCAAAAAGAGCTTAGCAAGAGCACAAAAGTTAGTATCGATGAGCTTAGCGCTAAGATCGCTGAGGGCGAGCTAAAAACACTTCCAGTCATCATCAAAGCTGACGTTGGTGGCTCACTTGAGGCGCTAAAAGCAAGCCTAGAAAAACTAGCAAACGACGAGATCAGAGTAAATGTGATCCACTCAGGAGTTGGCGGCATCACGCAAAGCGACGTTGCACTTGCAAGCGCAAGTAACGACTGCATCATCCTTGGCTTTAACATAAGGCCAACTGGCGAGATAAAAGAGAAGGCAAAAGAGAGCGGCGTCGAGATAAAAACTTACAATGTTATTTATAACCTAATCGACGATGTGAAGGCGATTTTGGGCGGACTAATGTCACCGATCATCAGAGAAGAGCAGCTTGGTCAAGCTCAGGTTCGCCAAGTGATCCACGTACCAAAAGTCGGCACTATCGCTGGATGTATCGTCACTGAAGGCACGATAAACAGAGGGGCAAAAATTTGCCTTATTAGAGAGGGTGTGGTCGTTTATGAGGGCTTAGTAAGCTCGCTAAAACGCTTCAAAGATGACGTCAAAGAGGTCGCTAA
Source organism: Campylobacter concisus (assembly GCA_037292345.1). Classification (GTDB taxonomy): domain Bacteria; phylum Campylobacterota; class Campylobacteria; order Campylobacterales; family Campylobacteraceae; genus Campylobacter_A; species Campylobacter_A concisus_AX. Next base: position 1,695,259 of record CP147773.1, on the reverse strand, counting down.
AGGCTACGAGTGCGGCGTTGGTATCGAAAATTTCAACGACATTAGAGAAAATGACTACATCGAAAGCTTCAAAGAAGTCAAGGAGAAAGCTACTCTATGAACGCTAACGAAATAAAGCGTATGAGAACAGAGAGCGTGCTAAAAGAGCTCATACCAGAGGCTCTAGCCACTCTTGAAGATAGCATTTTAAAGGGACTTTGCGTCACTGACGTCGAGTGTAAAAAGGGCAGATATGACGCCTTTGTCTATCTTGATAAGATGATGTTTGATGAGCGCGAGCAAGAGTATATTTTGGGGCATTTAAAGCGCGTTTGCAGGCATTTGCAAAACCACTGCATGGCGGCTGAGGGCTGGTATAGATGTCCAAATTTTCACTTTAAATTTGATGATAGATTAGAGTATCAAAACCATATGGATAAGTTGTTTGATAAAATTTCAAAGGATTTAAACAAAAATGGATAATTTAGACAAACTAGTACGCGAATGCGGCGTTGAGCTTTACGACAGCGAGATCGCAAATGAAAATGGCAGGGCTATTTTTAGAGTTTATATCACAAAAGATGGCGGAGTGAGCCTTGATGACTGCGAAAAAGTGAGCCGTCTACTCTCGCCTATCTTTGACGTGACACCGCCAGTTAGCGGGGATTATAACCTTGAGGTTAGCTCGCCTGGCCTTGAGAGAAAGCTTAGTAAGCCATCTCATTTTAAAGCGAGTGTTGGCGAGCTTGTAAAAGTTCAAACCGAGGCTGAGAAATTTGCAGGAAGGCTTGTAAAAGCGAACGAAGAGAGCATCGCAGTAGAAAACGAAGAGGGAATTTTGAGATCAACATCAGTGAGATAAAAAAAGCAAAAACATATTTGGAGTGGTAAAATGCTAAGCGACATCGAGATAACTCACCAAACGAAACTTGAACACATCAGTAAAGTTGCCGCAAGACTAGGCTTAAACGAAGACGAGCTTGAGCTTTACGGCAAATTTTAAGGCCAAAATTTCCCCTAGACTTGAGCCATCAAACTCAAAGCTCATCTTAGTCACCGCGACTAACCCAACCCCATACGGCGAGGGCAAAACGACTATGTCGATCGGTCTAGCTGACGCACTAAATTCGCTTAATAAAAAGGTTTGCCTAGCACTTCGCGAGCCATCTTTGGGACCAGTTTTTGGCATAAAGGGCGGAGCAGCAGGTGGTGGTTACTCGCAGCTTGCGCCGATGGAGGATCTAAATTTACACTTCACTGGCGATTTTCACGCGATAACATCGGCAAATAACCTAATTTCTGCCATGATAGATAACAGCTTCTATCAAGAAAACCCACTAAAAATAGAGAAAATTTTATGGAAGCGCTGTATGGATATGAACGACCGCGCGCTTAGATTTATCACTGTGGGTCAGGGCGGCAGAACGGACGGCGTACCAAGAGAAGATGGCTTTAATATAACCGCCGCAAGCGAGATCATGGCTGTGCTTTGTCTAGCCACAAGCTTATCAGATCTAAAAGAGCGCGTGGCAAACATTATGGTCGCCTATGATAGCGATAAAAAGCCTATCTACGTGCGTGATCTAGGCTGCCAAGACGCTGTTTGCATACTTTTAAAAGATGCGATCAAACCAAATTTTATTTCAAACACTAGAACACACACCTACGCTCGTGCATGGCGGCCCATTTGCAAACATCGCACACGGCTGCAACTCGGTCATCGCAACAAAAACAGCTCTAAATTTAGCTGACTACGTCATCACTGAAGCTGGCTTTGGCTCGGAGCTCGGAGCGGAGAAATTTTTAGATATAAAATGCAGGGTTGCTGAGATTAAACCAAGCGCTGTGGTGCTTGTAAGCACGATCAGATCGCTAAAATATAACGGCGAAGCAAACAAAGACGAGATTACAAAACCAGATATGAACGCCCTTAAAAAAGGCATCGAAAACCTTGGCGGACACATCGAAAATTTAAAAGGTAAATTTGGTCAAAACGTGGTTGTGGCGCTTAATAAATTTGGCTTTGACACTGATGAAGAGATAAATTTCGTAAAAGAGTACTGCCGTGAGCTTGGCGTAGAAGTGGCAGTTTGTGAGAATTTCTTAAAAGGTGGCAAAGGCGCACTTGAGCTTGCAAAGCTAGTTTTAAAGGCGTGCGATAAGCCAAGCAAGATGAAATTTCACATACGAGATGAGCGACGATACGAAAACTAAAATAGAAAAGGTCGCTAAGGAAATTTATGGAGCTGGTGAGGTAGTCTTTGAAGAGGCCGCTCTTAAAAAGCTTGAGATGATAAAAGAGCTAAATTTGAGCCATTTGCCAGTTTGTATCGCAAAAACGCAGTACTCATTTAGTGACGATGCGAAGCTTTTGGGTAGAGCAAAGGGCTTTACATTTAGTGTAAAAGACCTTGACATTAGAACAGGAGCTGGCTTTATCGTCGCGGTTTGCGGTAAGATCATGCTAATGCCAGGACTTCCAAAAGTGCCAGCTGCGGTCAATATGAAGATAGACGCAGACGGCAAGATCGACGGATTGTCGTAAATTTACTGAAAACACACTGGCAAACGCTGGTGTGTTTTGCTAAGAGGCATGGATGAACGACGAATTTTACATGGATCTTGCTTTAAGCGAGGCTTGGAAATTTCAGATCATGACCTACCCAAATCCAGCCGTTGGATGCCTTGTCCTTGATGAAAATGGGCAAATTTTCATCTTGCAGGGCTCATGAAAAGGCTGGATATTTACACGCTGAACCGACAGCGATACTCTTTGCGCTTTGCAATAAAAGTGAAAAATTTAAAGATGATTTTATAAAAGCTTATAACGCTAAATTTAGCTCAAATATAAAAGAGGGCGAATTTGGCCTTTTAGAGCCAAAATTTACCTATGAATTTATACTAAATAACCACTCAAATTTACTAAAAAATGCAAAAGCTTATGTCACTCTTGAGCCTTGCTCGCATTATGGCAAAACGCCACCTTGTGCAAATTTGCTAAAAGAGCTTGGTTTCGGTGAGGTTATAATTGGCAGCCACGATGAAAATAAAATAGCAAGTGGCGGTGGGAATTCACTTCAAGGTGCTGGTGTGAGAGTTAAATTTGGCGTTTTAAAAGAGCGCTGTTATAAGCTACTTGAGCCATTTTTGGCCTATCAAAATGGTGGATTTAGCTTTTTAAAAATAGCCCTTAGTAAAAACGGCGTGGCAAGTGGTGGCATCATCACAAATGAACTTAGCCGAACTCACGTCCATAAACTTAGAAACGTTATAGACACGTTGGTGATCGGTGGGAATACAGTGCGGACAGACCGACCAAGGCTCGATACCAGACTTGTAAAAAATGGCAAAAGCCCAGATGTCATAATCTACTCAAGAGGCGATAAATTTGATGAAACATTGCCACTTTTTAGCGTGCCAGATCGCAAAGTCAGCATTCAAAAAGAGCTTGATCTAAAAGGACTTTGCATGTTTGAAGGAGCAGGAGAGTTTTTAAAGCTTGCAAAAGAGGGCAAGCTAGCAAATGTAAAATGGCTACTTATCTATCAAAGCTCAAATTTCAAAATTGGTGAAAATTTGAGCCTTGATCTAAATTTAAAACCACTTTTTAGTGGGAATTTGGGAGATGATAGCTACGGCTGGTTTGAAATTTAGATCAAACATCTAATCCAAAATAGTGTTTGACTAAAAAGCCGATGCCAAAAGATATGATCGCAACGCCAAAAGTTATCACGCACATCTCAATCACTCTTGGTAAAAATTTAAGCTCCTTTGCCACGCTTATATAAAAGTTGTAAGTGATGATGGCAACCAGCGCAAAGAAAAACATCGACAATACGGCGTAAAGACCGCTTGTAAAGATGAAAAATGGAAGTATCAAAAATGCCGTTGTTATGATGTACGAACCGCCTGTGTAGAGCGAGTAGGTAAGCGGTTTGATCTCGTCGCTTGGATTTTCTTTTGACTCGAGATACGCTGAGCCAGCCATAGAAAGTGCAGCTGCCACACCCATGATAAGGCCTGTTGCGCCAACTGATTTTGTATTTGAAAAGGCAAGCGCGATGCCGCTAAGTGTGCCTGTTAGCTCAACTAAAGCATCATTCATGCCAAGCACGATACCGCCAGCATTTACGAGCTTTGTGTCTTTTAGCATAGAGATTAGACTATTTTCGTGGTTCATCTCCTCTTCGTAAATATCACGAGCTTCAGGATATTCATCTACTATGTCAAGATAAAATTTCTCCGCATTTTCTTCGCGTGACTCCAGTAAATTTTAGAGTAAAAGAGGTACCAAAAATTTTAACAAGTATCGTATAGAAAATGACTTTGAATAAATTTGCACTTCTGCTCTCGCCAGTTATCTTTTGACAAAAAGCATAGTGGCGTCTCTCTTCGGTGATTAATTTGCGAAGTATTTTTTTATTTTCTTCGACTTTTTCGCTAGCTTCAAGAAGTGAGTATATAGCAGCATCGTCTGCTTCGTTTTGTAATTGTTTTAAAGCACGTTTTTTGTCTAACATAAAATTTTCCTTTTTTATAGCTTAGAAATTTAAGATTTTGATTTAGAAAGAGAGATAAGATGGTGCGATCAGCGAGACTCGAACTCGCACACCTAGCGGCACTACCCCCTCAAGATAGCGTGTCTACCAATTCCACCATGATCGCAAAAAAAAACAAAAGCCCCAAAAGAGGGGCTAAATTTTAAGCTTTACGCTTAGCCAAGCATTGGGTTTGCGTAAAGAACGATAAGTGTAATAACAAGTGCGTAGATAACTTGTGCTTCGATCATCGCAAGTGCGATAAACATTGTAGTCATAAGTTTGCTACCAACACCTGGATTTCTCAGCTGTTCCGCTGATAGTTGCAGCAGCTGTGTTACCCATACCAATAGCACCGCCAAGAGCTGCAAGGCCAAGGCCGATACCGCCAGCGATAACTGAATATGATCTGATCATCTCGCCGTCAGCGCCAAATGCGAATGCAGCAAGACCAAGAATTAAAAACACGATCTTTTTCATCGTTGCTCCTTTAAAATTTTAAAGCTCTTTCGGATCTGTCCCTACTTGAACTTCATGAGCCGTAATATTACAAAAACAAAACTTTGTTTCAAATAAAAACACTAAAAATTTAAATTGCCTATAAAAAATTCTTGGCTTAGAAAAATGAAAGTTTTTTTATGCTATCTTTGAAAGAATTTAATTTATTCTTAATCTTAGGTTTTCAATGATAAACGAGAAATTTTCAAAGATAGGCTTTGTCCTTGCTATGGCTGGTTCTGCTGTGGGTCTTGGCAATGCCTTGAAATTTCCTACGATGGTGGGAAATAACGGCGGTTCAGCATTTATAATTTTATACTTGCTTCTTACATTTGCTATCGCGTTTGTGGCGTTTTTAGCGGAGCTTAGTATCGGCAAACTTGGCGAAAGTGACATCGTAAGCTCACTTTACAAGCTTGCTCCAAAAAATAAAAAAGCTTGGTCACTATCTGGCTTTTTCATGATCGGCGCGATACTTATAGCTTCATTTTATATGGTTGTTATTGGCTGGATTTTAAAGTATATCTATCTTAGTTTTTCGCCACTTTTATCTGATACAAAAGCTGCAGGGGAGCAGTTTAACACGCTTTTATCAAATGATCTAAGCAGTGCCGTGCTATGCTTTAGCCTAGTCTTTTTGATGGTCTTTTTTGCCGTTTCAAAAGGCGTAAAAAGTGGCATAGAAAAACTAAATATATGGATGATGCCAAGCCTTTTTGTCTTGCTGGTTTGCATGCTTTTTTACGCGCTTAGTATGGGAGATGGCTTTGTGAAGGCGGCTAAATTTTTATTTGTACCAAATTTTAGTGCGATCACGCCAGATGTTGTCTTGCAAGCTCTAGGCCTTGCGTTTTCTCGCTATCTATGGGCGTTGGCGTCATACCAACATACGCTGCAAATTTACCAGAGCGCACAAATTTAATAAAATCAACGCTCTCTATCATCTTTATAAACATCTTAATAGGCATTATGATGGGACTTGTCGTATTTACCTTTATATTTGCTTATGGGGCTGATAGCACGGCAAGTGGCCCAGGCCTTATCTTTATCTCGCTTGTCACGCTTTTTGCAAAGCTTGGCGTCGTTGGCAACGTCATGGCGGTAGCATTTTTCGTATCGTTATTGTTTGCTGGTATCACGAGCGCGGTTTCGATGATCGAGCCTTTTGCTTATTATTTGGTTAGGAAATTTGAAATTTCAAGAAAGATGGCGCTTCTTTACATCGGCGCCTTTGTCTATATCTTGGGCATCTTTTGCATACTTTCATATTATTCAGACACTTCAAGTGCTTTTAGCGTTTGCGGTAAGCCATTTTTTGACGCGCTTGACTTTCTCACATCAAATATCATGATGCCAATAGGCGCTATCGTGTTTAGCTTTTTTGTTGGTTATAAACTTAAAAAAGAGAGTTTGTATCTGCTCTTTGGCGATTTTATGGGAAGAGCATTTTTTGAAATTTGGTATTTCTTCTTAAGATATGTCGTGCCAGTTGCCATTTGTGCGATAATGATCTACCAGATGGCAGGTAAATAATGGCAGAGAGATTTAGTAAAATTGGCTTTATCCTCTCAATAATTGGAGCGGCTATCGGCCTTGGTAATGCGTGGAAATTTCCATACATGGTTGGCAGTAACGGCGGTTCGGCATTTATCCTTATATATCTATTTTTTGCCTTTGCTGTTGGTCTTAGCATATTTTTTGCTGAGATGGCGATGGGTAAAATTTCACGTCTTGATACGGTTGGAGCGTTTAAAAGCCTAGCTACAAAAGGGGCAAGCTCTTGGAAATTTGCCGGTGTTATCATGGTGACTGGGCTATTTATCGCATCTTTTTATACGCTCATCATTGGCTGGGTTTTAAAATACGTCATTTTAAGCTTTGGCGAGCTGCCTAAAGATATGGCAAACTCAGAGACGCTTTTTGTAAATTTCACTTCAAATGGCATAGGTGAGCAAATTTTATACTTTAGTATCGCGTTTTTTGCCTACTTTTTCATCCTTACAAAAGGCGTAAAAAGCGGCATCGAGCGCATAAATGTCTATCTTATACCAGCTCTTTTTATCTTGCTTTTGCTTATGCTTGGCTACTCTTTTGGTATGGAGGGCTTTGATAAAGCGGCTAAATTTCTACTAGTGCCTGATTTTTCAAAGATAGATCAAGCAGCTGTTTTAAACGCTCTTGGACTTGCTTTTTTTACGATGTGCGTTGGCATTGGCTGCATACTTACTTACTCATCAAGTCTAAGCGATGATACAAATTTATTTACCTCATCGCTATATGTCGTCTTTGCGAACATCATAATAAGCGTCATCATCGGCCTTATCGTCTTTACATTTACATTTGAGTTTGGCTCAGAGCCATCAAAAGGCGCAGGACTTGCTTTCATCTCGCTACCAACGCTATTTGCTAAGCTTGGCTTGCTTGGAAATTTCTTGGCATTTACATTTTTTATATCACTATTTTTTGCTGGTATCACCTCGGTTATCTCGATGGTTGAGCCATTTATATTTTTCTTAAGCAAAAGCCTAAAATTTAGTAGAAACAAATCGATCCTAATCGTTGCTTGCGTGGTTTATGTTTTAGGAATTTTATGTGCATTAAGTGGCACAAACGAATTTAAAGATGCGCTTACATTTTTTGGTAAGAGCTTTTTCGACCTGCTTGATTATCTCAGCTCAAACATCATGCTCCCACTTGGTGGCATCTTGCTTGCAATCTTTGTTGGCTACTTTATGAAATTTGAGCTTTTAAAAGAGCTATTTGTGCCTTATATGGGCAAGGTTGTATTTAAAATTTGGTATTTTTTAATTAGATTTGTGGCTCCACTTTTAGTTCTGGTGGTGTTAATAAGGGAGATCTCATAATATGGCAAAAGAACAATTTTCTAAAATAGGCTATGTCCTAGCAGTCGCAGGATCGGCTGTCGGACTTGGCAATGCATGGAAATTTCCATACATGGTTGGTGAAAACGGCGGTTCGGCGTTTATTATCCTATATCTTTTGATAACTTTTCTAGTTGGTGTGCCTATCTTTATGGCGGAGCTTAGTATTGGCAAGCTTAGCGAGAGCGACAGTGTAAATGCCTTTAGAAAGCTAGCAGCTAAAAATAAAAATTTATGGCAACTGGTTGGAATTTTAGCCATGGTCACAGCAGCTATCATCTCATCATATTACATCGTGATAATAGGCTGGGTCTTTAAGTATTTTGTCCTATCTTTTTCTGGCTTGCCAAGTGATATAGATAGCTCAAAAGTGATATTTAATGATCTTTTGACGCATGGTCTTGGAGAGCAGACGCTTTATTTTGTTATAGCATTTGCAGCTTGCTTTTACATCCTTTCAAAAGGCGTAAAAAGCGGCATAGAAAAGTTAAATGTTTGGATGATGCCAAGCCTGTTTATCATGGTTTTAATTATGCTTATATTTTCTATGACGATGGATGGCTTTTCTAAATCAGCCGAGTTTTTGCTCATCCCTGACTTTAGTAAAATTTCATTTAACTCACTTTTGCTAGCTCTTGGACTTGCATTTTGGACGCTATCTCTTGGTATGGCAGCGATCATTACCTATTCAGCCAGCTTAAGTGATGATACAAATTTAGCCACTTCAACGCTAAGTATCGTCTTTATAAATATCGCACTTGCTATTATGATAGGTCTTGTTATCTTTACCTTTATATTTGAATTTGGAGCTACTCCGTCTCAAGGACAGCGACTTGTCTTTATCTCGCTACCAACGCTATTTGCTAAGCTTGGCGTGATAGGTCAAATTTTGGCTGTGGCGTTTTTTGCTGCACTTATCTTTGCTGGTATCACTTCAGCGATCTCTATTGTTGAGCCATTTGCATTTTTCTTGATCAGAGAGTATGGCATGAGTAGAAGAAAGGCTCTTAGCATAGTTGGAGCTGGGATTTTCGTAGTGGGATTTTTGTGCCTTTTATCAAATATAGAAAATGTTGGCGATAAATTTATGCTCTTTGGTAAAAATTTCTTTGATTTTCTTGATTTTACCGCTTCAAATATCTTGCTGCCAATTAGTGGTATCGGCGGAGCGATATTTGTTGGATATTTTATGAAAAGAGATGCTTTATATGTGCTATTTACCCCATATATGAGCGATTTTGTATTTAATGCATGGTATTTTTTACTAAGATATGTAGCGCCAGTTTGTGTGCTTATCATCATGATAAATGAACTATTAAAGGTTTTTAATGGATAAGATTGAGAGATTTTTCGACAAGGCTGGCGATATAGTCGGCTATATTTGTATGTTTATTATGGCTTTGATGATAATAGACGTATTTTTTAACGTTGTGGCAAGATACTTTTCTCTTACGGCAACGTTGCTTTTCAGGAGCTTGAGTGGCACTTTTTTGCTGTGATATTTCTACTTGGCATGAGCTATGCCCTAAAAGAGGACGCACACGTCAGAGTTGATATCTTTTATGCTAAATTTTCAGAAAGACAAAAAGCCCTTGTAAATATGCTTGGCACTATATTTTTTGTCATACCATTTGCGCTTTTGGTTTCAAATTTATCATTTGGATTTGTAGGTGATGCTTATAGCTCCGCAGAAGCTAGCGCAGATCCAGGCGGTCTTACTCACAGATGGATCATAAAAGCGATGATCCCTGTTTCATTTTACATACTTGTATTTTTTGCGATCGGCTTTTTTATAAAAAATTTAAATCGCTACAAGAAAGCTAGTAAGGAGAAAATATGGCGGGATTAATAATGTTTATAGCCGCGCTATTGATGCTTGGCATTGGCTTTCCAGTGGCATTTACCTTTGGTGCGGTTGCGATGATATTTGGCATGGTTGGCAGCGTTGTAGAGAGCCTTAGCGATGGCGATGGGCTACTTGGCAGTATAGAAGTATTTAAAGATATGTTTAACTTCATGCCTTATAGAATTTTTCTATCATGGAGAGTAGAATTTTCATAGCAGTTCCACTCTTTGTCTTTATGGGCGTCGTGCTTCAAAAGTCAAAGCTAGCCGAGAGACTACTTGAGAGCATGGGTATGCTCTTTGGAGAAATTAGAGGCGGTATCGCTATTAGCACTATCTTAGTTGGAGCTCTTCTTGCAGCATCAACTGGCGTTGTAGGAGCTAGCGTCGTTGCTATGGGCGTTATAAGCTTACCTGTAATGCTAAAGTATAAATACGATCAATCCCTTGGTTGTGGCACGATATGCGCTGCTGGCACACTTGGTCAGATCATCCCACCTTCTATCGTGCTTATCATCTTGGGCGATATCTTTTCAGTGCCAGTTGGAGAGCTTTTTCACCAAGCTGTTGTGCCAGGACTTACGCTAGTTGCCGTTTATATAGTTTATATTTTGATAGTTGCTTATCTTAAACCAGAGGTCGCTCCTATCGTAAAAGATGAGAGTGGCGTTAGTAAATTTAAGCAGATCATTAGAGCGCTAACTGCGATCTTCCCGCCACTTTTGCTAGTTATTTGTGTGCTTGGCTCTATCTTTGCAGGTATCGCTACACCGACAGAAAGTTCAGCATTTGGCTGCGTGGGTGCTATTATTCTTGCTATGTTTTATAGGACATTTTCATTTTCTATGATGAAAGAGGCTTTGGCTGAGAGCGTGAAAACTACAGCTCTAGTCTTTGCCATACTTGTTGGCGCGACTGCCTTTTCTATGGTCTTTAGCTACACTGGAGGCGATGAGATAGTTGAAAATTTCATGACAAATTTACCAGGCGAGAAGTGGGGCTTTATCATCTTTAGTATGGCTGTTATCTTTGTGCTTGGCTTTTTTATAGATTTTGTTGAAATTTCATATATCGTGCTTCCTATCTTGGTGCCAATCGCCGCAAAACTTGGCATAAACCCAGTCTATCTAGCGATCCTAGTTGCTATGAATTTACAAACTTCATTCTTGACGCCGCCATTTGGATTTAGTCTATTTTTCTTAAGATCAGTCGCACCTGCTGAGATAAAAACAGCTGCTATTTATAAAGGCGTGGTGCCTTACATCATCATCCAAGTAGCAGTTTTAGTCTTTTTCTGCGTCTTTTTGATGGAGATAAAGCCGGTGTTAGATGCGAGCCACGGCGGATTATTTAACTTCTTACTCTCACTTTTTAAATGATATAAAAGTTTTTGGTTGTAAAATACCAAAAGCAAGCAAAATGGCTAATTTGAGTTTCTGCCCAATTTAGCCATTTTTTATGACCGCTTTTTAGTAAATTTATAAATTTAATGAGGTGAAATATGGCAAAGAAATTTATCGATGTTATGGATACGACCTTTAGAGATGGCTTCCAGTCAGTTTATGGCGCTAGAGTGCTTATGAACGACTTTTTGCCCGCGCTTGAAGCAGCCAAAGAGGCTGGCATAGAGCATTTTGAATTTGGCGGAGGAGCGAGATTTCAAAGCCTTTATTTTTACCTAAATGAAGACGCTTTTGCGATGATGGATAAATTTAGAAGCATCGTAGGACCAAAAGCAAACCTTCAAACCCTAAGCAGGGGCGTAAATACCGTCACACTTGATACTGGTAGCCGCGAGCTAATTGACCTTCACGCAAAACTTTTCAAAAAACATGGAACCACTACTATTAGAAATTTTGACGCACTAAATGATGTTGAAAATTTAAAATATTCAGGCGAGAGGATCGCTCATCATGGGCTAAAACACGAAGTCGTCGTTACTATGATGGACTTGCCAAGTGGCTGTGTGGGAGCACATGATGTTAAATTTTATGAGAAAATTTTAAGAGAAATTTTAGATGCAAATATCCCTTATCACAGCGTTTGCTTCAAAGATGCAAGTGGCACAAGCAGCCCACAAAAGGTCTATGAAACCATAAAAATGGCTAGAAAATTGTTACCAGAAAAAACTCACATCAGACTTCATACACATGAAACCGCTGGCGTAAGTGTCGCTTGCTACCTTGCAGCGCTTGAGGCTGGTGTTGATGGTATAGATCTAGCCGCAAGCCCAGTAAGTGGCGGCACAAGTCAGCCAGATATCCTAACCATGCTTCACGCAGTAAAAGGCAAAGACTACGATCTTGGCGGCCTTGACGTGGAGAAAATTTTAAAATACGAAAGCGTTTTGAATGATTGTTTAAAAGAGTATTTCTTACCGCCTGAAGCTGTGCAAGTAAGCCCTCTAATACCATTTTCACCGATGCCTGGTGGCGCGCTCACTGCAAATACCCAGATGATGAGAGATAACAACATCTTAGATAAATTCCCAGAGGTTATCCTTGCTATGCGCGAAGTGGTGCAAAAGGGTGGATACGGCACTTCAGTGACCCCTGTTAGCCAGTTTTACTTCCAACAAGCCTTTAATAATGTAATGTTTGGCAAGTGGAAAAAGATCGCTGAGGGATATGGCAAAATGGTGCTTGGCTACTTTGGCAAGACCCCAGTTACGCCTGATAAAGAGATCATTAAGCTTGCTAGCGAGCAACTAGGGCTAAAACCAACTACAAAACACGCTGTTGATATAGCTGATAAAGATGAGAGCAAGTCACTTGCGCACGTAAAAGAAATTTTAAAACAAAATAAGATCAAGGTTACCGAAGAAAACGTCTTTATAGCAGCAGCTTGTAAAGAAAAAGGCATCGCGTTCTTAAAAGGCGAAGCCAAAGTAAATGTAAGAAAAATCGATCCAAATGCTAAAGCAAACGAGGGCAGACAAACTCAAAGCGGCAGATATAGCGTCGTCGTAAATGGTAGCCGTTACAATGTCGAAGTAAGCGAAGGTTTTAACGACAGCATCCAAGTAAAATCGATCACTGAAGTTGAAGGCAAGAGCGTAAAAAATGCCAAAAGTGCAGTAGCAGGCGCAACAGAAAATGATATCGTTGCAAGCTTACCAGGCGCTGTGCATAAAATTTTAGTAAGCGCAGGAGATCATGTCAAAAAAGGTCAGGCCATAGTCGTGCTTGAAGCGATGAAGATGGAGATAGAGGTTAAGGCTCCAAAAGATGGCATCATAGGCTCTATCGAGGTTAGCAAAGGTCAAAGTGTCGCGAACAATCAAGTGGTGGCTAAATTTAAATAAATTTGCCCATTTTAAAAAGATAGTGTTAAGCGAAATTTGATTAACATTTTGATGACTTTTAGGTCAGAATTTATAAAGAAACGAAAATTTAAAAGGAAACAACATGATAAATAAACTAGACGAGCTAGGTCTAAAAGAGATCAAAAAGATAAATCACAATCTAAGCTACGACGAGCTTTTTGAGCTTGAAAAGGCAAACAACGAGGGCAGAGTCTCAAGTAACGGCACATTTATGGTCGATACTGGAATTTTTACAGGCAGAAGCCCAAAAGATAAGTATTTTGTCAAGCAAGATCCAAGCCAAAAATACATCGCTTGGGGTAAGATAAATCAGCCTATCACAAAAGAGCTCTTTGACAAGCTTCTTAAAAAAGCAAAAGAGCAGCTAAGTGGTAAAGAAATTTTTATCCAAGACGCATTTTGTGGAGCTAGCAAAAAGAGCCAAAAATCAGTTCGCTTCGTCACTGAAGTAGCGTGGCAAGCGCACTTTGTAAAAAATATGTTCATCCGTCCAAGTGAAGCGGAGCTGGCTAAATTTGAGCCTGATTTTGTAGTATATAACGCTTGCAAGACAAAAAATGAGGACTACAAGGCTGACGGACTACATTCAGAGGTCTTTGTCATATTTAATGTCGAGGAAAATGTCGCAGTGATCGGTGGCACATGGTATGGCGGCGAGATGAAAAAGGGCATTTTTTCTATGATGAACTACTGGTTGCCACTTGAGGGCAAGCTAAGTATGCACTGCTCTGCAAACGTAGGCGAGAAGGGCGATACAGCGTTATTTTTTGGACTATCTGGCACTGGTAAAACGACACTTTCAACCGATCCAAAACGCAAACTAATAGGTGATGACGAGCACGGCTGGGACGATGATGGGGTATTTAACTTTGAGGGTGGCTGCTATGCAAAATGTATCAACCTTGATCCAAGCAGCGAGCCAGAAATTTACGCAGCGATCAGGCGTGATGCGCTACTTGAAAACGTCGTGGCTGACGAAAATGGCGTGGTTGATTATAAAGACGGCTCAAAGACTGAAAACACACGCGTGAGCTATCCGATCTATCACATCGACAACTACGAGCCAAGCTCAAGCGCTGGCCATCCAAAAAATATCATCTTTTTAAGCGCTGACGCTTTTGGCGTGCTTCCTCCAGTTGCGAAGCTGACAAAAGAGCAGGCGATGTATTATTTCTTAAGTGGCTACACAGCAAAAGTTGCTGGCACAGAGCGCGGTATCACCGAGCCAGTCGCTACTTTTAGCGCTTGCTTTGGCGAGCCATTTATGCCACTTCACCCAACCGTCTATGCAAAACTGCTTGGTGAGAAGATCGATAAACACGGCGTTAATGTCTATCTTGTAAATACAGGCTGGAGCGGCGGTGCTTACGGCGTTGGCAAGCGCATGAGCATAAAAGCAACACGTGCTTGCATAAATGCGATCCTTGATGGTAGCATCACAAAATGCGAATTTGAAAATTTTGATAAATTTAACTTCGCTATCCCAAAAGAGCTTGATGGTGTAGAGACAAAACTGCTAAATCCAATAAATACATGGACACACCCAGCTGAGTACAATATTTCACGCGACAAGCTGGCTAAAATGTTTGTTGAAAATTTCAAACGCTACGAAGATGTAAAAGAGGGCGTTGAGTACGCCAAAGCTGGTCCAAAAGCTTAATTTATAGCCTTGTGGGTATGTTGCCTACAAGGCTATTTAAATTTGAACTATCAAATAGTAAAAATTTGAGAGCTATAAAATATAGCTCTTTTTCAAATTTCTAATATAAAATTTAAAACATTTTGCGAAATAGCTTGGTCAAATTTAAATAGACTTTCTAAAATTTCTAACCAAAAGCCACTCTTTATAAACCTGAAAAATTTAATCGCCTGACATTAGAAATTTTAATACAAGCAATCTTTGTAGCTAGAGCTAAAATTTAACCAGAACACTCCAACTAAATTTGATATCAAATTTCTACTATAAAAGTCGCTGTTGTACTTAGTGTAAGTTGCAGTTAAAACAAAAATTTAGCCAGATATCTGGCTAAATTTAATCAAAATACTCTCTTTTCTAGCCCAAATTCTACGCCAGCTTTTGCTAGCTCAAATGTCGCATCTATAAATTTATACTCGCTGCTGATAAATGGCAAAAACATCGGTATCTCGGTGCAGCCTGCGATATAAACGTCAGCTTCAATGTTAGAAAGCACTTCATAAAACACTGGCACATACTCTTCTAGCTTGCCAGCTTTGACGCCTTTGTAGATGCACTCCATGATGACATCTTGCGTCTCTTTGCTAAAATCGACGCTCTTTAGCCCGCGCTCTTTTAAAATTTGATCATAAACGCCAGCCTTTTTTGTGCCACTTGTTGCAATGACAGCGATATTTTTAGCGTGCGGATATTTCTTTTGCAAGGCATCTACTGTAACTTTTGCAATGTGCAAAATTTTCACTCCAGCCTCTTTTTCGATGCTTGGGGCAAAGTAGTGAGCTGTGTTACAAGCCATTAGCATCGCCTCGCATCCTGCATTTTTTAAAAGTTTAGCACTTTGAATTAGCTTTGGAAGCGGACTTTCTCCCTCACCCATGATATATTTTGTCCTATCTTCTATCTGAGCGTATGAGTCGATAACGATGTGTAGGTGCTCTTGATCGCAAGTTGCTGGGGTTATATCGATGATCTTCTTGTATAAATCAGCCGTGGCAAGTGGTCCCATGCCGCCTATGATGCCTAATGTCTTCATAGCTCCTCCAAATTAAAATTTTCAATAATTATAATATTAGTTTCTATATTTAAAAATAAAATTTCTAAATTTTCATTGGGTATTGCAAAAATAGGGGATAAGCACTTTAAGTTTTGAAGTAAATTTTAAGATAAAAAGGGGCGATTTGCCCCTTAAAAATTCTATTATGAGTGGAAGTGAAATTCGTCTGGATGATCTAGTGCGTATCTAAATTTCTCCATATCGACCTTTTTATCCCAGATAGATACGATCATGCAGCCAACGGCATTACCGCAAAGGTTACCAACAGCACGCATCTCTGACATAAATTTATCAACGCCAAGTAGCACAGCCACGGTGACTACTGGTATGCCAGTGCTTGGAAGTGCGCTTAGTGTGCCAGCAAGGACGACAAAGCCAGATCCTGTAACGCCAACCGCGCCTTTACTTGTGATCATTAGCACGATTAAAATGCTTATTAGGTGCTCAAAACTTAGCGGGATATTAAACGCTTGAGCTAAGAAGATAACGCTTAAGCTTAGATAGATGTTGGTGCAGTCAAGGTTAAATGAGTAGCCAGTCGGGATGATAAGGCCTACTGCGCCTCTATTTATGCCAGCTGCTTCTAGCTTTTGCATAAGTGGTGCAAGAGCTGTCTCGCTCGAGCTTGTAGCAAAAACTACCAAGACCTCTTTTGAGATAAAGCGCATAAATTTAAAGACATTGACCTTGGCAAAGTAGCAAATGACGCCAAGCACGACAAAGATGAAAAAGCAGCTTGCAAGTGCCATAACAACAAGAAGCTCCATCATACCAAGAAGCGTTCCGATGCCAAATTTACCGATCAAATAAGCCATCGCTGAAAAGGCAGCCACTGGGCTAAATAGCATAAGCCAAGTAAGTAGCTTTAAGACGTAGTGCTGGATAAATTCAAGCGGTTTTAGACAAGCTTGCTTTTTATCATGCGCTAGCAACGAAAGCACGATGGCAACGACTATCGCCATGAAAAGTACTTGAAGTGTGTTTGACTTTATAAATGGATCAAGTATGTGCACGTAAGGGAAGATGTCATCTACTGGCACAGCACCTCTTAAAAGATGAAGTGTATGTGCTAAAAAGCCGCTATTTGCGTCCATATTTCCAGCTTGAGATGTAAATTTAGCCACGCTTGAGGCGTCAAGCTGGGTGTAGTCAAGGTTCATGCCATGTCCTGGACGAAGCGTCTCGCCAAAGATGATACCAACAGCAAGAGCAAGCGTACTAACTATCTCAAAGTAGATAAACGCTTTAAGTCCGATGGTACCAAGATCTTTTAAGCTCTCAAGTCCGACGATGCCTGAGACGATTGTTAAAAAGATGATAGGGCCGATTAAAATTTTAAGAGCTTTTATAAAATAATCAATGCCTGGCTTGCTCGCTATGCCAAGCTCAGGTGCGACCATACCGACGATAACACCGCCAACTATACCTATCACAACCCAAATGGCGAGATTGGTAAATAGTCTCACAAAGAGACTCTTTTGCGTTTTTGCACTCTCCATAAATTCCCCTTTTATAGGCTCTCTTTGATCTCTGCTGAGAGGATCTTGTCGCCTTGTCTGATAGCATCAAGCACCTTTAGGCTCTCGTCATCAACGCACTTTCCAAAGACTGTATGCACGCCGTCAAGATGAGGTTGCTTGCTGTGGCAGATGAAAACTGTGATCCGCCAGTGTCACGGCCTGCATGAGCCATGCTAAGGCTACCACGCTCGTGTTTTACCTTTTGGTTATCGCATTCGCATTTTATCCTCCAACAGTGACCGCCTGTGCCTGTGCCATTTGGGCAGCCGCCTTGGATGACGAAATTTGGTATAACTCTGTGAAAATTTAGACCATTATAAAAGCCTGTTTTTATCAAATGGACAAAATTTGCAACAGCTTGCGGTGCATCCTCGGCAAAAAGCTCAAGTTTGATATCGCCTTTTTCTGTCTTTAAAACTGCAAATTTATCTTTTTTTAGCTCGTCTAAATTTATATCATAAACTTTTAACTCATCAAAACGCATGTTGCTCCTTTTTACTCGATATTTGTATAAACTGCTTGGACGTCATCGTCGTCTTCTAGCTTGTCAAGAAGCCTCTCGACCTCAAGCATTTGCTCTTCATCTAGGCTCACGGTTTGATTTGGTAGGTACTGAAGTGAAGCTTTTTTAACTACTAAATTTAACTTCTCTATGCCTTCATGAAGTGTGCCAAAATTTGCGTAATCGCCATAAACAAACAGCGCATTTTCGTCTTCTTCAATGTCACTTAGTCCATAATCAATCAGCTCAAGCTCGATCTCTTCTATATTTGCGCTTGGTTTTTCAAGCTCAAAAACGCTCTTCTTGTAAACATAAAGCTAAGGCTGCCACTTGGTAAAATTTCTCCGCCATTTTTGCTAAATATCGCTTTTACATTTGCAACTGTCCTTGTTGGGTTGTCAGTAGCGCACTCGACGATTATTTGCACGCCGTGAGCTGCTTTGCCGTCATAAAAGATAGTCTTGATATCAGCACTATCTTTGCCATTTGCTCTTTTTATAGCCGCATCGATGTTATCTTTTGGCATATTTTCAGCTTTTGCTGCTGCGATGGCTGCACGAAGTTTTGGGTTCATATCTGGATCACATCCGCCATCTTTTGCCGCTACTGTTATAGCCTTTGCAAGTTTTGGAAATACCTTGCTCATCTTATCCCATCTAGCTTCTTTTGCCGCTCTTCGGTACTCAAATGCTCGTCCCATAAATATCCTTAAATAAATTTTTTACGGATTATAACTAAAAAAATTTTATACTTTTTTAAAACATTTTTAGTTTGCCTGCTAAAGCGCTTAATTTGTAAATTTGAGAATAATATTTGATAAAAATTTAAGCTAAAGGCATATAATCATGCCATGATAAAAAATGCTCAAAAACAAGATGCAAAAATCTGCATAAAACTACTAAATTTAGCGATGGAGGATATCGCCTACAAGCTAAGTGGCTACGACGATCCTGTAAAAAGCGATGAAATTTTAGAGAAATTTTTTGAAAGCGAGACAAATAGACTTAGTTATAAAAATGTCTATGTCTATAAGCGTGACAAGCAGATCATCGCTGCGATGTGCGCTTACTTTGGCGGCGACGCATGGCAGCTTGATAGTGAAATTTCACAGCATCTAAAGGCTCTTGGCAAAGATGCCCAGATAAAAAAAGAGTGCTTTGATGACGAGTTTTATATAGATAGCATCGCCGTAGATGAGAAATTTAGAGGTCAAGGGCTAGCAAAAGAGCTTATCTTGCACTCATTTGCAAGAGCAAAAGAGCTAGGGCATAAAAAGGTCTCGCTGATAGTTGATATAAATAAGCCAAAAGTTGGTAAATTTTACGAGAGCCTTGGCTTTAAATTTAACACCAAAAAGATCATAAATTTACACGAATACGACCACATGATAAAGGAGATAATATGAAAACATTTGAGGTAAATAACGTGCATTGCCAAAACTGCGCAAACACTATAAAAAACGCACTTGAAGATGACTTTGGCGAGATAAAAGTCGATCTTAGCAAAGAGCCAAGGCAAGTAAGCCTTGATATAAAAGATGGCGATGTAGAGAAATTTAAATCAGAAATGGCTGATCTGGGATTTGACGTTATAAAGGAGCTTTGATATGCCTTTAAAAGTCAAGCTAAATATAGCGGGAATGAGCTGTGTAAATTGCTCAAACGCTATCGAGAAAGTTTCTAAAAAGATAGATGGGGTGCTTGAAGCAAATGTAAATTTTGCAAATGCAAGCGGTGAGTTTGTCCTAAAAGACGCTAGCGTGCGTGAGGTTTTAGAGCAAAAGATAAAGAAGCTTGGCTACTTTGTGGCGACAAATATCGATGAATTTGAAGCCAAAAGAGACGAGCATATAACCTCGATAAGAAACAAATTTATATTTGCATTTATCGCAAGCATCGTGATAATGGCGCTTGAGATGTTCGCACCTCAGAGCTTGCTAGTAAATTTGCTCATGCTAGTTTTAGCATTTTTGGTGCTAGCTTTTAGTGGCAAAGACTTCTTTGCTCACGCCATAGAGGCTGTTAAAAACAAAAACTACGATATGAACGTGCTTGTAGCTCTTGGAAGCGGTAGTGCATTTTTATACTCGCTTTTTGTTGTGATCTTTTCAAATTTCATCCCAGATGATCTAAAAAATGTCTATGTCTCAGGCGCAGCGATGATAATAGCCTTTGTTTTGCTTGGCAAGTACCTCGAAGAGCGCTCAAAAGCAAAAGCTGGCGACTACCTAAAGACGCTACTTAAAATTTCACCAAAGACCGCCTTTTTGGTCATGCCAGATGGACATAGTAAAGAGGTAAATGTAAATGAGCTAAAAGTAGGCGATATCGTCATCGTAAAAAATGGCTACAACATCCCAAGTGATGGCGTGATAGTTCAAGGTGGCGCCGAGATCGATGCTTCTATGCTTACAGGAGAGAGCTTGCCAGTTTATAAAGAGGTGGGAGATAGCGTATTTGCCGGCACTCTAAACACAAATGGCTACATAAGCGTCAAGGTGACAAAGAGTTCTTACGAGAGCTTACTATCTCGAAATTTTAAGCTTGTTAAGCGATGCTAGCTCCAAAAAGATGCCTATCGGACGGCTGGCAGATAAGATAGCAAACATCTTTGTGCCAAGCGTCGTGGCGATCTCAGTTCTTACATTTTTGATATGGATAATTTTTAGTGGAAATTTCGCCTATGCGATCTCTAGCGCGATCTGCGTGCTTATCATCTCATGCCCATGCGCACTAGGACTTGCCACGCCAATAGCAATCGTAAGCTCCCTCTCGCGTGGTGCAAAAGCTGGGATTTTGGTGAAAAATCCAGAGGTTTTGGAGCTTATAAAAGATGCTAAATTTGTAGCATTTGATAAAACTGGCACGCTAAGTAAGGGGCTAATCAGCGTCAAAAGTTCAAATTTGAGCGAAAAAGAGCTAGAGCTAGTGGCATCTGCTGAAAATTTAAGCGAGCATCCGATCTCAAAGGCGATCGTAAGATATGCAAAACAAAATTGCATAAATTTACAAAAGCTAAATGGCAAATTTCAAAACGTAGTTGGTCAAGGCATCGTCTATGAAGATGAAAGTAACAAGATAATAATAGGCAATGAAAAACTGCTCGCAGCAAACAATATCTTGCTAAATGAAGCTGATATTGAGGCGATAAAAGAGGCTACAAATGATGGAAGCGGCGTCATACTTTGCGCGCTAAATCAAAAATTTAGTGGCTTTTTAACGCTAAGCGATGAGCTAAAAAATGAGGCAAATAGCGTTATAAACGAGCTTGCAAGGCTAAATTTACAAAGTGTGATCCTATCAGGTGACGATAAAAAAGTAGTGGCAAATATCGCTAGCAAGCTAAATGTGAGCGAATACTACGCAAATATGCTACCTGAGGATAAATTTAACAAGGTAAAAGAGCTTATGAGCCGAGGTGGCGTGATCTTCGTGGGAGATGGCATAAACGACTCGCCATCACTTAAAGAAGCAAGCGTTGGCATCGCTATGAACTCAGGCTCAGACATCGCTAAAGGCGCTGGCGATATTGTGCTTGTAAAAAACGATCTGCGTGGCGTGAGCGGGCTTGTAAAGCTTGCAAATGCGACTATTGCTAACATAAAAGAGAATTTTGTTTTGGGCATTTATGTATAACGCCATTTGCATACCAGTGGCTGCTGGCGTGCTCTATCCGGTATTTGGACTGCTTCTAAGTCCAGTTTATGGCTCGATGGCGATGTGCCTAAGCTCGGTTACTGTCGTGCTAAATGCGCTTAGACTTAGATATTTGAAGCTTAAGGATTAAATTTGAGACTTGGAGAGCTTTATAGCGTAGTAGCGGCTGCACTTGCTACGAATTTTAATGGTATCTTGGGTGTCTCATCATTTATGCGTATCAAAAAGACAAATGCGTGGATAACGCAGACAAAGAGCGATGCGAACGTAAAAGGAAATGAGCTTTACGCTAAATTTATCAAAGATGAGAGTAGCGCGGCTCTGTGTGATGATTTTGTCATTTTGAAGGCAAAATTTGAAGCAAGCTACTATTTTTCAAGTGCAAAAGATGATTTGGCGCAATTTTATAAGGCAATAAAATTTTGAGCCAAAAATGGGCGAGGTTGATAGCATCTCAAATCAGCTCATTTTGATAGCAAATATCTTAAAAAAAGAGGCGACAAAAGAGTCTATGCAGCTTCTTGCTGCTTTTAGCCTCTCATTTTTCTTACCTTATGCCGAGCAACTTGCAAAAGAGCTTGAACAAAATGCTAGCAGTAACTTCTATAAGTCAATGGGATACTTTTTAGAGGATTTTTGTTTGGTTTTAAAAACTATTATCGGTAAGGCTTAGTCTTAAGCCTGTACCATTTCTGTCATCTGAGTTTTAATACTTAAAATGTTATTCTGAATGCTTGATTGTTCTAAATTTAGATGATGAAGCATCTGCATAGAATCACGATCTTTCAGGTGCTGGATGCTTGAAATTTGATCAGCTATATCGCTTCTTTGATCTTGTAATTTTTCTAAATTTTTTTGTAACTCTGTGACATCTTCTTTTCTAATAATTGTAGGTTTTTGTCTAACCTCTTCTCTTTGTTCGACATGCACATCATTACTTCTAACGATATCTTTTGTACCATAGCCAGAAGATACTAATATGCTGGTTTTAGCGCTACTTGATGATATAGATGTGTAGCCGTTATGATAGAAAACATTTGAGTTCATATTTGCATCTATTTGCATATCGTCCTTCCTTTTTAGTTTATTTCTTCATTTATAACTATATCGGCAATAAATCAAAAAACTTGAAATAGTTTTTAAAAAGTTGCTGGGCGAATTATATTTTAATAACCTTAAATGTAAATTATATATATAACTTTTTTACTACTCTAGCATAATTTTTATATTACATTTCACTTTTTTGATCAAAAAAATTATTTTTAAAATGCTTGTAAAAGCCTAGTTAAGCACCATTTTGTTAAAATCACGCAAAATTAATCAAAGGCAAAGCTATGAAAAAAGATGAAAACGCACATAAAAAGATGTGGGAGGGCAGATTTAGCGAGGCTAGCTCGAAGTTGCTTGAGGAATTCAACACCTCTATAAATTTTGATAAAAATCTTTTTGAAGAGGATATCGCTGGCAGTAAGGCTCACGCTAAAACGCTAGCGAATTTGCGAATTTTAAAAAAAGAGGAGTCAGAAGCGACCATAAAAGGGCTTGATGAGGTTTTGGCTGAGATAAGGGCTGGTAAATTTGCTT
Organism: Campylobacter concisus; assembly: GCA_037292345.1. Classification (GTDB taxonomy): domain Bacteria; phylum Campylobacterota; class Campylobacteria; order Campylobacterales; family Campylobacteraceae; genus Campylobacter_A; species Campylobacter_A concisus_AX. The sequence continues at coordinate 1,672,180 of CP147773.1, read as the reverse complement.
TTAAGATAGAGGATGAGGATATCCACATGGCTGTTGAAAAACGCCTTAGCGAGATCATCGGAGCTGAGCTTGGTGGCAGACTACACACAGCTAGAAGCAGAAATGATCAGGTTGCACTTGATTTTAAATTTTATGTTTTGAAGAAAAATTTAGAAATTTCATCACTCATCAAAGGGCTCATCGCCACGCTTGCAAATTTAGCCAAAAACCACAAAGATACGCTAATGCCAGGCTACACGCACCTTCAGCACGCCCAGCCAGTAAGCCTTAGCTACCATTTGCTAGCATACGCGTTTATGTTTAAGAGGGATTTTGAGCGATTTGTCAGCTCGTATGAGCGAAACAACCTAAGTCCGCTTGGCTCAGCAGCCCTTGCAGGCACGCCTCATAAGATAGATAGAACTATCGTTGCAAGCGAGCTTGGCTTTGCAGGCTGCACGCAAAATGCGATGGATAGCGTGAGTGACCGCGACTTTGCACTTGAAATTTTATTTAACATCAGCGTTTTTATGACGCACGCTTCTAGACTTTGCGAGGAGCTCATACTCTGGAGCTCGCAGGAATTTGGCTTTGTAAGCATTAGCGACGCTTATAGCACAGGTAGCTCCATCATGCCTCAAAAGAAAAATCCAGACGTCGCTGAGCTCATACGCGGTAAAACTGGGCGTACAAATGGAAATTTAGTAGCGCTGCTAACTACAATGAAGGGCTTGCCACTTGCTTACAACAAAGATATGCAAGAAGATAAAGAGGGTGTTTTTGATAGTGTTGCGACCATTTTAAGCTCGGCTACCATCCTAAATGAGATGATAAAAACGGCTAAATTTAATGAAAAAAATATGCTAAAAGCGACAAAAACTGGGCATCTAAGTGCCACTGATCTGGCGGACTACCTAGTGCGTGAGAAAAATATCCCATTTAGAACGGCGCACTTTATCACTGGCAAGGCTGTGGCAAAGGCTGAAAGCTTGGGGCTTGATCTAAGTGAGCTAAACAAAGAGCAACTAAAAAGTGTCGATGAAAATTTAGATGAAAATGCCATCAAATTTCAGATCTGCACGCTTCAAAAGAGGCCCGAACTTCAAAAGGTGGCACGGCAAATAAAAGCGTTGAAGAGCAAATTCAAATTTTAGACGACTGGCTTAAGTAAAAAGAGTTATAATTACGCAAAATTTACAAATTTTAAAGGATGAAAAATGTTTTTTGACAGCAAAAGCAAAGAGCTTGGTAGTAAAAATGAAGCTTTAGAGAGAGAAATGAAGCTTTAAAGGCTGAGATTTTAGCACTTAAAAATGAGCTAAAAAATGCCAAAACTTGCGAGCCAAAAGAGCAAGCTAAGGATAAGCAAGAGGCTGTGAAATTTGCTGCTTACTAGCTATCAAGATGGTATGAATTTCTTACAATCAACCATCGAAGAAAATCTAAAAATGCTTGAAAATATAAACCATTTAAATGAAAAAACCTTCAAAGAGACAGGCGAACTAAAGTCTCAAACGGCTGAAATTTTAAGCTCGATCGAGCAAGTAAGCCAGATGAGTGGCGATCTCTCAAACGACGCTTCTTCGCTTGATGGAAGCGTAAATTCTATAGTTGAGATCATAAATCTCATAAAAGACATCTCAGATCAGACAAATTTGCTAGCACTAAATGCTGCTATCGAGGCGGCTCGTGCGGGCGAGCATGGACGAGGCTTTGCAGTAGTTGCAGATGAGGTCAGAAAGCTTGCTGAGCGCACGCAAAAAGCGACACTTGAGGTTGAAGTAAATATAAACGGTCTTAAGCAAAGTGCAAATACGATGATCGAAATGAGTGAGAATTTTTCTAAAATTTCAGCAAATGCGATGCAAATTTTAGGCGGTTTTGAGGGCAACATCTCAAGCGTAAATGCCAACACGCAAAACATCTTAAATCAAGCCCTAAACGTCACAAACGAAGTAAATGTAAGCAACGGCAAGATAGATCACATCAACATGAAGCTAAATGGCTACCGAGGCGTCTTGCTTGGCGAGATAAATAAAATTCAAAGTGTGCATGAGTGTAGATTTGGCAAGTGGTATGAAAAGGATGTGAAAAATACCATCATCAAAGATCCAAGAACCCTCTCAAGCATAGCTGCGCACCATGAAAATGTCCATCACGGACTAGATAAAGCTATGGCGATTTTTGCTGACAAAGACAAGGGACATTTAGCAGGTGTTGAGATACTAAAAGACGTCGAGCACTCAAGTAAAGCTGGCTTTGAAGAGCTACTTGAAGCGGTAAAAGCTGCTAGGAAGTAAGCAAACATAAATGGCTGGATTTCTAGCCATTTAGACGCAACTACCTTATCTCATACCTTTTTGAAACTACGTGGTAGTAAAAGGCTCCAATGAAAAAGAGACTTCCCATAAAGGCTGCGATCATCTCCACGCTTAGTCCAAGCTCGTATAAAAAGCCGATCGCAAATGAGATAAGTGCGCTAAATCCAAGAAAAACCATATCGTTATACGCGATCACTCTGCCGTAAAACTCTTTTTGGCAGTTTTGCTGAAGTAGTGTGTAGGTGTAGCTCCAAAGGCTTGAGGTGCAAAAACCAGCAAAGATGATGCCAACGAGCGAGAGATAAAAATTTCGCAAAGAGAGTGCCCAGATGATGATGCCAAGCCCTTGACCGATGTAGATGTAGATGAGCGTTTTTTTATTCATAAATTTACTAAGCATGGCCGGTGCAAACATAAGCGAGATCGACCTTGAGGCGTTTAATAGACCAATAACTAGCGAGGTTGAGAGTAAATTTGCGTATCTATAGTCAGCCAAAAGCGCGATCAACGCGTCATAAGCTGTGATGCCAACAAAGGCATGCAAAAATATAAGATGCACGATGAGCCTATTTTCTTTTAGATATTTAAGCCCGTTTTTTAGCATTTTTAGAGGTTTTTCTATAAATTCTGGCTTTAGCCCGTCTAGCTTTAGAAGATATAAAAAGCCAAAACTGCAAAGATAAAGAGCTCCGTCAAGCAAAAAGGCGCTTTTGATGCCAAAAAAGTGTATATAAACGCCAGCAAGCCCCATGCCAGCGGTGTATGAGACCGCCCAGATGATCGAGTGGATCTCGTTTGCAAGCTTTAGGTTCTCTTTGCTTAAAATTTTGGCAGCACGCTCATTTCTACTTGAAAATACATCCCGCCAACGCCGTTTCTGATAAAAATGATAAGCAAAAGCAGCCATAAATAATCAAGCGAATTTATAAAAAGCAGCATAAAAACGCTTATGGTCTCAACCGCCATCATGATCACAAGCATCGGTTTTGGGCTAAATTTATCAACCAAAATGCCACTAAACGGAGCGATGACAACACCTGGATAAACGCCATCGCCGCACTTAATGTAAGCGCCCAAACAGGAGCATCAAGCGAGATAAGTAGCGTAAAGATGCCGGTGTGCGAGAACCACACACCAAAGTAGCACATGAGCTGGACGGTGCTTAAAAGGCGGAAATTTCTCGTCCTTTAAAAGCTTAAGATACTCTTTCAAGCTACTGGTTCCACATCAGAGTTATCTGCTCTATTTGCGCCTCGTCTGGGATCTGGCTTAAGCTTGTTATCTCTTTTGCGAGCGGATTTTTAAGCTTTATAAGCATGTCGTGACTATCTATTTTTAGATAGATATTGTTTGCATCGCTTTGAAATTTAGAGATGACAAGGGCGTTTTTTATATCTTTGAAATTTGATTTTAGGCTGATATTTTCAGGAGTTTTAAACTCGTTTGAGTAAATTTCGATGCTTGTGATGATGCCATTTAGCAAGGTGTATTCAAAAATTCTCTCGTTTTTGCTTGTGACGATGTAGCTATTTTCTTTTTTAGTATTGTCTCTTTTTATGTTTTTTGCGCCATAAAATTTCATCACATCAGCGTTTGCTGACTCGTTTGTAAGTTTTGCAAAAAAGCCCTTGCCAAAGAGGCTTGATCTGCCTTTTTCTCTTTTGTAGTGCCCGCTTATGTGAGCGTTTTTGCAAATTTTATCGTTTGCGATTATGAAGATGTCGTTAGCGGTTTTATGCACGCTTAAAGCCACGCCTTTTTCATCCAAAAAGTAAAAAATGCCCTTGTCATAAAGCAGCTCTGAGTTAAATTTACAAAGTGGCGAGCCATCTTTTAGCGATGAGTAAAAGCTTATCTTTGCGCCATTTTTGCTAGACACAAGCACAAGCTCTAAAAAGCCATTTTTATCTTTAAATTTAGAAAATCTAGCAAAAAAACTATCTTTATAAGCCCTATTTACCGGCTCATAATTATAAATTTGGGCTAGCACGCCAACTCGCTTGTTTTTCTTATCATCAAGCTGAAGAAGTGAGTTTTTGTTTGGTACAAAGTAGCTAAGTGCGCCGTTTTCATCTTTTAGCACGATAGCGCTCTCATCGACATCAAATGTACCACCTTTTTCTACCAAGGTGGCAGCCTTATCCATCGTAAGCATAGTTTTTGTGTAGGTTTTGTCTTTATTTAGAGTTAGGATGGTCTTCACGCCCTCGCAGTTTGAGCATGGCAAGGTTGTGTAGTAGCTCGTGTAGATAGAGTTTGAAAGTATTAGTTTTTCTGGTTTTTTGGGTTTTTCGTCTCTAACTAGGGGTTTTTCTTCTTTTGATTTTTGTGTTTGTTCTTGATTTTGTGGCTTTAAATTTTCATTTTTCGTGCAGCCGATGATGAAAAATGAGATAAGTATGGCAAAAAGATATTTCATTTGCAACTCCTTAAAAATTGCAAAATTATATCATTTTGCCTTTAAAATTTATTTTACGCGTTTAAAGATGTATTTATCTTTTAGCTCGCCAGTGACCTCTTTTTGATCCATATCAAGCATCTTTAGGCTCTCTCCCTCGATCTTATAAAAGCTCTTTTCTTTATACTCATCAACGGTTGTGATAACGCCGTCTTTGACTGAGTATTTGCCCTTACTAACGGCTTTGTAGTTGTCTTTTGACTTGTAGTTCATCACACTTTCAAATGTGCCGTCTTTTTAAGCGTAAGGGTTGAGTCTATGCCCATGCAGCTAGCGCAAGGTAAAAACGCCTTGTAAGTGCCTTCGATGCTGCTTACTGGAGCCATGCAGCTACCTTTTACTTCACATTTGCCTTGTGGGACGCTCGTGCTTTGGTTTGACGTAGCGCAACCTGCTAAAAGTAGAGCCGCACTTAGTGCAAAGATAAAATTTTTCATGCTGATCCTTTTTGAAAATAAAATTTAAAATGTATTATAATACTTAAGAAAATAACAAATTATAAATTAAAGGAGAGAAGATGCAAGTTGAGACATTTGGCGTTTTAGTCGTTGTTTTGGTTATTTTTGCATTTTTGTTTTTAAAAGCTGGTATCAAGATCGTTTCGCAAGCAGATAACTTGCTGATCGAGCGACTTGGTAAATTTCACAAGGTGCTTGACGGGGGATTTCACATTATCATCCCATTTGTCGATCAGATAAGAGCGATCATAACTATAAAAGAGCAGCTTGTTGATATCACAAAACAGCAAGTCATCACAAAAGATAATGTTAATATTAGCGTCGATGGCATCGTCTTTTTAAAGGTTTTTGACGCAAAAATGGCGGTTTATAATGTTGATAACTACAAACGCGCCATTGCAAATTTAGCCATGACAACGCTTCGTGGCGAGATAGGCGCGATGAATCTTGATGATACACTAAGCTCACGTGACCGTCTAAATGCCGCACTTCAAGTGGCTCTTGGCGATGCTGCTGGCAACTGGGGCGTAAAGATCATGAGGGTTGAAATTTCTGAAATTTCTGTCCCGCTTGGCATCGAAGAGGCGATGAATATGCAGATGAAAGCTGAGCGTGAAAAGCGCGCGATCGAGCTAAAGGCCTTGGCTGAAAAAGAGGCGCTAATCCGCAACGCAGAGGCGCTAAAACAAGAAAAAGTGCTTCAAGCAGAGGCGATCGAGCGTATGGCGGATGCGAAAAAATATGAGCAAATCGCCATCGCAACGGCTCAAAAAGAGGCTATGGATATGATAAATGACAGCATGAGCAAAAATGCAAATGCGGCTGAATTTCTGCTTGCGCGTGACAGGGTCGGGGCATTTAACGAGCTAGCTAAAAATAGCTCAAAAGATAAAATTTTAGTCCCTTACGAGGCGACTGAGCTAATTGGCTCGCTTAGCGTTTTAAAGAATTTCTTAGCTAAGGATAAGGCGTGATAAGTCCATTTATAATGATAGCCATCGGCGCGCTCTTGTGCGTGGCTGAGCTTATGCTATTTTCATTTTATCTGCTCTTTTTTGGCGTCGCTTTTATCATCGTTGGAGCGGTAAATTTTGGCTTTAGTTTTGAGTGGAGCTTTCAAATTTTAGCTGTCTTAGTGCTTGCATTTATCTTGCTTGCGCTCTTAAAGGCGCCGTTAAAGAGTAAATTTATGGCTAAAAAGAGAGCTTTAACGAAGAGTTTTTAGATGAGCCTGGAGTTGGCGAGATCAGAGAAAATATGGTCTATTTTAAAGGCACTCTTTGGAAGTATGAAGGAGCGCTAAAAAACGGCGAGAAAGTGCAGGTTTTAGGCACTAAAGGCGACAAGGTTATATTAAAATAAAGTGCCATTTGGCACTTTATCTATTTTGCGTGGGCTGGGCAGCCTGCTGGCATTTGCTCATGCATCGCCCCTTGCATGCCATGATGTGGGCAGCTTGGCATATTTTCTTGCATCATTTTTTGATGATGAGCACATCCACAACTTGCACCTTGAGGCCCAGCTGGCTTTGGCTCGTTTTTGGCACAACCAACTAAAAATAGACCGCAGATAACGGCAAATATCATCTTTTTCATAACTCGCTCCTTTAAAGAATTTCTCACATTTTAGCCTTTAAAAATTAATTTTTCATAACGCCTGATTTATCATATTTAAAAGCATTTTTGGCTAAACTCTCGCCCAAAAATAAGCAAAATAAAAGGTTAAATTTGAAAAGACTTAGTGTAAATGAAGCCATCGATCTTATAGAAAATGCACCGCTTCACGAGCTTGGCAAGATGGCGCTAGCTAGAAAAAAGAGCTTCATCCAGAAGGCATTACGACCTTCATTGTAGATCGCAACATCAACTATACAAATGTCTGCTGGGTGGATTGTAAATTTTGCGCATTTTACCGCCACGCAAAAGAAGAGGACGCTTACGTGCTAAGTTTTGAAGAGATCGGCAAGAAGATCGAGGAGCTTATCGCCATTGGCGGCACGCAAATTTTATTTCAAGGTGGCGTTCATCCAAAGCTAAAGATCGAGTGGTACGAGGAGCTTGTAAGCTACATCAGCAAGCACTATCCAAGCATCACGATACATGGCTTTTCTGCCGTTGAGATCGACTACATCGCAAGAGTTTCAAAAATTTCTACAAAAGAGGTCTTAAGACGCCTAAACGAAAAGGGCTTATACTCGATGCCAGGTGCTGGAGCAGAGATTTTAAGTGATAGAGTGCGTGACATTATCGCCCCTAAAAAGTGCGACACCGCAGACTGGCTTCGCATACACAAAGAGGCGCACGAGCTTGGCATAAAAACGACTGCGACGATGATGTTTGGCACGGTTGAGAGCACTCGTGAGATCGTCGAGCACTGGGAGCACATCAGAAATTTACAAGATGAAACGGCTGGATTTAGGGCATTTATACTTTGGAGCTTTCAAGGGCTAAATACAAAGCTCATGCAAGAATTCCCAGAGATCAAAAAGCAAAGCTCAAACGTCTATCTAAGGCTTCTTGCGGTTTCAAGGCTCTTTTTGGATAACTTTAAAAATATCCAAAGCAGCTGGGTCACGCAGGGTAGCTACGTAGGTCAGCTAGCGCTTCTTTTTGGTGCAAACGACCTTGGTAGCACGATGATGGAAGAAAACGTCGTAAAGGCGGCAGGGGCTAGCTTTAGGATGAATCAAGACCAGATGATCGAGCTTATAAAAGATGTCGGAGAGATCCCAGCTAAGCGCAACACAAACTATGATATTTTGGAGAAATTTTAGATGAAAATTTTAGATATCAATGTAAAAAATGTAAAAATCCCAGTCGTTTTTGAAAGCTCAAAAACAATGCCAGTAGTGAGCCTAAAACTAGTTTTCAAAGCAGCTGGTAGCTCGCAAAATGGCAAGCTAGCAGGCCTTGCAAGGCTAAGTGCAAATTTGCTAAACGAGGGCGATATGAAGCTAGGCTCGGCTAAATTTGCCAAAGAGCTTGAAGTAAGGGCGATTAGCCTAAATGCAAGCTGTGGCTTTGAGACATTTTGCATAGATCTAAACTGCTTAAAAGAGCACTTTGCTTTTGCGTGCGGCAAGCTAAAAGAGCTTATAAGTGCTCCAAATTTAACTGATGAAATTCTAAATAGGTGCAAGACCGTCACACTTGGCGAGATCGCAGCAAATGAAAACGACTTTGACTACGTGGCAAGGCAGGGGCTCTTTGAGCTTTTATACCCAAAAAGCGTGCTTTCAGAGCCTAGTATCGGCACTAAAAAGAGCATAAAAGCGATCACGCTTGAAGATGTGAGCAAATTTTAAGCGAGCATTTAGACCTTTCAAATTTGCTTTGCGTGCTAGGTGGCGACATCGACGAGAAGCAGACAAAAGAGCTTGCTAGCGTTTTAGAAATACTAAAACCTGGCAAGGCGCGAAAGCTAGAGCGCTTTAGTCCAAGCGATAAGTGCGAAAGCAGCGAGATCATCAGGCAAAGCGAACAGGCCTACATCTATTTTGGCGCGCCATTTGATGTAAAACCTGAAGAGAAATACAAGGCCGCAGTGGCGACATTTATCCTAGGCGAGGGTGGCTTTGGCTCGAGGCTCATGGAGGAGATCCGTGTGAAAAGAGGGCTTGCTTATAGCGCCTACGCTAGAAATTTGCTAAATCTCTCTTACAGCCAGCTTTATGGCTACATGCAGACAAAAAACGAGAAAAAAGATGAGGCGATCGCCGTTATAAAAGAGGAAATTTTAAAATTTAGCAAAAAAGGCGTTAGCAAGGCTGAGCTTGAACAGGCGAAGAAATTTTTACTTGGCTCGTTGCCGCTTAGACTAGAGACGCTGTTTAAGCGCCTTGACATCTCGCAGGGCGAGTTTTATGAGCATGGTGAGCTTGGGGCATTTTTAAAGGACCTTGATAAAATTTCAGCCCTTTCGCTAAGCGAGCTAAATAACTTCATAAAAGCCCACGCAGAGATCAATCAGCTAAGTTTTTGCGTCCTAAAAAATGAAATTTGAAGCAAGCGACAGAGCAAAACTTCTAAAAATAGGCGTGCTTAGCCTGCTTGACCTTGCTCTCGTGCTACCAAAGGGCTTTGAGGATACGACGATCGCTAAGAGCCCAAGAGAAGGACAGGTCTGCATAAATGTAAAGATCACCTCACTCGCCTCACGCCCTGGCATGCTAACCGCACTTGCCTTTTGCGAGCAGTGGCAAAGTAGCGTAAAGATCGTCATTTTTAATGCAAAATCTTGGCACTACGGCGCTTTTAAGGTGGGCAAAGAGATGGCGATATATGGACTTTGCTCCTACGCCTTTGGCTCGTGGCAGATCGTAAATCCAAAAATCACCACAAAAATAGGCCAGATCGTGCCTAAATTTAAGACCGAGTTAAAAGATGATGAGCTAAAAAAACTCATCTTAAAATATCTAAATTTGCAAAATTTACCTAGCTGAGGGTTTAAACGAAAAAGAGGCTAAATTTCTAGCCGATCTGCAAAGGCTAGATGAGCAAAGCGTGCAAATTTTATACCGCCTAAAAAACGATAATGAAGGCTTAGAAATTTTAAAATTTGTAGAAATTTTTAACTACATAAAAAAGCTAAGTGCCAAAAAACCTACTTTAAAAGCCCTAAAATCAAGCTTTTTGACATAAACTCTTGGCTTAATGGCTTGCCATTTACGCCGACAAACGACCAGATAAACGCCATAAATGACATCAGAGACGACCTTAGCGCTGTGCAGGCAAAAAGGCGCGTCATAATGGGCGATGTGGGAAGTGGCAAGACGCTTGTGATCCTAGCAGCAGCGCTTAGCGTCTATCCGCAAAGTGCCATTTTGATGGCGCCAACAAGTATCTTAAGCGAGCAAATTTATAATGAAGCAAAGAGGCTGCTGCCTGCTTTTATGAACGTGATGCTGGTGCGAAGCGGGGAGAAAAAGATAGACTTTAGCGGGGTAAATTTGATCATCGGCACGCATGCGCTACTCTTTCACGAGCTGCCAAACTCGCCGCTTGTTATGGTCGATGAGCAGCACCGCTTTGGCTCAAACCAGCGAAAAAAGATAGAGGAGCTTGCTTCAAACGAGGACGAGCGAGCAAATTTCGTGCAGTTTTCAGCTACGCCAATACCTAGGACGCTAAGTTTAATCCAGTCTGAGATCGGTAAATTTTAGCTTTTTAAAGCAGATGCCGTTTAAGAAAAATATAATGAGCCAAATTTTAGGTGCTAGCGAGTTTGGCTTTTTGCTAGCTCACATCAAAAAGCAGCTTGCAGGCGGCTTTCAAGTAGCCATAATCTATCCGCTAGTTGAGAGCAGCGAGAGCTCAAACTACCAAAGTCTAAGCGAGGCGCAGGGCTTTTGGCTAAAGAATTTCAAAAATGTCTTCATCACGCACGGCAAGGATAAAGAGAAAGAGGAAATTTTAAGGCGGTTTAGAGAAGAGGGCGAAATTTTGCTCTCTACGACGGTTGTTGAGGTCGGTATCTCGTTGCCAAGGCTAAATACGATAGTGATCGTGGGCGCTGAGCGGTTGGGGCTTGCCACGCTTCATCAGTTGCGAGGCAGAGTGGGGCGAAATGGCGGCGATGGATACTGCTTTTTATTTATCAAGCTAAAAGAGGCGCCAGCTAGGCTAAAAGAATTTTGCGCGACAAATGACGGCTTTAAGGTGGCAGAGCTTGATCTGAAAAACCGCCAAAGCGGCGATATACTAAATGGCTTTTTTCAGCACGGAGCGACCTTTAACTTCTACGACTACGAGGATGATATCACGCAGGCTGCAAAGATGAGAGTGGCGGAATTCAAAAATAAATTTTAGAGCTATTTTAGTCTAAAATTTTGATTTTCTTCTGCTAACTCTTTTAACTCATTTAAATTTTTCTCACTTTGCTTTAAAAGTTCATCAAATTTAAAACCAAGCATGATTAGACGATAAAGCTCTGGCTTATTTTTTCTCCAATTATAAAGAGTTTTTGTATCAATTTTTAAAATTCCTGCAATATCTCTTTTTGATAGATTATTTCCCATTTTTTGCCTTTTTATGGGAATTGTTTGCAAAACGCACTTACTTATCAACTAAGGAATAATTTCTTATATATATTATTATTTAAGAAATAATTACTTAAATTTAAAAATTATTAAGCTTTGTTGATATAACATTTTGAAATTATTTTTAAAGGAGTAAAAAATGGCTTACAAATTTGATTCAGATTTGGAGTTTTTAAGACAGCTTAATATCAACGAACTAAATGATCTCGTTGATATTATAAAAGGCAAAGAAGGTGATGAAAGGATTACGCAAGATCTTACAAGCAATGATTTGTTTAAAAGATTTTATCCAGACCACAAAGAATATATAGAGCTTATTATGGGCGAACTTCAATGTTTTGGTGGTAATAGCTTTGTGAACGTATTTAGAGGTGGCGGGGTTCAATATAAAGAAATTTTATGCGATGTTTGTGACAAACTTAAAGTTAATTACTCTAAGGCTCAAAACACACAAATGATAGAGCAAAATATGTTTATGAAAATTTCTATCTGATAGCTTGGAGAAAATGAATGAAGAGGAGCTGAAACAAGTGGCAAACAAATTTGGGTTAAATACCACCGATTTTAAACCACAAGCGATAACGGCTGCTATGCAGGCAAGCATTTTGGTTAGCGGTTTTGCTATGTATAAAATTGCTCTCATTATTGCAAATACTATTGCTAAAATGTTATTAGGCAGAGGTCTTAGTCTTGCAGTAAATGTGTCCCTTGTAAGAACAATAGGAGCTTTTGCTGGTCCAATAGGTTGGGTTATAACAGGTCTTTGGACGTTAGCTGATGTGGCAGGTCCTGCTTATAGGGTTACTATACCAGCAGTAATTCAAGTAGCTTTCTTGAGGCAATACTCGATAAATAAACAAAATAATTCAGAAAATAACTAATCCAAAAGTGCTCTCAAAAGAATTTATCTTTTGAGAGCTTAAATTTATAGTGGATAAGTGAGGCAGCAGTTTCTTTTTACTTCGTCGATGTAGCTCACGTTTAAATTTAGTCCGTAAAGCTTGCTTAAATTTTCGCTTCTAATGATCTCATCAACCGTGCCAAATCCAACCTCGCCATCACCTTTTACAAGAGCTACATATCCGCCAAGAAGCACGGCAAAGTCAGGGTTATGAGTGGTTAGTACGACCGAGTAGCCAAGCTCTTTTAGCCACTTGACGGTGCGTAGAAATTTATACTGGTTGCCAAAGTCAAGCGCGCTAGTTGGCTCGTCAAATATGATCATCTTTGGCTGCGCAGCCATCGCACGAGCGATCATACACATCTGCTTTTGACCGCCACTCATCTGTGTGATGAAGCGATCTTCAAGATACTCGATCTCAAGCTTTTTGGTGTAAATTCTAGCGATCTCTTCGTCCTCTTTGCTAGGTCTTGCAAAGATGCCAAGGTGCGCCGCACGTCCCATCGTGATAAACTCAAGTCCGGTGTAGTCATACTCAGTAACTTCGCTTTGAGCCACGTACGCCATGATCTTAGCGCGCTCTTTGTTGCTTAGGCTATCTACGTTTTTGCCATCAAGGAAAATTTCTCCAGAAACTGGCTTTAGTGAGCCGCTTATTAGCCCAAGAGTTGTTGATTTGCCAGCTCCATTTCGACCAAGAATGGTCAAAATTTCTCCAGCGCCTATCTTTAAATTTACATTTTCTAGTTTGCCAGCCCCATTTGGGTAGCTAAAGTTTAAATTTCTAACTTCAAGCATCATGCAACCTTTTTATTTCGCCATAAAACCCAGACGAAAAATACCGTGCCGATAAAGCCAGTAAGTACGCCAAGAGGCACTTCGCTCACGCTTATGCTGCGCGCTAGAGTATCGACAAATAGCAAAAATATCGCACCCATAAATATGCTTGCAGGCATGCTTTTTATGTTATTTGCGCCAACTAACATACGCGCTAAGTGAGGCATGAGAAGTCCCACCCAAGCGACTATGCCGCTTATGCAGACGCTGCATGCTGTAAGAAGCGTAGCGCAGATGATGATGACAGCGCGCTCAAAAGCCACATTTACGCCTAGTCTTGCCGCACTTTCGTCGCCAAGAGAGAGCAAATTTATACGCCAGCTCATGGCGATTAGTAAAATGGCGCAGATGATCATCACAGGAGCTATGTATTTTAAGTTGTCACTATCGAGCTTTGCAAGGCTACCAAGCTGCCAATAAACAATATCAGGCAGCTTTGTCTCAGGGTCGGCGACATACTTTAAAAAGCCGATCACTGAGCCCATGAGGCCGCTCACGATGATACCAGAAAGAACTAGCATAAGCGTGCTCGTGCGACCCATCATCTTTGGTATGGCTAGCGTGATAGCAACGGCTGCTAGGCCAAAGCCAAAGGCAAAAGCCTGCACCCAAAATAGCGATAGATCAAAGATGATAGCAGTGGCTGCTCCCACGCAAGCGCCCGCTGAAACGCCTAGAAGATCAGGGCTAACTAGCTGGTTTTTAAAGACGCCTTGATAGGCTGCACCACTCACGCTAAGAGCAGCTCCAACAAGGATAGCTGCGATGATACGTGGGATACGTAAATTTTCTATCACGTTTGTGATGTTGCTAGCTGCGCCATCTCCAAAACCAAAGCTGTGAGCTAGCACGCTAAAGACGTCGTTAAATGGTATGTAAAATCTACCAACGCCCAGTGCGACAAAGGCGCAAAGAAGCGTTAGTAGAGCTAAAAAGATAACAACTATTGAAAAATTTGCGTTTTTCATATCTTATTTACTGCTACCGTCTGGATTTAGGCCTTTTAAGATATAGCCATACTCTGTGTCGGTAAGATCGTGATTTAAGAACTCTTTATAAAATTCTTTTGTTTTTGCTTTTATATCGACATCTTTAAATAGATCTGGTTGGATAGTCTTTGCTGCCCATAAAATTTGAAGCACGTTTTCAGCACCATATCTATCCCAGCTAAATACACCTTTTGGGTTGCCATAAACTTTGCCGTTTTTAACAGCGTTTGAGCCAGAGAATGCAGGGTGCTCTTTTATCTTTTTGATCTGTGCGTCTGTGTCATTACCACCAACGATGATGATATCAGGGTTTGCATTGATGATCTCTTCAGCGCTAACTTCGATCATTGAACCCTCAGTATTGATAGCATTTACACCGCCACCTAGCTTGATCCAAGTGTTTTGGATGGTGTTTGTACCATCAATTTTTAGCAAATTTGCGCCACCAAGAAGGTGAAGTACTTTTGGACGTTTAGCGTCAGGGATGCTTTTTGTTCTTGCTGTTACAAACTCAGAGTTATCGTGGATTTTATTAGCAAGTTTTTCAGCTTTTTTCTAGCATCATCAGTGCCTATGACTTCAGCTGTTGCGTAGATGCTTTTCTCCATATCTGGATAGTCTCTAAAGATCAAATTTACCGCGCTAAAGCCATTTTTGATAAGTTCATCTTGAAAATTTTTGTTATACACTATGATAACGTCAGGTGCAAGTTTAACAAGCTCTTCGATCTGAAGGTCTTTACCGTTTAGTGCAGCTGGTAAATTTTAAGTCTTGGATAGATGTGCTCAAACCACTTGTTGTTTTTGATCAGATCAGTTGTGGCTACAACCTTATCCATACCGCCAAGTGCTAGGATGATCTCGTTGTTTGCATTCCATAGTGCAGCGATCTTCTCAACTTTTTCTGGGACGCTTACTTTGACACCTTTCATATCTGTGATGCTTCTAGCAGAGTCAGCTGCGCTTAGGCTAAGAGCTGTAAAAAGCGAAGCAACAAGGCCTATTTTAGCCACTTTGTGCATGAAATTCATTTGCATATTTTTTCCTTTTTTCGTGTGAAATAGTTTTGTCGATATATTACTGCTATTTACATTAATATTATGTAAAATTTGCATATACATTGTGAAAAATTTGCATATTATTGTAAATTTCTATAAAACTAATAGGATAAATATTCTCCTTTTATTGATATATCATTAGTCACTATTTTGAAATAAGATAAACTTTCTCCTAAATTTTAAAAAAGGAGAATCAATGCGTGAATACAAAAGATACTGGCTCGCACTTGTTGCTGTGCTGGTAGTTTGCTTTAGTATTTTAGGCTACTACGGCGTTGAGGTTTATAGAAATTCGCCTCCAGTTGTAAATTTCACTGACGAAAATGGCAAGGTCGTAATCGATAAAGAGAGTATCTATAAAGGTCAAGAGGCTTGGCAAAGCATAGGCGGTATGCAGGTTGGCTCTGTTTGGGGGCACGGGGCATATCAAGCGCCTGATTGGAGTGCGGACTGGCTTCACAAAGAGCTAGTTGCCTTTTTAGAGATCAAAGCTGATGAAATTTATCATCTAAAATACGCTGATCTAAACGCCGAGCAAAAAGCAAATTTAAAGGTTTTGCTCAAAAAAGAGTATAGAGAAAATAGCGTAAAGGACGATAAATTTGTGCTAAGCGCTGATAGGCTAAAGGCAATAAGTCAAGTAGCTAGCGAGTATGCTGCGCTTTTTGGAGATGATCCTAAATTTAAGCCTTTAAGAGAAGCTTATGCGATGAAAGAAAATACGCTTCCAAATGCAAGCGACAGAGCTGATCTAAACAACTTCTTCTTCTGGTCAGCCTGGGCAACAGCTACAAACAGACCTGGTAGCGAGGCAACCTATACAAACAACTGGCCGCACGAGCCGCTAATCGATAACGTGCCAACAAGCGAAAATATCTTTTGGTCGGTTGCAAGCGTCGTGATACTTCTAACAGGCGTTGGACTTCTTGTTTGGTTTAGCTCGTTTTACGGCAAAAAAGATGACGAAAAGCTTGAGCCAATTAGCGAAGATCCGCTTAAAAAGCTAAATTTAACTCCGTCACAAAAGGCGCTTAAAAAGTATCTCTTTGTCACGCTAGCTCTATTTGCGTTTCAAATTTTAATAGGTGGCTTTACGGCTCACTACACAGTCGAAGGACAAGAATTTTATGGCATAAATTTATCAGCCTACATCCCTTATTCGCTTGCTAGAACGTGGCATATACAAGCTAGCATATTTTGGATAGCGACTGGATTTTTAGCGGCTGGACTATTTTTAGCTCCGATCGTAAATGGCGGCAAGGATCCAAAATTTCAAAAGCTTGGCGTTGATCTGCTATTTTACGCGCTACTTATCCTTGTAGTTGGCAGTTTTGTGGGTGAGTATCTAGCTATTGCAAACATCATGCCTATAAATTTAAGCTTCTGGCTTGGACATCAAGGATATGAATACATCGAACTTGGACGCGTTTGGCAGATCATTTTATTTGTCGGTCTTGTCATCTGGATGTTGCTTTTACTTCGTGGATTTGCAGGTGGGTTTAAAAACAAAGGCGATAAAAATTTACTAGCTATCTTTGCTATGTCAGCGGTTGCGGTTGGCTTATTTTACGGAGCAGGGCTATTTTATGGACAAAGAAGTCCGTTGCCAGTGATGGAGTATTGGCGCTGGTGGGTCGTGCATCTTTGGGTTGAGGGCTTTTTTGAAGTGTTTGCGACAGCTTCGCTCGCCTTCGTTTTTGTCTCACTGGGTCTTGTCTCAAAAAGATTTGCGACATTTTCAACGCTTGCAAGTGCGTCACTCTTTATGATAGGCGGCATCCAGGCACATTTCACCACCTCTACTTTGCAGGCACTACAACGCCTATAATGGCAGTTGGCGCTAGCTTTTCAGCGCTTGAGGTCGTGCCTTTAGTCTTGCTTGGAGCTGAGGCGTATGAACACTACAAACTTCAGTTCGCTCAAAGCTGGGCTAAAACGCTTAAATGGCCACTTTACTGCTTCATCGCAGTTGCCTTTTGGAATATGCTAGGCGCTGGCGTCTTTGGATTTTTGATAAATCCTCCGATCTCGCTATTTTACATCCAAGGGCTAAATACAACGCCAGTTCACGGACACGCAGCACTATTTGGCGTTTATGGATTTTTGGCACTTGGCTTTGTCTGGCTTGTGGCTACTTATCTATTTAAAGGGCAAGAATTTGATGAAAATTTGATGAAAGTTGGCTTTTGGGGGCTGAATGCAGGACTTATGCTAATGATCGTGCTTTCACTACTTCCAATAGGCATCTATCAGGCATTTGCAAGCCTAGATCAAGGTATGTGGTATGCTAGAAGCGCTGAGCTTTTACAGCAGTCACACTTGCAAAATTTAAGATGGCTAAGGATGCTTGGCGACACGATCTTGATAATCGGTGGCATCTGCTTCTTTGCTCAGCTTTTAAAATTTATGCTTAACAAAAAGGCTTAAATTTACTGGGGGCGCTTTGCCCCTTTGTTTAAGCTATCTTTTCATAAAATAGCGCAAATTTAAAGGATAGAAATGATCACATTTATAAAAAGAATTTGCGTTAGTTTTGTCGTGCTTTTGCACCTTTTTTTGGCTCTTGTGGTTGATTATTCATTCCCTCACTACGCAAGCGTGCAGATAACTGGCGGTGACGTAAAACGCATGGACAAAGATGGCATCATAGACGCTAAAAACCCAGCAGATGGGCCTGTAAGAGATGTCTATTTTATCTACGCAAAAGATGCGCAAAATGACCAAAAGGTGATGGCTTATAGAAACGAAGATACGGCGTGGGGCTTTCCATTTTATTTTAAATTTAACTCAGCCGACATCCAAGCCATGGCTCAAGGCTTTGCAAATAGCGACAACAACGTCACTATAAAGTACTACGGATATAGAATTTCTATGTTAAATGAGTTTAGAAACGTGATCTCGATAAAAGATAGCGGCACAAGTACCAGCTGGCCTATCGCTAGCTACGTGCTTTACTTCATCTTATTTATCTCGCTCGTTATCTGGATAAGAAAGATAAACAAGGCTTTTGCGCCAAAAGTTGAAAATTTAGAGACAAAAAAGAGAGTATTTAAAATAGGGGCTAGATCAGCCCTTTTTGTTTATAAGATCAATGAGCCTAACGTCCTCGCTTCTTACGATTAGGCTCTTTGGCAGGTCAAATTTAGCTATCACCTCGCACTCTTTCTCTCTCATCTGCCCATCATCTTTTTCGTGATCATATCCCAAGATATGTAGCAAGCCATGTGTGAAAAGTAGCGCAGTTTCAGCCTCTTCGCTGTGATTTAGCTCGGCTGCTTTTTCTTTTACCATATCTTTATTTATGACGATTGAGCCAAGTGGGGCGTGTATGACAAGCTCAAGGGGGAAGCTTAAGACGTCAGTGGTTTTATCTATACCACGCTCAGATCTGTTTAGCTCTCTCATCTCATCTTTGTTGATAAATAGAAGCTCAACTTCTCCAGGCGTTAGATATGAGCAAATTTGATCTAAAATTTCTGGATAACTCTCTTCGCAAAGTATCATTTTTGGCTTGTCCTTAGTAAATTTTTGTATAATTTTAGCAAATTTAAAGGGCAAAATATGAAAAAAGCAGTTTGTATAATGAGCGGCGGCATGGATAGCACACTTTGCGCTGTGATGGCAAAGAGGGCTGGATATGATGTGGTCGCACTTCATTTTGATTACGGACAAAGGACGATGAGGCGAGAGAAACGCGCGTTTGACGAGATCTGTGAGCGACTGGGTGTGGTTAAAAAGATAAATTTAGACGTTAGCTTCATAGCTCAAATAGGCGGAAACTCGCTAACGGATAAGAGCCTGCAGATAAGAAAAGATGGCGTTAGTAAGGACGTGCCAAACACCTACGTGCCGTTTAGAAATGGCGTATTTATCTCAATCGCCGCCGCACTTGCCGAAAAGAGGGGGCGCAGGCAATCTACATAGGCGTGGTTGAAGAGGATAGCTCTGGATATCCTGACTGCAAAGAGAGCTTTATAAAAAGCATAAATGAGGCGATAAATTTAGGCACATCGGCTGATTTTTCTTGTGAGATCATCACGCCGCTTGTAAATTTAAGCAAGGCTGATATCGTCTCAAAGTCGCTTGAGCTTGGCTCACCAATAGAGCTCACATGGAGCTGCTACGAGAGCGAGGATGAGGCGTGCGGGCTTTGTGATAGTTGTAGGCTAAGGCTAAATGGCTTTAAAAAAGCAAACGCCGTTGATAAAATCCCTTATAAAAAGTGAAATTTGCCTTGAAATTTAAAAGCTAGCCACTATAAATTTAGTAGCTAGCCTAAAATTTACTCTAAATTTAGCTCGCTTATCTGTTTTGCTAGCTTCTCTTTGTACTCAGCCAAAGAGCTTTTGATGATATTTGCATAGTCATTTTGATTTACTAAAAGATACTCCTCTTTGCGTTTTACGACCGTGCTTAGCTCCTTGTTATTTACGCTTAAAGTGGTGCTTATATCGGCATTTAGACCAACTTTTACCGCACCAAGCGTTAAGTAAGTCCAAAGTTTTTCTATCTTTGCATTGACGCTTATCGTATCCTTATCTACTTCGTTTTCATTTTTTACAATCTGGTAGCCATTACTTCTAAAGGCGTCCTCTATGCGCGCCCTTACTACGCTAGTTGTCCTTTGTTTATTTTCTAAAATGACGTTCCATAGCCCCTTGCCATAGCTGTTTCTAGTTCTGCCGATGTATTTTTGCTTCTCTTTTGCGCTAACTTCATTTACATTGTGCTTGTATAAAGATGGGGTGCTTGCTTGTTTTGGGTCGTTTTCAAAAGCTCTCACATCTTTGACGCTTTCGATGTAAATTTTGTCTTTTTGCTAATGCTTGAAGGTGCTTGCTCGTCTGGCAAACTCACAAATATCCCCTTTGGAGCGCAACCGCAAAGAGCAAAAGCGGCAAATACCACTAGTAATAAATTTTTCATTTTCATCCTTTTAAATAAATTTCAAATGTAAATCATTTTTTTGTAAATTTTTTTTTAACTCTTTGTGACAAATTTCAAATTTATATTTTGATATCCATAATCATAAAATCTTAAATTTAATAACTAAAATTTAAATTTAACTTTTCTTGACTGCTATCAACCAAAATGGCTAGCCACCTAGGATAAAATCCGCTTAAATTTTTAAATTCACAAGGAGAAAAGATGAAAGATATGAAGATGTTTTGCCATCAGTGCGAGATGAGCGCTGAGGATGGATGTGGTGCAAAGGGCCAGCCTATGGGCACCTGTGGCAAGAGCGACACACTAGCGCTTTTGCAAGATACGATGGTTTTTGGCTTAAAAGGCCTTAGTGCATACCGCCACCACGCGCACGAGCTTGGCGCTGATACTAGTAACGTTGATCGTGTTATGGCTGATACGCTTTATTTTACGCTTACTAACTCAAATTTCAACTTCGACGAGCACATCAAACAGCTTCTTGAAGTAGGCGGTGCTGGTGTTGAGGTGATGAACCTGCTAAGCGAGGCTCACACGGCTAAATTTGGTATCCCAACGCCAGTTAGGGTGAGCCAAAATAAGGTCGAGGGCAAGGCGATCTTAGTAAGCGGTCACAACTTACACGCCCTAAAAGCGCTACTTGAAGCGACAAAGGATAAAGGCATAAACATCTACACTCACTCAGAGATGCTTCCAGCTCACGGATACCCAGAACTACGCAAGTATAGCCACCTAAAAGGCAACGTCGGCAAGGCGTGGTTTGACCAAACTAAGCTATTTAACGAATTTAAGGGCGCGATACTAATGACAACAAACTGCATCGTGCCACTACGCTCAAACTGCACATACGCTGATAGGCTATTTGGCTACTCGATCGCAGGCACAAATGGCGTAAAACACATCGAAAACGACGACTTCACACCACTTATCGAGTGCGCTTTAGCTTGCGGCGACGTTAGCGGCTTTGATAGCGACGAGAGCCTAGTAACTGGCGGCCACTACAAGACTATACTAACTTTAGCCCCACAAATTTTAGACGCGATAAAGACAGGCAAGATCCGCAGATTTTTCGTGATCGCTGGCTGTGACGCGCCTGGCAAGGGACGTGAGTACTATAGAGAGCTAGCTGCTAGCCTTCCAAAAGACTGCGTGATACTTACTTCAAGCTGCGGTAAATTTCAGATTTAACGATATCGACTTTGGCAACGTCCAGGCACCGAGCTACCACGCTACATCGACCTTGGCCAGTGCAACGACAGTAACGGCGCAGTTAAGATCGCTCTTGCGCTAAGCGAGGCAACAGGCATCGCAGTAAATGACCTACCAGTTTCTATCGTGCTAATGTGGATGGAGCAAAAAGCGGTCATCATCTTGCTAGCGCTATTTAGCCTTGGTATCAAAAACATCAACGTTGGACCTAGCTTGCCTAAATTTTTCAATGAAGAGATCATAAATTTCTTAGTGGATAAATTTAACGTTAGACCAATTAGCGGCGACGCGCAAGCTGATCTAAAATACTTCTTAGGTGAGTAAAAAATTGCCAGGGCTTAGGCTCTGGCTCTAAATTTAAAATAGCCCGCTTTGCTCTTTGCTTTGACTTAAGCTATCAAGTAGTTCTTCTTTTTTGCAAAGCACAAGGGCGTAGACGAAATTTTGTAGCTTCTTTATCTCGTCTAAATTTTCATAAAAAATGGCGTTTTCAACCTTTAGCGTGCTATCTTTTGGCAGGCAAAATTTAAGCTCGCTCTCGCTGAAATTTCGCCTTAGAAATATACTTTCAGTCAAAAATAGCTCCTCATCTTCTTCAGTTATCACCGCTCTAAAACTGCTACCAAAACCAACTGGCTTAAAGTCTTTGTCGATAAAGACTGGGTCAAAGTGCGATGAAATTCTGCTCTCTGTCACTTTAAAGCCGATATTGTTTTTCTTAAGATAGCCAAGAAGTCCGCAAAACATCCCAGCAAAAACTCTAGGGATGGATAAATTTTGATAGTATTTGTCGTCGTAAATGAGCGTTGTAAAAAGATCGAGCTTGGATTTAGCACGCTTATGTTTGTATCAGTCCAGGCTGTCTCGTAAAGTAGCGAGAGCCTTTGAAGTATCCTCGTATCGTCGCTAAAAAATGTGTCAAACAAATTTGCATGAAAATTTTATAAAAAAGCTCGGTTAAATTTTCAGGTATGACGTGGGTGTTTTTTTCGAGGTGCGACTTCTCTAAAAGCGCTTTTATGAAGGGATTAACCGCGCAAAATTTGATATTTTTGTGGATCGCCTCAAAGCGCATGAGCTTGATGATAGCCGTTTGCAGGCTTGCCACCTTGATAAAGGCTATCTCATCGTCGCTTGGCGTGATCTCCTCTTCACTAATGATAGCGTAGGCGCCTTGCTTTATCGCAGGTGCGATCTGATCGCTTTGCGTGGCGATGAGAGCGTAGCCTCGTTTTATATTTTTAGCCTCAAACGCGAAGCTAGTCACGCTTGAGATGCTTGGGTTGTTTAAAATTTGCCCATTTACTATGTGGGTTAAATTTTCTATCGTCATTTAGCCAACGATCGCGCCGTTTTTGACCTTGCCCTGCGTGCCAAGAAGCGTTAGCGAGCCGTCTGATGCGCTTAGGATCATGCCTTGTGAGACATATTTTTTCATCATCGTTCGCTCTTTTAAATTTCGCTAAAACGCAAACTTGCTTGCCCACAAGCGAGCTAGGCTCGTAGTATTTGGCGATGCCTGATAAAATTTGACGTGGCTGCTCCTCGCCAAGATCTATCTTAAATTTAAGTAGCTTCTCACTGCCCTCAACCATCTCACACTCGAGCACTTCGCCTACTTTTATCACGATCTTGGCAAAGTCATTGATGCCAATGATACCTTCTTCTTTTTCTCCTCTTTTGGCTCAGCTTTTGCCTCTACTTTTGCCTCTACTTTTGCTTCTTCTTTTGGCTTGCTAGCCTCGCCCATTAGCTCTTTTTCTATCCTTGGGAAAAGTGGCTCTGTAGCTTTTGCAGTAAAATTTGAAATTTCATTTTTTAATACAAGACTTTCGTAAGAAGCCGTATCTATACTAAAGCCAAGCGTATCAGCTATCTTGGCGCAAGTTTTTGGCATAGCTGGGCTAAGCAGTATCGCTACTTTTGCAAGTAAATTTGCGCAAAGTGCCACGAGCGCGTTTGCCTCGTCACTTTTGCCAGCTTTTACAAGCGACCATGGCTCATACTTCGCCACGGCTGCGTTTGCAAGCGTTACGACCTTCCAAAGATCCTCTAAATAGCGGTTCGTCGCTAAATTTTCTAAATTTTTAATAGCCTCATCAAGATAGCCCTTCGCCTCATCAAGCTCGGCTTTGTGAAATTTGATCACATCTTTTGAGTCGATTTTATAGTCGCTATACTTTGCGCTCATGCCCACAATTCGGCTTAACAAGTTGCCAAGTCCGTTGCCAAGCTCTGAGTTTATGCGCTCGATCAAGGCCTTTTGGCTGTAGTCGCCATCTTGTCCAAAAGGCACTTCTCTAAGCAAAAAGTATCTGAAATTTTCAAGTCCATAAGCGTTTGCGACCTCTCTTGGGTTTATGACGTTGCCCTTGCTTTTGCTCATCTTTTCGCCATCTATCGTCCACCAGCCGTGCGCTGCGACGTGTTTTGGTAGTGGCAAGCCAAGGCTCATCAAAAATGCCGGCCAATAAACTGCGTGAAAACGCAAAATATCCTTGCCGACGATGTGCGTCGTATGCGGCCAAAAGTCCATTCTAGCGTTATCTCTTGAGTATCCTAGTGTTGTTAGGTAGTTTATGAGTGCGTCAAGCCAGACGTACATAACGTGCTTGTCGTCGTTTGCGCTCTTTGGTAGCTTTATGCCCCAGTCAAAGCTCGTCCTTGTAACTGAAAGGTCTTTTAGTCCGCCTTTTACAAAGCTTACGACCTCGTTTTTCTTACCCTTTGGGATAACGCAAAGCTCGTCGTTTTCATACCATTTTAAAAGTGCGTCTTCGTATTTTGAAAGTTTGAAAAAGTAGCTCTCTTCTTTAACCAAAGATGTCACGCGGCCGCAGTCTGGACAGCGGTTGTCCTCAAGTAGGTCTCTTTGATTAAAAAATGTCTCGCAGCTAACGCAGTAAAAGCCCTCGTACTCGCCCTTGTAGATATCGCCATTTGCCTGCATCTTTTCAAAGACATTTTGCACGGTTTGCTTGTGCTCTTCGTCAGTTGTCCTTATGAAATGGTCGTAGCTTATCTCAAATTCATCCCAAAGCGATCTAAATTTCGCACTGATCTCGTCAGCATACTCTTTTGGAGTTTTGCCTCTAGCGCGAGCTGCTTGCTCGATCTTTTGACCATGCTCATCTGTGCCAGTCATAAAGTAGGTCTCTTTGCCTTGCAAGCGGTTAAATCTAGCAAGCGTATCAGCGATGATAGTCGTGTAGGCGTGGCCGATGTGTGGCACGTCATTTACGTAATAAATCGGAGTGGTTATATAAGCTTTTTCTTTCATATTTTTCCTTTAAATTTAAAAATCAAATCCGCCGTCACTGCCGGTGTTGCCTTTTGACATCGAGTTGTAGCAGCTATTTACATACTCTATCCTTGTCTCGCAGTCAAAAAATGCCTCGCAGTTAAAACAGCTTTTGCGACCTTTTTGTTCTTGGCACTCTTGCATGATCTTAGCCTTTTGTTTTAGGGCTAGCTCAAATGCGTCAAGTGGCTCGTTTGCTTGTGCTTCTTGCATTATTTTTGCTCGTAAAATTTATGCAAAAGTGAAATTTCATCACGTGAGCCAAAGAAGCATGGCGTAGTTTGGTGAATTTTTTCTATTTTTATATCAAAGAGTGTTTGGTTTTTGCCGTTTGAGGTTGCGCCCTTTGCGTTTTCATATATAAAGGCAAATGGCAACACCTCAAAGACAACCCTTAGCTTGCCATTTGGATGATCGCTCGTTGCTGGGTAGCTAAAAAGACCGCCGCCTTTTAGTAAAATTTGATGCAAATCACTCACCATCGCACCTGAGTATCTTAGCCTGTAGCCCTCGTTAAATAGCTCGTTTATGAAATTTCTATGCGTTTGACTCCAGCCTTTTTGCGTAGCTCCCGTGGCGTTTAGCTTGCCTTTTTCTTTTAGCTCAAGCTCTTTTACAAATTTAAACTCGCCATCTTTACCAAGCCTATAAAATTTAGGCAAAGCGCCCTTTTTCTCGGCAATTACAAGTTCAAGTCTTGGACCATAGATGCTGTAAGCTGCGGCTATTAAATTTTCTGGTTTTACCTCGTCTTCGTAGATGCCAAAGATCGAGCCAACGGCGAAATTTACATCAACTAAGCTTGAGCCATCGAGCGGATCGTAAGCGATGATAAATTTAGCATTTTTATTTATCTCAAGCTCGTCCTCTTTCTCTTCGCTAATTAGCGCTTTTACGCATGAAAGCTGCTTAAATTTAGCCGTGATGATCTCATCGCTTTTGACATCAAGCTTTAGCTGGGTGTCGCCAGTTGCGTTTTCGTGAGTTGTGTAGCCAAGATCGGCGTATTTTATGACCTCGCTTATCTCTTTTGCGATATCTTTAATGGTGTTAAAAATTTGGTTTAGTTCTTGCATTATACAGCCTTTGCATTTTTGATTATCCACGCACAAATGGCGTCTATATCGTCTAAATTTAGATTTGTGATCTCGTAGGGGATATGCTCTTTATAAGTGGCGATCGCGTCTGAAAAGCTAAGATATGCTTCATCGATCTCGCCTCTAAAGACGCTTAGTCTTGGCAGTGGCAGTGTCTTTAGTCCCTCGACTAAGAGCATGTCAAACTCGCCGATCATCCTTATGACCTCGTCTATGCCTTGCGAGCTTTGCGAAAAGTAAGTCGTTCTAGTCGGACTCATCACGACTACGTCAGCTCCTGCCTGAGAAAATTTAAAGCTATCCTTGCCTTCAACGTCAAATTTGGCCTTGTCGCCTGGGTTGTGCTTGACCACAACGACCTTTAGTCCATCATCTATAAATTTTTTTGCGACTTTTAAGATAAGCGTCGTTTTTCCGCTGTTTGAAGGGCCAGAAAAAGCAATGGCAAGTCTTTTCATAAGAGCCTTTTTCGTTAAAATTTCTTGCGATTATAGCTCATATTGGCTTTAAAATTTACTAAGTGAAATTTAAAAAATAAAATGCTAAAATGCGAGAAAATTTAATATTTTAAGAGTTTTTTATGAGAAAATTTACACTATTTTTTATATTTATTTTGATGATATTTGGTTGTGCCGATCAAAAAGTGATCGTGCATGAGCCATTAAAAAATGAGCTTTTAGCCTACACAAGCAAGAGTGAGATCATCGATGGCACCGATAGAACGCTTATAATTGCAACCTATCTAAATCCTATATATAACTCAAATTTAGACGAGAGCAAAGAGCACTTTTTAGTAGCCATAAATCCAAAAGAGCATGCACAAAATTTGAGCAACATAAAGGTAAATGGCGACTCAAATGCCACAAATGCAAGGCTGCTTGATGAAAGTGACGAGATGCTTAAATTTGCTGGATTTTCTATGCCTTGGGCGGTTTATTATGAAGTGACCGCACCAAGTAAGCAAAGCGATGATCTCGCGCTTAGTTTCGAAATTTATCAGTCAAAGCCGGTTTTGTTAAATTTTCGAAAAGTTGCGAAATCTTTATACTGGAACCATTAAGCGCCATATAGATCACGTAGTTTGCAAGCACCTTCTTGCCGTAGTTTCTAGTCTCAGCCACTGGGACTAGCTCGATCGATAAAAATGGCTCAAATTTACCTTCTTTAAACATATCATCTCTTGTTATGACTTTTTTGGTAAAACCGATACCGCCGTTATACGCGTAGGCTGTAAAGAGCGGATGGTAAAGAAATTTATCAAGGTAGTTTAGGTGGTGATTTGCAAATTTAAATGCAACATTAGTTTTAAAAAGATCGTCTTGGTCAAAATTTGGAATTTTTAGCTCTTTTTTGCCGATCGCATTTGCAAGAAATGGCATAAACTGCATCATGCCAAGGGCGTAAGAGGTAGAAACGACGCTTGGGATAAAGAGGCTCTCTTGCCTTGCAAGTGCGTAGATCATCGACTTTCGCTCAGTGCTGATGCCCTCAAGCTCAGGCGAGTTTGGCATCAAAAAGTACTGCTTCTCCCAGCCATGTGCCTTTTGCATGAAGTATGCGTATGCGCCGATGCTCTCGTTTGTGTAAAATTTCATCGCAAATTCGCTTGCTTGTGTGGAGTTCATATCCTTTGCAAGGGCAGCGGTTTTGTTCCATAAAAACGGATCGCTTACATCAAAATTTTCGATATTTTGCTTGCTAGGTCTTGGCACGATCACCTCAAGTGGCTCGCCACCAACCAAATCTCTTGCGTAAAGTGAGTAGATATTTGCATCTTTGCTAGCACTTAGCTCTTTTAAAAAGTTCTCATCGCCGCTTAGCTCATACTGCCAAAATGTGGCATTGTCCCTTTGCCAAGCCCTATCAAAGGTGTTTTTAGCTCTTGTGAAAAAACTAAATGCAACGTCATTTGACCAAGCAAGATGGCGTTTAGTCCAAGTGTAAATGTGTCGTTTTTTTCAGTTACAGCCGGATCTATGCTAAGTAAATTTCTTCTAAAGCTTTCATATTTTTTATTAAACACGACATCGTTTAATAAATTTGTAAAGCCCTTTTGCGAGTAGAGCTTGTTCATAAAATTCGCTTCAAAATTTACGCTAAAAAAAGCACTTTTACTTTGCGGGTTTGAAGCGTTAAAAGCTCTAAAAAGCTCTTTGTATCGTTTGTATTTGCAAAGCTAAGAGCTGGGTTTGGCTCATTTAAAGTGCGTAAAATTCTAGCTTTTTCTGGGTTTGTGCTTGCAAGATTTGCCGCTAAAATTTCACGAGTTTTGCTATCAAGTTTTAGAGAAAAGCTCATCGTTGTTAGTAAATTTTGGCAAGCCAAGCTAGCAGTTGTGATATTGCTTGCGTTTATGCCAGGGCACTTGCTAGGGGCTGCTTTGGGAGGTAAAATTTTATTGATTGATTTTTGAACTAAGCCACTTTTTCTAAAAACATCGCGTGAAAGCTCAGCTATCTGCTCCTTTGTGTAGCTGCCCTCGTTTATAAGGCGGTTTATATAGTAGTCTTTTGCAAGGCTTTTTGGCTCGTTTTTTAGCTCCTCGTAGGTGTAAATTTTAGCTAAAAGAGCAACGCAGGCTAAAGAGAGGATACTAAAGTGACGCAGCAAAAACAAATAAAAGCCTTATTAAAAATTGATCTATGAGTTGAAGTGCTAAAAGCACGATGAGTGGGGCAAAGTCGATACCGTTAAATTCTGTTTTGATGTAGCGTCTGATGAAGCTATAAACAGGATCAGTCAGCCTATAAAGTAGCTGCACGACTGGCGAGCTAGGATCAGGCTTGACCCAGCTAATGAGAGCCGCTGCGATGACGATCCATGTATAGACCGTGATGATAAGGTGCAAAATGTTTGCGATCGCTGAAAATAGAGTGGAAAGTATCATTTTTGCTCCTAGATTAAAATTTTGCCTAGATTATCTTTGATGAGTGGATAGAGCTCGCTAAGCTCAGGGCCGTGAAGATCGTTTGTAAGTAGTGCACGTAACGGCATGAAAAAGTTTTTGCCTTTTAAATTTGTAGCGCTCATAAGCTCTTTTTTAAACTCATCAAAGCTCTCGCACGGTTTTAAATTACGAGCTGCTTTTTTGATGATCTCAAATTCGTTTTTGTACTCATCTGGAGCTATTTTTGGCGAATATATAGCCTCTACTTTTGCCTTTATCTCAGGCACTAGTGAGCTTTCTTGAGTGTAAAATTTAACTAGCTCAACCTTGCTATCATCCACGCCAAAGATCTCTTTTATGCGCTCTTTTGAAGCAAGCTTAATGTGTTCTCTATTTATCTGCTCAAGTTTTTTCACGTCAAATCTAGCAGGTGAGCGTGAAATTTTGGTTATATCAAACCACTTCACTGCATCTTCTATCGTAAAAATTTCAGTTGGAGTTTTGTTGCCAAGAAGTATCAGATAGTTTGCGATCGCCTCAGGTAAAAATCCCTGCTCAAAGAGCCATTTTACGCTTGATTCGTTCTCGCGTTTGCTCATTTTTTTACCCTCTATATTTAAAAGGATAGGCAAATGCGCGTAGTTCATCTTGCCAGTGTAGCCAAGCCCCTCGCGTATGAGGTCTTGCTTTGGTGTGTTGCTCACGTGATCCTCGCCGCGTATGACAAAGGTCACGCCCTCAAGCATATCATCAACTGCGCAGGCGAAGTTGTAAGTTGGAGTTTTGTCTGCTCTCATGATGACAAAGCTATCAACAGCGTCTGGTTCAAAGCTTAGCTCGCCCTTGATCGCATCTGTAAAACTCATCGTGCGTGTTGGTTTTTTCATGCGGATGACAAAAGGCTTCTCACAGTTTAAAACTTCAGCGTCGCTTAGTCCCTCGCAGGTGCCGTCATATCTATATGCCACGCCTTGCTCTTTTGCTTTTTGCTTTTTTGCTTCGAGCTCTTCTTCGGTGCAAAAGCAAGCAAAGGCCTTTTTATCGATGAGAAGCTTTGATGCAAGCTGTCTGTGGAATTTTAAATTTTCACTTTGGATGTAAATTTGCTCTGGTTTTATGCCAAATTTGCTCAAAATTTCTAAGATATCTTTCTCTTTTCCTTTGATATTTCGCTCTTTGTCGGTATCTTCTATGCGTAAAATAAAGCCACTTTTATCTTGCAAAGAACAAATATAGTTGAAAATAGCAGCACGTAAATTTCCTATGTGCATATCTCCTGTTGGAGAGGGTGCAAAACGATACATAAGCTCATTCCTTACGTTAAATTTGAAGTTTGGATTATAACACTCGCTTGATAAATTTAAAGTTATGTAATTTTAAATTTTTAGGCTAAGCAAAGCATATTTTTTATAAAATCCGCACGAAAATTTAACTATTTATAGGAGAAAGAATGAGTTTTATCAGCGAATTTAAAGAATTTGCGATGCGCGGAAATGTCATAGATATGGCAGTTGGTGTTGTTATCGGTGGTGCATTTGGAAAGATTGTTTCATCGCTAGTTGGTGATATTATTATGCCAGTTGTTGGTGTTATAACAGGCGGTGTAAATTTCACTGATCTTAAGCTAACACTAAAAGAAGCTGCAGAAGGTGCGCCAGCTGTTACGATAAACTATGGCTCATTTATACAAACAATGGTTGATTTTTTAATCATTGCATTTTGTATTTTTTGCGTCATTAAAGCTTTAAATACACTTAAAAATAAACTACCAAAAGAAGAAGAGGCAGCTCCTGCAGAGCCTGAAACTCCAGCTGATATAGCACTTCTAACTGAGATCAGAGATCTTCTTAAAAAATAAATTCTTAAATCAAAGGGAGAAAGCTCCCTTTGAAATCCGTTAAATTTTGTCCTATTTTTTATGCTAAAATGCTTTTTTATCTTAAAAGCGAGTGAAATATGATAGAACAAATCCCATTTTTTCAAGGTCTTAGCGCCGATGACCTAACTAAACTTGAAGCAATAAGTGTTGTTAAAAAATACAAAAAAGGCGAGTTTTTATTTATAGAGGGCGAGGAGCCAAAGTGGCTTACATTTTTGATAACTGGCTCGGTTAAGCTTTATAAAACTACGGCAAATGGCAAGGAAATGTTTATCCATCAGCTTGCACCTATGAATTTTGTAGCTGAAGTCGTAAATTTTGAAAATATCCCTTATCCAGCAAGCGCTATTTTTACGATCTCTGGCGAGGTTTTAAAGATAAATTATGAAAAATTTGAAGCACAATTTTTAACAAAGCCAGAAATTTGCATGAAATTTCTAAAATCAATGGCTCAAAAGATAAGAATAACTACAAATTTACTCCACCAAGAGCTAATACTAAGCTCTGAAGAGAAGGTCGCTAGGTTTATTTTAGATCATGAAGATCTATTTAATGAACTAAAGCATACAAAAATTTCATCAATACTTAATATGACGCCAGAAACTTTTTCGAGAATTTTAAATAAAATTTAAAACAAATGGTTTGGTCAAACTTGATGAGAAGAACCAAATTTTGGAAAAAAATGTAGGTGGCTTACAAGAAATTTATTCTTATTGAAAGTTAATATCAAATAAATATTTTCATTTACTTAAAGAAAAAATTTATATATTTTTGGATAGTATTCGTCTAAAATTTTCGTAAAAATTTACGATATATTGATAAATTTCAGGAGGAAATTTTGGCTGAAGTTAAGAAGAAATTTTTTGTTTGGTCATCTGTGATAATAGGCATCGTAATCGGCCTTATCGCTTCTATGGGCATAGCTGATGCACTTCATGCGACTGGTAGCGGATTTGTCTGTACCATGTGTCACACGATGGATCCTATGAATGCTGCATATCATGAAGATGTACACGGCGGCAATAACAAGCTTGGCATAAAAGCTGAATGTTCAGCCTGTCACCTAAATCATACAAGTGCCTATACCTATGTGCTTACAAAACTTAAAGTATCGATAAATGATGGCTATAAGACATTTTTTACAGATACAGACAAGATCGACTGGCGTAAAAAACGCGAACATGCATCTCACTTTGTCTATGATAGTGGTTGTATGACTTGCCACTCAAATTTAAAAAATGTTATTCAAGCTGGTAAATCATTCTTACCACATAGAGATTATTTCGTTCTTGGAAATCCTAATAAAAAATCATGTGTTGACTGCCACGAGCATGTTGGTCACAAGAATTTAGGACTACAAATCGATAAATTTGAAGCAATTAAAAAACAAGAAAACAATAAAACCAAGTAAGGAGGAGAGATGTTTAAAAAGTCGCTAATGTTATTAGCCTGTCTAATGTCTTTTGGCTTTGCCGCAAACATGGATGCAAATAAATCTGACGCTTTAAACCTTAATGTTGTAAAAAACATTAAAGTTGCTCACAAAATGTCAGACTTATCAAAAAGCTGTGTTGAGTGCCACGCTAAAGAGACACCCGGCATAGTTGCCGATTGGAAAAATAGTCGCCACGCTCACGTTGGCGTAAGTTGTATGGATTGCCACTCTGTAAATGCAGATAATCCTATGGCTTCAGTTAAGGTGCATCCAAAAGATTCTAACAACCACGTTTCAATGCTAGTTAGCCCAAAAACTTGTGCTAAGTGCCACGAGAATGAGGTTGAAGAATTTACTAAGAGTGGTCACGCAAGAGGCGCTATGCAAATGTATGCTAACCCTGTGATAGTAAAACTTATGTATCACTATGAAGGTATGGATCACCCAGAATACAAAATGGCTCCAGATGCTACTGGTTGTTCTCAGTGCCACGGTACAGTTATTAAACTTGATGCTAATCACAAACCACTTCCAGAGTCATGGCCTAACTATGGTATAGGTAATGTTTATCCTGATGGTGGAGTAGGCGGATGTAAATCATGCCACAGCGCGCACACATTTAGCATAGCTGAGGCTAGAAAACCAGCTGCTTGTGCGTCTTGCCACCTTGGGCCTGATCACCCAGATATTGAGATTTATAACAACTCAATGCACGGACATATCTACAACAGTGAAGGCCATAAATGGAACTTCGACGCTGCTCCTGACACATGGGATGTACCAGACTTTAGGACTCCAACTTGTGCAGCTTGCCATATGAGTGGTGTTGGTGAAACAACAACAACTCACAACGTTTCAAGAAGACTAAAATGGAACCTATGGGGTGTCAGCAGTAAGCTAAGAACAGTTGGAGATGAACAAGCTGTTACTATTTACGAAAAAACTGGCAAACTAAACGTAGGAACACCTCTAGCAGGTCACCCAAGCGGCAATCCAGAGAAGGCACGTGCTGAGATGAAACAAGTATGTAAAGCTTGCCATACATCAACTCACACAGATAACTTCTTCATTATGGGTGATAAACAAGTAGAGCTTTATAACGTTTATAACGCTGAAGCAACTAAGATGCTTGAAGAGTTGAAAGCTAAAAACTTACTTCTAGAAGATGTTTGGGAAGATGAATTCCAAGATATCTACTATCATATGTGGCACCATGAAGGTCGTCGTATGAGACAAGGCGCTCTAATGGCTGGCCCTGACTACTCACACTGGCATGGTGTATTCGAAGTTAAAAATGATATAAGAAAACTTCGTGAGATCTACAAACAAAGAATTGAGACTGGTAAAGTTAAATAATTCTTTATAAAGGTGGGAACTTTCCCACCTTTTTATTTTAAATTCCAAAATTTTATCTTTTAGTTATTATCCTAAAGCAAATACCTTTTAACAATTATTTTTATAAATTTAAATCATAAAATCATACGGCTTAGCACTACAAATTGTTCTAAATAATTAATAAAATTTATAATGTAAATTTAAAAATATAAAATATAATCTTTGTTTTCAAGGAGATATTTTGGGACTTTTTGGATTATTATTGGGGCATTTGTCTTTAGTGTTTTTACAAATTTATACTCATACAAACGTTTTATCAAAAAGGTATCTTTTTTTACTCCACACCTTAAAAAAATTTGTATATTTTTCTATATTATTAGTGTGCTTGAGTTTGTATTTGTTCTTCAATTAAGATTTTCTTTTTTAAATATAGAACTCTATCTGATAGCAGGAACTCTCATCGGTTTTTCTCTATTTCTATTTGGTGTTAGTTTGTTTTATGATGTTGTTAGATCTATTTGCTCAAAAGCTCATTTTAATCCCACAAGACGAAAATTTATTAAATTTTGCTTTGATATTACATTTGTCATTTTTGTGGTTGCTTTCTTTTTGAAAGGAATTTTTAATGCGCTTACTCCGCCAAAGATCAGACAGATTAATATAAAAATAAAAAATTTACAAAGTGATCTAAAAATAGCCATGATAACCGATGTGCACATTGGCGAGTTTTTGCAAAAGGATTTTGTGGCCGAGCTTGTAAAAGAGATAAATTTAGCTAGACCAGACCTAGTGGTGATAGTTGGCGACTTGGTTGATATGAGAGCTGAGCTTATAGGTGATTTTTTAGACCCATTAAAAAATCTTAAAAGCACCTATGGCACCTTTTATGTCCCTGGCAATCACGAATACTACCACGGAGTTGATGGGATACTAGAAAAATTAGTACTCTTGGCATTAGGATACTTGGCAATAAAAATGAAAAAATAGCTGGTATAAATTTAGCAGGAGTCTATGATCTAGCTGGCATTAGGTTTAAAAATTTAAAGCCAAATTTAGATGAAGCGCTAGCTGGACGCAACCCAAATTCGCCTACCATCCTACTCTCTCATCAGCCAAAATTTATAAAAACTATGCAAAAAGATGTCGATCTAGTGCTTTGCGGTCACACGCATGCTGGACAAATTTTCCCTTTTAGTCTCTTAGTTTTGCTGGATCAAGGTTTTTTACATGGGCTTTATAGGATTAATGATAAAATGCAAGCTTATGTTAGTAGCGGCGCAGGATTTTGGGGGCCTCCAGTTAGGATATTTGCGCCAAGCGAGATCGCGATATTAAATTTAAGCAAGGAATAAAATGAACAAGGACAATCTCTTCTCTCAAATTTTGGTAAAGTTGCAAAATTAAATTTTTTCAAACCGCTTCAAGAGCTCATCAACTCCTTTTATGTAAAGCTATTTAAGATCGACATGAGCGAGTTTAAGCCATCAAATGAGTATAAAAATTTAAACGAACTTTTTACCAGAGAGCTCTTAAAGCCAAGAGAATTTGACGCAGCAGACGAGATATTTATAAGTCCGGTTGATGGCACCTGCCTTAGCTTTGGCACTACAAAAGAGCTAGAAGCTTTTAGCATAAAGGGCATGAGCTACGGCGTGAAGGAGCTTTTGGGGCAGGGCGAGCTTGAGGGCGAGTTTGACTTTGCCAACATCTATCTTAGCCCAAAAGACTATCATCACTATCATGCACCTTGCGATATTACGATAAAAAAAGCGGTCTATATCCCTGGTAAGCTTTACAGTGTGGCGGTAAAATGGCTTGGCAAGGTCGATAGCCTTTATACTAAAAACGAGCGTGTGGCGCTACTTTGCGAGATGAAAAATGGCAAAAAGCTTTGGCTAGTTTTCGTGGGTGCGCTAAACGTTGGTAAGATGAAATTTTGCTTTGATGAGCGTATCCAGACAAATGCGATGGCAAATTTTACGCAAATTTATGAATATGAAAATTTACACATCAAAAAGGGCGAGCGTCTTGGAAATTTCGAGCTTGGCTCAACCATTGTCATACTTAGCGAAAAAGATGCGATCGAATACAATCTCTTTGAAAACAAAGAGCTAAAATTTGCTGAAGCGATCGGCAGGATCAGAGAAATATAAATTTACAGCCAATTTTTGAGAATTTGGTTTGAAATTATTAAATAAGCAAAAAGTATTTATCATTTTTGTGAGATTATGTTAAGCTATTAAATGCTTATATCTTGATATTTTTGTTTTTTGTTTTGAAATGACTTTTTCTACTATGCTTATATCTTTATTGATGTTGCAAATTTAACTTTTTTATTTTTTATAAAATAATATACTATTGTAGTAAATTTTATATAATTTACTTAAATGTTATGTATTTTTCTAACTCTAGGAAGTGACATTTAGAACAATATTTAATTCTTTGCTATTAGCATCTGATTCTTTCCTATTAGCAACATAAGTTGCGATATTTATATTGTTGTCACTTATACCATTTTCCACATAGTTCTTCCAATACTCCACTATATCTTTATTCATAAAATCACAATCGGACTTACTGGCATTACTCATTTCTATATCTGTCGGGAAATTAGATTTATCAAATAACAATATTTTTTCATCCTCATCCCTGCTTTTGTTTAGATGCTCAATGATTATATTTAGCACCTTGTTTACAATAAAATCATATGTTTCCTTGCTTAATACAATTTTGTCATTTTTAATAAACGAGAATTCAAGTTTCCCATTCGTAAGGAATTCCGGTATTTCGCTATAAGATAAAGACATTAATATATAATCCCCTACTCCTCTAGTAGCCCATCCTGCACCACCCTCAAACATACAATATTCGCTTTGTTTATAATTTTTGCTCGTTAAGTACACTAACAGTGCATTTTTAGCCGTAATATTTTCTCTTATTTGTTCTTTTAATGGCTTTAAAACTTCAAATTTGTCGCTATCTTGTGCGGAAGTATAAAATATTTCATCCTTTCTAACTCCACATTTTTCTATTAATAAATAATATATAAAGTCTGTAAATCTTTTATCGTTACTAGAGTGGGATAAAAATATTTTATACTTATCTTTCAACATGTCGCCTTGTACTTTGTTGGCTACGATCATCGTAAACTCATTGACTTGTTCTGATGGTTCGTTAGGAAAACGCTCCTTTAGTTCATTTTCTACTTCTTTTATAAAATTATTCTTTCTTTTATCAAAATTTTTATTATCCTTGTCCCTTATATCGTTTGCTAGTTTTTCTCTTTTGCTTATCAAGTCACCAATTATACTTTTTACAATGTCTACCAACAACGCGACCCTTTCGTCATGTTCATCTAAATTCTGACGATTTGAAGTTGCTATGTCAGGTAAATCATCTTCATCTAATAAGTCAAAGTGTATTTCACCCTCTATATAATTGACGAAAGCCTGAGTATTGCCTAAGTAGTTTAGGAAATTTTCTACCGCGAGCTTGTTTCTAACATATAACCTGAGCTGAATTGGATTATAAAAACTATTTTTTGTAAAGTTTACATCATTGTCTTTTGCTATTTTATTGTCTATCGTACTATGTATACCTATCCATCCGTTTAAAGTATATTGTTTACTTTTTTTGATGCCCTGCTCGTCAGTAAATTCCCCACTTCCACTAACTTTATTTTTATCAAGTAACTCAATCTTTCTATCAAAAAGATATTCTTTATCTCTCTTTTTGGACTCTATTTTAAATTTAGAATCCTCTTTAATCAGTTTGTCAAAAGTTTCTTTTAACCCTTGTTGGCTATCTTTTGGAAAGTAATCTATAAAAGCCATATTTTTAAATGCTATTTTTTTCTCTATCGGTCTAAATATAGGTTTTTCACTATCCTTTTTTACAATTGCTAGAAAAATCTTTCTATCAACCATAGAATCCAACGAAAATATATTAGATAACTTGTTTTCTAGGCTATCTAGTGCTCGTTCGCCAAGTCCTTCTAGATTTACATTTTCTAAGATTAACACCGTACCTGTCTTAATTTTTTCCCAAATTTGATTAGATCGTAATTTTGTTTCTGTACCGTTTATTAATCTTAAAAAAGGTTTTTCATTTTCGTCTTTTTTGTTTTCGCTATAGTTCATTTCCCATTTATTGACCATTCCAGCACTTGTTTTAGACAATATAAAATACTTCTCGGAAAGATAAAGCGCCGCCAACTTTCCTATACCTTTTCTACCCATCATTTTATAGTTGTCGAATACTTCTGGGGCCTGCTCCAATCTTTTATTGTAACCGACTTTCGCGTAGATACTAATGTTATTGTCATCCAAACCGATACCGTCATCAATAATTTCCACAAGAGATTTTGATTTATTTATCATATTTATATAAATATATATATTTTTAGCATTTGCATCAAAACCATTTGCTACAAGCTCCGAAATAGCGCTCCAAGCATTTGAATAAAGGCTTTTGCCTAGTAATTTTAAAGCAAGCCATCCGAAAGAAAATTCTACCTTTTGCATCATTATCCCTTCTTATGTTTTTTCTTGCAAGATAAGAAACTTTTTGTTACTTGATTTGCAAGACTAATAGCAAGCAAGGGAGGTACGGCATTACCGACTTGAGAATTTTGTTGAGTTTTACCACCATAGAATTTAAAAAAATCAGGAAAAGACTGCAATCTAGCCCCCTCTCTTGTGGTAAGCGCCCTGTTTTCTTTTGGGTGTATGCATCTTAGAGATGAAGGCGTTCCCAAGTTATTCGTTATCGTTGTAGACGGTTTATTCCACCATAGCCTTCCGTATGTATTTTTGTAGCCGGAAGTGAGTCTATATTCTGACGGTAACTTTTTGTCATCAACCAAACTGTTTATATACTCTCGCCCCTCGCCTTCTATTACAGCATTGATAACGCCTTGAATTTTCTTGCCATAGAGCCGCTCTTATGGCAAGTTAAAACATCGTTATTATTTCTCATAAGCTCTTGGTAAATATTCTTAGGAGCTGTTAAATATTCATTCTTTTCTTCGTTTGATCCTAGTGGTGGTAAATCTGATAATGCATTTTCCACGCTTAAAAATGCATTACAATCAGTTAATATTTCATCCGGAAATTCCCATGTTAGATCTACATCTTTTCTTACACCAACTATAAATACTCTCTCCCTATTTTGTGGTACACCAAAACTCACTGCATTTAGAATTTTTTTATAAATCATATAGCCATTGGTATTTTTTATATTATTAAACATTTTATATATATCTTCTATTACAGAAATGCCAACATTGTTTTTCATGGTAAGCAGACCTTTGACATTTTCAAAAATAAACATTTTTGGTTTCAGAATACTTAGTAATCTACAGTATTCCTTATACATAATAGCTCTGTTATCATACTGTCTTTTGCCTACGGTACTGTAAGATTGACAAGGTGGTCCCCCTATGACAAGATCAACACAACTTATATCAATTCCATTATCTTTGATTTTTTTCTTATTAATTTCTTTAATGTCACATTCTAATAAATTTATATTTGGAAAATTTAACTTAAAAGCAGCTGCAGCATGTTTATTGTATTCATTTGCAAACAAAAAATTAAATTTATCATTTTTTACAAATTTATTCATATCTTTTTTATAGTAAAAACCAAATGTTAAACCACCAGCTCCTGAAAACAAATCAACAATATTTATAGCTCGTTTTCTCAATTTTTCAATTTACTCCCACTCGATAGTTGCAGGTGGCTTGCTTGAGATGTCGTAAACCACGCGGTTTATACCATTTACCTCGTTTATGATGCGGCGGCTTACGTTTTCAAGCAGATCATAAGGAAGCCTTGAAAAGCTTGCAGTCATGCCATCACTTGCATCGACCACGCGCACACAAACAGCGTTTTCGTAGGTGCGGTTATCGCCCATAACGCCAACAGAATTTACATTTAAAAGCACGCAGAATGCCTGCCAAGTTTTGTTATACCAGCCACTACTTTTTAGCTCATCGCGCAAGATCACGTCAGCTTTGCGAAGTAGCTCAAGGCTTGGCTTGTTTACCTCGCCCATGATGCGAATAGCAAGGCCAGGTGCTGGGAAAGGGTGGCGGAAAACTAGCTCACGGCTTAGTCCAAGCTCAAGTCCTAGCTTTCTAACCTCATCTTTAAAAATCTCTCTTAAAGGCTCTATCAGCTCAAATGTCATCCAATCAGGCAAGCCGCCAACGTTGTGGTGGCTCTTTATCGTCTTGCTTGAGCCAACGACTGAGCTTTCGATGATATCAGTATAAAGAGTGCCTTGAGCTAGAAATTTCACATCGCCATGCTTCTTAGCCTCTTTTTCAAAAATTTCTATAAATGTCTCACCTATGATCTTGCGTTTTTTCTCAGGATCAACGACGCCGGCCAAGCGACCAAGAAAGATCTCACTCGCATCTATGCTAACTAGCTCAACACCAAGCTTTGTTCTAAACGTAGCTTCAACTTGCTCTTTTTCGTTTGTTCTAAGAAGTCCGTTATCGACAAAAACAAGGATCAAATTTTCAGGCACAGCAGCCGCTAAAAGTGCCGCAGTCACAGAGCTATCCACGCCGCCGCTAACTGCACAAAGCACCTTGTGAGTGCCAACCGTTTTTCTGATCTCTTCTATCTTATTTTTAGCGAAGCTTCCCATGTTCCATGTGCTCTCGCAGCCGCAGATATGTTTAGCAAAATTCTTTAAAATTTGCGTGCCATACTCGCTATGTTGCACCTCTGCATGAAACTGGATCGCATAAAATTTACGTTTATCATCGCCAAAAGCGCAATAAGGCGAATTTTCGCTAATCGCAATCGCCTCAAAGCCCTTTGGCAGGTCTTTTACATAGTCGCTATGGCTCATCCATACGATTTGTTTTGAAGGTGTATCTTTAAAAAGATCGTGCTCTTTTACGACGCTAAGTTCAGCCTTGCCGTACTCTTTGTGATCAGCTGCTAAAACCTCAGCACCATGTGTGTGAGCAAGTAGCTGCATGCCGTAGCAAACGCCAAGTATAGGGATGTTTAGCTCAAAGACGCCGTTATCGCAAAAGTAGGCATCTTTGGCATAAACGCTAGCTGGACCACCACTTAGAATGATACCTTTTGGATCTTTCGCCTTTATATCGCTTAGTTTTGCGTTAAATGGCAAAATTTCAGTATAAACTCCTTCTTCTCTTAGCCTTCTAGCTATTAGCTGAGTATACTGCGAACCAAAGTCCAAAACTATAATCGTATTGTTCATTTATAACCTTTTAAAAGTAGATGTGAAAAATTTCAAACTGCACATACCAAACAACGAGTGATACGATGTATCCTAAAACTACCATCCATGCATATTTCATATGCGCACCAAAGGTATAAATTCCTTTTAATTTACCCATTACTCCAACGCCAGCTGCTGAGCCAAAGCTGATCATCGAACCGCCGATACCAGCTGTAAGTGTCACTAGTAGCCACTGACTCATAGCCTCGCCCGCATCAGCTCCCATAGCTGGA
Organism: Campylobacter concisus; assembly: GCA_037292345.1. Lineage (GTDB taxonomy): Bacteria > Campylobacterota > Campylobacteria > Campylobacterales > Campylobacteraceae > Campylobacter_A > Campylobacter_A concisus_AX. The sequence goes on along the minus strand of CP147773.1, from coordinate 1,631,554 downwards.
TTTGCTTTTAGGACAGCTGACATAACAGGACGTTATCAACGACTGCTGATAAGAAGCCAACTCCGATATTTACAGGTGTTGAGCCAAATTTATCATAAAGTGACACAGCGTAATTTAAAAATCCAGCAAAGTGAAGAGCGCCAACTGCAGCTAAAATTCCAAAGAAGAAAAATAGCGTGTTGTTCTCGATCTTTGACATATAGTGAAAGACGTTCATAGGCTCTTCATCTTTGTGAGCTTTTTTGAAATAATATGTATAAAGGCTAAGCAGTGAGAAGCCAAACATCATGCCCCACATCGCTGGTAAGTGAAATAGCTGGTGCATCATAACTGCACAAAAGATAGTAAATGCACCTATAAAGATAACCGCTTTACCGCCTTTTTTCATAACCACTTTTGGCTCATTTGCCACGTCAAAATGAGGCGCAGTATTTGGCACGATGCGTGAAAGTAAAAACGCTGTCACAAACCAGCCGATAAATGAAGCTGGGAAAAGTGCGAAAAAGTCTAAAAATGGTGACTTGCCAGCTGCCCAAACCATAAGTGTAGTGATATCGCCAAATGGGCTCCACGCTCCGCCTGCATTTGCTGCTACGACGATGTTTATAGCACCTGCGACTAGGAAATTTGTATTATTTCTATCTATCGTTAAAAGAACGGTTGATAGGATAAGCGCTGTTGTTAGGTTATCAGCCACTGGGCTAATGAAAAATGCCAAAATACCAGTTAGCCAAAATAGCTTTCTATAGGTGTAGCCTTTTGAAACAAGGTTGTATTTAAGTGCGTTAAATACATCTCTTTCAACAAGTGCTTCGATAAATGTCATCGCTACCATTAAGAAAAATACGATCTGAGCTATCTCTAAGATCAGGTGATTTACCTCGTGCTCTAGCGAATGCACATCCATGCCATTTATAAGCATATAAACGCCGATTAGCAAAAACATAAAAGTGCCGATAAAGATGGCAGGTTTTGCCTTGTCGATGTGAAAATTTTCTTCTGCTGCTATGAAAAAGTATCCAACAACAAAAATGATAAGCGATAAAATTCCCGCCCATGTAGTAGTTAAGTCAATAGCCGCAGCTTCTCCGTCAGCACCAAAGGCTATAGCAAAAAACAAGCCTAGAAGTCCAAATAACCTCATATACTCTCCTTGTAAGATAAAAATTTGCGTATTTTACTTAAATGAGCCTAAAATTTAGGTTAGTTAAATTTATTAAGCTTGCATTACATTTTTATCTTATGCCAGATTTAAGATCAAATTTTATTGATCTTGTCAGTTTTTTTCTCTTTACAGGTGCATCGCCATAAAATGGATCGTCCTTGTAGCCGCAGCCACTAAGTGCAAAAAGAGCGAAAATTAAAATAAAAGATGATAAGATTGCCTTATGAAAGATGCCAAATTTACTGATAGATGCTATCCACGAAAATCCTTTGTATAAAGAAAAATTAAGCATGGCAGACGAGTGCCAAGAGCTTCTTTGCCTCATGGGTAAAGCAAAGCGATTTTACATAGCTTTTTGCTATGTTAGAGAAGGTATATTAACCTTCGTTCTCACTCATCCCTCAGGGCTTTTGGAGCTTAGACGTGATAGTAGTATAAATGATATAAAAGGGTTATTAAAAACCTTTTGCAAATTTAATAAAAATAGCATTTTTGCAAGCGTCATCGAGCCAAAACCTCTTAGCGAGATCAACTACATAAAAAACAAAAAAGAAGAAAATATAAGATTTATTGTGAGCAAATATCTAAAATTTTTTACGCCGCAGCCTACGCAAAGATCAAATTTTATAATGCCAGCAAGCAAGGGTGAGTTTAAAAATTTAGCCACAAATGAGGCAAATTTATAAGAAATTTGAAGAGCTAAGAGAAATTTTGCTAAAGAAAAACGAGCAGGAAAGATGCTAATAGACGAGATAAGAACGCTTCCAAATGAGCCTGGCGTATATCAGTATTTTGACGCACAAAACAGACTTTTATATGTTGGCAAGGCCAAAATTTTAAAAAACAGGGTCAAAAGCTACTTTAAATTTACCCCAAGCTTAGCCCCAGCTGAAAAGCTAAGCCCAAGAATTTCAAAGATGATAAGCGAGGCCGTGCACCTTGAATACATCGTCACACCAAGCGAGGCAGATGCGCTCATACTTGAAAATTCATTCATTAAGCAGCTTAAGCCAAAATACAACATCTTGCTTCGTGACGACAAGACCTACCCTTATATCTTTATAAATTTAAATGACGAATTTCCAAGATTTGAGATCACTAGAAAGGTGGTAAAAGGCTCAAATATCCGCTATTTTGGGCCATATTTTAGTGGAGCTGGCGAGCTTCTTGAGGCGCTTTATCTAAATTTCAACCTAGTTCAGAAAAAATCCTGCATCAAAGGCAAAAAAGCCTGCCTTTTTCACCAGCTAAAACGCTGCTACGCCCCATGTGAGGGCAAAATTTCAAAAGAGAGCTACGCTAAAATAGTTGCTGACGCCACAGCCGCTTTGCAAAATCCAAATTTGTTAATCGCTCGCCTTGAAGAGCTCATGCTAAACTACGCCAAGGCCGAAGACTACGAGCAAGCAGCCGCGACTAGAGATAAGATGCAAACGCTTAAAAATATGCAAACAAAGGTTGAAGTTGATCTAGCCAAGCTTGAGGACTTTGAGGCCTATTCGGTCGCTTGCGTGCATGATATGATCTGTGCGGTGAGATTTAGCGTGCAAAGCGGCAAGATAACAGGCGTAAAAACCGATATCACGCAGGCTAAAAACGCTCAAAAAGACGAGATAAACGAGGCTTATAAGCAGGCCATTTTAAAAAGCTTCATCGCTGGTCAGCCAATAATTAGCACCAAAATTTACGTCAATGAAAGCTTTGAAGATAGCGAGCTGGTGGAGGAAATTTTAAACGAGAGATTTGGGCGTAAATTTAGCATCACTTGCCCAAAAATAGGCGACAAGCGTAAAATTTGCGAGATCGCTACAAAAAACGCTGAAGTTAGCATCGAAAAATACCTAAAAACGCACGACAACGAGCTACTAAACAAGATAAAAGAGTATTTTAATCTAGCTCACACGCCTTATGTGGTCGAAACCTACGACAACTCACACCTTTTTGGCGAGGCAAGTGTCGGAGCGATGGTGCGCTATGAGCATGGCGAGTGGGCGAAGCAAAACTACCGCCACATGCACCTTGGCTCCAAAAACGACTACGATCAGATGAGAGAGAGCCTCACTGCTAGAGCACTTAGGTTTGACAAGCTTAGTCCGCCTGATCTTTGGGTCATTGATGGTGGCGAAGCACTTTTAAGCTTAGCCTGCGAAATTTTAGCAAGTAGCGGCGCAAACGTCGATGTGATCGCTATCTCAAAAGAAAAAATAGACGCCAAAGCTCACCGCGCAAAGGGCGAGGCGAAAGATGAAAATTTATACAAAAAATGGCAGCTTTAGTCTAAGCACGAGCGATAAAAAGCTGCAGTTTTTCCAAAAAATGCGCGATGAGAGCCATAGATTTGTCATCAGTTTTCACAGAAAAACAAGGCAGAAAAACGATATGCAAAGATCACAGCTAAGACAAGCTGGCGTTTCTGAGGGCAGTATCGCGAAATTAATCAGCTTTTACGGAAGTTTTGATAAAATCAGCGAAGCAAATTTAGACGAAGTGGCAAAAATAACAAACAAAAGCGTAGCAGCAAAGCTTTTAACGCTCAAAGAAGGAAATTTGAAGTGATAATATACGACAAAAACGGTCAAATTTTAGCGATGGGAGATATCTCTCTTGGTCTGCTTGAATTTAAAGATATAAGGGAATTTTTAAGCGAGCATAAAGACATTGACGAGCTGGTTTTAGACTACAAAGAGTCTGGAGTTTTTATAGATTATCTAGCTAAAAGACCAAATTTAAAGAGTAAATTTAAAGACCAAAAACGGCAAAATTTTAAATGCGACGCTTAAATTTTCAAAGATCAGCTCAGTAAAAAATGAAGAGTATTTTGAGCTTTTAATCCTCGATCAAACAGAAATTTACAGCCAAAACCAGCAAGCTGCGATGAAAGCAAAGACCAAACTTCGCTTGCCAAATTTAAAGGTAGATGAAAAAGAGCTTTTGGATAAAGAAGAAGAGGTCTTAAACGAGAGCTGGTTTAGCGAGACAGCCAGCTTTTTAAATTTAAGCAAAAGCGAGTTTGCGACCTATCTTGGTATATTTTTAAGCAAGGCCAAAGACAAGATGATCTTTATCCAAAGTGCGGTGCAAGCGCGAGATACTGAAATTTTAGAAGAGAGCATAAAGATCTTAAAAGAGCCAGCGCTAAATTTAAAGATCACTCCGCTTGTGGCAAATTTCGATGCGCTACTTACCAGACCAAACAAGATCAAAAAGATCGCTCATATCAATGAAAGACTAGGCGAAATAAGCACGCTTTGCAATAAATTTTCAAAAAGGCTTGGCCATGAGGGTTAGTAAATTTTGGTTCTTTTGCCGATATTTTTGGCGGCTTTCGCTTGCTTTTATAATGGCGCGCTCTACTTTGATAAATTTCAGGATCTCTTATAGCATAAATAGCGAGGTAAAAAGAGAAAGTTTGATAAGAAAAACCTTAGATGCGATCGTTTCAGAAAGAATTGCTTACGAAAGATATAGTCAAACTAGGTCACCTCAAGATGAAGCGGCTTTAGAGAGGCAAATGCTGCTAAGAATTTGTTTGTAAAAAGTTTATCAAACACTCTTTCTAACACACCAGATGATAAAAGGATAAGAGATAGGCTAAATGAAGTTTTAAAAAACGCAAATGCAAGTTGGGAGAGCTCTAATCTCTCGTTTCTTAGCTTTGTTGAGTTAGCAAATTCTGTCGTAGAAAGTGGGCAAATTTTATTTAGAGATGTTGCTTTAGATATTGATATCAAGCGCTATATACTCTCTTTACTTAGAACCTATGAGCTGCTTCAAAACGTAAATACCACAAAAGAGCATATCTTGGCTGTGCTTATGGGCAAAGAAAAAATTACCGAAAGTTCGCTAAAACAATCTCTAGATAGCCTTAAATACAACGATATAAATGCAAATTTGCTCCCAAATGGCGATATAAAAGACAACATAATAAGAGATATAGATAGGCTTGAAAATATAGAGGTCTCTCAGGGCTATGACGAGATCCGCTTTAAGCTAAAGCTAAAAAATGAGCTAACACGTGATGAAATTTTGCAGATATATACCTTTGAAAGCAATAGAGCCAAGCTCTTTAGCAAGATAGCAAATGTCTTAAGTGACGAGCTAAAGAGACTAAATGATAACTTTAGAGTAAAGGTGCTTTCTCTAACATTTTTGATGTTTTTTCTATCGCTTTGGCTCTTTTACGCTGGCTATAAAACATACATCTGGCTAAAAGATCTGGAGAATTTAAATCAAAAAATGAAGCTTATAAGAGATGAGATTTTAAAAAGAGGTGATAGAAATCCACAAAATTTAATAGAAAGCTTCATAACCCTATATAAAGAGCTGCTTCAAAAGTATGAGCAAGAAAGAAGCTTTGCTGCGATAAAAGATAGACTGCTTGTTAGGCTAAGTAAGAAATTTTATCAAGCAAAAGAGCAGATCTTTAGCTCGGTCGCTACCCTAAAAAAAGATGAAAACGTGGTAAAAAATGAGCTTGTTTTTGAAAATTTAGAAAAAAATAGTCAGATAATTGCGCTAAATTATAGCAATATAAAAGGCTTGCTTGATAGCAAAAATGGCGAAGTTGGACTAAAATTTAAAGCCATTTAACCCACAAATTTTGTTTTCAAACATCCTTGAAGCGCAGATACCTTTTACGCAAGAGAAAAAGCTAAATTTCTTAACCTATCTTGATGCAAACATTAGCGACGAGCTAGAGGGCGATAGCGAGAAGATAAGCGTCGTCTTTGGCTCTATCATGCAAGCTGTCGTGACAAAATGCGATAAATTTGCCAACTTGATAGTAGAGATAAAAAATGTCAGCGACGCTCTTAGCCAAAGTGGTCTTTTGCTCATCGAAACAAAAATAAGGACAAATCAAATTTTCATAAATGAAGAGCAGATAAAGGCTTTAAGCGCAGAAGATGAAAGCGAGATAAATGATGAAGAGAGCGAGTTTTATCTCAGACTTGCTAGCTTTTATCTAGGACTTTTTAACTCAAACCTTGATATAGGCACGCTTGGCGGAGCTGGTAATGAGTTTAAATTTACTATTAGCCTAAAAAAGGTGCAAAAACTGCAAAATTTCAGTCTAAATCACGAGCTAAGGATCGCGTATCTGCCTGATATAAATGCAAAATATAATGAATTTTTGCAGCCACTTTAGAAGATATGGGGCTTAGGTTTCAAAATATCATCTCAAACAACCAAGCACAAGCTAAAAACTACGACATCGTCTTTGCAAGGCAAAGTGCTAGTAAAAATATAAATATAAAAAATGCGGTCTTGCTAAAAGATCCACTCACGCCACTTAGCGTTGCAAGGCTTGTCTATATGGAGAAGAATAGGGGCGAGAGCTTGGCTGAAGAGAAAGTGCTCTTTTTGCTTTGCGACAAAAACCCGCTTAGCCTTGAGATGTTTTCACGTGCTTTTAGCTTTTTAGACTGCGAAGTCATAGGCGTTAGCAGCCATAAAGAGCTTAAACAAGCACTTCTTTTAAATAGATTTAACGCAGTCTTTATCGATGCTTCATTTTTTGAAAATGGCGTGGCAAATTTCGTAAAAGAGATAAGATCGCTTCAAGAAGAGAAGATAAATTTAGTTGCTGTGGTCTCAAATACCTCAAATATCCCTGAAAGAGAGCTGCTGCCTGCCTTTGATGAGAAGATCAGAAAGCCTTTTAGCAAAGATGAGCTAAATCAAATTTTGCCTAAATTTATAAAAAACTATAAGCCAAGTAAAGAAAATAGATACTTTAGTAAAAACGAAAACATAGTGATTTACAAGAGTACGAAGCTTGAAAATAAGATATTTGCTGGCGCTCTTGGCGAGTTTCAAAACACGCTTGAGGTCGCAAATAGCTTTAGTGAGTTTTTGATAAAGATAAAGACGAAACCTTGCTCGCTAGCACTTGTGGATGAAGCAGCGGAGGGCTTTGATATAAAAGAGCTTTTAGCCACGATATCTGAGCTTAGAGCTGGGCTAAAGCTAGATGCTAGAGTGCTTCTTTTTAGCAACAACTTAGAGCTTAAAAACCAAAAAGAGTATATAAAAATCCTATCTCCAAGCGTGAGCAAGATAGAGCTTACAAACTTCGTAAAATCAGAGCTTGGCGAGATAAATTCGACCCAAAATGAACTAAAGAGCAACTTTAAGTTTATAAAATTTAAGAGTTGATGTTTGAAGTAAAATTTCAAAGAATTTAGACTCAAAAAGAGTCTAAATTTTGTTTTTAAAATGTGCTTTGTGGATCAGCTACGCCTTCGCTCCAGCCAAGTTTTGCGCCAGCAAGTAGGTGAAAGTGTAGGTGCATGACCTCTTGACCGCCGTTTTCGCCGCAGTTTGTTATGAGACGGTAACCGCTCTTATCAACGCCCATTAAGCTCGCCACTTCTTGGATAAATTTAGTCATCTCACCCATCAAAACTGGATCCATCTCTTGGAAGTTTTTGTAGTGTTTTTAGGGATGATGAGGATGTGGATCGGCGCTTTTGGGTTGATGTCGTTGAAAGCTGAAATTTCTCGCTTTCAAGCACTTTGTTACAAGGAATTTCACCAGCAACGATCTTTTCAAATATGGTCATTTTAGCTCCTTTGAAAGTTTGAGAAATTATATCAAAGTGTGCTTAAATTTCGCGCTTTTTATCTTGATTTTAACTCTTTTTCTATAAAATCGATGCAAAAATTCATAAAGGTAAAAAATTGCAAGATTTCATTAATAAAATCAAAAATGAAATTTCAACTCTTGATGATCTGGAGAAGGTCAGGGTAGAAATTTTGGCAAAAAGGGCATCTTGGCGCAAGGCTTTGCAAAGCTAAAAGAGCTTGGCGAGGATGAGAAAAGGAATTTGCAGCAAATTTAAACAAGCAAAGAGATGAGCTAAGCGCGCTTATAGAAGCTAAAAAAGCCGAGCTTAGCGAGCAAGAGATAGATAATAAGATGAAAAAAGAGGCCGCTGATATCACGCTCTTTAACGAGCCTGTTGCTAGTGGGGCGCTGCACCCTGTGATGGCTACGATGGATAAGATAATTGAATACTTTTTAGCTCTAAATTTCTCACTCGAGACTGGGCCGCTTATAGAAGATGATTTTCACAACTTTGAGGCGCTAAATTTACCAAAATACCACCCAGCAAGGGATATGCAAGATACATTTTACCTAGATGATTTTAGACTTTTAAGGACGCATACGAGCCCAGTTCAGGTGCGAACTATGTTAAATCAAAAGCCACCTATCCGCATGATAGCGCCAGGCACTGTCTTTAGACGTGATATGGACTTAACGCATACACCAATGTTTCACCAGGTAGAAGGCCTTGTGGTGGAGGACGCTGAGAAAGTTAGCTTTGCAAATTTAAAATCAATGCTAGAGGGCTTTTTAAAGCACATGTTTGGCGATGTTGAAGTGCGTTTTCGCCCTAGCTTTCCCATTTACGGAGCCTAGCGCAGAGGTTGATATTAGTTGTATATTTTGCCATGGCAAGGGCTGCAGGGTGTGCAAGCAGACTACTTGGCTTGAGGTGCTTGGATGCGGCGTCGTCGATCCAAATGTATTTAAGGCGGTTGGCTATAAAAATGTAAGCGGATATGCCTTTGGCCTTGGGGTTGAGAGATTTGCGATGTTGCTTCATAGAGTGCCTGATCTAAGGTCACTTTTTGAGGGAGATTTAAGATTGTTGGAGCAGTTTAAATGATAATTTCAAAGCATTGGTTAAACGAGTGGATCGACCTTAGCGAGGTTAGCGGCGAGACACTTTCAAAGACATTAAACTCTATCGGCTTAGAAGTTGATAGCTATAAAGAGATAAATTTACCAAAAAGCGTTGTGGTTGGCTATGTAAAAAGCCGAGAAAAGCACCCAGATGCCGATAAACTAAGCGTTTGTCAGGTTGATGTTGGCAGCGAGACGCTTCAGATCGTATGTGGTGCCAAAAACGTAGAGGCTGGTCAGTTTGTGCCAGTTGCGCTCATTGGCACGACGATGCCAAATGGTCTTGAGATCAAAAAGGCAAAGCTAAGAGGCATCGAGTCATGCGGTATGATCTGCTCTTCAACTGAGCTAGGACTACCTAAGACAAATGACGGCATTTTGCCACTTGATGAGAGTATCGGCAAGCTAAAACTTGGCACAAGCCTTGGCGAATTTGAAGCTTTTAAAGATGTGATCATCGAGGTTGATGTCACAGCAAACAGGGGCGACTGCCAAAATTTACACGGCATCGCAAGAGAAATTTGCACCGCACTTGATCTAAATATGAAAGATAGTCACGAAAATGAAGATAGCGAAAATTTACTAGGCATCGGCAGGATCGCATCTGTGCGAACCGAAGATAAGGTAAATGGCTCGTTTTTGTATAAAGCATTTGAGCTAAAAAATGCATTAAGTGAAAATTTATTAACTCGCTTGAGGCTAGCTCTAATTGATTGCCAAAAGACAAATTTAGTAGAAAGATTGCTTGAATACGCGACATTTTGCACGGGCGTCTTGTTTAGAGCTTATGATCACGCTAAGCTTGTGGGCGAGGGCGAAAAAGCAGTTTTTGACATCAAAAACGGCGAAAATGGTGAGTGCGTGGTCTTTTACGAGGATAAAAATTTAGGCGTTGCTGGAATTTACCAAAGCGATGAGGCTAGGGTTGATGAGGGCTCAAAGGTGATCTTGGTAGAGGCTAGCTACGTAAAACCAGATATTGTTTCAAAGGCCATTTTTGAAAATAAAAATTTACCAAAAGGCGATCAAGTTTATCGATCAAGCCGTGGTAGCGAGCCAAATTTAGCTTATGGGGCGGACTATCTTTTCAAAAAGCTAGCTGGCTTTAAAGATAGTCTAAGTCTTTTTGCTGGCTCACAGCAATCACTTCTAAACACCGAGCCTATCACGCTTAGCATCTCGCTTGGCGAGCTTAAAAATATGATCGGACAAGAGGTTGCTAGAAACGATGTCGTTAAAATTTTAAAGAAACTTGGCTTTGAGATCGCGGTAAATGTCGAGCAAGAGAGCTTTAATGTAAAAGTGCCGTTATTTCGCCATGACATCGTAAATTCTCATGATATCTGCGAGGAGATCGTGAGGATAATAGGCATCGACAATATCGCCTCAACGCCGTTAAATTTCTCTGAGAAAAATAGGCTAAATAAGACATATTTTGACTATAAAAATGCTTTAAATTTAAGACGCCGTGCAGCTGATAATGGCTTTTTTGAAAGCGTGCACTACGTATTTGACAGCCTTGATGAGCTTAGTGAGCTAAATTTCAAACCTTGCAAGATCAAGATACTAAATCCTATAAACAACGAGCTAAACACGCTTAGACCGACACTTGTTAATCACCTTCTAAGCTCAAGCGAGAAAAATATCAAAAACTCAAAACGCTCAGTTAGGCTTTTTGAACTTGGCGAAGTTTTTGACGAAAATGCAAACCAAGGCTTAAATTTAGGCTTTGTCGTATCAGGCCTCTTAAAAGAGCCAACGCTTATAAATGGCGCAAAGGGTGAGGAGGCAAATTTCTACGCATTTGCAGCGATGGTGCAAAATGTCATAGGTAAATTTGAGCTAAAACCTTGCCGTGAGATCTCATATTTTAGCCCATATGAGCAGGCACACCTCTACCAAAATGGCGAAAAGATCGGCTATATCGGCAGAGTTGATGCAAGAGTAGAGGCAAAAAGGGATCTGCCTAAAACTTATGTTTGTGAGATTGATTTTGCAAAGCTTAAATTTGAGCCGATCTTAGCAGTGCCTTACTCAAAATTCCAAAGCACTACAAGGGATCTTAGCCTAATCGTGCCTGAAAATTTCGAGGCTGGACGAATTTATCGAGTGCATAAGAGGGTTAAATTTAAAAGAGTTAAAAGAGTTCTTGCCAGTTGATATCTATAAAGATGCAAAACTAAACGGCGCGATTAGCCTTAGCCTTAAATTTACATTCCAAGATATGGAAAAAACGCTCGAAGATGACGATATAAACGCGCTTATGGATAAAATTTTAAGCGAGCTAAAAGAGAAACTAAATATCGGAATAAGATGAGAATTTATCCATTAGAAAAAAGTCTAAATTTAACTATTGATGACATCGCAGCTGATAAGTCTATCTCGCATAGATGCGTGATGTTTTCGCTTTTAAGCGACAAACCATCTCGCGTTAGAAACTACCTAAGAGCAGGTGATACGCTAAATACCTTAAAAATAGTCGAGCTCTTAGGCGCAAAGATCGAAGATAACGGCGCTGAGATAACGATCACTCCGCCACAAAGGATAAAAGAGCCAAATGAAATTTTGGAGTGTGGCAACTCAGGCACGGCGATGAGGCTTTTTATGGGATTACTTGCTGCGCAGGAGGGCTTTTTTGTGCTAAGTGGCGATAAATACTTAAATTCTCGTCCGATGGCAAGGATAGCAAAGCCTCTAAATGATATGGGTGCAAAGATAGATGGTGCAAACAACGCAAACAACGCCCCTATTTGCATAAGAGGGACTAAATTTAAAAGGTTTAGTTTTGATAGCAAGATCGCTTCAGCTCAGGTAAAAAGTGCGCTTTTGCTAGCAGCTCTTTACTCAAATGGCTGCAAATTTAGCGAGTCAGAGCTAAGCAGAGACCACACTGAGCGCATGCTTGCAGGCATGGGAGCTGATATAAAGCGTGACGGCTTAGAGATCACGCTAGAGCCGATGAAAGGCCCACTTGCGCCACTTGACATAGATGTGCCAAATGACCCAAGCTCGGCATTTTTCTTTGCGGTCGCGGCTCTAATCATCCCAAATTCGCATATTATTTTAAAAAATATCTTGCTAAATAAAACTCGCATCGAAGCTTACAGGGTTTTAGAAAAAATGGGCGCTGAGATAAAATTTCATAAAACCTCAAGCAAATACGAAGATATCGGCGATATTGAAGTTAGATACTCGCCAAATTTAAAAGGTGTAGAGGCTAGCGAAAATATCTCGTGGCTCATCGACGAAGCCCCAGCTTTAGCCATCGCATTTGCCTGCGCTAAGGGTCAAAGCAAGCTAACAAATGCAAAAGAGCTTCGCGTAAAAGAGAGCGACAGGATAGCTGTCACGATAAATGCGCTAAAGCAGTGCGGTGTCGATGCTAGCGAGCTTGAAGATGGCTTTATCATAAATGGCTCTGAGGCGAAATTTGCCACGATAGATAGCCACGGAGATCATAGGATCGCCATGAGCTTTGCCATACTTGGACTAAAATGTGGCATGCAGATAGAAAAGAGCGAATTTATCGCCACTTCGTTTCCAAATTTTGCTGAAATTTTAAAGAAAATGGGAGCTAGAGTTGAAGATCGAGCTTGCTAGTAGTTATGGATTTTGCTTTGGCGTAAAAAGAGCGATAAAGATAGCTGAAAACGCCGGAGATGCCGCAACTATCGGTCCGCTCATCCATAATAACGAAGAGATAAACAGGCTTGAGAAAAACTACAATGTAAAGACGCTTGAGGGCATAGATGAGCTAAAAGATGAGAAAAAGGCGATCATCCGCACTCATGGCATCACTAAAAACGACCTTGCAGAGCTAAAAAAGACTGATATAAAAGTGATCGACGCAACTTGCCCATTTGTGACAAAGCCACAACAAATTTGCAAAAAATGAGCGAAGAGGGCTATGATGTGGTGATCTTTGGCGACATGCATCACCCAGAGGTAAAAGGGGTGAAGTCGTATGCCAAGGGTAATGTCTATGTCGTGCTTGAAGAGAGCGAGCTAGAGGGCGTTAAATTTAAGCAAAAGGTCGCGCTCGTTAGCCAAACTACTAGAAAAGTTGAGAAATTTATGCAGATCGCAAACTATCTCATGCTTCATGTAAAAGAGCTGCGCGTTTTTAACACGATCTGCAACGCGACATTTGAAAACCAAGAGGCTGCTAAAATTTAGCAAAAAGAGCTGACGTGATGATAATCATCGGCGGAAAAACAGCTCGAACACAAAACAACTCTACCTAATATCTAAAAATTTCTGCGAAGATAGCTACCTCATTGAAAGCGAAGAAGAGCTTGAAAGATCATGGTTTGATGGCAAAAATTTGTGTGGTATAAGTGCGGGCGCTAGCACACCTGACTGGATCATACAAAAAGTCGTTGACAGAATCAAAAAAGTATAAAATTTATCCTAGCTAAAGCCACAATTAACTATAATAAGCCAATTTGCCTCTACTGGCATAATAAAATTTAAAGGATCAAGATGGCTGTGAACAAAAGTGTTCAATTAGGAAAAGCAAAAGACGAAGATATCGAAGATATCGATTTTGCTGCGATGTTAGAGGAGTCTTTTAAAAAGACTGAAGAAGATAGTGACGCAAAGATCGTCAGTATCAATGGCGATGAGGTTTTAATCAACGTTGGCAAGAAGTCAGAAGGCATTTTAAATGTTTCTGAGATAACTGACGCAAACGGCAACCTGACGCACAAAGTTGGCGATACGATCAAAGTTGTAATAACTGGATCAAGAAATGGAAGACCTGTAGTGTCGCACAAAAAAGCACTTAGAAAAGAGAAAGTTAAAGCTTTCATAGAAGCTTACGATCCTGAAAATTCTGGCGAAATCGACGTAAAAGTAGTTGGAAAAAATAAAGGTGGTTTTATCACTCAAGATGCAAATGGCGTAGAATTTTCTTACCAAGAACGCACAGCGGATTTAAAAACGCTGAGGGTGTAGTTGGAAAATCATACAAAGTAAGAGTTATAAAAGTTGATAAAGAAGAGAATAGCATTGTTGTCTCAAGAAAGAAAATTTTAGATGACGACCGCAAAAAACGTAAAGAAGCTCTATCAAACATAGTAGAAAACGATAGTGTTATAGAGGGCACAGTTAAGAAGATCACAACTTATGGTATGTTTGTTGATGTTGGCGGTGTAGACGGACTTGTGCATTACAGCGAGATAAGCTACAAAGGCCCAGTAAATCCTAGCTCTTTATACAAAGAAGGCGATAAAGTTTTAGTTAAAGTTATCAGCTATGACAACGAAAAACGCCACCTATCTCTATCTATCAAGGCTGCTACTCCAGATCCTTGGGAAGAGATCATAAATGATGGTCTAGAAGTTGGCGACACTATCAAAGTAACAGTTAGCAATATCGAGCCTTATGGCGCATTTGTCGATCTTGGAAATGATATTGAAGGATTTTTACACATATCTGAAATTTCATGGGACAAAAATATCAAAAATCCAAAAGATCACATCAGCGAAGGCCAAGAGATCGATGTTGAGGTTATCGAAATAGACGCAAAAGGACACCGTTTAAGAGTGAGCCTTAAAAATTTGCTTCCAAAGCCATTTGATGAATTTAAAGCTAAATTCAAAGAGGGTGACGTAGTAAAAGGCGTTGTTACAACTATCACAAATTTTGGTGCATTTGTTAGAGTGGGTTGCGTTGAGGGCTTGCTACACAACGAAGATGCTTCTTGGGATAGAAATGACAAGTGCAAAGATATGTTCAAAGCTGGCGACGAGCTTGAGGTAAAGATCATCAAAATAGACAGCGCTGAGCAAAAAATTTCTCTAAGCCTAAAAGATCTAAAACAAAGCCCAGTTCAGGCATTTGCTAATAAAATTTAGTGTAGGCGACATCGTAAAAGGAACGATCCGTGACATTAAAGACTTTGGCGTATTTGTTGAGCTTGGCGATAATGTCGATGCGTTAATCCGCAAAGAAGATCTAGGCAGCGTAGATGCTAGCACGTTAAAGATCGGCGATGAGATCGAAGCTGCTATCGCATTTATCGATGAGAAGAAAAATAAAATTCGCCTAAGTATACGCCGTTTAGCAAAACAAAAAGAGCGTGAAGTGTTAAATGAGATCAACGACAACGACGACAAAGTAACACTTGGCGACATTATAAAAGAACAATTACGCTAGTGTAAATGGGCAGACGCACACTTTTATTAGTAGTTGTTCTGCTCTTTGTGATGTTAGGTTTGGTTGGAATTTATCTTGTTAAATTTGCAAGCGTAAATTTCAGCCAAACTACTGAAAAAAATATTACAAGTGAGCAAAATATAACCAAAAATACAGCTGGCAGTGAAAACTGGATCAACGAGCTGGCAACTATTAAGAAAAAAGATTACGTATTGCCCGTAAATGAAATTTTTATAGAATACAACCGACCTAAGATAGAAAAGCCAAAGATCACAGCATACGAACTTATGATAGATAAAAATGACATCTACTCTATGTTCTGCTTGATGCAGACTTTGCGAAATAGCGAGGTTGATTTTACTGTAGTAAGAGATGGCGCTAAGAGCCAGATCTTTTTAAATACCCAAGACTCAAGGCTTTTGCAAAATATCATTTTGCAGCTAAGAGTTTACGACATCCACTCAAGTGTGAGAGAGGTAAAATTATGAAAACTATCATTGTTTGCGATGCGATACACCCAGTAGGTTTTGAACTTTTAAAAAAAGAACAAGATATAAATGTAATAGGCGCAGTTAATACCCCAAAAGACGAGCTTTTAAAAATTTTAGGCGAGGCTGATGTAGCGATCACTAGAAGCTCGACTGAGGTAAATGAGGCATTTTTAGAAGCTGGTAAGAAGCTAAAAGCTATCGTTAGAGCCGGTGTTGGCGTGGATAATGTTGATATAGATGGCTGTTCAAGAAGAGGCATCATCGCTATGAACGTCCCAACTGCAAATACTATCGCAGCAGTTGAGCTAACTATGGCGCACATGCTAGCAGCTGCAAGATCACTTGAATACGCTCACAACGATCTAAAGCTAGAAAGAATTTGGAAACGCGAGAAGTGGTATGGAGTTGAGCTTTTTAAGAAAAAGCTGGGCGTGATAGGTTTTGGTAATATCGGCTCAAGAGTAGCAGCTCGCGCAAAAGCTTTTGGCATGGATATCATCGCATACGATCCATACATCGATCCATCTAAGGTCATCGATATGGGCGGCACTTATACTAAAAATTTTGATGACATCTTGGCATGCGACTTCATCACGATCCACACTCCAAAGACCAAAGAGACAACCGATATGATCGGTGCTAAAGAGATAGCAAAGATGAAAGATGGCGTAAGGCTTATAAACTGCGCTAGAGGTGGTCTTTATAACGAAGAGGCGCTTTATGAAGGGCTAAAAAGTGGCAAGATAGCATTTGCTGGTATTGACGTTTTTACAAAAGAGCCAGCGACAAGCCATCCGCTTCTTGATCTAAATAATGTAAGCGTCACACCGCATCTTGGGGCAAACACCCTTGAGTCACAGCGTAACATCGCAGTAGAGGCAGTCGAGCAGGCTATCTTGGCAGCACGCGGCATAAGCTATCCAAACGCTTTAAATTTACCTATAAAAACAGAAGATCTACCGCCGTTTGTTGAGCCTTATATCGATCTTACAAGCAAGATGGCATTTCTTGCAGCTCAGATAAATAAAAGTGCCATCAAAGCTATCCGCATAGAGACTCACGGGCAGATTGGTGAATATGCAAATTCAATGCTAACTTTTGCGATCGTGGGCGCTTTAAAAGAGAGCCTTGGCGATGCGATAAACTACGTAAACGCTAAATTTTTATGCGACGAAAAAGGCATAACTACCGAAACTAGCACAGGTGGAGACAGTATCTTTAAAAACAAGATCACAGTTCGTCTTACTACTGAAAATGGCATCGTAAGCGTTGGTGGCACGGTCTTTGGTGAAAATCAACAACGCATAGTAACCGTAAATGGCTTTAAGACTGACTTCAAGCCAAAAGGCAAGATGATCATCTTTAAAAACCACGACGTACCAGGCGTTATCGCTCAGATCAGTAAAATTTTAGCTGATGAGAAGATAAACATCGCAGACTTCCGTCTTGGTAGAGATGAGCACGGCATGGCGCTTGCGGTCATCTTGGTCGATGAACATATAAAAACAGAAACGCTAGAGAGATTAAACGCACTTGAAGCTTGTGTTTGGGCTCAATACGCAGTTATATAACAAATTACGAAAGGATAAAAAATGGCTTCATATTCAATGGGCGATCTAAAAAAGGGACTAAAGATCGAGATCGACGGCGTTCCTTATAAAATCGTAGAATATCAACACGTTAAACCGGGCAAGGGTGCAGCTTTTGTTCGTGCAAAGATCAAATCTTTTGTCGACGGAAAGGTTCTTGAAAAGACTTTTCACGCAGGTGACAAGTGCGAGCAACCGCATCTTGAAGAAAAAGAGATGCAGTACCTCTATGATGATGGTGAGTTTTGCCAGTTTATGGACACGACTACTTACGAGCAAGTTGCGATCAGCGACGAGGACGTGGGCGATGTTAAAAAATGGATGATCGATGGCATGATGGTTGAAATTTTATTTCACAACGGCAATGCTATCGGCGTTGAAGTGCCACAAGTAGTCGAGCTAAAGATAGTTGAAACTCCACCAAATTTCAAGGGCGACACACAAGGCGGTAAAAAGCCAGCTACTCTTGAGAGTGGCGCGGTAGTTCAGATACCATTTCACGTATTAGAAGGCGAGGTCATCCGCGTTGATACCGTTCGTGGCGAGTACATCGAGCGCGCAAATAAATAATCATACATTTGGCACGTTAAATTTATGAAAGAGAAATTTGACGAGCTTATCGCTCTGCTAAAGCCACTATTTAAGGATAATGGCTTTAGTAAGAGCGCTTTAAATTTCTACAAAAATACCACAAATTTTATATATGTTGTAAATTTTCAAAAAAGCAGCAGCAATAGCTCAGAGCGCACAAGATTTTATATAAATTGCGGCATTTACGCCCCTTTTATAGAGGCTACTCTTGGCAAAGAAGCGTTTAGCAAGCCAAAAGAGTATGAGTGTCATTTTAGAGCTAGAGTACATGAAATCACTCGCACATCTGCTTCACACTACGAGCTAGAGCCAGATAGTAATGTGGCTAAAATTTACTGAAAATGTAGCAAACGACCTTGGCTTTGTTCTTAAATTTTTTGAGCAAAATAGCTCGGAGGAAAATTTAATAGAGCTAATGCTCGAACAAAACGGCCTTGCGGCGATAAATCAGCTCTACGAATATCTTTTGATAAAAGATAAAAGTGAAATTTTGATCTCTCATGCCAAAAAGCTCTTCACAAAGCACGGCAGCGAAGCAAGGTGGGGTAAATTTCAAAACCAGATAAACGAGCTACTTAGAAAATATAAAAAAGATGAGATAAAATTTAAATGATAAATCGCATTTGGTTGTAAAAACAGCAAATACGATCAGATAAATATATAAACTTTGCGTCTATTTTAAATTTTTATTTATTTAAACTACTTACTAAATTTCAGGACTTATAAATTTAAAGCTATATTTTAAAATAGAAATTTGTTGTGATTTACGATGCACCAGCATTAAAGTATATACTTCTAACGCGCGCAGGTTTTTACTAGGATTTCATCTCATAACTGCAAGCAGATGAGGGATTAAAAAAGAAGTGGGACAAAGGGACGGGTTTCGTGTTTATCTTACAGTTGCAAGCCTGAAAAGCAAAATTTAAGCCCCCTGTCTCCTTCTTGGATAAATCAAATTTAATTATGTTTTTTTGTAAATTTTAAAATTCCATTCACTCGCAAGAATTGCTACTAAAATTACTTGTTTATGAAAATTTTAAAATTTACTAGACGCTCATCTTGGATTGTTAAATTTGTGTATTGTAGAGCTGGCTATTAAGTTTATATCCAAAAAATACCAGCTCTGATTTTAAAATTTGTATATAAATTTAGACTCGCTACCCAACTATCTTTTTAACAGCTAATGAGGCTAAATTTAGTCCAAAGCAAGCGGTCACGCCCATGAAGCTTCCAAGTGGCTTGCAAAGTGGCTCTTCTGTTGAAAAGACAACGTCGAAATTTACCGCTAAAGCCTGATTTTTTGAGCTCATATCTATATTTTCTAGCCAGTGGATCGACCGATGTTCTCCAAACGCAGGACACCTTTATCTTAGTCGGATCAACCCTTTTTGCCCCACCCATCGAGGCTATAAATTTGCTAGGATCTACCGCATTTGCAAGGGCGATCTTGGCGGCGATATCATCGATCGCGTCGATCACCACGTCAAATTTACCTAAAGTCAAATCCAGCGACAAACTCAGGCGTGATCAGCATCTGCATAGGCGTGATGCAAGGATAAATTTTGGCAAACTCCTCCACCTTTACGCCGCCTACGTTTTCGCTGTAAATTTGGCGGTTTTGATTTGTCACGTCAAAGATGTCTTTGTCGATCAGCGTGATGCTTCCGACTCCGCTTCTAGCAAGCGCATCTACGCACATTCCGCCCACACCTCCGGCTCCGCAAACTAGCACTTTTGCGCTTTGAAGCTTGCTAAAACCATCATCGCCAAAGAGCCATCTTATCCTTGTAAATCTATCATTTTGCATCAAATTTTCCTTTTAAGCTCTCCAAGCTCTCGTATGAAGTCATATTTAGTTTTATGGGTGTTATCGTGGCAAAGCCCTCATTTACCTTGCTGATGTCGCTTGGCTCGCCTTTTTCGTATTCAAGTGCGGCGTTTCCAAGCCAGTAGTACTCGATGCCTCTTGGGTTGCGATTAAGCGTGGCATGCGTGGCGTAGGTGCGTCTGCCAGCTGGCACTATGGCATAACCTTTGAAATTTTTGCTAGTTGTGGCTGGGATATTTACATTTAGAAATTCTCTTTGATTTAGCGAAATTTCATCATTTAGCACCTTCGGTACGATAAATTTAACGATCTCTTTTGCTAGCTCAAAGCCAAGTTCGTTTAGTGAGTTGTTTTCATAAAACTGCGAAAAAGCGATGCTTCTAATGCCCTGTAAAACGCCCTCCATCGCCGCTCCACACGTGCCAGAGTAGGTGATATCTTCGCCCAAATTTGCCCCGTGATTTATGCCGCTTATTACTAGGTCTGGTTTTTTGTTATAAAGTGCGTGAAGTGCGAGATAGACGCAGTCGCTGGGCGTTGCGTCGTCAAGTTTAAAAAAGCCATCATCAAGTTTTATAAACCTAAGCGGTCTTGTGAGCGTCAAAGAGTGAGCGCAGGCTGATTTTTCAGAGCTTGGAGCTACGATCGTGACATTTACGCCATCTAGCTCGCTTAAAGCTTCTTTTAAGGCAAGCAGGCCAGTCGCCTCAAATCCATCGTCATTTGTTATCAAAATTTCTTTCAAATTTTATCCTTTAAAGGGTTGGATTTTATCACAGCTTTCTTAAAATTTTAAAGAATTTTTGCGTATAATGCCCCCAAAAAAGACCTGATGAAAGTGTGTAAATGAAAATTTTAGTCTCCGCTCTTGAGCCATCGGCAAATTTGCATTTAAAAGAAATTTTAAAAAATTTCGAGGGCGAATTTGAGCTAATGGGAATTTTAGCGAAGAGCTTGGCACGCCATATATGAAAAGCAGCGAGTTTTCTGCGATGGGCTTTGTCGAGGTTTTGCCACTCATCTTTAAAGCCAAAAAGGCGATGAAAGTGATGAGTCAGATGGCAAAAGAGGCTGATGCGGTGCTGCTAATCGACAGTCCAGCCTTTAACCTGCCGCTTGCAAAGGCGATAAAGAGGCCGGCGCAAAAGCAGCCGTGACATACTACATCTTGCCTCAAGTTTGGGCGTGGAAGCCAAAAAGAGTGAGCGTTGTGGAGAAGTATTGTGACAACCTAGCTTCGATCCTGCCATTTGACTCTAAATTTTCATAGTCGCTCGACCTACGTGGGTCATCCTTTGATGGATGAGATAAAGCTTAAAAAAAGTAGCCTAAGCAGCAGCGGCAAAGTGGCGTTTTTGCCGGGATCAAGAAGGTCGGAGATTTCGAGGCTGATGCCAGTTTATAGAGAGCTTGCTAAAAAGATAGAAGCAAAAAGACTGCTTGTAGTGCCACCATTTTTGCTTGATAAAGTGGGCGAAATTTATGGCGATGTGAGCGACTTTGAGATCGTCTCAAACACGCCTGAAGCCTTGTATGAGAGCGATTTTGCCTTTGTTTGCTCTGGCACTGCTACGCTTGAAGCAGCGCTCATTGGCACGCCATTTGTGCTAGCATACAAGGCAAAAGCGATAGATGTTTTCATCGCTAGAAAATTTGTAAAGATCAAGCACGCGGGACTTGCAAATATAATGTTTGACTTCATGGGCAAAGAGCCGCTTCATGAGGAGTTTATCCAAGAGTTTGCAACGGCTGAAAATTTGCTAAGAGCTTATGAGAGCTGCGATAGGCAAAAATTTTAAAAGGCTGCGATGAGCTAAGGGCTTATCTAGGGCATGGCAGCAGTAAAAATGTAGTAAAAATTTTAAAAAATATGGAGTAAAAAATGAGTGAACCAATGACAATGCACGGATACGAGAAGATAGAAGCTGAGCTAAAGGATCTAAGGCTAGTGCAGCGCCCACAAATCGTAACAGAGATCGACATCGCAAGAAGCCACGGCGATCTAAAAGAAAACGCCGAGTATCACGCTGCAAAGGAGAAGCAAGCCTTTATAGACGCTAGGATCGTTGAGCTTAGCGCACTTTTGGCAAACGCAGAAGTGATCGATCCAAGTAGCTACGAGCATGACAGAGTGAGATTTGGCTCTAGTGTGACGATAATGGATGAAGAGACCGAGGTAGAGCATACTTACACGATAGTTGGCGTTAGCGAAAGCGACCTAGACAAGGGCTATATCTCAATAAACTCACCTCTTGCAAAGCAGCTTTTAGGCAAGGCTGAGGGCGATGAGGTAGCGCTAAATTTACCAAAAGGCAGAAGCGACGTTGAGATCGTTAAGATCTGCTACAAACCTATAAAATTTGACTAAAAAGATGAGGCAAAGAGCTAAAAACTGCTTTTTGGCTCTGCTAATTTTTAATTAAGGCAAAATTTGAGCGAATACCTATATGCCCCCGTTATAAAAGAAGGCGCGATCTTTTTGGCTGATGCGCATGAAAATGTAAATAGAGATGGCTTTTTGAAATTTCTGCGCGCCGTCGATAGCGGAGAGATCAAGGAGCCACCGCAGATTTTCTTGCTTGGCGATATATTTGATTTTTTAACGGGCGAGGGCGAATATACAAGAGAATTTTACGCTGAGCACTTAAGGCTTATAAATAAAATTTCACAAAAGGTGGAAATTTTTACTTCGAGGGCAACCACGATTTTAGACTTTCAAATTTTATTTAATAAAACTAGAGATTTTTGGGACAAAGGCGAGAGGCTAAGCTTTGAGGGGGTAAAGGTCTATGACATTTGCGCTCAGCCAGTGAAATTTAGAACTATAAGTGGCGAGCACGTCCAGATCGCGCATGGCGATATATTTTTGCCTTTTATAGATAAGTATGCGCTTAGGTTTTTAAGGCTTAGATGGTTTTTGAAATTTATGAACGCGCTTGATAAAATTTTGGATTTTAAAATTTCAAAAGCGATACTAGCCAAACTTACTAATAAAAATCTGCACTATAAAATTTCAAACTTCAAGGAGCTAATGAGCAAGCATTTGCAGGGCTTTGACGCAAGTATAGTGATAGAGGGACACTATCATCAAGGTGAGCTATTTGATATTTACGATA
Source organism: Campylobacter concisus (assembly GCA_037292345.1). Taxonomy (GTDB): domain Bacteria; phylum Campylobacterota; class Campylobacteria; order Campylobacterales; family Campylobacteraceae; genus Campylobacter_A; species Campylobacter_A concisus_AX. The sequence continues at coordinate 1,608,925 of CP147773.1, read as the reverse complement.
GATTTTATATAAATTTACCTTGTTTTGCATGCGAGCAAAGTTATTTTGTTGTAGAATACGCCCAGCAAAAGTTGAATTTGCTCAAAATGAGTTTGAAAGGACATTGATGTTTGGAGACAACGTACTAAAAACGGGCTCAAACGAGATGGAACTTGTTGATTTTCGTATCTTTAAAAAGGCCGAAAACAAAGTATATGAAGGAATATACGGAGTCAATGTCGCAAAGGTGCGGGAGATCATTAAGATGCCAAATCTTACCGAGCTTCCTGGCGTTCCTGAGTATATCGAGGGAATTTTTGATTTAAGAGGTGTGGTTATCCCTGTTATAAATTTGGCAAGATGGATGAATATTGTCGAGCCAACTGAGGGTGTAGTCATAAAACCACGTGTTATTATCGCTGAATTTAGCGGTATATTGATTGGTTTTATCGTCCATGAGGCTAAGAGGATCAGACGTATAAACTGGAAAGACATAGAGCCTGCAAATTTTGCTGCTGGAGCCGGCACTCTAGATAAGGGCAAGATCACAGGTGTGACAAGAATAGAAAACGACGAAGTACTTCTTATCCTTGATCTTGAAAGTATCGTTGAAGAGCTAGGAATTTACTCACCAAAGATCAAATTTGACGTAACAGACGATCAAAAGATCAAAGGTGCTGCTTTGGTTCTAGATGATAGCTCGACTGCTAGAAAGCTAGTAAAAGACGCACTTGAGAAGATGGGCCTTAGCGTAGTTGAAGCTAAAAATGGCGTTGAGGGTTTAGAGAGGATGGAGGAGTTTTATCAAAGATATGGAGATAACTTAACAAAAGAGCTTAGAGTTATCTTAAGTGATATCGAAATGCCACAAATGGATGGATACCGCTTTGCTTCAACTATTAAAAATGATGATAGATTTAAAGATGTTCCAGTTGTGTTTAACTCTTCATTAAGCAACAAATTTAGTGAGGTTAAGAGTAAAGAAGCCGGTGGTGCTGCGTATCTTACAAAATTTGATGCTGGTGTATTTTATCAAGAGGTGCTAAAAGTGATTGAAGCACATTCTAAATCTGCGAAGTGAGGTGAAGTATGGATGATATGAAAGAAATAATGGAAGACTTTTTAATAGAGGCTTTCGAACTTATTGAGCAGATAGACCATGACCTTGTTGAACTAGAGGCAAATCCTGAAGATTTGGAGCTTTTAAATAGAATTTTCCGTGTTGCTCACACAGTAAAAGGTAGCTCAAGCTTTTTAAATTTTGACGTTTTAACAGAGCTTACTCACCACATGGAGGATGTTTTAAACAAAGCTAGAAAAGGCGAGCTAAAGATTACTCCAGACATAATGGACGTTGTTCTTGAGTCAGTTGATATGATGAAAGGACTACTTGAGAGCATTAGAGATAACGGTAGTGACGCAGCCGCTGGCATTGATATTAAAAATATATGTGCTAGCCTTACTCAAATTTCAGAAGGTGAAGCCCCAAGTGCAGCCGCAGAAGCTCCAGCAGCAGTACCAGCTCCTGAGCCAGTAAAAGAGCCAGAGCCAGCCGCACCAGCTGAAGAAGCAGCTCCTGAAGTAAGTGATGCTGAGCTTTTAAAGCTAAGTGACTCTGAGGTTGAAGCTGAGATAGAGAGACTTTTAAAAGTTAGAAAAGCAGAAGATCAAGCAAGACGTGCTTCAAAAGGCATAGCTCCAAAATCTCCTGAAGAGATAGCCCCAGCCGCAAGCGCTGCACCAGCACCCGCTGCCAAGCCAGCTCCTAGTAGAGAAAGAGATGCTGATAAAAAAGTGCCAGCAGCTAGTAGCAGCAGTGCAGTAGCACAAGAGCAAACAATACGTGTTGAAGTAAAAAGACTTGATCACTTGATGAATTTAATCGGCGAGCTTGTCCTTGGTAAAAACCGCTTGTTAAAAATTTACTGATGACGTAGAAGAGAGATATGAGGGCGAGAAATTCCTTGAAGAGCTAAATCAAGTAGTATCAAGCCTAAGTCTAGTTACGACTGATATTCAGCTTGCAGTTATGAAGACAAGAATGCTTCCAATAGCAAAAGTCTTTAATAAATTCCCACGTATGATACGTGATTTAAGCCGTGAGCTTGGTAAGCAGATCGACCTTGAAATTTCAGGTGAAGAGACTGAGCTTGATAAATCAATCGTTGAAGAGATCGGCGATCCTCTAGTTCACATCATTAGAAACTCATGCGATCATGGTATCGAAGATCCTGAGACAAGAAAGGCAATGGGCAAACCTGAAAAAGGTCTTGTTCAGCTAAAAGCTTACAACGAGGGCAACCATATCGTTGTTGAGATAGTTGATGATGGTAAGGGCTTAGATGCTGATATGCTTAAAGCTAAGTCGATAGAAAAAGGCATCATCACTGAGCGTGAAGCTGATGCGATGAGTGAGAAAGAGGCATTTGGTCTTATATTTAAGCCAGGATTTTCAACAGCAGCGAAGGTTACAAACGTATCTGGTCGTGGCGTTGGTATGGACGTTGTTAAGACAAATATCGAAAAACTAAATGGTATCATCGATATCGAGAGTGAAGTTGGAAAAGGCACAGTTATGAAGCTTAAAATTCCACTCACACTTGCGATCATTCAGTCACTTCTTGTTGGAACACAAGAGGAATTTTATGCGATACCACTTGCGAGCGTTCTTGAGACTGTTCGCGTACCTATCGATGATATCTACACGATCGATGGTAAAAACGTTTTAAGACTAAGAGATGAGGTCTTATCTCTTGTTAGACTTTCAGATGTCTTTGGCGTCAATAAAGTCTTTGACGGCGGAGATCAAACTTATGTCGTTATCATCGGCGTTGCTGAGGCAAAACTGGGTATCATTGTAGATACTTTAGTTGGTCAAGAAGAGATCGTTATCAAGTCAATGGGTGATTATCTACAAAATATCCCAGGCATCGCTGGAGCTACTATTAGAGGCGATGGCCGCGTAACTCTTATCATAGACGTTGGTGCTATGATGGAGATGGCAAAGGATATTAAGGTAAATATTAGAGCCGAAATGGAAGATAGCACTAAAGCAAAAGAGAAACCAAGCGATTATAAGGTCCTAATCGTTGATGACTCTAAGATGGATAGAACCATCATGCAAAAATCGCTTGAGCCAATCGGCATCACAATCATAGAAGCAACTAACGGAGTAGAAGCACTCAATATAATTAAATCAGGCGAGCATGCATTTGATGCGGTGCTCATTGATATTGAGATGCCAAGGATGGACGGATATACTCTAGCTGGTGAAATTCGCAAATACTCTAAGTATCGCACTTTACCGCTAATAGCAGTAACATCAAGAACGTCTAAAACTGATAGATTGCGCGGAGTAGAGGTTGGTATGACTGAATATATCACAAAACCATATTCGTCAGAATACCTTGAAAACGTTGTTAGAAAAAATATTAAATTAGGTTAGGGGTTAGGCGATGAATGATAAACTAAACCAAGTTTTAAGCAAACAAAAACAGCAAATTGACGAGCCTGAGATAAAAAACAACGAAGATATAGTCCAACTTGTAGGCTTCGTTGTTGGCGAAGAAGAGTATGCGATACCTATTTTAAATATCCAAGAGATAATCAAACCTATCGAATACACCCGTGTTCCTAGCGTGCCTGACTATGTTCTTGGTGTCTTTAACCTACGTGGAAACGTTATCCCGCTTATTGATTTGCGAAAACGTTTTTCACTAAATGTTACAAAGCAAAGCTCAAATACAAGATATATCGTCATGAAAGATGAGGATAATATCGCAGGCTTCGTGATAGACCGTTTGACGGAGGCTATCAGAATAGACCGCAACAGGATCGATCCGCCGCCAGAGACTTTGGTAAAAGACAAAGGCATGATCTATGGTATCGGCAAACGCGATCAAAACATCCTTACGATTTTAAAGGTTGAAAGCCTTTTAAAGCGTGATTTTAGGGCATAGCTTGATAAAACTTTGTGTTTTTGACTTTGACTCTACGATAATGGACGGCGAGACGATTGATATCCTCGCCGCCGCTAATAACGCCAGCGATGAGGTGGCTAGCATAACGAAGCGTTCAATGAACGGCGAACTTGATTTTTTTGAAAGTCTTACAGCAAGAGTAAAATTTTAAAAGGAATGCCACTTTCAAAAGCAGATGAAATTTGTAAAATTTACCCATCATGCCAGGAGCTAGCGAGCTTATAGCTACTCTAAAGCAAAAAGGCATAAAAGTCGTGGTCTTTAGTGGCGGTTTTCACATCGCAACTGATAAGATGCAAGAAAAACTTAAATTTGACGCAAATTTTGCAAATATCTTGCACCACAAAGATGGAATTTTAACAGGTGAAGTTGGCGGGGAGATGATGTTTGGTAGCTCAAAAGGAGAGATGATAGATCGCTTAAAGGGGCTATTAAATTTAGATAAAAGTGAGATTATGTGCGTTGGCGACGGAGCCAATGACGTATCTATGTTTAGAAAATGTGATCTAAAAATTGCCTTTTGTGCGAAAGAAATTTTAAAAAAAGAGGCGACTCATTGCGTGGATGTCAAGGATCTGCGTGAAATTTTAAATTATATAAGGTGAAAAAATGTATGACAATGAAGCTAAATTTTCTCTTTGGTGTGACTTTATAGAGAGAGATTTTTTACAAAACAAATTCAACTCTTTATTAGAAAAAGACGTTATAAACGGAGCTACAAGCAACCCAGCTATCTTTAAAACAGCTTTTGCATCACCTGCTTACAAACAGATCATACAAAATAGCAACAAGCGTCATCCAAAAGATCTTTATGAAATTTTAGCGACCCAAGATATCAAGATCGCCGCATGTAAAATGCTAAAAAACTACGCAAATGGCGACGATGGCTTTGTTAGCATCGAGGTTGATCCAAATTTAAGTGGCGAAACAGCTGCGACGATAGAAGAGGGCATCAGGCTTCATAGCCTCATCTCAATGCCAAATGTAATGATAAAAATTCCAGCCACAAAAGAGGGTTATGAAGCGATGAGTGCGCTCATGGCAAGAGGCATCAGCGTAAATGCGACGCTCATTTTCTCGCCAGATCAGGCCAAAAACTGCTTAGAGGCCTTTAAAGAGGGTAGCAAAGCTTATGCAAGCCGCTTTGTGGATACGACGATGCCAAAGGGTGTGATCAGCGTTTTTGTTAGTAGATTTGACAGAAAGCTTGATGAGACAATGGCTGCAAAGAGCTTGCCAACTGGGCAGATCGGCATAATGAACGCTGCAAATATCTATCATATCATTGAGGACTTTGGCTTAGAAAACGTAAGGACACTTTTTGCAAGTACTGGCGTAAAAGGTGGTGGCTTAAGAGGGGATTATTACGTTAGAGAACTAATGTATAAAAACTCTATAAACACAGCTCCGATAGATACTATAAAAGAATTTATAAAAGAAAAAGCTGAGGCAAAAAATGCCCCTAGCAAAGAGAATATCTCAAGCTTTTTTCACATCATAAAAAATAATGATATCGATATAAATGCTACTTATAAAGAGCTTTTAAATGACGGCTTAAAGCAGTTTATTGCAGCATTTGACGACATTATGAAATCACTTTAATGACCAAACAAGACCTAGACTCATATCTGTGCTCTTTAGTAGATAAAGGCGGCAGCGATCTTCATCTAAAGTCTGCAAGCCTTGTTTATGGCAGATTTAATGGTGAGATCATGCCGCTTAGCGAAGAAAATTTAGGCCCTAGTGACGCAGTAGCTATCGCAAAAGAGCTTTTGGGGGCTAAATTTGATGAGTTTATGGATAAAAAAGATATAGACTTTTCTTATAAACTAAATGATGAGTACTGCTTTCGTGTAAATATGTTTTTGCAGATAAATGGAATTTCTGCTGTCTTTCGTGTCACTCCAACGAAAATCCCAACCATAAAAGATCTAAATTTACCAAGCGTGATAGAAAAAATTTGTACAGAGACCACTCGTGGCATCATCCTAGTGACTGGCCCAACTGGAAGTGGTAAGACGACAACGCTTGCAAGCATGATAAATTTCATCAACCAGACAAAAAGATCACATATCGTGACTATCGAAGATCCGATTGAGTATGTATTTAACGACGATAAAAGTATAATCAACCAGCGCTCTATCGGGGCAGATGCGCTAAATTTCTCAGATGCGCTAAGGGCTTCGCTAAGGGAAGATCCTGATATCATTTTGGTTGGTGAGATGAGAGATCTTGAGACTATTGAGACTGCCATTAGAGCCGCAGAGACTGGACACTTGGTGCTTTCGACACTTCACACGCTTGATGCAAAAGAGAGCGTAAATAGAATAGTAAATAGCTTCCCACAAGGCGAGCGAGATAAGGTCAGTCTTATGTTCTCTTCAGTGCTTGCTTGCGTCATCTCACAAAGGCTAGTTAAGACGCTTTTTGGCACAAGACGCCCAGCAGTCGAGATCATGAGAAAAAACACCCGCATAAAAGAGCTCATATCTGAAGAGAAATTTGACGAGATCGATCTTGCCATAGCTGAGTCAAAAAATACTTATGGCATGCAAACCTTTGATCAGCACCTGCTTGAGCTTTATGAAAATAAGATAATTAGTGCCGAAGTAGCACTTGATAATGCTAGCAATAGGGGCGATTTACAGCTTAAGATAAAAAGCTCAAATGTGGCAGGTTTTAGCTTTGAAAATGGTGTAAATTTTGGCAAACCTCAAAGCAAACAAGATCAACCTGAAGTGATCGCACTTAAAGAAATTTAATAAGCTTTATGTGAAATTTATAAAGCATTAGATAAAATCAGCACCTATTTTTTATGAAAGGAAAACAATGTTAGAAGGAATCGTTAGAGAGAGTATCGGTAAGAAGTCTGCGAAGGCTTTGAGAAGAGATGGTTATCTAATCGCCAACATTTATGGCAAGGGATTAGAGAACGTTGCAGCTGCTTTTAAAGTCAATGACTTTATCAAAGAAGCGCGCAAAAAGAGAGCCTTGCTTTTGATGTAAAAGTAGGCGGAAAAGTTTATAATGTCGTTATTGTTGATTACCAAAGAGATGTTGTTACAAGCGATCTTAAACACGTGGATCTAAAAGTAGCACTTCCTGGCGTTTTATCAAAATATATGATCCCGGTTAAGCCAGTTGGAACACCTATTGGTCTTAAAAATAAGGGCGTTTTGATCCAGTCAAAAAGACGTCTTTGCGTAAAATGCACGGCTGAAAATTTACCAAATTCATTTGATGTTGATGTAAGCAAACTTGACATTGATGATACGATTTTGGTTCGTGATATCACAGCTCCTAAAGGCGTTACTATCATTGACGCTGACCGTGTTGCGGTACTTGGAGTTATTAAAGCTAAATAAAAAGGGCTTTTGTGACACTAATAGCGGGGCTGGGAAATCCTGGTCCCAAATACGAAAACACTAGACACAACATAGGCTTTATGCTTATAGACCTCCTAAAAGACTCAAATTTCAAAGATGTTAGCTCAGCTAAATTTCAAGGCGAAGTTTTTAAATTTAACGACATTATCTTGCTAAAACCAACAACTTTTATGAACCTCTCAGGTCAAAGTGTTAAGGCGGTAAAAGACTTTTATAAGCCAGATAGGATAATCGTCATCCACGACGATCTTGATCTTAGTTTTGGCGCGGTTAAATTTAAAAAAGGCGGCAGTAGCGGCGGACATAACGGCATAAAATCGATCGATAATCTAATAGGTAATGACTACGAAAGAGTGCGCGTTGGCATAGGGCATGAGGGCGATGCTAAAAATTTCGTCCTTGGCGAGTTTAGTGATGAAGAAAAAAAGGCTTTAGATGAAATTTTAGTCTATACAAAAAATGCGGTTTGTGAGCTGCTAAAGAGCGACATCAACGAAATTTCACAAAAATTTACGGTAAAAAAAGGTCTTATCAAATGAAACTATATGCCAGATACGTTGGCTGGGTCTATATAAAATCTTTTCTTATCGTATTTTTAGCGCTTGAGCTATTTTATGTTGGCATTGATCTGCTTACAAATTTAAAAGATCTGCCGCCATCTGCGAACCTTCAGCTGCTCTACGTTGGCCTTACTGCGCTAAGTGCCATTAGCTACGTTTTGCCACTCTCAATCATCTTTGCGCTAATAATTTTACATGTAAATATGGTTCGCTCAAACGAGCTAATCAGCTTTTATGCTCTTGGCATTAGCAAAAATAAGCTCATTTTGCCGCCATTTCTTATCGCTTTTTTTGTGACGATTTTTTACGTTGGGCTAAATTTTACGCCATTTGCTTATGCACATGACTATCAAAAAAGTATCGCTAAAAACACCGCTTTTTCAAAAAGCACAAACGACTCATTTTTGAAATTTGAAGGAAAATTTATCTACATAAAAGAGCTAAGTTCGGCCAAACAAAGGGCAAATGACGTGAGAATTTTTGACATTAATGGCACTGACTTGCTCTCAACAACCTTTGCCAACCACGCTAAATTTAAAGACAATGAGTGGGTTTTAGAGGATGTAAATCAGACCTTTTTACCTCAAACCTTAGAGCTTGGCGAAAATGGCTTTAGTAAGGTAAAAAGCGAAAATTTAGATGCATTAAGAGGCTTTAAGCCAAAGAGCATCGAGAGTGCTGCAAGCGTTGAAAACTCGAAATTTAACATACCTGATGCGATAAATTTTATAAAGACATTTAAAAACGAAGGCATAGGGCTAGACAGCGCAAGAACGGCATTTTATAATCTTGCTATCACACCATTTTTTGCGCCATTTTTATTGCTTATTTTTTACTATCATTTGCCAGTGACTGGCAGATTTTTTAACCTTGCACTCTCAACTTTTATCTTTGTTGTGATAACTCTCGTAGTTTGGGGACTTCTCTTTATCTTAACCAAATTTGCTCAAACCTCAGTCATCTTGCCAGAGATCGGCATGGTGCTCCCAGTTATTTTGCTTTTTGCATACGCCATTTATCTCATAAAATCGCATCGTTAAGCCAAATTTTGGCAACTTTTTTGTAAAATCAAGCCATTTTAAAAAAGGCTATTTTATGGATTTTAAAGAGCTTGCAAGCAAATACAAAACCCCACTTTACGTTTATGATTTTAACTACATTAAAGAGCGCTACGAGGCGCTAAAAAACGCATTTTACGCTAGAAAATCTCTGGTTTGCTACGCTGTAAAAGCAAACTCAAATTTAAGCGTTTTAAAATTTCTGGCTGATCTTGGAGCAGGATTTGACTGCGTGAGCATCGGCGAGGTCAAAAGAGCGCTGTTAGCAGGAGCTAAGAGATATCAGATCATCTTTAGCGGCGTTGGCAAGAGCGACGAAGAGCTAAAAGAGGCTTTGGAAAATGAAATTTTGCTGATAAATGTCGAGAGTTTTGCCGAGCTTTTAAGGCTTGAAAACATTGCAAAGGGGCTAAATTTAAAAGCTAGGATCAGCATCAGGGTAAATCCTGGCGTTGATGCAAAAACGCACCCATATATCTCGACAGGGCTAAATGAAAACAAAATTTGGCGTTGATGCGGTGACTGCTAAAAAGATGTATATCCACGCTAAAGCTTCAGATTTTCTTGAGCCAACTGGCATACACTTTCATATCGGCTCGCAACTAACTTCACTAAGCCCTATAATAGACGCTGCAAAGATCGTTAGCGAGCTTTTAAGAGAGCTAAGAGCACTTGAGATCGATATCAAATTCTTTGATGTTGGTGGCGGACTTGGCATCATCTATAACGACGAAAAAGAGGATAAATTTCATATGACTACGCACAAGGAATTTTAGGCGCGCTAAAAGGTCAAGATGTGACTATCGTTTGCGAGCCAGGCCGCTTCATCGTGGGCAATGCTGGCTACTTTGTCTCAAGTGTTTTATATGAGAAATTTAACGGCAAAAGAGATTTGTCATCACTGATGGCGCGATGAATGATCTCATAAGACCAAGCCTTTATGGCGCGCATCACAAAATTTTTGTTTATGGCAAGGATGAAAATTTAGGCACTTGTGACGTGGTTGGTCCAGTTTGTGAAAGTGGCGACTTTTTAGCAAAAGATATAGAGCTGCCAGAGTGTAAGAGTGGCGATATCATCGTGGTTAAAGGAGCTGGAGCTTATGGTTTTAGCATGAGCTCAAACTACAATACAAGAAACAGAGCCGCTGAAGTTTGCGTGCTTGATGGCAAAGATAGGCTGATAAGAAGACGCGAGAGTTTCGAGGATGTCGTGGCTTTGGAGAGAGAATTTTGGAGAGCGCTGATGCAAGAGCTAAATGAGCTTAGAAAAGAGATGGATAGTATCGATGATCTCATTTTAAATAAATTAAATGAGAGGATGAAGCTTGTCGAGCAGATCGGCAAGCTAAAGCAAACGAGCGGGACGCCTATATATCGCCCTGAGCGTGAGCGAGCTATCATAAACCGCTTAACAAGCCTTAGCAAAGAAAAAGCCTTAAATAAGGCTGCGATCGAGGCCATTTATCTTGAAATTTTTGCTGTTAGTAGAAATTTAGAGATGCCTCAAAAGATCGTCTATCTAGGACCTGAGGGTACTTATACGCATCAAGCAGCGCAGAGTAGATTTGGCGCGATGAGTGCCTATCTGCCACTTGCTACGATCGAGGCAGTTTTTACTAAGCTAGCTCAAAAGAGGCGAAATACGGTGTCGTGCCTATCGAAAACAACACCGAAGGCGCTGTTGGAGCTACGCTTGATTGCTTGAGCAAATTTGATGATATAAAGATAGTGGCAGAGCTCTACGTAGATATCCACCACAGCTTTGTTAGCATAAATGAAAATTTAAAAGAGATAAAGCGAAATTTATTCGCATCCGCAAGGCTACAACCAGTGCCGTAAATTTTAGAAGATCACCTGCTAAATGAGGTCGAATTTATCCCAGCCAAATCAACCGCCGCAGCTGCATATATGGCATCTATGGATAGAGAATCAGCCGCTATTTGCTCAAAAATCGCAGCTAAAATTTACAATGTGCCAATCGTTTATGAAACGATCGAAGATAATATGGCAAATAGAACGAGATTTTTGATTTTAAGCGATTTTAAAAACGCCAAGGTTGAAAACTCAAAAACTTCGGTACTTGCAAAGACTGATCACCGCCCAGGACGCCTTGCTGATCTGCTTTCTATCTTTAAAAATGAAAATATCAATATCACAAAACTTGAGTCACGTCCTATCAAACAGCGCGAAATTTAAGTCAATTTTTTATCTTGACTTTGAAGGTCATATCGACGATGAGAAGGTGCAAAACGCCTTTGAACTCGCAAAAGAGAGCGGCGCTGAGATAACGTGGCTTGGAAGCTATTTAAACGGAGATGAGTAATGAAATTTAATGACTTTTTAGATGATCTAGTAAATTACGAGGCTGGAAAGCCGATCGAGCTTGTAGTTAGAGAGTTTGGCATCGATGCAAAAGATGTGATAAAACTAGCGAGCAATGAAAACCCTTTTGGCACGAGCAAACGCGTAGAGGAGGCGCTAAAAGAGGTCGCTAAAAACGCACATCTTTATCCAGATGACAGCTACTTTGAGCTAAAAGAGGGGCTAGCTAAGAAATTTGGCGTAACTAGCAAAAATCTAATTATCGGCTCTGGAAGCGATCAGATCATAGAGTATGCGCTTCATGCAAAGGCAAACAAGCAAAGTGGCGTTTTGATGGCTGGCGTGACATTTGCGATGTATGAAATTTATGCAAAACAAACTGGGGCTAAAATTTACCGCACAAAGAGCGTGGAGCATAATTTGAGCGAGTTTTAGAAATTTATAATGCGCACAAAGATGAAATTTCAGTTATTTTTCTATGTATGCCAAACAACCCTTTGGGCGAGTGCTTAGACGCTGAAGAAAATTTTAAATTTATAGAAAAAGTTGATGAAAACACGCTTGTGGTGCTTGACTGCGCTTACAACAAATTTGCTAAATTTAAAGATAGCAAAAAAGAGATAAAGCCAAGCGAGGTGGTGAAATTTAAAAATGCCATCTATCTTGGAACTTTCTCAAAGGCATACGCACTTGGTGGCATGCGCGTTGGATACGGCGTGGCAAATGAAGAGATCATAGGCGCTCTTTCAAAGTTAAGAGCCCCATTTAACATCACAACTCCAAGCCTAAGAGCGGCGATCGTAGCACTTGGAGATGATGAGTTTGTGCAAAAAACTATGCAAAACAACTTCGAGCAGATGAAGAGGTATGAGGAATTTGCAAAGCAAAATGGCATTGAGTTTATCCCAAGCTATACAAAATTTCATCACATTTAAATTTAACGAGCCAAAATCAAGCCAGATATGCGAAAAGATGCTAAAAAAAGGTATAATTTTACGAGATTTAAAAAGCTATGCCTTAAATGCGGTGAGAATCACCATCGGTCAGGCATGGCAAAACGATAGAGTTTTTGAAGAGTTAAAGCAAAATTTTAAAGTAGGGATATGGATTTTAAGGCATTACTTCATCAAATAAGTCAAATTTATCAAAAGCTTTCACTAAAACAAAAGATCGTCGCAGGCAGTTCGATCGTCTTAGTTGTGGCTTTTTTGGTATTTCTAACGCTTTACAAAAGTAAAAGTGATAGCTTTGCAGGATATAGTGTTCTTTTTGAAAACATCAGCCCAAGCGACTCAGCCCTAATAGTCGATCAGCTAAACAAAGATGGCATAAAGTATAAACTAGCAAATGAAGGCACCATCCTTGTGCCAACGAGCGATGTCTATAAAGAGCGTATCGCTGTTGCAACGCTTGGCATACCAAAAGAGAGCAAGATCGGTTTTGAAATTTTTGACAAGCAAGAATTTGGAGCAACGGACGCCGAGCAGAGAGTTAAATTCCAAAGAGCGCTTGAGGGCGAGCTAGCTAGAACGATCGAGAGCCTCTCATCTATCCAAAAAGCAACCGTAAGAATAGCCATACCAAAAGAGAGTGTCTTTACCGAGCGCCAGTCGCTGCCAACGGCCTCGATCGTCGTTAAGTTAAAGCGAGGCGTTAGTCTAAATGCAAAGCAAATTTTTGGCATTAAAAACCTAGTCGCTGCCTCTGTTACAAATTTAAGCACAGAAAATGTAAAGATCGTCAATCAAGATGGCGTCGCACTTGGCGATGAAGACGGTGAGTTTGATAGTGATGCCATAGCTCAGCAGATCCGCTATAAGCGCGAGTTTGAAAATAATTACGAGCAAAAGATCGTAAATGTCCTAGCTCCTATCGTGGGCGGGGTAGATAAGGTCGTAGCGAAGGTAAATATCGACTTTGACTTTGACAAAAAAGATACAAAAAGCGAGGTTTATGACCCAAATAACGTCGTAAGAAGCGAGAGTAACATCGAAGAAAAGCGTCAAGGTTCAGCTCCAAATGAAGTGGGTGGCGTGCCAGGTGCGGTTAGTAACATAGGTCCTGTTCAAGGACTAGATGATAGCACTTTAAAAGAGCAGTACAACAAAAGCTCACAGCAGACAAACTACGAAATTTCAAAGAAAGTGACAAATGTCAAAGGGCAGTTTGCAAGCATAAACAGAGTAAGCGCAGCTGTCGTTATAGACGGACTTTATCAGAGCAAAAAGGACAAAGACGACAAGCCAACTGGCGAGCTTGAATTTGCCCCGCTTACCAAAGAGCAAAGAGAATCAATCACAAATTTAATCAAGCAATCAATCGGCTACAATCAAAATAGAGGCGATGAGGTAAGCTTGGATAATTTCGAGTTTAAAACTGGCAAAGATGTCAGCACTGGCGAGAAGATGGATGGCTTTATGAATAACTACGTGATGCCTTTCTTGCCGCTACTAAAATACATCTTTGCGCTTGTTTTACTCTACTTTTTCTATAAAAAGGTCATTGTGCCATTTATGCAAAAAATGCTTGAGGAGACCAGAGAGGAAGAGGAGCAAGTCAGGACAATCTTGAAGAGATCGAGATGGATGCAGAAGATACGCTCGAGAAATTTAAAGCCGCTCGCAAGAAGGTCGAGGAGCAGCTTGGACTTAGTGGTGAATTTAACGAAGACGAGCTAAAATACGACGTCCTTCTTGAAAAGATGAAGATAGTAGTCACCGAGCGAAGTGAGGAAATTTGAAATTTACTCCAAGATATGGTTAAAAACGATAGTGACTTTAACATGCGTAAGGAAATTTGATGTCTATAAAACTAACCGATAAGCAAAAGATGATATATGATGATCTTTCGATGCCAGAAAAGATCGCTATTTTACTAATCCAGCTTGGCGAAGAGGCGACAGCTCTTATATTTTCTCACATGGATGTTGATGTCATCACCGAAATTTCAGGCTACATAGCAACTGCAAAAAATATAGACAAGCAAGTTGCAGGTGCTATTTTGGAAGAATTTTACGCTCTCATGCAGTCAAATCAATATATGAGAAGCGGCGGTTTAGAGTATGCAAAAGAAATTTTATACCGCACATTTGGTCCAGAAGCTGCTCAGAAAATTTTAGACAAGCTTGCTAAAAGCATGGAAAACTCAAAGAGTTTTGGCTATCTTGATAAGATAAAGCCACAACAGCTCGCAGATTTCATCGTAAAAGAGCACCCTCAAACTATTGCGCTAATCCTAGCCCACATGGACTCAACAAGTGCTGCCGAGACACTAAGCTTCTTCTCGGATGAGCTAAGAAGCGAGGTTGTGATCAGGATGGCAAACCTTGGCGAGATCAGCCCATCAGTCATCAAGCGTGTCTCAACAGTGCTTGAGGGCAAACTTGAGAGCCTCACATCTTACAAGGTTGAGGTTGGTGGCCCAAGAGCTGTGGCAGAAGTGCTTAACAGACTTGGTCAAAAAGCTAGCAAAAGCACGATCGAGCGCATCGAACAAAGTGATGATAAGCTTGCTACAACGATCAAAGAGCTTATGTTTACATTTGAAGATATTATCAACCTTAATGCAACTGCGATTAGGGAAATTCTAAAAATGTCGATAAAAAGGACCTTATGGTTGCATTTAAGGGCTCAAGCGATGGCATTAAGGATAAATTTTTATCAAATATGTCTCAGCGTGCAGCTGAAGCCTTCAAAGAGGAGATGCAATACCTTGGCGCTGTGCGTGTAAAAGACGTTGAAGAGGCGCAAAGACGCATCGTTGAGGTCGTTCAAGGTCTAGCTGATCAAGGTGTCTTCCAAGTTGGCGAAGCAGATGAGATGATAGAATGAAAAGTAGCGTAATAACAAGTGAGACCTCGCCGGCTCACTTTATAGAAAATTATAGATTTAAGGTACTTGGGAGCAATGAAAGGGCACAAGATAGTGCACCTGTTTTGATAGAAGAAAATAATCTTAGTGAAGAGCTAAATGAACAAAATTTAGAGCAAGGTGGTGAAAATTTCGCACCTCAGATGTCACACCCAGTGCAACCAAATATGCAAAATCACTTTGCACCTCAGTCTCAAAATAGCCAAGCTCACCAGCCTGGATTTGACTCTAGCTTTGTCGAGGAGCTGCTTAAAAAGACAGATGAGCTAAGCAGCAACATCATCAAGCTTCAAATGCAAATAGAAAATCAAGAGAGTGAATTTGCAAAGCGTCTTGAGGCTGAAATTTCTCGTGCAAAAGAGGATGGCAAAAACGAAGGCATCGCTCAAACAAACGCTGCAAACGAGGCAAAGATAAAGGAGCTTGAGGCTAAATTTAACGCTTCAGCTGCAAAGTTAGATGAGCAGTACGCTAAATTTGATGAGTTTTTGAAAAAGAGCGAAGACGAGCTTGGCCAAACTGCGATAAAGATCGCAAAAGAGGTGATAGAAAAGAGGTCTCAACGGCTTCTAGCCAGATCGCTCATCACCTAGCAAATTCGCTTATAAAAGAGCTAAGCGACGTAAAAAATATAGAAATTCGCGTTAATCCTGAAGATAGCGACTATCTAAAAGAGCAGTTTAGTAAAAACGAACGCGTAAAAGTAAGCGCTGATGATGCCATAAGCAAAGGTGGCGTGGTGATCATAAGCGAGGGCGGAAACATCGATGCAACGATGCAAACAAGGCTTGAAAAGCTAAAAATGCTGGTAAATAATGAATAAAGACGTTAAAAGCCTAAATGTCGATGAGCTAAACGCGCTTTGCCACGACATCAGAGATAAAATTTTAGCTACCGTTAGTAAAAATGGCGGTCATCTTAGCTCAAATATCGGCGCAGTCGAGATCATCGTTGCGATGCATAAAATTTTTGACGTTACAAAAGATCCGTTTATTTTTGATGTGAGCCACCAAAGCTACGCGCACAAGCTGCTAACTGGGCGCTGGGATAGCTTTGATACACTTAGGAAATTTAACGGTATCAGTGGCTATACAAAGCCAAGCGAGAGCAAATTTGACTACTTTGTAGCAGGCCATAGCTCAACGTCCATTTCGCTTGCGGTTGGCGCTGCAAAGGCGATCAAACTAAAAAATGAAGATCGCTTGCCAGTAGCTGTCATAGGCGACGGCTCACTAAGTGGCGGCATGGCGTACGAGGCGTTAAATGAGCTGGGGGACAGAAAATATCC
Organism: Campylobacter concisus; assembly: GCA_037292345.1. Taxonomy (GTDB): domain Bacteria; phylum Campylobacterota; class Campylobacteria; order Campylobacterales; family Campylobacteraceae; genus Campylobacter_A; species Campylobacter_A concisus_AX. The sequence continues at coordinate 1,592,481 of CP147773.1, read as the reverse complement.
TTGCGTCATCATCCTAAACGACAACGAGATGAGCATAAGTAAGCCAATAGGCGCACTTAGCAAGTATCTAAGTCAGATGATGGCTGGGCAGTTTTACCAAAAATTTAAAGGCAGGGTTGAGCGCTTTTTAAGCTATATGCCAGACTCCGCAGCCTACATGGCTAGACGCATGGAGGAGGGCATCAGGCTCATCACTCCTGGCATGTTTTTTGAAGAGCTTGGACTTGAGTACATAGGCCCAGTCGATGGCCACGACCTCGCAGCGCTTCTTAGCACATTTGAAACTGCCAAAAACATGAAAAAACCAGTCATCGTGCACGTGCAGACGCTAAAGGGCAAAGGGTATGAATTTGCCGAAGGATACTATGAAAATTGGCACGGAGTTGGGCCATTTGATCTAAAAAGTGGCGAATTTATCAAAAGACAGTCAAACAAGTCAGCTACGGCGATCTTTAGCGAGCAGCTTTTAAAGATGGCAAGAGAGCATAGCGACATCGTTGGCGTAACGGCTGCGATGCCAACAGGCACTGGCATGGACGCGCTCATACAAGAGTTTCCAGACCGCTTTTGGGATGTGGCGATAGCCGAGCAGCACGCTGTCACCTCGATGTCAGCCATGGCAAAAGAGGGCTTTAAGCCATTTGTCGCGATATACTCGACCTTTATGCAAAGGGCATACGATCAGGTCATTCACGACGCTTCTATCTTAAATTTAAACATCACATTTGCAATGGATAGGGCAGGCATCGTGGGCGAGGACGGCGAAACGCATCAGGGCGCTTTTGATATCAGCTTTTTAAACGCTGTGCCAAACATGGTTCTTTTTGCTCCAAGGTGCGAAGAGAGCATGAAAAATGTTATGGAATTTGCCTACTCTTACAAGGGCGTTAGCGCGTTTAGATATCCGCGTGGGGCATTTATCTTAAGAGATGAGTTTAAAGCTAAACCGCTTAAGTTTGGCAAGGGTGAAATTTTGGCTGACGCAAAGAGTGAGACCGCATTTTTAGGCTATGGTAACGGCGTTGGCAAGGCAAATTTGGTTAGAAATTTACTAGCTGGCAAGCTTGAGGTGATCTTAGTTGATCTAGTCTTTGCAAAGCCACTTGATAGAGAGCTTTTGCTGGATATTGCAAAACGCACTAAAAAGTGGTATATCTTTAGTGATAGCGCTAAAAAAGGCGGTGTTGGCGAGATCGTAAGTGCGTTTTTACAAGAAAATGGCATATCAAATGTAAGCGTTGTTAGCTTTGAGTATGATGATAAATTTATCCAGCATGGCTCGACAGCTGAGGTTGAAAAGAGCCTTGGCATAAGCGCTGAGCAAATTACCCAAAAATTACTAGAGAATAATTAATATCATTTAATAAAGAAACGTTTAATATTACTTTTGCTAGCATAAAGCAAAAATTTGTATAGGGGAAAATTATGCAATATGTATCGTTGCTAAAACAGTCTGGGCTTAAAGTAACGCCGCAGCGTCTTAGCGTTTTGAGAATTCTTGATCGTCACACACATCCAACGATCGATGAGCTTTATGATGAAATTTTGAAAGAAAATCCATCAGTTTCGCTCGCAACTGTCTATAAAAACCTAAACACTCTAAAAGACGAGGGGTTGGTGGTTGAAGTAAATATCGTCAATCAAAAGGCGAGATACGACATTTACGAGCATCCGCACATCCACGTGGTTTGCGAAAACTGCGGTAGCGTCGAGGATATGAGCTATGATGACTCAGAGCTTGGCAAATACCAAGAAGCGCTTGAAAAAAAGATCGGTAACATCATAGAGCGCCTAAATATCGTTGCTAGCGTAAAAAGCTGTAAACACTGCCGATAAGGCAAAATTTATGTTGCACTATGCAACATAAATTTTTATTTTTCTTCATAAAACACTTCAAACAAGCCTGAAATTAGCTTTTTTCTCATTATTTTAAGCACTAACTCGCTAAAATAAACAAAAATTTCGGAGAAAAATGTGGGTTTGGAGATAGAGCGTAAATTTTTACTCAAAAATTCTCAAATTCTAGATTTTCTAAAAGAGGCTGGGGTAGTTTTTAAGCACCTTGAAATTTCTCAGTTTTATACTAAGATCACGCAAAATGAAGAGATCCGCTTCAGAAGTGAAGAGGGTAAATTTATAAAAACGATCAAGGTCGGCAAAGATCTTATAAGAGAAGAAAATGAGGAATTTTGCGAAAAGGCGGAGTTTAAAAAGGCTCTAAAAAACCGCATCGGGCACAATCATCACAAAAGATAGATACATTTTTCGGCTAAACAATAACCCCTGCAACATCGACGTTTTTAAAGACGGCTTAAATGGACTTTGCACATTTGAGATAGAATTTGCTGATGAAAACGAGGCTTTATATTTTAAACTGCCATCATTTTTGGAGCAGTTTTGTAAGGCTGATGTCACCTGCGATAAAAGATATAAAAACAAAATTTCTTGCCATTCACGCAAACGAAAATGAACAAATTGATTATAAAATAGCCTACAATGTCTTTAAAAACAAAGAAATTTCGCCAAATTTTGCTGCAAATTTAAAAAGTGGCGAGGCTCTTAGGGCTTTGTTTTTAAGCATCTTTAAAGAGATAAAGAGGCTAAAAAGCGACTATCTGCAAGATCATGACGAGGAAATTTTGCACAACCTGCGAGTAAATTTAAGAAAAGTTAGGTCGCTACTTAAAATTTTTAACGGCGTTTTTGATGAAAAAGTGACGCTTTTTTTTGGAGAGAATTTTAAAATTTTGGCAAACTCAACCAACAAAAAGCGAGACTTAGACATATTTTTAGGCTTTTTAAGCGAGCAAAAGCATGCAAATGAGCTAATTTACTTTGTGCAAAAGGCTCTAAATTTAGAATATGAAAACGTTAAAAGCTACCTGAGCGATGAGGAAAACTACGCATTTTTAAAAGAGTGGGAGATATTTTTAAACGAGGGCGAGTTTTATAGATCAAAGCTCTTTGACGTGAGCCTTTCGCGCCTTGGCTCGTTTAAACTTAGAACGCTTCTAGTTTTGGCTCAAAAAAGGCTAAAAAGCCTAGATCAAGACTGCCCAAATGAGAGCTTTCACAAGATCAGGATCGAGCTTAAAAAGGTGAGATATACTTACGAGTTTTTGAGTGAGATTTTTTATTTTGACGGGCTTAAAAAGTATGAAGAGCGGCTAAAAGATATGCAAGAGATCTTTGGTGCGCTTCAAGACTACGACGTTTGGCTGGGCATCTTGGAGCGCTTGCCAGTGGCTGCTGGTAAAGAAAAGCTAGAGAGTAAAATTTACAAACAAATTTACAAAACCAGAGAAGAGATACTAAAAAAACGGCTTAAATTTATAAAAGCAACTCGCAAGATCTCGCGAAATTTAAAAATTTACTACATATAAAGGTCTAAAATTTACTGCAAAAACAAGAAAAAATTGTTGATATGTTTAACCAGATCGCTCCGACTTACGACGTCGCAAACAGGGTGCTAAGCCTTGGCGTGGACGTGAGCTGGAGGAAATTTGCTTGCAGGTATATGCTAGAAATTTTTAAAAATAAAAGCATAAATATTGTGGATGTGGCTTGTGGCACTGGCGATATGATGGGGCTTTGGAGTGAAATTTCAAAAGAATTTGGCGTAGAGGTGAAAAGCCTAACTGGCATCGACCCATCAAGTGGCATGCTAAAAGAGGCGAGGGCGAAATTTCCAAATTTTAAATTTCTAGAGGCCTACGCTGATAATACAACGCTTGCAAGCGGTGAGGCTCAAATTTTAAGCATAAGCTACGGCATAAGAAATGTGGTCGAGCGAAAGGCTGCGCTTAGGGAGTTTAACAGGGTCTTGGCTGATGGCGGCTACGTAGTCGTGCTTGAATTTACAAAGCGCCAGAAAAAGGGCTTAATAACCTCATTAAGAGATTTTTACCTAAGTAAAATTTTGCCAAGCATCGGGGGCTTTATCTCAAAAAACAAAGAGGCGTATGAGTATCTACCAAGCTCGATAGAAAATTTCCTCGATGCAAAGAGCTTTTGCGACGAGCTTATAGAGGCTGGCTTTGAGATAGAGCTTTGCAAGGGCTTTAGCATGGATATCTCGACGCTATTTATCGCCAAAAAGGTCAAAGAGATCAATGCTTAGCGTATCTGAGCTAAACGAAAAAGCAAAGGCGCTGCTTGAAGCGACACTTGACTACGTCGAGGTAAGTGGCGAAATTTCGCGCCTTACTAAACACGCCTCTGGGCACTGGTACTTCACGCTAAAGGATGAAAAGTCTAGCATCTCAGCTGTGATGTACCGCATGAATAACCAAAAGGTGAAATTCTTGCCAAAAGAGGGTTTGAAGGTCAAAATTTACTGGCAAAGTGACCATTTATTCGCCAAGTGGGTCGTATCAGCTAGTGGCTAGCGCGATGCTGCCTGATGGCGAGGGCGAGCTTGAGCTTGCGTTTAGGCAGCTTAAAGAAAAGCTCGAAAATGAGGGGCTTTTTGACATCGGCGCAAAAAAGAGATACCAAATTTACCTAAAAAGATAGCCCTTGTCACAAGCGCCACTTCAGCTGCGCTTCAGGATATGCTAAAAGTGGTAAAGAGCCGCTGGAGACTAAGTGAAATTTATATATTTGACGCGCTAACTCAGGGCGAAAGTGCTCCAAGCTCGCTTATAAAAGCCTTACGCAGAGCCGATAAATACGGCGTTGATGTGATCGTTTTAGCTAGAGGAGGCGGCAGCAAAGAGGATCTTTGGTGCTTTAACGACGAGGGTCTAGCGCGTGAAATTTACGCTACCAAAACGCCAGTCATAAGCGCTATCGGACATGAGATCGACTATGCTATAAGTGACTTTGTAGCAGACCGCAGATCTCTTACACCAAGTGCAGCCATGCTTGATCTGTTGCCTGATGAAGAGGCGTTTTTTCAGTATCTTGACAGGCTCAGCGATGATCTTGATAGTGCCTTAAATTTAAAGATCACAAAGAAGCAAAATCTGCTAAATTTACCTACTTTCTAAATTTTCATCAAACGCTCTAAAAGCTAGGATCGAGCTAAAATTTAGCGAGGTGGCAAACAAGCAAAATGCCCTAACAAACGTCGTGCAAAGAAAGATATTGCTTCTTAGTTCGGCTCTTGGCTCGCTTGAGAAGGCTTATGAGATGAGGGAGCTCTTTTTGAGAGCACGAAGGGGCTTATCGAGGTTAGAAAAGATGGCAAGAGGGCTGATCTTAGGGATTTAAATTTGAATGATGAGATCGAGCTTATCTCGCAAAATACACATAAAAAAGCAATTATCAAGGAGTAAAAATGAGTAGAAAAATCAACTTTAGCGCAGGCCCAAGCGCGATACCATTAGATGTTTTAGAGCACGCAAAGGCCGAATTTACCGACTACAGAGGCGAGGGCTACTCGATCATGGAGATCAGCCACAGAAGCAAGACCTTTGAGGAGATCCACTTTGGCGCGATGGAGAAGATAAGAAAGCTCTACGGCATCGGCGATGAGTATGAAATTTTATTTTTGCAAGGCGGCGCACACTTGCAATTTAGCATGATACCGATGAATTTATATCAAGGTGGCAGGGCCGAATATGCAAACACCGGCGTTTGGACAAACAAAGCGATCAAAGAGGCAAAAGTGCTTGGTGTAAATGTAGATGTCGTCGCAAGCAGCGAGGGTGAAAATTTCTCTTACATCCCTGATTTTAAATTTAGCGACGATGCTGACTACACCTACATCTGCTCAAATAATACGATTTATGGCACGCAGTATAAGGCTATGCCAAAGACCAAATCGCCCCTTGTTGTCGATGCTTCGAGCGATTTTTTCGCTAGACCGCTTGATTTTAGCAGTATCGGCTTGCTTTATGGCGGCGCTCAGAAAAATGCAGGTCCAAGCGGCGTGACTATCGTCATTTTAAGAAAGACCTAGTTGATCGCGTGAGCAGCCAAAACGTCCCTATGTTTTTGCGCTACAAAACGCACGTAGAGGCAAACTCGCTCTATAACACACCGCCAACTTTTGGAATTTATCTTTTAAATTTAACCATGCAGCACCTGCTAGATCTTGGCGGACTTGCCGAGGTTGAGAAGATAAATGCCAAAAAAGCAAGCACGCTTTATAGCATCATAGATAGCTCAAATGGCTTTTACGTGGGTCACGCCAAAAAATCAAGCAGATCAGATATGAACGTGAGCTTTACGATACCAAAAGATCATGCGCTTGAGCCAGTTTTCGTCGAAGAAGCGCTAAAAGAGGGCATGCTAGGGCTAAAAGGTCACAGACATCTTGGTGGCATAAGAGCCTCTATCTACAACGCCGTTAGTCAAAGCGACGTTGAGAAACTTGGCGAGTTCATGAGAGAATTTGCTAGAAAGCACGGCTGATGAACAAGGCAAAAAAAGCTTACGACGAAATTCCTTATTTCTCCGCTGCATTTAGCGACTGCTCGCCCGTTAGGATAGAGGCGGTTGCTAAATTTTTAGGGCTAAAGGCGGCAAATTTAAAAGATGCTAGAGTGCTGGAGCTTGGCTCATCGTATGGCGGCAATATCTTGCCATTTGCAGCTTCGCACAAAGAGTCAAAGGTCGTTGGTATCGACATCTCAAGCCACCAAGTAGAAGAGGGCAACAAGATCGCCAAGAAGATGGGTTTAAAAAATTTCACCCTTCTTGAGCGTGACTTTTGCACATGAATGAGCACGATATCAAAGAGCTTGGCGAGTTTGACTACATAATCGCTCACGGCGTTTATAGCTGGGTGAGCCCAAACGTAAGAGACGCGCTACTAGCAACTATAAAGGCGCTACTTAGCAAAGACGGCATCGCCTACGTCTCTTATAACACCTACCCAGGCTGGAAGAGCCTTGATATCTTAAGGGACTTCATGCTCTTTGCAAGCGCAAACAGTGGCGATAAAGAGTCGCTACCTCACGTCAAAGAGGAGCTGAAATTTCTTGCAGGATTATTTGAAATTTAGCCTGCAAAACCAAAGCGACGATCGTCTATAAAGACAGCATGAAGCTACTTTTGACGCAGTTAAATTTCTTGCAGGGCATCATCGCAAAGGGTAGTGATTATTACATTTTGCACGACTTTTGGAGGCGAGCAACGAGCCAACTTACTTTCATAAATTTGCCAAGCACATCGACAAACACGGACTTTGCTACGTCATAGACGCCTCGCTAAATGATATCTTTGCAAGCTCAACTGGGATCTACCGCTTTGACGCGCACATCGAGCAAAGCTACAACACTCGCATCAAAAAAGAGCAGCTAAACGACTTTTTGTTTAATAGATCATTTAGAAAGAGCCTCATCGCGCACAAAGAAAGGCTTGAGGGCGCTGATGACTTTGACGCGGTGCTTGGAGAGAGCGAGCTTGATAGGGTTTATTTTGCATATTTTAGTGAGCAGCCAAGGACTAAAACGCAAGAAATTTTAAGCAAAGCCTATCCGCAAAGTCTAAATTTAAGTGAAGTAAAGGCTGCACTTGGAGAGAGCGAGGGCGAAGCATTTATGGGGCTACTTGAAATTTTAAATGATCAAAACACTAAAATTTCATCCTCAAAGCTTGCAGCACTTGCTTATGAGCCTAAAAAAACTAGGCTAAAACCTAGAGCTGCGGCCTATCTTGGGTATTTTCTGGAGGCTAGCTCGCCAGTCATATCTTTGGCAAATGAGCTAAATGGCAAGCTTAGCTTAAGCCTTGAAGAGATCAAAGCAGCCTTGAAATTTGATGGCAAAGCCAGCTTTAAAGAGATCGCAAGGGGCGTAAATTTAAGCGAAGATGAGCTAAAAGAGCTTGCTTTTAAATTAAGCGAAGCCTACTTTTTCGAAGAAATTTAAAAAGAGCGTGGCAATTTAGCCATGCTCTTACTCAAAAAACATATCTTTTAATATCAAACATATCATCGCTATGTAAAAGACCAAAAACCATTTTTTAAGTGTTTTTTTGTCGGTATGTTGCGTCTTTTTGGTGCCAAAGTATGCGCCTATTAGCGAGCCAAGACCTAAAAATGTGCCCTCAGCGTATGAGATGTGACCATTTAGTGAGAGTGATATGAAGCCCGCGATGGCTGCAAACATAACGAAAAATACGCCCATAGAAACGGCTTTTTTCAGCTCATAACGCAAAAAGCCAACCAAGATAGGAGCGATAAAGACGCCTCCACCGATGCCGATGCTAATGGCAAAAACGCCAACAAAAACGCCAACTAAAAATAGCAAAAAGACCGAGTTATTTGCATTTGAGCCATCGCTGTTTGGCGAAAAGTATAGTTTTATAAGCGAAAAGACAAATGTCGCAAGTAGCATAGACTCAAGTAAAAGTGCAGGCGCGTGCGATACGATGATGCCACTAAAGCTAGCTCCAACCAAGCCTCCAAGCCCCAAAAAGACGCCGCGATTTAGCTTTAAAAGCCCAGCTTTGTAGTTTAAATACGAGCCAAATGTCGCGCTAAAGATCATCTGCATGACGCTTATGCCAATGGCTGTTTTTACGTCGTAACCAAAGGCGACCATTATAGGAACGACGACCGTGCCGCCACCGATGCCAAAAAACCCAGCGATGTAACCAACGCCGATACCGATTATAAATAGTTCTACAAAAAGCATTTTTTCTCCCTCGACTGGCGCAAATTTTAGCCAAGGGGCTCTTAAAAAAATAGTAAAAAGGCGTAAATTTAAAAATTTAGCCAAAATTCTAAAAAGTAAAAGCGAAAATTTTTTATAATCAATAAAAATTTAAAAGGAAAAATATGCTCTTAGAACAACCACTTTTTTATTACGAAGCTATCAGAGAGAAATTTAAAAATAGCTACCTTGCTGAAGACAAGACGCAAACGATAATCGGCATCGACTGCGAATATATCGACGAAAAGGATATGGACTTTTACGGGCTTAGGAGCTACTTTGATACTAATCGTAACAGATCGCTCGCACCTTTTGCTGGACTTTTTGGCGTTTTTGCATATGATGGCGTGAGATATTTTGAATATATCGGTGAGGAGAAGGCTAAAAAGTATGAATTTCCAAAATTTATCTATGCCGATGCTAAAGCATATCTGCACTTTGATAAGATGAGTAAAATTTACACTTTTTATGGAGATAAAGAGAGGTATTATGACTTTTTGCTAAATTTAAAGGCAGAGCATAAGGGCGAAAAAGAGTGTGAATTTAACATAAAAAGTGATCTTAGTAGCGAAAAGAAACACTTTGAAGATATGGTTGAGGTGGCAAAAGAGTATATAAAAAGCAGTGACGTCTTTCAAGTTGTGCTTGGCGAGCTACTTGAAATTTCAACAAATATGAATAGCCTGGACTTTTACAAAAAGCTTGCCATAGCAAATCCTAGCCCATATATGTTTCATTTTCCTACACCTTATGGCGATGTGGTCGGCTCATCGCCTGAGCTTGTTTTTGAGATGAAAAGTGAGCAAATTTTTGTAGCGCCGATCGCTGGTACAAGACCAAGAGGGGGCGATGCAAATGCTGATGTAGCACTTGAAAATGAGCTACTAAGCGACGAAAAGGAGCTGGCTGAACATAAGATGCTAATCGATCTTGCCAGAAATGACATCGGCAGGGTCTCAGAGTCAAAGAGCGTGGTCGTGAAAAATGCGATGCATATCCAGAAATTTGAAAAAGTGATGCACATCGTTAGCGACGTCTATGGCAAGTGCGCTAGGGAGCTTAACCTTTTTGACGTGCTAGCTAGCATCTTCCCAGCTGGTACGCTAAGCGGTGCGCCAAAGATCAGAGCAATGCAGATCATTAACGAGCTTGAAATTTCTGAGCGAAATATCTATGGTGGGGGCATTGGATTTTTGCATTTTAGTGGCGACGCTCAGGTGGCGATCCTCATCCGCTCAGCCATCTTTGTGCCAGCTAAAAACGGCTTTAGCGACGTCTTTGTCGGAGCTGGAGCTGGCATAGTCTATGACTCAAAAAGCGAGAAAGAGTATGCTGAAATTTGCCACAAACGAGCCAGCGTGGTAAATGTCTTTAAAAACAGCGCAAAAGAGGTTTAAATTTACAAAGCAGGAGCTTTCATGCCAGGGCAAAATTTGATCCTAGCCATAACTATCGTCGTTTTTATATTTGCATGCTTTGTGGCGTATAAGGACAATAAAAATAGTTTGCAAAATAAAGAGAGATAAAATTTATTAAATTTAAAAGGCGGCAAATTGACCTGCAAGGGTAAATTTGCGTTGTTTGGCTTTAAAAAGAATAACTAATGCCAAGATAATTATTCTAGCTCTAAAGACCCTATTTTCGTAGGCGCACTAAACCGCTAGCAAGATGAAATTTAGCTTTGACGAGCGTATCCAGACAAATGTAGTGGCAAATTTCACACAAATTTATGAGTATAAAAATTTACATATCAAAAAGGGCAACCGTCTAGGAATTTCGAGCTTGGCTCAACTATTGTTATACTTAGCGAAAAAGATGTGATCTAATGCGATCTCTTTGAAAACAAAGAGCTAAAATTTGCTGAAGCGATCAGGCTTATAAAATAAATACGCTAAGCATATAGGTAAATTTTTATACTTGATCAATGTTATTTATGAGGATTGGTCTATTTGCCTAAACTTTGGTGGTGTTTTCACGCGTTCTAAAACATTATCGTAGTTTTTGATCATAAACTCATAGTATTTAAAATTTTATTATAGACGTGAAAGCTTGTAAGAGATAGTGAGCGCATTATTTTATCTACTAAAATTTCTTTAGGCTTAGTATTTTTCTTAAGACTTAATTTGCTCATAGGATTATGACTTGATATTTTTTAAAATATATTTTATTAACTTGTTATAAAAAATTTAAATTTGCCTTGCAACCCAAGGCTTAAATATTTTTATGAAAAATTTAGCTATTTAGCCCAAAAAGGGCTAAATTTAGACATTAAACCTAAAGTGCATCACGTCGCCATCTTGCACAACGTAGTCTTTGCCCTCAAGTCTCATCTTACCAGCCTCTTTAGCTCCGTTTTCGCCGCCATGTGCGATGTAGTCCTCGTAGCTTATCACTTCAGCTCTGATAAATCCTCTCTCAAAGTCGTTGTGGATGACACTTGCTGCTTTTGGCGCTTTCCAGCCATTTGTGATCGTCCAAGCCCTTACTTCCACGACGCCAGCGGTGAAATAGCTTATCAAATTTAGCTTTGCAAAAGACGTTTTGATGATCTTTTCAAGGCCGCTCTCACTCGTGCCAAGAGATGCCAAAAACTCGTGTGCCTCCTCATCGCTTAGACCTATTAGCTCCTCTTCGACCTTGGCGCAAAGCTTGATCACCTCGTGGTCTGAGGCCTTAGCATACTCTTTTAGCGCTTTTACAAATTTATTATCTTCGCTAAGTCCATCTTCATCGACATTTGCACCATAAACTACCTCTTTAGCACTTAGTAGTCTTAGCTCTTTGTTTAGCGCTAAAAATGCCTCGCTATCTCTTTGCTCAAAGCTACTTGCGCTTTTGCCATCATTTAGGTGAGCTAAAAGTAAATTTGCTATCTCAAGCGCTTCTTTTGCGCCTTTTGCGTTTGCTTTTGCCTCTCTTGTGAGCTTTTCTATCTTTTTGTTTAGCTGCTCGATGTCAGCTAGTATCAGCTCGGTTTGGATGATCTCGATGTCTCTTACTGGATCGACGCTGCCCTCGACGTGAGTGATGTTTTCGTCCTCAAAGCAGCGAACGATATGCAAAATAAGCTCGGTCTCTCTGATGTTTGATAAAAATTTATTGCCAAGACCCTCGCCAGAGCTAGCCCCTTTTACAAGGCCTGCGATATCTACGAATTCGATGGTTGAGTATTGAATTTTATTTGGACTAACTATCTTTGCAAGCTCATTTAGGCGCTTATCAGGCACTGGCACGATGGCTTTGTTTGGCTCGATAGTGCAAAACGGATAGTTCGCACTCTCGGCATTTTGCGCCTTTGTAAGTGCGTTAAACGTTGTAGATTTGCCCACATTTGGCAGGCCTACTATTCCAACTGAAAGTCCCATCAATTCTCCTTGCTAAGTGCTTGTAAAAAGTATAAATTCATCCTCACGCCAGCCCCACTCGCACCTGCTTGGTTGTATCCCCAAGCCTTTTCGCGGTATGCTGGACCTGCGATATCAAGGTGTAGCCACTTATCTTTATACTCATCTTTGATAAATTTAGCTAAAAACATGCCAGCAGTGATCGCGCCGCCATATCTGCTTGAGGCGCAGTTGCTAACGTCTGCGATCTGGCTTTTGATAAGCTCGCTAAGATAAGGGTTAAAATCAAGTGTAGTTGCTAGCTCGCCGCTATCTTTTATCTTGTTTTTAAACTCGCTTTTTAGGCTCTCGCTGTTGCCCATGATGCCTGTCGTGTACTCGCCAAGTCCCACGACGCAAGCGCCAGTTAGGGTTGCCATGTCGATTAGGATGTCTGGCTTAAAGTCCTGCGCGTAGCTTAGGCAATCAGCCAAGACCAAACGCCCCTCTGCGTCGGTGTTTCTAACCTCTATGCTAACGCCACTTCTTGAAATAAGCACGTCGTATCGGCTTATAAGCGTTTCCGCCGATCATATTTTCAGTGGCGCCTAAAATGGCGTGAATTTCAAATGGTAAATTTAACTCCGCTGCACCTTTTATGATGCCAAGAGCTGCTGCTGCGCCGCTTTTGTCTGATTTCATAGTTAGCATATAATCAGCCGGCTTCAAGCTAAGTCCGCCGCTATCGTATGTTAGGCCTTTGCCAACAAAGATGATGCGTTTTTTAGACTTTTTAGGCTTATAGGTTAGGTGGATGAGCCTTGGTTTATGCACGCTTGCGCGATTTACCGCCAAAAATGCGTTCATATTCTCTTTTGCTAGAAATTTCTCGTCATAGACCTCGCACTTTATACTTGCGATGTTTTTGGCTAAATTTAAAGCGTCCTCGGCCATCTTTTGCGGTGTGTAAATTTCTGGGATTTCATTTACGATATCTTTTGTGAAATTTGTAGCGCTTGCTATTATCTCCGCCTCTTTAAAGCCCTCGTTTGCTGCCTTTAGATCGACTTTTTTGCCAGCAAATTCTTCAGTAGAAAAGATGATCTCTTTTAGGGTGTATTTCTCTTTTTTCTCTTTATATTTGTTAAATTCATAGCTCCCAAGCAAAAAGCCCTCAGCTAGTGCTTCAAAGCTTAGTTTTTGGCACTGCGCTACGTAAGAAGCTAGCTTTATGCTCTTAATGTTTAGCGATTTTAGCGCGTTATAAGCTTTAGCGGCTGCAACTCTAAGCTCGTCAAGATCAAGCTTAGAAAGTGGCACGTAAGCCCTTTTTGCTTCACTTAGGATGAGGACGCTATCGCCTTTGTAATTGTTAAATTTAATAGCCTCTTTATCGCCTATAAATTTATGTTTTAAGTCCTTATCTACTACGAAAATTAGTTCAATATCAGCTTTTATATCTTTTAATTTTTTATCAACTATTTGAAACTGCATGTCTTCTGTCTCTCCTTTCGTTTAAAATTTTATTTTCGATGCGCTTAAATGTATATATCAAAAGCCCCATAAATATGGCAACCACTGGGATAGCGACATACCAGTGCTCTTTTGCCTTTTGAAGTAGCACAAGTATATGCTCGCCAAGTATCCAAGCAGGTATGGTGGTGATCGCCGCCCAGCACCAAGCGCTGATTAAATTTATAAAGGCGTATTTTTTAGCATCATAGCCGGTAAGTCCTATGCAAAGCGGTATGATGACACGAAAGCCATACATATAGCGTTGTAAAAAGATGATCGGCCAGCCGTATTTTTTCAGCATTATGTGCGCCACTGCAAATTTTCTCCGCTGCGTGTGAAGCCTTTTTGCGATGTATTTTTTATTGTAACGGCCAAGGTAGAAGTAGATTTGATCTCCCACAAAGCCTCCAAGTCCAGCCACAAAGATAGCAAGCGCGATGTGCATGTGCGTGGTGTGAGCGAGAATTCCAGCCATTATTAAGGCCATCTCGCCCTCCATGATACACCAGACAAAAAGTATGATGTAGCCGTACTCTTTAAGCAGCTCTATAAAAAACTCTTCCATTCTAAACCTCTAAAACGCTGTAAATTTTCAGTAAGCGACTTTAGCTTTTCGCTACCTTTTAGATCGACTAGATCTATGAGAAAGCACGCCTCTACGCAGGTTGCGTTAGTTTGATTGATAAGCTCAACCGAGGCCTTTGCAGTGCCTCCAGTGGCTATGAGATCGTCCATCAAAAGCACTCTTGCACCCGCTTTTTCTCCAAAAGCATCGATGTGAATTTGCACTTCATCGACGCCGTATTCTAGGCTATATTTTTGAGAAAGCGTGATAAAAGGCAGTTTTTTTGGCTTGCGAATAGGCACAAAAGGCAGTCTTAGTCTTGCTGCAAGCGCTGCGCCAAAGATGAAGCCACGAGACTCGATGCCAGCGATGTAATCAATCTTTGCGTCCTCATATCTAGCCACCAAATGATCTATCAAAAAGTTAAATGCCTCTTTGTTATTTAGTAGCGTCGTGATGTCGCGAAAGACTATGCCAGGCTTTGGAAAGTCGTTTATGCAACGAATAGAGTTTAGTAAAAATTCTTTGCCTTTTTGATCTAAAATTTTCATAAATTTCCTTAAATTTGAGGTTATAGTAGCGCTTCGATCTTGCCTTCAAGCTCACGGATGCGTTGTCTTAGCTTGTCGTTTTCTAAGCGGTACTGGGAGTTTCTTGTGCGAAGTGAGGTCACGTCGTTTTTAGTTTTGTTTAGCTCGTCTGTCAAGATGTCGATGTTGCCTAGACTTCTTTGGAGTTGGATCTGAAATTTTCTTATGACGACCTCGGTGTCTTGGAGGTTATTTTTCATAAAATCTTTTGTCGCACGCTCTTTTTTTAGAAGCGTTTTGAAGTAAAAAACCATGACGGTTAGGTAGATCGCGGCACAAACAAGAGCGGTAAAAACGATCCACTCGCCTATCATTTGCCTGCCTCAAGCTCTATTTTTTTGACTCGTCTTTCGTGTCTGCCACCTTCAAACTCAGTCTTTAAAAAGGCTTCAGCCGCCGAGATAGCCACGCCAGCGCCGATAACCCTTGCGCCAAAAGCGATCACGTTTGCGTCGTTGTGCTCTCTGGCAAGCCTTGCGGTAAATTCGTCGTGACAAAGGGCGCATCTTACGTTTTCGTGCCTGTTTGCGGCGATTGAGATGCCTATGCCTGTGCCACAAACTAGCACGCCGTAGCAGTCAGACTCAAGCTTGCTCGCTATCAAATGCGCATAATCAGGGTAATCAACGCTATTTTTATCGTTTGTGCCAAGATCAACCACTTCGTATCCAAGCCCTTTAATAGCCTCTTTAAGCTCGTTTTTTAGCTCAAAACCAGCGTGATCGCTAGCTAAGAAAACTTTGTCTATCTTCATGAAAAGTCCGTTAAATTTTTGTTGATTATAGTCAAAGTTGCATTAAAATAAAATTTTACTCTCAGCCAAAATGAAGCTATAATTTACCAAAATTTAAAGGAGAAAATGTGAAAAAAGCGCTCTTTTTAGCGGCTTCTACGCTAGCCTTTGCAAATGAAAATCTAATAGAGATCTACACAGATCAAACCATTATCACTCAAAAATTTAATGACGCAAACAGCTCTTTTAGCGCCTTTGTGCCAGAGGGCGTGGAGAGTGAGAGCATCACGATAAATGGGGATTGTGACGCGAATGCTAATCTAAAAAAGATCAGCGAAGAAAATAGCCAAAGTTACATAAAATGGAAGCAAGAAGTCGCAAATTTAAACAATAAGCTTGAGGCGCTAAATGCAAGAGGTAGGTTTATAGAGCAAGCTTTAGTAGAAGAAAACAAAAGTAACGATGTGACAAAAAGAGCTGATGAGTTTTATAAATTTAGCCTAGAAAATATCGAGAAAATTTCAGCTGCTAAAAGTGAGCTTGAAGCGCTTAAAGAAAATGAGCCAAAGAGCGAGATGGCTGGATTTTTGCAGCTTGATATGAAATTTGCTTGCAACCCAAAAGAGGCGACGCTTTCATACATGGATGATGAGGCCCCAAAGACACTAAATGAAATTTATGCAGACACAAAAAACAAAAATATCTTGATAAAACAAGAAATTTTACTCACCAACCCATTTGCCAGCGATGTTAAAAATTTAAAGCTCGCCATCTATCCGACCAGATACCAAAAGGCGCTTGCTCCAAGCAAGTTTTACCCTTGGTACGAGGAGAGCGAGGCGGAGGCTGATGGTTACGGCGCTTCAAAAAATATGCTAAGAGCTGCGAAAGTCGCTGCTGAGGTCGCTGATATGCGTGTGCAAAGAGATGAGAATGAATTTGCCAAAATTTGGAAGATAGATGGGATAAATTTAGCAAAAGGCGAGAGTAAATATATAACTTACGATACACAAAAAATGGATGCAAATTTTAGCGTTTTTGCTGATTTTTACGGCTCACTAAAGGCATATAACGTAGCTAGCTTTAAGCTAAATGACGATCTAACTCCAGCTAAAACGCAGTTTTATGTTAATGGTGTGAGTGTTGGTAGTCCAAGTGAGTTTGAGATGAAAGCTAAAGATGAGCCAGTGCAGTTATTTTTAGGACAAAACGAGCTAATCGAGCTTAAAAAAGAGCGATTAAATAAATTTAAAAAGAGCTCGCTTCTTGGCAAAGACCGCATAAGCGAAGAGGGCTATGAGATAAGTGTCAAAAATAGCTCAAGTAAAAGTGTCGATGTCACCTTGGTTGATCGCGTGCCAGTATCTGCTGACGAGGCGGTAAAGGTCGAGATAAAGGGCTTTGATAAAACAGATATAAGCAAAGATGGCAAGGTGGAGCTTAAATTTAGCCTTGCACCAAAAGAGGAATTTAAAAAAGAGTACTCTTATAAGATCACAAAGCCAAAGATTTAGAGCAAATTTGCTCTAAATCTAGCCGTTTATAAAGGCGCTTGCGATATCTAAAACGTATCTTGTTGGATAAAAGATAGTATCTTTTAAAGGCGAGACGAGAATGATGATAAGGATGACAAAGCCATATCTCGAGATGCTCTCTAGCTTTTCAGCTAGTGCGTGAAAGCCAAAATTTCTAAGCGCGTATTCGAGCGCGTGAAAGCCATCAAGTGGCGGTATCGGATAGAGGTTAAAGATGGCTAACATCAAATTTAAAAGCGCAAGCGTAAATAAAAACTGAAGTAAAATTTCAAAGGTTTCTATATTTAGCAAAGCCTTTAGCACAAAAAGCGATAAGATGCCTAGGATGATGTTGTAGCAAATGCCAGCTAGACTTACGTAGATAGCTGCCTTGTATCCGCCATTTCGCACGACTGTGTAGGTATTTACAGGCACTGGTTTTGCCCAGCCAAACATCATACCAGTGCTTAGATAAAGCACCAATGGCACGATGATAGTGCCAACAAGATCGATGTGTTTTATGGGATTTATGCTAAGTCTTCCAAGGCTTTTTGCGGTGTTGTCGCCAAATTTATAAGCGACATATCCGTGAGCGATCTCGTGGCCTACGATGGCGATTATTAAAGAGATGACGATAGTGGCGACCTTTATGGGGTCAAAATTAGTGAAGTCCATCAACTTCTCCTTCTTTTAGAGCTTGTTTTGTGAAAAACTCATCATTTTCTATCGTATCTACAAAGCGTCCGATACGCTCCCAGCGCACATTGTAGTTATTGTCCCAGCTAAAATAAATAAACCAAGGCTCTCCGACTATGTCCTTGTAAGCCACGCTTCCCCAAAAACGGCTGTCATTTGAGTGGTCGCGGTTGTCGCCTATCATAAAGTACTCATCTTTTGGCACTTTGACGTAAAAAGCGTTAAAGTTAAAATTTGGATTTTGCGGTAGTGAGCTAATGAGCGCTGGCTTCATAAAAACGTTTGATTTGTTTGTATTTAGCATGAAAACCATCTGCTCAAATAAATTTACATTTTCATCGTAGTGGATGCCGCTAAATCTATATGGCTCTTTTATGAAAAGCTTGCCATCAAGCTCGGCTATGTCGCTGCATGAGTAGCCAAATTTACTCTCTTTGCCGTTTAAATTTTCACGGCAGTTTGCCTTTATAAAGCTATCTCCCTCTTTTGGGCGTAGATATAGGGCTTTTTCGGTAAAAACGATCTCATCTTCGCCAGTTGCAAAGCAGCGCTTTACAAAGTGAGTTTTCTCATCTTTTGGATAGCGAAATACGACTATGTCGCCTCTTTTGGGCCATCGCCTGTGATGAGATGTCCATTGTCATTTAGCTCAGGTAAAATTTTCACCTCAAGCCAAGGAATTCTTGGTGTTGGTATGCCATAGACATATTTTTTAGCAAATAAAAAATCCCCAACCAAAAGCGTGTTTTTCATCGAACCAGACGGGATCACAAAGGCTTGAGCCACAAAGAAAATGACAAGCAAAACGATGATAACCGTGCCTGTCCAGCTCGAGCAAAAGTCATAAAATTTAGTAAAAGCTCTCTTCATTATCTCACTCTTTAGTTTTTAGCTATCTTTGCTTGTGCAGCAAGGATGGTGTTGTTTAAAAGCATGGCTATGGTCATCGGACCAACGCCGCCAGGAACAGGCGTGATATATGAGCATTTTGGTGCGACCTCTTCAAAATCCACATCGCCCACAAGCCTGCCATCATCTAGTCTGTTTATACCTACATCAACGACTACTGCGCCATCTTTTACCATGTCGGCCTTTAAGAAAAATGGCTTGCCAATGGCTGCAACGATGAGGTCAGCATTTTTGCAAATTTCTTTTAAATTTTAGTCTTGCTATGTGTCACCGTAACCGTTGCAGAGGCATTTAGGAGGTAAATTTGCCATAGGCTTGCCAACGATGTTGCTTCTGCCGATCACCACTGCATTTAGTCCAGCTACATCTATGCCATACTCTTTTAAAATTTCCATCACGCCAAGCGGTGTGCAAGGCACGAAGCCATCAAGTCCGCTAACAAGTTTGCCAACATTTACAGCGTGAAAGCCATCTACATCTTTTCGTGGATCGATTGCTGCGAGCACGACGTTTGTATCGATATGCTTTGGCAGTGGCAGCTGAACCAAGATGCCGTGGATGCTATCGTCTAAATTTAGCACGTTTATAAGGGCAAGTAGCTCGTTTTGGGTTGTATTTTCGCTTAGACGGTGAGCCACGCTTTTTATGCCGTATTCGTTGCAGGCTTTCTCTTTGGCTCTAACGTATGTTTGAGATGCCTTATCTTCGCCGACCAAGACGACGGCCAAGGTTGGCTCGACACCAAATTTCTTTAGCTCATCAGCTCTTACTTTTACGCTTTCTTTGACCTTTAAAGATACGGCTTTTCCGTCTAAAATTTTCATATTTGATCCTTACTTAAAAGCTTTTTTAATCACAAGGGTGGTATCATACCTAAAAATAAATTAAATTTTTAAAAGAGAGGTTTATGAGGTCTGTTTTTTTGATTTTGCTTTTTTGCGTGGCGATTTTTGGTGCTGATTTTATCACAAAGACCGAGTACGCCAAGATGCTCTACCTAAATCCACGTGGCATAGGCTGTGATAAATGTCACGGCGCAAAGGGCGAAGGCAGCCTGATCTCTAAATACAAGCACTTTGACAAAAAGGCAAACAAAACGGTCGATGATGAGCTTAGAGCGCCAAAGATAAATGATATAGACTTTGAAAGCTTTAAAGCAGCTCTAACTAAGCCAAAAGGCGTAATGCCAAGCTACTTTTTGACAGACGAGGAGACGACCATCCTTTATGAATACATCACAAATCAGATGAAACCTCCTGCAAAAGCGGCAAAATCGCAAAATTTAACCAAGTCAGCTACGCCTGCTGCTACGCAAAAACAGCCAGAGCAACCTGCTAAAGCTGCCCCAAGCGCAAAAACTGTAGAGCCAGCCGCCGCGCAGGCACAAAAGGCCCCAGTAAAACCAGCCGATCCTGTAAAACCAGCCACCGCGCAGGCACCAAAACCGCCAGTAAAACCAGTAACAAATCAAAAAGATAATCAAAAGACAAATTTAAAAACACAAAATCAAAAGGATAAAAAATGACAAATAAAGAGGCATTTAGTGAAGCTAAAAAATATATCCCAGGCGGCGTAAATTCACCTGTTCGTGCATTTGGCAGTGTTGGTGGTGAGCCTGTGATGATAGATCACGCAAAGGGCGCTTATCTATACGACGTTGAGGGTAAAAAATACCTTGACTTCATCCAAAGCTGGGGTCCGCTCATCTTTGGTCACTGCGACAAAGATATAGAAGAAACGATCATCTCTGCTGTAAAACAAGGCGTATCTTACGGCGCTCCCTCTCCAAAAGAGACCGCTCTAGCAAAGCTAATATGTGACGAGTTTAAACAAATAGATAAAATTCGCTTCGTTAGCTCTGGCACGGAGGCTACTATGAGCGCGATCAGAGTGGCTAGAGGATATGCCAAAAAAGACGGACTTATCAAAATTTGAAGGCTGCTACCATGGACACAGTGACGCACTTCTTATCAAAGCAGGAAGTGGCGCTACGACATACGGCAACGCTTCAAGCGGTGGCGTGCCACAAGACGTTGTGAAAAATACATTTTTAGCTATCTACAACGATATAGAGAGCGTAAAAGCCATTTTTGAGAACAATAAAGACAAAATAGGTGTAGTCATAATCGAGCCAATCGCTGGAAACATGGGGCTTGTGCCAGCTGATAAGAAATTTTTACGTGAGCTTAGAGAGCTTTGCGATAAATTTGGCGCTGTGCTCATTCTTGATGAGGTTATGAGCGGCTTTAGGGCTTCTCGCCTTGGCTCATATCCATTTCACGAAGTGGATGCCGATCTTGTCACATTTGGCAAGGTTATAGGCGGAGGCATGAATGTCGCTGCATTTGGCGGCAAGGCCAAGATAATGGACTGCCTAAGCCCAGAGGGCGCTGTCTATCAAGCAGGCACACTAAGTGGCAACCCAGTAGCGATGAGCGCTGGTATAGCGGCTATTTCTAAGATAAATAATGACGTAAATTTATACGCTAGACTTGAAAAACTAGCTAAAAAACTAATGGACGGCTTCAAAGAGGCAGCAAAAAGCGCTGGTATCACTATCCAAACTGAGGTTCGTGGCTCTATGTTTGGCTACTTTTTTACAGATCACGCAGTGAAAAACTACGATGATGCGCTAAAAAGCGACACAAAACTCTTTGCTAAATTTCACCAAGCGATGCTTAGACGCGGAATTTCATCTAGCGCCTAGCCAGTTTGAGACTGGATTTATCTGCGATGCGATGAGTGAAGCTGATATCGATCTAGCGGTAAATGCAGCTAAAGAGGCATTTTTGGAGATAAAAGCTTAATGGCAAAATTTAAGATAAAAGATATCGTTGCAGGGGCTGAGCAGCTAAGCCTTGGCGTTTCAATCGTAGTTGCGATCTTGCTTGGCACTGGGCTAGGATATCTTGTAAAAAAGGCTACAAATTTCACGCCAGCGCTTTGGATAGGCTTTGCTATTGGCATCGCAGCTGCCATTTTAAATGTTTATAAGGCATACAAAGCGCAGGTTAAAAGCCTAGATGAGCTAAAGGACGAGACAAGGTATAAAGGCTACACAAAAGACGATGATGACGAGGACGATTAGCAGGCTTTTTATTTGCTACTTTGCGCTTTGGCTAGCCCTTAGCGTGGTTGGCAAATTTATATCAAATCAATTTTTTATAAGCTTGCAAATTTCATTTTTTGCCTCGCTTATCATCCTAACGGCTAGCTTTTTTGCCTATAAAAATCGCATAAACTCAAGGCTAGAAAATGCAAGAGAGGAAATTTTAGCCAAGATAGAAGAAGAGGACGAAGAGGATGATGAAATTTTGCCCAAAAAGAGGCAAAAGAATTTAGTCTAAAAGATGAAAAAGCAAGGCTAAAAAAGCAGAAATTTTCATTTAAAGATAAAAGCTTTGTGGCGGCCTTTATGCCTTATCGCTTGGTCGCTTACGCGATACTTTTTTTTGGATTTATATTTTTAAAAAATGAAAATTTACTAAACGTGCCTGGCTTTTTAGTGGGGCTTGCTCCGATGCCTATTGGAGCTTTTATCTTTGGGATAATGCAAAATAATTTAAGAAAGGACGCAGATGGCAAGTAGTTTTAGGATCATTCGCTCGATGGGACCGCTATTTTTGGGCATGAGCCTGCTTTTTATAGGCAATGGCCTAGTCATCGCATCTTGTAGCGCACTTCTTAAGCAAAATGGGGTAGGAGAGCTACAAATAGGCCTTATAAACACAGGCTTTTTTATAGGAGCGTTAATTAGCACGATCACAGCGCACAGAGTGATCTCAACCACCGGCCACATCAGAGCTTTTGCTATCTTTTCATCTATATTTGCAGTCTCAGCCATGCTTCACGCCATAAGTGAAAATTTGATCTTTTGGGCGATTTTGCGAGCATTTTTGGGATATTGCTACTACGCACTTTTGATGGTTATAGAAAGCTGGCTAAATGCTAAGATCCCAAACAAGATAAGATCGCGCGTCATCGCCTTTTACGAGTGCGTTTTCTACACGAGCTTTGGCCTTGGAATTTTGATCTTAGCGCTTGATCTTAGCGCATTTGAAATTTTCATCATCAGCGCAGCCTTTATCATGCTCTCAAGCATACCTTTAAATTTAATCCGCATAAACCAGCCTCAAATCCCACAGCGCCAACCTATAAACATCCCTAAAATTTTGGCATCGTCCCGCTAGCCCTTGTTGGCGCACTCGTTGCAGGACTTGCGATAAACGGCTTTTTTTCTATGGCAAGCCTCTTTGTCTTGCTTCAAGGATATAGCGCAAAAGAGGCGTCATTTTTTATGACCATAGCGATGGCTGGGGGCTTTTTAGCTCAAACATTTATCGGAGGCTTTTCAGATAAATACGGCAGACGCCCAGCGCTCTTGCTTTGTAGCGTTGTATCTTTAATCAGTGCGGTTTTATTTTTGCTAAATGGCTCAAATTTGATCGTTCAATACATACTTTCGTTTTTCTTTGGCGGCGGCATTTTTTGTACATACGGACTTTCGCTAGCTAGGGCAAATGACGAGATCACAGACAAGACAAAGAGCGTCCAAGTGGCACGCGCGCTACTTTTTAGCTACTCTTTTGCCTCGCTTTTCTCGCCGCTTCTTATGAGCTATGCGATGAAAATTTTTGGCGCATTTGGCTTTATCTATGTCTATTTGGTGATTTATGTTGGGCTCATTTTATTTGCGCTAACGCAAAAGACCATACCGCAGCACATGAGAAAAGAGTACAACGACAGGCTCGTTGCAAGGACGGCTGGCATCGCGACTATTCAGCAAAATGGCAATTTTGCCGATAGAGAAAATAAAAAGTAGAAAATGGACGTAGCAAATTCTCTAAATATCTCAAACACCTCGGTCCAAACCGGGCAAAACGCCGCCCAAAACGCGCCTGTTCGTAAAAATGAAGGCTCGCTTTTTAAAAATCAGCCAGCTGGGACGCCAAGTGAGCAGACCATCTCAAATGCTCTTGATAACGTTGGTAAGCTAGTTGCAAGGGTGCTTGATGATCTAAAAAGTGCTTCAAGCCTTAGCAGGGCTGAGCAAATTTTATCACAGGCAAAAGATACGAAGATCGCTCCAAATTTAGCTAGCGAGCTCTCAGAGCTTGCAAAAAGCCTAGAGGTAGAAGCTGCGCAAAATGAAAGTCCTGAGATAAAGAGCCTTGCACTAAAACTAAAAGAAATTTTAAAACCAATAGCCGATCTTAAAGCTGGCTCGCTAAATGATCAGATCAAAAACTCAGGTGTCATGCTTGAAGCAAATTTAAAAGATGCGCTTACTCCAGAGAAGCTGCCAAGCTCGATACAAAAGTTACTAAGCGATATAAAAAATCTCTCAAATCAAAATTTACTTAGTCAAATTTTAACTCTAAATGATGAGAGCTTGGACAATCAAAACTCATTTATGAAGCTTACTTCTATGCTTGAAAAAGCGAGTGGTGACGCTAAAAATCTCCTTGATAACTCAAGCATGAAAATGCTTTTAAAAGATGTGGATAAGCTTGATAATGTGGCTAAATTTCTTGATAAAAACTTCTCAAAAGAGCAAAGCGCAGACGCGGTTAAAAGCCAGATCGGCAAGATGGAGAATTTCATCTCAAAATTTAAGCGAAAAGGTAGCAAATTTAGCGAGTGAAAAGCTAAATCAAAGTGTGGCTTTTAGCTCAAACCACAAAGAGCTAAAAACTATCCTTGAAAACCTAAAAAACGATCTAAAAATGCTAAATAACATAGGCGATGAGGCTGGGCTTGTAAAGGCGTTTAATGAGGTTAGCGACGTCTCAAAAGAGGGCAGCTTGCAAGATAAGCTCCAAAGTGCGGCCAGACGCCTAGCTCATAGCCTAAGTCTAGCTGACCCAGAAGCAAGTACAGCTAAAAGCGAGCTATCTGAGAGCAAGGTGCTTTTAAAACAGCTAAAACTAGCCACTAATGATATAAACAACATCACAACAAAGAGCCAGAGTGAAATTTCAAAGGTGCTAAATCAAGATGTAAAAAGCACGCTTTTAAACATAAGCGAAAAGAGCCAAAACCCACAAACCGTAAATGCTGCAAACAAGATGATCTCGCAAATAGAAATGCATCAGATGGTCTCAAGCTTGCAAGGAGGCATACAAACTTATATGCCATATATCTGGGACGGCGTGGAGGGCGGAAATGTCGCGTTTAAACAGGGCAAAAAGGATAAATTTTATGCCCAGATCGATCTGAAATTTTAAGAAATTTGGCCAGATAAATGTGATGGTAGGGCTTGTGGATAAACGCTATATCGATCTATCGGTGGCAACGCAGACAAATGAGTTTAAAGAGCTCATTTTAGGAAATTCAAGCGAGCTAAAGCAAGCGATCTCAAAGCTTGGACTAATCGTTTCAAATTTTAACATCAAGACCTTGCCAAAGGTGAAGCTAAACGATAGATTTAAAAATTTTGGCGGCCTTGATGTGGGCTTTGATAAGAAAATTTGATGCAAGTAAATAAGAAAAAAGCCGTCGCCCTTGGCTACAACAGATCGCAAGATAACGCTCCAAAGGTGCTTGCAAGCGGTGCTGGCGAGATAGCAAACAAGATAATAAGCCTTGCAAAAGAGCACGATATACCGATCAAAGAGGACCCTGATCTCATTGAAATTTTAAGCAAGGTCGAGGTCGATCAAGAGATACCGCCAAATTTATATAAAGCGGTGGCTGAGATATTTAGCTTTTTATATAAGATCACAAATAAAAAGTAAATATTGCACTTTAATAGTGCTATAATCTCAAAATTAAGGAAATTTAAACATTAAAAAGGAGGTATTATGAAAATTTCATCAAAAGTGACGATGATGATCGTCTCGTCCCTACTGGTGCTTGGAGCCATCTTAGTCTTTCTAAACATTTACGAGCAAAACAAAGCGATAGAATTTTCCACCAAACAGCTGACTGAAACGATCTTAGCCGACAAAAGGGCAGCTTTAAGTGAAGAGATGGATATTGTTTCAAACATTTTGCTTAAAATTCAAGAGGTCTATGACGACGCAAACGAGACCATTGAAGATCAAAAGAAGATATCATCGACTATCTCTCAAAGGCTAGATTTGGCGATGATAAAAAGGGATACTTTAGTATCTACACTACAAAAGGTGTGGTTATCTCTAGTCCTGGAGTGCCTGAGTATAACGGTCTTGATAGGCTCGAAGCAACTGACGCAGATGGCTATAAATACATAAAAGATCTTATGCAAAAAGCCTCAGAAAATAGCGAGGGCGCTTTTGTAAATTTTGTAGCTAAAGCAAAAGATGGCTCAACGACTAGAAAGATAGGAAAAGGGCTAAAACTAAACCTCTTTCATGAAGATGTAGTGCTGATGTCTGTTGTTAATCTTGAGGGTATGTATAAAGAGATAGATAAAATTTCAGCCACTATGCAAAATGACGCTAAGGCAAACACTACAAATTTCATTGTTATAGCCGTAGTAGTTTTAATCATCTCACTAATAGTTGCCATGCTCTACTCTAAATTTTCTATCACAAAACCGCTAAATGAGCTAATCTTGCGAGCTACAAACCTCTCAAGCGGCGATGGCGATCTAACAAGAAAACTAGAAGTCGTTGGCAAAGATGAGATAGCAAAAGCCAGCGAGGCTATAAATAAATTTATAGAAAAAGTAAGGGTTTTAATCTCGGAGGCAAAAGATATCTCAAATGAAAATAGCTCCATCGCAAATGAGCTTAGCTCAACCTCAGTCCAAACTGGTCGCGGGGTAGAAACTCAAGCAAGATAGTTGAGGACGCTGGGAAGGATTGCACTGAGATACAATCATATATGAAAGAGTCAATCGAAGTTGCAAAAGGCGGCAAAGATGATCTTCAAAAGGCGCTAAGCTACGTTGATGAGACCTTAAATACCATCTCAAATTTATCTTCAGAGATCGCTCAGACATCTGATATTGAAAATCAAATGGCTGGCAAGATCGAGCAGCTTAGCCGTGACGCTGAGCAGGTAAAATCAGTCCTTGTTGTCATCAACGATATAGCAGATCAGACAAATTTACTAGCACTTAATGCAGCCATCGAAGCAGCACGTGCAGGAGAACACGGACGTGGCTTTGCAGTCGTTGCAGATGAGGTTAGAAAGCTAGCTGAGCGCACTCAAAAGAGCCTTACTGAGATAAACGCAACTATCAACGTCATCGTTCAAGCGATAAATGAAAGTAGCGAGCAAATGAGTATAAACTCTAAGCAAATAAGCGAGCTAACAGGCGTGGCAAACAACGCGCAAAACACCATAAGAGATATGAGTAGTATCATGAGATCAGCCATAGGACTATCTGACAAAACTATCGAGGACTATATAAAGACTGGCAAGGATATTGACGATATAGTAAAAAACATGGAGGGCATAAGTCAAATTTCATCTCAAAGTGCAAGAAGCGTAGAAGAGATAGCTTCAGCTGCTGAGCATCTAAACAAGATGACAGATACGCTAAATGCAAAACTTGGCAAATTTAGAACTTGATTTGTGTGGTAAATTTTAAATTTAAAGGCAATTAGTGGCGCAAAAACTGGTCTTAATAGGGGCTTCTACAGGAGGCCCAGGTCATATAAAAAAACTATTAAAAGATATAAATTTAAATGGTGCGATGGTCGTCATAGCTCAGCATATGAATAAGATGTTTATAAACTCATTTGTCACGCAAATGGGCAGGGAGTGCAATATAAATGTTGAAATTCTAAGCGAAAAGACAAATTTAAGAGAAAATATCGTCTATATCTGTGATCAAAATTTTGAAATTTCAGCGACTTTGCCAGTTAGTGCAAAGCCACAACCTGAGATAAAAACGATATATACGCCAAATGTTGATGTGCTTTTTAACTCAGGCACGCAGATCTCAAAAAATGTAAATTTACTTGCGATCTTGCTAACTGGCATCGGCGATGATGGCGCAGCTGGGCTTGATAAGCTCTATAAAGCAGGTGCAAAATGCATAGCTGAAAACGAAGAGAGCGCGATAGTTTATGGCATGCCAAAGCGTGCTAAAGAGCTAAATCAAAATTTAAAATCGTTAAATTTAATGATGATAAGAAAAGAGCTTGAGGAGTTTTTAAATGCTTTTTAACAAAGTGGATAAACAAAGCGAAGTTTTAGAGGCAAAAGCACCAAGCGATATGGATGGATTTAACGAATTTATGAGCACTATAAAGACGCTTTGCGGGGTTGATCTGGAGCCAAAGAGGGACATCACTCTGCAAAGAGTTAGTATATTTGCCAAAAATCGCCAGATAAAAAGCTTTAAAGATCTAGTTTCTATGATAAGATTTGACACGCTGCTTAGGCAAGATCTTTTAAATTTCAGTCACCGTAAATGAGACATATTTTTATAGAGAGCTAGCACAGCTAAAAGACGTGATCTACTACGCAAAAGAGCTTGGGGAGGCTAGAATTTTATGCGCACCTTGCTCAACTGGCGATGAGACCTATTCGCTTGCGATGCTTGCTTATGAATTTGGTCTTAAACAAAGTGATATCCAGCTAACTGGCATCGACATAAACTCAGAAGCCATACAAGCTTGTAGCGTCGGAAGCTATGGCGAGAGGAGCTTACATAGGCTAAGCGAGTTTCAAAAGGAGAGATTTTTTACAAAAAAAGATGACAAATTTTTCATCAAAAAAGAAATTTTACCAAGGTGCAAGTTTAAAATTTTAAATGTTTTTGACGATGCGATGTTTAATCTTGGTAAATTTGACATCGTCCTTTCAAGAAATATGATGATATATTTTGACGATGCGTTTAGACTAAAATGCGTCGAGAGGCTGCATAGGATGCTTAAGCCAGAGGGGAGGCTCTATGCAGGACACGCTGATCTTGTGCCTTACACCCCACTTTATACAAAGCGTTTTTCAAACGGAGCTACATATTACGAGCGTGCTTAAGGGTTAAATTTAACCAGAGCCGCTTTGCCCTTAGAAAGTTTTTATCAATTTTTGGCTAAAATCCCACAAGCTAAATTTAAGGATAAAAATGAAAGACAATCTACTTGAATTAACTCAAGATATCGCTTCAGTTGATATCGAAGATTCTATAAAAAATAGCTATCTTGACTACTCTATGAGCGTCATCGTCGGACGTGCTTTACCTGACGCTAGAGACGGACTAAAGCCAGTTCATAGAAGAATTTTATACGCTATGGATAACCTCGGCGTTGGCAGCAGAAGTGCTTATATGAAGTCAGCTGGTATCGTTGGTGAAGTCATAGGTAAGTACCACCCACACGGCGACACAGCGGTTTATGACGCACTTGTTCGTATGGCTCAGAAATTTTCTATGCGCTATCCAGTTGTTGATGGACAAGGAAATTTTGGCTCTATTGACGGCGACAGCGCAGCTGCGATGCGTTATACCGAAGCTAGAATGACCATGCTTACTGAAGAGCTTTTAAAAGATATCGACAAAGACACGGTTGATTTTGTACCAAACTACGATGATAGAGAGGTTGAGCCAGATGTTTTGCCTAGTCGTGTGCCAAATTTATTATTAAATGGCTCAAGCGGTATCGCTGTCGGTATGGCGACAAATATCCCACCACACAGCCTTGATGAGCTAATAGACGGTCTTTTGCTACTTCTTGAAAACAAAGAAGCGACACTTGAAGAGGTGATGGAATTTATCAAAGGCCCAGACTTCCCAACAGGTGGTATCATCTTTGGCAAAAAGGGCATTATAGAGGCCTACCGCACAGGTCGTGGCAGGGTCAAACTAAGAGCTAAAACTCACATAGAAAAAAAGCCAAACAAAGATGTCATCGTCATCGACGAGCTACCTTATCAGACAAACAAAGCAAGACTTATCGAACAGATCGCTGAGCTTGTAAAAGATAAGCAGATAGAGGGTATCAGCGAGGTTAGAGATGAGTCTGACAAGGACGGTATTCGCGTAGTTATCGAGCTAAAACGCGACGCTATGAGCGACATCGTGCTAAATAACCTATTTAAATCAACCACGATGGAGAGCACTTTTGGCGTTATTATGCTTGCTATTAATAACAAAGAGCCAAAGGTATTTAATCTTATAGAGCTGCTTAAGCTATTTTTAAATCACAGAAAAACAGTTATCATTAGAAGAACGATATTTGAGCTTGAAAAAGCGCGCGCAAGAGCCCACATCTTAGAGGGTCTAAAGATCGCACTTGATAACATCGACGAGGTGATTGAGCTTATTAGAAATAGTGCTGATACAGCGGTTGCTAGAGAGGGCTTGATGAGGTAAATTTAACCTCTCAGAGCTTCAAGCAAACGCTATCCTTGATATGCGTCTAAGCAAGCTTACAGGCCTAGAGAGAGAAAACTAGAGGCCGAGCTAGCCGAGCTTATGGCTGAGATTGCAAGACTTGATGAAATTTTAAAGAGCGAGACATTGCTTGAAAATTTGATCAAAGAAGAGCTTCTTGAGATCAAAAATAAATTTAAAGTACCAAGAGTTACTGAGATCGTTGATGACTACGATGATATCGACATCGAAGATCTTATACCAAATGAAAATATGGTCGTAACTATAACTCACCGCGGCTACATCAAGCGTGTGCCAAGCAAGCAGTACGAGAAGCAAAAACGCGGTGGCAAAGGCAAAGTAGCGGTCACGACATACGACGATGACTTTATAGAGAGCTTCTTTACTTCAAATACCCACGATACGCTTATGTTTGTGACAGACCGCGGACAGCTCTACTGGCTAAAAGTCTATAAGATCCCAGAGGGAAGCCGCACGGCAAAGGGCAAAGCAGTTGTAAATTTGATCCAGTTGCAGCCTGATGAGAAGATCAAAGCGATCATTCCAACGACTGACTTTGATGAAAGCAAATCTCTAGCGTTCTTCACTAAAAACGGTATCGTAAAACGCACAAATTTAAGTGAGTTTAAAAACATCCGCTCAGTTGGCGTAAGAGCGATAAGCCTCGATGAGAACGACGAGCTAGTAACTGCACTCATCGCTCAAACATACGATGATATGCCAGTGACTGACCCAGAAAATGAGCTAAGCGTTGAGACAGAGATACTTGAAGTTGAAGAGCTTCAAAACGAGATCGACGAAGATAGCGCAAATACCGAAGAGGACGCAAACTCAGGCGATGAGACAATGCTATTTGTTGTTACTAAAAAGGGTATGTGTCTTAAATTTAAGATCAGCAAGGTTCGCCAAATGGGAAGAACTGCACGAGGCGTAACTGGCATCAAATTTAAAGAGCCAGGCGATGAGGTTGTAGGCGCAGCAGTCATCGAAAGCAATGACCAAGAAATTTTAAGTATATCTCAAAAAGGTATCGGCAAGCGCACAACCGCTGATGAGTACCGCTTGACAAACCGCGGCGGCAAAGGCGTCATCTGCATGAAGCTAACAAGCAGAACAGGCGATCTAGTGGGTGTTGTGATGGTTGATGAAGAGCAAGATCTAATGGCTCTAACATCAAGCGGCAAGATGATAAGGGTTGATATGCAAAGCATCCGCAAAGCAGGACGTAACACAAGCGGCGTTATCGTCGTAAATGTAGATGGCGATGATGTTGTAAGTATCGCAAGATGCCCTAAGGCAGATGATGGCGAGGACGAGGACGAAGCACCAAGCGAAGATATGGGGCTTTTGGAATAAAATTTGCTATTAAATTTTAAATAAAAGCATAAAAAAGGTTGTTTATGAAGGTTAAAATTTTATCTTTTGCTTTGATGATCGCTGTTTTTGGCGGCTGCTCATTTAACGGCTTTATGGGCGAGCCAACTAGCACATCAAACCGCAACGTCAGTCATCCAAAAGGTCGATAAAGACGATCTTAGAGAGGTGATGAAAAAGAGAAGATGATATATGATAGCGCTCCAAGAGAGACCACTTTTAGAGCCACAGGCGAGGGCATAGCTCCGCTAAATTCGCTCTCATACGCTCAGTCAGTCACTCTTGCAAAAAGAGCGGCGATGGCTGATGCTTATTCGCAGCTTGCAGGTAAGCTTTATGGCGTAAAGATCAACGCTGAAGACACCGTAAGAGACGCGATGCTAAACGACTCATCTATCACTTCAAAGGTTCAAGGTCTTGTCAAAAATGCAAGGATCGTGAATGAAAATTTCAAAGACGGGCTTTATAAGGTAAATATGGAGCTTAAGATAGACGAAGATAAGTGGCGAGAAGTCTTTTCTTACTAACGATACTTTTAAATTTCGCCTTTTGCCTGGAGGAGTTTATCTTCTGGGCGAAGGTCGATACGAAAAATCAAATAGTTGCCTTTGAAGAAATTTCATTTTCAAAGGCGATGACTCTAACACCCAATCCAAAACCAAAATTTCTTTGCCAGATAGATGCTTTTAAAGATGAAAATACCACAACTCTTGGCTTTTTAAATTTACACAAAGATGAAATTTTTGACTGCTTTGCCTTAAAAAAAGTGATGATAAAAAATGAGCTTAATGTCAAAAACTCACAGGTCACAAACGCTTCAAATTTGAAAATTTTGCCAGTTAGATTTATGGTGGAATTTAAGCCAAAATCCGCTATCATCGGCACACTTCAATAAAAAGAGATCAAATGAATATCGTCATAGTAGAAGATGACATCAATATGCGAAAGTCGCTTGAGATCGCACTTGGCGAGTATGAAGAGCTAAACATCAAGAGCTATAAGAGCGCAGTTGAGGCTCTAAAAAAGCTAAGCGACGACACTGATCTAATCATCACCGACATAAACATGCCAAAGATGGACGGACTCGAGTTTATTAAGGAGTTAAACGGCAAATTTGACGTCATCATAATGACTGGAAACGCCACACTTAATAAGGCGATCGAGAGTGTTAGGCTCGGTGTGAAGGACTTTTTAACCAAGCCATTTGACGTCTCAACGCTTTATGAGGCGATAAAAAGGGTAGAGGCGCTAAAGCAAAAGACTCCAAAAAGCATAAAAAAAGTTGAAAGCAAAAGCGAAAATAACGGCTTTTTAGCCACTTCAAAGGCGCTAGAAGCCACGCTAAATATCGCGCTAAAAGCTGCAAGAACTGACGCCTCAGTCATGCTTAGTGGCGAAAGCGGCGTTGGCAAGGAGGTCTTTGCTAAATTTATCCACGCAAACTCACCAAGAAAAGACGCTGCATTTATCGCTCTAAATATGGCTGCGATCCCTGAAAATTTGATAGAAAGCGAGCTTTTTGGCTTTGAAAAAGGCGCCTTTACAGACGCAGCTACTACCAAAAAAGGGCAGTTTGAGCTGGCAAATGGCGGAACGCTATTTTTAGACGAGATCGGCGAGATGCCTATAAATTTACAGCCAAAATTGCTTCGTGCCTTACAAGAGCGCGAGATAACAAGGCTTGGCGCTATAAAGAGTGAAAAGATAGACGTTCGCATCATCTGCGCTACAAATGCAAATTTAGAGCTTGCGATGAAAGAGGGCAGGTTTAGAGAGGATCTTTTCTACCGCCTAAACACGATCCCGCTTTTCATCCCGCCACTTCGCGAGCGAAAGGATGAAATTTTGCCTATCGCGCAGGATGCTTTGGACAAATGCTGCAAAGAGTATGGCTTTGAGCCTAAAAATTTCTCAAAAGCAGCCAAAGAGGAGCTTTTAGGCTACGACTATCCAGGCAACATAAGAGAGCTCATCTCAGTCGTGCAGCGTGCAGCGATACTAAGCGAGGGCGATGAAATTTTGCCAAAAGATCTATTTTTGCAAGCAAGAAGTAAAAAATAGGTAAAAATTTAAGTTTTTGGCTAGTAAAATTATGCAAATTAAGAAAATTAAAAGAAACCAAGGAGAGCAGATGAGAAAATTTAACGTAGCAGTCGTTGGTGCTACTGGAGCGGTCGGCGAAGAGCTTTTTAGAGTTATGGAAGAGGTTGATTTCCCAGTTGGTGAGCTTTTGCCACTTGCAAGTGCAAAGAGCGTTGGTATAGAGATAGAATTTAAGGGCAAACACTACAAAGTAAAAGAGCTAACAGAGAAAGTTTTTAGCGAGCATGAGATCGATATCGCATTTTTTAGCGCAGGCGGCTCAGTTTCAGAGAAATTTGCCAAATTTGCAGCTGATAGCGGTGCAGTAGTCATCGATAACACCAGCCATTTTAGGATGGATAAAGATATCCCACTAGTCGTGCCTGAGTGTAACCCAAGCGATATTGCCATGTGGAAAAACCGCGGCATCATCGCTAATCCAAACTGCTCAACCATTCAAATGGTGCAAATTTTAAAGCCACTAAATGACGCTTTTGGCATCAACAGGGTCGATGTTTCTACCTATCAAGCAGCAAGCGGCGCTGGCAAAGAGGGTATGGAAGAGCTTGTTGTGCAGATGCAAAAGTTTTTTGAATTTAAGCTTGATGAGTGCGAGCCAAAGGTCTTTGCGCACCGCCTAGCGCTAAACGTGATCCCGCATATCGACGTCTTTTTGGATAACGACTACACAAAAGAAGAGATGAAAATGGTCAATGAAACGCAAAAGATCCTTCACAAAGATATCGAAGTGAGCGCTACTTGCGTGCGTGTGCCAGTGCTTAGAAGCCACTCTGAGGCGATTACTATCCACTTTGATAAGGACGTGAGCGCAGACGCGGCAAGAGAGATCTTAAGCAAAGCTCCAAGCGTCGTCGTAGTCGATAATCCAGCTAAAAAAGAGTATCCGATGCCTACTATCTCAAGCGATACAAACGAGACTTACGTTGGCAGGATCAGGGTTGATAACTTTAGATCAAATGTGCTTCACCTTTGGTGTAGTGCCGACCAGATCCGCGTGGGAGCTGCGACAAATGCCGTTAGGATCGCACAAAAATGGATCACGATGCAAGAGTAGTTTGTAAATTTATTTTAGGCTAGAAAGGATCAAGCTTCTAGCCTAAATTTATCTCGCAAGCTCGTCTAGCAAGTCTTGCAAAGTGACGCTTTTTAGCTCGTTTTCTAGGGCAGTTTGTGCTCTTAAAAAGTGTCCGCTCAAAAGCTCTTCTATCCTGCCACCAAGCGGGCAGGCTTTTGGTGAGTCAGAGTGAATTTTAAAAAGTTTTTCTTTGTCGTTTACTGCGTTAAAAATTTCAAGTAAATTTATATCTTTTGGCTCTTTTGCAAGGCTCACCCCACCAACTCCAGCTGCGACATTTACGAGCCCTGCGGCCTTTAGAGTGCCAAGTAGGCGCCTAACGATGACAGGGTTTGTGTTTATGCTGCCAGCTATAAATTTGCTCGTAACCTTCTCATTTTCAAAAAATTTAGCACACAAAAGCGCGTGTATCGCGGTTGAAAATTTAATGCCAACTTGCATAAGCTCCCTTAAATTTCATGTTTAAACCCCTAAGTTTAGCAGGCATAAGTTTAAATTTGCCTGCTAAAACAAAACTCACGCTCTCTCGCCAACTGCAGTGAAGCGTTCTTGGATAAATTTCTTGTTTTTTAGCTCGTCGATGATTGCGATCGCAAGATCGGCGTAGCTTATATAGCTCTCATTTTTTGAGTTTAGTATGAGATCGTCCCCGCCAAGCACATATTTGCCGGTACGAGCGCCGTTTTCGTCGTAGTCGCCTGCTGGACTTACATACGTCCAAAGCACATTTGCGCTACCTTTTAGCTCAAAATAAGACTCTGCCGTAGCCTTTGCCACGCCCATATATGCTGCTGGGAAGTCTGGCGTATCCATGAGCATAGTGCCTTTGCTATCAACAAATAACGTACCAGCGCCTCCAACTACGATGAGCCTTGTGTCAGTGCCTTCTAGGTAAATTTACCTAGGTGAGCGGCCACTTTTTTATGAAGTGGGAAGGTTTCTTCGCTCCATGCTGCAAATGCGCTGATAACGGCGTCAAAGCCTGCTAGATCAGCCTTTGTAAGCTCGAAAATATCTTTATAAACGACCCTTACGCTTTCGTTTTTATACTCTTTGTTTCTAACGATCGCTGTGACGTCGCAACCTTGTTTTAGCGCTTCTTTTACTAAATTTGCACCGCTTTTGCCGTTTGCACCTATGATTGCTATTTTCATTGTTTCTCCTTTAAATTTGATTTGTTTGATCGCACAGTCGATACGCATTTTAAATTTACGCTCGCACTTTGTGTTCTTGCCTCGCTAAATTTACAGCCAGCTTGGCTTTACGTCATCAACTATCACGCCGTCAGTCATAGTGTATTGCTCTAGGCTACCGCGTTTTGTCTGGATGCAGATCATTTTGATGCCGTTTTTGCCAGCCCTAAAGCACCTTTTGCCATCTGGATCTATGCGCACCGCGTCACCTTTGCTTACTTTTATCACTTCACCGTCGATGAAAAGCTCGCCATCGCCATCAGTGATGATGTAAAGCTCCTCGTTTTGCTTGTGTGCATGGACAAATGGCACGCTCACATTTGCTGGAAGTTTGTTTATAGATACCTCACAGCCAGTTAAATTTAAAGCCTCTTTTAGCTCGACTCTTGGCTCGTTTGTGATCTTTGCAACCTGATAATTTTTCATTTTGTTCTCCTTGCTTTTTTATGTTGTAATCTTTTTATTTACAACCGATGAGCGAAGTATAGTGATTTTTTGTTGTAATGTCAAGAGTTACAACAAAAATTTATCAAAATTTATAAATTTCGAGCTAAAATTCGCAAAATTTTAGGAGTAAATTTGCAAAATAACGCCTTTAAAACGCTAAAGAGCATAGCGACCGAGCATAACAAAAAGCTCATTTTGACCTTTGCTTTGGTGCTAGCAGAGAACGGACTTTTTCTTGCTTATCCGATATTTGCGGGCTTTGCGATAAACGCAATCATGCAAGGAAATACGTTAAATGCCCTCATTTACGCACTTTTTGTGCTCATAGCGTGGCTTGTAGGAGCCATTAGGCGCCGCGTGGATACGCAAGTTTTTGCAAATATCTACGCAAAGCTTGCTGTAAATGTCATCATGAATGAAAAACAAAATGCCAAAGATGACTCCGCCATCATCGCCAGGGTAGCGCTCTCGCGAGAGTTTGTAAATTTCTTTGAGACGCATTTCCCTATGTTTTTTACATCGGTTATTTCGATCATCGGCTCAGCGTTTATGCTCATCTTGCCCGGCCAAAGGTCGCTGTGGCGTGCTTTGTAGTGATGACCTTTTTTCTTATATTTTTACCAAGATATATCAAGAAAAATGACGACCTTTATCTTCGCTTAAATGACCGTCTAGAAAAAGAGGCAAAGATGATAGGTGTTTTTAATAAAAGCACGCTAAATAGGCACTACGACGTCGTTTCTAAATTTCGTATAGCGATCTCAAACAGGGAGGCGATGAGCTATTTTATCATCGGCATTAGCGCTTCGCTGCTCTTTTTGGTGGCGATAATAGTGCTAAGCTCGCAGCAGACAAATGCCGGCCACATCTACTCTGTGATGACCTATATATGGAATTTCGTCATCAGCCTTGACGACTCGCCAAAGCTCATCGAGGAATTTTCAAATTTAAAAGATATCGGCAAGAGGATCGACGCCGAAAAGAAGGATAATGATGCACAACAAGAGCGTTCTTAGAAATTCGTTTTTTCTAATTTTCACGTTTATGATAGTTGAGGCCGTTTTTGGCTTCGTTTCAAACTCGCTCGCGCTTATTAGTGACGCATTTCACATGCTCTCAGACGCCGCGGCTCTCTTTTGTCGCTGGTTGCTTTTAAGATCGCAGAAAAAAGGGCAAATTTACAAAAGACCTTTGGCTACAAAAGGGTCGAGATCATCGCCGCTTTCATAAATGCTATCGCTCTTATCGCGCTTGCCGTTTTTGTCATAGTCGAAGCGATCATCAGGCTTTTTAACGAGCCAGAGATAGAGGCTAAAACGATGCTTTTTGTTAGCATTTTGGGGCTTGTGGTAAATTTCAGTCGTGGCTATTTATATGCATAAAAGTGCTGATACAAAAGAAAATTTAAATATGAAAGGTGCTTATTTGCACGTGCTTGGCGACACGCTTGGCTCAGTTGGTGCCATCGTCGCGGCACTTCTTGTGATGAAATTTAACTTCACGCAGGCCGATAGCATCGCAAGTATCTTTGTCTCGCTACTCATCATAAAAAGTGGCGCTAGCTTGCTAAAAGATAGCTTTAATATCCTGATCGAAGCCGTGCCGCTTAAGCTTGATACGGATGAAATTTTAGGCGTTATAAAGGGCGTAGATGGCGTTAAAATCGTGCATGACCTGCATATCTGGGCGATAAATGCTGGCACAAATGCGCTCATAGCCCACGTGGTGGTGGATGATGCGTTAAGCGTGGCTGAAATTTCAAAGATGATAAAGCGCATCGAGCACGAGCTTTCTCACGCAGGCATCGGCCATGTGACGCTTCAGTTTGAGAGCGAGAGCCTTGGGCATAAAGACGATCTCATCTGCGAGCTAAAAAGCGAGCATAAAGACGAGCATTTTGGGCATCATCACTAAAATTTGACGCAAAAGGTTTAAATTTAATGTTTCGCATAAAAAATGAATATCTGGTAGTCGTGGCTATTGGTTTGCTTGGTATTTTTATGGATATGGCTCCTCTTATCGTAGTAAATTTTGCAGTAGCCTTGATTTGCGCTCTATTTTGTATGAAAAAGGATTATATATTTATTTTGTTGCTAGGGTTAAATTTTGCTCTGTATTTTAATGTCATAGATGCTCCATTCGAACAGCCAGAGCTTTGGACTTATCACGTGCCAGCACTGGTAACTGCGACATACGGGCTTAGTGCTTTAGTTTATGCTTCAGCTTTTTTAGTTTTTTTGCCGCTTCTTGCTTATCTTTATTTTTTATATTCACTTTGCGTTGTGCTCTGCGCTTTGCGTAAAAGTTTAAGAGCTAAATTTCGAGCTTTAAATTTAAGCCTTGCTAGCCTAGCAAACTCATTTTTACTCAACTTTAACGATTTTTTTTATAAAATCGCCTAAAATTTAACTAGGGATTTCATGAAAAACATTAGAAACTTTAGCATCATAGCTCACATCGACCACGGCAAAAGCACGCTTGCTGACCGTCTCATTCAGGAGTGTGGCGCCGTAAGTGACCGTGAGATGAGCTCGCAAATCATGGACACGATGGACATCGAAAAAGAGCGTGGCATCACGATCAAAGCCCAGTCTGTCCGCCTAAACTACGCACTAAATGGGCAAAATTTTGTTCTAAATTTGATAGACACCCCAGGACACGTCGATTTTAGCTACGAGGTGAGCCGCTCTTTGGCTAGCTGCGAGGGCGCTCTGCTCGTCGTGGACGCCAGTCAGGGCGTGGAGGCACAAACCATCGCAAACGTCTATATTGCACTTGAAAATAACCTAGAGATCATCCCAGTCATCAACAAGATCGACCTACCAGCGGCTGACCCTGCTAGGGTAAAAGACGAGATCGAGCACATCATCGGACTTGACTGCTCAGGAGCGATCGAAGTGAGCGCAAAAACAGGCGTTGGCATAAAGGAGCTGCTTGAAGCGATCATCACGAGGATCCCTGCACCAAATGGCGACGTAAGTAAGCCTACAAAGGCGCTAATCTACGATAGTTGGTTTGATAACTACCTTGGCGCGCTTGCTCTTGTGCGCGTTTATGATGGTGAAATTTCAAAAAATGATGAAATTTTGGTCATGGGCACGGGCAAAAAACACATCGTGCTTGACCTCATGTATCCAAATCCTATAGCTCCGATCAAGACCAAAACGCTTAGCGCTGGCGAGGTTGGTATCGTTGTTTTGGGGCTTAAAAACGTTAGTGACGTGCAAGTTGGAGATACGATAACGCAGTCAAGAAATCCTCTAAAAGAGCCAGTTGGCGGCTTTGAGAGGGCTAAGCCGTTTGTTTTTGCGGGACTTTATCCTATTGAAACTGATAAATTTGAAGATCTGCGTGATGCGCTGGATAAGCTAAAGCTAAATGACAGCTCCATTAGCTACGAGCCAGAGACCTCGGTTGCACTTGGATTTGGCTTTAGGGTTGGCTTTTTAGGTCTTCTTCATATGGAGGTCGTCAAAGAGAGGCTGGAGCGTGAGTTTGACCTTGATCTCATCGCTACTGCGCCGACTGTGACTTATGAAGTCATCCAAACTGATGGTCTAAATTTAAAGATCCAAAACCCAAGTCAGCTACCGCCAGTCAATAAAATAGACTCGATCCTTGAGCCATACGTAAAGGCGACTATCATCACGCCAAGCGAGTTTTTGGGCAACATCATCACGCTTTTAAACAACCGCCGCGGCATCCAAACCAAGATGGACTATATCACGACTGACCGCGTTTTACTGGAGTATGACATACCGATGAACGAGATCGTGATGGACTTTTACGACAAGCTAAAGTCAAGCACAAAAGGCTACGCGAGCTTTGACTATGAGCCTAGCGACTACCGCGTGGGCGATCTAGTGAAGCTTGATGTCAAAGTGGCCGGCGAGACGGTCGATGCGCTCTCTATCATCGTGCCCGAGAGCAAGGCGCAGACAAAGGGCAGGGACTTCGTAAAGGCGATGAAAGAGATCGTCCCGCGTCAGCTCTTTGAGGTGGCGATACAAGCAAGTATCGGCAACAAAATCATAGCCCGCGAAACCGTAAAATCAATGGGCAAAAACGTCACAGCCAAGTGCTACGGCGGCGACATCACGCGTAAGAGGAAGTTGCTAGAAAAACAAAAAGAGGGTAAGAAGAGGATGAAGGCGATAGGTAAGGTGAATTTGCCGCAGGAGGCGTTTTTATCCGTCCTAAAAATAGACTAGCGGCGTGTCGTGAGCGCCTTTGAATGAGCTTTAAATTTTCTCTCTTCGATGGACTATTTGTCCTATCTTGATCGAAAATTTATGCGCAACATCCAAAATCATCTCACGACATTATGACTTGTCTTATGCTGTTTTGATAGGTTTAAATACTAAATTTACAAAAAGGAGTGCTATGCCGTTTGTGAAAATTTGCGTGACAAAAGAGGGTGATAGCCCAAGTGTGGAGCAAAAAGAGAAGATGATAAGCGGAGTTACAAAGCTAATAAGCGAAATTTTAGGTAGAAGCGCTCAAAATACCGTTGTCATTATCGATGAGATCGATACAAATAACTACGGCATCGCAGGCGAGAGCGTGAAAAATCTCCGCAAAAAACAAAAAGAGCAAAAGGAAGTGAAATGCTAAGAGCGACATTATTAGCAATTTTTGCAGCCGTCTTTCTAACTGGCTGCGTGGCAAAAGCTAGCCTTTGTCTATCGTGCGAGGGCATAGACGGCGTGCAAAGTGCAAGCATAAGTAGCGAAGATAAGACCTATTTTGAAGAGGTTATGAGGATCCCAGCTGACTGCAGCGCTTGCAGGGGCAGGGGCGATGGCGTCTTTATAAATGGCGTCAAGTATAGAAGCGACGTGGCGATAAACTGCTGCTTAGAAAAAAATATGATCGACATAAATGTCGGGCTAAAGAAGGTATATTTTCATAGGATCGTTGATGCTAGAAGCAGCGCAAGGTCGATTTACTATACAAGAGAAGATGGTAGCGGCGTAGTCTTTAACTCAAATCCACGCCTTGAAGTGCTCTTTTATATGTTTTTAAAACGTGAGCTAAATTCGCGTGGCATCGTTGTCGTGGATACGCAAACATCGCCTTATACATATAGGCTTGATTTT
This sequence comes from Campylobacter concisus, assembly GCA_037292345.1. Lineage (GTDB taxonomy): Bacteria > Campylobacterota > Campylobacteria > Campylobacterales > Campylobacteraceae > Campylobacter_A > Campylobacter_A concisus_AX. Next base: position 1,551,467 of record CP147773.1, on the reverse strand, counting down.
AGATTTGACGAGCTTAGAGGCACTTACTCAAGAAGCTCTGAAATTTTAAACGGACATCTATATGGCGAGCTTGTGCTTTCAGATATAAATTTCAAAAAACAAATTCCTATCTCGACTAGACACCACGTGGAGGAGCTTGAGGCGTCAAAAAGCGGTCAGTTTGACTTCTTTATCGCGCTTTTAGTCAAGCAAGCTGCCATAAAAGTGGCTGATGAGATCACTAAACTTTGAAAGGAAAAATATGAGTAAATTTAAATTTCTAGCTATCTTTGGACTTTTTGTCCTATTTTTAAGCGGTTGCGCGCCTACTCAGACAGTAGTTGCCTTCGATCCTTACAAAACTGCTGCAAGCCTGCAAGCTAACGGCCTTGAAGTCTATATAAGCGCGGTGCATGATAGTCGCAAAAACAAAAGCACTATCGCAACTATAACCGATGGCAGAGGCACTGTAAAAGAGTATGTCGTGCTTCAAAACGATCTTTCGACTTACTTTAGCGACTCCCTTAAAAGAGAGCTTGCAGCACGTGGCGCAAATGTAAATGGCATGGGTGGCGTTGTGGTTGAAGTTTTCATAAACAAATTTGAAGCAAATATGAGCGGATATGGCAGCGACAACACAAAGGGCAAGATAAAGATCACTCTTAAAATCCAAAAAGGCGATCAAAGCATCATCAAAAATATCTCAAATAACCAAACCAAATTTGAGCTAGTTCGCACTGGCGGAGCATTTAAGCCATTCTTAACAGACATCATCAACGACGCTGTTAAACGCTCTGCGATCGCTATATTAAATAGCTAATGTTTTGTGCGTTTTGCAAGAGCTTTACGCTAAAGACATTTTGTAAAACCTGCTCGCAAATTTTAAGCGAGCCAAGCCCTTTGGTAAGAGAGCTAGAGGGCTTTAAAATTTATAGCTTCTATGGCTACTCTGAGATCAAAGAGCTCATCCACTCAAAGCACCAAATGCACGGACTTTTTATCTATAAAAATTTAGCCAAATTTGCATTTAAGAAATTTGCTAAAAGCTTTAGCTTCCCAGAGCAAATTTATGCCCTGCCGATAGATGATAGAGTGCATCATGGCTACTCGCACACGGCTATTTTGGCAAATGAACTTCGTGCTAAAAATCTTAAACCCATTTTTCACGCCCTGCATGCGACAAGCAGTGTCAGTTATAGCGGCAAGAATCTTAAATTTAGACAAAACAATCCAAGAAATTTTAAAATTTTAAAAAAGATCACTGCGCCAGTTATCTTGGTCGATGACATCGTAACCACTGGCACAACGATACTAGAAGCTAGAGATACACTTCAAAAAGCAGGCATTGATGCGCTTTTTGCACTTGTTTTAGCAGATGCTAGAAACTGAAAATTTATGTGAAATTTGACTTGAAATTTCACACCTAAATAATTGTAAATAGCTATTAACCATAAAAAAATTTTGCCGATATAAACATAAAATTTACACAAAGGGATTTTGTTTATGAAAAAAGCAGCAAACAAGATTGCACTCATTATCGTGGTGCTTTTAGTTGTCTCGCTTGGCGTGTTTTCAACGGTGAATTACACAAATACCAAGGAGAGGATTTATGATCTAGCAAAGGAGTCTAAGACTTCAGCTTCAAAAGTTTTGCAGTTTTATATGAATGCATTTTTTGAAGACAAGCTTGCAGCCGTTCAAAATTTTGCTAGTTACATCGAGGCGCATCCGCAAATTTTGGATGATAAAGAGGCTTTAGAAAAAGTGCTGATGAACGCAGCGCAGGTTACTGATTTTTCTGAGTTTTACTTTGGTTATGCGGCTGATGGCGCTGTTTATAACGCTGTGCTTGATGGCAAAGAGCGTAAATTTATGGTTTTTGATCAGAGAAAAAACTATGATGCAAGGGTTAAGGGCTGGTACAAGGACGCTGTTGCAAAAGATGGCATCATCTTTCAGCTCCATACACAAGCTCAGCTGGTGGCTTAAAATTTAACTATTGCTAAAAAGATAGTCGTTGATGGCAAGGTTGTTGGTGTCTTTGGCGTGGATATGGGCATAGATAAGCTTGATAATGAGCTTAATAAGATAAAACCAACTTCAAGTAGCGCAATAGCTTTGATGGATTTAGAGCACAAAAAGATCATACACTTTACTCATAAAGACCTTGTGCTATCTGACTCTAGTGAAGCTATGAAGATCATTGACGACTACTCAAACGAGTATAAGAAAAATGGAGATAAAACATTTACTTACAATCTTAGAGGCACAGAAAGACTTCTTGCTTGCGAGCTTTACGATCAAGCAAACTGGCTTGTATGCTCTGCAAACTCTTGGAGCGATTATGACGGAAGCCTTAGCAAAACACTTGTCTCACAAGTCATCTCTTCAGTTATATTTATAGTAGTCATCGTAACGCTTCTTATATTTATCGTTAGCAGATCGCTTAAGCCACTCTCAAAGATATCTGATTCGCTTATTTCGTTCTTTAAATTTCTAAACTACGAGATCAAAGAGCCAGTTAAGTCAAATATCGTTTCTAAAGATGAATTTGGTGTTATGTCTTCTCTTATAAATGAAAACATCCAAAAGATCCAAACATCTAAAGAAAAAGAGAACACCTTCATCCAAAAAGCCAACACCTTTGTAAATGAGATAAAAGATGGCAACTATGAAGCAAGCTTAGAAGCAGATACTAATAACCCAGCTCTAAATCAACTAAAAAGCACATTTAAAGATCTACAACTTGCTCTTAAAAATGCAATCTCAAGTAACGGTAAAGATGTACTTGATCTACTAAACACTTATAAAAACCAAGACTTTACAAAAAGACTTGATGATGATGGTAAGATAGCAAGTGGTATAAACTCTCTAGGCATTGAAATCTCTAAAATGCTAAATGACAATCTAAACCAAGCTCAAGTACTAGAAGAAAAAGCTAAACTTCTAGCAAGCTCAGTATCAAAAGTAGCAAGCTCAGCTAGCACTCAAGCAAATAGCTTACAAGAAAGTGCAGCAGCAGTTGAGCAAATGAGTAGCTCAATGAATGCCATCTCTCAAAAGACAGCTGATGTTATAAGACAAAGTGATGAAATCAAAAACATCATAACTATCATTAGAGATATAGCAGATCAAACAAATTTACTTGCTCTTAATGCTGCAATTGAAGCAGCACGTGCAGGAGAACATGGCAGAGGCTTTGCCGTTGTTGCTGATGAAGTTAGAAAACTAGCAGAAAGAACTCAAAAATCACTTGGTGAGATAGAAGCAAATACAAATGTCCTAGCTCAATCAATAAATGAGATGAGTGAATCTATAAAAGAGCAAAGTGAAGGTATTAATATGATCAATCAATCAGTTGCTCAAATAGATCACCTAACAAAAGAAAACGTGGTAATTGCTAACCAAGCAAACGAAGTCACAACAGAAGTAGATGAGATGGCTAAAGCTATAGTTGAAGAGGTTAGGAAGAAGAGATTCTAAGAACAAACCAAAGCAACTACAATTAAATACAAAGCATAGCTCTCTAAAGCACTAGAGGGCTATATGAATTTAGACTACATAAAATTTAAAATTTAACACACAAGAAAATTCAAACAAATTTTAAAATCAACATTCAAGAATTATCTATTAAAATTTTAAAATTTCATGAATGAGTAAGATTTTAAAATTTGCAAAAAAGCTTTATTGAATTTATAAATTTCTTTTTATTCAAAATGGAGACAAGGGAGACTTGAATTACGGTCTGCTTGCAGTTGTGAGCTTGCGAAGCAAAGCCCCTCCCCTTATCCCTCTTTTTAAATCCTCCAATTCCCTCGCACATTCAAGGTGCATGCGATAGCACTATCGTGCCGCATGCGGTTTAAAAGCCCCAATAAAATTTTAGATACGCTTGCTCATAATTTTAAAGGTTGCTTGATTGTTTCTAGTGTATCGTATGTGTTATGTTATTTAAATTATTAGTTGTCTTTATACGTTATATGACTTTTTATTTGGATTTTAGGATCGTCAAAATTTACTAAATTTCTCTAGCCCCAAGTGAGACAAAATGGGGCTAGAATAAGGATTATTTTTTAGCTACAAGAGCGTTTTTTAGTACATCATCGATCGTATCTACTGCGATGATCTTCATATCAGCTTTTACTTCGGCTGGGATATCGACAAGGTCACGGTCATAGTTTTTACGAGGTATCAGAGCTGTTTTGATGCCAGCTTTGTGTGCGGCGATCAGCTTCTCTTTAGCCCGCCGATAGGTAAAACTCTGCCAGTTAGCGTGATCTCGCCAGTCATTGCGATGTCGTGTTTGACTTTTGTGTCAGTTAGTATCGATGCGATTGCTGTCGCCATCGTGATACCAGCGCTTGGACCATCTTTGGCACCGCACCTTCTGGCACATGCAAGTGAAGGTCGTATCGCCTATAAACGTCGCTGGCTTCTAGCTTGTGTTTGTCATCGTCAAATTTTGGCACGATAGCCATCGGAACTTTTAGCTTTTTGTTATCTATCAGCACTTTTACCACGCTAAATGCGATCTGAGCGCTCTCTTCATCACGTCGCCTAGCTGACCAGTGATCTGCATATTGCCTTTGCCTTGGATCCTGATAGCCTCGATCCTTAGCACGTCGCCACCGACACTCGTCCACGCAAGGCCATTTACCAAGCCGATCTGATCTTTTTTATCCGCTGGCTCGATCTCATAGACCTTTTTCTCTAAAAACTCTTTTAAATTTTTAGCCGTGACGCTGATCTTGCTCTCATTCTTTTTGGTGAGGATATTTTTGGCAACTTTTCTTAGTATATCAGCGATCCTGCGGCGTAAATTTCGCACGCCACTCTCTCTTGTGTAGTCGCTGATGATTAGCTCAAGTGCCTCTTTGCTGATGCTCACATCGCTTGGTTTTAGCCCATGCTTTTTAAGCTCTTGGGGCAAGAGATATTTTTAGCGATCTCAAATTTCTCTTGTGGGGTGTATGAGCTAAGCTCGATAAACTCCATCCTGTCGCGAAGCGCAGCTGGTATCATGCTCACGTCATTTGCTGTGGCGATGAAGATGATCTTGCTAAGATCAATGTTGAAATTTAGATAGTAGTCTCTAAATTTATTATTTTGCTCTGGGTCTAAAATCTCAAGTAAAACCGCGGTCGGATCGCCTCTATAGCTTCTGCCAACCTTGTCGATCTCGTCTAAAACAACTACTGGGTTCATCTGCTTGGCTTCTATGAGCCCTTGCACGATGCGGCCTGGCATAGCGCCTATATAGGTGCGGCGGTGACCTCTTAGCTCGTTTACGTCCTCAAGTCCGCCAAGAGCGATCCTGACTAGCTCACGCTTTAGCGCCTTTGCGATCGAGTTTGCAAGACTTGTTTTACCTACACCTGGAGGGCCTGCAAAGCATAAAATGGCGCCGTTATTTACCTTTTCGCCAACACCCCTAAGCTCCAAAAGCTCACGCAAGGCAAAATACTCCTCTATGCGCTCTTTTGGCTTCTCTAAGCTGTAGTGGTCGGCATTTAGGTGCTTGCTTACTTCAGCGATAGATGACTTTTTCTTAGCCACATTTTCAAATGGAATTTCAAGTACCCAGTCGAGGTAGCTTTGTAAGGTGTTTGCGTCTGCTGAGTCTGGGTGCATGCGAGAGAGCTTATCTATTTGTTTTTTGATCTCTTTATAGGCGTCCTCAGCCATAAATTTCTTCTTCGCATCAAGCTTTTTGCGGTACTCCTCAAGCTCCTCTTCTCGGCTCGTATCCGCTCCAAGCTCAGCTTGAATTTGCTTTAGCTGCTCTTTTAAAAAGTACTCTTTATTTGTCTTGTCGATCTTTGAGTGAACCTTGTTTTTGATCTCTTTTTGAAGCTTGTTTGCCTCGATCTCTTCGATGACGTAGTCGATGAGCTTTAGTAGGCGCTGCTCTAAATTTTCTTCGACAAAAAAGCTATAAGCGATCTGTTTTTTAGGCGAAGTGCGCTTGAAACTAGGTCGCAAACTCTGATCGCTTCAGCGCTCTCTTCGATCGTTTTTAAAAGATCAGGCGGGAAAAAGTGGCTAAACTGCGAAAGCTCTCTTACTTTTTCTCTTAAAACTACGATGAGAGCGTCAGTTTTGACCTGTGATGGGCGCTTTACGTGGAGCATATCGACGATGCCACGGAGTGGATTTATGCCCGATTGTTTTAAAATTTTACCTTTGTCGATGCCCTGAAATAGCACTTTTACGCGTCCGTCAGGTAGAGGCACACGGCGCATTATCGTGCCGATAACGCCTGCGTCATAGATGCTGTCAAAATCTCTAGCGCCGTCTTGCTGGGGCTTTGTAGGCACGACAAGGATCGGTGTCTCTCCTTGTATGGCAAGCTCAAGCGCTTTTAAATTTTCTTCGTCGCTTAAAAAAAGCGGCGTTATCATAAATGGATATAAAAATAGCTCGTCCTCAACTATGATAGGGATCTCAGTTGGGAAGCCTTTGTTTTCGTTTATTTGCAAAATTTCTCCTATTCAAACAGTTTTCTATACCATGCCACGTCAGGTTTGATAAGGTCTGAGTTTTTAAACGGCAACTCTTCTAGCTTTTGCTCGTAAATTTTAGCCGAAACGTCACGGCCAGTTCTCTTGTAAAGATCTGCTATTTGCATATCTAAGAAGTAAAGAGCAAGTTTAAATTTGATAAGCATGGTCTCGATAAGTGGCTTATACTCGGTATTTGGATACATATAAAGAAATTTCTCGATCTCAGTTACGCTATCTTCCATTAGCTTTTGGTTGCGGTTTGGCTGAGTAAATGAGTCAAAATTTGCTTTTATCTTTAGATACTGAGCAAATTCTGTTTTGGGCCGTTATCGCCGTATCTTTTGATGTATTCATCAAGATAGTGATTTGCCATTAGATACTCTTCGTCATTTGCGTGAGCTGGGCAAGGATGAGTAAAATTTGCTCCAAAAGCGGGCTTGCAACGTGCTCGCTAGCCATTGAAACGTAGTGTTTATCAGCTGACTCCAGATCGCCATCTTTTATGTCAGCGATGACCTGAGCGTACCACTCGTCTGGGGTTAGATTGTAAAGTTCGGTGTATTTTTCAGCACAACCACTAAAAAGCCCTAAAAGAGCTACGACTGCTGAGAAATTTAGAAAATTTTTTCATGCTTTTCCTTAAAATTTTAAATTCGCTTATTTTACATTTTTTGGCATTATTTTTGTATAAATTTTTTAAAACTATGCTAAAATAAGGCAATTTTACAAAACAGGAGTTAGTATGATTTTTAGTGTTAAAAGCCCTATTTTAGGCTTCGAGCATATCAAGACGATGGAACTTATTGAGCTCGATAAATTTTTTGTTAAGCTAGCGAGCAAAGATGACGAAACATCTTTTACAATGATAAATCCTTTCGCGTTAAGAAGTTATGAATTTGACATCCCAAGCTACTATGAAGAGCTTATGGATATCAAGGAGAGCTCACAACTTAGAATTTACAACATCATCGTAGTTGCGCTTCCGCTTGAGAAATCAACCGTGAATTTCGTGGCTCCTATTGTTTGCAATATGGACAATATGACCTTATCTCAAGTAGTGCTTGACGTTACAAAATATCCACAATACGGACAAGCTGAAATGATAGAAAATTTCATACAAAAATAACAAACAAGGACGTTTAGAGCTCTTAGCTCTAATTACATTAAGGAGATTGTAATTTGAAAATTCTTTTTTTATTCCTATTTTCTTTTATATATGTTTTTGGTGATGTTGATCCTGATGATCTAGAGTTGCCAAGCACCGTTAGAGCTTGTACTACTGCTGAACAAGCAGCTTGTGGTGCAGGCATTGTTTGCAGGATCGACTATGACAACATTAGACACTGTGTAGGCGCTAGTCAGGATACTGGAGCTGTTTATCCAGAAACTCCAAATGTAGTAAATGGTAGAGTATTAATCCTAAGTGGATATAGGGATGTGAGTTACTATAAAAATTTAAACGATAGCAACCAAATGAAAAAAAGAGATAAATTTATAAGGGTTATCGGCGACATGGATGTTATCGGTGCTAGCGTCATCGTACCAAGAGTAAATGGCTTTAAGTTTGAACCATCGCTAAGTGGTACAACAGATGATCCTAGTGCAAACACTTCTCAAATAATAGAAAAAAGATATGTTAACGAAGAGCCAGGTCTTGGCACTAGGTAAATTTCCAAATTCATCTCGCGCAACTTTTAAATTTGAAGATAAAAGTGAATATGAACGAAAAAATATAGATAAGACAAAGATTAAATACGCCAGACTTTACTGGGGTGGAGCAGTTTATGATGAGTGGCAAAAAGATAAAGGACTGCTAAATGCTATGTATGAAAATATCTTTGGCTATACTAGTGTTAAATTTAAAACCCCTGATGGCTTAGTACATCTTGTAAAGGCTAAAGAAGAAGATGTAAAATGGGATAGCTCTTTTACTCCTTATAATCCAAATGCTGTAACACGCGATACATATTATAAATATTGTAAAGATCCAAACAACCCTGATGATACTGGCGGTTGTGATGCTAAATATACTATACCACTTCACCCTGATAAAGATGGCAATGCTGCAAAATCAACCGTTGGTATAAGAAGCGGTATGTACTTTACTTATCAGGCAAGCGCTGATGTGACTGATCTAGTTAAGGCTAGTCTTGGTAAGAGTGATGCGGGTAGAACATTTGCAGTTGGCGGTATAGCATCAACTATCAAAAAAACTACTCCAAGAAGCTATAAAGTAACGATAGATGCACAAGAGCAAGAGGCAAAGGTGGCTCATGGTACAGCTTTGTACGCTGATGGTGACTGGAGCATTAGCTACGTTGTCTCACAGTATGGCGGCTGGAGTTTGGTTATAGTTTATGACTTTGGTGAAGAGGATGAAGGCAAGATCAAACCAAAAGCTGTAAACATCTATAGCGGCATGTCAGATATCTCACCCCTTGTTAAAAGAAAAAAGACAACATCAACTCAAACTACACAAAATACAAAACTAAATTTAACATTTGATGACTTTTATACTCCGACTGCAGGCACTGTAAATTCAAGTCTTGCTTTTATGGGCTTTGGTGGACGTAAGGAGATAACAGGCGAAGATGTGATGATAAAGAAGAATGATGGAACTTTTCAAAGCCTCACTTCAGGAACCAATCCATCTGATCCAAACTCGGTAGGCAATCCAAGCCATAATCAATTTAACTCTTCTATCACAAGGTTTGGCTATCTGGCTAATGTTGATAAAAAATTTAATAGCCAAATGGATCTAGATCTCTTTGATATATCAAATTTTATGTCAAATAAACAAAGCAGAGTTGATATGCAGTTTGAAGCAACCGCTTCAAATATATCTGGAAATACTCAAGGCGATAGGTTAAATATCGGTATGGTTGCTTTTTCTACTGCACTATATGATCCTGAGGTTTGTTATACAGAGGAGCTTCAGATATGGGATAGTGTTGCAAATAAATGGGTAGATGTTGCTGTTAAAGGAGATAATAATCCAAATAAAATAAGAAAAGTAAAAACTGGAACTGAACTTAAAACGCTTGTAACCATACAAAATAAAGGTCACGAAGATGCAAATAATGCTTTTTTAAAGATAAATTTTGATCCTAAATTTATAAGCTATAAGCCTAGTTCAAGTTGCCTTCAGATAAATACATCTGGACCAAGTGATTCTCAATATGGAAACTGTCAAGTATTGCAAGATAGTGGGGATCGTGTTCAAATCATAGGTAATACATTAAAATACGTAATAGGTAAAAATGCAAGTACCGGAGTTGGTGGAACGCTTACGCATGATTCAGGAAATTTTGCAAGATTAAAATTTGTTGGGGTACTAAATTTCAGAATATAAAAAGACAAAATATGAGGCTGAATTTGAAAATGCTGCTATAGGGTTAAAATATAATGGCAGGATTAAAGAGTGTGTGCCAACGAATTACGACTTAAAGATCGTTAATGAAGAAGAAAATGACTTTTACCCAAGAAGTAGAAAAGATGATCCAAGCGGAAATTTTAAAAATAAGCTTTACACAAAGATAGCAAACAAGCCTTTTGATATAACTATCTCAAACTATAAAAAGACCGATGGTACACTAAAAGCACCAGACTCGGATACTGATGTGACATTAAAGCTAGTGACTGATTGTAGTTCTGATAAATCAGTCATACCAGCTGAGACTTTGCACTTTACTACTTCAACTCACACTATCACAAGAAGAGTGACCGTGCCAAGACCATATCCTGACTTACATGTAAAGCTTAGCTATCAAAATAAAATCACAAATTTAACCGATGAAAAATGTGCTGCTTTTGATAGTTTTGCAGTAAGGCCAGCGACATTTGGTCTTTATGATGCGATTACAAATTCAGCCTATACGGACAAAACTTTAATAGGTGGCAAAAGCTACAGTGAGATCACTCTTGGAGCTTATGACGCAAATGGGGGCTTGGCAAACGGCTATACAAACACCTTAAAAGCTGATAGCACAACTGATAAAGTACTACTTGCTTCAGTAAAAAAGGAACAAGTGATTGCATCTTGCCAACAGCTATAAGTGATGGAAGTAGCGATCAGCTTCAAGTAAGTTTTAATGATCCTGATAAAGCTATAGGGATTATAAGCAAGCTTGGATCTACAAGCGATGATGATAGTGGATTTTCTTTTTCTGATATAGGTGAAGCGTACTTTGACGTAAGAGATGCTAGCTATACAAAGGTAGATCAAAAAGCAACACAGCAAGACAGTGACTGCGCACTTGGCAAGAGTTATAATGAAGAGGATGGGGATGGTAAATTTGGTTGTGATATAAATTTTAATCAGCATAAATTTAATTTTGCGCCAAAGGATCTTGAGGTAAGCGACTTTAAGATATTAGGGGGTGGTGTTAGTTATATTGCAAACGAAAAAGAAGCCCCATCTCCAACTTTAAGTTTTAAAGTAAGAGCAAGACTTTTTAATGACAATCCAGCACTTCTTTACCAAAATGGTTGCTATGCAAACAATACAACATTTAAAATAAAAGCCGGAGAGATCATAGCTGAATATACTGATAATAGTGGCTCAAAGTTAAGCAGTGATGCTGCTGGGGTAGACAAGCTAAATAGTGAAATAATATTTTTTGATGATAGCAATCCTGCCGCACTTGTAAAAAAGGTAAATTTATCTCCACATGATGGAGCTTATAGTGTTAAGAAAGAGGCATTTGGAAGTGACGGCTATGCTGATGTAAGTCTAAAATTTAACTTCGCGCGCGAAAAAAACGTAGCCAAAAATCCTTTTGAGGTGACAAGCGATATATTCACTTTTGAAAGCTTGGCTGAGGAACAAAGTAGTAGAAATAAAACAAAGGGAGATAACTACAAAAAGCCAACCACAAAAACATCGGCAAAATTTACTATGCTAGGACATATGCACCTTACTATGAGGGGCCAAACACTGGCTTTAAGGCAAAAATTTACTACGGAGTGTATTGCAATGGTTGCGACGAGAGTAAATTTATGTTGCAAAAACCGGGATCAAGCGCTCGCTGGGAGGAGTTTGCGGGTACGCACTCATGGTATGTAAATCCTCTGCACGATGCTAGTTATGGCAATGTAGATAGTTACAGTTTTTCAAATCACACTACGCGAGATACAGCCAAAGAGACAGCACTTAGCGACGGCGTCAGTTACATTTATGTAAAAAATGACCGAGCAGTTACAGATATAGCTAAGATGCATACAAAAAACTGGCTCATATATAATGAATTTGATAAAGATGCAGCGACAAATGATTTCACAGTGAGATTTCTCGTGCCAAATGGTGACTGGGCTGGCAAGACCCTAAAAAGTGGCTCTAGTAAAGGTGACGTAGGAAATGTCATAGGCGGCGAAAATAACTTTAACGATCTAAGCGATAAGACAAATAGGAGAATTTCTTGGTAAAAAGAGGCTTTTCTCTTATAGAGCTTATTCTCTCGATAGTCGTTGTGGCGATCATCAGCACGTCGATACCGCTTGTGCTAAAGACCACATCTGAGCTAAATCAAAAGGCGGTTACACAAGAGAGCTTGATGAATGCTAAGACCTACATGGGGCTTATCTTAAAAGCTCCTTTTAGCGACAAGGTCATCAAGGTCTCGACAAATATCGGCGGCAGTAGTGCTGAGACGGCCTACTTTTTTCCTATTATCCTAAAGCCAGGTGATCATAGAAACAAATTTTATAAGATAAATAAAATAACAGGCGATGGGCATAGAGTTTTTGCCTATACAAACTCATCAGATCTAGCACGCGATGCGGCAGTGAGGTCTGTGAATTATTACGAAACAAGAAATAAAAATTTAAACACAGCAAATCAAAGCAGAGACTATATAGTTGGCTCAGAATATAACGTCAGAATAAAAAATGGTAATGGGGATTTTAAGCCAAATTTAGGGCTAGATAATAGTGATGTAAAAGAGATAGTAGTAACTGCAATCTCATACAAAAATGACACAAAACAAGAGACGACATCGGTGCTAAGAGCTTATGCTTTTAACCTAGGTGAGGGCGGCTCGCTAAATACGAAAGCGTGGAAATGAAAAGAGCTTTTACTCTCCTTGAGCTTGTAGTCGTCATCGTCGTACTTGGTATCATCGCTATGATGAGCTTTAACGCCATAATGAACATCTACTCAAACTACTTTCAAACAAAGACAGTAAATGAGCTCGAGACGCAAACAGAGATCGCACTGGAGCAAATTTCAAAGAGGCTAGAGCACCGCATAAAGCCAAGCGTGATCGCTAGAAAAACTGATGGAGCTTTTTTGGCGCTAAATGATAGCGGGGTAAATTTAAATGCCGAGTATGAAATTTTAGAATTTATCCCCTATGCGTATGAAATTTTTAACGATGTGCCTTCTGGTAATAAAGCAGGCAGATATAGCGGCTATGCGGATCTTGCTAAGAGCTCGCCAGCAACTGGTCTGATAAGTCGCTGGAGTAATTTCACTACTGGAGTGGTCGAGACCATAAAAGATCTAACATGTAGAGATGAGACAAGAGATGCAACTTGTGTGGATTTTACAAAAAAGGATGGTGGCGTTGTAGCGATATTTTCTGATGTTTATTACAATGTGCAAAGCTCTTTTGGCTATAGCAACGGAACTGTGCCTGTCAGTCTAGACATAGCAAAAGTTGGTGTAAAAGGCGGTCAAAGTGGGTTAAACGGCGATACGCTGGAAATTTCAGGATTTGATGGAAAACAAATTTCAGAGCAGTATCATCTAGCCTACACAGCAAATGCCATAGTGCCAGAGCAAAGCGCTGATCCAAAAGATGCGGCAAACGGCGTCTTTGATCTAAATTTACTACTATGACTACCGCCCATGGATGGGGCAGGGCTATAAAAACGGCGAAAAGGCAACCCTTGCCAAAAACGTTACGAGGTTTGTCTTTACTGAAAAAAATGGCGTCATCGTGCTAAAACTTTGCATGAGGGCAAAAAACTAGAGATAACCATCTGCAAGTCAAAGGCGGTTTATTGATGAGGCGAGGATTTACACTCATTGCAGCGATATTTTTTGTGGTTATCGCAAGTTCTATTTGTATGCTGGCTCTTTCGATCGCTAGCACTTCAGTTAAGCAAAATAGTGAAATTTATCTAAGAGAGCAAAGTGAGCTAGTGGCCCGTGCAGCAACAGAATACGCCATGCTAGCTATCATAAGCAATGACTTTTATAAAACTGGGGCAGTTTGCCTTGGCGACGAGCATAATCCGATAGCTGGCGAATTTGGCGATCTTTTTACCTTTAAAGTATTTGTAAAATACTTTGGCGATATGGGCATTTGTTCTGGTGATGCAGTGGCTGCTACTGGAGCAAATCAGGGCACGATAATGCTTGATGTATTTGTCAGCTCAAAACCGGGAAAAGCCTCAAATCCTATAAAATTTCACAAACGAACTCTTCAGAAACTTTAAAATTTTATAAAGATTTTACTTTAATTTGCTTTTAGTTTCGTCGTGTTATAATCATCTTACTTTCTATAAAGGAGATTGCGATGAACATAAGCATTGTAGGAAAACAATTTGAGCTAACAGAGCCCATCAAAAACTACATCCAAGACGCTTTTGACACCCTTGGCAAGTATAACCTTGACATCATCTCAGCAAGATGCGTAGTAGGAGCGGATGAAAAGCAAGGTAAAAAGGGCTTTAATGCAGAATTTTCTCTAAATATGGCACATAAAGACACGATAGTCGTCCGCCAAAAAGATAAAGATCTCTATGCAGCGATCGATCTTGCTATCGAAAAGGCTTCAAAAGTTTTAAGAAGAGAGCACGATAAGAAATTTACAGTAAAAGGCAAGGCTGATGATAAAGAATTTCGCTCGAGAATAGGCGAAGAAAAGATCGAAGGTGTCGAAGAGATCGTACCTATGGAGCTTGAAAATTTACAAACCTCTTGAGGTAGAAGAAGCGCTTGATAAACTAAAATCAAGCGATAAACAATTTTACGTATTTAACGATGTCGATGCCAAAATGCGTGTCATCTACAAAAGAACAGACGGAACTTTTGGTCTTTACTAAAACTAGGGGCGCTTTGCCCCTAAATTATTTTTAATATAAATTCTCTATTCTTTAGTTATTTAAGCTATTTTTAAATGATTGCTAACTATAATACGACTTCTTTTAAGTGTTCCGGATTAGCTCAGCGGTAGAGTAGGTGACTGTTAATCACTTGGTCGCTGGTTCGAACCCAGCATCCGGAGCCATTCTTCTTTAAAAATCCTTTAAAAATCCTGATTTTAACGATGTTTTAATAATTTTAAGTTTTCTTATTTTTGCATTTTTCCCTTTTATTTCCCCTCAGTTTTATTGCTATTTCAAAGTATATCACTTTTGCTTTGTTGTCAAAATATGATTATATGTTCGGCTTTTGGCGAAGTTAAAATATTTTTCTTCATTCATCCTAGCTTCATTTTAGGCTTTTATAATGCGCTCATCCAAACAAGAGTTGGAAATCAAAAATAAAAGGATCAAAAATGAAAAAGGTATTAGGTGCAGCAGTTTTAGCAGTAGTTTTAGGAGCGACAGGCTTGCAAGCAGCCATCACATCAAAAGAGGCTTTAAACATAGCTGAGAAAAACTTCCCAGGCTCAAGCGTCAAAGATATCGAGATGAACGTCAAAAAGGGCGTGACTTTTTACAAGATAGAGTCTTTTAAGGACGGCGTCAAACAAGATATCAAGATCGATGCCAATAGCGGTCAGATCGTTAAAATGGAGAATAAAAATAAAAAGCATATCTTGCCAATCGAAGCGGTAGATTTTTCAAAATTTGCTCTTAGCATCGATGAAGCTGTAGCTAAAGCTCAAGCGCTCGAGGCTGGCTGGAGCCTTGATGAGGCAGAGCTTGATAATAAAAATGGTGTTTGGATATACAAAGTAGAGCTTAAACGCGACAGGAGCGAGAAAAAAGTGATCATAAACGCTCAAACTGGCGAAATAATCGATACTTACACAAAGTGATCTAGTGCCCTTTTTGGGCGTTAAATTTTATAAAGGTGAAAAAGATGAGTGAAAATTTAGATCAAAATTTAAACGAGAAAGTTAGCAAGCAAGTCTTAGAGAGAAATTTGAATAAAAATTTAGACGAAAACGAGATAGAAAATTTAAGTGAAAATGTTACTAATAAAAATAATTACGAAAATTTAGGCAAGAGTGAGCAAATGCCTGAAAATTTCAGATAAAAATCCTAGTGAAGAAAGCAGTAGCACAGAAATTTTAAGTCAAGCTACCTCAAAATACAAAGCTCAAAATTTCTTTAAAAATGCGCTTGAGCTTTCACTTCAAGGTGTAGCGGATGCGCTCATCTACACTGGCAAGGCTGGAGTGTGGCTATCAAACGCTTCAAACTGCCTAAAAGACGAGGCGCAAAGGGCTGAGCTATCAAAGATAAATGAAGAGCAGGCCAAATTTGAAGGGCTAGCTCACATCTTGCCAGAAAGAGTTAAAGAGCTTATCATTGACCGTCTAAAAACAAAGCCAGAAGAGGTGGAGTTTTCGCCGATCTATCTAGCTAAAAAACAAAGTTTTGGCACGCTTACAGCGGAGTATTTTTATGACGCAAGGGCTAAATTTAACGGCTTTTTATATGATTTTAAGATAGGCGCAGCAAATGGCGAAATTCTAAATCTAAAAATAAAAAGCCAAATTTGATAAAATAGCTGGCAAAACCAAGTGAGGCAGGTAAGGCAGGGATGAAAATTTTAGTCGTCGAGGACGAAATAGACCTAAATAACGTCATCACAAGGCACCTAAAGAAAAATGGATATAGCGTCGATAGCGCGTTAAACGGCGAGGAGGCGATGGACTTTACCGCCGTGGCGCACTACGATCTCATCGTGCTTGATCTTATGATGCCAGTGATGGACGGACTTACATTTTTGCAAAGATCGCGCGCCGCAAAGCTAGCGACCCCTGTGCTGATACTAACGGCAAAAGACGATGTAGACGACGTTGTAAAGGGGCTTGACGCGGGTGCGGATGACTACTTGGTTAAGCCATTTGACTTTAAGGAGCTGCTAGCTAGGGTGCGCACGCTCATTCGCCGAAACAGCGGCAACGTGGCTAGTGAAATTTGCGCAGGCGAACTAAAGATCGACCTTTCTAAAAAGTCAGTCGAATTTAGCGGCGAGCAGATCGAGCTAACCGGCAAAGAGTATGAAATTTTAGAGTTTTTAATGCTAAACAAGGGCAGAATTTTAACTCGCGACCAGATCGAAAGAGCACGTCTGGGACTTTGACTACACGGGTGGCTCAAACGTCATTGACGTGCTTATAAAAAATATAAGAAAAAAGCTTGGCGAGTGCGAGGCGATCCAGACTAAAAGAGGGCTTGGCTATGTT
The DNA here is from genome assembly GCA_037292345.1 of Campylobacter concisus. GTDB lineage: Bacteria > Campylobacterota > Campylobacteria > Campylobacterales > Campylobacteraceae > Campylobacter_A > Campylobacter_A concisus_AX. The sequence continues at coordinate 1,534,615 of CP147773.1, read as the reverse complement.
GTTAAGGATTAAGCAAACGTTTGCAAATATCCCGATAACCGCGCGCGTAACGCTTTGGTACTCGTTTTTTATCATCGTTATCGTGGCGGCTTTAGTTGCTATCTCGGCGGTCGTGGCGGATGAGCTTTTTGAGGACGTTAGCCAAAAAAAGCTAGCCAAATCAGTCACCAAAATAGCCAATGATATGGATGAGTTTGAGCCATACGATGATGGGATATTTTTTATAAAATATAACGCAAAAGGCGATGTGATCGGTGGTCTAGCACCAAAACACTTTCAAATTTCACTTAAAATGAATAGCGGTGCAGTGCGCCTTTTTGAAGACGGCGAAAACCGCTTTTACTACTACGATATCGCAGCTAAAGGCAAAGGGGTCTGGATCAGAGGCGTGATAAATGCGGAGAAATTTTTTAAAAAAGAGGGGCTGTTTTTACTGGCTCTGGGCGTTTTTGTACCGGTTTTATTTGCCTTTGTGCTTTATGGCGGCTATAAAACGATAAAAAACGCGATGAAGCCAGTCGCTACGATGTCAAAAACTGCGCTTGAGATAGGCAGTAGCCGGGACTTTTCAAAGCGCATAGACCTGCCTGTTGGCAAAGACGAGTTGCACGCGCTTGCAAGCGTTTTTAACCAGATGCTAGACTCCCTAGAAAAGGTCTATCAAAGCGAAAAGCAGCTCACTTCAGACGTCTCGCACGAGCTGCGAACGCCGCTATCTGTCATCATGGCTGAGAGCGACTACGCTAAAAATTACTCGCAAAATTTGGACGAGGCCAAGGAGTCGCTGGAGGTCATCTCTAGGCAGTCAAGAAAGATCACCTCGCTGATAGATCAAATTTTAGAGCTCTCAAGGCTAGAAGCTGGCAGAAATTTGAAGCTAAAACATATAAATTTAAGCGCTATCTTGCAAAATTTGGCCAGCGACTATGAGAAGCTAGCAAGTGCAAAGGGGCTAAAATTTGGCTGCGTTGTAGCGCCAAATGTCCAAATACTTGGCAATGAGCTGATGATCTCAAGGCTGGTGGATAACTTTTTAAGTAACGCTCTAAAATTTGCAAAAGCTAAGATCGAGCTAAATTTAACCCTCGCAAAAACGCACGCACTTTTGTCTGTAAAAGACGATGGTGTCGGTATCTCTAAAAAAGATAGCGAGCTAATCTGGAATAAATTTTATCAAGTTGAAAGCTCAAGAAACAAAAGCCAAAACAAAGGTAGCGGACTGGGGCTTGCCATCGCTGCAAATATAGCTAAAATTCACGGCGCAAAGCTTGGCGTAAAAAGCGAAGGAGGAGCTGGGAGCGAATTTTGGGCTGAATTTCGAGCTTGTAAATTTAAAGCAAGCATAAATTTAGGTGGTTTGCTAAGACAAAATTTATGCAAGAGCAAAACTAATATAAGAACGAATTTAAATTTCATACAAAACGGCGTCTATTCATAAGCATAAGACTATCAAAGATACAAGATAGATTAAGCTAAAGCATTAAGATGTGTAATTTAATGTCCATTTAAATGGCTTTTAAAAGAGTTTGTAAAATAATGTAAAGAAAATTTCGCTACCTTGTTTTTGAGCAAAACTCACTTCAATTACGAATTAACCACACTTTTCTATGCCTTTTTATAACTTTGCTATCCAACATAACTTTACAAAATTTAACCAAGAGCTGCAAGACACACAAGCCACGAGCCACACAAGAAAAACCAAAGGTCGAAAAACCAAAAAGGCACTAAATTTAGTGCCTTTTATCGTTATCTTTCGCCAAGCTTCCCGCACGCATCAGCGCGGCACCTACTGCAGTGCGTCATCTGGTCTATGTCGCTAGTTATTGATCTTCTTATGCGGTGGATCTCATCGGTTGAGGGGGACTTTAAATTTTCAAAAGGGGTGTCATGCACCGGTATCATCGCCATGCAGTTCATTATGTCAGCTCCCCACTGCTTTGCCTTTGCCGAGATGCTTGGGACGTGATTTATATTAACTCCAGGGATGACTACGGTGTTTATCTTTACTAGCATGCCAGCCTCTTTTAGTTTGCGGATGCCCTCGTCGCTGGCGCGCTAGAAGTATCCTAGCAGCCTCCTCGCCGTAGTAGTTTTTATTTTCATATCTCACCCACGAATAGACCTTTGAACCAACATCTGGCGTCACAGCATTAACAGTCACTGTCACGTGGCTCACGCCAAGGTGCACGATCTCATCCACATGCTCAGGTAGCGCTAAGCCATTAGTAGAGAGGCAGAGCAGGGCGTTTGGGAAGTGGGACTTGCACTTTTCAAAGGTCGCTAGCGTCTTGTCAGCGTCGCACATCGGATCGCCAGGTCCAGCGATGCCGATGACGGATATATCTTGTCTAAATTTAAAGAGCTTTTCTAGAAATTTCACCGATTCATCTGGTGTTTGCACCTTTGCCGTTACGCCAGGGCGATTTTCATTAGCGCAGTCATATATGCGGTTGCAGAAGTTGCACTGGATGTTGCAGTGAGGTGCAACTGGTAGATGCACGCGTCCGTAGCTGGCGGAGGCCTTTTTGTTAAAGCATGGGTGATTATCAAGATCAGCTTTGGTGCGAAAGATCATTAGCTCTTTTTCCTTCCAAATTTAATGGCATTTGCATGGCAGACATTTAGGCAGTCTCCGCAGTTTGTACAGTTTATCTCATCGGGTCTTGTCCCCATCTCGCACTTGCGCAAGCATGCGTCGCAGTCGTCACAGGCACTTGTTTTATAGACGCGAAATATCGAAAATTTACGCAAAATTTCAAGCACGCCACCTGATGGGCAGACGAAACGGCACCAAAGGTTAGCTATGATTAGCGAGGCTAGCATGACCGAGATGATGATCACCGTGCGTGTGACCCACTCCCATTCGCCAAAGCGAAGTGACAAAGTAAGGGCAGTTAGGTACTCGTCGCTCGTTCTTATAGGTATCATCATGCGAGGATTGCCCCAGACGAAATAGACCCAAAGGCTGATTGCTATGGCAATTAGCATGCCTATTTGAGCGAATATTAGCTTTTTACTGCGGATTTTTAGCTTGAAAAAGGCAAATTTACCAAGCATTTGATTGACAAAGCCTGCTGGGCAGACCCAGCCACAAAATGCCCTACCAAAGAGGATGACAAGCGCTGGGATAAATAGCCAAAATCCAAAAAACAGCGACGTGATCCTCCCCCAACAGGTGATGATAGGGCAGTTTTGGCAATTTACAAAAGGCACTACAAAAGGGCATCTAAAAATGCCGTAATACGCCCATTGACCGATGCCTGCTATAAAGATGAGCTGCACTAGGCGTCTTATCTTTGTTGTGGGAGAGTTTTTGCTTTTCTTTTTTAAATTTACATTGCCGCATGCACTGCTATTAGAGCATGCGCTATTACAGCTACTACACATCTTTTACACCAAACCTTTCTATAAGCTCTAGCCCACGCGCTGAATAAATGGAGGTAAAGCCATGTTTTTCAAAAATTTCTTGCCCCTCAGTGCCGCAAACAAAGTCTGCAAAGTCATTTGCGAGCCTTTCATCTTTTACATATTTCATTATATTTAGCGTAAAAGTGAGCGGTCCAGGCGGGATGAGCTTTTCATCGATGGGCATATACTCGATCTTGTCTTTAAACTTATCGTGCGTTGTTAGGCGTTTTTCGATGATCGAGGCATCGCCCTTGCCATCAACTAGGTCGCACATCATATTTATGACGCATGATCCGTTTGCGACCATGTTTTTCATCACCGCATCAGTTAGGTTTGAGTTTTTTAAGATCCCTTTGACTGGACCACTGCCAGGGGGCGATGATCTAAGAGGCAGCATCACTCTAACTCCTGGTTCTGCAAGGTCCTTTAAGTCGCGAATGCCTGCTGGATTGCCTTTTGGCACGACTAGGACGTAGTCAGTAAAGCATAGCGGTCTAAAATGGAGGCTAAGACCAGCTTTGCGAAGTTTTTTAGAAAGCTCTAAAACCCTTGCTCCAAAGAGCTCGGTCGTGCTTTGAAGTGCTAAAAGCGACTTGCCAAGAGCGCCAGCAAAGGCGCCAGTGTATTGGATGTTGTGCCCTGTTCTTGACTCGTAAATGGCGTTTAGCTCGTTAAAAGCTTCAGACAAGCCTCCACACGACCAAACCTGAAGCGAGTCAGACTTAAATGGCGTAAAGCCAGCCAGCATCGTTTGTGGCGTGGCAGCAGCAGCTGTGGCTAAAGCACCTTTTAAAAAGCCACGGCGTGATATACCGGTTTGTTTTAATTCCACGAAATCTCCTTTTGGGATTTAAGAAATGTAAATTTGATATTTTCGGCACGCGAAACTTGTGAAATTTGACTTTTGAAATTTGCAAAAATGGTAGTTGAAGGTAAATTTATGCAAATGTAAATTGCGACCGCAATCTAAATTTGAGTGATTATAGCCAAATGCTAGCTTAAAAATCGAGATAAATTTAAAAGATGCAGAGTTAAATTTGCTAAAGTAAATTTATCGTTTAAAAAATAATTAAGATTTTAGTCATCGATTTGATGTATTATTTTAGAAATAATATAAAATGTATTGTTAGTTTTTATCTTTTTTGATATACTTCGGTCATAAAAGCATTAGTATTATTTTTAAAATAATACAGAAAGGGCATCTTAAAATGATAAAAATAAGCGACATATCTGAGATAAAAACTGGTCTAGTTTTAATCCGCAAAAAGGCGGACAAAAACGTAGATGAGAAATTTCGCTATAAAGTAGTCTCGCTAAAGTCCTTTAACGAAAATACGCTCTTTGATGGCTCATTTGCCGATGAGTTCATATCAAGCGAAAAAATAAGCGATGAGTACAAAGTGAGCCGTGGTGATGTTTTGCTGCGCCTTAGAGAGCCAAATTTCGCCGTTTATATAGATAAGGACTATGACGATCTTATTTTCTCGTCTTTGATGGTTCGCATAAGGGTTAATAGTGCTAAATTTGATCCGCATTTTGTGGCTCATTATCTAAACAGCAGTGCCGTTAAAAGAGCCCTTGCGCCAGATGTTTCAGGCACTACAATAGCGATGATAGGCGTTGCAAGCATAAATAATCTAAAAATACCGCTTGTAAATTTGCAAACTCAAAACAAGATAGTAAAATACCTAAATTTAGCTCGCCAGGAGAGCGAAATTTTACAAAATTTAGCAGCCCAAAAGCAAAGATACCACAAAAGCATATTTGAAAATTTAATAAAAGAGGAGAACTAAGATGCAAAAGACCACACAAGATACTATAAATAACGTCGTTTGGAAGGCTTGTGACACATTTCGCGGCACAATGGACGGAAGCGACTATAAAGACTATGTTTTAACGATGCTTTTTGTTAAGTATCTATCTGATTTTTATAAAGAAAAGCTTGAGTTGCTAAGAGCTGAATACAGCGATAAGAGCGAGAGGATTGAAGCAAAGCTAAAGAAAGAGAAATTTAAGCTTGATGAGAGTTGCACATTTGAGTATCTTTTAGCGCACAAAGAGGCTGTAAATTTAGGCGAGATAATGAACAAAACGCTAGAAAAGATCGAAGAGGACAACAAAGATAAGCTTGAGGGCATCTTTAGAAGCATCGACTTTAATAACAAAAACAAGCTCGGCGACACGAAAGAGAGAAATGCCATCTTGCAAAATTTACTTGAGGATTTTAGCGACGCTAGGCTAGATCTTCGCCCATCTATGCTTGAAGGCAACGACATAATAGGCGACGCATACGAGTATCTTATAGCTCATTTTGCGAGCGACGCGGGCAAAAAGGGCGGAGAGTTTTACACGCCAAGCGAGGTTTCGACGCTTCTTACAAAGCTAGTTGAGCCAAAAGAGGGCGATATGATCTACGATCCTACTTGCGGCTCTGGCTCGCTTCTTATCAAGGCTTCAAAAGAGGTCGGCAGTAAAAATTTCCGCCTTTACGGACAGGAGAAAAACGGACAAACTCACGCACTTTGCAAGATGAATATGTTTTTGCACGAGATAAATGACGCCGTGATCGAGTGGGGCGACACGATCAGAAATCCGCTTCATCTACAAGACAATCTTATAAAGACATTTGATATAGTCGTGGCAAATCCACCATTTAGCCTAGATAAATGGGGTGCTGACTTTGTCCTTAACGATCCTTTTATGAGATTTGCTAGCTATGCTTTGCCGCCAAAGAGCAAGGGTGACTACGCATTTGTTGTGCACATGATAAAAAGTTTAAACAACAACGGCAAAATGGGCGTCGTGCTTCCGCATGGAGTGCTATTTCGCGGGGCAAATGAGGGCAAGATACGCCAAAAGCTGATCGAAGAAAATTTACTTGACGCCGTCATCGGACTACCGGCAAATTTATTTTACGGCACGAGCATCCCTGCTTGCATACTCGTTTTTAAGAAAAACCGTGCAAACGAAGACGTGCTATTTATCGACGCTAGCAAAGAATTTGAAAAAGGCAAAAACCAAAACTCGCTAACCGAGCAAAATATAAAAAAGATAGTCACTACCTATAAAAATAGAAGTGAGATAGAAAAATACTCCCACCTAGCAAGCCTTAGCGAGATAAAAGAGAACGACTACAACCTAAACATCCCTCGCTACGTCGATACATTTGAAGAAGAAGAGCTTGTAGATATCGAGGCTACAAAGGCTGAGATTTCACGCCTAGAAGCCGATCTAAAAAGCGTTCAAAGCAAGATGAGCGAGTATCTTGCGGAGCTTGGGCTATGAGCGATATAGTTATATACAAAACTGATAATTTAGACATAAAAGTCAAAGTATCAAACGAAAGCATTTGGCTATCAGCCACTCAAATATCTGAAATTTTTGGTGTGGGCAAATCCGCCATAAGTAAGCACATAAAAAATATTTTGCTTGAAAAAGAGCTTGACGAAAACGAAGTTGTTTCCATTTTGGAAACAACTGGATCTGATGGCAAAAAATATCAAGTAAAATACTACAACCTAAAAATGATAATATCCATAGGATATCGTCTTAGAAACAGCGAGCAAGCGGTTCGTTTTAGGATCTGGGCTACTGGAATTTTAAACGAATATCTAATCAAGGGTTTTGCTATGGATGATGAACGTCTTAAAAATCCAAACCAACCGCTTAATGATTATTTTGACGAGTTGCTCGAGCGCATTAGAGATATTAGAGCTAGCGAGCGCAGGTTTTATCAAAAAGTAACAGACATTTACGCAAAATGCAGCATAGACTATGACCCAAATTCAGATATGACGAAGCAGTTTTACGCAAAAGTTCAAGATAAATTTCACTATGCTATGACTGGATTTACGGCATGTGAGATAATATTTAAAAGAGCTGACGCAACTAAGCCAAATATGGGATTATTTAGCTTTAAGAATGCTCCGTTTGGCAAAATAAGAAAGTCTGATATATCGGTAGCTAAAAATTATCTGAGTGCAGACGAGCTAGATAACTACAACAGGATAGTAGAGATGTATCTAAATTTCGCCGAATTTCAAGCCAAAAATAAAAAAACTATGACGCAAAAAGAGTGGATAAAAAAGCTAGATGATTTTTTAAACCTCAACGAAAAAGAGATATTAAATAACAACGGCTCTATAAGCAGAGAAAGTGCCGAAAAACATGCATTAGAGGAGTTTGAAAAATTTAAAAAAATGCAAGAGTTAGACGAAATTTCTGATTTTGATAAATTTGTTAAAAAGCTAGAGGACAGAAGATGAAAGGCGAATTTAAAATTTACCTAGTGGATGGAAGGTCGTGAAGCTTGGGGATGTTTTTGATTTTTTAAAAACTTATACAAATTCACGTGAAAGTCTAAATGATTATGATGAAATTTCATATATCCATTATGGGGAAATACATAAAAAATATAAATTTTACTTAGATTTTTGTGTTGCCTCTTTGCCAAAAATACATCAAAGCAAGTTGGGGACAAGCCAGAATTTATCAAAAATGGAGATTTGGTCATTGCCGATGCTTCGGAAGATTATATAGATATCGCAAAAAGCGTGGAAATTAAAAATTTAGAACACAAGGCGGTTGCTGGGTACATACTTTTTTGCTTAGAGATAAAGGTGATTATTTTGCAGATGGTTATAAAGGATATATTCTTTACGAGCCTTGGGTTGCAAAAGAGCTAAAGAAAAAAGCCACAGGCATTTCTGTTTTGGGGATTTCAAAATCAAATTTATTAAATTTAAAAATCAAACTTCCGCCATTGGACGAGCAAGAAAAGATAGCGGAAATTTTATCTACTTGGGATGAGGCTATAAATTTAACTATAAATTTGATAGAAAGCAAAAAACAGTTTAAAAAAGCTCTTATGCAAAATTTACTCACAGCCAAGATCCGCTTTCCCCAGTTCAAAAACGAATGGCTAATTGTGAAATTGGAAGAGGTTTCTGAAATATATCAACCGCAAACAATTTCACAAAGTGAATTAACAGATAGTGGATTTGACGTTTATGGCGCCAATGGCATTATAGGAAAATACGGTAGGTATAATCACGAATTTGAACAAGTTGTTGTAACTTGCAGAGGAAACACATGCGGTGCGGTTAATTTTACAAAACCAAAATCATGGATAACTGGTAATGCTATGGTTATAAATTTAGACAATTCAACTAAAGCTATAAAAACTTTTATTTATTATTTACTATCAAATACAAATTTCCAATATCTAATCTCTGGCTCAGGACAGCCTCAAATTACAAGTAACATTAGATATCATAAAATAAAACTTCCAAATTTAGACGAGCAACAAAAAATCGCAGAGGTTTTAACGGCTTGCGATGACGAGATAGAATTTACCTAAATTTAAAGCTTAAAAATTTAAAAAAACAAAAACAAGGCTTGATGCAAAAACTACTAAGCGGAAAGGCGAGAGTAAAATGACGATTGATGATTTCAAAGACCTTATAGAAATAAATTTCAAACGGTAGGTTAAAGCAAAGAGAAAAAAAGAATCTAGAATTTAAACTAAATTTTAATATTGGTGCTATTAAGGGCGGAAGCCTTTCAAAGACCATCGCTGCATTGGCAAATACTGAAGGCGGTATTATAATATTTGGTATTCGAGATAGACCTAGAGAACCAATAGGAATGAGTAATAATAATTTTGTGAATATGGAAGTAGAAAAGGTTACGCAATATTTAAATGAATATTTTTCACCAGAAATAATATGGAATCTAGATGATTTTACATTAGAGGATAATCGAAAATTTGGAGTCATATATGTAGAAGAGTCTAAGAGTAAACCGGTAGTATGTATAAAGACTATTGGCGATGAACTTATCGAGGGTGATATATATTATAGATATAGTGGAAGAAGCCAAAAGATAAAGTATTCAGAATTAAAATATATGTTGGAATATGAAAAAGAGCTGGAGCGTAAAAGATGGATAGAACATATTACAAATATTGCAAGGATTGGACCGCAAAATATTGCCCTAATGGATGTCTATAACGGCAATATAGTAAATTGCAATAATAAAAACATAATTATAAGCAAAGAACTATTAAGAGATATAAAATTTATCAAAGAAGGAAAATTTGTTGAAAAAGATGGCGCACCTGCTTTAAAATTAATTGGAAATGTTGAGGGTATGGACGGAATACAAACTATTATTCCTGAGTTGAATATGGATAAAGATTTTTTGACAACAAAAGAATTGGGAAAAAAACTTGGTTGGCTTACTGATAAAGGTCATACAAAATTTGTAACAGCAGTTATTTGGAAATATGGTATACAAAAAGAAAGAAAATATTATCAACAGAAAGGGGCTTCAAAATTTTATACAACACTTTGTTTTGATTTTTTAAAAAGTCAGCAATTATCTAAAGATAAAATAAGTAGTATATATCAAGAATATTTAGACAATAAGGATACCAAATGACCCAGATACTTCAGAAAATAAGATCCAGCAAAACAGCATAAATTTACTTCAAAGCTTGGGCTATAAATTTATAAGCAGGGAGGAAAATTTAAAACTTCGCGGCGGCAAGTATGGCGAGGTTTTGTTTAGGGAAATTTTAACCCAAAAGCTTGGCGAGATAAATGGCTACGAGTATAAGGGCAAGCGATATAAATTTAGCCAAAGTAGCATTTTAAAGGCGGTTGATGAGCTAGCGGGAGTTTCACTAAACGAAGGGTTAATGGTCGCAAACGAAAAGATCACAAATTTGCTCTTGCTTGGCACTAGTATCGAGGAAAATTTACAGGACGGCACGAGAAGGAGCTTCTCTTTTAAATTTATAGACTTTGAAAATTTACAAAATAACGACTTTTACGTAACGGAAGAATTTGAAGTAAGCAGAGTAAGCCAGAGCGACGCACAAAAACACAGAAGGCCTGATCTTGTGCTTTTTATAAACGGCATACCAATAGTCGTGATCGAGCTTAAAAATCAAGCGTGAGCTTTGAAAACGGCATAAAGCAGCTTGAAAAAGAGCAGGGCAAAGATGAGATAGCACATCTTTTTAAATACATCCAGCTAACTATCGCAGCAAATGGCAGTGGGGCAAGATATGGCACTACTGGCACGCCGTTTAAATTTTATAGTGTGTGGAAAGAGCAAGATGAAGCGAAAGCAAAAGAGAGCTTAAAGAGTGTGATAAATGGTAGAGAGATAAGTGCGCTTGATATGACGCTCTTTGCGCTACTATCTAAAGATAGGCTACTAAGGCTAGTTAGGCACTATATAGTGTTTGATAAAAGGATGAAAAAAGTTTGCCGCTATCAGCAGTTTTTCGCTATAGAAGAGACGCTAAAGAGGGTATCGGCGAAAAAAGACGGAGCAAGAGCGGGCGGACTCATCTGGCACACGCAAGGAAGCGGCAAGTCGCTAACGATGGTGATGCTAACAAAGCTTTTAAAGCAAATTTATATAAACTCAAAGATCATCGTAGTAACTGACAGGATAGATCTAGATGGGCAGATACACGAGACTTTTGAAAACACGGATACAACAGCAGGGCGAGCAAGTAGCGGAAGCGATCTGATAGAAAAGCTACAAAGCGGCGTTAGCGTGATAACTACGCTCGTGCATAAATTTGAAAAGGTAAAAAACCAAAAGGTAGTGATAAGAGATGGCGATATATTTGTGCTAGTGGATGAGAGCCACCGCACACAAGGCGGAGACTTGCATAAGGCTATGAAAAAGGCGTTGCCGCTTGCTTGTTATATAGGATTTACAGGCACGCCGCTTTTAAAGCGCGAGAAAAATAGCTTTGCTAAATTTGGCGGAGAAATTCATAGATATACGATAGATGACGCCGTCAAAGACGGAGCTGTGCTGCCGCTACTTTATGAAGGGCGATATGTGGGTCAAAAGGTGCTTGATGCTGAGGGGCTAACTAGGAAATTTGATCTCATATCAAGAGAGCTAAGCGATGAAGCTAAGAGGGACTTGCAGCAAAAATGGGCGAGGTTTGAGCGCGTGGCATCAAGCGAGCAAAGGCTAGAGCTAATAGCGGTTGATATAAACGAGCACATTAAAAAGACTTTGAAAAAAAGTGGCTTTAAAGCGATGCTGGCAACGCAAAGAAAATACGACGCCATAAAATATCATGAGATATTTGAAGAATTTGGAGAGATAAAAAGCGCCTATGTGATATCAAGCAACGAGCACGAGGAACTTGAGGGCGGTCATAAAAAGTATGTCGCAAAGGCGTGGCAAGAGACTATAAAGGGCTACGGCAGCGAGGAAGAGTATCTAAAACATGTGAAGGATGAATTTATTTACGGCGACGAGATAGACCTGCTTATCGTCGTGGATAAGCTTTTAACTGGCTTTGACGCGCCAAGAGCAAGCACACTTTATATAGATAAACAGCTAAAAGAGCATAATTTGCTTCAAGCCATAGCTAGAGTAAATAGGCTTTATGACGGCAAAGATTATGGATACATTATTGATTATAGAGGGCTTTTAGGTGAGCTTGATCAGGCGCTTACTAGCTATGCTTCGCTAAACGGCTTTGACCCAGAAGATATAACTGGAGCTGTGATAGACGTAAGAAGCGAGATCATAAAGACAAAGACCTACTATACTCATCTGGATGATCTTTTTAGCAGTGTGAAATTTAAAGACGATCTGGAAAGTTACGTGGCGGTTTTAGAAGACGTGCAAAAACGAGACGACTTTAAAGAGTGGCTATCACAGTTTGCTAGGGCGTTTAAACTAGCGCTTTCAAGCGAGAAAATTTACTGACATATTAAGCGAAGACGAGATTAAAATTTATAAGCAAAGGGTTAAATTTTATAACGAGCTAAGAAAGGCGGTGCAGCTAAGGTATCACGAGGCTTGCGACTTTGGCAAATACGAAGCGCAGATGCAAAAACTGCTCGATACTTATGTGAGCGCAAAAGAGGTCAATGAGCTTACGAAGCTTGTAAATATCTTTGAGACGGAATTTGACGATGAGGTGCAAAGGGTCGAGGGTAAACGCAAAGGCTGATACGATCATCAGTGCCGTAAGCGCGGTGGTAAAGAGAAAATGGACTCAAATCCAGCGTTTTATAAATCAATAGCGCAACAGATACAAGATATCATCGACGAGTATAAAGCAAAAAGGCTAAGCGAAGAGGAAAAGCTTGCCAAAGCAAAACTGCTAAGAGACCTAATAACTGGTGCTTTAAAGCCAAATGAAGACAGGTATCCAAAAGAATTTAATGGTAAGAAAATTTTGTTTGTCATTTATGATAATTTGCTTGACATTTTAGGCGATGTGAGGCTTATGGATGTCGAGGTAGTAGCTAAAAATTTGAGTGTGAAATTTTACTGAAATTTATGAAAAAGCCTCAAAAAAACCAGAATGGCACAAAAATAAAGACGTAGAAAACGAGATAACAAGCCAGATGGAGGATGCTCTTTGGGATGTCGAGGACGAATACAGCGTTTCTATCGATGAGAAGAGAAAATTTACCAAACTATCCGAGGCATAGGGATAAGTTTTTATGCTTGAAGGCGTAAAAATCGTCCGAAAAGACGTAAAAAATATCACTTTAAAAGTTAGACCTAGCGGCGAAGCTATCCTAACTGCGCCAAAAACGGCAAGTGATGAGCATATAAAATTTATCATGCAAAAAAGAGCCAAGTGGATAGCACAAAAGCGCGCGTTTTTTGCCTCGTTTAAGACGCTGAAAAAAGAGTATGTAAGCGGCGAGGATTTTAAGTATCTTGGGCGAAGTTATAGGCTTAAAGTCGTGCAGTCTAAAGAGGAGCGCGTAAAGCTACAAAGGGGCTATCTAGAGCTATTCGTAAAAGATAAAAGCGACATAAAGCGAAAAGAAAATTTGATTTATGAGTGGTATTACGAAAAGGCGATGTTATATTTTTTTAATATCTTGCAAGAGTTTAACAAGATAGTAAAACAAGATATCAAAAGCGTAAAAATAAGGCAGATGAAGACGAGGTGGGGGAGTTGCAATCCATATAAATCATATATAAATTTAAACATAGAGCTTATCAAAAAGCCAAAAGCGTGTATCGAGTATGTTGTATTCCACGAGCTAGTGCATCTTCTCTATCCTGACCACTCAAAGAAATTTTATGACTATCTAACGCTTTATATGCCTGCCTGGCAAAAACGAAAGGAAATTTTAGAGAGAACTTAGAAATTTTGGGATATTTAAATTTATCTATTTTTAAATTTTAAAAATATTTTAAAATTTAAATAAAAAAAGACGAAAAATTTTGATCTTGTAATGTTAGTGAAATAGGTGGTGGGTTCACCAGAAATCAAATTTATATATATAGTATCGTTAGATACGTTGTTTATTTCTTTAAGCTTTGCTTAACTCCGTTTAACTCCGTAAAAATATTTTATTTTTTCGGTTCGTTCCCATTTGTAACATTTTGCTTAAAAAAACTCGATAGTGCTAAGCCAGTTATTATTTATGCTATGCGTGATCTTTGATATTATCGCTCTTAGTGTTTTTGGCTCGTCCTTTAGCTTGATATTGATATACCCACCTGCAAAAAAGGGCGACCATGTATCGACACAGTGCCAGCCAATACGCTATTTTTTTGCCTCTTTAGTTTTGCCTCTGCTTTTGATAGTGCTTCTGCTTCATCACGTGCAAAGTCGCTAAATTTAAGCACTGGTGTTCCTTCTCCTACCTTTGAGACGACTGATTTATTTTTTTCGCTGTCAAACCATTTTATCTCACAGGCATTATACTTTTTTGTGTGATTGATTTGGTAGTTTAGATCAATGATCTCGTCTTCGACTATGGTGTATTCTACTCGGTCATGATCTTTGTCTTTGTCTATGAAAATGAGCGTTTTATTTTTCACGCAAAAGGTTATTTCGAGATCGTCAGCTATCTTTTTACAAAACGCGCAGTCGCTTAGGTCGTATTGCTCGATGTCGCCTACCTCGTCCATTCGGTCAAAATCAATCTTGATGTTATAGCCGTTTTCTTTGGCTATCGATTTTAAAATTTCTTTATAACTTTGAGCTTTAAATGTCCTATTCTTTTTCTCTCGAAAAGCCTTAAAGAAATTTGCCGATATTGCCTCAATCTCATAGCTTTGCTTATAATTATATTTGATCGTAGCTATCGTAAAATCACCCAAAAAAGCACCGTCAATATAAATTTTAATCTCGTCTTCTTCTCTTGGCAGTGGCGCGCTCCAGTGCATAAGCACATTTAAAACATCACTCTCGTCACTCTCGTAGTCGTCTATGCCTATATCGATCCATGGTATCTCATCCGTTTTATCTACGCCATTGTATAAGATTTTAATTTTTGGCGCTCTATATCCTGCTATTCCCATAAGTATTTAGCCTTTTTTTCTTCTTGTGGCTCGATACTTGGTAAATTTACCTCATCGCCACTTTTTAACTTTGTTTTATGTAAAAGATGCTCGTTTTCTCTTAGAAATTCACTATAAACATTTTGATCTAAAGAGCCGTAAATTTTAAAGCATATCATGTCCATGCTCTCGTCATCTTTTGCTATATAAATTTTCATTTTTTCAACTCCTGCGAGAATATATACTCCGCCTTTGCTAGCACTGCATCGCTTATCTTTAGTGCCTCAGTGTCAAGATCGGATAATTTTCGTAAATAAAAAAGCTCCTGCCATCTTTTGCGACTGCTTGACCTGTCAAAAATCCGCTTGTGTTGCCTTTGTTCTGCCTTGTTTTGGTAAGCCCTCTAACATAGAAATGTCGCCCTTTTGGTATGCCGTAGTCATATCCTTTTGGTCTTGCGTGAGCTTCGAGCATGAAAGGCGTTATCGCTTTTGGCATGGCAAATATTTTGATACTTAGGTCATCTGCCCTTGCTCCGCGTCTTACAAGACGCTTTTTGTCAAGGTATCTCTTTTTGATTGATACTCTTTTTGCAATTAGCTCTCTTTGTTCTTTTGATACTTTTGTAAGCGTTCTATTCATCGCGTTTCTTAATACCCTTGTGACCTCTTTGCTGAATTGATTAAAATCGCTCATAATAAATATCCTGAAATTCTTATTTTTTTTGTGTAGTACCAAATGCCATTAAAAAGAGCTTGACAAAGTTATCGGTGCTTTGCGTCATCGAGTAGATAAGTATATAGTTGCCTCGCACGAGGTCAAAGGCTGAAATTTTAAGCGGTATCGCTTGCTTTACCAGCTCCTCAAATCCGCTAAATTTAAGCACATCATCGAGCAATATAGTAGCTTCAAAGCTAAATTCCTCATCATATCCGCCTAGATGTGTATATACTGGTCTTGTGATCGTGTTTTTCTTGTCGTAATTTACGCTTAAATTTTTCTCTATACCTGCGACGTTGTCATCTATGCTAAAAACATATTTGTCGATCGTTATTATCCTCATATCTACCCCTTAGTCGCCATAACTATAGCTCGAGTTTTGCACCGCTTTGGCTACCGCCTGCGGCGTGGCGTTTGATCCGCTCATCGTGATATTTACTACTTTATTGTCGTTGATAGTCTGATTTTTATTATTTGCTGCGTTTTGCCTTTTAGCTTCCGCGTTCTCGTTTATCGCTCCGCTTGTGCTTTGCGTTTTTGGCTTGCTGTCGTAAAATAAATTTAAAGGGTTATACCAACTGCGCTCAACGCCATCGCCAACGCCTAGCCCTTCTTTTATGCTTTTTGTGATGTCAAGGTTCTTGGCACTATCTATAAGCGTGTTTATGCCATTTATAGCTGTCGTTATAAATTCGATTAAAAGCTTTATCGGTGTTAAAACAAAGTTGATCGCTCCTGCCACTACCTCGCCAAATTTAGCCCTGCGTTTGTTAGCCCCTCGATCTCCTCTTTTGTGGCACTACTCTGTCCAAAAAGCGAGCTAAAAAAGCTTGAAATTTTAGAAAATATAGGCATTAATGGCGAGAAAGCTGTTTTAACGGCTGTAAAAAAGCCATTAAATACGTCTGTAACTGGTGCTATATTTTTCTTAGCCCCTCAAAAAAGCCAGTAAAAAAGGCTTTTACATGATCCCAATATTTATAAATTAGCGCTCCAGCCGCTGCGATCGCTGTTAATATAAGACCAATTGGATTACTTAAAAATGCAAGGCTTAGAGCCCTAAAGCCTAAAACTATCTTTTTAAGCCCTCCGACAAATCCTAGAGATGTGCCGCCTGCCGTTTTTGTCGCTAGGCTAAAGCTATTTAACGCCTTGCTAGCAAGCGCCGTAAGTGTAGCTTTTGCTTTCATTGTGATACTGCATTGCGACAAAGATGCATTAAGTTTTACGCAGTCAAAAGGCAATAGCATTAAAATTTTACGGTAGCCACCAAACGAGATCGTAAATAGCGCAAATGCTGCCCTTGCTGCTGTCATAAATGCATTAAATCCTAAAACGCAGCAACGCTAAGACCTATCTTTTTAACAAGCTCTTCGTTGTTTTGTGCAAATTCGGTTATTTTTTTCATAAATCCAGCGAGATATTCTATTGCCGTGCTGATATATGGTAGAAAAACATTGCCGATACTTATACTAAGTGAATTTAATGTATTTTTCATTAGCTGGATTTTGTTTGCGACGGTGTTGCTTCTAGCTTGGAATTCTTTCTCGTTTGATCCTAAAAATTTCTCCTTGCTACTAACCTCATCAAGCGACTTTTTATAGACATCCATGCCGCTTATAAGCGTTGCAATGTCGCTATCATAGTTTGTTCCCATGATAGTTGTAAGTAGAGCGCCTCTCCTTTGTGGCTCAACCTTGCTCATTGCTTCTAAAAATTGCAGTACTGCACCTTGTGCGTCTGTTTTCATCGCTTTTGCAAATTTATTAACACTTAGCCCAGTTTCTTCAAATGCCTTTTGCTTATCTTCGCTTAAAGAGCTTAAATTGTTTAATTTTTTTAGCAAAGCTTCGGATGCAGTTGCCGCAGTCTCTGGCGCTTTACCGAGCGATATAAATGTAGATGCGAGCGCGGCGGTTTGCTCTTTCGCTAAGCCTACTTGTTTGCCGATACCTGCTATCCTTTTCATAACCTCGACTATTTCGCTAGCTTTGGCGGCGTTGTTGTTTGATAGGTGGTTTATGGCATCCATCATCTCGCCAGTCTCATCAAGGCTTAGCGATAAGATGTTTTTTATTTTGCCTATCGTATCGCCTGCGATCTCTGCCGTGATGTCAAAAGCAACGGCGGTTTTGGCTGCCATCTCGGTAAATTTTAAAAGCTCATCTTTTGCTAGTCCCATTTGTCCGCCAGCTGCTGCAACTTGTGTTAAGCCGTCGGCGGTCATTGGTATTACTTGGCTCATTTTTAAAATTTCGTTTGAAAAGCCCTTGATTTCGTTATCATCTTTAAAATCAACTACTTTTTTTACATCCGCCATCGAGCTTTCAAAATCAATGGCACTTTTGATCGGTGCTGCGATTATTGCTACTGACGCCGCGCTTGCGACGATTTCGGTTTTTAAATTTGCTAGCTTTTGCTTTGCCTCATCCATATCAAGGCGGATCTTGGCTTTTGTGGCTCTTTGCAAGTCTTCTTTTAGCTTCGCCATTTGCGTGTGAAACCCTGCTTTTTGAAACGGCTCAACTTTTAGCTTTTGCAAGGCTGCGTTATATTTTTCTATGCCTGATTTTATATTTGCATTTAGCTTATCGCCTAAGCTTATAGTGCTTCTATCTACGGCTTTTAAGATATTATTTAGCCCCTTAAGCTCCATGTTAAAGGTTAATGTTGCTTCTTGTGCCATATATTGCCTTTTTATTTTGATATTAGTAAAATATTAGTGATTTTTATACAAGGTGGTTAAAATGGATTATTTAGGCGCTCTTTTGGCTGGGTTTATGCTCCCTATCATCCTCATGGTCGGCGGCTTAATCGCCTGCATGTTTTGGTATATAAGCGTGCCTTTGCTTGTGCTTTTTGTCATTGCTAAAATTTATAAGAGCAAGAGCAGCAACGCCGCCCTTTAGTTTTGATTTATGCGTTTTGCAATCTCGAAATAATCTACAAATTTGTTAAATTCTAATCCCATAACGTCGGATAATGTAAAATTTAGGGAGTGCGTGATTAGCGCAATCCCCTCTATGAGTTTTTTACATCAACGCCCATAAATCCGCTTATCGTCTTGCTAAGCTCTACCCACTCGCTTATCGGCAGTGAGTTTAAAAACTCTTTATTTAGCTCGCCGTCACTCATATCAACGAGTAAATTTTAGCCTGCTCGATCTCGTCGCCTTTTGCGTTTTTTGTGGCGGATTGGATTTGTAGCAGAGTAGGGGCTTTTAGATAGACCTTTTGCCCATCCGAAAATGTAAATTTTCTTTTGGCAGTTCGATTTTTTGAAGTGGCATTTTTTATCCCTTTTTATAAAATGTTTTTGCGTATAGTACCAAATAGATCGACGCCATCATTTTCAAATATATGGTTCAGCGCATCATAAAGTATTACTCTTGATCCTGCAACTTCGAGCTTATAAAATGTTAGGCTTACTTCAAAGCTTAAATTTGCCTCTTTGTTAAATTCAAA
Source organism: Campylobacter concisus (assembly GCA_037292345.1). GTDB lineage: Bacteria > Campylobacterota > Campylobacteria > Campylobacterales > Campylobacteraceae > Campylobacter_A > Campylobacter_A concisus_AX. Next base: position 1,515,719 of record CP147773.1, on the reverse strand, counting down.
TTTAGCACCATCAAGGCTTTTTATCTTGCCCTCAAAAGTAGCGATAACTTGCTCATCGTCGCCGTTTGAATTTGTAGCGTTTGCTTTTAAATATAGCTTTTGCGTCTTTGAGCTATCCAGTATCTTAAAATATAGCTCATTTAGATTATTTACGGTGATTTTGGTATTTAGGGGCTTCACTACTGGCAAAACTGCTTCAAATTTACCGATGCCGCTACTTGTTTCGATCGTCTCTTTTTCGATCTTTGGCAGTTCAACCTCAACGACCTCACCCATCAATCCGATGCCGTCAATAAATAAATTTCCACCTGTAAATGCTTGCGCTTTTAACATTTTTACTCCTTTTTATAGTTCTTCGATTAGTTTTTGTGAGTAGTCGGTTACTCGGTAAATTCTATTGACTATGCGTTTTATTAGTGGCATTTCTTGGACGTTGTGTTTGATATACACTATGCCCTCGCTTATAGTCTCGTTTGAGTTTAGGTCTTTTGGCACTGTGATTTCAAAGCCTACTACTACATTATTAGCGGTTAATCTTAGATAAAACGCTTCTAGGCTATCAACTACATTTTTGAGTACGTCGCGCATGCGTTTATCGATAGCTGTTTTTTGTGCTTTGAAAATTGTATCTATGGCGGTATAAAAAATAACATAAGTATGTATCGAGCTAAATAAGTCATCATTGCAAGTTTCTCCACCCCATGCCCTTATGCCATCATCGGCAATTATAAGGCTTACACCTTTGCCTCTTAATCTGTCTGCCTCGCAGTCCTCGCCTTGTATAAGCTCGACTTTGTCTTGAATTCCAATAACTCCGTCGATAACTCTATTTGAATACGTTTGTGAAAATCCGTACTCGGTTTCTGCCATAATTTTCGCGTAGAGTGCTATTAAAAACGCACTAGCAGGGCGCACAACCTTATCAACTCTTATAACTTTTTGATATGTGATGATCGCTGTTTTGGTGCTATATTCTTGCAGTGTGGTATTTATCTCGCTCTCTTTTGTTTTGTTTAGCTCAATTGCATAAACTCCACGCAAATAAGCGGCTATTTGTTTAAGTTTCTCGTGTGTGCCTTTGTCGTTGTAGCCAACTGCCAAAAAGAATTTAGGTTTTGTCCCGATCGTGGCTTCGCATTTTTTTAGCTCATCGATAGCGTTTTGGCATGCTACTTCATCGGCATTTTGATCGCTTGTTTTAGCAAAAACGCTAAGCACGATTTGGTTATGTAGCCCAGTGGCTTTTAGGTCTGTTAGCGTGTCTTTTATCGACCCCTCGCCAACTTCTTTAAGCGCCTCTAGTATATCGCTATATAGATATATCCCAGCGGTTAGCTTTGTATCATCGCCGATTATGGCGATAGGGCGTTCATTGTTTATCTTGTATGGTGCAAGCGAGGCATTATATAGCTCGACATTTACTCCAAATTTTGCTGCCATTTTCTCTCCTTTTAATTTTGCTTTTTATGCGTTTTTTATTAAATTTGATTTTATTTTATTAGTATGCTTTTTATTTACAAGGGCATTTAAAAGTTAAAATCTCTTGGCGGTTTTTGTGAGAAGTCATCACTACCGACATCAAAGCTATTTAATTTTTTATCTATCACTTTATCCACGACCGCACTTATCCACGCCGTGCCACGCAACGCAAAAAAACCACCGACTGCCAAGCTGATGCGATCCTCTTTTGTAAAAAACCGCGTAAATTCATAAAAAACCCAGCAAATAAACATAGAACTTATCGTGCTAATAATTGAATTTATGATCGCCTTGCCACTATGTAGTGGTTTTTGAGGGTCGTTTACAAGACTTAATATGCCGCCCACAAGCCCAACGACGGCAACCCAAAAATAAAAGCCTAGCTGGCTTAATAAGTCCTCCATTACCTCCGCCTCTCTTAGTATCTGAATGTAAAAATATACATTATGACAACGGATAGTATTAGCTCAAAAACAACCATTTTATTAAGCCAAAATTTCTTAGTTTTTTTTATGATCGCTTCCATTTACACATCCTTTTAAAAGTTCTTCACACATGAGAAAATAGCCCATTAGCTCCTTAGCGCTTTGCAAATCACTAGGGCTATACTTTGGCTTTGTTGGCATCTTTTCAATGCACGCCACCGGCACATATACATCTTGATATTGCGTTTTTACTATTACTTCAGGCTTTGAAACGCATCCAGCCATAAAAAACGCTACCAATATGCTACTTACTATTAGCTTCATTGAGTAACCTTTCGTAAAAATTGAGCTTTTCCTCACAGGCGGCGTCTTTGATAGGCACTGCCACACGCTCAACCCTTGTTACAACACGCTCTTTTATCTTCGCCTCGTCTTGTTTTGGCACACTTAGCGCTTTTAGGCTTACATTTACAAGCTCTATCTTTGCTTTGCAAGTTTGCAAATCTGCTGTTATTACTGCATTGTCTGCCTTTTCTTGCGCCATCTTAGTTGTTAGCTCGTCTATCTTATCGGCCGCGTTGTTATTTAGCCAGTAAAGCACGCCAACGACAAAACTCAAAAATAAGATAGCCCCTATATCAGAATTTATCGCTCATCTTTTTACCCTTTTTAATGGATTTACGCACCACACGCTCTTTAAAAATGCCTTGTCATCTGGCTGAATAAATGTGTCTTTGTTGTATTCGTTCATCTCTGCCACATCCATAAGCTTCCAGCCTACATAAATACGGCAATAAAAGCCACTTAAAAAACCTTTGTAGCGGATCGTTTTGTAAAGTCCAAATCGTGATCGTCCGTCCTTTAGCTTTAGCGTCACTTTGCAAAAATCGCTTATTGTTCCGCCGTTGCTTGTTGCTTTTGGATTGCCTTGCACTCTTACACTTGATGGCTCTATCTCGCTCACTTTTACGCCATTTATTCGGCTTGAAAAGTAGCCGATGCGATTTCTATATAGCCACCTAAGACGTGCAAAATACGTCCTATTTTTGCCATTTTGATAGTGCTCTTTTCGCCAGCCACTATCTCCGTTTATTGCCGAGTTTTCGCCGTCGTATAGGTCGCTTGCGTCCTCAAAGTATCGCGCCCACTTTGGTAAGCGCTCGCTTTGCTTGTTGCAAAACGCTAGAGCGATCGGCACTACTATATAGCCAAGTATCTCGAGCGGTAGCTCAATAGCTATAATGCAAAAGAGTTGCAAAAGCTCTTTAAATTTAATCATCCCTCATCCTTTTTGTCTTTTGGCTTTTCTTGCTCTTTTTCTTTATATTTAGGGCTTTTAGGGCATCCGTCCCAAGTGCAGTTACCGTCTTTATCAAGCCTTGATGCACACACTTCGCATCTTTTTACTCTTACTCTCATTTATCATCCTTTTTATTTGGTCTAGTTTTTACAATATCCGTGAATTCGTCGCCACTCAAATACCAAAACGGCTTTTTGCCATCTTCGTATTGAAATTTTGCAAAGTCATCAGGGTGTGTCGCCAAATGGCTAAACACTCTAAAAATGTTTGTCATGTTTGAGTTATCCCACTGGTCGCACTTTCTAGCACGTAAAAAAATCACGATAGGGCATAGCAACACGCCCAGAATTAGCGATAAAACGCAGATTATTATGTAGCTCATATTTTTCTCCTATATTGAACGATCTATACTCCACAATAAACAACCTAAGCAAATCAAAGCCCCTACAACTAGCGATGTACCAGATACTATTACATAGCTCATTTTTGCCCCCTTACAGATGATCTGTCGGCGCTACCGTTATCGGCTCGCTTGTTGTGCTCTCGCTTGTTATATTTAGCCTTTCACGCTCTGCGATTAGCTCCTTATACTCCGCCCTTAAATTTTCAAGTACAGCGTTGTTGCCGATTATGAGTGCGTGGCGGATATAGTTTTCACACTCGGCGATCTCGGCTTCAACCTCCGCTAGTCTTTCGGCGTGCTCGTCAGTCTTGCCAGTCAAAATCTCATTTAGCTCGGCTTCATCTATCGGAGTTAGCTCATTTTGTATCGGCTGCTCGTTATCTTCATACGCATAAATTTCATTATTTTCATCTTTGTAGTATTTCATTTTTTGCTCCTTATCGTAATTCAACCCAATCCATAATGCCAACAATTGACGCATTTATTTCGCTTTTAAGCTGGTATGTTTTTTTGTCTGGGACTATGGCACATAGTTGTGTAGCTAGCCCATTTACGTTTTCAAAACGCGCAAGTCTTACATCCCCTACATATAGTGCCACTCTATTTATGGCAGCCGAGCTACTATCTGCTGTTATACTTACCATTATTGGTCTGCCAGTTGTGTTTGTGTATAGAACTTCCCCTTTTCTTTGCGCTAGCACGTCTTGCCAAGTTTGACCTACACCTATACCTTTATTCGCGTCCATAAAATCACTTACAGCTTTTTCAGTTACTGCTGCGTCCTCTTGTTTGGCGGTTATAGAGTTTTTTAGCTTCGTGATGCCTGCCTTTGTTCCGGTGGCAAGTATGGTTTTATCGATTTGTCCAGCTATTGGAGTATTTACGTTTTTAACTTTTATTATGACAACTACCGCCATATTGTACGGTCTTGTCTCATTTGCGGTTCTTGGCTCGCCATTTACACCATCTGACTTTGGCTCTGCAATAGGGGTCTCATTATTTCTAGTACCTACTCTATTTGATGTATTCCCAGTTACGGTGTATGCCCATCCCACCAATGATGGGTTGTCTTTCCAATTATGAAAATGTCCTTGAAATGCGTCTTGTTGAGATGCGCCTAAAGTGGCAGCATTACCACCAATGCCACGCATAAACTTACCATTGGTGAAATTTGGCAAGTTAAAGGCATCGCCAACGCCGCCATATGTGTATCCTATCACGTCAAATAGCTCGGTGTATTCTGTCTTCTTAAGGCTTCTGCCATCTGCTATCAAAAAGCCAGCAGGGATAGTCTTTTGGCTTGGATAGCTTAGATATGCGCCTATTGGCAAACCGTCCGTTAGCTCAGTTTTTAGAGCAAATTTATCATCGCTTTCGCGTTTTGTGTATGCGTCTATCTTGTCGGTCTTTTTTAAAAATGTGGCATCGCTCCACTTTCTTGTGGCGAGCACTACGTTATTATCCACTTTTAATATAACGCTCTCACTCGCGTTTGCGATTTGGAGTTTAAAATTTAATGTGATGTCTTTGCTTGATCCCTCGTTTAAAAGAGGCTTGTAAGTATCTGCTAGCCTTGCCACTGCAAAGAGTGAGCCATCATCGCAGTATATGCCAGCCGTTTTGATATAAAATCCGCCAACTTCAGGCGGTATAATGGCATCGACGTCAAGGATATTATTATCGTTTTCGTCTATAGTTATGGCGTTTATAGCGCCCCATATTTCTCATTTGGTATTGATGCCGTCTGCTCGCTTAGCTCTCCATCGTAATCGCTTACTACGATCTCTTTTAGCGCTATCTTTGATCCATCGCTAGCGGTTTTTAAAAGTTTATTTATGCCACTGGCTGTTAAAAGTGTGTATTGCTTCATTTATCCGTCCTTTATCTTGTAAAAACTCTTATTGCATCGATTGGTATGCTTATGATCTCGTTTATCTGCGTAGCTGCGCCAAATTTAAAATGTGCGTGTTCGTTTATGTTTGACACTACGTAAGGATATACGCTGACATTTTCGCCGCTTATCGCGTAAGAGTAGGCTTTAACGTCTGCTTTGATACCTACTTTTATATTTGCGCCGTCATAAACGCTACGCACGTTTTTATATGTTTTGATTAGCTTATCGGTCTTTGCTACTTGTTCTTTGCTTAGCCCTTTGCTCGCGTCCAAAATAAGCTTAAAATGATATGGCTCGCCGCCGTATTCGCTCCACTGCTTAGTGCTTGCGCCGCTATAATATGCCTTTAGCCCAGTTTCTAAACTCTCGATTGTTCCCTCAAAAAAATAGGTTTTTAGCGGTGCTTTTAGTAGCTCTTTTGTTTCCTCTATGCTTAGGCTTTTTGGCTCGGTATCAAATTGATGAGCTAGATAAGCCCTATTTAGCTCGGTTTGGTTATAAAAAAATCGCTCATCAAAGGCTAAATACTCATCCATTTTTGGCGCAAAGATTTCATCCACCCTAAAAAGCACATCGTTATAAGCTCTTAAATCAAGCATGATTAGCCTTGTTTATCTGAAGTGAATTTAAAATAATGATGCTATCTCTGTCGGCAGGTGGGATTGGTGTTTTTACCTCAACGGATGCCGTATTTTCATCAAAAGCCACTTCAATGATCTGCGAGATGTGTGGCGTCTCGTTGATCTTTAGCGTGCTAAAAAACTCTTTTATTCTTAGGTCTGCATTTGCCAAAATTTCATTAAACATAAAATTTTGCTTTGGCGCGATCTCAATAACTAGATCAAGATTGATTTTATTTGCCTCTTTTATGCGTACATCATCGGTTAGTGGGATTTTGTCTTTTAGCGCCTCTTTGATCTTTTCTTTAGCGATTTGCTCGCTAAATTTGGATAAATAGACTACTTGCACGACGCCAGCACTTATCTGATATACATTTGCTTTGCTTATGCCCTCGACGCTTAAGACGTGAAAAAGATAGGCTTTTTCACTGCCAGCCGTGCTAAAGCGATGAAGTGCTAACAAAAACCTATCCCTCAACTCATCATCGCTCTCACGCGCCTTAAAGCCGCTAAAAGGCTCTTTTATGTTTATCTCGGTTATGTAGATGTTTGGTATTTCAAGCGTTGTGGTTTCGTAAGGCTCTTTGGAATAGTCTGCCGCTTCGATCTCAACTATCGCCGTGTCGCTTACGTATATATCTTTTAGCAAATAGGCAAAATGCCCTTTGGTGTCTGTGAATTTAGTGCCTTTGCTGAGAAAAGTTGAGCTATTTACTTTTATCTCAACCTTTGCGATCGGCTTTATCTCTTCATTTCGCTTTATGCCGATTAGTTTTACAAGCTCATCGAGATACTCACCCTTGCTAAAAAGTAGGTAATTTTGAGAAATTTTAACATTTGTAAGCTCTATAAAGTTGTTAAGTTTAAACAAAAATATATCAATAAGCGTCATATAATCATCCCCTATTAGTGGGATATAGTCTAGTTTTCCGCTCCTTGTTTTAAACTCGCTTATGATAGCTTCTCGCTCTTTGTCTATATCGAGTGGCTTTATAAAATTTGGCACTTTCATATATTTAGCCTTAAAATTTAGCTTCTTTGTCTTGTGTGTATGATATTTCGCAGATGATCGAGCCGTTATCGTCCTCAAAGCTTATGCTGTCGGTTTGAATGCGTGGCTCGTGCTTTTTGATCTGCTCGGTTATATCCTCTTTTAGTGCCAGCAGATTATAAAGATCGGCGCTTTTGTCTATATGCCTATCAAGTCCAAAAAGAGGGCGTAAGGTCTTTGTATATTTGTTCGTGATAAAAATACGCCTTAAATTTTCCTCTACTTCGATTTGGTGCATTTTTGCCCTTTTTTTGCTTTCATTATATAAAATGGCATAGATAAAAATTTACAAGGGGATTAAATGAGAATTGTTTATATATTTTTGCTTTTTATGTCTATTTTGTTTGCCAATCCAATTAAAATAATTAAAATTTTATGATGGCGACACTATCACCGCATTAACGAGCCAAAAAGAAAAGATAAAAATTCGTCTTTATGGCATTGATGCGCCAGAGCTAAAGCAGCCATTTGGCAAAGCCTCTAAACGCCACCTAATCGATCTAATTTCAAACAAATCATTAAATATCAATGAAAAAGGTAAAGACAAATATGGGCGCACTTTGGCTGTTTTGTATAATGGCGATCAAGACATAAACGCTCAAATGGTTATCGATGGCTATGCGTGGGCGTATGATAAATTTTCAAAAGATTACGTTGCCTTTCAGCAAAACGCGCAGTCGCTTAAAAAGGTCTTTGGATCGATAAAGATGTAGTTCGACCCTCCGATTTTAGAAAGCTCAAAAAATCATCTAGGTAGTGATGTGCCGCCGTCGGTGTCGTTGTGGCTGTGACCAGTTAGATCGCCCCTTGCGTCGGTTATGTTGCCAGTTGTGGTTAGATTTCCTTTTATTTTCAAATTTCCATTGATACTAAACTCGCCACTTCTGCCGCCGTCTCCTGATGTGGTGATCGCGCCTTGTATGTTTGTGTTGCCTAAAATTTGCACGCTAGGACTTTTTATAGTGGTTTTTTGCGCGGTTAAATTTGCGTTTTTGCAAGTTACGTTTATATCGTTTTGCACCACTATATTTATCTCTTTTGGATTTGTGATTTCAAGCGTTGAGCTTGATGTATCGTAGCTTATTATCGTGCCGTCCTCATACTGGCTTACCTCTTTTGTTGTGCTTGCACCGCTTGGCGTGCTAAAGCTCGCATTTAAAAAGCTACCTATAGCGATCTTTGCTCCGCCAAAATCGACTAGCATCACTTGCTCCTCAACTCGTGGCGGCGTAAAGCTTCTTTTGTATGAATTTGCAAATTGCAAGTAAGGTATAAAAGGTGTTATAGTGCCTAAATAATCAACCCTTACAAGCTCGTTTTTAACCTCGCAGATTTTGCCTAAAAATAGCTCTCTCATGCTTCCCAAAGCTCACTTTTATAATGAAATTTTTAGCGCGATCGTGCTTAGGATATACTCATCATCGTATAGCTCAAAGCTCTCACGATTTAGACTTGTTTGCTCTATCTTTAGAAATTTGCTTTTATACCCTTTTAGGGCATTCAAAACGGCTTTTATTATCTCGTTTGATGCGCTATACTTTGCAGTTATCATCCGCACCTCAACGCTTAGAGCGTGAGAGATGCTAACAAATGCGTCGTTTTCGATGGTGTCGTCGGTGTCTTTTATGATGATTATGGGTAGGTCTTTACGTTCAAATGCTGGAGTAAAAAAAAGCTCCACATTTTCGCAAAGTGGCTTAAGCAGGGTAAAAAGATCGTTAATTATTGTTTCTCTTTGCATTTTATGCCTCTTTTAGATATAGCCGTTTTGTTACTTGGTTTTCAAGCTCGATTTTGGTGATGATATATCCTTGCTCGTTTATCATTACCTCATCTTTTACTCTTAGCTTTATGCCGTCGCCGTCGTTGATTAGCGCCGTTGTTTGCGTTGCAACTGCGCCATCATCAAAGATCACTTTTGTGTATTTGTTGAAGTGGCAATTAAGCACTATATCGTCTTTTGTCAAAGTGGCGTTTGTCTTTGCAAAAAGGCTTTTTACGTCTCTTTTTACCATCTGCATATTTAGCATTTTAGCCCTCGATGTCGTCTAAATCAACGCCTAAGTCATCATCCTCGCTATCATCTGGTCGCTTTTTGTCTTGCTTTTTAGCTTGTTTTTCTTGCTCTTTTACGTTTGTGCCTCTTAGGTTTTTAGGTTCTTTTTGCTTTTCGCTGCCTGCTACTGGCTCGATGCATTTTATATCGACAAGCCTTTTTATAAAAAGCTCGTCCGTGCCAGATGCGAATTCTATCTCGTCGCCTGCTTTATAGTTTTTCGTTGATATTCTCGTGTTGTAAAGAATTTTATACTTCATTTTTTACCCTTTTTAAATTGCCAACGCTCTATTCTTCCATCCGTTGGCGTAAATTTTGAGTTTTGGATTTTTGCTTACTAGGCTTGCGTAATATGCGATCTCATAGCTGTCAAATTCAACGTTAAATTTGCCCTCGTCGTATGCGTTTAGCGCATTTAATGTTTGCGTTCCCATAACTCCATCAACTGCCACATTTAAAAGCGTTTGAGTGAGCTTTATGGCTACTTTTGTGCCTACATTTACGCCAAAAACAAATATCTCGCTGGCTTTTAAGTCGCTTTCTACCTCATCGAGCCGCATCTTATCCCAAAACTCTCGTTTATAAAACTCATAGACTAAAGCCACAAGATCGCTGTTGTTATAGAGTATAACGCTAGCTTCTTTTAAGCTTTTGCTCTTTAACACTTGTTTTATAAGCTCCCACCCCTTAAAATCAGGATGGGCACACTCATAAATTCCAAAAATGTCAAGCCGTTTTCGGTTTCGTTCTTATGCAGTGCAAGGCTTGGACTGCTAAATTCAAGCCTCATTAAAAATTGCATAGACTTGGTAAAATTTGACATTTTTATGCGCTTGTCTTTGAAATTACAAATGATTTTTCACGTGCAAGTTTTGCATCTACGTCTAAATATAACTCTAAGATAATATCGCCACCCCTCTCATTGTGAGTAAGTAGCTCAATACCTTTAAATGAGCCGATAAAGATGTCTTTGAAATCGCCAAATACTACATCACCGCTTTTAATAAGCTGTGTTGTAAAGTATGGATAGCCTTGTAGGTTTCCTAGCTCTTCGATTAGCATCTTTTCGTTTGACATGCCGCGCGCTGTTGCTTTTAGCTTGCTCACGTCACTATTTTTTAGCGCAAATTTAGCGTTTGCAATATTGCCGTTGTTATTTTCTAGCGTGTCACCAAAACTTAAAGTTTTTTCTAATGTCGGAGCAGTCATATACCCTGCGATACTTGGTACTCCGCTTATCTCGAAAATACCTTTAATTACGCCTTTGCCGTAAAGGATCACTTCTTCAAGTTTTTTACGTATTGCAAATTTCATCGCTTTGTATGCAAAACTTTCAAGTCCAAAGGCTGACATATTCATCATCGTTCTTGTGATCCTAATAGTTGCGAGCAACGTATGAGGCTCAAGGATGATCTTGTCAAATGATAAGTTTTCGCTATCTCTGCTTTGTCCTTCTTCTACAAAATCGGCGGTAATGTTTGAGTTGTTACGTGGTATCTCTACTCTTTGGCTTAGCCCATCAAGCCAGCTACACTCGCTCAAAAGCGGGCTTTCTTTTTTACTTCTTCGATTAACAAATCGTCTCTAAAATCAGTCGCGATCGCGCCTGCGCCTTGTGTCGTTGTTGTGATGCTGTCATTAAATCTCGCGCCAAAGTCAGGCGGCAAAACAAATCGACCATTGCTTTTATTAAAGTAGTTTTCTACTTCAAAGCCTAAATCTGCCGTGCTGGCGTTGCCTGCATTTTTGATTATGTTTGCTAGGCTAAATTCTTGCGTGTTCTCTCTTCTCATAATGTTAAACTCCTTTATGTCGTTGGTTTTTTGTTGTTGTTCTTTTATCTTGCTGCTAAATTCGCTAAAGCTCATCTTGTTTTTTATCGCCTCGAGCGCTTCATTTTGCTTGCCTAAAATTTCGGCTAGCTCGATGATTTCTCTTGTTTCGTCCTTTTTCTCAGCTTTAAGCTCTATTTTTTCATCTTCTTTTTGTATTTCTTGCTCTTGTGCTTTTGGTTTTTCTTGCTCTTTTGCAAAATTTGCCACTTTCGCGTTTGGATCAGCGCCTTGCCACACCGCACTAAGCTCATTTATTACGCCGTTTTTTATCTCAAAATGCTCGATACCATCTATCGGCTCGCACTCTTTTAGCTCGTAATTTTTAAATCCTACGCTCACACTATCGCTAAAACCTGCTTTAAATTTGGCGTATGCTTCACGGCTTTGGCTTACCTCATCGTTAAACTGCACGATCACCTTAAAGCCCTTATCGTCTAGCTTTGTATCTATGATCTTACCGATAGCATTTTCAAAGCTTACATCATGATCTAAATATAGCGTCGTGGCTTCAAATTTTACGCCGCTTAAATCCACACTTAGATAATACTCGTCGCCAAAAAATGAGTAGCGTTTATGCAAATTATTATGGCTTAGCGCCAAAAAGCTTATTGTTTTGGCTTCGTCGTTTATCGCGTTATCTGCCAAAACGGCTTTAAATTTAGATATATCCTCATTTTCTAGATTGATCTTGTTCATCAATTTCTCCTTTTAAAATTTTTATTTCTCTTAGCTTCTCCACTAGCTCTTTTTCTTTTTCTAACTCATCCATAAAATCATCAAGCTCAACGCCTTTCTCTCTCAATACTTCGCTTATCGTCTTAAATCCTGCGCTAATGGCGATCTTGTTAGCATTTACCTCTTTTACTGGGTCGATATACTCCCAACCCTGAGATTTAAACGTGAAGTGTCCTATTAGCTGCTTATAGTCGCTTGGTTTGATGCGTCCTGCGATTAGTTCGCACTCCATCCACATCTTAAAAACTTCGTTGTGAAATTTGCGCTTTATGAAATTTTGTATTCTTTTAAAATTTCGGCGCTCTGCGATCGTGCCTTGACGGATGGAGCTATAATTAACCTCTCTTAAATCGCCAGTATAAGTGGAGTAGCTAAGCCCTAGCGAGCGAGCGACATCCCTATCGGTGCTTTTTAAAAAATACTCCATATTGATAGGATTGTGCGGCTCTACAAATTGCGGAGTGATGCCGTCATCTAAAAACGTAAATGTGCCAGTCTGCACGCTTTCAGGTAAATTTATCTCTTTTTGTCTTACCTCGCCATCATCGTCGTACTCGATATTGCCAAGTATCGATCCCTCGTCTTTGTGAGTAAAAAATCCAGTTAGCTCGCTCGCAAGCCTTGCGCGGTCAAGCTCTGCTTTTTTTAGCTTGTCTTTGCTGTGAGTATCAAAGATCGCACTTGCTAGCTTGCTTACGCCTCTTTTTTGTTTTGAAAGTGATGATTTTTTAATATGTATGATCTCAGATGCTGGGATCACTTCATATTTGCCATTTTTGAGCAGGCGGTAGTATGCTTTTGGCGTCATCTCTCGCTCGGCATCGTATTCTATGCCGTAATATATATGTTTGCTCTCGTCGGTTAGGTCGTTGTCTATGTCTTCAGCATCGATTAGCTCGATTTGTAGCATATCGCCTTTGTGTAGCTTGATAAACGCCTCGCCGTCGCGATAAAGCGCAGTTAAAATCATCTCCTCATAATCGCCAAAATCATAAACGCCATATTTGCAGCATATATGTTCCCACTCAAAAAATGATTTTTGCACGGCTTGGTTAAGATTTTTCTTTGGCGTGGTGATGTCAAGGATAAAACCTTGCTCGCCGTAAATTTCACTGCATAGCGTCTCAAAAAAGCCACTTGTTAGAGATACTGATGTGCTTATACTGCGTGCTTGTTTTCTTAGCTTTGCACTTACTTTGTCGATGTCTTGATTTCTTAGTAGTTGGCTTATTTCATATGAATTTATGCGGTTTGGCTCTAAGCTTGGATATTTGAAAAAATTTATCTTTGGTTTTACGCTTATGTTTTTAGATAAATTTTGCTTTGTTTTTCGCTTCATCAATACCTATCCCCAAAAATATATGTTTTGCTAGTCGCTTTTGCCTTTTGTGCGTCTTTTATGATGCTTGCTCTTATTCTTCTTAGCTCGCTTATTAGCTCTAGTGGGCTACGCTTTACGACTTTTAAGTTATCGATCCAGTATTCTTTTATCTCGATGCCATCTTTGAGGTTATCCAAAACATCATCGATCGCGCTGTCGATTAATAAAATTCTCTCTTGTGTAGTCATCAGCCTTTAGCCCTTTTTTGCTTTTTTAGCTCATTTTAGAGAAATTTATAAATATTTTTTTACAAGTGAGAAAGAGAGGATTTAAAAGCTATCTACGCAAAATCTTTATAAATTTTGGCATCTTTTAGCTCGGTTAATATGCTTTCAACTTCATTATTGATCGCGTTTTCTACCTCATCGCTTAAATTTATGCTGCGTTTTAGCTTGTTTGGCAATGAATAAAGCTTGTTTGATACTGCGGCGGCGATGTCGCTTAAGTCTTTTTCTAGTCTATCAATGGCTATTACTTCGCCTTTTTCTTTGGCTAGTCTTAGCTCCTTTAGCTCTGCATCTGCTAGCTCTTTTTTAGCTCTTGCCTCGCTTAGTTCAAAGCTCTGAGTGGCAAGTTTTATCTTGTAGTCGAGATAAGCATCAATGCAGGCGGTCAAATCCCACTTATTACGCTCTAGCTTTTTTATAATGCCCTCGCTCTCTAGTTCTTGCACTCTTCTATCGGTTAGCCCTAAAGCATTACTTAGCTCTTTTGTGCTTACTTGCATTTTAATTTCTTTTTAGTTTGTGCCAAATAAGCTCATATCGTTTTCAACCTTTTTTCTAAACTCTTCTTTTTTGATGTTCAAATTTACTAGATATTGCTTATATCTTGGATTGCCTTTGCAAAATTTTCAATGATAAAATCCGCCATGTCTGACTTTTTCATTTCGTAAGCTTTGCAAAGCTGCTCAAATCGTGATGCATTTTCTACACTCATATTTAGATCGTATCTTGTCTTTTTTGCCAGCACTTTTTTATGAATTTGCATTTTTAATCCTTTTTCGTCTTAGCTCGTTTTTGATAAGTTTTGCCGCTGCGTATGCCAGCACTGTTATGTCCAAAGCTTCGTTTCTCTCCCTAGTCTTGACGTATTGCAATTTTGTATATCCTCTTTTGTTCTTGACCTCTTGTAACTTCTCGGCGGTTAGCTGCAAAAAGAATTCATTTGTGAAATTTTTGTTATAGTGAAAATATCCCTCGCCAGCTTCTTTTATGCTTAGCAACCTAAAAACTCGCTTTTACCTTTAAATGTGCCTATATTTATCAGCCTAACGCCCTTTTTTAGCACTCTTACCTTGTTTAAAAATTCTACTTTTTGGCTCGCCTCGCTTGCACCTTTTGAGGCTATAAAATTTGGCGCTAAGCTCACAAAATCATAAACTCGGCTGGAGTTAAAGCCGCTATCGATTAGCGCTAAAGTAGTGCTTAGGATTTTGCCATCCTCTCTTTTAAATTTACGCTTTAGCTCCCTAAAAAGCTTTTGCCAAACTTCATCTTGGTCAGTATTTCCATAAATTTGCTTATAATCGATGTTATAAGCTTCATATCCTTTGCACCAGCCGATAAAGATAACCTCAACGCGATTTCCTTGTATATCCACTCCAGCAGTGATAAAACTTACATTTTGCGAGAAATTTTGATCGTCATACTCCTCGATCCTATCCAAAAGCTCATTTTCGTTGAAACTTGTATTTGGTGGCTCATAGGCTAGAGCCTCGATCGTATTTTTAAATGTTTGAAATTTTAGCTCGTCGCCCTTTGCGTCAAGATAGGTTTTGACTATCTCGCTCATTTTGTAAAAAGGGCTATATATGGCATTTAAAAAAAATCCTGCTATTTTTGATTTTGGATTTTGCGCGATCCAACGCCCATTTTTTACGGCTTCGTTCTTGTCTTGCTCGCTTAGCAGGCTACCGCACTCACTACATTGATATTTTACGCTTTCGTTTATTAGCTCTTTGTGTTCGTCTAGCTCGTATATGATGCGCTCAAATATTAGCTTTTGTTCGTGCTGACAAAAAGGGCACTTTACAAAAAATAGCCTTTGATCGGAGTTTATAAATTCTTTCTCGATCGTGCTAGCACCTGAAATGGTAGGCGTCGAGCTTATGACTATTTTGCGGTCGTAAAATGTAGCTGTCCGCCTTTGCGCTAGCTCTATGCTGTCGCCCTCTTTAGTCGCCTCGCATCGATCCGCCTCATCAACTAGCAAAACTTTTATAGGCTTACTTGCTAGCTTTGATGGCGAGTTTGAGCCAACTAAAGCTAAATTTCCGCCCTAAAGTTTTTAATGAGTATTGTATTATTTGCGTCGTTTGCATTTATTAGCTCACTTAACTCGTGTGTATCTCGAAACATCGGAGCTAAACGCCTCTTTGAGTAGTCCTCTGCGTCGTCTTTGTTGGGTAGCATAAACAAAATAGTGCTTGGCTCTTGGTGGATATAATAACCCAAAACATTATTTATTAGCTCACTCTTGCCTAGCTGTGACGCCCATAACAAAATAACTTTTTCACGTTTTGGATTAGAGATTTCGATCATAGGCTCACACTGGTAAGAAAAAGCCTTAAATTTTCCAAAGCTTGATGAGCTTTCTTTACTCAAAAATCTATATCGCTCCGCCCACTCTAACAAATTTAAGCGAGGCTTTATAAAAATGGATTTTGCAAAGATTTCTATAATTTTGCTCATTGATTTGTCTATAAATTTAAAAAAGGGGCTTTTGAAGTGATAACCGATAACAAGCGTATTATACCCTTTATTAGGTTATTTTGCAAATAAAACGAGTAATTTTTAAGCTATCTTTTAGTTTTTTATCTTTTGAATTTTTTCTTTTTAAGCCTTTTTCTCAAAAAAGACAAATTTTAGACATCCAAAAGCCAATTTTTTATAACTAAAAACGATAACGAAGTGCCTAAAAACGATTATAACCCCATTTTTTTCGCGGTTTGCCACCGCATCTAAAAATAAGGGCTGAGGAGGACCCATGAGAATTTTTTGCTCTATCTCGCCACTATTAAGAGATGGGATTTTTAATTGATGCTTAAAGCGTATTTATAAAAGAGTATAAACATAGCGATAGGATCGGTGATTATCACTCTTTTATTGGCATAGATATATCCTTTGTATTCAGCGGAGATTAAGCCGAAATATATGCCGTATTTGTCGGAGCATATAAACACTAATTATTATTTAACTCTTTAAACATATATCTTTTTATTAAGCCATTTGCATCTGCTATTAGCTTTAAGGTGTCTATATATTTATCTACTTCTATATCACGCGCCGTACTTGGATCTTTTTCTTCATAGTATGCATATTCTTGTGTTACAAAGTCTAACGAAATCATTATGCCTTCTAATTTTTTTATTATCTCATCATCTTCAAATAAAAATGCATAATCCGCTTGGTACTTTGATATTCTTGATCTTATTTGCTCCCACTGTGTCTTGCCATAGAATTCGCCATCATGCACGTCGCCTAAATTTAATGGGCTAAGCTCATGATATATCTTGTTAAATTCTTTTATCGCTTCTACTTGCATATTAAAAAGTATCTCTACCTTTTTTAACTTGCTTTTCTCTCGCTCAATATTTTTTACATTATAAGCAGTATAAAAGCTTACAAGTATCGCGAGAAGTGACATAAGTGACGTTATCGTTTGTTGATCCATTGTTTGCCCCTTAAATTTTTATTTTTTCATACCTTTGCATACGTTCTCACACGGCACGCCGTCGCCATCTCGGTCAAAGCTACTGCGTCCGCACTCTTTTAGGTAGTGGTAGGCTTCGGCGCAGCTAGTCATCTGCTTACAAAACCGCTTAGAGCAGTCAAATTTATCGGCGGCAGTCGCTGCCATCGCCAAAAATAAAATCAAAAGTAGTTTTTTCATTTTCACTCCTTTAAATTATGCTTTTTATTACTTTGCCTATGATCCTAAAATGCTCTTGCGTTTCGTTTATATCGATCTCGTAGCTTTTAAAATTTGGATTGACCGAGATGATCTTTAGTTCGCCTTTAGGGCTTAGCTGTAAGACTTTCGCCATTAGCTGACCGCTAAAATTTACGACGTAAAGCCCATCGCCTCTAAACTCGCCATCATCACAAAATATAACCCAGTCGCCATCATGTAGCATTGGCATCATGCTCTCGCCGCTTATCTCGATAGCGTTTAGCTCTTTTTAGGCTGTGTTTTAAAAAACGCCCTAGATATTGGCATTAACTCACCAGTCTCGTAAGCTTTTATGTCATCTATTTCGTTGCCACCGCCTGCACTTGCCTTGTAAGCGGTTATTTTTTTAATGTTATATGGCTTTAAATTTGGTGCGTCTATTAGCTCGCTTGATGTGCTCATTTCGTCACTAGACTTTAAATGTGTATATTTGAGTATATTTTTTTCAGGTATTTTGCCCCTTTGTTTCCACACATCTAGCGTATTTTGCGCCACTCCTAAAAAATCCGCCAACTCTTTATAAGTTTTTAAATTCTGCTCTAATAGCCATTTATCAAGCATCTGCTTAGCTTCGTTTGCCATCTTTTACTCTTTTCTACTCAAATTTTTATTTTAGTCTTGACAAATCTACTCGTTTGTCATATAATTCACTCATCAAAATTATTTTTGACAACAATTATAAAACGTAAGCCATAAATGAGGCTTAAGAAAAATGAAAAAAGGACTAAGCAAGGAGTAAAATGCTTACGCTCTCGATGATGGTATATGACAAAATAGGGCTAAACCTCAAAGAATACTGCAAACAAAAAGGGCTACCTCAAATCTCAAATGGCTCATACGTGAGTAGGCGAGCGGCGAGAGTGCTAGACGCGGACGGCATCCCTTGGCGTGAGTCGTCAAACGCCCAAATAAGTGGCGGATCAAACGGCACGGTGTTTTATATTAGTGAGGGGGTGGTGAAAGCGGCTGATGGTAGCTTGCGAGAAGTGGATCAAAAAGAGGCGGAGGAGTTGTTACGTGCATACGACTAAAACAATAGGCGAGATTTTAGCCTTTATCGATGCGATGGCGGCGCTTGGCTATGAGGTCGAGCTAACAAAAGATGGCAACTTTAAGGGCATGAGAAAGGCTAAAAGATGCGATACGAGATATTAGAAAAGCTAGATCAGTTTTTCAGCGTAAAAGAGCATTTGGAGCGATTGGATGAGGGGTTGAAGCAACTAAAAGATGAGCGTAAAAGCTCGCTTGAAACGCTGGAGCGACTAACGGATGAGCTTAAAGACGTTTTGAAAAAGGAGAAAGAATGCTAACGCCAAATCTTTTATTCTTATTTATGCTCTGCGTTGCAGCTGTGGCATTGATTTATACAAAATAGTTTTTAGTTGGTCGTTGAGACCTAGAAAAAAATAAAAGGATTGATTTTGAATTTTAGCACTGGGATTGATGCTTATCGTTTCATTTTGTCAAAGTTGAGCTTTTTAAAATTTATGCGTAAGATCGAGCTTAACACGAAGCTTCGCAGCATAAACCGAAATAAAGCCATAACGACTTACGTGAAAGATAAATTTAAAGCCGATAAGCCCTTAATAATGCCAGTTGGCAACGAATTTAAAATCCGTTATGTGAGCTTTAAAAAGGCGTCACGAGCTTAACTAACTCGATGATCGTAATTGAAAATTCAAACGAGCTAAACGACCTATGCAAAAAGCGTAAAAAGCCCTACGGCTACTATATAAAAGTGGTATTTGCAGGGGTTTACCAGCCTAGTCGTGAAGTTTTTAAAGAAACTTACAAAGTGCTAAGTAAATTTTTGCGTCGCTTCAAGCCTTACGAGTGGGATTTGGCTCACGATTTTAAGTGCGACGAGCATGCAGGATCAAGCTCAAAAGAGTGGCTTAAAAAGCGCCTTGATCGTTTCGGCGACAAATTTATAAGTTACAGAGCACCATTTACGCTAATGCTTGCTATGAGCGTTTTTATGGGTTAAAGAAAATTTGCTTTTATGACAAATTTGAGAAGCAAACAAACTACCATCATCAAAAGCTAGATGAGAGCCTAAAAGGGTGGCATAGGCTAGAGCTTACATTTAAGCTAAGGGATAAATTTATCGACCACGCAGAATATGACCGCTTGGCGGAGTATGTGGCGGTTATGGACGAGATGATCAACCGACTAACTGGCAATGCTTACCCTTACGGCGTTGATATTGGCGTGCTTGGCGAGCAAGTGGCTTTTATAAAAGATAACAGACGTCATTTATCTTTTACAAAATCCGCATAAAAGGCAGAGTATGTTTAAGACACAAAAAGCGGCATTTGCATTTAGCAAGGATGAGCTAAGGAATTTGGTTGAGGGCTATCCCTCTATAAGACACTTGAGAGAGGCTTACGCGATGAAAGCAGAAAAGACGCTTAAAGTATATGTTGCAAGCCCCTATGATACGGTGCTAAATGCAGGCTTTAGCGTTGGCGATGCCTTTTATTTAGCAAGTAAAGCACAAGATAGGGCTAAGCATATCTTTAGCTCGAAATTTAGCTTTTTTGTGCCAGTTTTAGAATTTGGCGAGCTTGATATAAGCCGCGATGAGGCTATGAAAAAGTGTTTTAATGAACTTAAAAAGTGCGATTTTCTCTTTATCGCCGACGTGCTTTATAACGATAAAAGCAAAGGGATAAAAGATGAGTACGAATTCGCAAAAGCTAATCATATTTGTGTAGTTTTTAGAATTTAGGAGTTAAAGAGCGATTTTTAAAGGGCGAGTGATGAAAATAGAAAAAATAAATTATATGAGCTACAAAGACGCGGCGGCGATGCTAAATTTAAGCATCATAACGATCAAAAAATGGGCGCAAAAGGGCATCATCAAGCGCTATGCCGTAACTGCTAGAAGTGTTTTTGTCGATCGTGATGAGATTTTAGAGCTTATCAAGAGCAAAGGGGCATAAGATGGACGTTTTAGACCAAGTAGTAGCCGATGACTACGCTATTTATAATGGCGATAGTTGTGAAGTGATAAAGGGCTTTGAGGATGAGAGCGTGCATTATATCATCTACTCGCCACCATTTGATAGCCTTTATACTTATTCAAACTCGGATCGTGATATGGGTAACTCGGACAAAGGCGAGTTTATGGTGCATTTTGAGTTTTTGGCTCGTGAGCTTTTTAGGGTGCTAAAAAGTGGGCGATTGATGAGTTTTCATTGTATGAATTTGCCATATTCTAAATTTAAGGATGGCTATATCGGCATCCGTGATTTTAGAGGCGAGCTTATAAAGCTTTTTGAGAGCGTGGGGTTTATCTTTCACTCTGAGGTGTGTATCTGGAAAGATCCAGTTGTAGCACAGCAACGCACTAAAGCGCTCGGACTACTACATAAGCAGATCGTAAAAGATAGCGCCATGTGTAGGCAAGGCATAGCCGACTACCTCGTCACGATGAGAAAGCCAGGCGACAACGCCGAGCCGATAAGTGGTGGATTTGATCACTACGCAGGAGACGGCGCACCAATCACGGCTAAATTTGACGAGACTAAAGGCAACCTCAACCGAGGCAGTATCGAAGTATGGCAAAGATACGCAAGCCCAGTATGGATGGATATAAATCAGTCTAACACTCTATCACTGAAAGGCAGTAGAGACGACAACGACGAGAAGCATATATGCCCTTTACAACTTGACGTTATCGAGCGCGCCTTGCAGCTTTGGAGCAATGAAAACGACATCGTATTTACTCCGTTTCTTGGTATCGGCTCAGAGGTTTATCAAGCTCTAAAAATGAGACGTAGAGGCATAGGCATCGAGCTTAAGCCGTCTTATTTTAATGTTGCTCGTAAAAATTGCGAGCTTGCACTTCGTGAGCGAGGCGAACAAAGCTTATTCTAGGGGCTAAAAATGGATGATAAATTTGAGCCATATAGGCAAAAGCTAAGGACGCTTGCAAAGATGAGATTAAAAAGTATGTTGCTTTAAACAAAGCGCTCTTTTTATCAAGGCTTGGCAAAAAGAGATGGATTTATTAAGGGGTGATTTTGAGATCACAAGAACTAAGACATTATCAAAACTAATGGCATCGCTTAGCCTAAAAGAGCATTTTGAGATTAGGGATTTGATAGTTGATGATGGCGAGATTAGATCCTTGCCTGAGTTTTTTCAAAGCTGCTTGCATTAAGGAGAAAAAATGAGTGTTTTGGACTATGAAAGTTTTTTAAGACAAAAAGAGAAAAAGATAAATTTTAAAAGCGTTGATATAAAAAGAGAGGATTTGCATAGCGCGCTCTTTGAGTATCAAAAGGATTTAGTATATTTAGCCCTTAAAAAAGGGCATTTTGCTATCTTTGCCATGACTGGCAGTGGCAAAACAGCCATGCAAGGCGAGTGGGCTTATAGAGTGTGGCAAAAAGAGAATAAGCCAGTACTTATCATCGCTCCCTTGGCGGTCGCTCATCAAAGTATCGATGAGATCAAAGAGCTTCTAGGTTATGAAGTTAAATTTTGTGAGAGCAGCGAGGATGTTATCAACGGCTTAAATATCACAAACTACGAAAAGCTGGATAAATTTAACATGGATGAGTTTGTAGGCGTTGTGCTTGACGAGAGTAGCCGCATAAAAAGCTACACATCAAAGAGTAGAGATATGATCATAGAGGGCTTTAAACACACACCTTATAAGCTTGCTTGTAGTGCCACACCATCGCCAAACGATTACACTGAGCTAGGCAACCATACTGAATTTTTAAACGTGATGAGCCTTAGCGAGATGCTGGCGACTTACTTTATCCACGATGGCAGCGACACATCGAAATGGATATTAAAAGGTCATGCACAAAAGCCGTTTTGGCACTTTGTAAGCTCTTGGAGTGCGTTTTTTACAAAGCCTAGCGATCTAGGGTATAGCTTAGATGAGGACGCCAAATTTAAGCTACCACCGCTAAAAATGCACCATATCGAGGTCGAACATCAGCCAAAAACTTCACTTTTTGAAACTTCAGCACAAACCCTAAGCGAGAGGCGAGAGGCAAAAAAGAGAGCCTAGAGGATAGATGCGAGGCGGTCGCGAATATCGTAAATAATAGCGATGAAAACTATCTTATATGGTGCGAGCTAAACGACGAGGGGAAATTGCTAAAAGAGCTAATAGCTGGCGCAGTTGAGATCAAAGGTAGCGACACGGATGAGTATAAGGCTAAGATGATGAGCGACTTTGCAAATGGCAAGATAAGAGTGCTCATTACAAAGCCAAAGATCGCAGGTTTTGGCATGAACTGGCAAAAATACTGCAAAAACGTAATATTTGCAAGTCTTAGTGATAGTTTCGAGGGCTTTTTTCAAGCGCTGCGCCGAGTATATAGGTATGGACAGAAAAAGAAGTTGATTGCTATATCGTGACAAGTGAGGCAGAGATAAACGTACTCGCAAACATCAAGCGAAAAGAGGATGAATTTTAAAAATGGTGAGTAGTGTGATCGATGAGACGCGCGCGCTGGTGTTTGATGAGATAAAGCAGATCACACAAAACAAGACAGAGTATAAGCCAAGTATCAAAATGGCACTACCTAAATTTTTAAATCAAGCATCATAGAGGAGTTGAAATGTATAAATTTATTGACGGACAAAAGGCGAGGTTTTGGAGTAAATTTTATTATATTAGTAGCGATGGCTTTATCGTTTCAAAAGTAGGCGGCAAAGTTGTGGATATTGCTTGGACCAAATACGACTTAGGAGCTTAAAATGACTTTCGATGATGCGGTCGCGCTATTTCACTCACGCGACAAATAGATCGCAAGCTAGACGTTAGGACGTTGCGCCCTAAAAATGAGGTGATAGCAGAATTTAACAAAAAGCTTGATGAGTACTGGCAAAGCGTACTTGATACAAGGCTAAAAGATAAATTCGCAGGCAAAGAGACGTTAGTGCTACAAATTTTAAAAGGGGTAAGGCTCAATGAAGTATCTTAAAATACTTAACCTTTTTGCAGGACTTGGTGGTAATCGCAAGTTTTGGGATGATGTGGCAAGAGAAAAAGGCGTAAGCATAGAAGTAACTGCCGTTGAGTTTGACCCTGAAATAGCTAAAGCTTATGCAAAACGCTATCCAAACGACAATGTGATAGTAGGTGACGCTTGGGACTACGCTACTAAAAATTATTTAGATTTTGACTTTATATGGGCGTCTCCACCTTGTCAAACTCATAGTAGGCTAAATATAGCAAATAATATCCGTAATGATCGAACAAAAAGGCTGCCTGATTTTAGACTTTATGAATTAATTGTATATCTAAAATACTTTTGCAAAAAGGCTTTTGTAGTTGAAAATGTGGTGCCATTTTATGAGTCACTTATAAAGCCGACCGCCGAGATAGGCAGGCACTATTTTTGGGCTAATTTTGATCTATTCTTTTTACATAACTCTAATTTTAGGATCGTAACAAAGACCAAAGTTGGCGATTTTATGGATTTAGATTTGAATGAGTTTAAGATAAAAAACAAACGCCAAGCCATAAGAAACGAAGTTGATTACGAGATAGGCAAAAAGATATTTGAAAGGTTTTTAAATGTTTAATAAAGTAGTAATAGTTGGTAATTTAACAAGAGATATTGAGCTTAGATACACTCCGAGCGGTGCAGCGATTGGCAAAAGTGCGATCGCTGCCACTCATAAATTTACTATCTACGGAGAGAAAAAGAGGATACTTGCTTCATTGATATTAGCTTTTTTGGTAAAGGCGCAGAGATCGCCAACCAGTATCTAAGAAAAGGATCGAAACTTTTGATCGAAGGACGGCTTAAATTTGAGCAATGGACGGATCAAAACGGACAAAACCGCTCAAAGCACACCATAAGCGTTGAAAGTATGGAGATGCTAGGTAACAAAGACGGCGAGCCACAAAAAAGCAATACATATCAAGTTAGTAGCACATCACAACAGAGCCAAGACGCGCAGCGTAAAAGCGTGCCACAATATAATGACGTGCCAGATATAGATGTCGATTGTGTTGATTGCGAGAGCCAAGATATACCATTTTAAGAGGTGCAAAATGAATGAGATAATTACGATCAGCCAAGCAATGATAAATAACACTGAAGTAAATTTGGTAAATGCTAGGGACTTACATGAGGTTTTAGAAAGTGATACTAAATTTTCAGACTGGATCAAAAGGCGACTTGATGAGACGGATGCTATCTTGAACGCCGACTATATCATCGTTTCTCAAAAAAGAGAAACGATCACAGAGTACGGCAAAAAGGCAAGCATAACAACCGAGTACATCCTCACAACCGACATCGCGAAAGAGATAGCGATGATGGAGCGAAACGAAAAAGGCAAGCAAGTAAGGCGCTATTTTATCGAAGTTGAAAAAGCGCATAAAAGAGATAAGATCGCCGTTAGCCAACTTGATTATATGCAAATCCAACTAAACTACCTAAAAGAGCAGGATAGAAAGATCCACGAGCTAGAAAATAGGACGGATGAAATCCACAAAGAGCAGCTAAAAGCAAAGCACAATATCAACCAAATTTTAAACAACGATAACTATATGACACTTATCGCCTATATGAATTTGTATGGTATCTCACAAAAAGGCTATCACATCCCAAGTTTAGGCAAAAAAGCTAAAAAGATGAGCGACGAGCAGGGTGCTTTTATGGGTGCGGTGATCGATCCGCGATATGGCAGGATAAACACTTACAGCGTCGAGATACTAAAGCAAATTTTTAACGTCGCGTAAATTTAAGGGGCGATCGGATAAAATCGCCCTAAAAAGGATAGACAATGACAGCAGATGAAAACCTAATAAAGCAAACGTGCAAGGAGCTAAATTTCACCTATAAGCAACTAGGCGAGGCGATAGGGTATAGTGAAAGTGCAATAAAAAATGCAGGTAGTGGCGAAGCGAGCGAGCCTATGCGCAAAGCCATTGAGCTATACAAGGAAACACTGAAATTTAAAATCAAAGCTTGAAAAATCAGAAGCTTTTAAAAAAAATCTTAAAGACTTTTTGGCGGACTAACTAAACGCCATTTAGTCCTTTTTTATACTTCATTTTTAAGAAAAAATACTTAATATATACTTTTACTCTTGACTTATAGTTTTATTTTAGCTATAATTACTCCATCAAAGGACAAATAAGGACTTTGAAAAATAAAACAAAAGGATGAGAGATGAGAAAGTTCTACGATGACGGAATATCAGAAATCAAGTTGCAAAACGACGAAATAGTAAATTTAGGAAATAACCCATCAGGGATTTTTGTGTATAATGAAAACGGCGAAATTGTAGGCTTTCAAAGTTATGATAATAGCTTGTTTTACGGCGTAAATGAAGTAAAAGCAGTAAAATTTACAGACGATGATAAGTTTTACTCTGTTGGC
The DNA here is from genome assembly GCA_037292345.1 of Campylobacter concisus. GTDB lineage: Bacteria > Campylobacterota > Campylobacteria > Campylobacterales > Campylobacteraceae > Campylobacter_A > Campylobacter_A concisus_AX. Next base: position 1,490,217 of record CP147773.1, on the reverse strand, counting down.
GAGTTTGCCGATGAAGTATTTTTTAACTATGAAAATGAGTTTATAGATTAAATAGAGGGGTGTAGCCCCTCTTATTAAGGGGTAGAAAATTATGAAAGATTTTAAAAAACTTTGGGATCAGGCAAAAGTGCAAGCAAAAACTAGCAATGGTGATGTGTTTGAAATATATGCCCAGCTATCTGGAGCGCAAATAGTTTCAAAATATAAAGATGAAATAGCAGAAAAATTAAAAAAAGCTGGGTATAAATTTCATCTTGACGACAAATTTTTATACTTGACTACCCTTAGTGGCAAAAGTAAAATAATCCCTATCTACAATCCAGAATATAGGCATATTTTTTCAGAGGCAGAGATAATCGTAGAGAACAAAAACAGCTTTTGGAGAGAATTTGTTTATGAAAATTTTAAAAACGATGAAAACCTGCCAGCAGTGAAAAAACAATTTGATCACTGCGAAAGAGAAAATAAAATCAAACAAGAGCTAAAAGACTATTTTGGGATTATTGATATTTTTGAGAATGAAAATATTAAAAAAATTGAAAAAGAAATCATCGCAAAAAATATCTCAAAACTAAATCCTAGGGGCGATAGCGTCCTTTTGGCGACAAGTATATCATTGCATCTGAAATTTGGGATGGCGAAAATCTTGACGAGGCAGTATATATCACAAACAAGCCTATATCTCGTGATGAAATACAAATTTATGAGCGTCTCTATTTTTCTATATATGATTTTGCTGGGCTTGAAGATGGCGTAATTGAAGAAGAATATACTACTTGTTCGAATATCTTTGAGAAACTTACAAAATTTAGCGAAAAAAGATAAGAAAGGTGGGGGAATTCTCCCACTAAAACCCTAAAAGGGTAAAATAATAACACTGCCTTAAGTAAAATATAAATTTCAAATCCTACAAGGAAACACTTAAAATACTTAAAACAATGTTTTTTCAAACTCCAACGGAGTAAATTCAAGGTTTGTTTTTATTCTTAAATTATGCATCCTACAAACTTAAAAATAAATAAAGATTAAAGCTTATCCAAAAATCCGCCCACCACTGCATAAGCTTACGCATTTGCGTCAAGTTGCCTGCGTGATTGTATGTATTTCGTATCTTATTGTTGCCTTTATGGGCGAGGCACTTCTCGATAATGTCAAAATTTAATCCGTGCTCATCTATATATTCGTTGCAAATAGTGCTAAACATAGCACGAAAGCCGTGCGATACTATCTCATCTTTGCTAAATCCCATGCGTCTAAGTGCTACGTTAAGCGTATTTTCGCTCATATATCTATCCTCGCTTTGTAAAGCGCTAAAAAGATAAATTTTGCCAAGTCTCAACCCTTGATACTCTCTTAATAAATTTACCGCTTGCTTTGATAGTGGCAACGTAAATTCATCTCTCATTTTCATATCGGTGGCAGGTATTTTTATAATCTCCCTTTCAAAGTCTATGTACTCCCACCTCATCGACCTAATATTAAAAGGGCGGAGCGCTGTGAGTATCGCTAGCTTTAGGGCGTATTTTGTTTGCATCGTCGCCATTATACTCGTCGCAACCTTGCCAAAGTGCCTTAATATCTGCCTTTTTTGTAAGCGTTGCAAAATTTCTATCTTTAGCTTTTTTAAAAGTAAATTTATAGTTTATATTCGCGATTATGTTGCTCGGTGCGATATTGTAGGCGGACTTCCAAATTTGATTTAAGAGTGAATATACCCGCTTGGTAGTCTCTAGCGCTCCCGCCTCTTCAACTTTTTTTAAAACACCTATCACATCATCTACTCTTATATCTCTTATGTCCAAATTTTCAAAGTAGGGGTAAATATATCGTTCAAGACGTCTTGTGCTCTTTTCTATAGTGTCTTGTGATACTGATGTCGATTTTATATCTAGCCATTTTTGTGCTATAACCTTAAAATTTGCTTCTTCATCTCTTTTAGTTTTTATCTTGATGTCTATACCATCTCTTATTTTTTGATCCATTTTAAATCGCTCATCTCTCGCCATTGCTAAGGTATATCTAGGGTAATCGCCTAAATTTATGCGTTTTATCTTTTGATCTATTGGACTTTTGTACTCTAGTGCGAAATATTTGCGACCATCTGGATTTATAAAAACATATAGCCCCTACCATCACATTTTTTATAAATTTTATCTTTTGGCTTTAGCGCTCTTATCTCCATATCGCTTAGTGGTTTAGGTATTTTTGGCATTTTTACGGAGCTCCTTTAAATATTTTCTCTTACTCCGTAATTGTTCCGTAAAAAATAATTATTTGCAAGGATTTTTATATATATTGTTGTATGTTGTCGTATGTTTAAATGTATAAATAAAAGCCCCTTTTCTAGGTTCTTTTATATGTTTTTATATGTTTTTGGATTTGTTAAGATATTGTGTAATGGTGGGTTCACCAGGACTCGAACCTGGGACCATCCGGTTATGAGCCGGATGCTCTAACCAACTGAGCTATGAACCCACAGTTGAAAGAAAATCGTATTATACAAGAAAAAGCTTATCTAAATATAAAAATAGCCTTTTTAATATGGCGTATAAAAACGAACAAATTTAAAAGAAAAAGCCCTAAAATAGGGCTTATAAATTATTTATAATTTTTTATCGCAGCGTCTAAAATCTCTTTTGCAGCGTTTGCGTCTTTAAATTCTTTCACCTTTACCCATTTGTTTGGCTCAAGAATTTTATAAGTTTCAAAGAAATTTTTGATCTTATTTAGTGTCGCAGTTGGCAAGTCTTCGTAGCTTTTTATCGCCTCATATCTTGGATCGATCTTTGTAACTGGCACAGCCAAAAGCTTCTCATCCATGCCTGCTTCATCCTCCATCACTAAAACGCCTATCAAACGGCAAGGGATGACGCTACCAGCTTGGAGTGGATACTCGTTTAGCACCAAAATATCAGCTGGATCGCCGTCGGCTGCTAGTGTGTTTGGCACAAAGCCGTAGTTTGCTGGGTAGAACATCGCTGAGTAAAGCACACGATCAACTACGACTGCACCGCTATCTTTGTCGATCTCGTATTTGATATTTGAGCCATAAGGTATTTCGATTACGGCATTGATTTTGTCTGGGTTTGAGCCAAATTTGATCTTTGAAACGTCCATATATTCGTCCTTTGTGTTAGAAATTTTCGTGATTTTAGTATTTTTTGCATTAAATACTGGTAAATTTAACTACTTTACAATCTCTACGTTATCTACGTCGATCTTCGTTTTTGTAAGGTCTTTATCCACTTCGCCTCTTATTCTTAAAAGTGTATCTTCGTTAGCTGTTACATTGCCCCACTTGTTATTGTCAATCTCAGCAACGATAGTGTCGCCATTTTTATCGGCAAATTCATATTTGTCTGATTTGATGTGTGACTTTATCTTGCCCTAAAGTATGACTTTTGCGTTATCATTAAGCTTAAAAGCCTCTTTTACGCTTATAACATTTTCGCTTTTGTGATTTGAGACAAAGCCTCCAGCCATTGCGATGCTAGCAGCCAGTGAAGTGATGAAGAATTTTTCATTTTTATCCTTTTTGGTTGGTTGTTAAATTTAAAGGATATTATATTTTGGGTGTTAATAAATGGTAAGTTTTAAAACCTTGCACCTTTTGATGCAAGGTCTGTGAATTATATAAGTTTAGCTAGTAAATTTTTGATGTCAGCTACGATCTCATCGATGCCACGCTCACCATTTACCACGTGAAGTAGCTCTTTTTCACTGTAAAATTTGCGGATAGGTTTGATCGGATCAAGATAGACTTTCATGCGGTTGTTAAAGACTTCGTTGTTGTCATCAGCGCCTCTTGCACGGCCAAGCACTCTAGCTCTTGCCACATCTTCGCTAACATCCACTTCGATGACGCCTTTTAGAGAAATTTCCATCTTGCTCGCTTAAGACTTTGTCAAGCTCGGTCATTTGCTCAACGCTTCTTGGATAGCCGTCGATTATGATGTTTGATTTATTTGAGCTTTTGATAGCTGAGACGATAGCATTTACGACAACGTCAAGTGGGACTAAATTTCCTTTTGAGATAAAGCCGTCTATTAGTTTGCCAAGCTCGCTACCACTTGCGACTTCAGCTCTTAAAAGATCGCCAGTTGAAAAGTGCGCAAATTTCTCATCATGCTGTGCGATGATAGATGCGTCTGTTGTTTTGCCGCTGCCTGGAGCGCCGATGATTAAAAATAAATTCTTCATTTTTTCCCTTTTTTATATTTTTTGAGCGCCTTTGAATGAGTTTGAAAATTTCACCCTGCAGCAGACTATATGTCTAGCTTTGGGATGAAATTTTCTGCACAACATCCAAAATCATCTCAAAAATTTAATCTTTAAAATAACTCAAATTTACACATTCAAAAAGTCTAAATTTATTGCAATAAATTTTTAAGCCTTTTGCTCTTTTTCTCTTATCCTTAGTCCTAGCTCCCTAAGCTGTTCGTTGCTAGCGTAGCTTGGTGCCTTTGTGAGTGGGCACTGAGCGCGCTGTGTTTTAGGGAAGGCTATAACGTCGCGGATCGAGCTTGCTTTATTTACAAGCATATTCAGCCTGTCAAAGCCGATCGCGATACCACCATGTGGAGGCGCACCAAATGTCAAAGCATCAAGCAAGAAGCCAAATTTCTCACGCTGCTCGGCTTCATCTATGCCAAGAAGTTTAAAGACCTTTTGTTGGATGTCGTTTTTGTGAATTCTTATACTTCCGCCGCCAAGCTCAAAGCCGTTTAGGACGACGTCGTGAGCGATAGAGAGGATATCTTCAAGATCAGGCTCGTCTATATTTTTTGGCATAGTAAATGGATGGTGCATCGCAGAGTAGCTGCCGTCGTCATTTTGCTCAAACATTGGGAAGTCAAGCACCCATAAAAACTCAAGTCTATCTTGATCGATGATACCCATTTGCTCAGCTAGGAAAATTCTAAATTGTCCCATATAATCAAGCACGATTTTTTTCTTACCAGCGCCAAAGAATACGACGTCGCCAACTTTTAGCTCACATCTTGAGACGATCTCGTCAAGATCGCTTTGCTCGAAAAATTTGCAAAGCGGGCCTTTTAAACCATCTTCTTTCATCTGGAAGTAGCCAAGACCTTGTGCGCCAAATTTACGTACAAATTCCTCAAATCTATTCATCTCGCGCTTACTAAAGATATTGTCACCATTTGGCACTTTTAGCGCTTTTATGCGGTTTTTCTTCTTATCTTTTGCGATAGAGCTAAAAATTTCATTGCTTGAGCGCTCGAAAATATCGATAACATCGATCATTTTTAGATCATATCTAAGATCAGGCTTGTCTGAGCCGTAAGTCTCAGTTGCCTCTTTGTAGCTCATGCGTCTAAATGGCGTTTTGATGTCGTATCCGCAGGCTTTAAAGATATCTTTTAGCATCGTCTCAGCCATATTTATGATATCTTCTTGCTCGACAAAGCTCATTTCGATATCTATTTGAGTAAATTCTGGTTGGCGATCAGCCCTTAAGTCCTCGTCGCGGAAGCATTTTGCTATCTGAAAATACTTATCAAAACCAGAACACATCAAAAGTTGTTTAAATAGCTGCGGGCTTTGCGGAAGCGCGTAAAACTGACCTGGATATACGCGGCTTGGCACTAGATAGTCTCTCGCACCTTCTGGAGTTGCGCGTGTTAAAACTGGAGTTTCAAACTCGATAAAGCCCATTTTATCTAGGCTGTTTCTAGCTGCAATCGCTGCGCGAGAACGCATTTTAAAGATATTTTGCAAGCGCTCGCTTCTAAGGTCTAAAAAGCGGTATTTTAGCCTGATGTCCTCATTTACGCTCTCATCACCTATCATAAATGGTAGCGGCTCGCTTGGATTTTCGATGATGAGCTCGTTTACTATCACCTCTATCTCGCCAGTTTTTAGCTTTGGATTGGTTAGTCCTTCGCCCCTAGCCCTTACTTTTCCTTTTGCTTTTAAGACATATTCATCTCTTACTTTTGCAGCCACGTCGTGTGCTTCTTTGCTATCAGCAGGGTCACAAACTAATTGTATAAGTCCGCTAACGTCTCTTAAGTCAATGAAAACAACGCCACCGTGGTCTCTATATGTGTTTGCCCAGCCACAAAGTATTACTTCTTTGCCGATATCAGCTTTGCTAAGATCGGTGCAATAATGACTTCGCATAAAATGCTCCTTTGCAATGTTTTTTAGGCAATTATAATCGCTTTTTTCTTTTGAAAAGCTTTGTTAAAATAAAATATGTTACAATCATTTCTATGAAAAATGAACAAAAATTTAATACCACAAACGCCAAAAAAGTGGGACTTATCGCGAAAGATTATCCATTATTTAAGCAGGATTTAGCAAAGCTAGAAAAAATTTTAAAAAAGTATAACGCAGAAATTTTGCTTGAAAAAAGCTGTGCAAAGCAGGTAGAAAAAAGTGGCTTTGAGCTGATAAAACTAGCCAAAGAGTGCGAATTTCTTATCACGCTTGGCGGAGACGGTACTATCATCTCAACTTGCAGAAAGCTAGCTCACATCTCGCCACTAGTCCTTGGCATACACGCTGGCAGGCTCGGCTTTTTGACAGATATCACGATAAATGAGAGTGAGAAGTTTTTTAAAGACTTTTTTGATGGTAAATTTGAGGTAGAAATGCCTTTTATGCTTGATGTTACGCTTCATAAAAATGATGGCAAAACTGAGAAAAAGATAGCATTTAACGACGCGGTCATCGTTAGTAAAAATGGTGGCTCGATGACGCATATCGAGGCACTTTTAAATGAAAAGTATTTTAACTCATATTTTGGAGACGGCGTCATAGTGGCAACTCCTGCTGGAACCACGGCATATAATATGAGCGCAAATGGCCCTATCATATATCCATTGAGCGAAGTTTTTACAGTAACTCCCATCTGCTCGCACTCGCTCACGCAGCGTCCAGTCGTGCTTACGAAAAATCACACGGTTAAATTTAGAACAAAAAGCGACGCCATTTTAGTCATAGACGGACAAGACCGCTTTGATATGAGTAAAATTTCAGCCGTTAGCATGAGCCTTAGCGAGAAAAAAGCGAGGCTGATACGCCATATTGGCAGGGATTATTTTCAAATTTTAAAAGAGAAACTTCACTGGGGTTATAATGATTGATCGAATTTTGATTAAAGATTATCTGAAATTTTAAAAACGTCGAGCTGAAATTTCAAAGAGGGTCTTAGTGTCTTTACGGGCGTTAGCGGTGCTGGCAAGTCGGTGCTGATGAGTGCCATAATGGCTGTTTTTGGGCTAAAAGATAGCGAGGCAAGGCTAATAGAAGCTGACGTTGAGCATAAATTTGAGCTTGATGAGTTTGGTATAGAAAACGAAGAGGTCAATATTTTTAAGCTTTTAAAAGATAAGAGCACGAGGTATTTTATAAACCAACAAGCCATCTCAAAGAAAAATTTAGCCCAAGTGGCGCGCGAGCACATCAAATATCTCTCGGCAAAAGAGGCAAATGAATTTGAAAATGAGAAATTTCTAAATTTGATTGATAGGCTAGAAATTTCAAAAAATGAGAAATTTAAAGAGATAAAACAGGAATTTGAAGAGGTTTTTTTAAAATTTTCTAAAATTTCAAAAGAGCTAGCCACTATCAAAGAGGAAGAGAAAAAGGTCGAGGAGCTAAAAGAGCTTGCTAGCTTTGAGATCGAGAAGATAAGAAGTGTTGGGCCTAAAAAAGGCGAGTTTGAAGAGCTTATGGAGACTAAAAAAAGGCTTAGTAAAAAGGATAAGATAAATGAGGCGTGGGCTAGGGCTGAGCGGATATTTGAGCTAGAGCACAGCGTAAATGAGGCGCTAAGCATCAGCGACCTTGACAACGGCTTTTTTGAAGATGCGATGAACGAGCTGAGGGTCGCAAGAGATAGCCTAAACATGGAGGAGCTTGACGATATCGACGTGGAGAGCGTGCTTGATAGGATAGAAGCTCTTAATGCCATCATTAGGCGCTATGGCAGCGAGGAGGAGGCGTTAGAAGCGCTTGATAAAAAGGAAAAAGAGCTTGCCAGATATGAAAATTTAAGCTTTGAAAAGAGCGAGCTTGAGAAGAAATTTGAAATTTTAAGTAAAAAGGCAAATGAGCTAGCCAGCACTTTGAGCAAGGCAAGGAGCGTAAATTTAAAAGAGCTTGAGAGTATGATAAATTTATACCTAAGAGAGCTTTATATGCCAGATATTACGCTGAGTATTGAGGCTAAAAAGCTTGATATCTTGGGCGCTGATGAAATTTGTCTAAATTTAAACGAGACCTCGCTTAAAAATTTAAGCTCAGGCGAGCTAAACCGCTTAAGACTGGCCTTCATAGCTGCCTCTAGTGAGATCACAAAAACGGGCGGAGATGTCATAATTTTAGACGAAATAGATGCAAATTTAAGCGGAAAAGAGGCGATGAGTATCGCAAATGTCTTGCTTAAGCTTGCAAATTTCTATCAAATTTTTGCCATTTCGCACCAGCCACAGCTTAGCTCAAAGGCAAATTCGCACTTTTTGGTAGAGCGTCACGGCGAGAACTCGGTCGTAAGAGAGCTTGACAAAGAGGAGCGAATAAATGAGCTTGCGCGTATGATAAGCGGTGAGCATATCAGCGAAGAGGCGATAAATTTTGCAAAAGGACTTTTAAAATAGCTTGAAATTTAAGTTTTAAATTTAAGCTTTGTGATTAGGTTTATTTGTTAAAATCCGAGCTAATTTAATAAAAAATCACAGGAATAATATGGAAAGAATTCTAGTAGTTGATGATAATAAGGCACTTGCTAAGCTAATCGTCATGCAGATGGAAAAGAGCATTGAGGATATGGCGATCGACGTTGCGTACGATTTTGCCGAAGCCCAGATGCTAATTAGCGAGCACGGCAAAGATTATTTTATGACTATCTTGGATCTAAATTTACCTGACGCACCAAATGGCGAGATCGTTGATTATGTCCTTGCTCAAGGGCTCTGTGCTATCGTTTTAACTGGTAGCATCGATGATAAGACGAAAGAATTTTTTATAAACAAAGATATAGTTGATTACGTCTATAAAGGCAACATGGATGATATCAACTATATCTTTCAAATGATAAATAGACTAAGCAAAAATAGACAATACAAAGTTCTAGTCGTTGAGGACTCGCTGCCTTTTAGAAATATGATAAAAAAAATCTTAACTAGCCTTCAGTTTAAGGTCCTAGCAGCAGCCCACGGCGAAGAGGCGATGAGCTATTTTGCTGATAATCCTGATATAAATTTAATCATAACTGACTATAGAATGCCTGTCAAAGATGGTTTAGAAGTCTTAAAAGAGGTGAGAAAGAGAAAGATAAAAACCACCTTGGCGTGATCGTGATGACCTCGCCTAGCGAAAAAACAGATGCTGCGATATTTTTAAAAAATGGAGCTAGTGACTTTATAGCAAAGCCATTTTCTAAAGAAGAGCTTATTTGTCGTATAAATAACACCATCGAGGCGATGGAGAATATAAATAAGATAGCAAATTTCGCTAACCGTGACTTTTTAACTGGCGCTTATAATAGAAGATATTTCTACCAAGATATAGAAGAATACGTTCAAACAGCTGAAGAGCTTAATGAGCCTTATGCGTTTGCTATGCTTGATATAGATCATTTTAAAAAGATAAACGATACATACGGGCATGATGGTGGCGATAAGATACTAAAATCACTCGCAAAAATACTAACTGACAACACAAAAGGAAGCGATGTGGTCGCTAGGTTTGGCGGCGAGGAGTTTTGTGTCGTTCTTAAAAAGATAGCAAAAGAGGAGGCGATTAAATTTTTTGTAAATTTAAGAGCAAAAGTGGCTGAAAATGGGGTAGTGATAAAAGATAAAATCGTAAGAGTCACTGTTTCTATCGGCATATCTTTTGGAAAAGGTCACTGCGAGATAGATGATATGCTCGAAGCTTGTGACTCAGCGCTTTATGTCGCAAAAGAAAATGGCAGAAATAGGGTAGAAATAGCTTTATGATTATAGATACGCATTGTCATTTGGATAGTAAAGTTTATGATTTTGACCTAGAGCAAATTTTATCTGAAGCCAGAAATTTAGGGCTAAAAGGCTTTATTATCCCTGGAGCTGATATTAATGATTTACCAAAAGCGGCTAAAATAGCGCATGAAAAAAATGATATTTTCTTTGCCGTTGGAGTTCATCCATATGATAAAGAGAATTTTGATATTGAAACTTTAAGAAAATTTGCCAAAGACAAAAAGTGCGTGGCTATCGGTGAATGTGGGCTTGACTACTACCGCTTGCCAAAAGATGAAGAAGAAAAGATAAGAGAAAAAGAAGATCAAAAACGTGTTTTCTAGCTCAACTAGATTTGGCAGTTGAGTTAAAAAAACCCGTTATCCTCCACATCAGAGAGGCTAATGAGGACTCTTTTAACATCTTAAAAGAGTATGCGCCAAAGCTTGAAGCTGGAGCGGTTTTGCATTGTTATAATGCCTCGCCACTCCTTTTGGAGCTTTGTAAATTTGGGAATTTTTACTTTGGCATAGGTGGCGTTTTGACATTTAAAAACGCTAAGAATTTAGTTGAAATTCTGCCAAAAATTCCTTTTGATCGGGTATTGATAGAGACCGACGCCCCTTATCTCACGCCAGAACCAAATCGTGGCAAGAGAAATGAGCCGGCGTTTACGACATTTGTTGCTAAAAAGATAGCTGAAATTTTAAACCTTCGAATTTGAAGTAATTTGCAAAACGACTTCAAATAATGCCAAAAGGTTATTTAAGTGCTTTGCCTAAATTTTGGGCATTGTGCTTGCTTAAGATGCTAGCATCATTAAGCTTTGACACGAAAAAGGATAGAAATGAAAGCAATGCTTAAGATATTTTTATTATTTGCATGTAGCACCTTGCTACTAGCAAACGCCCCTGAGAAGAGCTCTTACGACACTCAGGTTAAAATTTTAAAGGAGCTAGACATCGATGCTAGCTTTATGAAAACTTCTCACTATGCAAAGATGAGACAAGGCATACAAAACTCACAAGTAAGAACATTTACAGATGCCTTGAAAAATGGCTATATGTATATACCAATGATAAAAGAGCAGATCAAAAAATCAGGCGTGCCTGAGTCGTTTTTCTATCTAGCTATGATAGAGTCAGGCTTTTCAAATCACACTGTCTCAAATGCTAAAGCTACTGGTATGTGGCAGTTTATGGAGCAAACAGCAAAAATTCATGGCCTAAAAGTAGGGCAATACACCGATGAGAGAAAAGATCCAGTCGAATCAACTGTCGCAGCGACAAATTATCTAAGATCACTTAAAAATCAATTTGGCAAATGGTATCTTGCGGCAATGGCATATAACTGCGGCGATGGTGCGTTAAAAAAAGCTATACAAAAAGCTGGTACAGACGATCTTGTAACACTTCTTGATGCTGAGAAAAAATACCTCCCAGCTGAGACTAGAAATTTCATCATTAAAATTTTAAGAGCGGCATATATAGCAAAAGATGCGGACTTTTTGATATCTAAAGAGTCATCTTTGCTAAACATAAATGGCGGATTAAGACTTACGAAAGTAAAAGTGCCAGGTGGTACAAATTTAGCTCAGATAGGCGATAGCATCGGTCTTAGCACAAAAAAGATGAAAAGTAATAACCCACATTTAAAATTTCGTATTTACTCCTCCTACTTTAAAAGATTATTACGTTTATATCCCTGAAAATAAAAAACAGCTTTTTTCAGATAATTTCAAGCCATTTAATGGCAAAAATAACTTCTATGCATATACAGTAAAAAAAGGCGAGACCTTGCTTTCTATCTCTAAAAAAACAGGCGTTAGCCACAGAGCGATCAAGGACTACAACGAGCTTAGCACAAACGCAGTAAGCTACAATCAAAAACTAATAATCCCTTTTTCTACTCAAAATAAATCTCACAACTACGTAGTTCAAACAGGCGATACGATCGCATCTTTATCAAAGAAATTTAATGTAAGTGAAAAAGATATAAAAGATGCAAATTCTTTGGCTAGTTCAAATTTAAATGTCGGAGCAAATATTGTCATACCGTAAGAGCCTAAATTTCTACTTAGGACTAAGTTTTACACTTCTAATCACTGGTTGTTCTTGGAGCGGGGCTCCATTTACTCCAAGTGGCCCAACTAATGTAAGAGGCAACAACTCCGCCTCAGTTCAAAAAGCAACAATGAGACCATACACCATAAATGGCAAAACATACTATCCGACCGTCGTAAGTGTCGGCGATAAAGCCAGCGGAACGGCAAGTTGGTATGGTCCAAATTTTCATGGCAAAACGACCTCAAATGGCGAAGTTTATAATATGTATAATATGACTGCGGCGCATAAGACTTTGCCGATGAATACAATACTTAAAGTAACAAATTTAAGAAATCAAAAAAGTGTCATCGTGCGTGTAAATGACAGAGGACCTTTTGTGGCTGACAGGGTGCTTGACCTTTCAAAAGCAGCTGCGATGAAGCTTGATGTCATCGGCACCGGCACAGCTCCAGTTAGTATGGAGGTTATCGGCTTTAATGAAGACATTAACGCTGTTACAACCGCTAGCGCACAACCAACAAAACCAACAAGCACTGGCATAAAAGTGCCAAATCCAGTCTCTCCAACGGCCCCAGTTGGCGGTATCGTGATCTCATCAGAGCAACGCGTTGTGGGTGGAGATTTTATGGTACAAATTGGCTCGTTTAAGAACCTTGAAGGCGCAAACAGATATCAAAGAGAGCACAAAAGCATAGATGGTTATAGATCAGTCGTTAAGACATTTACGATAGATGGCTCAACCATTTATAGGGTATTTTTAAATGGCTTTAGAAGCGAGGACGAGGCTAGGGATTACGCAAGAAGCGGCAAATTCCAAGGTGCATTTATAGTAAGAGGTTAGGCGTGAGAGAGGAAATTTTAGAACTAACTAGAAACACAAAAGAGACGCAAATCTCAATGAAGCTCAAAATTTACGGCTCTGGGGTAGCAAAGATAAGCACAGGCATTGGCTTTTTTGACCATATGCTTGAAGCTTTTACAAAGCACTCTTTGCTTGATCTTGAAATTTCATGCAAGGGCGACACACATGTGGATTTTCACCACAGCGTCGAGGATGTAGGCATAGTTTTGGGGCAGCTTTTAAAAGAGGCTTTATATCCATTAAGTGGTGTTGAGAGGTTTGGCGAGGCGAGCGTTGTTATGGATGAGGCGGCTGTTTTTTGCGCGCTAGATCTTAGCAACAGAGCTTACCTTGTGTATGAAAATTTTAATGAAAATGCCAAAGTTGGCGAGTTTGACACTGAGCTTGTGGAGGAGTTTTTTAGAGCAGTTGCTATAAATTCAGCCATCACTCTTCATCTAAATCAAATTCGTGGCAAAAACACTCATCACATCATCGAAGCAACGTTTAAATCATTTGCCGTAGCACTCCGCAGAGCGCTTGCTAAAACGCAAGGATCGGCACTCCAAGCACAAAAGGCGTTTTATGATAGAAATTATATTTTTAGACGTTGATGGGTGCCTCACTGATGGCAAGATCATCTACAATGCAAACGGCGAAGAGCTTAAATTTTTTGATGTAAAAGATGGCTATGCGATAGAGAGCTGGCTAAAGCTTGGCAAGAAAGTAGCTATCATCACTGGCAGAAAGTCGGCTATCGTTGAGCGAAGGGCTGAGGATCTAAAGATAAATCACGTCTATCAAGGCGTTGGCGATAAATTTGAAGTAGCAAGCGAGATATTAAAATTTGAAGGGCTTAGCTTTAAAAACGCAGCAGCTATCGGCGATGACTACAACGACTATAAAATTTTAGACGCAGTTGCATGGAGCTTTAAGCCAAAAGATGCCATTAAAGAGCTTGATGTAAAGACAAAGCTAAAGCACAAAGGTGGCAATGGCGCTGTTAGAGAGATGATCGAGATGATCATAAAATCAGAAAATTTATATGACGAGTGGTCTAAGCGTTGGTTGTAAAAATTTTCTACTTCGTCGTGGCCATTTTTAGTGCTGTGATGATATTTTTAGCGGCTCAAGACCCGTACCTAGCAAACGTGCTAAAGGTTGATACCAAGATATCAAATATGCAGGTAAATGACGTGGTTGATTATGAGATAAACTCAACTAAGATAAGCGGAGTTTATGAGAGTGACGAGCTAAACAGATATAGTGACAGGGATGAGTTTTTAGACTTTAAAGCGAGAATTTTAAGGGGAAATTTAAGACATTTTCTAAGCTCAGATAAGGCTATCTCGCAAAACGATGAGATAATCTTTCAAAAAAATGCAAACTATGAAAACAACGATAGTTTGAAATTTAAAAGCGATGAAGTTATATATAACACAAAGACAAAAATAGTAAGATCAGAGGCAAATTTCACCATCACTAGAAATGGCGACAAAGCACTGGGTGATAGCGGAAGCTATGATCTTGGTAAAAAACAAACGCAGATAAAAGGGTTAAGGGCATGGGTAGAAGAAAAGCAGCGATTTTAGCGATGATTTTGGGCTTTACATTTTTAAATGCAGAGCAGGTTGAGATCACTTCAAACGATTTTTTTGCTGACGAAAACAAGCAGATCAGCGAGTTTGTAGGCAATGTAAATATCAAAAAAGGCTCATATGATGAGCTAAAGGCAAACAAAGTCGTTGTGCATTTTGATAAAAAGCGCCAGCCAGTAAAATATGTAGCCACAGGCAACGCTAGAGCTAAAATTTTCATGAAAGATAAGCACTATGAAGGCAAGGGCGATACGCTTACATACGAGCCTGCAAAGCAAACATACACAGTAGTTGGCAATGGCTACTTGCACGAAGTGGAGACTGATAAAAATGTCTATGGCGATAAGATCGTGGTTAATCAAAAAGATGGCACATATAGCGTAAATAGCGACGAGAAAAAGCCGGTTAAATTTATATTTCAAATAGAGGATAAAACCAAGTGATAAGAGCCTTGAGCGCTAAATTTATCACATCAAGCCCAAGCATAAAAGAGGCTCCAAGCTTTGTGACAAGCGAGGTGGTCTTTTGGGCAGGTCAAATGTGGGTAAAAGCAGCCTCATAAACGCACTTGTCAATCAAAAAAATTTAGCAAAAAGCTCATCAACTCCTGGTAAAACGCAGCTTATAAATTTCTTTGAGGCTGAGTTTTGTGAGGAAAAAGAAGATAGTGAAAAAGAGAAATTTAAGCTCATCTTAGTCGATCTACCAGGCTTTGGCTACGCAAAAGTTGCAAAGTCAAAACATGATGAGTGGCGCAAAAATTTAGATGAGTTTTTGAAATTTAGAAGCGACATCAGACTTTTTATACATCTAATCGATGCTAGGCACTTTGACCTAGACATCGACGTAAACGTGGATTCTTACCTAAAAAGCTTTTTAAGAGCTGATCAGAAAATCTTAAATTTATACACAAAAAGCGACAAGCTAAATCAAAGCCAAAAGAGTGCGATAATGAAATTTGATCCAAGTGGTATTTTGGTCTCGACACTCAGCAAAAGCGGCATCGACAAGGCACGGGAAGCTATCATAAACCATGCTCTTGGTAGGTAAAATGCAAACCATAAGCAGCTTAGATATTAAAATTTTAAAGGCTTTTGGTGGGTCATTTTTTTGCTCTCTTATGAGATCGCAACTACACAGTTTGGCTTCTTGCCACCACTTATTGGCATTTTTTTTACATATATGATTTTGGAGTATTCAAGAAAGCAAAAGCAGTATGATGAGTTTAAGCCCTCATGGTATTTTTCGCTCATTTTCTTGGTCTTTGCTGAGCAAATTCATGGCTTTTATCTCTTTTCAACGATCATTGCGTTTTTGCTATTTTACAACTTCGTGCTAGACTGGCTATATACGACGATGAAGTGGCGAAATTGCCTGCTTATCATCTTTGTCGCCTCTGGCTATGTGCTAACTTTTCTTGTAAATAACCTGTTCGCATACGTCTTAAACGAGCCAAATTTGACTTTTAGCGCAGAGTATCTATTTTTCATAGCGCTTGAAAGTGTGCTTGCTATCGTGCTTTTTAGGGACAAAGTGCTATGAGGATGCGTATCGTTTTTGGCGTGATCGCTCTTTTTTGGATCATGCTTTTGGGACGGATTTACCACCTAAGTGTCAATTCAAATACTTATTACAACGAGATCGCCGAGCAAAATGCGATAAAAACTATCTACATCCCGCCAGTTAGAGGCATCATCTTTGATGCGCACGACAAGCCTATGGCGGTCAATCGCCTTGGCTTTTCTATCTATGTAAAGCCGCACCTTAGCGCAAACAAAAAGGTGAAAATTTTAGACGATGAGCTAGCCTATATCGGCTCGCTATTTGGCGATCTAAACGTCACCAAGCTTAAAAATGAATATATCAAAAACGACTCAGCTTACAACCAAGACTTTATAAACGTGGTCGAATTTGTTGATTATGATAAATTTTTACCATTTTTTGCGCCCCTTTCTCTGCGTGAAAATTTAGAGATAAGACCCGCTTCAAAGCGCCACTATCCATACAACGACCTAGCCTCTCACATAATCGGCTACGTCGGCAGGGCAAACCAAAAAGATATGGAAAATGACCCATTGACAAAGCTTACAAACTATATTGGCAGAAGTGGAGTAGAGCGCTTTTATAACCCGATCTTGCAAGGAATTCAAGGCTTTAAAAAGATCAAGGTAAATGCGCTAAATGAGGAGATCGAGCAGGTGAGCTATCAAGCGCCACAAAGTCAAAACATAAAGCTCGCCGTCGATCTTGAGCTTCAGCAGTTTGTCGCTGATGTTTTTGGTAAGGATGCAGGAAGCGTCATAGTTATGAGCTTAAAAGATGGCGCCATCATCGCAGCAGGAAGCTTTCCTGAGTATGATCTAAATCCGTTTGTGCTTGGAATTTCTCAGGCTGAGTGGGAAGAACTTGTAAAAAATGTCGATCACCCATTTACAAATAAGCTGATAAACGGCCTCTATCCGCAGGATCTGTCGTAAAAATGGGTATGGCTCTTGCCTTTTTAGACAATGGCATGAGCAAATATGATAGCTTTTTTGTAGTGGCTCGTATGAGCTTGGAGGGCGTAAATTTCGCTGCTGGAACTCGCATGGTCATGGCACAGTCAATATGAACACGGCCATTAGAGAGAGCTGCGATGACTATTTTTACAAGGGTAGCCAAAAGATCGGCATAGACGCCATTGTGCCGATACTTGAGCGCATGGGCTTTGGTAGAAAAACAGAGGTTGATTTGCCAAATGAATTTGTGGGGACGCTGCCAAGTAGAGAGTGGAAGATGAGGAAGTATGGCAAGGCGTGGTTTCAAGGCGAGACGCTCATCACCTCTATCGGACAGGGAAATTTTCTAGTCACACCTATGCAGGTGGCTAAATACACAGCAGGCCTTGCAACTGGGCTAAATGTGACGCCGCATTTTTTAAAGAGCATCGATGGTAAGGATGTTGATTTTACGCCAACAGATGATGCTTTTACGCCGTTTGAGAAGTCACAGCTACCCGCCATTAGGCATGCGATGTATGAGGTGGCAAATCACCCAAGAGGTACGGCAAATAGGCACTTTGTGGGAAGTCTTGTAAAGGTTGCGGCAAAGACTGGAACAGCTCAGGTCGTTGGCATCTCACAAACTGAAAAGAAGCGTATGAAAGAAGAAGATATGGCATATCTGCAAAGATCTCACGCGTGGATGACGACCTATGCGCCTTTTGAGGATCCACAATTCGTCATCACGATGGTTGTCGAGCACGGCGGTCACGGTGGTAGCGCTGCTGGACCAAAAATATCTCAAATTTATAACAAGCTAGTTGAAATGGGATATATAAAACTAGATAAAGTTCAGACTGATAAAGATAAAAAACAATAAATTCTATCTCTAAAAAAAATTACTAAATATGTCTGTGTGTATTTGTTTGCTCGCAAAACGTGAAATAGCTCTTGAAAGATAAAAATTATAATTAATGATTAGCTACCTTATAGGTGATATGTATTTTTAATTTTGATATTAATTAAAATGAATATTTAAATTTGTAATGAAGTGATTAAAAATAGTTTTTGAAATTTTAGCCCAAGAAAAGGGCTAAAATTTACTGGATTATAGACCTTCAAAAGGGTTCGAAACTACGTCTTTGCGATCAACTATATAAGGTATGATAGCTGCGTGGCGAGCTCTCTTGATCGCTTTTTCTACCATCTCTTGGTATCTTTTTGATGTGCCAGTTAGGCGTCTTGGCATGATTTTAAATCTTTCTGACAAACAATACTTCAAAAGTGAAGTGTCTTTGTAGTCTATAAAATCAATCTTTGCTTCTGTAAATTTGCAATATTTGCGTGAATATTTTCTTTTTTCTGCCATTTTTTATCCTTTAAAATTAAAACGGTATTTCTTCGTTGTTGAAGCTATCAGCATCAACGTCTATATCAGGAACTTCTGAATAACTCTCTTGCTTTCTTTGCGGCGCAGCTTGTGGTCTAGCTTCTTGTTGGCGGTTATATTGGTTATTTTGATATCCACCTTGCTGTCCGTAGCCACCGCTATTTTGGCTATTCATAGAGTATCCGCCTTGTTGTGTTTGGTTATTTGAGCCAAGCATCTCCATGCTCTCAACGGCGATAGAGTGTTTTGAGCGATTTTGTCCGTTATTGTCGGTCCACTGATCAAATTTGAGTCTTCCTTCGATAAGCAGCTTTGATCCCTTGTTGAGATATTGGTTTGCTATCTCTGCACTCTTGCCAAAAAATGATATATCAATAAAGCAAGTCTCATCTCTTCTTTCCCCATTTGAGGTGATTTTGCGTGTCACAGCTATACTAGAATTTCCTATGGCAACGCCGCTAGTAGTATATCTAAGCTCTATATCTCTGGTTAAATTTCCAACTAATACTACTTTATTGAACATTTTTTATCCTTGATTATTCTTCTGTAAATGTTTGCTCGTCTACTTTTTCAGCTCTTGGCTCACGTGGTGCTCTTGGCTCGCGAGGTTCTTTTTTTATAGTTTGCTTGATACCTTTGCAAAGTCTTTCCCAAGCTGCGATTTCGCGTTTGTTTTCATATTTAACGCTTAAAAATCTTATGATATC
Source organism: Campylobacter concisus (assembly GCA_037292345.1). Taxonomy (GTDB): domain Bacteria; phylum Campylobacterota; class Campylobacteria; order Campylobacterales; family Campylobacteraceae; genus Campylobacter_A; species Campylobacter_A concisus_AX. The sequence goes on along the minus strand of CP147773.1, from coordinate 1,471,164 downwards.
TTCTGTGATTCTTACGTTTCTTGTAAGCTCTTCAAGAAGTGCTGGTGGAGCTTTGTAGTAGATAACAAAATATGTTCCACGCTCATATTTTTTGATGGTATAAGCTAGCTTTCTAGTGCCCATCTCAACGACAGTAGCGATCTCGCCGCCGTTTTTTGTTATGACTTCTTTTACGAAATCAACCTTGGCTTTAACTTCCTCTTCCGTCAATGTCGGCTTAAGAATAAATAAAAGCTCGTAATGTTTCATTTTTTCTCCTTATGGATATTTAGCTCACTTTGTGAGCAAGGATTTTGCATTAAGCAAGGGTGGATTTTAGCTTAAATTTTACTTAATATTTGCTGTTGATATGAGGTGTTGCAGATTTAAAATGGTCGATAAAACGAAAATTTCTTTATCCATTTTTGTATTTGTTTTTAGCTCTAGCTCGGCTAAATTTAGCGTTTTAAATATCTCTAAATAGGCATTTAAACTTAGCTTTAAGCTATTTGCTTTTAGGTAAATTTGCCACATTTACAGGCGGCTGATAGCCGATCGCTTCGTCTAAATTTAAGCGGCCATTTATCTTGATGTAAGAGTAAATTTTAAATAGCCTAAAAAATGCTTTGTAAAGTGAGTTTAGAAGTAAAATTTCATTAAAATTTGGATCTTCTAAGTAGGTAAAAAAGTCGTTTTTTATATCTTTTAGAGCCATAAATTTATTGAAAAAATCATCAAAATTTACTCCGCCAAGTCCAAAAACCAGCCTTTTTACATCGTCTTGTTCGATGTGAGTGTTTAGGCTCTTTAGTTTTGTTAGCTCGCTTGCTGCAAGGTATAAATTTTCATTATGCGTAAAATAAAGCTCATAAAGTGCGTTTTTGGTTATGTTTAAGCCTATTTTAGCCGAGCTTTTGGCTAGCAAATTTATCGCTTCATCTGGGTTTGAGGGCTTAAAAAACCTAGCAAAATTTGCCCCAAAAGCCTTTTGCGTATCAAAAACTAGCTTCATATCGGCCTCATAAAGCTCAAACAAAAAGTAGTTGTCATGGCTCTTTGAGCAAAGCGAGATGAGCTCTTTAAGCTCTTTTGCCGGATCTTTTTGTCGCTTTTTACATAGAGGATATTTTTGCCGCCAAAAAGCGACTGCTCGCTTAGGTGAGAGCTTGCTTGCGCGTAGTTGTATTCGTCAAAATAAAGGCTTAATAAATTTGCATCTTCGCTTGAGTAAAAGCTCAAAATTTCCTTGCCAAAAAGCTCGATCTGAAACTCATCTGCGCCAAAAAGCAAGAAGTAGTTGCTTAAATTTGCATTTGCTAAATTTAGCTCCAAATCTTTTCTATACATCGATCTTTCTTACCACTTTTGCAAAATTTTAGCGCTCGCGATGTCGGCTTCTGTGATCTTTACGACGAGCTTTTGAAGTAAATTTGCGCTGTATCCAGTGATGAAAATCCTAGCTCCAACAAAGTAATCATCAAGCTTAGCGACCAAGACATTTTGGTTTTCGCTCACGTAGCAACGCACCTCTTTGCCGATATTTGCAGCTGCCCAACGCGCAAATTTCCTATCCATAAAGTCGTAGGCTACCTTGTCGGCCTCTCTTTCAAGCTCGCTTAATGTTGCACATGTGCTTTGGATGTTTAAAAGTAAGAAGTTGTAAAGCTTTTCATCTTTTGAAATTTTAGCCTTTAAAAGTCTGTGTAAAATAAGATCAGAATAGCGTCTAATAGGGCTTGTAAAGTGCGTGTATCTATCAAATCCAAGCCCAAAGTGGCCTAAATTTTCACTTGAGTATTCAGCCTTTTTTTGAGACTTGATGATGAGCTTATCTATCTCTTCGCGGTTGCCCAGCTCATCGGCCTTTGCTTGGATCTTTCTTATCAAATTTGCAAGGTCGCTCTCGTAGGTAAAGTCAAGTCCCAAAAGCTGCAAGTCCTCAAGCAAGCTATCTATCTTTTTAAAATCAGGCGATGCGTGGTTTCTAAAAACGCCCTTTGTGATGAGCTTTGCAGCAGCCTTGTTTGCTAAAAGCATGCAGTCCTCGACTAGTCTGTGCGAGTCGGAGTCGCTTTCAAACCTAGTTTGCGAAATTTGACCCTTATCGTCAAGGCTCATTCTAAGCTCTTTTGTCCTGAAGTCAAATGCGTGCAAAAGTCTTTTTTTGCGAAGCTTTGTGGTTAGTTTAAAAAGTGGCTTGACCCACGAAATTTCATACTCTCTTTTACCTTCTAAAATTTCATCGATCTCATCGTAGTTAAAGCGCCTTTTTGAAAGGATGATCGCCTCGAAAAGCTCCTCTTTTTTTACCTCGTTGTTTGTATCAAGTGAAATTTTAAAACAAAATGCAAGGCGCGGCACGTCTGGCTTTAGCGAGCAGATATTTTCACTAAGCGCGCGCGGCAACATCGGCACTGAGATGTGCGGAAAGTAGATAGAAAAGCCTCTTTTTTAGCCTCGCTATCAATGGCACTATACGCGGTCACATACTCGCTTACATCGGCAATTGCAACGTAAATTTCGCGCTTTTTCTCATCAAAATATATGGCATCGTCAAAGTCTTTGGCATCGACTGGATCGATCGTGCAAAACTCTAAATTTCTTAGATCAACCCTGCTTGGATACATGCTAGCATCGACTTCGTCGCCAAATGCTTTTGCTTCAAGCTCACAAGCCTCGCTAAATTTATCATTTTTATTATAAATAGCAAGCGAAATTTTCTCATCGCTTAGCGGATCTTCTAAATTTCCCAAAACCTCGACTATTTCGTTGTTTAGGTTATTTATCTTTAGTAGCGTCCCAAGCGGGAGCATCTTTAGACTTTTTTGAGTTGCTTTTAGGGTTGTGCTTAGCCCAGTTTTTAAATTTACCCCTAAAATGGCTGCCCCAAAGCGTTTTGTATAGACTACGCTTGTCTCATTTGCAAGCTTTAGGCTCATCACTATTTTAGCACTTTGGCGTTTTTTCTTAAGTGGCAAAAGCTTTGCTAGCACGATATCGCCAAGGTGAGAGTTGTTTAAATTTTTATTTTCGACGATGATATCTTGCTTGAAGCGCTTGTCAAATGGCATGATAAAGCCAGTTGCATTTTGGCTGATGTCTAGCTTGCCGCAGACATAGCCGTTGTTTAGGTAAAATTTATCTTTATGAGAGCTTACGGCACCAAGGTTTAGGAGATTACGTAAGACCTCTTTATCTTCGTTTGATATCTCTTTTTCTTTGATGCCAACGAGTAGTGATGTTAAAAATTCTTTCACAAATTGTCTTTGACTTTGCTAACAGCCATTAAAAATGTATCTCTCTCAAAGCCATATTCGTTTATAAGAAGTGTTGCGTTATTTACGCTCACATCATCAAGCTGGTTAAAGATATTAACCGCTGTTTTTACTACTTTTAACGCTCTTGCGTACTCTTTTATATGATCAGGTGCCTCTTCAGGAGTGTTTGAGTAGAGGATAAATTTCCAAGCTCGATCTCTAAATTCCACTGCTCAAAAATTTTAGCTGTGACCTCTTCGTTTGTGATGTCTAAAATTTCAGACTCTAAAAGCGCAAGATCATAGGTAGATGAAATTTGTTTTAACTTTGTTTTAAACTCAGCAACTTGGTTATTTTCTGTGAGTTCATGAGCTAAAACGATCTTGCCAACTTCAAGCATAAATGAAGCAGGAGAGAGAATTTCTAGATTTTTAGGTTTTATCTTTGAGTACCAGTGATACATCAAAGCATTTTGCATGATTGAGATATTTAAAAAATCTTGTGCGGTAATGTCATATGGCTCTAAATTTATAGAAAAGGTCTTTTTAATGGCACTTGATAGCGCAAAACCGCGGATAGTAGCCATGCCAAAAAGCGAAATGGCTCTTGCGATAGTTGTGATCTCTTGAGAAAATCCGTAAAGTGGTGAGTTTGCTGAACGCAAGATATTTGCTGTTAGCATAGGGTCTTTTTCGACCACTTTTGTGAGGTCATTTATCGAGCTATTTTCGTCAGCATGTAGGCGCTGGATCTGTATGACAGTGTCGTCTAGTGGCGGAAGCGCTTTGATTTTTTTAAAAATTGATTCATTCATGTAAAGTGACTCTTTTGGTTAAAAATTTTGTCACATTATAGCAAAAAGCTGCAGCATAAAACTTAAAGATACTTTTTTGCTCTTTTTCAGCAACGTTTTTGTTGCTAAAATGTATAATTTCGCCAAATTTTAACAACAGGAGAAACAATGGCTATAAATGTTTATTATGATAAAGACTGCGATTTAAGCCTTATTCAGAGTAGAAAAGTAGCAATCATCGGCTTTGGCTCACAAGGTCACGCACACGCTGAAAATTTAAGAGACAATGGCGTAAGTGTCGTAATCGGTCTTGCAAAAGGTGGCAAAAGTTGGGCAAAAGCTGAAGCAAAGGGCTTTGAAGTAAAAACTGTAAGCGAAGCTACAAAAGGCGCTGATGTAGTTATGATCCTAACACCAGATGAGCTTCAAGCTGAAATTTATAAAAATGAGATCGAGCCAAATTTAAAAGATCACGCTGCTATCGCATTTGGACATGGTTTTAATGTTCATTTTGGACAGATCAAAGCTCCAGCAAACATAGACGTCATCATGATCGCTCCAAAAGCCCCAGGACACACAGTTAGAAGCAAATTTTAAGAGGTGGTGGCATACCTGATCTTATCGCTGTTGAGCAAAATGCAAGCGGAAAGGCTAAAGAGATCGCGCTAAGCTACGCATGCGGCATAGGTGGCGGTAGAACCGGCATCATCGAGACAACATTTAAAGATGAAACTGAAACAGATTTATTTGGCGAGCAAGCTGTGCTTTGCGGTGGTCTTTGCGCACTTGTTAATGCTGGATTTGATACGCTTGTGGAGGCTGGATATGAGCCTGAGATGGCGTATTTTGAGTGCTTGCACGAGCTAAAATTGATCGTTGATCTAATGTATCAAGGCGGCATGGCTGATATGCGCTACTCTATCTCAAACACAGCTGAGTATGGCGATTATGTAAGCGGCGTAAGAGTAGTTGGCGAAGAGAGCAGAAAAGCTATGAAAGAAGTTTTAAGAGAAATTCAAAATGGTAAATTTGCAAAAGACTTCATCCTAGAGAGAAAAGCAGGATATGTTAGAATGAACGCTGAGCGCGGTATAGCTGAGAGAAGCTTGCTAAATAAAACTGGTAAAAAACTTCGCGCAATGATGCCTTGGATAACTAACGGCAAACTTATAGATCAAAGCAAAAACTAAGCCTTGAGCGAAAAAAAGACTACAAAGAAGCGTCCTGCAAAAAAGAGTGCAGGTCGCTCACATAATAAAATTTTCCTTGGTATCGGTGTCATTGCTGCCATTTTGATAGTGGCACTTATCGCAGCTCTTAGCATCAAAAACAAAGATGTTGAGCAGATAAGCAAAGTAAATGAGCCAAAGAGTGAGAAGCAAATTTCAAAAAAAGCTGAGCAAAAAGTTGCTAACAAAGATAAAAAACAAGAGTATGAGAAGAGAAAATACCCTCTAAAATTTGATGAAGATGAAAATTTAAGTAAAATTTTTACCGATCCTAAACATAAAAGTGAGCTTGCTCTAAAGCCAAAAACTGAGCCAAAAGAGCAAAAAAAGATAACTCCTGAGATAAAACCTGAAGTAAAAGTAGAAGCTAAAAAAGAAGAGCCAAAAAAAGAGCAAAACGATACGAAAAATCTACTTGCAAATTTATATAAAAATATGCAAAGCAGCGTAGATGCAAGCCATGAAGCAAAGAGTGAAGAAAAACCAGAATCAAAGGTCGAGCAAGTAATCGAGCCATTTTATGCAGGCAAAAATGAGACAAAAACAGAGACAAAAACAGAGCAAAACAAAAGCGCTGAAGCAAATTTAAGCATAAAAGAAAATTTAAAGCATAGTGAAATTTTAAAACCAGAACCTACTAAAAAAAGCAGGATTGAGCCTATTAAAAAAGATAAAAAGCAAATTTACAGCGAAAAACTGCAAAAAGAGAGTGCGAAAAAAGATGACTTTGCGGTTGTGCCATTTACTCCAAACAGCAGCGTAAAAGGGCGTGCTAAGCTAGTGCTAATAATCGATGATGTGGCGACATTTGAGCATGCTAGCATGGTAAAGTCAATCGGTCTAAAGATAACGCCGTCCATTTTTCCAGCGACAAAAACCCATCCAGATACGCCAAATATCGCTAGAACGTTTGAGTTTTATATGATACATCTGCCGATGCAGGCAAAGCACTTTGATAGCCCAGAGATAGGCACTCTTACGATAAACGAGAGCTTTGAGAGCATGCTTGAGAAGATAAAAAAGATACGCAAAGACTTCCCGCGTGCAAAATATACAAACAACCACACAGGATCACGATTTACTAGTGATTATGACGCGATGGACAAGGCTTATAGAGCGCTGATAGATCAGGGCTTTATCTTTGTTGATAGCAAAACGATCGCTCAAACTGCGGTGGCAAGGGCTGCTAAAAAGTATAATCAGCCTTACATTTCAAGAGATATATTTTTGGATGATGATCCATCGGCTAGTGCGGTTAGACGTGAGCTTGTAGCTGCTGTAAATTTAGCCAAAAAAAGGGGCTACGCGATCGCCATCGGACATCCAAAGAAAAACACTATCGCAGTGATAAAAGCTAGCAAAAACAACATCTTAAAAGATGTAGAAGTTGTTTATCTAAAAGATATTTTATGAAGCTTGAAATCATCCCAGAGGCGCTAAATAGGCTAAAAAATCCCCAAAAGAGCTAAATTTCATAGGTGACACCTCGCTTCTTAGCATGCCAAAAGTCGCAGTCGTTGGCTCAAGAAAGGCAAGTGTCTATACAAAAGAGTGTGTCACGGCACTTTGCGCAGCGCTAAAAAGTGCAAATGTCTGCGTGGTAAGTGGTGGGGCTATCGGCGTGGATATCACGGCGCACAAGGCTGCCATGCCACGAACCATCGGCGTTTTTGCGAATGGACTTGACATCATCTATCCAGCGCAAAACAAAGTAGCGATAAGAGAAATTTATGAAAAAGGCTTGGCTCTAAGCGAGTATGACGAGGGTGAGCCGCCGATCGCATATAGATTTTTAGAGCGAAACCGCATAGTTGTGGGGCTTGCACAAGCTCTTGTGGTCGCACAAGCTGATCTAAGAAGCGGCTCGATGCAAAGTGCAAGGCTTGCAAATGAGCTTAAAATCCCTCTCTTTGTCCTGCCGCAGCGCATAAATGAGAGTAGTGGGACAAATGCCTTGCTAGCTAGCAAAAAGGCCGAGCTTATCGATGATTACGTTAAATTTGCTTCGCTTTTTGGCGAGGTAAAAGAGCAAGAAAAAACTGATGATGAAATTTTGAAATTTTGCAAAAATGGCGTTAGCCTTGATGAAGCATTGGCTAAATTTGGCGAGATCATCTATGAATACGAGCTTGATGGGCTAGTTGAAATTTCAAATTTAAAAGTAAAAAGCGCGCTATGAGAGAGAAATTTCTGGCGATCGATGTTGGACTAAAGCGCATAGGGCTTGCTTTTGGCTTTGGCGAGGTCGTGACGCCCCTTGAGCCAGTTCTTAGAAAAAATAGAAATCAAGCCGCAAGAGATGTAAGCCAAAAAGTAAATGAATACGCTCCAAACACGCTAGTGGTGGGCGTCCCAATCGGTGGCAGCAGCGAAGATGAGATGAGAAGGCGCATAGAGCACTTTGTCTCGCTTCTTGATGTGCAGGCTAATATCGTCTATCAAGACGAGGCCTTTAGCAGCAGCGAGGCAAGTGAAATTTATACAAACACAAAGCGAGATGGCAGGCTTGATAGCGTTTCAGCCACCATTATCTTAAAGAGATATCTAAAATTTTATAAATTCCTAGCCACTATCCCCAAAGTCTCGTGCAAGCTATCGCTAGTAAATGGCTGTCTAAGCGTAGTCATCTTCTCGCTTTTGATGCTTTTGGCTTCATCCTTGCTGATGATGACGATGTAGAAATTCTTAAGCTTTTGATAAGTTAGTATCTCATCAAGCCTTGCTTTGTCGCTTAGATACTCCTTTTGCACGAAGATGATATCTGGCTTAAAAATGGCATCTTTTATGTGTAAATTTAAACTCTCAAAGCTCTTTTGTTTGCTAAGCTTCAGCCCTGTAAAGCTTAGCTCATGACTGAGCGTTAAAAATAAATTTTCATCATCGCAAGCTATTATCGCATTTTTCCCTAGAAGGCTTGCTATCTCTACGCTTTGCCTTTTAAATGTCCCACTTTTTGGCAGCGGCACGCTTATGCTTATATTAAAGCCGTCCTCCGCTTTGCTCATCTTGGCATTTAGCTCTTTTAGTAGCTCACCAGCTTCTTTTACTAGCCTCTCATTTGGCTTTTGCGGGCATGAAGTGCATCTTATATGTATGTCAAAATGCACCAAACTTAGGCTATAGCTTACTAGAGTAAAGGAGATTAGCAATTTTGAGTTGCTAACGCTATTTAGGTAAAATTTGCTTAAATTTTTGATCGCGCCTATTAGCTTGTGTGCTTCAAAGCTTAGATAGCGTGGGTAGTTTGGGTTGTAGTTAAAGACGATGGCGTTATCTCTAGTGGTTGCGTCCTTAAAAAGTGCCTCCAAAAATAGCTCCATTTGCGCGATAAAATCGACATTTTTCATATCACAAGCATCCCATCGCCATAAGAGTAAAATCTATACTTTTCGCTAACTGCCGTTTCGTAAATCCTCATCGTCTCTTCAAGCCCTATAAAGCTAGTAACTAGCATGATTAGTGTTGATTTTGGTAGGTGAAAATTTGTTAAAAGGTAGTTTTGTCTGATAGGTCTATTATTTAGATTTAAAAATAGCTTGCAAAAGCCGCTTGGCTGCTTGCTTCTAGCAAACTCTTCAACGCATCTGGTAACTGTCGTGCCAACGCCAAGGATGGGCTTGTTTGAGTTTATGATCTCTTGAGCCTTGCTACTTAGCTCGTAAAATTCAGAGTGCATTTTGTGGTCATTTATGTTTTGGCACTCCACGCCTTTAAATGTCCCAGCGCCCACGTGAAGCGTGATGTAGGCGACCTCGTGTTTTGCCTTTATTCTCTCTAACATCTGCTCGCTAAAGTGCAGACTAGCTGTCGGTGCTGCGACTGCACCGCTATTTTTGGCAAATATACTTTGATACCAGCTCTCGTCGTCCTTTGTATCAGCCCTTTTGATATATGGCGGAAGTGGGCGATGGCCGATCTTTTCAAGCTCGCTAAAAAGTCGCGCCGTATCTAAAATGACGCCATCTTTGGTGAAATTTACCACCCTTGAGCCATCATTATTTAGCTCAAGCACATTTACCTTTATGCTATCAGCGAAATTTAAAACGCTACCGACACTTACTCTGCCTCTTATATAGACGCTAAATTTCTTATCATTAAGCGGTTGATTTAGCATCACTTCGCAAGCTCCGCCACATTGTTTGTGTCCTAAAATGCGCGCTTTAACCACCTTTGTATTGTTAAAAATGACCGCTGCGTCATCTGGGATGAGACTGGCTAGATCTTTAAATTTATAGTGTTTTATCTCTTTTGTTTTTTTAAAATAAACAAGCAGTCTAGCCTCTTCTTTGGGCAAAACTGGCTCTTTTGCGATGAGCTCGTTAGGCAAAAAGTAGTCGTAGCTTGAGATATCGTTTATGTCACTCATCGTCTGCGTCGCTGTTAGTGTCGCTATCTTGTTCATCATCGTCGCTTTTGCCAGCTCTTTTGGCGACTATGATAGAAATTCCATAAAGTCCGATGAGTGGCAGTGCCATTAAAATTTGACTTATAACATCTGGCGGTGTGACGATGGCTGCGAAGATGAAGATGACGACTACTGCGTATCTGAAATAATCTTTTAACATCTTGTCATCGACAAGGCCGATCTTTGCTAAGAAAAATGTAATGACTGGCAGCTCAAATGAAATTCCAAAGCCGATTAGTAGCTTTGTAAAAAAGCCCACGTATTCGCCGATGCTTGGCAGTGCCGTAAAGAGCTGGCCGCCAAAATTTACCAAAAATGTAAAGCCAAGTGGGATGACCACGTAGTAGCAAAACGCCGCTCCGCACGCAAACATAAATGAAGCAGAGAGGACAAATGGGATCACATATTTTTTTTCATTATCATAAAGTCCAGGTGCGACAAATAGCCAAAACTGCCAAAAAATGATAGGCAAAGCAAGCACCAAGCCAGCAAAAAATGCGACCTTCATCGCAGTGAAAAATGGCTCTTGGATTTGCGTAAAGATGATGTTTGAGCCAGCTGGCAAAACCTGCTTTAGCGGCTCGCTCATCCATGCAAGCAGTGGATTCCAAAATGTAAAACAGATGCCAAAACAGACAAAAACGCTTACTATGCTTATAAAAAGCCTCTTTCTAAGTTCGATCAAATGGGGTCTTAGCTCTTCAAACATTACGCCTCTTTTTTATCGTTTAAGATCGCATCTTTAACTAAATTTGTTGGATTTTGTATATTTTCTACCGTTTTTTTTGTGTCGCTTACGACGTTTTGTATGCTTTCAGTGACGTCGCTTGCGCTTTTTTTAATCTCATCAAGCTCTTCAAAAGTGAGCTTTTTTCGCACGCTTTGAGCACTTTGGGTTATGCTCTCTTTGTATTTTTGAGCGTCTTCTTTGAGCTCGGCTATCTTCATCTCTTGATCAAAAGTTGATTTTGCGTCGTTTATACCTTTTTTAAACATCTTTAGAAATTTGGCGATCTGCACCATGGCGCTTGGCAGCTTGTCAGGGCCCAAAACTAGCACGGCGATCACGGCGATAACCAAGATCTCAGAAAAACTCATTCCAAACATTTTTGCCTCTGTTAAATTTTATTTAAGCTTTGTATTTTATCTTGACTTTGCTCAAATTTTTATAAATTTAGCCCTCGATAAAGAGTGCGATCTCGTCGCTTAACAAGAAATTTGGGTTGTAAAATTTGCCATTTTTAAAGAGCAGTTTTTCATTTTCTACAAGTAAATTTGCTCTTTTTTCTGAGCCTCATTTAAGCGCCCAGCCTCCACACCCACGATGCTTCTAAGCCCTAAAAATATATGCTCTCTTGCTAGCTCGCTTGGGCTTAAAATTTCTCTTTCTCTATGCGTTGGCTGCGTGATGTAGGCGTCTATGCTACTTTTGGCGTAATATCTAGTGCCATTTACAAAGCCCACGCTAAAAGCCCCCACGCCAAGGTAGTTTTTGCCCTGCCAGTAGCCAAGATTGTGCTTGCAAATTTCTCCAAAATTTGAAATTTCATATTGCTTAAAGCCAGCTCGCTGGGTCTGCTCTATCAGTAAATTTAGCCAAAGTGTCGCTATCCTTTTTATAGCTTTTTTTGCCAGCAAACGGAGTGTTTTCTTCAAGTGTGAGCGAATAGGCACTTAGATGCGTGATAGCAAGGCTTTTTAAGCTTTCAACCTCCGCCAAAAGGCGCTTTTTGGTATCAAATTTAGTGTCATAGATAAGGTCTAAATTTATGCTCTTAAAGCCAGCTGTATGGGCATTTTCAACCGCTTTAAAATTTGCTCCCTGCTGTGGATGCGGCCTAGAAATTTAAGCTTATCTTCAAAAAAGCTTTGAGCGCCAAAGCTTATGCGGTTTGCGCCTATTTTTTTTATATGCTTTAGCCAAGCTAAATTTCCAGAATTTGGATTTGCTTCAAACGTGATCTCAGTTTTAGGCGTGCAAAGTGGAGCTAAAATGCTAAAAATTTCATCATAAAAGTTAGCATTTACCGCGCTTGGTGTGCCGCCACCAAAAAAGATAGTAGAAATTTCTTTTACATTTTGACTTTTTAGCTGGAAATTTAGATCAAGGCAAAGCGCTTTAAAATAGGCGCTAACCTTCTTAAATTCATCATCGCTTGAGCCAAAGGCGCAGTATGGACACTTGCTCTCGCAAAATGGCACGTGGATATGAAATTTGCAAATTTCTCTCTTTTTTAAATTTTGGCGATTATAAGAAATTTGGTATTTAGCGCAGTTTAAAAGTAGCTTTCATTTATCTATCTCTTAACTCTTTTTCGTTATCATCTCAAATGAAATTTTTGGAAAAAACATGCAAAAAAAATATAGACCAAATGTAGCAGCTGTCATTTTGTCTAGCTCTTACCCTTTTAAATGCGAAATTCTAGTCGCAAAAAGGGTTGATATGGACGATATCTGGCAGTTTCCTCAAGGTGGCATAGATGAAGGCGAGAGTCCAAAACAAGCGCTAAAAAGGGAGCTTAAAGAGGAGATCGGAACTGATAAATTTGACTTCTTAGAAGAGTATCCTGATTGGCTTAGCTACGACTTTCCAGCTAATGCGTCAAAGAAATTTTACCCATATGATGGGCAGACGCAAAAGTACTTTTTAGTTAGGCTAAAAAATGGTGCGAGCATTAATTTAAAGACTGAGCATCCAGAGTTTAGCGAGTATAAATTTGTAGATATCAACAAGGCTTTAGAGGGGATAAATCACTTCAAAAAGCCTATTTATGACAAGGTTTTGAGTTATTTTAAAGAGAAAGGATATTTTTGATGTTAATCGTTCAAAAATTTGGCGGAACTAGCGTAGGTACGCTTGAGCGCATCGAAGCTGTGGCAAACAGGGTCATAGAGACTAAAAACAGCGGCGCTGACGTTGTGGTCGTAGTTTCTGCGATGAGTGGAGTTACAAATCAATTGGTTGAATATAGTGAGTATTTTTCAAAGCACCCAGACGGCATCGCAACTGATATGCTTTTAAGCTCTGGCGAGCAAGTAACAACCGCACTTTTGACGATTGCACTTAATGCAAAAGGCTATGCGTGCGTAGGACTAACTGGCGCAATGGCTGGGATAATGACTGATGATGTGCATACAAAAGCTAGGATAGAAAAGATAGACACCGCTAGGCTAAAAGCTGAGCTAAGTGCCGGCAAGATCGTCGTCGTAGCAGGCTTTCAAGGCATAGACGACAAGGGCGATATCACCACTCTTGGCAGAGGCGGAAGTGACCTTAGCGCGGTGGCATTAGCAGGGGCGCTAAAGGCTGATCTGTGTGAAATTTTTACCGACGTTGATGGCGTTTATACGACTGATCCAAGGATAGAGAAAAAGGCAAAAAAGCTAGAGCAAATAAGCTACGATGAGATGCTGGAGCTTGCCTCTGCTGGTGCAAAGGTGCTGCAAAATCGCTCAGTCGAGCTAGCAAAAAAACTAGACGTAAAATTAGTCACAAGAAGCAGTTTTAATCACAACGAAGGTACATTAATAGCAAAGGAAGATAATATGGAAGCGGTTTTGGTAAGCGGTATAGCACTAGATAAAAATCAAGCAAGAGTAACTTTAAGAGGCGTAGTAGACAAGCCCAGGCATCGCAGCTGAAATTTTCACAGCCCTTGCAAATCAAAATATAAACGTAGATATGATCATCCAAAACGTAGGACACGACGGCACGACAAATTTAGGCTTTACAGTGCCACAAAACGAGCTTGACCTAGCAAAAGAGACTATGCAAAAGCTCTCAGCTGCAAAACATGTCGAGTATGACGATGCGATCGTGAAAGTCTCGGTTATCGGCGTAGGCATGAAGAGCCACAGCGGTGTAGCATGTCTAGCATTTGAGACGCTTGCAAAAGAGGGGATAAATATCCAGATGATCTCAACAAGCGAGATAAAAATTTCAATGATCGTCGATCAAAAATATGGCGAGCTCGCAGTTCGCGTACTTCATGATGCGTATAAGTTAGATAAATAATGCAAGATTTTATCCAATGGACGCTTGAGACTATAAGAAGCGAAAGATATATGAGCTGGATGGAGGAGAAGCGCGTTGAATGGACGCCTTTGCTTGCATCTAGGCTTAAATTTTTGCTTGATAGCAAGGCTTTTATAGTCATCTGCGACGATGAGCGAGAGTGGTTTGAAAACTATCTTTTAAGAAATATCAACCGCGCAAAAAGCGAGCGTCCATTTTTGCCATTTTTTAGCCTAAGATCGCTCTATCCAGCCTTTGACAGCGTCGAGACAAACGAGCAAAAGCAGCTTTTAAAAGATATGCTAAGCCTTGCCTTTCCAAATGGCTACATCTTTTTTACATCGGCAAAAGCATAGACAAGCGCGCAAATTTAGCTAAGACTGACGAAAACAGCTATATGTGGCTCTTTGATGAGCAGGCGCAAAACAGCTTCACGCTAAGCTCGAGCGATGAAAACTTAGACATCAAACTTCTAAATTTATATAAACTTTTTGACAAGAGCATAGACGCTGTGCTATTTGCTAAGGTGATACTCTAAATGCTAAATAAAATCGTCGTTACAAGCGATTTTGAAAATTTAAAAGCCAAGCTTGAAGCCGAGTTTGGCATAAATAACTTAAGATTTTTTATAAGCGATGATTTTTTACTAGAAAATGCAAAAGAGGTCATCGCTGAAGCTTACATCGCCGAAAAAGATGAGAAAATTTTAGTCATAGAGGCGAAGTCTTTTCGCACCGAGGCTCAAAACGCACTTTTAAAGATCATCGAAGAGCCCCCAAGAAACATTAAATTTATAATAGTAACGCAGAGTAAAAATTTACTTCTACCAACGATCAGATCGCGAATGCTCATAGAAAATAAGCTCACCAAAAAACCAAAAATGAGTGTGGAGCTGAAATTTAAAATCGCTCAGCCTAAAAGAGCTAACAAGCTTTATCGATCAAAAGATAGCAGAGGAGCAGGCGCAAAAATTTGGCAAAAACGAGCTAAAAGAGCTTGTCGGAGCCATCGTAACAAAGGCGGTTGATAGTGGGTATAAATTTAGCGGCGAGGAGATGGAGTATTTTTTCTCACTTATCAAGCTTGCTGATCTAAACGCCAAGTCTCACGCTATTTTGACGCCACTCTTGCTTACTATCTTTGAGAAAGGACGACGTTGAAATTTTATAAGATAAATAACAAAAGCGACTTTAATCAAATTTGCAAGGCCATCTCGCCAAGTCCAGCTGGCGCGAAGCTCATGCAAGAAAAGAGCGAGATAAATTTTCATCTTCATTGACGAGATAAAGACCCCAGCGGCAAATATCCTAAAGCAAGACGCCCTAAGTGTCGGCGCCGAGCTTGTGACGCATAATGATACGATCTTGGGCCGCGAGAGCCTAAATAAAGCCTTGCTAATGGCGACAAACGCGCAGCTTAGGCAGTTAGCCAAAAAAGAGAAGCTGCAAGACTTTGGACTTAAAAAGCTTGCAGGTTTTTTAGAGAGGTAAATTTACAAAGCCCACAAAGCCTCTTATAATGGGTGTTGCAAATATAAATAGAGATAGTTTTAACGAGCAAAGCCGCATAAATACACAAAATGGCATAGCAAAAATCGAAGCCATGATCGAGGCAGGCGCAGACTATATCGATCTTGGAGGCGTTAGCTCAAGGCCTGGGAGCGAGTATTGCGGACGTGAGGAGGAGTTTAGGCGCATAAAGATATCATTGAAGAAATTTACAGGCTAAATTTACACGAAAAGGCGAAATTTAGCCTTGATAGCTTTGATGAGTATTGCTTAGAATTTGCGCTAAATCACGGCTTTAAGATGATAAATGACATCACGGCAAATGTAAATTTAGCCCCGCTTGCTGCAAGATACGACGCCCAGTTTTGCATGATGCACATGCAAGGCGACCCTGCTACCATGCAGATTGCGCCAAAGTATAACGACTTAATCGGTGAAATTTCAGACTTTTTTGAGCAAAAGATTGTCCTTGCAAGGGAGCTTGGCGCTAAAAAGATAGTGCTTGACGTTGGTATCGGCTTTGGCAAGACGGCTGAACAAAATTTGCTGCTTATTAAACATTTGGAGCATTTTTTGAAATTTGGCTGCCCACTGCTAGTTGGTGCTAGCCGCAAATCAGTCATAAATCACTATTATCCAAGCGAGGTCAAGGAGCGCTTGCCAGGCTCACTTTATCTGCATCTAAAGGCCTTCGAAAACGGTGCGCAGATCATTAGAACGCACGACGTGGCAGAGCATAAGCAGCTTTTCGATATGCACGAGGCGATGAACCAAGCCACGCTTTGGTAGGGCGCTTGGCTAAAAAGAGGCTAGATGAAAAATTTACTTCCACCGCCTTGGATCAAATTTCCAAGTATAGATCCATTTTCCATCGGCTGGAGGATGGGCGCTGGCGAGGATTATAAGTTTAAATTTAACGACTGGCTTAAAACGCTAAGCCAAGATGAACGTAGCGAGTATCAGCAGCTCTTTGCTGAGCCTGCGACGTGGCGTGGCTACTGGGATGAGAGACTAGGCTCTGATGAAAGCACGCTTTTTATCAAAGATGAATTTGTCACCGACCTTTGGGAGCGTGAGCCTAGATATGAGTTAAAGTGGCTAAAAAAGCGCTACAACGCTGGCAAGGCGGATAAATTTCTCTTATTTTGGGGTCATCAAAAGAGCGCAGACATAAGCGCAAGCTGTCTTAGTCAGTGGTATGGCTCTAGTTTTTGTGAAGATGAAACTAAATACATTTTCGCTGAGCAATATATGATGGCTAAAAAGGCTCAGTGTTTTGGTGATAAAGAGGCTTTGGAGCAAATTTTATCCGCCAAAGATCCAGCGCAGATGAAGGCGCTTGGCAGGCAGGTGCGAGGCTTTGACGCTAAGGTCTGGGACAATGTCAAATTTGGCGTCGTGCTAAATGCAAGCTATCTAAAATTTAGCCAAAATGCCACCTTGCGTGAGTTTTTACTTTCAACTGGGAGTAAAGTTTTAGTCGAGGCAAGCCCAGTTGATAAAAATTGGGGCATAGGCTTGGGCGCAAGCGATGAAAATGCGCAAAATCCTACGAAATGGCGAGGGCAAAATTTGCTTGGCTTTGCGCTGATGAGGGCTAGAGACGAGATAGCAAAGGTCTATAAAAATGTCCATTTATGTGACGCCAGAGAGCTAAATTTGGATCATTTATAAAGTATGTTTAAGATAAAATGCGGTGTAAATTTGGAGCAAAAATGACAAAACAAGAGTATGAAAAAGCGGTAGATACGCTAAATGCGTGGGCTAAGGCCTACTATGACGAGGACGAGCCACTTGCAAGCGACGAGGAGTATGACGCGCTATATCATGCGGTTTTAGCCTTCGAGCAGGCAAATCCAAGTGAAATTTCGCTATTTTCGCCGACTAAGCGAGTGGGCGGAGGCGTAAAAGAGGGCTTTAGCAAGGCAAGCCACATAAAGCGCATGTGGAGCATGGAGGATATCTTTAGCCTTGGCGAGCTTGATGCGTGGCTAAAGCGCGGCGATAAAGAGAACTTAACCTTTGTTGCTGAGCCAAAATTTGACGGAGCGAGCCTAAATTTACCTCTATGAAAATGGCGTTTTAGTTAGGGCGATTACAAGAGGCGACGGCGTTACCGGCGAAGATGTGACGCAAAATGCAAGGACGATAAATTTCTGTTTTAAAGAGCATTAGCTACAAAGGGCTCATTGAAATTCGTGGCGAAGTCGTCATAAGAAAAGATGATTTTGAGCTACTAAATGCAGAGCGCGCAAAAGAGGGCGAGGCACCACTTTCAAACCCTAGAAACGCAGCCGCTGGAAGCCTTAGACAGCTTGATAGCGCGGTTACTGCAAAAAGAAAGCTACTTTTCATACCTTGGGGCGTGGGCGAGCAGAGCCTTGGACTAAAAGATCACAGCGAGGTGATGAAATTTGTGCGAGATCTTGGCTTTGAGAGAGATGAAATTTTCAAAATTTTAAAAAAAGATGAGCTTGAGACTGCCTATAACGAGCTATTAGCCAGCCGCGAGGCAAAGAGCGTGATGATGGATGGCATGGTGATACGCGTAAATGACCTTGCGCGCTGTGAGCAGCTAGGCTACACGGTCAAATTTCCAAAATTTACTGGTGGCGTTTAAATTTCCAGCCATTGAGAAGGTGACTAGGCTAAAAGACGTGGCACTTCAAGTTGGCAGAAGTGGCGTGGTGACGCCTGTTGGCGTGCTTGATGAGGTAAATATCGATGGTGCTAATGTAAAATCCGCCACCCTTCATAACTTTGATGAAATAGAGCGCCTTGGCGTTATGAAAAACGACTACATCGGCATCATCCGCTCAGGAGATGTTATACCAAAGATCACAAAGGTTTTTAAAGATAGGCGAGATGGCAGCGAGCAAGCGATTGAGAGGCCTAAATTTTGCCCAGTTTGCGGCTCGCACCTGCTTGATGAAGGGGTCTTTGTAAAGTGTCAAAATTTAAGCTGCAGGGCAAGAGTGGTGGGCTCAATAATCCACTACGCATCGAAAAAGTGCCTAAACATAGACGGCCTTGGCGATGCGATCGGTAAATTTGCTATTTGACAAGGGGCTGATTGCTTGCATAAAAGACATTTACAGCCTTAAATTTGATGATCTAATGGCGCTTGAGGGCTTTAAAGAGAAAAAGGTAAATAACCTTTTAAATGCCATTGAGGCTAGCAAAGGAGCGGAGCTATCGCGCTTTATCACGGGTCTTGGCTGCGAGCACATCGGCGAAGTGGCGGCTAAAAAGCTTGCAAGTAGCTTTGGGCTGGGCTGGCTTGATGCTAGCTTTGAGGAGCTAACCTCGCTTGAGGGCTTTGGTGCGGAGATGGCAAATAGCCTAATTGATTTTGCCGAGGTAAATAGGGACGAAATTTTAGCCCTAAGCCAGATCGTGCAGCCAAGCGTGACGCAGGTGCAGAGCATCTCAAACGCGCTAAGTGGCAAAACAGTCGTGATAACTGGCACGCTAAGTCGCCCAAGAGATGAGATAAAGGCCGAGCTTGAGAGCTTTGGCGCAAAGGTTTCTGGCTCAGTTTCTAAAAAAACGGACTTCGTCCTAGCTGGCGCGGAGGCTGGCAGCAAGCTAGAAAAAGCAAATGAGCTAGGCGTGCTGGTGATTGATGAGAGCGAATATGAGAGGCTAAAACTTGAGGTTTGATAACTACGTCGCAAGCGTTTTAAACATAAGTAGAAACAAGGCGAGCGAGCTAATAAAATCTGGCAAGGTGCTTGCAGATGGCGAAATTTGCACCAAGGTTTCAAGCGAGGTTAGCGAGGCTAAAATTTCACTGCTTGATGAAATTTACGTTGGACGAGGCGCACTTAAGCTAAAAAGCTTTTTAGAGGCGATGAAATTTGACCTGGCTGGCAAAAACGCACTTGATATAGGCAGCTCAACTGGCGGTTTTATGCAAATTTTACTTGAGCGTGGCGTAAAGAGCGTGACTGGCGTCGATGTGGGCACTGATCAGCTAGATGTCAGCCTAAGAGGCGATGAGCGAGTGAAAATTTACTGAGAAAACTGACGTCAGGGAGTTTGCTAAATCGTATCAAAATAAAATTTGATCTAATAACCTGCGACGTGAGCTTTATCTCTTTGGCTGAAATTTTGCCAGTCATAGGCGAGCTAGCAAGCGAGAATTCACTCATCATCACGCTTTTTAAACCGCAGTTTGAAGTGGGCGTTGGCGTAAAACGCAACAAAAAAGGCGTTGTAACCGACGCTAAGGCTGTAAATTTAGCGATGAAGCGCTTTGAAGTGCTAGCAAGTAGCTTGAAATTTGAACTGATAGCTTGCAAAGAGTGCGAGGTCAAGGGAAAGGAAGGAAATGCCGAATTTTTCTACGCTTTTAACAAAAGATAACATCACTGCCGTTGCGATCGGGCACTTTGACGGCGTGCATAGGGGGCACAAGCAGCTTCTAAAACAGCTTGGCGAGTTTGGCGGACTTGTCGTGATCGACAAAAATAAGGCAAACATAACGCCAAAGCTAAAGCGAGCCGAGTACTCAAACTATCCTTGCTTCTTGTATGATTTTGAGAGTATAAAAGGGCTTAGCGGTGAGGAATTTATCGCACTTTTAAAGAGGGATTTTAAAAATTTAAAAAAGATCGTTGTTGGGTTTGATTTTAGATTTGGCAGAAATAGAGCGTGGGACAAGCACGATCTGAAAAGGATTTTTGATGGCGAGGTTGTCGTCGTTGATGAGGTTTGTTATGACGGTATGGGCGTGCATAGCTCCTCCATCAGAGAGCTGATACGCCAAGGCAACATCGATGAGGCAAACAGGCTAATAGGCAGGGAGTACTCGATCGAGGGCAACGTGATAAAAGGGCAGGGCATCGGTGCAAAAGAGCTGGTTGCTACGCTAAATTTAGATATAAAAAGCTATCTTTTGCCGCGCGAAGGCGTCTATGCGACAAGAACGAGGATGGGCTCATACACCTATGGCTCGGTCACTTTTATAGGCAACAGGCTTAGCACGGATGGAAATTTTAGCGTTGAGACGCACATCTTAGATGAGGTCGCGCCAAAAGTGACAAAGCACGTTGCCGTTTGCTTCATAAAACGTTTGCGCGATAATAAAAAATTTAACTCTCTAAGCGAGCTAAAAAAGCAGATAAAACGCGATATAAACGAGGCTAGGCAGTGTGTGGGCGTGTGCGATCTCTTTTTGGGGAGACGATGAGATACTTTGATGGATATGGAGCTGGGATATGAGAGATGAAATTTTTAAAGAGCCTATAAGCAAGCAGTTTGAATTTGATGACTTTGTGGCGAGCGTTTTTGACGATATGATCTCGCGCTCGGTGCCATTTTATGACGTGAGCTCAAATTTAAATGCAAAGTTGCTTGCTAAAATTTTGCCAAAAGAGGCAAGCGTGTGCGACCTTGGCTGCTCTACGGCAAATAGCCTGCTTTTGCTAAATAACCTTAGAAACGACCTCGTGCTAAGCGGCGTGGATAACTCTGAGGCGATGCTAGCAAACGCTAAAAACAAGGCAAAAGCTTATGGGGCTGATATAGAGTTTATTTTGGGTGACATTTTAGAGTGCGAGCTAGAGGGTTTTGACGCTGTTTTGGCAAACTACACTTTGCAGTTTATCAGACCGCCAAAAAGAGCAAATTTGGTGCAGAAAATTTATAACGGGCTAAATGAAAATGGAGTTTTTTTGTTTAGTGAAAAGATCATTTTTGAAGATAAGAAGCTTACTAAAAGCGTCATAGAAATTTACGAGGACTACAAGCAAGCGCAAGGCTACTCACGCTACGAGATCGCCCAAAAAAGGGAGGCGCTTGAAAATGTGCTTGTGCCATACACTGAAGAAGAAAATAGAAACTTAGCCCTAAATGCTGGATTTAAACGAGTTGAAAGCACGTTTAAATGGGGAAATTTCATGAGCTTTTTGGCTTTTAAGTAAATTTAAAAATATCTGCTTTTGTATTTAAATATAAAATTTAATCACAAACAGTGAATTTAAAATTTAGATTTTGCTTTGCAATGTCAGCATTTTTGGATAATGAAATTTAATAGTAAAGAAATTTAGCGGGAGTTACCCGCTAAATTTACTCATTTATCGCTGCGTTTCCGTGGTGGTGGAAGTCATCGTAGATGATCTTTGAAGTTTGGAATTTCTCGCGTTTTAGCTCGCGAACTCGTAAAAATTCCTCTTCATCGATCTTTTTGATCTGGATAGCTGCTTTAAATGTCGGAGTTTTACTGATGTAGTCCCAACCACTGCTTGTTAGCTCGTTGCAAGAGCTCTCCCAGTAGTGGAAAGTCATCTGTATGATGCCATCAGGCACGATGTCAGTTACTTCAGCTTTTACGACGATGTAGCCGTATCTACTCCAAGCTTTGATAAAGTCGCCTTGTTTTAGTCCGTATCTTTCTGCAAGTGCTGGGCTCATCTCAGCGATAGGTCCGATGCTATCTCCGCCCTCTTCGATAGCACGTGAACGTCTTGTCATGGTGCCAACTGTGTATTGATAAACTTTTCTTGTAGTTAAAAGCTGTATCGGATACTCAGCGTCAGTCTTCTCATCGACTGAACCAGCCATTATAGGATACTCTGGCGACATATTCATCTTCTTAGCAAACTCAAGTTTTGCGCTCTCGATCTCATCAGCTTTATCCACAAATAGGCATGGCACAAAGCGACCTTTGCCATCAGGCGTAAAGAATTTCTTATCAAGATAGAGGCTTTGACCACCCATATCATCTTCAGTTGGGCATGGCCAGTGAAGTCCGTGATATTTTTTAAGTCTATAGTAGCTCATACCGCCGTAGCGTCTAGGGTCGCATTTTCTAACTTCTTCCCAAATCTCTTCTGGTGAATTGAAGTTAAAGCCCTCTGTCGCGCCCAAACGACGTGCCATCTCGCAAACGATCCACCAGTCTTGTCTAGCATCACCTGGAGGTGTGATGACTGCTTCGTTGTGTTGGACACGGCGCTCTGCGTTTGTGTAAAGACCCTCTTTTTCGCTACTTGCAACGCCAGGGAGAACGACGTCAGCTTTTAGTGAAGTCTCAGTTAAAAATAGATCTTGAACCACGTAGAAATCGACATTTGCGATGCCTTTTAAGAAGTGGTTTGTATTTGGCTCAGAGATGACTGGGTTTTCGCCGATAGTCCAGAAGAAATGCACTCTGCCATCAAGGATCGCATCAGGTACTTCAGTTTTATGGATACCTATCTTTGAGTTTAAAAATCCAGGTTCTAGGTGCCACATTTTCTCAAACCAAGCTCTTTGCTCTGGGTCAGTTACTGAGCCAAGATTTGGGAAGATGTTTGGTAAAACGCCCATGTCGCAGCAGCCTTGAACGTTCTCTTGACCTCTAAGCGGCAAGTCGCCTGTGCCAAGCTCTGCAGATATTGCCAGTTATCAAGAATAAATTTGATACATCACAAACTCCGCCAACGCCGTGGTTGAAGTGAGTTACGCCCATGCCGTGAGTGATGACGGCTGGTTTTGTGGTGGCATACATTCTTGCAGCTGCTCTGATATCCTCTGGATTTAGCCTTGTGTATTTAGCTACAACCTCTGGAGCATAGTCTTTTACAGCTTCTTTGACATACTCGATGCCTATTGTGTGGTCTCTGCAAATTCCTCATTTACAAGGCCTTCTTCAATGATAGTGTAAAGAAGTGCGTTGATAACTGGGATGTTGTGCTCAGGCTCTAGCTGCAAGTGGATGTCTGCTCTACTTGCAAACTCGGTCTTGATAGGGTCGATAACGATCAGTTTTGCACCGCGGTTTAGCGCTCTTTGGATGTGCATAGCTGCGATTGGGTGGCCATTTTCTGGGTTTGAGCCTATCATTAATATACAGTTACTATAAGTGCCAATCTCTGTAAAGCTATTTGTGGCAGCTCCGTTTCCGATTGTTTTAGCAAGTCCTGCTACTGTCGGAGCGTGTCAAATTTAGCACAGTGATCGACGTTGTTTGTACCAATTACAGCACGCATTAGCTTTTGAGCGACGTAGTTGTCCTCTAATGTACAGCGTGCTGAGAAGTTTCCTGCTAGTGAGTCAGGGCCGTATTTCTCTTTGGCTTCTTTCATCTTTTCTACGACAAGATCAAGCGCCTCGTCCCAGCTAGCCTCTTCAAATTCGCCATCTTTTGAAAAATCCCGTTCTTCTTTCTAATAAGCGGCTTTGTAAGTCTGTCTGGACTTGCAACGTAGTCCCAGCCATAAAAGCCCTTTAAACATAAATTTCCTTGATTGACTGGATTGTCTTCGACGCCAGTAGCGGCACGAATGACGTTGTTTTCCACGTGCAAGGTTACTTGACAGCCTGTCCCGCAATAAGGACAGATGACTTTGCCTTCTTTCATCACTTTCTCCTTCTAATTATGCATTTTCTACATATTTATTTTGAGTAATATTACTAGCGCAAAACTTAATCTTTTATGAAAATTCTTTATTTAAAAAATAAATTTTAATTTTAAGTTATATTTTATATAAAATTTAAAAAGCCGAATATATAGGAATTTAAAAAATATGCTAAATTTGCATGAATTTCTAAAATTTATCAAATAAGAAATAAATTGTGTAAATTTGACACAGAAGCTGAAAGATGAAAAATTAAATTTAAATTTCAGTTTGAGACAAGCTGTTTCAACTATAAAAATAAAGAGAAATTTTGAAAGTAAAAGTGAAATTTAAAAGGAGAGCAGGTCGCTCTCCGTGGGATTATTTATCTCTTAAGCCAAGCTCAGAGATTAGTTTTGAATATGTAGTGTAGTCTTTGTTTTTAAGATACTTTAAAAGTCTTTTTCTTTGACCAACTAGTTTCAAAAGACCTAAACGTGATGAAAAGTCTTTTTTGAAAATTTTAAGGTGTTCTGTAAGTTCAGTTATTCTAGCTGTTAAAAGAGCTATTTGAACTTCTGGAGAGCCTGTATCTCCCTCTTTTCTAGCGAATTTCGCAACTATTTGAGCCTTTTTAGCCGAATCCAAAGCCATGATGACCTCCTGATTGGTGAATTTTGGAAGAGCGATTATAGCATTTAAAACATAAAGTTAGATAAAATTACGCTTTTTAAAAATTAATGAAAAATGCAGTAAAAATTTAATAAAATTAGGGCTATTTAAAGAGTTAAGGAAGATAAATGCTTTTTACAAAGGCAAGCGAATACGCTCTACTTTCGCTTATTTTAATATCTCAAAAATCATCTCCAGTTGATGTTGATACGATCTCAAATGAGCTTAAAATTTCAAAAAGTTTTCTGGCAAAAATTTTACAAAATTTAGCAAAAGATGGAGTTTTGAAGTCATTTAAGGGAGCAAATGGCGGTTTTGCACTAAACGGCGAACCTGAAAATTTAAGTATAAAAAAGATAATCGAATGCGCCGAAAAGCGCGAACTAAGCGTATTTGAGTGCTCATCTTCAGCGCTTGGCTGCCCGTCAAACAAAGCCTCAAGCTGTCAAATTTGGTCGATGTTTAGCGGCCTTCAAGGCAAGATCGACGAGATGCTTGACGCGATAAAACTAAGTGACATCGTTAAGAAGTAAAGTTGGCAAAGCAAAAAAATAATATCTTGACTCTTGTCGCACCGTTTCTTGCGCCAATTGTCAAATTTAAAAGTCTTAGCATCGTTGGTATCATCGTTGCCATCCTTGCTATCATCATCGTGCCGCTTCCAAGCGCGGTGCTTGACTTTTCTTGGCACTTTCGATCTCGATTTCAGTGCTTATTATTTTGATCTCTATTTACGTACCAAAGCCGACTGACCTTAGCACGTTTCCAACACTCATTCTCATCATCACGCTTTTTCGCCTCTCGCTAAACATCGCAACGACGCGTATGATCTTAAGTGAGGGTCACAACGGCCCAGAAGCGGTCAGTGAGATCATCTCAAGCTTTGGAAATTTCGTCGTTGGCGGCAACTTTGTCATCGGTACCATCGTCTTTTGTATCTTGGTACTCATAAATTTTCATGGTCGTAACAAAGGGTTCAACCCGTGTGAGTGAGGTGCAAGCTCGTTTACACTCGATGCTATGCCTGGTAAGCAAATGGCGATAGATGCGGACCTAAACGCAGGTCTAATCGACGAAAAACGGCGCGCGAAAGACGTCAAGCCATTATTGGCGAGGCAAATTTCTACGGCGCGATGGATGGTTCTTCTAAATTTATAAAAGGTGACGCCGTAGCCGGTATCATTATCACTATCATCAACATCATCGGCGGCTTTGCTATCGGCTCGTTTCAACACGGTCTTGATATGGCGACATCGGCTCAGTACTATACGATCTTAACTATCGGCGATGGCCTTGTGAGCCAGATCCGGGACTTATCACTTCAACAGCGACTGCCATTATCATCACAAGAGCTAGCAAGGACGATGAGGACTTTGCAGAAGGCACGCTAAATCAACTCTTAGGCGACTATAAAACCTTGCTGATAGTGGGCTTCATACTATTTATGTTTGCTCTTGTCCCAGGACTTCCAACGCTTTCGCTTGGTTTTATAGCACTGCTATTTTTAGGGCTTGGCTACATCATCAAGCAGACCAAAGATGGCGGGCTAAATTTAAGCCTTGCGCCAAAAGAGAAAACTGCTTCTAAAAAAGCTGGTGGCGCTACGCCAAGTGGAGCAGGGGCGGCAGCTGCAAGCGGTGGGGCTGCTAAGACACCAAAGAAGAGCGACGAAGAGATCGCAAGAGAAGAAGAGACAAAGATAAATGACATCTTAAAGCTTGAAATTTTAGAGCTTGATCTGGGATATGGCCTGCTAAAGCTAGCTGATGTGGATCTAATAGAGAGAATTCGCGCTATGAGGCGAAACATCGCTTCAAGTCTTGGCTTTTTGATGCCAAAGATAAGGATCCGCGACAACCTCCAGCTACCACCAAATGAGTACCGCTTTAAGCTAAAAGGTATCGTGATCGGTCAGGGCGAAATTTACGCTGATAAATTTCTAGCGATGGATAGTGGTCTAGTGAGCGAGGATATCGAGGGGATTCCGACAAAAGAGCCAGCTTTTGGGCTGGATGCTCTTTGGATCGATGCTAGCGTCAAAGAGGACGCCATACTTAGTGGCTACACGATAGTTGATCCTGCAAGCGTCATCTCAACACACATGAGTGAGCTTATCAAGCAAAATGCAGCCGAGCTTTTAACTCGTCAAGAGACACAAAATTTACTAGACAAACTAAAGATCGACTACCCAGTCGTGGTCGAGGATACGTTAAGGATCGCACCTATAAATTTGATCCAAAAGGTTTTAAAAGCGCTGCTTAAAGACAATATCCCGATCAAAGACCTACTTAGCATACTTGAAGCCATCAGTGACATCGCCGAGGTTAGTAAAAATTTCAGATATGATCATCGAGCACGTGCGTGCAGCGCTTTCACGCGTCATCACCTCGCTTTATGTAGATGAAAAGGGACAGCTAAATTTCTACATCCTAGACACCGCCGCGCAGCAAAAGCTGATGGACACAGTGCAGTATAAAGACGGAGCATATCACTTGATGATAAATGTGGCGCAGACTTCATCGATCGTGCAAGCACTTAGGCGTGAAAAGAGAAGCGACCGATGAGTCAGCACGGAGAGATGGTGCTTTGCGTGGAGCCAAGCTTGCGCAAATTTATAGCAAATATCTGCGCAAATTTCGCCATCGACATAGTGGTGCTAAGCTTTGCTGAGATCTCGGCAAATACGCCATTTGAAACAGTTGGCGTCATAGAAATAGAAAATTTATAAAGGAAAAAGATGAAAATTTATCACCTCTCGCACACCGATCTTGACGGATACGGCGCGCAATACATAACAAATTTTTACTTCAAAGATGTGAAATTTTTAAACTCAAACTACGGCAGAGAGATAGATGATAAATTTGCTCAAATTTTATCTGAGATAGATGCTTCAAATGATGATAAAAACGTCATTTTAATCACCGATCTAAATTTAACTCCGGCTCAGTGCGAGAGCTTTGAGGAGATGATAGAGGGCAAAAATATAAAGCTATTTTTGTTAGATCATCACCAAAGTGGTGCCGAGTGTGCGAGCGCTTACTCTTGGTATTTTTTAGATAGCTCAAGGTGCGCTACAAAGATCACTTACGACTTTTTTGCGGGCATCTTTGGTCAAAACAAAGAGCTTGAAATTTTTAGTGACGTCGTAAATGCCGTGGATATCTGGCTAAAAGATGATAAAAATTTCGAGATGGGCAAGGTTTGTTTGGGGCTTGTGGCAAATGCTAAAGAGATAAATAAAGTGATGTTTGAAGCTGAAAACAACCTCTATATGGATCATATCTTAAAAGAAGCGAGCAAATTTTTTAACGAGAAAAACGACTATATCGGGCTTGATATGCAGGTGCATGCGATCAAGAAGTCATTTTTCAAAGAGGATAAAGACGATACACTAAGCAACCTGATCTCAAACTACGTCGTAAAAAAACTTAGTGAAAACAAAGAGAAATTTAGCATCACCTATAAAGATCATAAAGGAATTTTAACTTACAATATCGGCAATGTTTCGGTCATCGGCAACGACTTTTTAGTGGCAAATCCTGAATTTGACTTCTTTATCGACGTGACAAATAAAAAAACGCTAAGCTTTCGTGCAAATGGCAAGCTTGACGTTAGCGCCATGGCAAAACACCTAGTTGGCGGAGGCGGACACGTCAATGCAAGCGGCGGGCTATTTGCAAATTTCAAAGATGGCTTTAGCTATGAACCGATCAAGGCGCAGATAGTTGATCTAATAACTAAAAAAACACAGGAGGAGATATGAAAGAAGAAGAGGTAAGCGTAGAGGAGCTTAGCTACGAGCTTAGCATGGTGCTTGAAGCGATGTTTTACTATGCTGGCGTGAAAAAGACAAGCTTGAAGAGGCGGCAAATCTCTATGTAGAGTGCATCGACGATGCGCTAGAAAACTCTGATGCTAGCGGTAGCGACGAGGTCATAGAGATAGTTGAATATATGAAAAAACACCATCCAAAGTTATTTAAATAAGGAGAAAATATGAAGAAAATTTTAGTTTTAGCGGCGGCACTTTTTGCGTTAAATGCTATGGCAAATGAAAATTTAGACAAGGCAAACGAGCTTTATGCAAAGAAAAATTTTAATGAAGCCTATCTTGCTTTTAACAAAGCTTGCGGCGAGGGTGAAAAAAAGGCTTGCACGATGAATGCGATCATGCTATTTAACGGCGACGGCGTAGCAAAAGATAGAGCTCAGGCTGAGAAAATTTTTACAAAAATGTGCGACGAAAATGAGGGCATGGCTTGCGAAAAACTAGGCGAAATGACAGCTTATGGCCTTATAAAAGACAAAGATGATAATGAAGCAAAAAGCGAAGAGAAGGCAAAAGCTTTGTTTAAAAAAGCTTGCGACAACGGTTACAAACCAGCTTGTGACTTTGTAACAAAATAGATCAAAAAGGGCTTAAAATGGGCTACAAACATAAAGATTTGATAGGAACTAGAGAGCTTAGCAAGGAAGAAATTTTATATTTTTTAGAGGCGGCGAAAGAGTTTAAGGAGCTAAATTTAAGCCAAGTGAAAAAAAATGACTACCTTCGTGGAAAGACCACGATCAACGCATTTTATGAAAACTCGACAAGAACTAGAACATCCTTTGAGATCGCAGCAAAGAGGCTTGGGGCTGATACGATAAATTTTCAGCTCATCAAGCTCGAGCGTGACAAAGGGCGAGAGCCTAAATGACACGATGAATAACATGGCTGCTATGAGAACTGACATCATCGTGCTTCGTCACCCAAGCTCTGGAGCGGCGAAATTTGCAGCTGACAGAACAGAGGCTAGTGTCGTAAATGCAGGGGACGGCACAAATGAGCACCCAAGCCAAGCTCTGCTTGATCTTTTTACGCTAAGAGAGCACGGTAAAATTTTGGATAAAAATTTAAACGTGGCGATCATCGGTGACATCGCTAGAAGCCGCGTAGCAAGGTCTGACATCTGGGCGATGAAGAAATTTGGCATAAATTTAAAGCTCTTTGCGCCAAGGATGATGATGCCAAAAGACACTGAGGTCTTTGAGTCTCAAATTTGCAAAAATATGGAGGAGGCTTGCGAGGGCAGCGACGTTATCATCATGCTTCGCATCCAACTAGAGCGTGGCGGTGCGGACGTGGCATTTCCAAGCTCGAGGGAGTACTCGAAATTCTTTGGACTAAATAAAAATAGGATAAAGCTAGCAAAGCCTGACGCGATCGTGCTGCACCCAGGACCGATAAATAGGGGCGTGGAGTTAAATTCAGACGTGGCTGATGGCACACACTCAGTCATACTAAATCAAGTTGAAAACGGCGTTGCTATAAGAATGGCGATACTAAATACGCTTGCAAAAAATAGGGGCTAACGATGAAAATAGCAATAATTAACGGCACTATCGTAAATAGCGACGAGAAATTTAAGGCAAATATCCTAATAGAAAACGGCAAAATAGCCAAAATCGGAAGTGAGAAATTTGAGGCTGATAAGGTCATAGACGCTACAAATAAGCTCGTAATGCCAGGACTTATCGACATGCACGTGCATTTTCGCGATCCTGGTCAAGAGTATAAAGATGACATCATCTCAGGCTCGCAGGCCGCCGTGGCTGGAGGAGTGACCACCTGCCTTTGCATGGCTAACACAAACCCAGTAAATGACAACGCTTCAATCACAAGGGCAATGATAGAAAAGGCTAAAAACTGCGGACTGATCGATCTTTTGCCGATCGCAGCCATTAGCAAAGGGCTTGGCGGCAATGAGATCGTTGAAATGGGCGATCTTATAGAGGCTGGCGCAGTTGCATTTAGTGATGACGGCCTACCAGTGACTAGCTCAAGCGTGATGAGAGCGGCGCTTGAGTACTCAAGTATGTTTGGTAGCTTTTGTATAAGCCACTCAGAGGACTGCTCGCTTTGCAGGCAGGGCGTCATGCACGAGGGCAAGGTCTCAGCCATACTTGGACTTCGCGGCATGGCAAGGGAGAAAGAGGAGATCGCAGTGAGCCGTGATATGCTGCTTGCAAAGCTCACTAAAGCGCACATCCACATCGCTCACGTAAGTTCGGAGTACTCGCTAAAGATCATCGAAATGGGTAAAAAGAGGGCATAAACATCACTTGCGAGGCCACACCTCACCACTTTAGCTTTAGCGACGATGAAATTTTGAAAAATGCCTACGATAGAAATTTCAAAATGTCGCCGCCACTTCGTGAGATAAGCGACGTAAAAGCGGTAAGAGATGCGCTAAAAAGCGGTCTTATAGACGTTATCGCCACCGATCATGCCCCACACCATACAGACGAAAAGATAGTGGAATTTGACAAGGCACCATTTGGTATCATAGGACTTCAAACCCTTGTGCCGCTCACTCTTAAGCTCGTAAATGAGGGCGTTATAAGCTTAGAGCGTATGGTGGAGCTAACATCTACCAATGCAGCTAAGATGCTAAATTTAAAAGATAAAGGCAGGCTTGCTGAGGGCATGCTAGCTGACATCGCGGTGATAGACCCTGAGATCGAGTATGTTTATGATGAAAAGATAAACCGATCAAAATCGGTAAATTCTCCACTTTTTGGCAAAAAGCTAAAAGGCGCAGCAACTACCACGATAAAAAGTGGCAAGATCGTTTATGAGTTTGGGAAATAGTCTAAATTTGCTCGCGTTTGCGGCAAATTTGCTTTAGATACTTTGAGATATAAAATTTGCTAGAAATTTCTAGCAAATTTTAGTTTTTTTATGAGTTATATTTTTTAACTATACCGCGAACTACTTTTTCTATAAAAAGTGCAGAAGCTACTTCGCAGTGCTCTCTTGTAGAGTGAGGTGAGTAGATGTTTGGTCCAATAGAACATGCACTAAGACCTGCTTTTTCTCCAAAAGTACTCCACATTCAAGTCCAGCATGCACGGCTGTTATCCTAGCTTCTGGCTTATAAATTTTAAGCTCTTCTAAGATGTCATTTGCAAATTTATCATTAACTGGCTTCCAAGCTGGGTTTCTGTCTTTTGAAATGACGTTAAAACCGACCGCCTTTGCAAGCTCAGAAATTTCAAATTCCATCCTATTTAGGCCGTCTTTGCTCATTGACCTTGCAAAAAACTCCCAAAATTTATAGATAAGAAATGTAAAAAGAATACGCAATAAAGAAGCGGAGAAGATAGTGTAGTGACACTAAATTGATAAATTTGCGTTTGGCTACTGGAGCCACCATTTATAGATATTTTGGTAGCTAAGATAGATGCTCGTTAAGATAAGCGGAGCAAAACCCTATATAAAATAGGTAGGATGAAATTTATTTGACGGCATTTTTGGCTACGAAATTTATAAAATAATTAAATTTCAAGCCAAAAATACTAAATTTTGGCTTTTTTTCTCTTGCTTTTTTGATCTTATTTTTAACTACATGAAATTTTGAAGCTGCAGCCGAGCATAGATCCTTGTAAGTAACTAAAATTTTGACTCTTTTTTAGTGCAAATGACTGCAAAAACGCTCTCAAGGTCGATTCTCTCTTTTTGTGTTAAATTTTCCATCTATTTTCCTAGCAATTTTCTCATCTTATTGACAACAAATAATATTTCATCATCGTCAAGCTCACATAGCAGTTTGCAAACAGCAGCAGCAGCTTGCGGCTTTGAGTTTCCAAGTCTCCAGTCCTGATATGTCCTCATAGGCACGCCAAGATCTTCTGCCATTTTTGCTTGTGAAATTTTCTTACCGATATTTTTCGCCTCAACTGCATTGTGAAGCAAATTAAATATATCACTTGTTTCAATCATTGAAGAATTATACGTTATTTATCATTAAACATACCTAAAATATTATATAAATAATGTAAAATAGTATATAAATATCAATATTAAGTATTAAACATACTAAAAATTATTTATAATATACGTTAAAACGTATAAAAAACTTTTAAATTCTTGAATAAAATTAGAAATTTTGGGTTTTATGTTGAAGTTAATTTTTTTTATTTTGCTTTAAATTTTATTTGTTTTTACGCAAAGCTTATAATATAGGCATTAGAAAAGTTTAGCTATATAGGCTAAATATATATAAATAAATTTTTTTAACTTATATACTTGACATTGATAAACTAAAGTTGTATAATCAGCTTAGCAATTAAAAAGAAAGAGTGCTAAAAGTGAGCAAAACAAATAAACGCGATTTGATACTAAATTCTATCATTAAAGCCTATTTGCAGGACAATGCGCCTATTGGTTCAAACGAGCTCGGCTCTCGTATGAGCGTGGCGATACCGGCATCGACGATACGTGTTTATTTTAAAAAGCTTTCAGATGAGGGCGAGATCACAAAGCTTCACATCAGCGGCGGCAGGATCCCAACTATCGCTGCGATGAGGAGATATTGGAGTGAAATTTTTGCTGAAAGCGACATAAATTTAGAGATAAATGATCCAAGAAGCTTAAAGATGCTCTGTGATGAATTTGAGCTTTATTGTATGATTTTTGGCACGATCGACAAGGAGTTGCTAGAAATTTTAAATTTAAATGATAGATATCTGGTTTTAAATTTTAGCGGCGATGAGATCGTCATCAAATTTGACGCTAGGATGTATAAATTTTTAAACAACCTTATCGGAGTTAGTTTAGACAAGCTTGAGCTTATCTGCTCTCAAGTTGGCTTAAGCGAACTAAAAAACAAGATAAGAGAGCTTAAAAGGACTAAAATTTACTTTCAAGAAAATGAAATTTTAGCCTTTGATATGTTTAAGGATAGAAGCTTTAAGATGGTTTTTGACCCAAGTTTTAGCTTGCAGATGGACGAAAAGCTTACATTTTCTCCTATGTTTGACGAAAATTACATGGGGCTTAAATTTAAAGCAAACTACCTTGGTAGCGAGGCGCAGATGATCTGTGCTGGCAGTGTTTATACTGATTATGTGAAATTTATAAATCTAATAAAGGAGGCCGCGTGAGCGAAGAGGTAAAAGAGCAAAATCTACCTGAGGTTGAGCCTATGCAAGAGGCAGCTAGCGATAGCGTAAATTTAGACGCACTTGGCGATATCTCAAAAGTGGAGAAGCTCGAAAAAGAGCTTGGCGAGATCACTGATAAATATTACAGAGCAAATGCTGAGTTTGAAAATATCAAAAAGCGTTATGAAAAGAGAAAGCAGACGTTGCAAGCTATGCAAATGAGAAATTTGCAAGGGACTTGCTACCAGTCATAGATGCGCTTGAGATCGCTGCAAATTTTGATCCAGAAGATGATGAATTTGCTAAAAAGATCAAAGAGGGCATTTTGATAACGATAAATCAGTTTAAGAAATGTTTTGAAAAGCATGGCGTGAGCGAGATCGCAACTGATGCTGAGTTTGATCCAAATGTGCATAATGCCGTTTTAAGGGTCGATAGCGAGGAGAAGCAAAGCGGTCAGATCGTGCAAGCTTTACAAAAAGGCTATATGATAAATGGTAGGGTTTTGCGCCCAGCTATGGTCAGTGTGGCAAACTAAATTTAAAAAATAAATCTAATAAAGGAAAAATATGTCAAAAGTTATAGGTATAGACTTAGGTACAACAAACTCTTGTGTGAGCGTTTTTGAGCGCGGCGAGAGCAAGGTTATCCCAAATAAAGAGGGTAAAACACAACTCCATCTGTTGTTGCTTTTACAGACAAAGGTGAAATTTAGTAGGTGACGTCGCAAAACGTCAAGCAGTTACAAACCCTGAAAAAACGATATATTCTATCAAACGTATCATGGGTTTGATGAGTAATGAAAAAAATGCTGAAGAGGCAAAGGCTCGCTTGCCATATCACGTCGTAGATAGAAATGGCGCTTGCGCGGTTGAGATCGCTGGTAAGGTCTATACTCCGCAAGAAATTTCAGCAAAAATTCTTATCAAGCTAAAAGAAGACGCTGAAGCATATCTTGGCGAGAGCGTAACAGACGCGGTTATCACTGTACCTGCATACTTTAACGATAGCCAAAGAAAGGCTACAAAAGAGGCTGGAACGATCGCAGGACTAAACGTGCTTCGTATCATCAACGAGCCAACAGCTGCGGCGCTTGCTTATGGTCTTGATAAAAAGAGGCTGAGAAAATTTTAGTTTATGACCTAGGTGGTGGTACATTTGACGTTACAGTGCTTGAAACTGGCGATAATATCGTTGAAGTTTTGGCAACTGGCGGTAACGCATTCTTGGGTGGCGATGACTTTGATAACAAGATCATCGATTGGTTGGTAAGTGAGTTTAAAAACGAAACTGGTATCGATCTAAAAGGCGATATCATGGCACTTCAACGCTTGAAAGAAGCAGCTGAAAATGCTAAAAAGAGCTAAGCTCAGCTCAAGAGACTGAGAGAAATTTACCATTTATCACAGCTGATGCGACTGGCCCAAAACACCTTGTCAAAAAGCTAACTCGCGCTAAATTTCGAAGGCATGATCGACTCACTTGTGGGCGAGACTATCACTAAGATAAATGAAGTCATAAAAGATGCAGGCCTAAGCAAGAGTGACATCAAAGAGGTCGTAATGGTCGGTGGTTCAACTCGTGTGCCACTTGTTCAAGAAGAGGTTAAAAAGGCATTTGGCAAAGAGCTAAATAAGAGCGTGAACCCAGATGAAGTCGTAGCTATCGGTGCTGCGATCCAAGGTGCGGTTATAAAAGGCGATGTTAAAGATGTTCTACTTCTTGACGTTACTCCACTTAGCCTTGGTATCGAGACACTTGGCGGCGTGATGACTAAGATCATCGAAAAAGGTACAACTATACCAACTAAGAAAAGCCAAGTCTTCTCAACTGCTGAAGATAACCAAAGTGCCGTTACTATCATGGTTTTGCAAGGTGAACGTGAGTTTGCAAGGGATAATAAATCACTTGGTAACTTCAACTTAGAGGGCATCCCAGCAGCTCCAAGAGGTGTGCCTCAAATCGAAGTTGAATTTGACATCGACGCAAACGGAATTTTAACCGTTTCAGCAAAAGATAAAGCGACTGGCAAAGCCCAAAACATCACTATCTCAGGATCAAGCGGTCTTAGCGAAGATGAGATAAATAGCATGGTAAAAGATGCTGAGCTTCACAAAGAAGAGGATAAAAAACGCAAAGATGCAGTTGAGGCTAGAAACCAAGCAGACGCACTAGTTCATCAAACTGAAAAGAGCATGAGCGAGCTTGGCGAAAAAGTCCCAGCTGATGATAGAAGCAACATCGAAGCTGCGCTAAATGATCTAAAAGAGGTTCTAAAAGATGAAAACTCTTCAAAAGAGCAAATCGATGCGAAAGTAGAAGCTCTAAGCAAAGCTAGTCACAAACTAGCAGAAGCTATGTATAAAAAAGATGAAAACGCTGGTGCAAACGGCGGAAATAACAAAAAAGACGACGACGTTATAGACGCTGAAGTCGAGTAAGACAAAGAGAGCAGGGCAATCAGCCTTGCTCTTTAAATTTAACTCATAAATTTAAACTTCTAAATACTTCTAAATACTTATAAATATACACTCATTTTGCAAAATCATTTAAAAGTATAAATTTCTAAAATGCAAAAATTTAGCCGTGCCCCAAAATCAAGACCTTTTAACGATATCCACCCATCTATCAAGCTCTTGTTGCTCGGCTTTTAGCGTGCTACTTTCGCCGTGTCCTGGATAAAGTGCGAAGTTGCCCTTTAAATTTTTGCATTTTTCTAAGCTTTCTAGCATCTCATTTTTATCTGAAAATGGAAAGTCCCAGCGTCCGATGCTACCTTTAAATAAAAAATCTCCACTAAACATCGCGTCATCTATCTCTATCATCGAGCAACCTGGTGTATGCCCTGGGAAATGGTGAAATTTAAAAGAAAAGTCACCCACTACAAAGCTCTCATCGCCTTGAGCCAAAACATCTGGCACAAATGTGTTTTTCATATAGCCAAAAATGTCACTCTCACACATAAAAGCATCAAATTTATTGATATAAACTGGGATTTTTAGCTCATTTTTTAGCTCGCTCACGTCGTAAATATGGTCAAAATGCCCATGAGTGCAAAGTATCGCCTTTAAATTTTGTGCATTTTGCAAAACCCACTCTTTTGCCCCATCGCCTGGATCTATCACTAAACTTGAGCCATTTTTGGTAACGATGTAGCAATTTGTCCCAAAATCGCCAAAACTTTTATGCATTACTCTCATTTCTTACCTTAAATTTATTATTTCTTAAATATTTACATCTTTTTACTTAAACTTAAAGAAAAATTTTAAATTTACTTAGTATAATCTTTTCAAAAGGAAGCAAATTTAGGCAAAGGGACAATGAAGGGGTATCAAAAAATAGAAGAAACCTTAGTTTTTAGCTTAAAAGATAAAACTAAAGGTAAAAAACTACTATTAGGCGTAAGCGGCGGTATTGATTCTGCTGTGGTTGCGACGCTTTGTGCGAGAGCAAAGCCAGATGAAACTCACGCACTTATCATGCCAACAGCATCATCAAACAAAGAAAATATTGACGATGCCCTAAATTTATGTGAAAAATTAAACATAAAATACAAGGTTTTATCCATAGAGGGCATTTTAAATGCTTTTTACGAAACGATAGATGTAAATTTAAGCAATTTAAGAAAAGGGAATTTAGCAGCTAGAGTTAGAATGAGCTTGCTTTATGATTATTCATCTAGTATAAACGCTCTAGTCATCGGTACAAGCAACAAAAGTGAGCTTATGCTTGGCTATGGCACGATATTTGGGGATTTGGCATGCGCGATAAATCCTATCGGAGAGCTTTATAAGAGTGAAATTTTTGAATTTGCAAAACATCTTGGTGTTGATGAAAATTTTATCAAAAAAGCACCTTCAGCCGATCTTTGGGATGGGCAAAGTGACGAGGGCGACATAGGTTACAGCTATGCTGTGATCGACGAGATTTTACAAAATTTAGAAAATAACAAGGAGCAAGCCATCAAAAAGTTTGGATCAAAAGCGGTCTTGGATATAGAAAATAGAGTTGTGTCAAACAGGTTTAAACGACAAATGCCGTTGATAGTGAAAATTTAAAGGATTAAAGATGAGAGAAATTCCGTTTTACAAACCAACTATCACTGAGCGTGAGAGTGAGCTTATTGAAGAGGCTTTGCATTCTGAAAATACCACCGATACGGTTGCTAAATTTGAAGAAAAGCTAAAAGAGTACTTTGGTGCTAAATTTGTTGTCACTACAAATAACATCGCAGCAGCGCATCATCTAGCATTAAGTGCGATGGATACAAAGCGTGGCGATAAGGTCATCTGCTCGGTAAATGCCTTCCCTAGCGTGGCTCAAGCAGTTAGACATTTTGATGCTGAGCCTATCTTTGTTGATATTGACGAAGAGGACTTTAACATCAGCCCAGAAGCCATTGAAAAGGTGCTAAAAGAGCAAAATCACAAAAAACTAAAATGTGCTTTTATCTCACACATTGCTGGACAAAGCGCTAGGCTTGATGAGATAAAGGCTATCTGTGAAAAATACGGCATCGTCGTTTTAGATGATGCAAACCGAGGCATAGGACTAACATATAATGGCAAAAAGGTTGGTTCAGACTCGTTTTTGTCATGCTTTCAGACAAACTCACGCGTGCAAAACCCTATCTCAACAGTTGGATTTTTCACGACAAATGACGAAGAGGTCTATAAAAAAGCAAAACTACTTCGTAACTACGCCCTTGTAAATGGTATAGATGAAATTTGGTAGTTTAAGCTACATCTACGACGTTGTTGATATCGGTTTAAAATACGACATAAACTCGATAAATGCGGCATTTTCTATCGCTCAGCTTGAAAAGACAGACGAGCTTATAAAACGTAGAAAAAAGATCGCTGAAATTTACCGATAAAGAGCTTAAAGAGTGTCACAACATCACAACTCCAGTCAAAAAACGCGAGCACATCTACACTCAGTACATCATCAAGATAAATAAAAATCGCGACAGCTTTGCTAGAGAGCTTTTGGAGCGTGGAATTCACACTTCGCTGCACTACATACCGATACATTTGCTAAGCTATTATAAAAATAAATATTCGCTTAAAGTAAATGACTTCCCAAATGCTCTAAAAACGTATCAACAAGTCTTGTCGCTACCTATATATCATAGTTTGAGCGATGAAGAGGTGCAATACATCTGCAACACGGTAAAAGAAATTTCTAAATCTCGTGTTTAAGAAATTTAACATCCTTTTACACTCTTGGGCGAATGACTACTTCTTTCGCCCAAATTTCTTTCAAATTTTACTAGCTTTTTTACTTTTACCACTAAGTCTTATCTACGCTCTAGTCGTTGTTTGCAAGAAATTTAGCGCACAAAAAAAGATCTAGGCATAAAGATAATTAGCGTTGGAAACTTAACCCTTGGAGGAAGCGGCAAGACCCCACTTTGCGTCGCTATCGCTAAAAATTATGAGGGCGCTTTTATCATTCTTAGGGGCTATAAAAGAAAGAGCAAAGGCATGCAAGTTGTCGCAAGGGATGGCGAAATTTTACTTGACGTGGCGGCAAGTGGCGATGAGGCGATGATATACGCTACAAGCCTTAAAAACGCAAATGTGATCGTTAGCGAAGATAGAAAAATAGCCATAAACTACGCCAAAGAGCATGGCGCAAAGTATATCTTGTTAGACGACGGATTTTCTAAAATTTGACATAGCTAAATTTGACATCTTGGTGCGTCCAAACCCAGAGCCAAAGCTAAGGCTTTGCCTGCCAAGCGGGGCTTATAGATATCCGTTTAGCTTTTATAAATTTGGCAATTTTATAGCGTGCGAGGGGCAAACTCACTTTAGAAAGAGCGAAATTTTAAATAAAAGCGAAAAAATGGTGCTAGTTACCGCCATAGCAAACCCAGCGCGCCTTGAAGCATTTTTGGCGAGTGCGTGGGGCAGATATTTTTCCCTGACCACTACGACTTTTCAAAAGAAGAGCTAAGTGAAATTTTACAAACCTATGGCGCCACCTCGCTTTTGATGACGCAAAAGGATTATGTAAAGGTAAAGGATTTTGGGCTAAGAGTATCGCTTATCACGCTTGAAGTTACGCTAAGCGAGGAGTTTAAAAAGGTTTTGGCGAAGCAAATTTAAGCCCATTTTGTTATAATGAGCCACTTTTTAAAAGGAAAAATTAGATCAAAATGAGAATTTTAATCACCTCAGTCGCAAAGAAAAAAGAGGCAAAAAAACTAAGCAAAAAGCTCGTGAAAAAGGGACTTGTAGCTTGTGTGAGTAGCTTTAGCGCAAAGAGTATTTATCTTTGGCAAGAGAAGCTTTGTGATGAAAAAGAGCAAATTTTACTCATAAAAACGGACGAGAAATTTAAAAAAGTAGCTAAATTTATAAGAAAGCACCACAGCTATGAAACCCCAGAAATTTTGGCACTTAAGTCAAAAGAGGTTTTTAAAAAATATGAAAATTGGATAAAAAAATCAACCAAAAAAGGCAAAAAATGAGACTAACACCAACTAGAAGCGTGAAAGATGAAAAGGTGAAAAATGTAAATTTAAGCACAGCTATGCTTAGCCCAAGCTCCACTCACGGCGGACTTTACGCACCAAAGAAGCTACCAAAGATAGCAAGGGCAAAGTGGCAAGAGCTCTCAAGCCTAAGCTACGAAAAGCTCGCACTTCATATCATCTCTCTATTTAAATTTGATGTATCTGAGGCTTTTTTCAAAAAGGCGGTCAAAAGATATGCAAGCTTTGATGATCCAAAGCACCCAGTCATTTTTAAAAAAATAGATAAAAATTTATACGTAAACGAGCTCTATCACGGCCCAACAAGGGCGTTTAAGGATATGGCGCTTCAGCCTTTTGGCTCGCTGCTTAGCCAGCTAGCAAAAGAGAGGGGCGAAAGATACCTTATCATGTGCGCAACTAGCGGTGACACAGGCCCTGCGACACTTCAAACCTTTGCAAACGATGAAAATATCAAGGTCGTTTGCCTCTATCCAGATGGCGGCACGAGCGAGGTGCAAAAGCTTCAGATGCAGACTATGCAGGGTGAAAATTTAAAGGTTTTTGGCATAAAAGGCGACTTTGACGACGCCCAAAGAGCGCTAAAAACGCTGCTTGCAAATGATAAATTTAAGGCCGAGCTTAAGAAAAAGCGCCTTAAACTAAGCGCGGCAAACTCGGTAAATTTTGGCAGAATTCTCTTTCAGATCATCTATCACGCCTACGCCTACGCAAATTTGCTAAAACAAAAGGCGCTTAAGGCAAATGAGAGCTTTGACATCATCGTGCCAAGTGGAAATTTCGGCAACGCTCTTGGGGCGTACTACGCTAAAAAAATGGGCGCAAAGATCGGCAAGATCAAGATCGCCTCAAACGCAAATAACATATTGACGCAGTTTTTCACCACCGGCGTTTATGACCTAAGAGACAAAAAGCTGGTTAAGACGATAAGCCCAGCAATGGATATATTGATCAGCTCAAACGTCGAGCGCTTGCTGTTTGATAAATTTGGAAGCGTTAGAGCTAATGAACTCATGCAAAGCTTAGCCAAAAATAAATTTTATAAGCTTAGCAAGCAAGAGCTTGAAGCGCTAAAAGAGGACTTTGAGGCTAGCTGGTGCGACGATAAAGAGTGCGAGGCATACATCGCAAAGCTTGCAAAGAACGGCTACGCGATCGATCCGCATACGGCTACTTGCTTTAAAATGGTGGATGCTAGCCGCATAAATGTCATCACATCGACTGCGCACTGGGTGAAATTTACGCCAAGCATGATCAAAGCGTGCCAGATCAAAGATACAAAAGATGAAAAAGATGCGCTGGCAAAGACCGCTAAAATCTTAAATGACAGCGTGCCAAGCTCTATAAACTCGCTATTTAGTGCGAAAATTTTGCATAAAAATATCATAAAAGAGGACGAGATTGAAAAGTGCGTCCTAGAATGGATCGAGCGATGATAATCATCCCAGCCCGCCTTGCCTCAACAAGGTTTAGTAATAAAATTTTAAAAGAGATAAACGGCGTGCCGATGTTTGTGGCGACTGCTCTTAGAGTAAGCAGCGTGGACGATGTGGCGGTTGCGGTGGATGAGCTAAGCGTGCTTGATATCGCCAAGGCTCACGGCATAAAAGCTGTGCTAACTAGCAAAGATCATCAAAGTGGCACCGACAGGATAAATGAAGCGGCGCAAATTTTGGGCCTAAGCGAGAGCGAGATCATCATAAATGTTCAGGCCGATGAGCCATTTATCGAGCCTGAAAATATCGCTAAATTTAGGGCTTTTTGCGAGCAAAATAGGCAAAATGCCTTTATGTTTTCTTGCTACAAAAAGATGGATGATGAGTTTGCGGATGATAAAAATTTAGTCAAAGTGGTGACTGATTTTGAGGGCTACGCGCTTTATTTTTCAAGATCAAGGATACCATTTAACAGAAGCGAGTGCAAAAGCTACAAGGCGCATCTTGGCATCTACGGATACAGCGTAAAAAGCCTAAAAGAGTTTTGTGGCCTCATGCCTTCAAGCCTTGAAAACACAGAAAAACTCGAGCAGCTGCGCGCCCTAGAAAATGGCAAAAAGATAGCAATGCTAGAGGTTGAAAGTCAAAGTATTGGCATCGATAGCGAAGAGGACTACCAAAGAGCGCTAGCTAAATTTGGCAAATGAGCTTAAATTTGCTCTGCTTTGGCGTCTTTGCCACGGCAGAGCAAAATATAAATTTTATAAATTTGGGTAATGGTTTGGCTGATTTTTTGCCTTTGATTTTGCGGTCTTGCTCGCTTGCACATGGTTTTTAATTAAGTTCTAGCTGTGTTGTTGGTTAAATTTACCTGCAAACTTCATATTTTTAATTTATTTGAATAATTTTGTCTATTTGCTGAGATGTTTTAAAACTAAGACAACCGCAAATTTTACTGAGTTTTGTTTTTACATTGTGTTCTTGTCCTAGCGTGGTTTGGCAAAAAATTGATTAAAATTTAGTTGCGTTGCTACCTTGGCGCTAAGCTAAATTTGGCTTATATTTTTATTTGTTGGCATATTTTAAAATTTGATAAATTTAAGATAATCGCTTGAGCGAGGTTTTTATCTTTGGCTTATGGTCTTGTTTGTGCGTGAGATGAGTGAAATTTGATTAAATTTTCGGTTGTTTTACTATCCTAGAACCAAACCAAATTCGCTGATATTTTTAAAATTTGATAAATTTAAGATGACTGTAAATTTTGCTTTTGTGATTTTACTTACGTCGCCACAGGATATAAATTTGATAGCTGATTTTACTTATTTGCTATATTTCTAGCTAGTTGCAAGCTCTGCAAAGCCTAAAATTTGGCTGATAAATTTACAAATTTCAGCCAAATTTGCTATTAATATCTAAATTTTCTCAAGCTTTGCTAGGAAATTTTAGCATTTATAAAGCCGATCGTTCTAAGTGCTTTTTGCTCTTCGCCGTCTTTAAAAAGCAGGAGTGCAGGCGGATCGATGAGTCCAAAATTTCTTAACATCTCATCATTTTGCGCCCCACCACTTGTCACGTCGATACGAATAAGCGTAAAATTTGCCAAAGCATTTTTCACGCCGGCGTCTTTAAAAGTGATGTGCTCTATCTCTTTACAGCTCGCGCACCAGTCGGCATAAAAATCCACAAGTACTGGCTTGCTTGAGTTTTTTATCATCTCATTTAGCTCGTTTAAATTTCTAGCTTGTTTGAAATTTAGCTCGCTCTCGTTTTTGGCTGAAATTTAGCCCAGAAAGTGGCGAAAATGCGTCTTTTGAGCCTAAAAATGCGCCGATTATTAGCATGAGCGAGTAGATAAAAGCTAGCACGCAAAGTGCTTTTTTAAATTTAGCCCAGCCGCTATTTGCTGCCTCAAACGCCCCAAGGTAAATGGCTGCAAAGACGCCTATGATGCCGTAACCTAGTAGCTCAAAAACGCTCCAAGCACGCGCGAGAGGATCCAAACGGCCATGATGAGCATCAAAAATCCAAAGAATTTTTTGACCTCGTCCATCCAACCGCCAGGTCTTGGCAGGAGCTTGCCTGAGCTTAGCCCTATCACAAGAAGCGGCGCGCCCATGCCTAGCCCCATGACAAAGAGCATGATGCCCCCATAAATGGCGTCTCCGCTTTGCGCGATGTAAAGAAGTGCGCCTGCTAGCGGTGCTGCCACGCAAGGCGAGACGATGAGCGCTGAGGCAAAGCCCATGATGAAAACGCCGACGAGGCCTGAGCTGTTTTGTGACTTTTTGCTGATTAGGTTTTCAAATTTTGACGGTAGTTTGATGTCGTAAAAGCCAAACATACTAAAGCTTAAGATGACAAAAATGGCCGCAAATGCGCCGAGCACGTAGATGTTTTGGAGTGCCCCTGCGATGCCAAAGCCAAGCAGACTTGCCCCAACGCCAGCAAGCGCGTAGGCAAGGCTCATTGCAACGACATAGACTAGTGAGAGCAAGAAGCCTTTTTTGGCATTTAGGCTGCCGCCCTTTGAGACGATGATGCTTGATAGGATCGGTATCATCGGAAAGACGCAAGGTGTGAGCGAGAGCAAAAGGCCGTAGCCAAAAAATGTC
Organism: Campylobacter concisus; assembly: GCA_037292345.1. Taxonomy (GTDB): domain Bacteria; phylum Campylobacterota; class Campylobacteria; order Campylobacterales; family Campylobacteraceae; genus Campylobacter_A; species Campylobacter_A concisus_AX. Next base: position 1,427,505 of record CP147773.1, on the reverse strand, counting down.
GCAAGCGAGATGAAAAAGTTTTTGCTACTTAGCTCGTTTGCGATGCTTTGATCTTCTGAAAGCTCGGTAAATTCAGGATTTGCTTCGTCTTTTTGCTCTTTTTCAAAGGCTATGATACTAAATTTGCCAAATTTCTCAAATATGTCATAAATTTTCAGTTTGCGGGCGGTAACAGATGCCATTTTTAGCACAACCTTGATAGCTTAAATTTAGCCTAGCACTACCATTTTTAAGATGCTCTTTTACTAAATTTAGCGGGATAAACAGCGAAAAATCTTTTGGGTAAATTTCATATTCGCCGGTGTTTTCGCTCTTTGGCATATTTAGCAAAGAATTTATCTTCTCTTCGCCAAGTTTAACCTCAAAACTATCTTTATAAAGATAGATATTTTCACCAAATTTAAACTTGATCTCAATACCTTGTTCATCAATACTTGGGCTTAAAATAAACGCCTTACTAACGTCTAAAACCTCGGCAAAAAGCGAGCTTGCAAACAAAATGAGAGAAAAAATTAATTTAAAAAACATGCCAATCCTTGCTAAATTAAAAGAGATGATTTTAGTCTAAATTCTAAATTTATTCTATTTTATAGTAAAATCGTGAAAAAGCGTGAAATTTTTAAAAGGAGCGATGATGTCAAAAGATAAAAAGCACCAAAAGAGTGATAAGCTAGGCTACGAAGAAGAGCTAAGGCTGCTTCAGATAGAACTTTTAAAATTCCAAAATCATGTCAAAGACAAGGGGCTTAGGGTGCTTATGCTAATGGAGGGGCGAGACGCGGCTGGCAAGGGCGGCACGATAAAGCGCCTAACTGAGCACCTAAATCCACGCGGTTGCCGTATCGTAGCGCTTACAAAGCCAAGTGACGTCGAGAAGACGCAGTGGTACTTTCAAAGATATGTGACACATCTGCCAAGCGCTGGCGAGATCGTGATCTTTGATAGGAGCTGGTATAACAGAGCTGGTGTCGAGCCTGTGATGGGCTTTTGCACGCAGGCTGAGCATAAAGAGTTCTTGCGCGAAGTGCCAAAATTTGAAGAGATGATCATAAACTCAGGCATCATTTTCTTTAAAATTTACCTCTCTATCACAAAAGAGGAGCAAAAAAAGCGCTTCAAAGAGCGTCTAAATGACCCGTTAAAGCAGTTTAAAATTTCTCCAGTAGATCAAAAAGCGCAAGAGCTTTGGGATCAGTACTCCATCGCCAAATACTCGATGCTACTTGCCTCTCACAACAGCATCTCGCCGTGGGTGATCGTCTCAAGTGATAATAAAAAGAGGCCAGGCTAAATGTCTTTAAATTTATCCTAACTCATGTCGAGTATCCAAAAAAGATAGATGAGTATCTAAAATACGACAAAAGCGTCGTAAGAGATGGAAGCGAGGAGATCAAGCGCATAGAAGAGGGGCTAAATAAGGATAAGCTAAAAAGCATAGACTAAATTTATTTGGGCTTGGTTGTAAATTTGTGCTTTAAATTTACGGCCAAGTTTTGCTAAAGCCACCACATAAGTTTTGCTAAAACGACCATTATCAGACAAAGTACAAGGGCTATGGGGTGTGAAAATTTACCAAATGGATCTGGCTTTTTTAAGATAGTGACATAAAAAACCGATATGAATGTGATAAGACACATTAGAAGTAAGACAGCGATCTTTGCTAGTAAGAGCTTTTGAAAGTTGCTTTGCCACCAGCCATGCTCGCCCCCAAGATAGTCCTTTGCCATATATGCCCCACTTATCAAAAGTAGCAAAAATGCCGTGCCAAAAACCTTTGCACTGCCTTTTGTGTAGGCTTTTTTGACAGCTTCAAGGGTTTGTGGATTTATTGTTTTTTTGGCAAATGGATATATGCAAACATCAAAAAATACATATCCTATAAAGATAATGGCACAAACTAAATGCGTAATGAGAGAAAAAAGATACATTTTTTGCCTTTTTTGTTTGGCATTATATAAATTTCATTAGTTATATTTGCTGATTTTGATTAAGTATTGAGAAGTTGAGAAGATCCGAGCGAAAGCTCGCTCGGATAAATGTTTTTAGAAGCTATATTTTGCTTCAAATCTGATACGATTTTGTTTGTAGCTTTCGCCATCTTTTTTGTCTTTAGCAGCTGCATACCAAGAAAGGAATGTAAGTTTTTTGCTGTATTTGTAGCTAGCATCAAGAGACCATTCGTTTCTTTTTGCTCTCTCTTTACTAAGAGCCCAGCTATAGCCTTTACCTTGAGTATATCCAGCACCAAAGCCAAATTTATCTATATCATATCCAGCTTTAACAAACCAGTAGTCGTTGTTTCCTTTGATGTTATTGTAGTATTGCTTGCCACCACTCATTACACCATTTAGGATTTTTGCTGGGTTGATAAGTTCGCCATTTGCATCAAGTGTTGCAAATGAAATTTTATTATTGTCTTTGTTTTTAGCGTCAAAATCTAAATAACCAGCGTTAAGTTTAGCACCAAACAGTTTTGTGCCAGCTTGAACTGCCCAGAAATTTGCATCAGCTACATCTTTGTGATCTGAGTCATTATGAACAAATTGACCTTTTAAGTTTAGATTTACATCATCAGTTACATTAAAGCTTACACCAGCATCAGCACCGTAAAGTGTAGCTATCTCTTGAAGATTTGCAATTGCAGCTTTAAATGATACTGGATCATAGTTGCCAGCTGCACCTAAATAATAAAGGTTACCTGGAGCATCGCTAAAACCGCTTGCCATTGTGCTTAGTAATGGACCATCTAGTTCTGGACCATCAGTTTGTAATGCATCATAAGCTGCTGCTGTTAAAGTAAGACCAGGTACATCAGTATTTACTACTTTTAGACCTGTGCCAGCTACGTCTTTATCATCGAAGAAAGTGCCTAGTGTTTGTTTACCAGCTGTAACAGTAGTGTTGCCTACTTTGTAGCCTAGATACATCTCGTATACGCCAAATGATCCGGTTGTGTTTGTTTTATCAGTACCAGCTGTAACACCATCACCAGAGTTGTCTTTTGCTTCATATCTTAAATTTAAAACACCAAAGAAATTGTCGTCGATCGCAGCTTTAAATGCTGTTTGCATTCTAAATACGTGTCCAGCACCACTATTTTTTACTGTACTATTTTGGTTTGAAATTTTTATAAAATCATTTGTATAACGATATCTTGCAAATCCTGAAAGATCTACGTTTTTTATAGCTTCTTCAAGTGGAGTTGCACTTGCAACGCTTGAAAATGCACCTAAAGCAACCAAAGCAGCTAAGCTAACTTTTGTAAGTTTCATCTAAATCTCCTTTTGATAAAAATGTTTTGAAAGGATATTATCATAGAAAATTAATTTTATAGCTTAAATTTTGTTAAAAAATTCAAAAATTATTACCGATTGTTTACCAAAATAAGATAATGAGATAAGATTTGTCTTTAAAAATTTGAGTTTATTTGAAGTTAAAAGATGAGAAATTTGTATCTCATCAGTTAAATTTAGCCGTTGTTTTTGGCCTGCGCCTCTTCACGCTCTTTCTTTTGTCTTATAGCGGCTTCTTTTTGGATATTTTTTTGCTGAGTGACAAAGATATGCTCTTCGAGTGTGACTAGCTGAAAGACGCCCTCAAATATCTTGATCTCTTTTACGTAGCCTATCACTTTTACCTCTCTTTTTCTGCTCTCTTCAAACCTTGCTTGTGCGTCAAATTCGACCACATCGCCAAGCTTTAGCGGTCCAAAGAAATTTATCCTAGCACCGATGCTAACGCAAAATTCTTCATTTATAGCTAAAAGCGCTGCGTAGTTTGCCCCATGAAGACAAAGCCGCTATGTATGAGCCCCTCAGCGTCACTTACCATGTCAGCCGTGGTAAAAAATCTAGTTTTTGCGTGATTTTTCTCAAGTAAAAATGCCGTTCCACTAAAATTTAGCTTTGTTAAAGGAGCTGTTTTTATCTCGTTTCTTAGCGGGTTTTCGTCCTCTGGGAGGATTATTTGCGATTCATCTTTTGCTTCAAAAATATTTTCATCTGCCATATTTATCCTTAAATTTTAACTCTCACGTAGGCTCTTTTTGGAGCTGGGTAGCCCTCGATGGTCTTTGTATTATCGGCTGGGTCTAAGAAATTTCCAAGACTCTCGCCATCTATCCACTGCGTTTTTCGCTGCTCATTTAGATCAGTCGCCTTTGTATCAAGCAAGCTAAAATCCTTAAATTTAGCTCTCTCGCACCAGTTTTGAAGCGTGCTAAGCGTTGGCACAAAGTAGATATTTGGAATTTTTGAGTATCTATCCTTTGGGCTTAGGGCAAAGTCGCCATCTATATCTATATACATCGTATCTAAAAATAGCTCGCCGCCAGGATTTAGCGCGGTTTTTAGCTCTTTTAGCATCTTTATAGGATCGCTTCTGTGATATATTACGCCAAGGCAAAAAATGGTGTCAAATTTCGCTGCGTATTCTGGCAAGCTCTCTACTCCAAGAAGCTCGTAAGCGATATTTGAGCGGATAAATTTCATTTAAAAAAGCAAACTGCAAATATGTATGCACGCTAGGATCAAAGCCAGTTATGCTTTTTGGGCCGTATTCAAGCATCTTAAACATATAATATCCATTGTTACACCCTACATCAGCCACGCACTTGCCAGCTAAATTTAGATGCGGGGCTAGGATATTAAATTTAATAAAACTTTGCCACTCGCTATCTATATATATATCATCAATTTCAAATGGCCCTTTTCGCCAAGGCTTTAGGCTAAGGGCGAGGTTGTAAATCTCATCTTTGCTCGCAGCGCCCAGCTCTTTAAAATTTGACATTTACGCTCTCACTAAGGCTAAATTCGCAATCAAAATTTGCTAAATTTTCTATCCTATTATAAATTTGCTTTTGCTGCTCGTTAAATTTGCTAAGATCCACGCTATTTCCAGTCGACGATGTTGTGCGGACACTCTTTTTGGTAGGTGCCAGTCGCGTCATAATACTCTTTACAATCATTATAATATTGCGTCGAAACTCCACGCTCATTCATATAAAGACAACCATTGCAAAATAGCGCTATAAAGCCTAAAAATATAATCTTTTTCATGTGGCGGATTTTATCATAAATAAAAATTTTATGCTAGAATAGCAGGCAGTTTTAGAGCCAAGTTTGGCTAAGATTAAGCAAAAAGGCATTTTATGCAAAGAAGAGATTTTTTTAAATTCAGTAGTTTTTTAGGTGCAGCAAGTCTGCTTCCAAGTGTCACTCTAGCTAGCGACGAGCCAGCAAACCCAGTGGTTAGAAATTTCAACGTAAATTTCAAACACCAGCTGCTTGAAAAGGGCAAAAGTTCAAGAATTTGGTTGCCCCTTCCACTAAGCACCACTTATCAGCAACTAACCCAAGACTACGTCATAAACACAACCGCTAAAAACGTCTATATCTCAGACACGCTAATACCAACAATGTATGGTGAATTTGAAGAAAATGAGCAAAGACCTATTTTAAATATCCAGTTTAAGATCCAAACAACAGAGCGCAATACCGACTTTAGCAAGGTAAATTTCGATCCAAATGAGAAGGTCGATCCTGCTGTTTTGGAGTTTTTAAAACCAACTTCACACATCCCAACAGATGGCGTCGTAAGGGCAAAAGCGCTTGAAATCGTTGGAAATTTAAAGGGCGATTTGGAGCGTGCAAAGGCTATTTATACGTGGGTTGCAAACACTATGCAGCGTGATAACAGCGTCATTGGATGTGGTACAGGCGATGTTAAAGCTATACTTGAAAGTGGCAAGCTAGTTGGCAAATGCACCGACATAAACTCAGTTTTTGTGGGACTTTGCAGATCAGTTGGCATCCCAGCAAGAGAAATTTTTGGCATTAGAGTTGGTCAGTCTAGATTTTCAGATCAAATGGGTAGTGCAAAAGATGGCGTGGCTAAAATTTCAGGCGGACAGCACTGCAGGGCTGAGTTTTACTTAAAAGGCTATGGTTGGATACCGGTTGATCCAGCTGATGTTACAAAGGTAAGGCTGGGCGAGAAATTAACAAACGACGACGCTAAGATCGTAGCTGTTAGGGACTATTGCTTTGGCAACTGGGAGATGTGCTGGATAGGCTTTAACTACGGACGTGACTTTATCTTAAAGCCAACTCCAGAGCAAACACCGCTAAATAACTTTGGCTATCCATACGCTGAGGTTGATGGCAACACGCAAAACTACTATTCGCCAAAAGAATTTAGCTACGACTACGTATCAACAGAGCTAAAATGAGAGCCTTTTGGCTGATACTAACATCCATAGGTAGTGCTATCGGCGCTACCTTGTGCTGCTTACCGGCACTTCTTTTTTTGCTTTTTGGCACTTCTTTTTCATTTCTATCTTGGACACAAAATTTATACCAGTACCGCGTCCCTTTAAGCGTCGTGGCGGTTATTTGCTTTGCGATCTCAGGTATCGCTCTGTTTTACAAGCCAAAAAGCTGCAACCTAAGCTATAAAAAGAAAAAATGGATACTTATATATATACTTTTTGGAGTGATTTTGCTTTTACTCCTTACATATCCGGAGCTTTTAGGAGAAATTTATGCGTAAAATTTTAGTTTTAGTCCTTCTTGTACTTAGTTGCTACGCTGAGAAAACGATAGAAATTTCAGTGCCTAGCATGCACTGTCCTCTTTGCACGGCGATAGTAAGAAAGGCCGCACTTAGCGTTGAGGGCGTCAAAAAGGCAGACGTATCGCTAAAAGAGCGAAAAGCTGTCGTTATAGCAGATGACAAGGTCGATGAAAAAGAGCTTTTAAAGGCGGTTGATGCGACTGGCTATAAGGGCGAGATAAAATAAATTTAAAGGAGGTAAATATGTCAAAGAGCGAAGTTCTAACGAAATTTGAGACACTTGCGACGATACCGCACTGCAGTTACGATACTGACAAGATGCGTGATTTTTTAGCTGATTTTGCAAAAGACAAGGGCTGTGAAGTCGTGGTTGATAGCTTTGGCAACGTTCATGCATTTAAAGGCAAGCCAAAATTTGCTTGCAGAGCCACTACGATATGGTCTGCATGGGCGATGCACCAAAGATCGAGATAGTTTATGGCGATGATGGCTATATGAGAGCTAAAAACTCGTCTTTAGGCGCAGATAACGGCATAGGCGTGGCTATAATGATGCAGATGATAAGCGAATTTGATGACATTGAGTGCCTCTTTACAAACAACGAAGAGGTCGGCATGGTCGGAGCTGCTGGTTTTAGCGGCGATTTAAAAGCCGATAAGCTTTTAAATTTAGACAGCGAAGAGGACGACCGTGTCACTATCGGCTGCGCTGGTGGCATAAATTTGTTTGCCACTACCTCGCTTAATAGCAAAAAAACAAAAGAGAGCACGCTTTATGAAGTAAAAGTGAGCGGCCTACCTGGCGGACACTCTGGCAACGAGATACATAAAAATATCCCAAATGCGATCAAGGTTTTGGCGGCATTTGTGACTAAAAATGGCTGCAAGCTTGTTAAATTTGAAGGTGGCGAGCGAAGCAACTCTATCCCAAGTAGCGCAACTGCGCTTGTGTTAAGTGATAAAGAGCTAAAGAGCGAATGTGAAAATTTAAGCGTAAAAAAGCTTGGCGTGGGAGATGAAATTTTAGAAAATGGCGAGAAAATTTTAGCTTTAATCAACTCATTTTCACAAGGCGTAAGAGCCTACAACTGCGAGCTAGGCATACCGCAAGATAGCGTAAACCTCTCTTTGGCAAAGATCAAAGATGACGGCACGCTTGAAGTGGAGTTTTTCGCAAGGTCAATGAGCAAAGACGGCCTAAATAGGATGGAATTTGAAATTTCTGAGCTTGCAAAGGCGGTCGGTTTTAACGTCATTTCAAAAGACAGAAACCCAGCTTGGAAGCCAGTTAATGATAAATTTGCAAATGACATCTTAGAAGAGCTTAAAATTTATAAGCCAGAAGCTAGGATAACAGCCGTGCATGCTGGACTTGAATGTGGAGTACTTTTGGAGAAAAAGCAGGTCTTAGTGCATGTTCTATTGGACCAAACATCTACTCACCTCACTCTACTAGAGAGCACTGCGAAGTGGCCTCTGCACTTTTTATAGAAAAAGTTGTTCGCGGTATCGTTAAAAAATATAACTCATAAAAAACTAAAATTTGCTAGAAATTTCTAGCAAATTTTATCTATATCACCTTATCCTTGCTCTTACAAAGATCGCTTAGTATGCACTCATGACAGAGTGGCTTTTTAGCCTTGCAGGTGTAGCGCCCAAAAAGAACCATGCCTTGATGAAGCTTGCCAAGGTAGGTTTTAAAGGCAAGACTTAGATCCTCTTCAGTCGCTTCTGGCGTCTTTGCACTGCTTAAACCAAGTCTATGTGATACTCTAAAAACATGCGTATCAACAGCCATTACATTTGCGTTTGTAGCCTCTAAAAGCACGACGTGAGCGGTCTTTTGCCCAACTCCAGCAAGCGCTTTTAGCTTCTCTTCATCAAGTGGAATTTCTCCGTCATAAAGCTCAACCACGCTGTTTGCCATCTTGATCAAATTTATGGCTTTGTTGTTGAAAAAGCTGCATGAGTTTATCATTAGTTTTAGGCTGGCTAAATTTGCACTTGCTAGCTCAAAAACATCTTTATATGCCTCAAATAGAGCAGGGGTGATCAAATTTACCCTTTTGTCGGTGCACTGAGCTGAGAGCATGACACAAACAAGTAGCTCATATAAATTTCTAAACTGAAGCTCGCTTTTTGCGTCTTTAAACTCTTCTAAAAGCCTTTTTTTTATCTCTAAAATATCTTTTTTGTTCTCATCTGGCTATTTTACCTAAAATTACAAGTTAAACGAAAAGTTACCGCATTATTTGATATAATCTTGCCCATAAAATCAATTTTTTAAAGGATTTATATGAAAAAATTTTTGTTTCCAGCAGTTTTAAGTTTAGCTGCAGCTGTCACTCTAAACGCAGCAGTAGTTGCAACAGTTGATGGCGATGCTATAAACGATAGCGATATCTCAGCACTTTTATCAGCAGCTATGCCAGGATTTGACGCTAGCAAGCTTCAACCAAATGAGAAAAAACGTATAATCGACGATCTAATCAACAGAAAACTTCTTTTAAAAGATGCAAAAGCAACAGGCATTGAAAAAGATGTTGATTACATCAAGGCTGTAAAAGCTGCACAAGAGGGCATCGCAGTTGAGCTTTATATGAGAAAACTATTTGACGGTATAAAAGTAAGCGATAGCGATTTAAGAGATTTTTATAACAAAAACAAAGCTAGCATGAACCAACCAGCTCAAGCAAGAGCAAGACACATCTTAGTTGAAGATGAAAAAACAGCAAACGATATCATCGCTCAACTTAAAAATTTAAAAGGCGAGGCGCTAACTAAGAAATTTGCAGAGCTAGCAAGCCAAAAATCAATCGACAAAGGCTCAGCAGCACACGGTGGCGAGCTTGGCTGGTTTGGTCAAAGCCAAATGGTAAAACCTTTTGCAGACGCAGCATTTTCAATGGCTAATGGCACAGTTTCAACTAAGCCAGTTAAAACTCAGTTTGGCTACCACGTTATCTTAAAAGAAGATGGCAAAGCTGCTGGTACTGTAAGCTTTGAACAAGCAAAACCAGAGATCGAGCAAGCTGTAAAAATGGAGAAATTCCAAGCTGCTGTTAGACAAAAAAGTGAAGCTCTACGCCAAAAAGCAAAGATAGAATACAAATAAAATTTGGAGGATAAAATGGGCGTTTTAGATATCGTAAAACCTGGTGTTTTAAGCGGAGATGATGTAACAAAACTTTATGCTTATGCCAAAGAGCAAGGTTTTGCAATACCTGCTGTAAATGTCGTAGGCAGCGACTCAGTAAATGCTGTTTTAGAAGCGGCAAAGGTTGCTAACTCGCCTGTTATCGTTCAGTTTAGTAATGGCGGTGCAGGTTTTTACGCTGGTAAAGCCTGCGAAAACGCAGCCGTTCTTGGTGCGATCGCTGGAGCAAAGCATGTTCATCTGCTTGCCAAGGCTTACGGCGTGCCAGTCATTTTACACACTGACCACGCCGCTAGAAAGCTTTTGCCTTGGATAGATGAGCTAGTAAAAGCAAGTCATGAGTATAAAAAAACTCACGGCGTGCCACTTTTTAGCTCTCACATGCTTGATCTTAGCGAAGAGAATATCAACGAAAATTTAAGCACGTGCGAGAAGTATCTAAAAGAGCTTAGCGAGCTTGGCATCAGCCTAGAGATCGAGCTAGGCGTCACTGGTGGCGAAGAAGATGGCGTAGATAACACAAGCGTTGATAACGCACTTCTTTACACTCAGCCAGAGGACGTCGCGCTTGCTTATGAAAGACTAAGTAAGATAAGCGATAAATTTAGCATCGCAGCTAGTTTTGGCAACGTTCATGGTGTCTATAAACCTGGGCAATGTCGTGCTAAGACCAGAAATTCTTAAAAACTCACAAGCCTATGTCGCTAAGAAATTTAACACAAAAAGCGACAAGCCAGTAAATTTTGTATTTCACGGCGGAAGTGGTAGCGAGCTAAAAGATATCAAAAATGCTGTGAGCTACGGCGTTATCAAGATGAACATTGATACCGATACGCAGTGGGCTTTCTGGGACGGCGTGCGTGAATATGAGGCCAAAAATAGAGCATACTTGCAAGGTCAGATCGGCAACCCAGAGGGCGATGATAAGCCAAATAAAAAATACTATGATCCAAGGAAATGGCTAAGAAGTGGCGAGGAGAGCATGGTTAAGCGTCTTCAGACTGCTTTTAGCGACTTAAACTGCCTAAATAGGAACTAATCCTATGCAAAATCAAAATGATTTTAGTGAGCTAAGCGTGCCAAAAGAGCGCCAAGCTCACTCTTTCTTTGTCTTTTTTAAAGTTATCTTTATCCCTTTAGCTATCTACATCTTGGCGATACTAGCGTATCTTGGCGTTATAAATTTTCAGATGAAGCTTCACACCATCGTGATGATGGGCGTTATACTCTTTGTCGCTTTTATATTTTCACGTCACAGCGCTTTGGTCGCTTACTCAAATTTCTTAGCAAATGCCAAAGACTACAAGATAAGGCTAAAAGAATTTATCATCACTCATCTCTTTGAAATTTCAAGCGTTAAAAAGGCAAACGCTAAATTTGAAGATTTTTTTGAGAGCTATACAAGAAATTTTAGAAATGACAACCTAGCAAACATCGGTCAAGCAGTCTTTCCTATGCTTGGAATTTTGGGCACATTTATCAGTATCGCTATCTCTATGCCAAGCTTTAGCTCAAGCACTGCAAACGGACTTGAAAAGAGATCGCCATACTGCTAAACGGCGTGGCTACAGCATTTTATGTATCGATATATGGCATATTTTTAGCGCTTTGGTGGATGTTTTTTGAAAAGATAGGCGTTAGTAAATTTGAGAAATTTTACAGCGAGCAAAAAGAGCTAAGCCGTGAGTTTTTCTGGCAGGAAAATGAGCTAAATGCAAATTTCATGAAAGCAAGTGTGGGCTACTTTAAAGATAGTCACGACGCCTTTAAAATGGTACTTGACGATGAAATTTGTAAGAAATTTAAACGAGCAAGTAAATGAGAAATTTAACAGCCTAAAAGAGCTTTGCGAGGTTGAAAAAAATATCATCAATCAAAGCAAAGCCGAGCTTAGCGCAAATTTAAAAATGCTAAATGAGGCCAGCCTAAAACAAGATGAATTTGTAAAAATCCACTCCGATATATTAAAGGCGGTTGGCGCGTTTTCTAATGCCTTTAAAGATATGGAGGTTAAAATTTTAACCGAGCATGCAAAGCTTGGCGAAATTTTCAGTAGAAATTTAAACGCTACAAAAGAGAGCCAGCTTAAAATTTGAGCAGACTATCAAGAGTTTTGATGCCATTTTAAAAGAATTTTCTCTCTCTTTGATGAAAGAGCAAAACGAGGCGTTAAAGGCATTTAGAACCTCGCTCGTGGAGAGTGCGACGATATTTAAGGCGGCTTATGAGCAAGAGGGCAGGAGCTTGGAGCGTGAAAAGAGCGCGAGAGCCTCATTGCTGAGCTTAAGAAAAACATAGACGAGATCGATAAAGAAGCAAATTCTGTAATAGAAAAAATCGAAAATCTAGTGCAATGAAAATAGACAAAAATAACGAAGATCAATCGAGCTTTTGGGTTTCGTACGCGGACTTGATGGCGGGTCTGCTCTTTGTTTTTATGCTGCTAATCGGCGCTGTCGTCGTAAAATACGTCCTAACTCAAAACACCCTTGAAAATAAAGAGCAAGCTATCATCACAGCTTTAGCAAATTTAAAAGACGCCCAGGGCAGAAATTTCACTCTCGAAGAGCTAAATGATGCTCTAAAAAGCGAGCTTTCAAAGATAAGCGACGAAAACATAAATTTAAAAAAATCAAATGAAATTTTTGTCATCCAAATAGACGCCCTAAAAGAAAAACTAGCCCAGCTCATAAACGAAAACAAGGACGCAAATGCGAGTATAAAAGAGCTAAATGCTAGCATTTTTGATCTAAATCAAAAGATGATCGTGCTAAATGATGAAATTTCATCAAAAGATAGGGCGCTTAGCGACGCAAACGAGAGCAGCGAGAAAAATTTAGCCAAGATCGCCTTTTTACTCGAGCAAGTGAGTAAAAAGAGGCTAGATATGACGAGCTTTTAAGGGACTTAAACGTCACTCGTGATAGGGTCAAAAACCTAACTGGCATAAAGGTAAAAGTGATCTCAGCCTTAAAAGATAGGCTTGGAAATAGCATCGAGATCGATCCAAACTCAGGCGCGCTAAAGCTTAGCTCCTCAGTGCTTTTTGACAAAGGCAGCGCGGTCTTAAAAGAGGAGGTTAAAGAGGAGCTAAAGGCCACGCTTAGTAAGTATTTTGATGTGCTTTTAAATGACAAAGAGATCGCCTCAAATATCGATCAGATCGTGATCGAAGGCTTTACAGATAGCGACGGAAGCTACATTTACAACCTAGAGCTCTCACAAAAAAGAGCCTACGCCGTGATGGAGTTTATAAACTCATTTAGCGATGATGCGCGCCTTAGAAAGCTGCTTGTCGCAAGTGGGCGAAGCTACAATGAGCTAGTTTTTAAAGACGGAGCCGAGGACAAGGATGCTTCAAGGCGCATCGAGATCAAATTTTCACTCTCAAACAAAGAGGCTATCAACGAGATAGAGAAATTTTTGGAGTTTAAGGGTGATTGATAAAATTCGCTTAAGAGGGCGAGAATTTTGGCTTTTAAGAGATGATCTGCTAGGCGAGTTTAACGGCAACAAAGCAAGAAAGCTAGAGTATTTTCTAAAGGCCGATCTTGGCGGCATCAAAGCCATCGTATCTCACGGCTCAAGCCAGTCAAACGCGATGTATAGCCTAAGTCTTTTTGCCAAGCTAAAAGGGCTTAAATTTTACTACGTCGTCTCTCATCTTAGCTCAAATTTAGAGCAATATCCAGTTGGAAATTTCAAATTTGCACTTGAAAATGGTATGGAAATTTTTGTAAAGAGGAGCGTGAGAAATTTGCTAAAGAGCTAGCAAAGAGTAAAAATGCACTTTTTATAAACGAGGGCGTGGCGCAAAGTGAGGCTGAGTTTGGCTTTATCACGCAGGCACGTGAGATAAATGAGTGGAGCAAAAAAAATGGCATAAAGCCTGATATCTTCTTGCCCTCAGGCACAGGTACAAGCGCATGCTATCTGGCAAAGCACACCGATCTTAGGGTTTTTACTGCTCCTTGCGTAGGTGATAGTGACTATCTAAAAAAGCAAATTTATGAGCTAGATAAAAACAGCAAAGTGCAAATTTTAAATCCCCCAAAGAAGTATCATTTTGGAAATTTATATAAAGAGCTTTATGAAATTTGGCTTGAGGTTTGCAAAAGTGGCGTTGAGTTTGAGCTTATCTACGACCCAGTGGGCTTTATGACGCTTTTTGCAAATTTAGATAAGCTTGGGAGCGAAATTTTATATATCCACCAGGGCGGAATTTTAGGTAACATTACACAAAAACAAAGATATGAGAGAAAACTAAAAATAAAGGAGAATTGATGAAATTTATGCATAGCAGCGACGCTGACTTTGAGAGTAGATTTTCACAGCTTGTTAGACGAAGCGACAATGACATGAGTGCCGTGATGCCAGTAGTTGCGGGCATCATAGACGAGATAAGAAAAGATGGCGATAGCGCGCTTTTTGCACAGATAAGCAAATTTGATAAATTTAATGTCACAAGCAAAAACGACATAATAATTGACGTAAAAGAGATGGAAGCGGCCTACAATTCGCTAGATAACGCCCTAAGAGTGGCTCTAAATTTAGCACACGACAGGATAAAAAGCTATCACGAGCGCACAAAACCAAGCGACTGGACATATAAGGACGAGCACGACATCTTGCTTGGCGCAAAATACACCCCAGTTGATCGCGCTGGCCTTTATATCCCAGGCGGCAAGGCGGCCTATCCTAGCTCGCTTCTCATGAATGCTATCCCAGCAATCGTAGCAGGTGTAAAAGAGATCGTAGTTTGCACACCGGCACCAGGTGGCAAGGTAAATCCTCTGCTTCTTGCGGCGATGCATCTATGTGGCATCAAAACAGCCTTTAAAATAGGCGGTGCAAGTGCGATCGCAGCGATGGCTTACGGCACAGCGACCGTGCCAAAGGTCGATGTCATCACAGGACCTGGCAACATCTACGTAGCGACTGCTAAAAAGCTAGTTTATGGCGACGTAAATATCGATATGATCGCAGGCCCAAGCGAGATAGGCGTGATCGCTGATGATAGCGCGGATCCTCGCCATATAGCGATCGATCTACTCTCACAAGCCGAGCATGACGAGATCGCAAGTGCCTTTTTGATAACGCCAGTGGAGGCCTTTGCAAGGGCAGTGCAAAGACACATAGAGGACGAGCTAAAAACTCTAAAACGCGAACCAATCGCAAGTGCTAGCATGAGAAATAAAGCTGCTATCATCGTCGCAAAAGACTTGCAAGAGTGCTTTAAGCTAATGAACGAGCTTGCAGTGGAGCACCTAGAGATCGCTACAAATGACGCTTTGAGCTATATGGACGAGGTAAAACACGCTGGGGCGATATTTTTTGGACACTTCACGCCTGAAGCGATGGGCGACTACATCGCTGGACCAAACCACACCTTGCCAACTGGCGGAAGTGCGAGATTTTACTCGCCGCTTGGAGTTGAAAATTTCATGAAGCGAAGTTCTATCATCTCAGTTAGTAGAAAAGGCATCATACACCTTGGCAAACCATGCATGCAGCTAGCCGAAGCCGAAGGATTAACGGCTCATAAAAGATCAATCGCCGTGAGGTTGGAGGATTAAAAATGAAATTTGATTTTAGAAAATTTAAAATTTTCTAAAATCTTTTTAAAAATATTTTTTGCTTTAAGAAATATTTTTGCAACTTTTTATGAAATTTATAGTAAAATCCATCACGAAACTACTAAAAAGGAGTTGATATGAAGTTAGGAACTTATACTGCAAACCAGGCTTCAGGAAACTATTATTTAGATCAAGCTAAAAATAGCGAGAAAAAGGCGCTTAACGCCATCTCTGCAAATAGCGAGATCAAAGCATCAGGTGCAAATTTGCAAATCGCAGAGAGCTTACTTTCGCAAACAAATGTCCTAAATGAGGGCATGGCGAATGCAAACGATATGATCGGTATGCTTCAGATCGCCGACTCAACGCTTTTAAATTTAAGCGAGAGTGCGGATAAGATCGGCGAGCTATCAAGCAAGCTTTCAAACCCAGCTCTTTCAGCTAACGAGCAAAAGGGCATAAAAGGCGAGATAAATGCGCTTAAAAATGCGATGAGTGACAGCGTAAAAGAGGCTAAATTTAACGGTAAAAACGTTTTTGACGCCGAGCTTGGCTTTTTCACAGGCGAGGGCACAAAAAATATAAATTTAAGCACAAATGCTCTTTTAAATGTTAAAGAAGACGGCTCAAATTCAGGTGATATTTTGAAGAATATAAATTCACTTCGCTCAGAGATCGGCTCGACACAAAATGCTGTATTTAAGGGTATGAACGCTCTAGCTGCTAGAAGTGTAGCAAACGCTAATAGCATAGAAAATCTTGATAGCAGCGACATCGCAAAGAGCTTGGGAGAAAATTTACAAGCAAATTTAAAGCTACATGCTGCCTCTTTGGCTAAAGCTCACGATACTACGAGCTTGGCTGCAAAACTAGATAAACTTCTAGGTGAATAAATTTTTACTGGTCTTGTGCCGGTAAAACTCTCTTTTATGCTTTACTTTTTGATTTTAGAATATATGTTTAAATCAAAAATTTGATATTTCTCGTTTGAAATTTTATAGCATATGTACCTTTTTTTATAATAAGTATACCCTTAAAACGAAGGTTAGATTAATTATACTTTAAGATGAGAGCTATATGTAATGTTTAAAACAATTTTTGAGTATGGATGCTATAAATTTTTCAAAGAGAAAGTCCTTTAAAGGGTATATATGCTATAAAAAGATATCTTTAATAGCTATCGAAGTGGTAAATTTTTGAAATTTTATAGCATATGTACCTTTTTTTATAATAAGTATACCCTTAAAACGAAGGTTAGATTAATTATACTTTAAGATGAGAGCTGTATGTAATATTTAAAACAATTTTTGGGTATATATGCTATAAATTTTTAAAAGAGAA
The DNA here is from genome assembly GCA_037292345.1 of Campylobacter concisus. Classification (GTDB taxonomy): domain Bacteria; phylum Campylobacterota; class Campylobacteria; order Campylobacterales; family Campylobacteraceae; genus Campylobacter_A; species Campylobacter_A concisus_AX. The sequence goes on along the minus strand of CP147773.1, from coordinate 1,410,859 downwards.
AGTCCTTTAAATGGTATAGATGCTATAAATTTTTTCAAAGAAAAGCTGTCTAAACAAGAGTATATACACCAAAATAGGGCAAAACGCTATACAAAAACATTAAATTTTTACTTGTATCTTTTGGCGCTTTGGTCGCAAGGATAACTTAATTATAGACTAGGATATAAATTTAAAGAGTTTAGGCGCGGATGCCCAAAAGGGCAGGGCTTGTTTGTTAGCCCTCGATGTAGTTTTTAAGTTTTCTACCAACTTTTGGGTGTTTTAGTTTCTTGATAGCCGAGCTTTCTATCTGGCGGACACGCTCACGAGTGACGTTTAGTGCCTTGCCGATCTCTTCAAGTGTGCGGTCGCTCTCGTCTTCAAGCAGACCAAATCTCATAGAAATAACCGCCTTTTCGCGCTCATTTAGCTGTGAAAGCACATCGTCGATCTGCTCTCTAAGGTCACTTTTTAAAATTTGATCTATCGGTGATAGTGAAGTTTTGTCTTCAACAAAATCACCAAATTTACCGTCCTCTTCGTTTGCGATCGGAGCTTCAAGGCTGATAGGTTCTTTTGTGATCTTTATCACCTGTTTTACTTTATCGACGCTTAGTCCAACCTCTTTTGCGATGACGCTTACGTCAGGCTCTTTTCCCTCTTCTTGGAGGTATTTGCGGTTGATTTTGTTGATACGGTTTATCGTCTCTATCATATGGATAGGTATCCTAATCGTTCTTGCCTGATCAGCAATCGCACGCGAGATGGCCTGGCGGATCCACCATGTGGCGTAGGTTGAAAATTTATAGCCTTTTCTATATTCAAATTTATCAACCGCCTTCATAAGGCCAATGTTGCCCTCTTGGATGAGGTCAAGAAATGGCAATCCCCTGTTTGTATAGCGTTTTGCGATACTTACGACTAGACGGAGGTTTGACTTAGCCATTCTAGCTTTTGCTTCGTCTGAAATTTTCTTTCCGCGTTTGATCTGCTCTAAAATCTCTTTTAGTCTTGCTGGCTCAAGGTCAAAGCCTTGTTTGCTCGCCTCTTTTGTCGTAAAAAGCTTTTTGATCTCGACGTAGGTTGAGACCATTGTAGCCTCTGGCACGCGAGCAGCGATCTCTTCTTTGCTAAGCTTGATGATATCTTTTAAGATGCTTTTGTGATTTTTCTTTAGCTCGTCGCTAAACATCGGCAAGCGATACTCTAGGCGCTTTAGCTCTCTATCAAATTCATCGTCGCTTTTAAGAGCCGTTTCCATTGATTTTACGATCTCGCTGATTAGCTTGCTTGTTGGACCAAGATCCATCAGCTTCTCTTTTAAAATTTTCCTTTTTAAACGCAAGAGTCATCTTTGAAGCTGTGTCGTCGCTTTCTACCTTATCTTGTTTGTTTGCAGTCTTTAGCCACTCTTTTTTAGCCTTTTCAAGGGCTTTGAAGCTCTCTATAACTTTTTCTGCGCGCTTGTCGTTTTTGGCTGATTTTTTAGGAGCTTCGTTCTCTTCGTTCTCCTCATCCTCTTCGTCTATATCTTCTTCGCCATCTTCGTTTTCATTTTCGCTTTCATCCTCAAAGCTTTTAAAAAGCTCTTTTACGCGGCGTTCTCTATTAATAAGCGGCTCTTTATAATCAAGTATAAAATCGATCAAAAACGGCACTGAGCAAAATGCATCGATGATGATATCTTCGCCAAGCTCGATCCTCTTGCTGATCTCAACCTCTTCTTCTTTTGTAAGAAGTGCGATCTGCCCCATCTCTCTAGATACATCCTTACTGGACTATCTGATCTTGACCACTCTAAAAGGTCGCTCTCACCTGAAAGATCGAGGTCTTCGTCGATATCTTGGTCGCTTTTTTGAGCATTTTCTTGACGTTTTTTGGCGTCAGCTAAATTTCTAAGTTTTGCAGCCTCAGCAGATGTGATGAGCTGGACTTTGTTTGTTTTTGCTAGTTGTTCTATCTTTTTTACTATCGTAGCCGTCGGAGCTTTGTCTAATAATTTTACTAATTTTTCGTATGTCAAAAAGCCTTTTGCATTTTCAACAAAAAGCTCTTCTATCTGAGAAAAGAGTCTTTTGCGGCGCTCATAAATTTCCTTTCAAATCGTATCATTGTGATTTAAGTGTTGGTTAAAAGAAAGTGGATTATACCCAAAATTTTTTAAAAGTGTATAAAAAGAAAGTTGGAACGATGATTGCTTAGTAATTCTAAAAAATCAAATTTTGATTAGGAAAATTTACTGCAAAATGGTTATTATCAAGCCACTGCTGGCATGGTAACGCAGTTTAACAGACTAAATGTCATCTCAAACAACCTTGCAAATGTAAATACGATCGGCTACAAGCGAAACGACGTAGTCATCGGTGACTTTGCGAGAATTTTAAAGAGACGCAAGATGAGCTTCCGATTAAAAATCACACAAAAGACGGAGCTAAATTTCTAAATAGAACGCTTGATCGTGTGCCACAAGTGAGTGAAGAATACACCGACTTTAGCGCTGGCGGCTTTAAATACAGCTCAAACACGCTTGACTTTGCGATAAAAAGAGACGATGCCTTTTTCTTAGTCGATACTCCAAATGGCGTAAAACTAAGCAAAAATGGCTCTTTTAGCCTTGACGCAGACGGCTACATCGTCACAAAAGAGGGTTACAGGGTGCTGCCAAGTGGCTATGAAGCGCAAAATCCAGGTCAAAGAGGCATCCAAGTGCCACAAGGCGAGGTGCTAACTGTTGATAAAAATGGAAATTTATACTCAAATAACAATCAATTTTCTAAATTTTACATCGCTCAGCCAAGAGAGATAAGGGATCTAAAAAAGGTCGGCGACAATCTCTTTGAGAGTAGAAATTTTGACGACATAACCGAGCTTGACGAGGCTGACAGCGTGATGCAAGGCTACGCTCAGATGTCAAATGTAAATCCAGTCTTAGAAATGGTGGGTCTAATAGAAACCCAGCGCTTAGTTGATATGTATCAAAAGGTTATGACAAGCCACATGACTGACCTTAACCAAGATGCTGTTCAAAAACTAGCCCTAAAAGCTTAATAAAAGGATAAAACTATGATGAGATCACTTTACACTGCGGCCACTGGCATGATCGCCGAGCAGACGCAGATAGACGTAACCTCACACAACATCGCAAACGTAAATACCTATGGATATAAGAAAAATAGAGCTGAATTTGCTGACCTTATGTATCAAGTCATGGAGTACGCAGGCACGGCTACTAGCCAAACTACCACAAGCCCGACAGGCATCGAAGTAGGCCTTGGTGTGCGCCCAACAGCGATAAATAAAATTTTCTCTCAGGGCTATTTTAAAGAGACTAGCAACAACCTAGATATGGTAATAGCTGGCAACGGTTTTTTTCAAATTCAACTCCCTGATGGCACGACAGCTTACACTAGAAATGGTGCATTTAAGCTTGACGCAAACGGCACGATCGTAAATAGCGACGGCTACCAGCTCATCCCTCAGATCACTGTCCCTGCAAATGCGACGCAAATTTCAATAGGCACAGACGGTACCGTCTCAGTGCTTCAAGCTGGCGAAACCGACATGGCTCAGATAGGTCAGATCGAGCTAGCAAATTTCATAAACCCAGCCGGTCTTCACTCGATGGGCGATAACAACTACCTTCAAACAAGCGCTAGCGGCGACGTGGTGGTAGGTGTAGCAGGCCTTGACGGACTTGGCACCATTAGACAAGGCTTTGTCGAGATGAGTAACGTGCAGCTTGTTGAAGAGATGACTGATCTCATCACTGGTCAGCGCGCATACGAGGCGAACTCAAAGGCGATAACTACGAGTGACTCGATGTTAGAGATAGTAAATGGACTTAAAAGGTAGGTGATATGGACGCGACTTTGGCTATTGTTGGACTTATACTCGTTGCTTTTACGCTTGATGTTTTTTACTTTTCAGATAGGACCCCAAAGGGCAAGGGTCCAAAAGGGCAGGTGCATTAAATTTATAGGCCATTGTAAATTTGGCAGTCTTCGTCGTTGCCCAGCTCGCAGGACTTGCCAAAGTACTTTTTGGCTAAATTTTTATCGCCTTTTTCTTCAAAATAGATAACCCCAAGGTTGTGGCAACCATCTGCAAAGTCCATTTCGCAAGCTTTTATGAAGAGTTTGCTAGCTCTTTTTTGATCTTTTTCTACGTATTTTCCGCCATGAAGCATCATGCCAAGGCTATTGCAGCCAGCAGCATGACCCAGATCGCAGCTTTTTTCAAAGAGCTCTTTTGCCTTTTTGGCATCTTGCTCTACGCCATTTCCGTCATAGTATAAAAGCCCAAGGCCGTAGTATCCGTCGCCATCTTTTAGCTCGCAAGCTCTTAAAAATAGCTCTTTTGACTTTTGATAGTTTTTATCTAGCGTATAGACAAAGCCAAGTCTAGCGCAGCCAAAGCCGTCGTTTAGCTCGCAGCCCTTTTGGTAAAATTTGGCTGCATTTTTGTTATTTACATCTTTTATGTAGTCCATGTCGTAGAGCACGCCTACGCTACTGCAAGCGCCTGCGTGTTTTAGCTCGCAAGCTTTTTTATAAAATTTGCCCGCTTTTTGGTAGTTTTTGCTCTCTTGAAATTTACCTCCAAGCTCAAAGCAGCTTTTAGCCTCTTTGTTTTCGCACCTAGACTCAAGCTCTTTATGTTCTAAATTTGCGCCCCACAAAAGCACCGCAGAAGTCAAAAATAAGAAAGTCTTTTTCATTGCCTGCCTTTTTAAAAATTTAAATAAGTTTAGATAAAAAGGTCTAAATTTATAGTAAATATATTCTCATTATCGTTTAGGATGTGAAATTTAATACCCAAAAGAATTTAGCAAATTTCTCATATCGCAGCCCTTTTTAAAGCCTAGCTCGCATGATCTTTGAAAGTAGCTTTTGGCAGTCGTTTTGTCCTCTTTTTTGCCGTTATCTAAAAGCGCGTAGTTTAAAAATCTAGCATATCTATTTAATATGATAGTTTGATTAAGCTCGCTATCAATGTCGTTGTAACCATTTAGATAGATGAGCGCAGTGCTGTAGCAACCCTCTTTCATATCATTTTCGCAAGCTAGTAAAAATATCTCTTTTAGCTTTTTAAAATCTTTATCATCGCTTGATGAGTTATAAATTTTTGTAGCAGCCTTGTAACAGCTCGTTAAATTTGCTCTTATATCGCCCTCGCTTTGGCACATCTCGTCTAAATTTTCTGCATTTAAAAGCATAATGAGGGATAAAAACAAAATCAAATTTTTCATAAACACTCTTTAGTGAAAATCTCTAACTATCTCGCAAGCCTCTTTAAGGCCTAGTTTGCAAGCTTTTTTAAGCTCTTTTTCTGCCAGCTTTTTATCCTTTTTTGTCCCTATGCCATGATAGTAAAAGTATGCAAGATGTTTGCACCCACTTGCGCTATCTAGCCTGCACGCTTTGTTGTAGTATCTAAACGCCACTTCATCATCTTTTTCTACGCCAAGAGCGTCATCGTAAAGGCTGGCTAGGTTATTGCAAGCATCGGCAAAGTCAAGCTTGCAAGCTTTAAAATAGAGCTTACTGGCCTTTTCATACTCTTTTTGCTCTTGATATAAGCTCGCTAGGTTGTAGCAAGAGATGCTAAAGTCGCTATCGCAAGCTCTTTTGTAAAGCTTTATCGCTTCTTTGTAGTCGCGCTTTACGCCAGGCGTGTTGTGGTATAAAACGGCTAGGTTGTAGCATCCTTCATAGAAATTTTGCTCGCAAACTTCTTTGTAAATTTTAGCAGCCTTTTTGTAGTCTCTTTTTACGCCGCCGCCGTTATTATATAAAACTGCGATGTTAAAACAGCTTTGTATAAAAGCTAGATCGCAGCCTTTTTTAAAAGCTTCTAAAGCCTTTTTGTGATCTTTCATCTCTTGATACTCAACACCAAGGTTGTGGCAGGCAAATTTGTTATTTTCATCGCAAGTTTTGTTAAGAATTTCTATTGATTTTTTCGCGTCTTTTTTTACGCCAAGTCCGCTTTTGTAAAACTCAGCCAGATATATGCATGCGTCTAAATTTTTAAGCTCGCACTCACTTTTATAAATTCCAAATAGCCTTTTATACTCATCATCGCTGTATCTGCGGCTAAAATCAATGCAGTTATCCTCGATATTGCAGCTATTTGCTTGAGGGATTTTGATCTTTGGATTTGTTGTTAAGGCTATTAAATTTAGTGTTAAAAATATTAGTAAAACTATCTTTTTCATATAAATTTTCTTTATAAATTTTGTTGTTATTTTATAAAATTTCAGTTTTAAAATGCGAAAAGATCATTAAATTTATAAGAACAAAATCTATTCTTTAAATTTAAAATTTTTTAAATTTTTGCTAACATTTCGGCTTTTTTATGAAGGTGAAATTTGACATTTAACTACGTTTTTAAACCATCCATTCCTATCTTTATGGGTTTTTTCCCTCTTGGCATCGCCTTTGGCATTTTGGCTAAAAGCATGGGCATTAGCGCATTTATCGCTGTGGCGCTTAGTATGCTTGGATATGGCGGAGCAGCGCAGTTTATGATGCTTTCGCTCTTTAGCGTCGGCACGAGCTATGTTGAGGTCTTTATCGTGAGCTACCTTGTAAATTTGCGCCACACTTTTTATGGAATTTCACTTTTAAAAGAGTATAGCGGGATCAAATTTAGGCTTTTAAACATCGCTTTGCTAACAGATGAGACCTTTGCGATATTTAAAAATTTGGGGCTAAAAGATGCAAGTGATCGAAGTTTTGTCTTTACTTGGCTAAATGTGCTTTCTTGGTCTTACTGGGCGGCCGGTACGCTTCTTGGAGCGATACTTGGTGACTTTATCAAGGCCGATACAAGGGGACTTGAGTTTAGCTTAACAGCGCTTTTTACAGTGGTCGTCATCGAGATGTTTAAAAATGACAAAAACTACCGCGTGCTCTTTGCGGCGGTCTTTTTTGGCGTGCTTGGAGTGAGTCTCTTTCCAGCTAAATTTGTGCTTGTTGGCTCGATGGCGCTTTGTTTTGTATTTTTGCTTTTGTTTAAGGATAAAATTTGATAAGTGTAAGCTCAAGTGAGATGGTGCTTTTTGTGGCGGTGCTTTTAAGCGCCTTGGCTACTTTTATAACGAGGGCGACGCCGTTTTATGCGTTAAGAAACTATAAGTCAAACCCTTATTTAGACGCTATCGAGAAGCATATGGGCATGATGATAATGGTCGTTTTGGTCTGCTACGGGCTAAAAGATACGAAATTTAGCGAGTTTCCATACGGCTTAAGCGAGATAGTGGCGGTTTTTACGGCTGTTTTGGTGCATTTGAAATTTAAAAACGCCCTTCTTAGCATAGTCGTTTCGACTGGAATTTATATGCTTTTGATAAGAATTTTTTAAATAAATATAAATTTTGAAAATTAATAAATTTTTTAAATATATGACGTTATAATGCTCTAGCAAATTTTAATGCAAAGGAGTTAAAATGCGTTTAATCTTTAAGGCGGTGTTACTCATGATTTTAGGTGCTACTTTAGCGGTTGCAAAGCCAACCATCTATATTCTAGCTACTGGTGGAACGATAGCAGGAAGCGGCTCAGGTTCGCTTGACTCTAGCTATACTTCTGGAACTGTTACGGTCGATAAACTAATCGCAGCCGTGCCAGATATCAACAAGATCGCTACCATAAAAGGCGAGCAAATTTCAAATATCGGCTCACAAGATATGAACAATGAAGTTTGGCTTAAGCTTGCAAATAGAATAAACGAACTTCTAAACAGCGGCAAAGCCGATGGTATCGTCGTTACTCACGGCACAGACACTATGGAGGAGACAGCTTACTTTCTAAATTTCAGTCGTCAAAAGCGACAAGCCAGTTGTGCTTGTAGGTGCGATGAGAAATAGCGGCTCACTAAGCGCAGACGGCCCACTAAATTTATTTAACGCTGTAAATGTAGCTATCAGCAAAGATAGCGTAGGCAAGGGCGTTGTAGTTGTTATGAATGATGAAATTCACGCGGCTGGTGAGGTTACAAAGACCAACACTACAGGCGTTGATACATTTAAATCACCAAACAGCGGCAAGATCGGCACAGTCTTTTATGGCAACGTAAAATACTATATGAATCCGCTCAGAAAACACACAGCAAGCTCAGCTTTTGACCTAACTGGCGTAAAAGAGCTTCCAAGAGTCGATATCATCTACTCTCATGCAAATGACAACCCTAACTTTGTAAATGTAGCTGTTAAAAACGGCGCAAAAAGGCATAATTAGCGCTGGTCTTGGCAATGGCAACCCTTACTTTAGTGTGCTAGAGGCTCTTGGCGAGGCTTCAAAAGCTGGCGTAGTGGTAGTTCGTGACTCACGCGTGGGAAGCGGCGAGACAACTATGAACGGCGAAGTTGATGACGCAAAATACGGCTTTTTAACATGCGACAACCTAAACGCTCAAAAAGCTAGAGTGCTTTTGATACTTGCTCTTACAAAAACAAGCGACAAAGCTAAAATTCGAAGAGTTTTTCTTAACTCACTAAGCTTAATTTTAGCGGAGATATCGCGAGTGCTTTTAAGTGAGCTTTGATTTTTCTCATTTGGTAGAAAAATTATGTGTAACATTTAAAATCATCTCACGATATCCGCTCGTGGCGGATCTGTTAAATTTATAGCTCCGCTCTCTCTTTTCGAAATTTACATTAAATTTAAGGCTCTAAAATGGGTATCAACGCACACTACTACGCCTACTCGCAAGATGATATAGAAAAGATCAAAAATGGCGGCGGCGGTGAGCTTTTGGACGAATACGACATGGATAATTTGTGGGACGCGATGTGTAAGATGCTAACTGGCAAAAATTTCAAGCAGAGGCTTAAGACTGGCGATATTTTTAGCTTAAATGAGCCTTTTAGCTGGGCTATTTTTGGACGAAGTGCCTTAAACGAAGAGCTAAGCGAGATGATCTCTTATACTAACGCTTTGGATGTAAAAGAGGTGGCTGAGACATTGAAAAATGTTGAGATTAGCGCACTTTTAGCAAAGATAAAATTTAAAAGAATTTGCAAGCTCAAAGACATATCCTGATATTTTTGGGAGCGAGAGCGAATTTGAAGATATAAGGGCAAGTTTAAAAGAGCACTTTACTGGACTTTTAAATTTTTATCAAAATGCCGCCGACAAAGGGCTTGGCGTGCTGATAGTAATAGGCTAAATTTTAAATTTTTAGTGGGCTATTTTGTGGTTTAAATTTAGCCAGCTTTTGTGGCAAATAAATTTATAGAGCGCCTTTATATCAAAAGCAAAATTTATGTAAAAGCATACTTGATAAATTTGCAATCTAGGCTGCGAGGCATATACGAAGCAACTTTGTTTTTGTGCTAAATTTATTAAATTTATATGCCTAGCGCCAAAAGCCAAATTTCTCACGTCCAAAAGCAGGCTAAATTTGCTAGTAAAGTACTCTTTTATCAGTAAATTTATAGATTTTGATTTAGCATTTCACTAAAATTTCAAGGCCTCTTATGAATTTCTTGCTATTTTTTATCACTCTTGCGCCCATCTCCATGATGCCAGGCATCAACATGACTTATGCGATGAGCGTTGGCATGAGCTTTGGCTACAAGCACTCGTTTTTCGTGATGGCTGGACAGCTTTTAGCACTTGCTTTTGTCTCGTTTAGCTGTATGCTTGGCGTGGGAGCGGTGCTACATCATTTTGAGTACGCATTTAAGGCGCTAAATATCATCGCAGGCCTTTATATGCTCTATCTTGGCGTGATGCTCTTTTTTGGCAAGGGCGAGCTTAGCATCACAAAGGTCTCAAATTTGCCAAGCAAAAAGCAGATGTTTATAAATGGCCTCATCGTTAGCGTCTCAAACCCAAAGGCGTGGATATTTTTCTCAGCCTTGCTGCCTACATTTTTGGATAAAGATGACCCTTTTAGCCTCACTCGTATGTGCGTGATAACGGCAACGCTTGTTTTCATCGAGTTTTGCGCGCTAAATATCTACGCACTTGGCGGAGCTATGCTAAAGAAATTTTTACAAACGCACCTAAGACTACTTGAAATTTGCACCGCCATTATCGTCTGCACGATCGGCGTACTCTTGCTTTTTAGATGAAATTTATCCACTTTTTACCTAGCTTGGCTAAAATTTGTCCAGTTTGCACTACATTTTTAGCAAAAGGATAAGAGATGAAAAAATTTCTATTTATATTTACAAATCAGCCATATAACGGCACAGATAACGCTTACAACGCACTAAGGCTAGCTAGAGCGCTAAAAGAAAAGGGAGAAGAGGTTAGGATCTTTCTCATGAACGACGCAGTCGATCTTGCGCGAAATAGCACCAAAAAGCCAGAAAACTACGACGTTGATCTAGTGGCGATGCTAAAGGAGCTTTACGCTGGTGGCGCGATGCTTAAGGTTTGTGGCAGCTGCCAAACAAGATGTGGTTTGCATGTGGGAGAGCCTTATTTTGAGGCTGAGGTGAAAGGCAGCATGGATATCTTGTCCGAGTGGGTGAGAGAGTGCGATCAGGTGATGACATTTTAGAGCAAAAAGGAGAATTTATGAGTTTGACATTTAGTGTAAAAAATAAAAAGAAGCTGCTTGGCGGATATGCAAAGGCGCTAAGCGAGCGTGAAATTTCAGCTCTTGTTGAGGGACTTTTCTTTTAACAGCGAGCAAGAGGAGCCAAGGGCAAGTGAGCTGGGCGCTGACGTGATGATAGCAGGCGTGTGGCAAAAGAGCGTTCGTGGCTTTGAGCTAAACTACGAAAATGGCGAGTATATCGTGCGCGTTTATACTCCAAGTGGCGTCGGCGACTGGCAGATCGCACTTGAGCTACTCTCAAAGCTCTCAGCCCAAACTGGCTCAAAAATAGAGTGCGACAACGAAAAAATTTCACTGATAGTGAGCAAATTTTAAAATTTGACTACGAGACTGACATCATGTGGGGGCTTGAGGCGTTAAAAGATATAAAAGAGAAAAATCAAACGCTTTATATCTCTGGCGTGGAGCGAGACGTGGCGTTTGACGCGGTTATGGTAGATGAAATTTTTGCAAGTGCCAGCCCTGCGGCTAAATTTGATGAGATGATGAGGCAGGTGCAGTATCTTGACGCATACAGCGCAAGAGAGCACCTCTATCAAGATAAAGACGGCAACGAAATTCTTGGCACTTATACACTTAGTGAAAATTTACCGACCATTTTGCCTTATGCTCCATCTCCGTCGTGGCAGGCACAAGAGGCGCTTGGAGATCGCAAGGTCTCGCGCTGGGTGCTTACGCTAGTTGTTGGTGTGGATGATAGTGACGCGCACGTGCTTGATGAGTGCGAATATGGAGCTTTCATGGCAAATTTACCAAAAGAAAAATACCACTTCATCGACGCTGCAAACGTGCTTGTCGAGCCACTTAGTGAAGATGAGATGAAAGAAATTTTGCAAAAGGCAAAGGCTTAAATTTATTAAACCCCAAAAAAATGTAAATTCACCTCAGACTTGCTTAAAACTTAAGCCAGTTTAAGTGCATTTTTAAGCTCATAAAAGCTAGAATTTTACTGACTATGCCGCTTTTTGAGTATGATACGCATGGTTTAAAAAGGATAAAAATGAAAATTTTAAAGGCTATTTTAGCGGCAGCATCGGTGGTTTGCTTTCTAAATTCGGCCGTTTTACCGCAAAGCGACTGGAGCAAAAAGGATCTAAAAGGCGAGGTTAAGAGCATGACGGCTACGGAGTATGAATACTCTATGGATGGCTCTGGCACGCTAGAAAATACGCGCGTGAAGCGGACGGAGTTTAACGAAAACGGCTATATAGTGCAAGAAACCGAGCATATAAACGGTGTGCCAAACAGCTCGGTTTTGTTTGAGTACGGCAAAGACGGGCTAGTGCGCAAAAAATATCAAGATAGCGCCGTTTATCTATACAAATACGAATTTGACGGCGAAAATTTAGTCGAGACGGCCAAAGAGCAGTATATCGAGGATAAATTTTACCCGCGCACGGAGAAAACTACTTACGGCAAGGACGGCAAAATGATCGCTCGGGCTGTGTATTCGGGCAGGGAACTAGTGATAGACGATAGCTACGTCTACGACGAAAAGGGCGTTTTAACGCGGATAGAAGATAATATGGAGCCGCGGCACGGCATAGAGATAAGCTTCGAGCGCAAGCCAAACGGCGAATACGAAAAAATCACGCAAACTCCGAACTCAAAATGGGTTTATTACTACGCAGCAAATGGCGATGAAATGGAGTATACGTCGGTAAATTACTTCGGCTCTGAGGCAAAAATCTGGCAAATCTTGCAGTTTAAAGACATAATGAGGGACGAGCGGAGAAATTTGACGCATAAAACTTCAGTTAAATTTAAGCCCGCGGACAAATACTACGAAAACGGCGACATAACGGAAATAGGAATATATAAAAAGCTAGAAATTAGCTACGAATACTACGAATAAAACAACCGCTCTTAAATTTATAATCCTGCTGGCGGAGGCTAGCTGGCTTGATAAAACTGAGCATCGACATTAAACTGCTAAACTGGGCGGTGCATGTTTTTATTTTTGCTTTTTAGCCATTTTGCCGCTAAATTTAGTAAGACTTAAATTCTTAGCTCATGCACATCGTTTAAAAGACCTTAAATTTACCCACACTAACCGATAGCTGCCGAGTTTTGATTATTTATTTAGCTTCTTTTAGTTAAAATCAGCCCAAATTTACAAAACTAAAGGTTAAAAATGAAACAAGGCAAAGTTTGGAAATTTGGCGATAACATCGACACTGACATCATCATCGCCGCAAGATATTTAAACACTTCAGACGAAAAAGAGCTAGCAAAACACATCATGGAAGACGCCGATCCTAAAATTTAGCTCAAAAATAGCAAAAGGCGACATCATCGTAGCTGGCGAAAATTTTGGTTGCGGCAGCTCAAGAGAGCACGCCCCGCTAGCGCTAAAAGAGGCTGGCATAGCAGCTGTTGTGGCTAAAAGCTTTGCGAGGATTTTTTATAGAAACAGCTTTAACACAGGGCTTTTGATACTTGAGATAAAAGAAACTGATGAGATAAACGAGGGCGATACGCTAAAGATCGACGTAGATAACGGCGTCATCGTAGATGAAAGCACAAAAAAGAGTATAAATTTAACGCTATCCCGCCATTTATGCAAGAGCTTTTAAACGCTGGCGGCCTTATCGAGTACGCAAAAGCGAAGATGAACTAAGGAGCGGCGATGAAAAACTATAAAATTTGCGTTATAAAAGGCGATGGCATCGGCCCTGAGATCATCGACGAGGCGATAAAGGTTTTAGACGTTGTAAGTGCCGAGTTTGGTATCAAATTTTGAGTACGACTACAAGCTTATGGGCGGCGCAGCCTACGACGTTTTTGGCGAGCCACTGCCAGATGAGACGCTAAAATCCGCGCTTAGTAGTGACGCTGTGCTTTTTGGAGCGATCGGCGGCGAGAAATGGGACAGCCTACCAAGGCACCTAAGGCCAGAGAGCGGGCTTTTAAAGATCAGAAAAGAGCTAGAAGCTTATGCAAATTTACGCCCAGCCATCATCTTTGACGAGCTAGTGGATGCTAGCACGCTAAAGCCAGAAGTTTTAAAGGGCGTTGATTTTGTCGTGGTTCGTGAGCTAACTGGTGGGCTTTATTTTGGCCAGCCACGTGAAAAAGGCGAAGATAGAGCGTTTAATACGATGGTTTATACTAAATTTGAGATCGAGCGCATCGCAAAGATCGCCTTTGAGACGGCTATGCTTCGCAAGAAAAAGGTCTGCATGGTCGATAAGGCAAATGTGCTTGAGACAAGTCAGCTTTGGCGCGAGGTGACTAGCGAAGTGGCAAAGGGCTATCCTGAAGTAGAGCTAAGCTTTATGTATGTAGATAACGCAGCGATGCAGCTAGTAAGAGCGCCAGCAAATTTTGATGTCATACTTACTGAAAATTTATTTGGCGACATTTTAAGTGACGAAGCGAGCATGGTTTGTGGCTCGATAGGACTTTTACCAAGTGCTAGTATGGGCGGCAAAGTGGGAATTTATGAGCCTATCCACGGCTCAGCGCCAGACATCGCAGGGCAGGGCATAGCAAATCCGATCGCGACCATTTTAAGTGCAGCGATGATGCTAAGATACGCTTTTGGCGAGAGCGAAGCTGCAAATGCGATAGAAAATGCCGTAAAAACAGCGCTTGCAAAGGGATATAGAACAAAAGATATCGCCGCTTTTAACGCAGTTGAAATTTGCTCAACAAGCGAGATAGGCGACGTGATAGCAGGATTTATCAAAAAATGAAAAACACAATCACTGAAGCACTGATCTACGAGGCTCAAGGGCTAAAAGACGATGCGCTTGAAATTTACAAGAACATCTTAAAACAAGACCCATCAAACAAGGACGCCCTTAGCGCGATAAACCGCCTGAGCGGACTTCGCAAGGAGCGCGTGATAAAAAATGAGCAGATGAAAGAGTTTTTTATCAGGATGAAAAGTGACGAAGAGATAAATGAATTTAAAAGGTGGTTGATAAGATTATGAAGCTTGATGATATCGCTAGGATGGCTATTAGTGAGGTTAGCGCCGAGCTTGCGAAGATAGAGGCACTGCAAAACAAAAAGCAAGAAGAGCTTGAAAGAGAGAATTTAAAAAAAGAACTTTTAGCAATAGAATCTGCTAATGAGCAAGTGCTTGAAGAGTCAAAAGTAGAGGCAAGTGTGCCAAGTGCTCAAAGCGCGCAAATCGAGCCAGAGCCAAAGGTAGCGCAAATTCTGCCAAAGAGCAGGGAGATAAGTGATGAAGAAATTTTCTTAGCAAACCTTGCTGAGCGCATTGAAGTGCTTTTTGAGGGGCTTAAGCAAACTAGTGAGCAAGACCTTAGTCAAAGGCTCGAGCTAACGACTGAAATTTTTAGAATTTACCCTTGCAAACATCGAAAATAGACTACAAAATCTCTCAAAATAATAAATTTGAGGCAAAAACTGGTACAAGCATTTACAAAAATAGCGAGCTAGACTTCTTTAGATCGCTATTTGCCCCTTTTAGTAAGCGCGTCTATCTAGTCGGTGGCTGCGTGAGAGATGCGCTTTTGGGGCGAGAAATTTATGATTATGACATCGAAGTTTATGACATAAAGCCCGCTAAATTTGACGAACTGATGGCTGGCATAAGAGCTAGTGGTGTTGGCAAAAGCTACTTCATCTACAAATACAAAAACTACGACCTTGGTCTGCCACGAAGCGAGAGTAAGACCGGAAATTGGCACAAAGACTTTGCCGTAAGCTACATAAATGATCCAAGCCTTGCAAGCCTAAGGCGTGATTTTACGGTAAATGCCATGATGATGAATATCTTTAACGGCGAAATTTTAGACTTTCATGGCGGCAAAAAGGACCTTGAGTGCAAAACCCTAAGGCACATAGATAGTGAGAAATTTAAAGAAGATCCACTAAGGGTGCTTAGAGGCGTGCAGTTTAGCGCTAGGCTTGGTTTTAGCATAGCTGACGAGACGCTAGAGCTTATGAAAACGCTTGATCTAGCGCATCTAAGTAAGGATAGGATAAATACCGAGCTCATTAAATTTTTTCGCTCAGAGCATCTTGAAAAAGGGGCGTTTTATCTTTTTGCACTCTCTCTTTTTGAGCAAATTTTTGGCGTGCAAATTTGTGAAAATAATGAGTTTTTGTCTGAGCTAAAGAGCGCTGGAAATTTCGTAGATGATGAGAGGCTGTTTTTGTATATGCTTTTTGGTAAATTTGAGCTTGACGCAAAAGAAATTTTAGAAAAAATGCGCCTGCCAAAGAGCTACTTTTCTATCTTAAAAGAGCCATTTTTTAAAGCAATGCCAAGTGATAGAGAGCTACTAGAAATTGCTCTAAATATGCCCTTAAAATCGTGGCTTGGAGCTTATAATAAAGAGCGCATAGAGCGTGCAAAAGAGCTTGGAATTTATGAGCGTAAATTTGGAGCCAAAGATAGACGTGAGAGAGATCTTGGCGGCTGGCTTTAAAAACGAGATGATAGCAGCTGAGATAAAACGCAGACAAGAGCTTGAAATTTCAAGCTATCTTAGCAAGCGCAAATTTAGAAAATCTTAATCTTTAAAACTCTTAAAAGCCCATTTTGGCTAAAATGAGCCAGTTTATAACACTTTTTAAGGCAAGAAAAACTTATGTTTAACATAGTCCTAGTCCATCCTCAGATACCGCAAAACACCGGAGCTATCGGTAGAATGTGCGTAAATGCAAATTTAAAGCTGCACATCGTTAAGCCAACTGTCTTTGATCTGAGCGAAAAGGCTGTTAGACGTGCTGGACTTGATTATTGGAAAATCCTAAAGCCACAAATTTGGCAGAGTCTAGATGAGTTTTTGGAGGCAAATTTAAGCCACAAAGAGCGATTTTTCTTTGCTACGACTAAGACAAACAGACTTTACTACGATGCTAAATTTGAGCCAGGGGATTTTATATTTTTTGGCGGAGAGAGCACGGGACTGCCAAGAGAGTTTATGGATATGAAATTTTAAAAATGCCATAACGATCCCGATGGGAAAAGAGGGCAGGAGCTTAAATTTAGCCATGAGTGCTGGCATCATCGCGTATGAGGCGATCAGGCAAAACATCTCTAAATTTCGACTTTAGGAGCGAGGTTTGAGAGCGCTCTTTGCATTAGTTTTTGCCGTTTTGATGGCGTTTGCTAGCGAGATAAGTATCGCAACTTATAACGTGCAAAATTTATTTGACTGCAAGGATGATGGCAGCGAATATCCTGACTTTAAATCTAGCACTTCAAAGTGGGACTGCGAGGCGGCTAGCTCGAAACTAAAAAGAACAAGGCAGGTCATAGACGCTATAAATACCGACATCATCGCACTTGAAGAGGTTGAAAACGAGCAGGTTTTAAAGGCTTTGGTTGATGGCAGTGAGTATAAATTTATAGCCTTTAGCAAGGCAAAAAACTCTCCAGTTGGGCTAGCTCTCATATCAAAGATAAAGCCAAGTGGCAGTGAAATTTTTGAAGTGCCAAATGTAAAAACTAGAAATATTTTAAAGGTCATTTTCGAGGTGGAGGGTAAGAAATTTAGCGTTTTTGTTAATCACTTCCCAGCTTATAAAAACGGCATAAATATGCAAAAAAAGGCTGAAAGAACGCTAAGAGCAGCTCTTATTGATGAACAAAACGCCATAGTTTTGGGCGATTTTAACTCGCCTTATGGGCAAAAATCCATCTTAAACGATATCATCGCAACTCGTGGATTTTACGATCTTTATAGCTTTTTAGCCCCAAAAGATAGATACTCTCATGCAGTCCATGGCAAAAAGCGTGCCATTGATCACGTTTTGCTCTCGCCTAGCTTTATGGCAAATGGCGATCTAAGCTACGCCCATGGCAGTTTTGAAGTCTTTAAGCCAAGCTTTATGGTCGATGAGCATGGCTTTGCAAAGAGCGATCTTTACTCAGATCACTTTGCACTTAAATTTAAAATCTCAACCAAACCAAGTCCTGCTAAAAGTGGTATGTTTGCAAATGAAATCTTGAAAAAGAAGCTAAAAAAGTAGAAGATCAAAACTATAAAAAAGCTGACATAGAGACGCTTTTTGAGCATCCTGAGGATGTGCCAGCACTTGTGGAGCGAGCCGTTGTCATCTTAAAAGACAAGCATGGCTTTATCATCTCAAAAAATCGCCGTGGAATTTCACGTTTATGATCCTAAAAATAGCGTCGGTGTGGGCGATGAGCTTGATATCTTGGTCAGGCGAGTGAAATTTTACAAAGAGGCGCTTGAAGTAAGCTCTTATGAAATCATAAATGAGCATGGCACAAAAGATGTAGGCGAAAATTTACTTGATAGCTCAAAGCTAAGCATTGCAAGAAGTGGCGACGTTATCGCTAAAATTTCAGGTAGGCTAGAGAGTGGCTACTTGCATACGCCGCATGGCAAGATCAGAATTTATAGCAAAAAAAGGCTAAAAGATGGCGTGCAAGGCTTTGAGCGGGCGAGGGTGAAAATTTATAAAAACGAAAAAGAGATCGTTGTGGAGTAGATGGTGCAAATTTTAGATATTTTTATGATCGCAGCGTTTGTTTTGTTTATGATATTTATGATAAGAGGCGTCATTTTGCAGGCGCAAGAGAAGGAGAGGGCAAGAGAGATGATAATAGAAAAAAGAGAAAATTTTAATAAAAAGAGTGAGATATGAAAGAGTTGTTACTAGAGATCGGAGTCGAGGAGCTCCCAGCGATACCATTTTTAAGGGAGCTACCAAACATCAACGCTAAATGGCAGGCTGTGCTTGAAAAATATAACATCAAAAGCGAGTTTAAATTTTACTACACGCCGCGCCGTTTGGTCTTTTTCCATGAGAAATTCCCATTAGCTCAGCCAGATAGCGTGGCTAGCTTTGTTGGCGCGCCAAAGCAAGTAGCGCTAAAAGACGGAGCTTTTACAAAGGCGGCACTTAGCTTTGCAAATAAATGTGGCATAAGCGAGAGTGAGCTTAAATTTAAAGAGATAGACGGCAAAGAGGTGCTTTACTACGAAAAAGAGGTAAAGGGTGAGCCGGTTGCTAAGATAATGGGCGACATGGTCGAGGAGTTTTAAAGAGCCTAAATTTTGGCAAGTCTATGCGCTGGGGCAATGGCGAGTTTGAGTTTATCCGCCCGATAAGATCGTTCTTGTGCTTGCTGGGCGATGAGGTCATTAAATTTAACAAATTTGGCGTAGAGAGCAGTAACTCTACCTATCCTCACAGAAGCATTAGCTACGACAAGATAAAAATTTCAAATATAAAAGAGTATTTTGAAGGCTCAAAGAGCCGTGGCGTCGTGCTTGAGGCAGGCGAGAGAGAAAAATAATCCTTGATGAGTTTGAAAAGATCAGTCAAAAAAGCGGGCTAAAGATCGAGATAGATAAAGATTTGCTAGCTGAAGTCGTGGCGATCACAGAGTATCCAACAGCGCTTCTTGGCTCGTTTGAAGAGGAGTTTTTGGAGGTGCCAAGCGAGGTCATCATCACTTCTATGAAAGAAAATCAGCGCTACTTCCCAGTCTTTAAAGATGGCAAGCTAGCAAATGGCTTTGTTGTCGTTAGTAACGCCATCACAAAGGACTACTCGCTCATCATCAAAGGCAACGAAAAGGTGCTAAGAGCAAGACTAAGTGACGCGATGTTCTTTTGGCAAAGCGACCTTAAGGCCGAATTTAGCCCAGAAAAACTAAAAAATATAACCTACCTAAAAGAGCTTGGAAGTATCTATGAAAAGGAGCTCAGAGAGCTAAAAGTGGCTAAAAAACTTGCTAGCAACTATGGTGAGCTACTTAAAAAAGAAGCTGGCGAGTACGCGGCTAAGCTAGAGCGAGCTGTGATGCTAAGTAAGGCTGATCTTACAACGCAGATGGTTTATGAATTTACCGAGCTTCAAGGCGTCATGGGTGCTTACTACGCAAAGGCTAAAAATGAGGATGAAAACGTCGTTTTAGCCATAAAAGAGCAGTATCTGCCAGACGGCGAGGAGGCGCAGTGTCCAAGCAAGGTCTTTAGCTCGGTTGTGGCGCTTTCAAATAAGCTTGATACGCTAATGGGGCTCTTTAGTATCGGCAAAATCCCAAGCGGCACCAAGGACCCATACGCTCTAAGACGCGCGGCAAATGGCGTTATAAAGATCGTTTTGGCGCATAATTTGAAATTTAACGTAAAAGAAATTTTAGAAGATATCGCAAAAGATTATAAGAAATTTGACGTTGAAGTGCTTATAAATTTCATCCTTGATAGGCTCTATACCTTCTTTGACGCAAACGCTTCTATCGTAAAAGCGTGCATAAAAAGCGGCAAAAAGGACATCTTGGAGCTAACAAAGATGATAGAGGCGCTTGCTAAAATTTCAAGTGAGCCAAATTTTAGAGAAATTTCTCGACATTTAAGCGCCTTGCAAACATCATAAAAGATGATAAATTTAGCAAGGTTGATGAGAGCCTCTTTGAGATAGATGCTGAAAAGGCCTTAAATAACGCGTTTAAAGCGGTTGATAAGAGCCTAGCATACGAGCCAAGGCTAAAAGCGCTATTTGCTCTAAAGCCGCAGATAGATGAGTTTTTTGACAAAGTTATGATAAATGTTGATGACGAAAAAGTGCGAAATAACCGCGTCGCGATCATCGGTCAAATTTATAGCGAGATATTAAAAGTAGCTGATATAAAAGAGATCAGCTTTTAAATTTACGCCAGCTTCGGGCTTTGCCTAGGCTGGCTTTTAAATTTACTCCCTAAAAATATCAAATTCTGGCTCGTAAGCCTTAGTTTTTACCCCAAAATATCCAAGAACTGAGCTAAAGATAAAATCATGTGAAAGACTTTCATCTTTTCTAACTTTTAGCCTTTTTAAAAGCTCGCTATCGCTTGAAAAGACGATGGCTGGGATGTGTTTTTGCTCATCTGGAGCGATGGAGTAAGGCAGTCCGTGTAAATATATGCCATTTTCGCCTAGGCTCTCTCCGTGATCTGAGAAAAAGAACATGGCAACCTCAAATTTATCTTTTCTTGCTTCAAGGGCATTTATCAGCTCGCTTTGCAGATAGTCCTCATATAAAATGGTGTTGTCGTAGGTGTTTGCTATCTCATCTGGCGTGCATTTGTTTAGCTCGGCGGTGTCGCATGTTGGGTAAATTCTTTAAATTTGCTTGGGTAGCCTTTGTAGTAGATGGGATAGTATGGGAGTAAAACGCTTATGGTTGAGGCGTTATGCTCTCTAAAAAATGGTATAAAATTTTAGACATAAGTGCATAGATTACAGCTACACTTGCCAAAGTGCTAATGGCTATTTTTACTCTTGATCTAAGCGCACTTTTAAAACCTCCATAGCTAATCTCTATAAGCGCAACATATAGCCAAGGCAGGATGGTTACAAAAATAAGCCAAATGGCTAAGCTGGCATTAAAATAGCTAAATGCCTCTCTTGTGTCAGTGTGCAAGACGTTTAATAGCATGCCTTTATCTATAATGACGCCATAAGCTTGCATAAAGTAAGCAGATGCTGCTAATCATGATGAGAAAGACAGCAAGAGGTTTTAACAAAAATGGCACAAGCAAAATGCAAAAAACTCCAGCAAAGAGTAAAAGAAAAAATATGCTAAGTAGAGCAAAAAGCAGTATAGAAAAAGATAAAGTGTTGCCCTATAAAACCCTAAAAACACGCCCTTAAATAAAAATATGTAGTTTATGAAAAACATATAAGCTACAAATAAAATTAAAAATTTTACAAAGCTTATATGTCTTATTTTGTCGATGTTTAGCACTCTAGCCACCTTCTTTCAGGGGCGTAATGATAGAGCTAAAATGTAAATGGCTAGAAATTTATAAAAGAAGAATTATTTTTTCTTTTTCTTGCTTTTTAGTTTTTTGCTTTTTGACTTCTTTTCAGGCTCAGCCTTTTTCGCCTTTTGGCTATCTTTTACACTAAGTTTTTCTTTGACCTTTTGCATGTCGTTAAAGCCGATGCCTTGAACCTTCTCAAGCTCCTCAACACTTGTAAATTTACTGAGCTTTTCTATACTTTATGACGTTTAGTGCCTGGCTTTTGTTTAGTCCAAGGCTCATTAGCTCGCTCTTACTAGCTGTGTTTAGATCAGCGCCATACGCAAGGCTTGCAAGCGCTAGACAAAGTAAAATTTTTAATCTTTTCATCTTATCTCCTAAAATAATAATCCATCATTTTCTTGATCTTGAATGATGTCATTTGTTGGCGTATTTTGCGGTAATGGCGAGTCGTTTGTGTAGTACTCATCAGCGCCGTTATAGTATCCTTTATAGACGCCATCAGGCTGCTCAAACGCACGTCTTAGGGTAGGGTAGAGCTTGATGTAGCCCTCCAGTAAATTTTTTAAAGACAGGCGCAGCTGTCCTGCTGCCACCCTCGACCTTTTTCATAGGGCTGTTATCGTCGTTTCCGTACCAGATGATGGCCTCTATATCAGGCGAGTAGCCGCAAAACCAAGCATCGATGCTGTTATTTGACGTGCCAGTTTTACCAGCGATTTGGATGCCATTTACCTTTGCATTGCGACCGGTGCCGTTATTTACGACATTTTGAAGTAAGGTAGTCATCAAAAATGCCTGCTCAGGTTTTAGCACCTGCTTCTTTTGTGGCTCGTAGTCCATCGACGCGCCAAAGCTATTTTCTATGTGCTTAATGAGCGTAGGCTCGACCACTTCGCCATCGTTTGGAAACATCGAGTAAAATTTCGCAAAGTCAAGTGGTGAAATTCCAAAGCTACCAAGTGCGATTGATAAATTTTCAGGGATATCGTTAAAGCCCATATCCGTAAGCTGTTTGCGAACTGAGCTAAGACCAAGATCGTTTAGTAAATTTATGGTTGCTAGGTTGCGAGACTGGGTTAAGGCTGATTTTATCGTGATGTAGCCTTGAAAACCACCGCTATAGTTCTTTGGCGTCCATTCTTTGCCATTACCCATATCAAATGTCCTAGCGATATCAGCTACTTGAGAGACGACTGAGTAGCCGCTATCAAGGGCTATTTGATAGATAAATGGCTTAATGCTTGATCCTGGCTGGCGCTTGCTCTGGGTGGCGCGGTTGTAGCTACTTTTTGCGTAGTCGATGCCGCCAATTAGAGCTAAAATTTGTCCGCTTTGTGGGTGAGTGACGACGATAGCGCCATTTAGCATCTCTGGATTTGCCTTTTTATCTCTTTTTAAAATTTCATTGTAGCCATAGACTAAAGCGTCCTGAGCGATCTTTTGCACGTTTAGATCGACGGTGCTTTGTATCTTGTAACCGCCAGTTTTTATATCGTCAAATTTCTTTGAAGCCTCTTTTATGATCTCATCGACCACGTAAGGGGCTTTGTTGCGTGTGAGCGTATCGTCAAAGACTGCTGGCTCTTCAAGCACGCCCTTGCGGTACTCATCCTCGTTTATCCAACCGATGCTATACATCCTCTCAAGAACCCTGTTTGCACGGCTAAGCGAGAGGTCGAGGTGCTTTGTAGGATCATAGGTGCTTGGCGCCTTTGGCATGCCAACTAGCATCGCTATCTCTTTTATGCTTAGCTCATTTAGCTCTTTTCTAAAGTATCCCTCCGCAGCTGTTTTGATGCCGTAGTAGCCGTGCCCAAATATACGTGATTTAGGTATCTTTCGATGATGTCCTCTTTGCTAAGCTCGCTTTCAAGCTTCATGGCAAGCACGACTTCTTTTATCTTTCTTGTAAATTTCTTCTCGCGGCTTAGGGCTAGGTTTTTTATGAGCTGCTGAGTTAGCGTAGATGCGCCTTCTACTAGCTTTCTAGCTTTGATATCCTTTATCGCTGCTCTTGCCATGGCTTCTACGTTGATACCGCCGTGTTCAAAGTAGCTCGTATCCTCGATAGCCACGAGCGCTTCTATGACACGTGGCGGGATGTCGTTATACTTTACGTAAATCCTGTTTTCTTCAAAAATATTTGCGATAAGCTCGTTATTTCTATCAAAAATTTGCTGTCGCAAGCTTTGGCTTATAGTCGATGATAGTGTAAGCGTCAAATCTCACTTGCGAATAAAAGTATAAAAACGCTCCGCCAAGTGCGATGGCAACTACAAAGATAAACGCCAAGATATATTTCATAAAAATGCCTTTAATATTTTTAAATTTAGCCCCATTGCCGTGCTTGTCTCGCCGTGCTGGGAGATGATGTATTTTTTATTAAAATTTTCTATCGTCATGGCTCCAGCTTTGCCTTGCCACTCGCCACTTTCTAGGTAGCTTTTTAGATCTTGCTCGCTAAATTTAGCAAATTTATATGTAGTCTTGCTTACATTTATAAGCTCAAATTCGCCTAAAAATATCATCGCCGTATAGACGCTACACTCATTGTCACTTTGTAAATTTAGCATAGCAAGTGCCTCGTTTTCATCCTTTGCCTTGCCTAAAATTTTATCCCTACAAGCCACGCAGCTATCTGCAAAGAGTAAATTTAAAAGCTTGCCATTTGCCATTAAAAACTGCTCTTTTTTAGCTTTTACGACGTTTTGGACGTAAATTTCAGGTTTTAGCTCTTTTGCTACCATGCTCTCATCAAAGCTGCAAGAAATTTGTTTAAATTCTATCCCAGCATCTTTTAGGTAAATTTGCCCTTGTTGGCGAGCTAGAAGCAAGAGTGATCATCAAAAGCCCCTATAGCTCACGCCAAGATAGACAGCTGCAAGCGAGGCTAGGTAAATTTAGCGGCGTGAAGTAGTAGATGATGACGATTAGGCTTTCGTTTAGCTCGATCATCTCGTGCGATCTTAGGGTTTTTAAAGCCTTTTTGTATCTATAAAAGATATAGCTTAAATTTAAGAGTAAAAATAGCTCTATCGCCCATTTGGTCGCTACTATGGCACTTGCCATCGGATTTTGCATTTTGCCATCATCAAAGCAAAAGATCATTGTTAGGCTAGTTAGTGCGATGCCAAGAACTAGCGCAAAGATGGCTAGCCCAAAGCGTCTTATGATGTGAAGCAAGATGTGATAGCGCTCTTTATCTTCAAATTTTATTTTTTATAAAATAGCTTCCAGCAAGCATCAAACCAGCTTGTAGCCCTATAAAAAGAGCTACGAAGCTAATGTGCAAGAAGATGATTAGTTGATCAAATTTAAAAAAAGCGATCTCTTGATGAATCATTTTTCTAAAGCTTGCCTTGCATACTCAAGTGAGCTTTTTATGGCGTCTTCGATGGCTAGAGCGTTTTTGCCGCCAGCTGTTGCAAAGTCGTCTTTTCCGCCGCCATTGCCGCCTAGAATTTGCGCTGCAAATTTAACCCAAGCGCCAGCTTTTAGTGGAGCATTTTTTACGCCAGCTGCAAGAGAAATTTTACCCTCTTCATCTGTTTGGATCAGTAAAATAGCAGCTTTTTCGTGCTTGTTTTTAAACTCATCTATCAAAGTTTTTATGTCGCCACCATCGATGTGTGCCACACAAAGCTTGGTATCATCTACATTTATAAAGGCTAGCTCCTCAGAACTTTTAGCGTTTTTTAGCTTATCTTTTAAGCCTTTTATTTCGCCTTTTAGCTTTTTAACGGCATTTAGTGGTTCTGTGCTTTTTAGCTCATCTTTTAGCTCTTCAAGCTCAGCTCTAAATGACCTTGCTAAATTTAGCGCAGCTCTTGAGCAAACAGCCTCTATACGCCTAACGCCAGCACTTACGCCACTCTCTTTTGTGATGAAAAACGATCCGATCTCATCTATATTTTTCACGTGTGTGCCACCGCAAAGCTCTTTGCTGACATCGCCAAAGCTCACAACCCTTACTTTGTCGGCATATTTTTCATTAAATAGTGCGATCGCTCCGCTTTTTTTAGCCTCTTCAAGCTCCATAACCTGCGTTTTTGCATTTGCACCGTCTAAGATCCACTCATTTACAAGGTTTTCGATCTTTGAAATTTCTTCGCTAGTGAGTGCCTTTGGATGAGAGAAGTCAAATCTTAGCCTATCTGCCTCAACGTTTGAGCCAGCTTGAGCGATGTGTGTGCCAAGCACGCTTCTAAGGGCTGCGTGAAGCAAGTGTGTAGCGCTGTGATGTCGCGCAGTCTCTGCTCTGTCGCTGCCCACTTCAAGCTCAACTTCGTCGCCAACTTTTAGCGCCGCGCTAGTTTTTACTAAAGATAAATTTAGCCCGTGGAATTTTTGCGTATCAAGCACATCTGCTTTGCCTGCTATCTTACCGCTATCGCCGCACTGACCGCCACTTTGAGCGTAAAATGGAGTGACATCAAACATCACCCAGCCCTCTTTGCCAGCATCTAAGCTATCTATATTTTTAAATTCTTCATCAAGTAAGGCTAGAATTTTACTTTTACTCTTAAGCTCTTCGTAGCCAATAAATTTATTCTCGCCAAATTTCTCAAGTAGCTCTTTAAAGTCGCCCTTCGCACTCTTGTCGCCACTACCTTTCCAAGCAGCTTTTGCACGTGCTTTTTGCTCGCTCATAAGCTCATCAAACCTTGCCTCATCGACCTTTAAGCCCTTTTCTCTAAGCATATCAGCCGTTAGATCAAGTGGGAAGCCAAATGTGTCATAAAGTTTAAAAGCAGCCTCTCCGCTAAAAATTTCTTTTGTATTTTTAAGCTCGCTCTCAAATAGCTCCAAACCACTAGCGATAGTCGCTAAAAATCTCTCTTCTTCAAGTTTGATCTGCTCTTTTACAGCCGCTTTTTTATCGTTTAGATAGGTGTAGTGTCCGCCCATAAGCTCGCAAACTTTATCGACAAGCTTATACATAAATGGCTCTTTTATGCCTAGCAAGTATCCATGGCGGATCGCACGGCGTAAGATACGGCGAAGCACGTAGCCACGGCCTTCTTTGTCAAATGTCGTACCTTGAGCTAGCAAAAATGTGACTGAGCGGATGTGGTCGCTTATGACGCGGTAGCTAGCGCCACTTTCATATATGTATGGCTTGCCGCAAAGCTTTGCTACTTCGCTAATTAGTGGCATAAAAAGTGTGCTGTCGTAGTTGCTAAATTTACCCTGCAAGATAGCTGTAACGCGCTCGAGTCCCATGCCAGTATCGATGCTTGGCTTTGGTAGTGGGCTTAGCTTGCCATCTGCGCTTCTTTCATACTGCATGAAAACAAGGTTCCATATCTCTAAAAACCTATCTCCATCGCCGCCCATGTAATCTTCTGGTGTGTTAAAGTGTTCAGCGCCTTGATCGTAAAAAATTTCACTGCAAGGGCCGCATGGTCCAGTGTCGCCCATTTGCCAGAAGTTATCATGGTCGCCAAAGCGGTAAATTCTCTCTTTTGCGATGTGAGTGCTCCAAATTTCAAAGGCCTCATCGTCGCTTTCATGAACGGTTACATAAAGCTTATCTTTTGGTAGTTTTAGCACCTCTGTGACAAATTCCCAAGCGTAAGCGATCGCCTCTTTTTGAAGTATTCGCCAAAGCTAAAGTTGCCAAGCATCTCAAAAAATGTGTGGTGGCGCGCTGTGTAGCCGACGTTATCAAGGTCATTGTGCTTACCGCCAGCTCTTATGCAGGTCTGACAGCTAGTGCGGATAGGTGGTGTTGGGCGTGGCACTTCGCCTGTGAAAATGCTCTTAAATGGCACCATGCCAGCATTTGTGAAAAGTAGTGTTGCATCGTTTGGTACGAGTGGTGCAGAAGCTACGACTTCGTGACCTTTTGATTTAAAAAAATCAAGATATGCCTTTCTTATATCTAAATTTTGCATTTTTATCCTCGTTAGTTTTAAAATTTTGCTTGATTTTAGCCAAAATTCGTTTGCGAAATTCTAAAAGAGAAAAAATAGTGATATTTTGAAAACTATCTCTTGTTTTATCTATTTAAAAGCGATTTGTAAATAAAATAATTAAAAATTTCTAAAGTTTTAAAGGGTGAATGTGAAGCTAAAAATCGGCATTATCGGCTATTGCAGCACAGGTAAAAAACATTATTTAGAGCTTAGACGCTCAAACGAGTTTGAAATTTGTGGCATTTTTGACAAAGACAATGTTGATGAGTTTTGCAGAGCTGATTTTTATACTGATTTTAAAGAATTTATAGAGGTTGCCCAGCCTCAAGCAGTCGTGCTTTGCTCGCCAAGAGAGGAGATGGTGGAGGCATTTTGCCAGTGTGCAAAATATTGTCAAAATATCCTCATCTCACGCCCAGTTTTTAAAAGTATCGCAGATCTTAAAGAGATAAAATATGCCGCCAAAACAAACAAAACTAGGGTTTGCACGGGAATTTCGGAGCGCTTTAATCCAACTATCTTGTCGCTAAAAAAGGCACTTTTAAAAGAAGAGGAAATTTATAGCATTTCTATCGCTCATTTTAAGCCACTTTGCGATGGAAATATCATAAATGAGCTCTCAGTTTCTGACATCGACCTAGCAAAAAATATCATAAATTTCAGAAGTTAGTGACTTTTACTACACTCAAACAAACAAGACAAATGCCAAAAGTGCCGATAACGCGGCGATAAGCTTTAAAAGTAAAAATCAAATTCTAGTGCATATCACCGACTCATTTTGTGGCTCATTAGAGCGCTTTAAGATAGAGGTAAATGCGAAAAATGGCGTCTATTTTGGCGATCTCATCGATCACAAGCTTCATCAAGTGAGCGAAAATGGACAGATGAATTTAAAGATAGATACAAATAATAGCGAGCTAAAAGCGCAATACGAGGCCTTTTACGATCTTTGCCAAAGTGGCGAGAGTGGTGAGCTTTCAAACATCGATGACGCGATAAAAATAAGAGAACTATTTTGATGAAAAAAGCTCTTTTGCTTTTAAATATGGGCGGTGCAAACAGCCTAGATGATGTCGAAATTTTCTTAACAAATATGTTTAATGACCCATATATTTTGGGTATAAAAAATAAATTTTAAGAAAATTTGTAGCTTTCATGATCACAAAAGGCAGGCTAAAAACTGCGAAGCACAACTACGAGCAAATAGGTGGAAAGTCGCCACTTTGCGAACTTACTGCTAAGCTTTGTGAGAAAATTTCAAGCCTTAAAAGCAAATTTGACGCAGTTGATTTTGCGATGAACTACACTTCGCCATTTGTAAAAGATGTGCTTAAAAAGTATGAGAAATTTGATGAGATAGTTCTTTTGCCACTCTATCCTCATCACTCACAAACTACGATAACTTCGAGCTTAGCTGATTTTAAAAAGGCAAAAGATGAGCTTAATTTTAAAGCTAAAATTTCACTTTGTGAGCCATTTTATGATGATGACGCTTACAATAGGATCATTATCTCTCACATCCGTGAAGCGATAAATGATACCGATATAAGCGATGTTAGCCTCATCTTTTCAGCTCACTCTTTGCCTCGCAAGATCATAGAAAAGGGCGATATCTACGAAAAACACATAAACGAGCATGTGCAAATTTTAAGCAAAATGCTAAAAGAGCAGGGGCTAAATTTTAAAGATGTAAGCCTTGCTTATCAGTCGCGTCTTGGACCAGTTAAATGGCTAGAGCCATCTCTAAATGAGGCTTTGGCAAAGTGCGAAAATAAAAAAGCGCTTATCTATCCGCTATCTTTTTGCATAGATAACTCTGAGACCATTTTTGAGCTAGTTATCGAGTACGCCAAGCTTGCAAAAGAGCTAAACTTTAGCTTTTACAAAGTGGTAGAGTGTCCAAATTTTAGCGATGAATTTGCTAGTTTTATCCTAGAAAAGTCAAAAAACGCTAGAGAATTTAGCCTTTAGGAATAAATCTTGCTTATAAAAAGCATCTCAAATTTAAAAGGAGATGTATGAAGGTTCAAAATAACGATATTATCGATTATTTGTTGCAGTCAGGCTCAAGCAAAGCTAAAGATAAAAAAAATAGTTTTGATGAAATTTTAAGTCTAACGCTTGATAAGATCACAAGCGAGGCAAAGGTTTCAGACAAGCTTGAGCAGTTTAAGAAAAGGCTTACAGAAATTGGCGCTGCTGGCTTTATAAATGAGCTAAATTCAAACAAGATAGAAGAGAAAATAGCTCAAAAAAAAGAGGAGCTAACTGAGCTTTTAAGCATAAATGATCCGACCAAAACGCAGGATCAAAAAAATGAGCTACTTAAAATAATGGATAAAATTTTAAGTGACTACCGCAAAGAGCTAAACATGGCACTTACTAGCCAAACACTGCTTGAGAAGCAAAATAGCCTTGGCAAAAATACAAATAATTCTGTAAATTTAAGCTCTGTCTTAAATGAACTTGGACTTGCATAAATTCTGGATTTAGGCCACTTGCCTAGATCCAAATTTCTTCTTTAAACCCTAAATTTGAAATTTAATATTTATATCTTAGAAATTAAATTTAATCTAAAGCTGGTTTTTGCTTTGCTTTATCGTTTTTAAGCTTATCTTTTTTAGCTTCAAACTCAGCTATGACATTAGGATCTGGAAACAAATAACCATCTTCAACCATTAGATCAACGGCCTTTTTAAATGTCGGCAACGCACTTTGCGCACCAAAATAGTAGTAAGGCTTTTTAGGGTCTCTTGCTAAAACGCCTATGGTGTAGCTGTTGCCTCTCGTGTCATTTACAAAGCCAAAAAACGAGCCATTATAGGTGTTGCTATATCCGCCTTTGCCAGAAGCGATGTGTGCGGTGCCAGTTTTTCCGCCTATCTCAAGACCTGGCGTAAATGCCTTTAAGCCAGTACCTTTTTCAACTGTTTTTATCAAAATTCTCTTCATTATCTTTGCGGTCTCTTGCGAAATGACCTGTGCTGGCTCTGCTTTTGGCAGATCGTAGCGCTTGCCGTTTCGCTCAAGATATGCCACCATGTGCGGCGTCACCTCGATGCCTTTGTTGTTAAAGGTGTTATAGGCTTTCAAAAGCTGCATAAATGTCGCTTGAAGGCCGTATCCGTAGCTAACTGTCGCTTTATAGGTCGATGAGTTTAGCTTTGTAACCGTTGGCATCATACCTACTTGCTCGTATGGCAGGTCGATGCCAGTCTTTCTTGAAAAGCCAAAATTCAAAAGCCCTTGATAAATTTGCGGACCATTTAGGCGTTCTACTAGCTGGATCATGCCGATGTTTGAGCTGTGCACGATTATATCTTCAGCGCTCATAAAAGGCTCTGGGTGTGTGTCCTTGATGATCCTTTTGCCTAGCTGATAGCGGCCGTTGTAGGTATTTACTAGCTCAAAAGGATTTACCTTTTTTCTTGAAGCAGTATGGAGAAGATAAATGGCTTAAAAACCGATCCAACCTCGTATGCATACTCGCTTGCGCTCGAATTTAGCGCGCTGTAATCTTGCTTTCTTATATTTGATGGATCGTATCTTGAGCTAGAAGCCAGGGCTAGAATTTCGCCATTTTTGCTATTCATTATGCAGATGATTAGCTCTTTTGCGTCTAGAAATTCACGTTTTTCATCTAAAATTTGCTCTAGCTTGGTTTGAAATTTAAGCGGTACAGAAAGCACTGCGTTGTAGCCATCAACTCTTGTTGCTAAATTTGAATCACTAGTTAAAATTATATTGTTGCCAATATCGCGCGGACCAAGGATTTTGGCGTTTTGTATCGGAGCTAGGTAGTCCTCGTAGTATCTCTCAAGCCCTTTTACACCTTTGCTTTTGGTAAGTGCGTCGCTCTCTGTTTTGCTCACGTAGCCAATAGCTGGCGTTAAGGCGTCCTTTGACAGTAAATTTACGGTTTTGACCGCTCTCCATCACGCGCATACCTTGAAATGAAGCAAGCCCAGTTTTTGGATCAAGGTATGAGATCAAAATGCCTTTGCGATTTAGCTTTCTAGAGAGCTCTTGAAGGTAGGTAGCGCCCTTTGCGTCGATGCTATAAGAGAGCGTGACAAGACCTTTTGTGCCGTTTATGATCTTTCTTACTTTGTTTGGATCGTCGCCGCTATAAAGCGAGTAGAGCTTGATGAACATCTCTTTTTGTTTGGATCGATGTTTCTGGTGTCAAGCATCACTTTGTAGAGTTTTTGGCTTGATGAGATGCTAAAGCCGTCTTTCGTGACGATATTGCCGCGGATGGCGGTATTTACGTCGCTTGTTTGAAGCTTAGGAAGCTTTCGCTCGATGCTTGCTCTATAAAATATAACGAGCACAAAGATTGAAATTCCAAAAGTAATTAATAAAAAAAGTATGGTTATTTTTGATTTTCTGGAATTCATTCAATGGCTTAAATTTGCGTTCTTGAAATTTCTTTGTATGCGCTTAGCGCTTTGTTGCGAATTTCTAGCATAAGCTTCATACTAGTCTCTGCTTTGCCTATCGCGATAGCTGCTTGGTGCAAGTCTTTTACCTCGCCAGTTGCGAGATCAGCTATTGCTTTATCGGCGTTTATTTGAACCTTATTTAGCTCTTTTAAAGAGTTATTTAATGCGTTTTCAAAGCCGCCTTCTTCGCCTGCTTTTGCTATTTTGCTTGAATTTTCGTTTTTGTTTAACTTATCTAAATTTACGCTATTTATCATTATGCTTGTCCTGAAATAAGTGATATCGCACTTTGTGCTATTGTTTTTGCGTTTTGAAATGACGCTACATTTGCTTGATAAGCCCTTGTCGCCTCGAGCAAGTCAGCCATCTCGATGACTGGGTTTATATTTGGAAATGCGACGTAGCCATTCGCATTTGCGTCTGGGTGGCTTGGGTCGTATTTTAGCTGAAAGTCCTTGTCGTCGCGCACCACTTTATCTACGATCACGCTAGTTAGGGCAGGGTGAGCGTTTTTAGGAGAGCTTGGATCATCGAGTGGATTTTCATAGTCAAGCAGACTTTGTGAGTTTTTAAGCTGATCGTTTAAAATTTTATCAAAGTTCATCTCTTTAAAGATGACCTCTTGTCTTCTGTAAGGACCGCCTTCGGCTGTTCTTGTGGTTTGAGCGTTTGCTATGTTTGAGCTGATGACATTCATCCTGAAGCGTTGCGCGCTTAGTCCGTATCCGCTAATATCAAAATCATTTAAGTATGACATCATCTCTCCTAGTTCTTAGCACTTGCGTCTATTACGCTTTTAAAGATATTGCCCTGAGCCTTGTAAGCGCTATCAAGGGCGTTTATCATAACTGTATTTTTACCCATTTCTGTTGTCTCAACATCAAGATCAACCGTGTTTGCATCGTTTCTAGCCATGTGACCATCGCGCAAGAAAATTTGAGCTGTGTCACTTTTTGGAAAATCAACCGTAGCCATGTGTGCTTCGTTTGTTTTAGCTAAATTTCAGTTTTTTGCTCTCTGAAACGTTGTAAATTTCATTTGCTTTTTCTCTTAAAACATCTTCAAATCTTACATCTCTAGCCTTGTAAAATGGCGTATCGACATTTGCAAGGTTGCCAGAGATGAGCTTTTGGCGTAGTTCTCTGCCTGCAAGGGCTGATTCGACGAGTGGGCTAGATTTTGATCTATCTAAAACAAACATTTAAAGTCCTTCTAAAATTTCACACATTTATAAGCAAATGATGTTCCAAATATAAGGCAAATTTATTTTGTTTCATAGATTTTTGCCAAATCTTCTTTCATTTTTGTAACTTTTATGCCGCCAAGATAGTATTTAACTCCGTATTGTCCGCTATCTACGTCTGTTAAAATTTGATACTCGCCGTTTTTTATCACCACTTTAAAAGGTAGTGCGATCTCATGTTTGTATTCGATATCTCTTACGATCTGCTCGGCAAGCCTGTCATTTATCTTTTGATCGTTTGTTATGAAGTAGTAGGCATTAAATTTTTGCATAAATTCATGCAAAACATACTCATTTGTGACATTTTCAAAGTGAGTTAGTCCAATTAGTGTAAATTTATCTTTGTTTTCAAGCTGATATTTTGTAAGCTCGGCTGCCTCTTTTTGACAAGGTGGGCAAAATGTGCCAAAAATGTCGATCATTAAAACCTTATTATCATCATTTTTGATAGCAAAGCCGTGATCTTTTCGAACCAAAGTAAGCTCCTTGCCGCTCACATCTACAAGCTTAACCTCTTCATTTGGGCTAAATTCTTTAAAATTTGCACTGCTGCTCTCATCTTCGCCACAACCAAAAAAAGCAAATAAAGTGATTATTAAAACGAGTAAATTCTTCATCTTATCCCTTAAACATATCTTTTTATGGCAGCTCTTGCCTCTTTGTCTGCCTCGCGTCTTTTTAAAGTCTCGCGCTTGTCGTGTAAATTTTTACCTTTTGCAAGGGCTAGCCTTGCTTTTACGATGTTTTTATCGCTTAGATAAAGTGCCAAAACAACCAAAGTAAGCCCATCTTGTGAGACTTGACCAAAAATTTTATCGATCTGCTTTCTATGCATCAAAAGTTTTCTGGCTGCTCGCTCATTTGGACGAAATGCGCTGTGTGTGGTTTCAAGATAGCTGATATGAGCGTTTAGTAAGAAAAGCTCACCCTTTATGACGCGCACAAAGCTGTCTTTTAAATTTGCCTCTGCCAGCCCTTAGAGCCTTGACCTCGCTGCCTTTTAAAACGATACCAGCTTCAAAGGTCTCAAGTATGCTAAAGTCATGCAAAGCTTTTTTGTTTTTTGCTAGATCTTTTATCAAAATTTTACCTTTTATTTTACGCTAAATACGCTACTGCCGCTGCCGCTTAGAAATTTATCCCTAAACTCGTTCATCTGTGGATAGAGCTTAAAGCATGGGGCAAAAAGATCGTTTAGCTCCTCGTTTTTATAAATTTCAAGTAGCTCTTTGCTCTTTAAATTTCGCATCTTTTTTGCAGCATTAACGTCTATGTATTGTAAGAAATTGCTTCTAAATTCTTGATAAACCATCGGTGTGGAGCAAAAAACATTTGGCGTGAAGATATTTAAATTTGGCACATCATCGTCAAATTCTTCTATGATCTCGCCTATGCCACTTACATTTGCTGCCTTGTAGCCACTTACAAAAAAGGCCACATCTGCGCCGATTTTAGAGGCTATTTGCATCAAATTTTCGCGTTTTATATTTAAATTTCAGCTCGTCATTTACCATAAGTAAAAAGGTGGCGGCGTTTGAACTGCCTCCTCCTAGACCAGCACCTATTGGGATTTGTTTGTTGATGATGATTTTGTGAGAGCTAAAAAACTCATCTAGCTCGTTTGAAAAGCCAGCTCTTTTTAGCTCGTCTATTGCCTTTTGGATGATGTTTTCTTTTATCTCTTTGTTGTCGCATTCGATAGAAAAGGAATTTGACCTTTTAAAATAAATTTCATCAAAAAGCTGCTCGCAAAGAACAAAACGTGACAAAATTTCGTGGTAGTTGCCTCTGGTGCCAACTATCTTCAAAAATACGTTGATCTTTGCAAAGCTTTTCATTTCTCGATTTTTTTTGCAAGCTCGTGGATATCGGCTTCGCTTGCTTTTTTGGTGGCGTGGATATTTTCGTTTTTGATATCGTTTGCCAGCTCGCTTCTTAGTATCATTGTGTTGCGCGGGGCCTCGATACCAAGCTTAACGGTGCTTTTTGAGATACTTACTACGACGACTTTTATGTCGTTACCTAGTAAAATTTCTTCGTTTTCTTTTCTTGCTAAGATTAACATTTTTCTACCTTGTTTAAAGTGTAATTTATAGTATCATCCATGATTTGGATTACGCTCATAAATTTATCATAATTTAGCAAATAAATTCCTTGTGTTTGTGTTTCAAAATCGTTAATTTTTAATTTCTTGCCGTCTAGTATGTTATTAATATCCCCAAAATACGTGTTTTGCTCAATATTTAAAAAATTGCAAATATTTAAAATTTTTCATTTTCATAGCGAAATTTACCCTCGCTTACCCTCTTTAATGAGCTTAAAGTTACATTATAACCAACTTTTTCCCCAAAATTTCTGCATAAGAGCGGATGTAACTTCCCTCACTTACACTTAAACGAAGTGTCAAAAAAGGGTGTGAATAATTCAAAATTTCACTCTCATAAATTTCCATTGTCTCTGGCTTTAGCTCGAAATTCCTCGCCGCTTCTTGCTAGCTTGTAAGCTCTTGTGCCATTTATATGTTTGGCGCTAAATTTTGGCGGGATATAGCTTATCTTGCCTGTTAGCTCGCCTCTTATGGCTTCAAGTTTTTCTAAATTTAGCTCTTTTACATTTAAAATTTCAGTGATATTTTCATTATCCATGCTAGGACTGCTAGCCCCAAGCCAGATCGTCGCCTCATAGACCTTTGGGCTTTTGTCTAAAAATCTAAAAAATTTCGTATACGAGCCAAAAGCGACTATCAGACAGCCACTCGCAAATGGATCAAGCGTGCCTGAAAATCCAGCCTTTTTAACGCCATACTTTCTCTTTAGTTGTCCTAAAAAGTGGTTTGAGCTCATGCCAGCAGGCTTGTTTGCCACAAAAATGGCGTTCATACGGCCTTTTCCACGAAGCTTGACATGATCTCTCTTACATTGCCACCAAAATTTATAGTCAGTTTAAATTCTTTTTTGATCTTACTAACCGCGCTCACCCTGCCGATACCAAAAATTTTATGCTTAACAAGGTCGCCTTTTTTAAATTCATTGCTCTGTTCGATAACTAGCGAGCCATGCGTGATACCGCTCTCGCTTAAAAATCTACTCTTATTTAGCCTTGTGCGCTGACCTTTGTAAAAGCGCGAATTTGCAAAGCTTAGGCTAAGTGTCCTTTTGGCCCTTGTTATCGCCACGTAAGCGAGCCTGCGCTCCTCTTCGATGTCGCTACCATCGCCAATGAGCGGAAAAAATCCCTCTTCAAGGCCGATCACAAAAAGGTGCTCAAACTCAAGCCCCTTGCTCGCATGCACGCTCATGATGCTAATAGCCTCGTCGCTAATGCCATCTTGCTCGCTTGTTAGCGTGATCTCGTTTAAAAACTCTTCTAGATCAAAGCTTGGATTTTGCTTGATCTGATCTTTTAAAACAGCGTAAAACTCGTCGATGTTCGCTGCTCTTTCAGCGCCATCTGGCAAGCTCTCGTAGTATTTTTTGACGCCAAATTTCAGCTTCAAATTTATCTATCAGGTCAAAAACCGAGCTGCTTTCTTGAAGCTCTTTTAGGTTGTTTGCAAACTCAAGAAGGGCTGATTTTACCTTTTTGCTAAAGGCTTCATCGTTATCAGAGATGTTTGAGATTGCTTCAAAAATGGAAATTTTGCCCTCAAATGCCATCTTTTCAAGCTTATCAAGGCTTACTTTGCCTAGTCCTCGCTTTGGGCGGTTGATGATACGTCTTATTGAAAAATCATCGTTTGGATTGTTTATCAGCCTTAGGTAGCTTATGATATCTTTGATCTCGGCTCTTTCAGTAAAATTTAACTCCGCCGACCATTTTATAAGAGATCTGCTCTTTGTTTAGCCCATCTTCAAGCGAGCGAGAGAGTGCGTTTATGCGGTATAAGATCGCGATATCTTTTGCCTGCACGCCTTTGCTTAAAAGCTCTTTTATATTTTTTGCGATCTTGCCAGCCTCGACGCTCTCATCAAAGCTCTCTATCAAATTTACAGCTTCGCCTTCGCCCTTTGTGCCTACAAGCTTTTTGCCAAGGCGGTTGCGGTTATGGTCTATCAGTTCGTTTGCAGCCTTTAGTATCGCCTCGCTCGAGCGGTAGTTTTTCTCAAGTCTGATGATCTTTACATCTTTAAACTGATCTTTGAAATTTAAGATATTATCTATCTTTGCGCCGCGCCAGCCATAAATACTTTGATCATCATCGCCTACGACGCAGATGTTTTCGTGGCATAGACAGAGCTTTTTTAGCAGTTTATACTGAAGGTCGTTTGTATCTTGATACTCATCGACCATTATGTATTTGTAGCGGTTTGAAATTTCTCTAGCAAGATCTTCGTTTTCGTCTAAAATTTTATATGTAAGCCCTAGCAGATCGTCAAAATCAACGAGGTTGTTCGCCTTTAAATAGTCCTCATATTTTTCATAAATTTGCGCTGCTTGTTTGTAAAAATTGTCCTTGCTTTTGTCAAATGAAGAGAAATTTGCATTTTTATAGACCTCTTCGACGCTTAAAAGTGAGTTTTTGTAGTTTGAAATTTCACTTGACAAAATCGCTGTAGCGACTGGACTTTCAAAGCTTTTGATGATGCGTTTTTTATCGTCTGTGTCGATTATGACGAAGTTATTTTTTCTGCCAAGCTTTTCTATGTAGAGCTTTAAAAACAAAAGCCCAAATTTGTGAAATGTGCAAAGAAGCGGCGAGTAGTTTTTGCCGCTTTGGCTTAGCATCGCCATGGCTCTGCTGCGCATCTCGTTGGCGGCTTTGTTTGTAAAAGTAAGAGTTAGCGTGTTTGCCGCGTCTATGCCGACCTCGCCGATGAGATAGGCAAGCCTAGTCGTGATAGTCTTTGTCTTGCCACTGCCAGCACCTGCAAGTATAAGCATCGCACCATCTATGTGGGTGGCCGCTTCGCGCTGGGCTTCGTTTAAATTTGATAGTAAATTTTCCATTTTTCGCTTTTTAAATTTTCTTTTGATTTTAGCCAAAAATGCTTAAAATTACTATTTTTTCTTAAATATATCTTTATTTTTTGGGTTTTGCAAAAAGACTGAGGCTGATTTTTTAGCGTGATCGACTTGCTTCTCTTTTGGCTTATAAATGGAGAAATTTACAAGGATCGGGCTATTTTCAACCAAAATTTGAACCACTGCGCCAAGTGGAAACGATACCACTGAGGCAAAATTCTCACTACCAAAGCCAGCCTCAAAGCTAAGCTCATCTTGCGTTAGCCTAGCACTTTCAAGCGTGTAGCCACCAAGTGAGAACATAATGACTGGCATGCTAAAGCCACTGCTTATCTCATCTGGCAAGCTAGGCTCAAAGCTAACTAGCGGTAAATTTGCCATAACTGAGAAATTTAGCCCCTTTTCAAGCAAAAAATCAATGCACTCATAGACGTGCATCTTCATCAAAAGCGCAAATTTCTCATCGTCTAAAATTTCGTCTAACATCTTAATCCTTTGAAATTTTAAAAACTCATCTACTAGTTTTTTGACCTCGTTTATGCCTATCTGCCAGAAATTTTTATCATCTATATCAAAGCCAAATTTACCCACAAGCTCCCTTGGGCTAAGACTCCCGCCAAGGCTCAAAACTCGGTGTAAATTTCAACGAAATTTTCGCATTTGCCGCTTTTATAAAGCCCAAAAAGAGCAAGCACAAGAAGCTGCGCGTAAGAGTAGGCGTAGCAGTAAAATGGCGTGTGGATGAAGTGTGGGATGTAGCTCCACCAAATTTTGTAGTAGTCATTTAGTGTGACGCTTTTGCCAAACATCTTTTTGCTCTCTCTTAGCCAAATTTTATTTAGCTCATCTAGGCTGATCTCGCCCTCATGTGCATGCACAGCCCTTTCAAAAGTGGTGAAATTTCTCTGGCGATAAAGCGTGGCAAATATATCCTCGATCTTGCCAGCAAGCAGTGAAATTTTCTCTTTTTTGCTAAGGCCGTCTTTTACGTGGTCAAAAACTAGCATCTCGCAAAAGACTGAAGCCGTCTCAGCCGTGGTTAGCGGAGTGTCTGAGTTTAGGTAGCTTACATTATAAGAGAGCTTTTGATGCACAGCGTGGCCAAGTTCGTGGGCAAGCGTGAAAAGGTCTCTTCTCTGGTTTGTGTGATTTAGCAAAACATAAGGGTGCGTGTCGCTTGATCCAGAGTGAGAAAACGCACCACCTCGCTTGTTTGGCGCTGGATAAACGTCGATCCAGCCGTCATTAAAGGCGCTTTTGGCTATATCTCCAAATTTAGGTGAAAATGTCCCAAACGCCTTTAAAACTATTTTTTTGCACTCATCAAATTTATACTCGCCTTCACTGCTAAGAGGCGCGTATCTATCGTAGTCATAAAGCTTTTTAAGGCCTAAAATTTCTCTTTTGCGCTCGTAAAATTTCAGTAACTAAATCAAAATTTTTCTCAGTTACAGCGATTAGCGAATCAACGCTTTTTTTACTGATTTGATTTTCAAGGTGTCTTGGCTCTTCAGGAAGCTTGAAATTTCGCAGCTCGCAGCTCGTTTTTAGATCAGTTTTTATCATATTATATATGTAGCCAAGAAGGTGCTGGTGCTTGCTAAGCTCGTTTGAAAGGCTTTTGGCGGCTAGTTTTCGCACGCTTTGGTTGCTCTCATGAAGCTTGGCTAAAATCTCTTCTTCATTTAAAAGCTCGCCTTTAAATTTAAACCTCATCTTGCTCATGCTCTCATCAAAAAGCCTTGAAAAGCCCTCTGCTCCGGTGCTTGCCGTGCGAAGTAGCACTCTCTCTTCGGCAACGCTAAGTTGGTGCGGTTTTGCTTTGGCTAGGTTGCTTAGATAGTAGCCATATTTTTTAGAGCTTTTGATGATCTCTTCGTTTTTTAGGGGCAAACTCATTAAATTTGATCTCAAAAAATATCAAATTTTCATTTGCTTTTGTCGCGATCTCATCGATCTTTGCGTAAAATGCGCCTTTGCTTGTATCTTTGGCAAAATTTAAAAAAGCATAGGTCATTACTTTTGAAATTTTAGCTATCAAGCTTTCATATTCGCCAAATGTCTTTAAAAACTCGTCTGTTTTTAAATTTTCATAATTTTCAAGGTATTTATCTTTAAATTTCTCGCACTCAGTCTGTAAATTTAGTGCGTTTTGTTCGCACTCTTTTTCGTTTGCAAAAAGTGCTTTTAGATCCCAAATTTGCATATTTGTCCTTTAAATTTTTGAGATATTTTACAAAAAAAAGGATAAAAGTAAAATTTCAGCCAAAATTTAGCTGAAATTTTATGAATGTTAGTTTGAAGTCTCTGAGGCTACGGCTGTAAAAAGCACGTCTGATGAGCTATTTAGTGCAGTTTCAACTGAGTCTTGGATGACGCCTATCGTAAAGCCAACTGTGACAAACTGCATAGCGATGTCGTTGCCGATGCCAAAAAGTCCGCACGCTAGTGGCACTAGAAGTAGAGAACCGCCAGCTACGCCTGAAGCACCGCATGCGCCAAGAGCTGAGATGAAGCATAAAAGTAGCGCATCACCAAATGTAACTGTGATAGATGGGATCGAATTTACCGCAGTTAGTGCTAGGATACTGATGGTAACTGCCGCACCGCCCATATTTATAGTAGCGCCTAGCGGGATCGAGATCGAGTAGAGCTCTTCTTTTAAATTTCAGTTTTTTACAAAGTGCCATATTTACAGGGATGTTTGCAGCTGAACTTCTTGTAAAAAACGCCGAGATAGCACTCTCTTTTAAGCAGATCATCACAAGTGGATAAGGATTTTTCTTAGTTAGTGCAAAAACCATCGCTGGATAGACTATAAATGCCACTACAAGCATCGCTCCAACAAGAACTAAGATCAGTTTGAGATATCCTGCAAGTGCCTCAAATCCAGTGTCGTGAATGCTAATAGCAACCATACCAAATATGCCAAATGGAGCTAGTCTAATGATAAATTTAACGATATGAGTTACGCCGTCGCTTATATCCTTAAATACCTTTTTGGTCTCAGGTGTAGCATATCTCATAGCGATACCACCACCAATCGCCCAAGTGATGATGCCTATATAGTTGCCGTTTGCTAGGGCGGTTATCGGATTTTCTACCATTTTATAGATAAGGTCTTTTAGCACGTTTGTGATGCCTTGAGGTGCTGACATATCTGCACTTTCCAGACCTTTTAGCGGTATCTCGATAGGAAATAAAAAGCTAGCAATAACCGCCACAACAGCTGCTAAAAAGGTGCCAACAAGGTAGAGTGTGACGATCTTTTGCATGCCTTTTGTATGACCAAAATCTTTTAAAATGATAGAGGTTGCAACTAAAACAAATACAAGAATAGGTGCGATCGCTTTTAGAGCG
Organism: Campylobacter concisus; assembly: GCA_037292345.1. Taxonomy (GTDB): domain Bacteria; phylum Campylobacterota; class Campylobacteria; order Campylobacterales; family Campylobacteraceae; genus Campylobacter_A; species Campylobacter_A concisus_AX. The sequence continues at coordinate 1,369,666 of CP147773.1, read as the reverse complement.
CCTTTAAATAAATCTCCTAAAACTGAGGCTGAAGCAGCGATAGAATCAGCTGAACTAGCCTTTTCTTTGGCCTCATCAAGCTGTTTTACTTCATCTTGGCTAAGACGAGTTTTTATAACTTCATCTACGCTTAAGCCACTCTCTTTTTGAATGGTTTGAATTTTGGCTGAGATTTGGTTGTAAGGGGCTGCCTGATAGTGTGTGTAAAAGCCAACTAGGGCACCTAGGATGATACCAACTAAAATTTGAACAATCAAATTTCCGTCGGCGTATCTTCTTGCAATGTTTTTAAACATATTCATTTGACACCTTAATAAATTAGTTTTTTGTTGATTCTAGCTAAATGATTTTTAAATATAAAGAAATTTAAAAAGATTAATTCGCTTTTTATATAGATTTGTTACAATTGCACGAAAATTTAACCAAGGAAAAGGACAAAAATGTATCTATTTACTTCTGAAGTTGTAAGTCCAGGTCATCCAGATAAATGCGCTGATATCATCGCTGATAGCATTGTTGATACTATCTTAACGCAAGATCCAAATGGACGCGTTGCAAGCGAAGTTTTTGTGGCTGGAAAAAATATAGTAATAGGCGGAGAGATAAACTCAAAGGTAAAACTCTCTTATAAAGACTACGAAAAGATCGTAAAAGATGCTCTTGCGCATATTGGATATGACGGTAAGAGTAACTTTACAAAAGAGCAGTGCTTGCATCCAGATGATATCGAGGTTAAAGTCTGCTTAAATCAACAAAGCCCAGATATAAATCAAGGCGTTGATCAAAGTGACGGCGAGATCGGAGCGGGAGATCAAGGCATCATGTTTGGCTTTGCAAGCTGCGAAGCGAAAGAATTTATGCCAGCAGCTATAACTTATGCAAGAATGCTTTGTGAAAAAGTATATAAATTTGCCAAAGCAAACCCTGATAAACTTGGCGTTGATATAAAAACGCAGGTTACGATTGATTACGGCAGTAAAGACAACTTTGAAAACTGCAAACCTCAAAGCATCCACACTATCGTCGTCTCTGCTCCTTGCGTGGAGAGTATGAAGATAGAAGAGCTTCGCGCACTAATACAAAATTTAATAGACGAAACTGGCCTTCCAAAAGAGCTATATAATAAAGAAAAAACTATCATCTATATAAATCCAACAGGCAGATATGTAAATCACAGCTCACTTCACGATAGCGGCCTAACAGGCAGAAAACTAATCGTTGATAGCTTTGGCGGATATAGCCCAATAGGTGGTGGTGCTCAGTCAAGTAAGGACTACACAAAGGTTGATCGCAGCGGACTTTACGCAGCGCGCTGGATAGCTAAAAACATAGTCGCTGCTGGCCTTGCTAAAAAATGCATCGTCCAGATAAGCTACGCAATCGGTGTTGCAAAGCCAACTTCAGTTAGCGTTGATACTATGGGAACTCACGCAAACGGCGTAAATGACGATATGCTTTCAAATTTTGTAAGCGAGCATTTTTCTCTAACACCTCGCTGGATAACAAATAAATTTGGTCTTGATAAACCAAGTAAAGAGACATTTTTATATGCAAAAGTAGCTGCAAAAGGTCAAGTGGGAAATGCAAAATACCCTTGGGAAAAGCTTGATGCGGTTGATACTTTCAAGGCTTTACTAAAAAAATAATCAAAAAAGTGGCTTTATCTAAAAGCCACTTTAAATTTCTTTTAAAACTCATCCCAAAACGCTTTTTTAGGCTTTATGATCTCGCTTTTTGAACCATTTACGCTGTGATAGACCGCTTTATTATACTTTGTAGCAAGGTGTTTTATAAGTAGTCTTTGAAGCACAGGCTCGCTACTTGGCACAAACCAGCCGTTGTTTGTGATAGCCACGACCACGTCAAATTCACCCTTATAAAGCTCCTCTCTTGTCGCCTCATAGCAGATAGCATTTCTGATTTTAACCCCGTCTATCTCATAGTCACTAAAATTTTCAGCCTTTTTAAAGTCGCTAGCTCCGCCAAAAAAAAGCTTATTTACCGCATCTTGCAGTAAATTTTGGCAGAGGAATTTCTTCTCCAAATGGCACTGAAAATTTCTTATCCATTCGTCTAAGAGTGCCATCTTGAAACAAAAATGCAGAGTTATAAATTTGCTTATTTTCATAGGCAAGCGCGCCAGCTACGATAGTTATCTGCTTTGAAAGCTCTTTTAGCTCATCAACAAGCAGCGGCTCATTTGTCATAAATAATGGAAACGCACTCTCAGGCAGCACGATGAGACGCTTTTGCTCGGCGATAGCGCTATTTATCATGTCTAAATTTTCATTTGTAAATTTCATGCGCAAGTTTTTATCCCAGCGCACTCTTTGAGCGACATTAGTATTTGTTAGCTCCACGTCAAATGGTAGAGTCTTTGCCTCGTTACTTTTAAACTGCAAAGCGGCGATAAGGCAGATAAAAGCTAGGAAAAATTTTAAAATTTTACCTTTTAAACTCAAAGAAATGGCTGCTAAAAATATAAATATAAGCCCTCTAGTATTTGGCTCAAAAGCGCCTAAAACAAGCGTTGCTTCAAGGTTAAACCAGTTAAAGCCAAATGGGTGCACGTAGCTTACTAAAAATAATAAAACAGCTCTTAGTGCCACAAAGCTTGGAAAAGAGGCTATCCAAAACAAAAGTCCATAAACAAGGGCTACAAAGAGGATGACAAATGGGATAAGCCAGACAAGCTCATAGTAGATAAAACTAAAGCCGATCCAGTAAAACCACAAAATCCCAGTAAAAAATCCAGCCGCAAAAAGCCAGCCCTGCTTAAATTTATTATGACGAAAATTCCAGCTAGCGTGAGAAAAGGTGAGATGAAATTTAAAATTTGATTTTCAGTCATAGCTAAAAAAATGAAATTAGAAAGCAAAAAAGCACCGACAAAGGCTTTTATTATAATTTTAGTGCTAAAATGTCCGTTTAAAAATCTTACAAATAAGGAAATCCATGCAAAACGCTGATTTTTTAACATCATTACTACCTCTTGTTGTGCTTTTCGCCATATTTTACTTTTTGGTTATCAGACCTCAACAAAAACAACAAAAAGCCCACGCAGCAATGCTTGCAGCTCTTGACAAAGGCGATAAGATAGTAACTAATGGCGGACTTATATGCGAAGTGATTAAGGCCGAGAGCGATTTTATCAAAGTTAAACTTAACGATGATGTAATCGTTCGTATAGCACGTGAGTTTGTAGCTAAAAAGATCGAAGATAAATAATGCGTAACGCAAGAGTTACATATAGGCTGATTATATTAATATTAGCCTTGGTTTTTGGTTTTGGCTTTTCGGTGCCATCTTTTTTCAGACTCAAAGTGGAGCTAAAATTTCGCTAGGACTTGACCTTCAAGGCGGTCTTCATATGCTTCTTGGTGTTGAAACTAACGAAGCCATCCACTCTAAGATCAAGTCGGTCGCTGGAAGCATAAATTATTATGCCAAAAAAGAAGATGTGCTTATTGATAAATTTAAGATAAAAGAAGATAGTGTTGATTTTGCACTACTTGATAGTGATGAGGCTCCAAAGGTTGATAAAGCTTTGGCTGAGATAAAAGGGCTTAATATCAAAAAAGATGGTCTAAACTATCACATCACTCTAACAGAGCAAGAGAGGCTTGATACGATCGAGTATGCGATCTCTCAAGCTGTTGAGACCATTAGAAACAGGCTTGATCAGTTTGGTCTAGCTGAGCCAACAGTCGCTAGACAAGGCAAAGACAATATCCTAGTCGAGCTTCCTGGCATAAAAACCGAAGAAGACGAGCAAAGAGCGAGAGATCTTATCGCAAAGGCTGCTCACTTGCAGCTTATGGCAGTTGATGATAAAAGACAAGATCAGGCTAATACCATGAGCGAGGCCGAGGCTGAAAGCTATGGTGACGTGATCTTTAAAGATGCTAAAAATGACCGCGTAAAATACGTCGTTAAAAATATCCCTGTGCTTGATGGCTCGATGCTAACTGATGCAAAGGTTGCATTTTCTCAGCAAAATAACCTACCGATCATAAATTTCACACTAAATTCAGAAGGTGCTAGAATTTTTGGTGATTTTACTGGTGCAAATGTCGGTAAAAGGCTTGCTATCGTGCTTGATGGCAAGGTCTATTCAGCTCCAGTTATAAATGAAAGAATAGGTGGCGGCAGCGGCCAGATCAGCGGTGGCTTTACACTTGACGAGGCTCACGACGTAGCGATCGCGCTTAGAAGTGGCGCACTTTTGGCACCTGTTAAGATGCTAGAAAAAGAAGCGTTGGCCCATCTTTAGGTCAAGAGAGCATCAATCAAAGCATGGTAGCGCTTGCTGCCGGATCTATTTTAGTCGTGCTATTTATGCTAGTTTATTATGGAATTTCTGGCGTTTTTGCAAATATCGCGCTAGTTGCAGACGTCGTTATATTAGTCGCTGTCATGGCGCTTTTTGGAGCGACGCTTACCTTACCTGGTATGGCTGGTATTGTGCTAACTATCGGTATGGCGGTTGATGCAAACGTCATCATAAATGAGCGTATACGTGAGCTTTTGCGTGAAGGCGTGGCGATAAGGACAGCCGTTCAAAAGGGCTATGAGCACGCTATGAGTGCGATCATCGACTCAAACTTAACTACTATCATCACAGTTGCTGTGCTTTATGCTTATGGTACTGGCCCAGTTAAAGGCTTTGCTGTGACAATGGCGATAGGTATCATGGCTTCGATGCTAACGGCCATTTTAGGCACACATGGCATGTTTGATGCAGTCATGGACAAGATAGAAAAAGCGGAAATACCAGACTTTGGTTTGGTTATAAAAGGAGCTAGGGATGCAAATTTTTACTAAGGCAAAAGTTTATGATTTTATGCGGTTTAGATTTGTGTCACTCGCACTTTCTATATTTTTATTTGTTGGTTCGATCTTTTTGCTTGCAACAAAGGGTCTAAACTACGGCATTGACTTTTCTGGTGGTACGCTTATACAGCTAAAATACGACACCAAAGCGCCACTTGATAAAATTCGCGACGCTTTTGGCACAAATGAAGTGCTTAAAAACGCCTCTGTTACTGAGTTTGGAAGCGAAGATGAGGCTGTTATTAGATTTTCAGGATCAAGTTCAAATTTAACTGGTGACATCGGCACTGAGATAAAGCAAATTTTAAAAGATACTGGAAATTTTGAAGTAAGACGTGTTGATATCGTTGGTCCAAAGGTTGGTGACGAGCTTAGGCAAAAGGGCTTGATGGCTCTTGGAATTTCACTAATTGGCGTGCTTCTTTATATCACATTTAGATTTGAGTGGAGATTTGCGCTTGCTGCGATCGCAACTGAAATTCACGATATCGTTATAACTGTTGGTGCTATTTCACTATTTGATATCGATGTAAATTTAGACACTCTAGCGGCTGTATTAACGGTGCTTGGCTACTCGCTAAACGATACGATCATCATTTTTGACAGGATCAGAGAGGGCATCAAAGAGAGTAAGAGAACTGATATCGAGGGCGTTATCAACGAGTCAGTCTCAGCCACACTTTCAAGAACTATCCTAACTTCAGCCACTACGATGATGACTGTTGTTGTGTTATTTTTATTTGGTGGAGATATGATACATGGATTTTCATTTATCCTTATCGTTGGTATCGTTATAGGAACGATCAGCTCGATCTACATCTCATCACCATTTCTTATCTGGTTTAAATTTAGCATCGAGCATTTTAGAGCTAGAGAGGCTGAGAAGCAAAGGATCAAAAAAGAGCGTGATAAAGAGCGTGCCATGTTTGAAAAAGGCGTTGTGTAAGGAGGGATAATGAACTGGGGAAAAGTTATCTACATATTTTTTGCGCTGATGAGTCTTACGACTACGGCGGAGTTTTTATATGATAAAAACGAGATCGCCCTTTTTGTGGCAGCTAGTATAAATTTGGTTTCAACTTTACTTAAGATCGGTGTTAAAAATTTACTATCAGCTGAGCTTTTTGCTAGCTCGTTGGTTGCTGATTTGCACCTTATACCAGCTTTTGTTATTTTGCAAGTATCTGAAAATGCAACGCTTAGCTATTCACTAGCTATTGGCGCAGTCATTGCAAATATATTTTCACTAGCCTTGGTATTAATAGAATCAAGCAAATCACAAGAAGAATTTTAGGAGAAAAAATGGCTGAAAAGAGAAAATATGAGCCTTTAAAGATAGAAAAAAAATGGCAAGAAATTTGGGATAAAAATGAGGAATTTGAGCCAAAAGACGACTTAAGCTTGCCAAAAAAATATATCCTAAGTATGTTTCCATATCCAAGCGGACGCATACATATGGGGCATGTGAGAAACTACTCTATCGGCGATGCGCTGGCTAGATCATATAGAAAAAGCGGCTACAACGTGCTTCATCCTATCGGCTTTGATAGCTTTGGTATGCCAGCTGAAAATGCAGCCATAAAACATAAAATTCATCCTAAAATTTGGACTTACCAAAACATCGACTATATGAAAAAAGAGCTTGCAAGCCTTGGCTTTTCATTCTCTAAAAAGAGAATTTTAGCTACATCTGACCCACTTTACACAAAGTGGGAGCAAAGCTTTTTTATAAAGATGTTTGAAAAAGGGCTTGTTTATAGAAAAAATGCCATCGTAAATTGGTGTGAATACGATCAAACTGTACTTGCAAACGAGCAAGTTGAAGACGGTAAATGCTGGAGATGCGGTAATGATGTTGTGCAAAAAGAGCTTCCAGGATATTACTTTAACATCACAAAATACGCTAGCGAGCTACTTGAAGATCTAAAACTTCTTGAGGGCAAATGGCCAAATCAAGTCATCACAATGCAAGAAAACTGGATCGGCAGAAGCTATGGTCTAGAGTTTAAATTTAGCCTTGATGAGGCCTCAAAAGAGACTTTGGGCGGTGAAATTTGACGGCTTTGAGGTCTTTACAACAAGACCTGACACGATTTATGGCGTTAGCTATACAGCCCTCGCACCTGAGCATCCTATCGTAAAAGCGCTTCTTGAAAATGCTAAATTTGATGAAAATAAAAAGACAAAGATAAAAGCAATACTTAATCAAAGCCCAAGAGAGCGTCAAGCAAGCGATAAAGACGGGGAATTTTAGGAATTTACGTTGTTCATCCACTCACAAATGAAAAGATCCCAGTTTGGGTTGCAAATTTCATCCTAGCTGACTATGGCAGTGGCGCTATCATGGCTGTTCCTGCTCATGACCAAAGAGACTTCGAGTTTGCAAGTAAATTTAATCTACCTATAAAACCTGTCGTAAAACCACTTGAAGGTGAGAATGACGGCTCAAAAGCATACTCAGAATACGGAGTTTCTATAAATTTCTGAGCTTATAAACGGCCTTAGCTCAGAGGATGCCAAAAGCTTTATAATAGAGAAATTTGAAAAAGATGGCCTTGGCAAAAGGATCACAAACTACAAACTAAGAGACTGGGGAATTTCTCGCCAAAGATACTGGGGTGCGCCGATACCTGTCGTGCACTGCAAATGCTGTGGCGTAGTGCCTGAAAAAGAGGAAAATTTACCTATCGCGCTACCAGAAGATGTTGAAATCACAGGCGAGGGCAATCCTTTGGATAAACATCCAACTTGGAAATTTACAAAGTGCCCAAAATGCGGCCAAGACGCGATCAGAGAGACTGATACGATGGATACATTTGTGGAGAGTAGCTGGTATTTTGCTAGATTTGCAAGTGATGAGAAGAGTTGGGAGCAAAAAGCACTTGATGAAAAGAGCGTGAATTATTGGATGAATGTAGATCAGTACATCGGCGGTATCGAGCATGCGATCTTGCACCTTTTATACGCTAGATTTTTCCAAAAGGTCTTAAGAGACCTTGGCTATCTAAGAGATGATGAGCCGTTTGAAAATTTACTAACTCAAGGCATGGTCTTAAAAGATGGCAAAAAGATGAGTAAAAGCAAGGGCAACGTCGTAGATCCTGATGATATTATAAATAGATACGGCGCCGATACGGCAAGGCTTTTATCCTTTTTGCTGCTCCTCCCCAAAAAGAGCTTGAGTGGAATGACAGCGCAGTTGAGGGTGCATTTAGGTTTTTAAATAGGCTTTGGGAGAAGGCACAAACTATAAAAAAGATAGACAAGCTGCCTGAGATAGATCATGAAAGCTTAAGTAAAGATGAAAAATTTGCAAGACTAAAAATTTATGAAGCGCTTAAAAAATCAACCGAGGTTTTTGGCGATACATTTGCGTTTAACACTTTAATCGCTGCTTGTATGGAGGCACTAAACGCTATAAATGCTCAGGATAATGAGGATGTAAATGCTGAGGGCTTTTTCATCATCTTAAATTTACCTAGAGCCTATCGTGCCACATATCGCAAATGAGCTTAGCGAAGAGCTTTTTGGCAGAAAAAATTTCACAAAGATAGCTGTAAAAGAAGAGGTCTTTGTAAAAGATAGCATCGCTCTTGCAGTTACAGTCAATGGCAAAAAAAGGGCTGAGTTTGAAGTAGTAGCAAGCGAAAGCGAGAGTGAAATTTTAAAACAAGCTAAGCAAAACGTAGCTAAATGGCTTGAAGGAAAAGAAATTTTAAAAGAGATTTATATAAAAGGCAAATTAGTAAATTTTGTCATTAAAGGATAAATTTTGAGATATTTTTAGCGTTTTTTATTGCTATATTTATCTGCGGATGTGGCTATAAACCAGTTTCAAAGATCTCGCAGGATTTAGTTGGAGATAGAGTTTATGTTGATGTTATCATCAGCAAAGAAGAGCCAAAAAATAGTGTCTGGATAAAAGACGCCGTAAAAGAGGGCATGGTCGCAAGGCTGCATAAATCACTATCAAGCAAAGATAGCGCTGATACTTCGATAATTGTCTCAGTGCAAAATTTAACCTATGAAGCGATAATCTATGATGAATATGGCTATATCACATCTTATAAAGCTCTTTTAACTCTAAACTATAAAACCAAATTTAAAGATGGTCGTGTCATAGATATACCTGCTACTGGAGAGTATGATTTTAGCGTGGCTAGACGTCAAAAGAGCGTAAGATACGCAGATAGTGTCATTAGCGATACTCAAAAGTATGAAGCCATAAAAGAGGCTTCAAAAGAGGCGTTTGATGAGTACATCGCAAATTTAGCTGTAAAAGGATATAAAAATGGCAGCAGTAACCGTTAGTCAAATAGTCAAGGAGGCCTTGAGCGAGATAAAAGATCGCCATTTGATGCTAACGCCAGAAAATTACACCGAAGTTTATAATGAAATTTCTAAAAAATATGGCTTTACAACCGAAGAGAGCAAAAAGATAGAAAAATATATCTCAAGGCTTGGTGATGACTACAAGGCACAAGCTATAAGTCTTCATATAAAAACGGTTGATGAGTTTGTAGCTTTTATGACCGCTAGGCTCTCTCATGGTGCTAAAAATGGCGCAACCCAAGTGGTCGATGATAAAAAGTTAAAGTCACTAAATGCCTTTGCAAGAGAATCCTCCAAGCCATCTCTATGCTTCACAACAAAGATGCAAAAGCTCTAGCGGAGCAGGGCATGCAGCTACTTGCTAGAAGATATGATGAGAAAGATCTTGAAGAGATGTGCCTTAAATGGTTTGACTTTGTAAGCTCTTACGACACTGAATTTTTGGACTTTTTAAAATATTATGGTGTGAGAGACTTTGACGATCTAAGGACTATGAGCGCTGAGCTTGAGAAATTTCTCTCTCAAAAAAATGAGGGCGGCGAAGAAAATGCTTTAGTCGAGCTTTTAAATTTTGCCCTTGAGCCTTCTATCACAAAAGAGCTTGGCGAAGAGCTAGCACCATTAGAAACGTTTTAAAACAAAATCCACAAAGTCTAAATAGTAAAGAATTTCAAGAGAAGATAAAAACCTTTGTCGATCGCAGGATCGAAGAAGATAGAACCGAGATCATCGAAAAGGTTGGCTCATTAAACAACATCTTACAAAGCATAGGCGAGAGGATCTCAGACATCGCTGCTAGTTCTCAAAGTAGCTCAGCCAAGGTGCAAAGCATCAAAAATGATCTTAAAAATGTAAATTTAAATGCAAACAGCATCGATCATGTAAAGAGCATGCTTATCGAGATCGCGGGTGCGCTTGAGATCGAGAGCAAGGAGCTTGGCCTTGAGATGAACAGCAAACAAGCGACCATTTCTGAGCTTCAAAACAGGGTCACAAGCTTAGAAAAAGAGCTTGAAGCTGCTAAGCTTGAGAGTAAAGAGGACTTTTTAACTAAAGTGGCTACAAAAAGAGCTTTGATGAGTGAAATTCAGCGTATCGAAGAAGCCTATAAGCGCTACGGCACGGACTATTCGATTTGCTTTGTTGATATCGACTTCTTTAAAAAGATAAACGACACCTACGGCCACGAAGCTGGCGACGTGATCCTTTCTGCCGTGGCTCAAGTGCTTAAGAAAAATGCTAGAAAGGTTGATTTTGTCGGTAGATATGGCGGCGAAGAATTTGTCATTTTGCTACCAAGTACGAGCCTAAAAGATGGCGTGAGATTTGGCGAGAAGCTAAGAAGTATGATAGAAAATTTCAAATTTCATCTATAAAAACGAGCGAATCAAAGTTACCATTAGCTCTGGTGTGGCGACAAGAAGCGCAAATTTAAGTGACACGATGACACTTGAGGGTGCTGATAAGATGCTCTATCTTTCAAAAGAGGGCGGCAGAAACCAAGTCATGCCAAAGATAATCGAGGAAAAATGAGCCTAGCGAAATTTCTTGACGGCAAGCCACTTTACTACAAAGAGATCGACTATGGTAGGATCATAAGGGCTTATGATACGATCAAAGGCCATCTAAAACCTTTTAAGATAATCCACATCATCGGCACAAATGGCAAAGGTAGCACAGGCCGCTTTTTAGCACAAATTTTAAGCCAAAATGGTGCAAAAGTAGGGCATTACACGAGCCCACATATATTTAAATTTAACGAGCGATTTTGGCTAAATGGCGAGGTTGCTAGCGATGAAATTTTAGAGGTGGCTCACGAGCGCTTACAAGCTCTTTTAAGCGACGAATACAAGATAAAAACGAGCTATTTTGAGTATATGACGCTGCTTTCTGCGGTGCTTTTTGAGGGCTGCGACTACTTTGTCTGCGAGGCTGGCATGGGCGGCGTGCTGGATGCGACAAATGTCTTTGAAAAAGAGCTAAGTATCTTTACTCCGATCGGCTTTGATCACACGGCGATACTGGGAAATAGCATAGAAGAAATTTCACGTACCAAATTTGAAGCCATGGGCGCAAGAGCAGTGTTAAGTAATGATATGAACGAGGCAAGTATCGCTATTGCAAAAGAGATCGCAAGCGAGAAAAAAGCGGTTTTAAGCTTTCCAAGAGAGATTTTAAGAGATGAAAATTTAAACGAGATCGCAAACTACGCAGATAAATTTAACCTACCAGAGTTTTTGCGCTCAAATTTAACTCTAGCCTACGCCGCGGCTAAAATTTTAGATAGCAGCATAGATATCAAAAAGCTTGGCGCTTTATCGCTTCGTGGTAGATGTGAAAAGATCGATTCAAATTTATATGTGGATGTCGGTCACAACGAGCTTGGCGCAAAGGCTGTGGCTAAGAAATTTAGCTCTGATGAATTTAACGGCAAGAAGATAACGCTAGTTTATAACTCATTTTTAGATAAAGATTTCAAGGCAGTTTTGGCAGCTCTAAAGCCAGTCGTTGAGAGCGTGCTGCTTTATCACTACCACTGCGAGGGCAGGGAGCTTGGCGGAGAGCTCATAAACAAAGCGCTAAATGAGCTTGAAATTTCGCATAGAGAGTTTGAGCCAAGCGATATGAACGATATAAAAGAGGCAAAAAACGGTAAAATTTACCTAGCATTTGGCTCGTTTCACCTAGCCGAAGCCTTTTTAAAAGAGTACTATGCAAGCAAAGGTCTATGAGTATCTTTTAACGCACGCCCCACAAATTCTCATCTGCGAAGATGACAAAGAGGCGGCACTCTGCGCTGATGCGGCCAGTTTTGCTGGCTTTAGCGCATTTAAACTACCTGATTTTAGAGCTAAAAAAGGCGATGATCTAAGAAGCTTTAACGAAGAGCTTTTTGAAATTTCATCCGTTCTTAGCAAATACTATAAATTTGATGGCAAAAAGATCATCGTAAGCCCATTTAGCACGCTTTTAAACCCACTTCCAACGCAAAAAAACTTAGAAAGCTCAACGATCAAGCTAAAAGATAATCTAAATTTAAACGAATTTGCTGACTTGCTCATACGCTTTGGCTACGAGTGCGTCGATATCGTTGAGAGCGTTGGCGAGTTTAGCATACGCGGCGAAGTCGTTGACATTTACGGCGTAAATATGGACGACCCTGTTAGAATTTTGCTCTTTGGCGATGAGGTGGAGAGTATCAGAAACTACAACACCTCCACGCAAATTAGCAACAAAAATGAGCTAAGCGAAGCCGAGATCGTGCCATTTATCGCAAATCTTAGCAAAGATGAGTTTGAAAAAGTGAGCCAAAAGATCGAGGATATGCAAAGCGATGCTTTGGTGAGTGATCTAAATTCGCTTGGATTTTGGGCGATAGATAGCTTTAGCGACTACTTAAAAGAATTTGACTCAAAGCTGGTTAAGAAGATCGATTTTGAAATTTATGACACGCCTGAGGAGAAAATTAAGGGCATTGAAATTTTGCCTGAGCCAAAGGTCTATAAAGACCTAGAAGTTACTTTAAATTTTGACTTTTTTGAGCTAAACAAGAGCAAAAATATAACCGTTCTTTCAAGAAATGAAGGGCTTTTTAAGGGCTATGAGCTTGATGGCTTTACCAACGTAAAGCTTGAAATTTCGCCCCTTGTGGTAAATTTAACCTCAAGCGACAAGATCGTAGTCTCACTAAATAAATTTGAGAAAAAAAGGCGAGTTAAGCGCTCAAGTCTTGTGGTGGACGAGCTAAAAGCAAATGACTATGTCGTGCATGAAGAGTATGGCATAGGCCGTTTTTTGGGGCTTGAAAAGATCAAGGTTTTGGGCGCGACGAAAGAATTTGTAGTTATCGCCTACCAAAATGACGACAAGCTTCTTTTGCCGGTTGAACATCTAAATTTGATAGACCGCTACATCGCGCAAAATGGCTCTATGGCGGTGCTTGATCGCCTTGGCAAGGCAAATTTTGCCAAGATAAAAGAGAAGGTTAGAGAAAAACTCTTCGCGATCGCCTCAAAGATCGTAGCGATGGCGGCAAAAAGGGAGCTAATCGCAGGCAAAATTTTACAAAAAGAGGATATCTCTTATCTAAATTTCGTCCAAGACGCTGGCTTTTCATACACGAGTGACCAACAAAAAGCGGTAAATGATATAAAAGATGAGCTAAAAAGTGGCAAGGTGATGGATAGGCTGCTTAGTGGCGACGTAGGCTTTGGTAAGACTGAAGTTGCGATGAATGCCATATTTACCTGCATAAAATCAGGCTTTAGCGCATTTTTCTTTGTGCCAACGACGCTTCTTAGCTCGCAGCACTACAAGACGCTAAGCCAGAGATTTAGCAAATTTGGTATAAAAGTCTTTAGGCTGGATCGCTTCTCAAGCGCCAAAGAAAAAACAAGCCTGCAAAAAGCGCTAAAAGAAAATGAGCCCATAGTTTGCGTGGGTACGCATGCGCTTCTTGGCGTAAAGGCTGAAAATTTAGGGCTTATCGTCGTTGATGAAGAGCATAAATTTGGCGTTAAGCAAAAAGAGCAGCTAAAAGAAATTTCTCAGCACTCACACATCTTAAGTATGAGCGCCACGCCGATACCAAGAAGCCTAAATATGGCGCTTAGCAAGATAAAAACATATAGCATTTTAGCCACTCCGCCAAGCTCGAGGCTGGATGTGAGAACAAGCGTGAGAGAGTGGGACGAAAGGTCGTCAAAGAGGCTATCATGCGTGAGCTAAGACGCGGTGGGCAGACCTTTTACATCCACAACCACATCGCAGACATCGAGCAGACGGCAAATGAGCTAAGAAAATTTTGCCAAAGCTTAGAATTTTGATACTTCACTCAAAGATAAATGCAAAAGTTGCTGAAGATGAGATGATGAAATTTGAGCGGGGCGAGTATGACTTGCTACTTTGCACCAGCATCGTTGAAAGCGGCATCCACCTGCCAAATGCAAACACCATAATCGTAGAAAATGCCAATAAATTTGGCATGGCTGATCTGCATCAGCTGCGTGGTCGCGTGGGCAGAAGCGACAAGCAGGCTTATTGCTACTTTTTGGTGGAGGATAAAGATGCTATTAGCAAAGATGCTCTAAAACGCCTCGTGGCACTTGAGGGCAACTCATTTTTGGGCGCTGGCTCAGTGCTAGCCTATCACGACCTTGAGATAAGAGGTGGTGGCAACATCATCGGCGAGGCGCAAAGCGGTCACATCGAGGCTATCGGCTACTCGCTATATCTAAAGATGCTAGAAGATGAGATAAACAAGCTTCTTAATCAAGACTCCGCAAAGCTTGATAAGATCGATCTAAAGCTTAGTGTGAGCGCCTTTTTAAATCAAGAATTTATAAGAGAAGATAGGCTCAGGCTTGAAATTTACAGGCGTCTTAGCAAGTGCAAAGAGGTGAGTGAGGTCTATGAGATACAAAGCGAGCTTGAGGATAGATTTGGCAAGATAGATACATTTACAAAGCAGTTTTTAGACCTTATCATTATCAAAATTTTAGCCCTAAAAGCTGGCATAAAGACGATCTCAAATAGCGAGCAAAATATACTAATAACAAAAAATGATGACGAGAAGATCAGGCTAAAGTCACGCAGCAAGGACGACGACGATGTTTTGGCTGAAATTTTGGTCTATCTAAGAAAGGATAAGAAATGATAGATTGGGGTATGAAGTACGCAGCGATTTATAAGAGCACAAAAGGGATGCTAAAGCCGGTTGAGGATATCGATTTTGTCGATATCGACTCACTTTATGGGCTAGAGAAACAAAAAGAAATTTTGCTAAAAAACACTAGAAATTTTCATAGCTGGCGACGAGGCAAATCACGTGCTTCTTTGGGGCGAGAGAGGATGTGGCAAGTCAAGCCTTGTAAGGGCTGTTTTTACTAAATTTTATAAAGAGGGACTTCGCATCATTGAGATCGGCTGTGAGGATCTAAAATACCTTGGCGACATTATCGATGAGATCAGAAAGAGCGAGTTTAAATTTATCATTTTCTGCGACGATCTAAGCTTTGAAAATGGCAGCAATGAGTATAAATTTCTAAAGCCTATCATGGATGGCTCTATCCAAAAGCCGCCTAAAAACGTCCTTTTATATGCCACTTCAAACCGCCGCCACCTAATAAGCGAGTTTAAGAGTGAAAATGAAAACTCAGAGCTAATAGACGGAGAAATTCACTACAGCGACGCAGCTCAGGAGAAATTTCTCTCTCAGACCGCTTTGGTCTTTGGATCAGCTTTTATCAAGGTAACTACGATGAGTACCTAAAAATGGTTGATTTTTACTTTAAAGACTACACTGGCGACAAAGATGAGCTTCACACGCTTGCTAAAATTTCGCTACCCTTAGAGCTAGCAGAAGTGGCAGGACGGCAAAGCAGTTTTATCTAACTTTTAAAGAAAATTTAAAATGAGATCAACTGATCTGTTTTTAGCCCTGCTAAATCACAAAAGTAGAAATTTTGACGAGCTAAAATGGCCAGGTGAGGGCACTTTTGAGGTTGTTTTGGGCGCTATTTTGGTGCAAAATACCAACTGGAGAAATGTAGAAAAAGCGCTAGATAATCTAAAAAAAGCGAGTAAAGATAGCCTGCAAGGTATTTGCACGCTTGAAAACAGCGAGCTTGCCACACTTATAAAGCCAAGCGGCTTTTACAACACAAAGGCAAAACGGCTAAAGACGCTTTGTCTAGCTATAAAAAATGATTTTGGTGACTTTGAAAACTTTAAAGAAAACGCTAGCCGCGAGTGGCTCATAAGCATAAGAGGCGTTGGCGCTGAGACTTGTGATGCGATACTTGCTTATGCTTGCGGCAAGCCTTACATGGTCGTTGATGCTTACGCGCTTAGGATAATGGCATATTTTGACTACATTTTTGAGAGCTACGACGAGGCGGCTGAGTGGTTTAGCTCGCTTGATTATGATGAAATTTACAAATTTCTTGATAGCGAGAAATTTGACGAAACTGAGGTTTTAAAGCTCTATCACGCGCTTATTTTGGAGTTTTGCAAAGAGAATTTCAAAGGCAAAATTTTAAGCCAAAACGGACAAGAGGTGCTTGATAGCATTAAAAATTAAAAATTTTATTTTAAATTTAGCGCAAATTAGGACTTTTTATGTTTTATTTTAAATTCTATGCTGAAATTTACGAGAAATTTTATTTTAGGAGGAGTGATGATCTACGATAACATCGTAAAAACGATCGGTAATACACCTATCGTAAAGGTTAAAACAGGTGCTGACGAGGCTGAAATTTACGTAAAATTAGAGTTTTTTAACCCAGGCGGCTCTGTAAAAGATAGGATCGCATTTAATATGATCACAAAAATGCTAGCTGATGGCACGCTAAAACATGGCGACACTATCGTTGAGCCAACAAGTGGAAATACAGGTATCGGCGTAGCTATGTGCGGTGCTGCACTTGGCTTTAAAGTGATCCTTTGCATGCCTGAGAGCATGAGTATCGAAAGACGCAAGATCGTTGCAGCTTATGGCGCTCATCTTGAGCTAACTCCTGCAGCTGGCGGTATGAAAGCAGCGATCGCAAAAGCTACTGAGCTAGCTTCTCAGCCAAATCACGTAATGCTAAGCCAGTTTGAAAACAAGTACAATCCACAAGCTCACGAGCTAACAACAGCTGCTGAGATCGTGGCTGACTTTAGCAAGCTTGATGCCTTTGTAGCAGGCGTTGGTACAGGCGGCACGATAAGCGGCGTGGCAAAGGTTTTAAAAGAAAAAGGCTATGACACTAAGATCATCGCAGTAGAGCCTGAAGCATCACCAGTTTTAAGTGGCGGCAACCCAGTGACCACATAAAATTCAAGGCATCGGAGCTGGATTTTTACCAAATACAATGGATATGAGCCTAGTTAGCGAAGTAGAAAAAGTAAGCAACGATGACGCACTAAATGCGGCTAGAGCGATCGCAAAGAGCGATGGCTTGATGATAGGCATAAGTGGCGGTGCTTCTTATGTGGCTGCAAAAAGAGTGGCTAAAAGACTTGGCGCTGGCAAAAAAGTGCTTTTCATAGCTCCAGATAACGGCGAGAGATACCTAAGTACAGAGCTTTACGGAGCGTAAAATATGTGGGAGAGTCTAAAAGAGCTAGTTCAAACCGTCCGTGAAAAAGACCCATCGGTGCATAGTTGTTGCTTTTTGGCGATACTTATAAACACTCCTGGCATCCATGCGGTTTTGTTTCATAAAATTTCTCATTTTTTATATGAGAAAAAGTGGTTTTTTCTAGCTAGACTCATCTCGCAAATCGCAAGATTTCTAACAGGCATCGAGATCCACCCTGGAGCGAAGATCGGTAAGAGATTTTCATAGATCACGGCATGGGCGTGGTTATCGGTGAGACGGCTGAGGTCGGTGATGATGTGATGATGTATCATCAAGTGACACTTGGCGGCACTGGCAAAGAGTGTGGCAAGCGCCATCCAACCATTAAAAATGGCGTGACTATCGCCGCTGGCTCAAAGATACTTGGTGCTATAACGATCGGTGAAAATGCTAAGATCGGTGCGAACTCAGTCGTGCTAAAAAACGTCCCAGCAAATGCAACTGTCGTTGGCATACCAGCAAGAGTTGTCAGGGTAAATGGGACAAAATTTGAGCCAGAATTTATCATTTAAAATTTTAAATTTACTCTCACTACACCATAAAAATGCAAATTTTTGATATGGCAAATTTACTATCCATAATGTTGCCAGCGTTTTTTAGCTTTTCGTTGCCTATTATAATATTTGTCATTTTAATAAAATTTGATAACAAAATTTATCAGACGAAAGCTGCATCAAAAATCTTACGTAAAATTTAATCAAAGAAATATAGCTGATACGTTTAGCGCAAAAGAGATAGCAAAGAAATTTGGCAAAAACGCAAAAGATGTAAATGAGGTTTTGTTAAATTTATGCTTTATAAAAAAATGTGACAACGGCTACAACGTGACAGATGTTGGTAGATACTATGGCGGCATGCAAAATTTCTACATGGGCAAAGCAAGTGTTAGATGGGACGAGAGGCTACTTTGTAATGAAAATTTCATAAACAAGATAGTAAAAGTTGGCGAAAAATCTAGCAAAAAAGAGCAAAAAGAAGACTTTAGAGAGAAATTTAAAGCTGAATACCGAACAAACGATGGTCACTATGTAAGAAGTAGGGCAGAGCTAGTTATAGCAAACTGGCTTTTTGCTGAGGGCATAGCTTACGCTTATGAAAAAAGAGTGCCGATAAAGAGGATATATATTGTGACTTTTATATACCAAAAGGCAAGGTTTATATAGAATTTTGGGCTTAGAAGATGATGAGGCGTATATAAAAAGAAAAGAGCAAAAGATAGAGCTTTATAAAAAATACAATTTAAATTTAATAGAGATAGATAACGACAAGATCGGCAATTTAGATGACTATCTGCCAAAAGAGCTTTTGAAATTTGGTGTGAGTTTAAATTTTAGAAAAGGGGCGAGCGCCCCTGTGATTATTTTAAAGTTTGGATGTATTCAGCTACTGCTTTTGCATCTTCATCGCTCATTGGAGTAGCGATAGGTTTCATCATAGCACCAAGACCAAATTTATTTGCTCCTGTTTTGTAGCCTTTTAGAGCTGCTTCGATGGCTGCTGCATCAAGTGATGTTAAAGCTGGAACTTTGTTATTGAAAACTTTTTCAGCTTTAGCGCCATGACAGGCAACGCATTTTTTATAGATAGTAGCGCCATCTGCAGCGAAAGCAGCAGTTGAAAGTAGAGCTGCAACACTTGAAACGATTAGTAGTTTTTTCATTTGTCATCCTTTTTAAAAAACGTGTCGGCATTATAATACAAAAATGTAAATTTGCAAGGGGTGGGTTAAAATATTTTGGCTATAATCACCAAATGATAAAAGAAACAGCCAACAAAGCACTTTTTTTAGACCGAGACGGCGTTATAAATGAGGACGCTGGATATGTTTGCGAGATCAAAGACTTTAAATTTATCGATGGCATTTTTGATGCGTTAAGAGAATTTGCTAATGCTGGCTACAAGCTCTTTGTCGTGACAAATCAATCAGGCATCGGCAGGGGCTACTACACGCAGGAGCAGTTTGACGCTCTAAATAAATTTATGCTTGAAAGCTTTAAAAAGAGCAGATTTTTATCACCAAGGTCTATTTTTGCCCGCACGCTCCAGAGCAAAAATGCACCTGCAGAAAACCAAATCCAAAAATGATACTTGATGCTTGCAAAGAGTTTGACATAGACCTTGAAAACTCGCTAATGATAGGCGATAAGCCAAGTGACGTCGAGGCTGGCAAAAGAGCAGGTGTGGGCAAAAATTTCTTGCTTGATGGCATAAATTTTAAAGATGTAAGAGATGTTTTAAATAAGCTAAAAAAGGAAAAATCACTATGAATTTAAACGGAAAAAAGATAGTTGTAACTGGCGGCGCTGGCTTTATCGGCTCAGCTTTGGCGCACTATTTTGATGAAAATTATAAAGATGCTCTACGTGCTTGTCGTGGATAAATTTAGAAACGACGAGACATTTAGCAACGGCAACCTAAAAAGCTTTGGACATTTTAAAAATTTACTTGGTTTTAAGGGTGAAATTTACGCTGGCGATATCAACGACCCTAGCACGCTTGAGAAGATAAAAAGTTTTCGCCCAGACGTCATCTACCACGAAGCAGCGATCTCAGATACGACCGTAAAAGAGCAAGACGAGCTAATAAAAACAAATGTAAATGCCTTTGTAAATTTGCTTGATATCTGCGAGAGTTTGGGCGCAAAGATGATCTACGCTAGCTCAGGGGCGACTTATGGCAACGCAAAGAGCCCACAAACAGTTGGCGAGTGCGAAGCGCCAAATAACGTTTATGGCTTTAGCAAGCTAAGCATGGATAATATCAATAAAATTTACGCAAAGCGCGGCGTGAGCGTGGTTGGACTGAGGTATTTTAACGTCTTTGGCAAGGGCGAGTTTTTCAAAAACAAAACCGCCTCGATGGTGCTTCAGTTTGGTCTGCAAATTTTAGCTGGCAAGACCCCACGGCTCTTTGAGGGCAGCGACCAGATCAAGCGTGACTTTGTCTATATAAAAGATATCATTGACGCAAATATAAAAGCGCTTGACGCACCAAGTGGCGTCTATAACGCAGCTACTGGCAAGGCTAGAAGCTTTCAAGATATCGCTGACATCTTGCAGCGCGAGATCGGCGTAAATTTAGGCAACGAATATATCAAAAACCCATTTATCGGCTCTTATCAATTTCACACAGAGGCCGACGTAGCCCCAGCTCGCGAGGCATTTGGCTTTAGCGCGACTTGGAGCTTAGAAGAGGCGATAAAAGACTACTTGCCAGAGATAAAGAGAATTTATAAGGAAGAACTAAATGGCTAAGAGAGTTAAAATTTTCAGTCGTTGGCGATTTGATGCTAGATCACTATATCTGGGGTAGTTGTGAGCGCATCTCGCCTGAGGCGCCAGTGCAGGTTGTAAAGATAAATAACGAAACCTACACGCTTGGTGGCGCTGGTAATGTGGTGAGAAATTTACTCTCGCTTGGCGCAAATGTGAGCGTGGCTAGCGTCTTAGGAGATGACGAGGCTGGAAAAAGATAAAAGAGAGACTTGCTGAGCTAAATGTAAAAGATGAGCTCATCCTTACTGAAAAAGGGCGTGAAAGCTCGATAAAAAGCCGCATCATGGCATCACACCAGCAAGTTGTTAGGATCGATAAAGAGAGTGTTGTCAAGATAAATTTAGAAGATGAGCTAGTTTTAAAAGTAAAAGAAAATCTTGCAAATTTCAAGGCCGTCTTGCTAAGTGACTACGGCAAAGGCGTGCTTAGCGAGAAGGTCTGCCAAGAGATCATAAACGAGTGCGTGAGGCTAAAGATCCCAGTGCTCATAGACCCAAAAGGCAGCGACTACTCAAAGTATAAAAACGCAACCCTTCTAACGCCAAATAAAAAGAGGCGAGCGAGGCTACAAATTTAAAGATAAAAGACAAGGCCGAGCTTGAAAAGGCGATAAAACAGTTAAAAGACGAGCTAAATTTGACCTATTCGATCATCACGATCTCAGAAGAGGGCATCGCGCTATATGATGACAAATTGCATATCTTTGCTGCAAAAGCAAAAGAGGTCTTTGACGTCACTGGCGCTGGAGATACGGTGCTGGCCACACTTGGCTACATGCTAGCAACTGGGGCTGATATAAAAGAGGCGATAAAGATAGCAAACCTTGCAGCAGCCGTAGTTGTAGCAAAGATAGGTAGCGCAACGGCTAGCTTTAGCGAGATCGAGCAGCTGTTAAATAGCTCGTTTGGAGCAAATTTCGAGCATAAGCTTAAAAGCGTTGAGGAGCTAGAAGAAATTTTGAGCCAAAAGGGCAAGAAAAAGGTCGTTTTCACAAATGGTTGCTTTGATATCTTGCACGCTGGACACGTAAAATACCTAGCCCGTGCAAGGGAGCTTGGCGATCTTTTGGTCGTTGGGCTAAACTCGGACGCTTCAGTTAAGAGGCTAAAAGGCGAGGCAAGGCCCATAAACTCGCAAGATGATAGAGCCTGCGTGCTAAGTGGGCTTGGATTTGTTGATTACGTCGTGATTTTTGATGAGGATACGCCTTTAAATTTGATAACAAAAATAAAGCCTGACGTGCTTGTAAAAGGGGCTGACTACAAGGGCAAAGAGGTCGTTGGCAGCGAGATCGTAAAGAGGTCAGGCTGATTGACTTTGTCGAGGGCAAAAGCACAACAGGGATAATAAAAAGGATAAAAGATGCTAAAAACGATAATAAAAAATGAGCTCGAGGCTCACCAAAAGACTTTTAGCGAGCATGTAAATTTGCTGGGTAGCTTGGAGCGTGCTTGCCAGATGGTGGCTGATACGCTAAAAAATGGCAAAAAGGTGCTGATATGTGGCAACGGCGGCTCTGCGGCGGACGCACAGCACTTTGCAGCTGAGCTAACTGGCAGATATAAAAGCCAGCGCCAGCCACTACCTGGCATCGCGCTAACTACCGACACTTCGGCACTTACGGCCATTGGCAACGACTACGGCTTTGACTATGTCTTTTCACGCCAGTTTGAGGCTTTGGCTCAGCCAGGCGACTTGCTCGTGGCGATCTCAACGAGTGGCAACAGCAAAAACGTCCTTGAAGCTATAAAAAGTGCCAAGAAAATGGGCGCATCAGTGCTTGGACTTAGTGGCAAAGGCGGTGGTGCGATGAATGAAGGGTGTGATCTAAATTTCAGTCGTTAGCTCAAGCGATACGGCAAGAATTTCAAGAGTCTCATATCTTTTTCATACACACGATCTGCCAGGTTGTGGACGAGGCTTTTAGGGGCTAATATGCAAGAAGCGATGGATAAATTTTAAGTGATCCTAGCGAGAAAAATGAGGTAAATTTGATATCGGCTTTAAAAAAGGCTACTTTTTTTGCTCCGGTGCTTTTAAACCAAGCGCTTGCAAAGCCTGATGGCGGTGTAGTTTATGAGGAGGAGGGCTCAAATATCAAATTTATCCTGCTTGAAGATGAGGGCGAGAAGCTTAGCCATTTTCCGGCATTTACAAGCAAAGAGGCGATGAAGCTTTGGCGAAACGACAGCGAGCAAGAGAGCATTGAGATAGGGCTAAAAGAGTATCTTGCGATGCTAAAAGAGAGCAGTTATGCTGGCGTCGTGGTCGATGCTTTTAGCTATGACTTTGTGCTAAAAAGAGAGCTTATAGAGAAAATCCTCGCCTAGTGTGTAATAAAATTTACTAAAATTTTATGTATTATTTTATGCAAATGGCTTTGATGAGGTAGATTTAATTGCTGGTCTGTTTAAATTTTTAGGCTGGGTTTTGCTGTGGTCGGTGGTGATTTATAAATTTGGCTTTTTGGGCGCGTTTATTAAATTTGATATTAGAGATGAGTTGAGACTGAAATTTTAAATTTCAGTAAGCTACAAATTTCACTATCTTGTTTATAAAATTTTGTTTCGTATATCAAATTTACGCTTTTATTATTGGTAGCAAAATCAAATTTAATATACTATTTCAAAGCACAAGAGCGCTATGAATTTTAAATTTGAGACTGAAGATTGGCTGCTATCCTGCAATAAATATATGTGGATCAATTTAGAGCTTTATTGCTTGAGAAATTTATATCGCAGATGAGTTTTTTGGCTGTTTTAAAACGGCTATGAAGTTAAATTTATTCGATAATGCTTTAAATTTGGCTCTTGATAGATTAAATTTGACTTTTAGCATAGAAAATTTGCAGGTTTAGTGCCACATTTGACAAGGTTGAAGCGGACATTTACTTTGAGAGCTTGAGTAAATTTGCCTGCTTAAGGCTTTAAATTTTTACTTATCAGATCAAATTTGTAGCTAAATTTAAGCCCAAAAAATAGTTGCAATAAACTAAAAATAAATAAATTTGCCGATATAAATTTTAAATTTTGCAGACTTAACGCTTTAGTGTGAGGATCGTAGGGGTAAAATTTGGTGCTAGAAACTTTAAATTTGCTCTTTTGTGGGTCAGATTTATAGCCTTTTACTCTAAATTTAAATGCAAAAGCAGTTTATCTTAGAGATAAAATAACTAAAACCAAATTCACGGTTTTTACTATAATTATTAATGTTTGTGGGTGCTTTAGCTTAAGAGTTGAAGTAAAATTTCAGTTTTAGATTAGCCTTTGGCAGATTAAATTTACAGCCCAAAACGCTCTATCTACTAAAAAATTTAGAAAGATTTTCTATTTGAACGACACTTTTAAAAAGATAACCCCTGTTTATCGCTGGGATTTTGAAAATTCTAGCTCTTTCTTTGAATTCTTTTGGCATTACGGCTTTGCAAAATGGAGTCACCAAAACAAATTCATTAGCGTAGCCAATGGCGATCTTGCCGCTTAGCACCACACTTGTTTGCTTTGCTAAATTTGCACTTAGCTCATCTTTTTGAGCCTTGCTTAAAAGCACATTTAGCTCTTTTGCCGCCATATCGACGCCACGAACGACGTTGCTATCATTTTTTATAATGAAAATTTCATCATCCATTTTTGTGATATTTGGCAGCAGATTTTGCCTATCAGCCTCCAAAAACTCAAAGCTTTTCTGCACACCGCTAAAATACTCATTCAAAAACGGCTCGCTAAAATTTAGCCTTATAAAGCTTCTTTTAAACTTGCCCTCTAAATTTGTCTCATCTACAAAGTAGCGCAAACCTCGCTCGTCAAGGTAGTTTTGAAGCTCTTTTTTGCGTAAATTTAAAAGTGGTCTAACCAGCCAAAAGTGTTTTCTTCTCTCAAGCTCGCTCATGCCAAAGAGCTCTTTTAGCCCAGCGCCCTTGCCAAGCTGCATCAAAAACCACTCAAATTTATCGTCAAATTGATGCGCTAAGATCAAATTTTCATAGTCATATTTTTGGCAAATTTCACCAAAAACTCATATCTCGCCTCGCGTGCATTTTTTTCAAAATTTGACCTATCTAAATTTACGCTTTTTACGTAGATATTTTTGCCAAATTTGCTGGCAAGCTCTTTGGCGCTCTCAACTTCAATTTTACTCTGCTCTCTAACGTTGTGATCGACTATGGCTAGATCAAATTTGACCCCAGCTTTGTCTAAAATATAAAAAAGTGCAGTGCTATCGACGCCGTGCGAGAAGGCAAGCAGGTTTGCGCCTGAGCTTAGCCTACCAAGCACATTTTGGCTTATCATTTTGCTTTTTTGATGATGGTAGCGACTAGTTTTTGATCAACCACATCGCTAACCTCGCAAAGGTAGAGTGAGCCGATCTCAAGCTCTTTTACGTCGCTTTCATTGATCAAAATTTCGCCGTCTATATCTTTGTCCCAGATATCTTTTTTGGCAGCGTAAAACATCTCGCCCTCACTGCTAATGCCCTCAAGCGATGCGTAAATTTGCTTGCCAAGCTCTTTTTGCAAGCTCTCATTTATCGCTTTTTTAGTGATCTTTTCTATCTTGCTTAGCCTTTTTGAGATGATCTTGGCTGGGATTTGCTCCATTTCAAAAGAGGCGGTGTCTTCTTCTTTTGAGTAGGCGAAGGCTGAAATTCTATCAAATTTAAACTCTTCTAAAAACGCGCAAAGCTCGTCAAAATCCTCCTCGCTCTCGCCTGGATGTCCCACGATGACGCCAGTTCGCAAGAATGAATTTTCGGCATTTCTCATCAAATTTAAAAGCTCTTTTATCTTTTTAGCGCCACTTCCACGCTTCATTATCTTTAGCATATTTTCACTGATGTGCTGGATGGGCATGTCAAAGTAGTTGTGAAAGATAGGCGAGGCGATGATGCGAGAAATGAGCTCCTTGCTGGTTGTGCTTGGGTAGAGGTAAAGTATCCTAGCACTCCTTACGCCTTCTATCTTTTCTATCTCGTCTATTAAATTTATTAGCCCGTCGCTAACGCCATGATCGCGCATGTATGAGCTTGAGTCTTGGGATAAAAAGCTAAAGTCGTAGTAGCCTTTTTTGACTGAAATTTTTGACCTCATTTACGATGTTTTCAAGCGAGCGTGATTTTAGCTTGCCCTTAAATGTCGGTATCGCACAAAAGCTGCATTTTTGGTTACAGCCCTCTGAAATTTTAATGTAGGCATGGTAGTTTGAGCCAGTTATCACGCGCTCTTCGTTTGCTTGCAAGTAGGTTTCTGGACTAAATAAATTTTGCTTTTTCAAGATGATCTCATCGATCTTGTCATAATCAGCCACGCCGGTAAAGAGATCGACCTCAGGTAGCTCTTTTATAAGCTCATCTTTGTAGCGCTGCATAAGACAGCCAGTCACTACCAGCAAAGAGCCATTTTTGCGGGCTTCGTGCATCTCAAGTATAGTTTGGATACTCTCTTCTTTGGCGGATTTGATAAAGCCGCAGGTATTTACGATGATGACGTCAGCGTCGCTGATATCGTCCGTGATATCGTAGTTTTGCAAGCGTCCTAGCATGATCTCTGAATCAACTAAATTTTTATTACAACCAAGCGAGATAAGATGAAGTTTTGGCATTTTTAGATCCAGATGTTGTCTATTAGCCTAGTTTTGCCTACAAAGGCGGCTACTAAGATGATGGTGTTGCCTTTTTCTACTTTTGAAATTTCGTTTAAATTTCTATCCGTAACCGCGACGTAATCAACTTTTAGTGGCTCTAAAACTTCAAGCATATTTGCCTTGATCTCGCTTGCGTCCTCTTCGCCGTTTTGGATCAAATTTTGCGCTTTATTTAGCGACCTTGAAAGCCTTAGCGCGTTGCACTTATCTTCGTCGCAGATATAGACGTTTCTGCTTGAAAGTGCTAGGCCGTCAGGCTCTCTAACGATATCGCAAGCCACTAGCTCGATTTTTAAGAAAAATGTCTTTATCATATTTTGCACGATGATTAGTTGTTGCGTATCTTTTTTGCCCATATAGACGCTATTTGCACGAGTTAGGCGAAATAGCTTATTTAGCACTCTTAAGACGCCATCAAAGTGTCCAGGTCTAGTTTTGCCCTCTAAAATGGTCGAAAGCTTCTTTGGAGCGACGATTAGCGGCTCATCTTCAAAGTAAAGCTCGTTAGCATCTGGTATAAAGATAGCGCTAACGCCATTTTGCTTGCAAATTTGGATGTCGCTTTGCTCTTTTCTTGGGTATTTGTCCAGATCTTCGCCTGGTAGAAACTGAGTTGGATTTACAAACGTTGAGACGATGCTTGTCTCATTTTGGCTCACACATTTTTTTATGAGACTAACGTGTCCGTCGTGAAGTGCGCCCATAGTCGGGACAAAACCGATCTTGCCGCTTGCATTTTGGACAAAATTTTCAAGCTCTTTTATAGTTCTTATGATCTGCATATTTGACTCTTTTTATCTAAAATTTTAACTTGGCATTGTAACAAAAAAGGATTAAAAGGGCGTAAATTTAAAAATGTAAGCAACTTTTGGCTAAAATCGGCAAAAATTTACTGGAGAAAAACTTGGATAGTTACGAATACAACGAGCTTTTAAAGAAGCTACAAACAAAAGTTGAAAACATAGGCTCTATCGTAAAGCCTGACGAGATAAAGGCTAGGCTAAAAGAGATCGAGGACACTGAACAAGACCCTGACTTTTGGCAAGATATCGCTAAAGCTGGGCGCTAAATAAAGAAAAGACAAAAATTTCAAATATGCTTGCTAAATTTCAGTGACGCCAACCAAGCAGTTAGCGATGCAAAAGAGCTCTTTGAGTTAGCAAATTCTGAAAATGACGAGGAGACTATAAATTCCCTCTTTGAAGATGCTAAAATTTAGATGAAAAGATAGTAAATTTAGAAATTTCTATGCTTTTAAGTGGTGAAGATGACGGCAAAAACGCGATCGTATCGATCCACCCTGGAGCTGGTGGCACTGAGAGCAACGACTGGGCAAGCATGCTTTATAGGATGTATCTTAGATTTTGCGAGCGTGAGGGCTTTAAGGTCGAGACTTTAGACTTTCAAGAGGGCGAAGAGGCGGGGCTAAAGGATGTGAGCTTTATCGTAAAAGGCGAAAACGCTTATGGATATTTCAAGGCAGAAAATGGCATCCACAGGCTCGTTCGCACAAGCCCATTTGATAGTGCAGGACGCCGTCACACAAGCTTTTCTAGTGTCATGGTAAGCCCCGAAGTAGATGATGATATAGAGATCGAGATCGAAGAGAAAGATCTAAAGATAGACACTTATAGAGCCAGTGGCGCAGGCGGTCAGCACGTAAATAAGACTGAATCAGCCATCCGCATCACGCACATACCAACTGGCATCGTCGTGCAGTGCCAAAATGACCGCAGCCAGCACAAAAACAGAGCCACAGCGATGAAGATGCTAATGTCGCGCCTTTACGAGCTTGAGCTGATGAAGCAGCAAGAGGCTAGCAACAGCGTAGAAAAGAGCGAGATCGGCTGGGGCCATCAGATAAGATCATACGTGCTTTTCCCGTATCAGCAAGTAAAGGACAACCGCAGTGGCGAGGCATTTTCGCAAACTGACGCGATACTTGATGGTGATATCAAAAAGATGATAGAGGGAGTCTTGATCGCTCAAAAGGCTGAGGGGTAGTAAATTTTAAAGAGATGAGAGCTAAAATTTCATCTCTTTTAGCTTCATACAAGCTTCTTCTTTGCCGTGATAGCAAGCCTCATCAAGATAAATTCTAGCTTTTTTATAGTCGTTTTTGCCAAGATAGATAAGCCCTAGATCGTAGCTGGCCTCGCTTGAGCCAAGACTAGTGGCTTTTTCATAAAAATATATCGCTTTTTCTAAATTTTTATTGACCCCAAGGCCGTATTCGTAGATATATCCAGCGCTTCTTAGTCCGTCTATGTTGCCGTATCTGCCAGCTGTCTCAAACCAAAAAAGTGCCCTTAAGATATCCTTACTAAAGCCTTTGCCGTCACGAAAACAAACGCCAGTTTGCTGCATGGCTAGGACATTGCCATCTTTTGCGTAGTCATAAAATCTCTTGCAAGCTTTTGGGTAGTTGCCCTCGTTATATAGATAAATGGCATCTGCTATCTGCTCTACTTCAGGATCAAGTGGTGGCTCGCTAAGACCTAAATTTTGCGAAATTTGATCTGCAGAACAGCCCCAAAATAGCAAAATGCTAAATAGAAAAATGATAAATTTTTTCATATTTGTCCTTGAAAATTTAGGCGATTTTATCGAATTTTATCTTATAATGATCGCAAATTTAAGCAAAAAGGAACGATATGGATCATAACGCACTTTTGACACAGCTTGGCTACAACATAGATGAAACGACCACTGAGCATATGCGTAGAATTTTAAATAACACTGACGGCCTTTTGCCAAAGAGTGTGATCGAGCTAAACGATCATCTAAAGCTGCACCTTTGCTTTGTAGCGATGAGCGGGAGTGAGGATAGGCTAAAGATAAAAAACGTTGCAACCGTCAAAGAGATAAAGAGCGTGTTGATGAGATCATCAAAAGCTGGGCAAATAAATACAAAATGGATATCAAAAAGATAAACGAAACTACATACTACATAATGGGAAAAATTAAATGAAATATGACATTGTTATTATTGGATTTGGTAAGGCTGGCAAGACGCTAGCTGTAAAGGCTGCTGCGCTTGGCAAGAAAGTCGCGCTAATCGAGAGATCGCCAAAGATGTATGGAGGCACTTGCATAAACGTGGGCTGCATACCGACAAAACGCCTAATCACAGCTGCAAAAGAGGCTATATATGCAGACAATAGCGTTGAAAACGAGTATTACACGCTTAGCATCGAAAACAAAAATAAGCTAATCTCAGCTTTAAATTTAAAAACTACGCGATGCTAAATGATAAAGAAAATATAGACGTGATCGATGGTGTCGGCTCGTTTAAAGATAAAAATAGTGTCCTAGTTACAACATCAAATGGCGAGCAAAAAGTCGTTGAAGGCGAGTTCATCATCATAAACACTGGCTCAAAAGAGGCGTATGCACCATTTGAGATAACAAACTCAAACGTCTTTTCAAGTAAAACCTTGCTCGATCTAAAAACTATGCCAAAGCATCTTGTCATCGTTGGCAGTGGATTTATCGGTATCGAGTTTGCATCGATGTTTGCAAATTTTGGCTTAAAAGTAACCATTGTCGGACGCTCACCACTTCTAAAAAACGAAGATGAAGACATAGCTAAAAGCGTAAAAGATGCGCTAAACGTGCAGGGCATCGAAATTTTGGAGGGCTGCGAGATAGAGAGTCTAAAAGACAATGCGCTAAAATTCAAACAAGATGGTGAAGATAGGCTCATCAAGGCTGATGCTTTTTTAGTAGCGCTTGGCAGAGTGGCAAATTTAGATGATCTAAATTTAAAAGAAGCTGGTGTTGAGCTAAATGAAAAAGGCTTTATAAAGACAAATGAGCGCCTCCAAACAAATGTGCCAAACATCTATGCAGTGGGCGACGTGCGCGGTGGAGAGCTTTTTACCTACACTAGTTTGGATGATTTTAGGATAGTTTTCTTGCAAATTTTGGAGATAAAAAGCGCACCACACAAAACAGAAGCATCCATGCAAATGTGCTATTTACCGACACTCCGCTAGCAAGAGTTGGCGTAAATGCAAAAGAAGCTAGCAAGCTTGGGCTAAATTTCAAAGAGCTAAAGCTTAGCATGGCAGCAGTGCCAGGAGTAAAGGTGCTAAATCACGATGTGGGCATGCTAAAAGCGATCGTTGAAGCTAGTAGCGGCGAAATTTTGGGGCTAGCTTTCACTGCATCTACGCAAATGAGATCATAAATGAGATCGCGATCGCGATGAATTTAAAAGCAGATGCAAATTTCTTTAAAAACCAAATTTTCACTCACCCAAGCATCAGCGAAGCCCTAAATGACTTGTTTGGACAATACTAAAAGGACAAAAATGAAAAAATATCTACTACTTTTAACTGCTATATTTTTCACAGGCTGCTTAAACGTGATCGGCATCGGGGATACGCCAAAACAAGATGACTCATGGCAACAGCCAAAGGACGAAAAAGTGGTGCAAAACAAAGAGCAAATTTCAAAAAATGCCATCGATCTTTTAACACCAAAATGTGAGAGCGGCGATGCTGAAGCTTGCAATGACTTGGGTGTAAATTTTGAGCTTATGAAAGAGTATGACAATGCCTACGCAAACTACAAAAAGGCTTGCGATGCGAAGGTACAGCTTGCTTGCTCAAACCTTGGTACGCTCTATGAAAACGGCCTTGGCGTAAAAAAGATCCAAAAAAAGCAGTCGAAATTTATAAAGATAGCTGCAATAGTGGCGGTGTGCAAGCTTGCTATCATCTAGGCAACGCCTACCGCAAGGGCGAGATCGTAAAACAAGACTACTATCTAGCGATGGAGGCATACACAAACGCTTGCAACGCTGGAGATCTGCCAAGCTGCGCAAATATCGGCGCGATGTATGAGTTAGGTCTTGGCATGAACAAGGACGAAAAGAGAGCTTATGGGATTTACAAAGTCGCTTGCTTTCGTGGTCTAAACAAGGCGTGCCCACAGATGAAAAGACTTGGCGCAAAGCTTGGCATGTAAGCAGGAAAATAAGTGAAAAAAGTTTTAAATTTTGGACTTATCGTAGCTGCTAGCTTTATGCTAAGTGGCTGCTGGTCGTGGCAAAAGATGGTGAGCTTTGGCTTTTGGCAAAGTGATGAGGAGGCTAGGGCGGAGCGTCTTGAGCTTGAAAAAGAGAAGATGGTGCAAAACTGCGAGAGCGGAAATAGCATCGACTGCAACAACCTAGCTGTAAATTTTAGCAACGAAAAGGACTTCGTAAAGGCAAAGGGCTACTACGAAAAGGCGTGCAACGCTGGGCTTGCAACTGCTTGCTCAAATTTAGGTCAAATTTATGAGCAAGGGCTAGTTGATGAGCAAAAAGATATCGAAAAGGCTCTGAAGCTTTATAAACTAGCTTGCGATAGTGGCGACGGCGTTGGCTGCTACAACGAGGCTATGGGGCTAAAGTCATACATCGAAAGCGAAAATTTAAAAACTCATAAGATAGATAGAACTAAGGCCGAGGCTAGGGTGCTAAGCTTTTGGCAAAGAGCTGCGAGCTTGAGTATGCTCAGTCGTGCTTTTTGCTTGCAAAGCTAAGCGGCGATGAAACAAAGGCAGACGCACTTTATAAAAGAGCCTGCCAACTTGGCAAATGCGTGGATAAAAAGTAAAAATTTGTGTAGCTTAAATTTATAAAAGCTACACAAAGTTAAATTTAATTTGCTCCGCTAAGTCTATATCCCACGCCTGAGATGTTTTTGATGAGGTCGGCGTCAGTTTTTGCTCTTATCTTTTTGATAGTCATTCTAAGCGCTTCGTTGCTCATCGATTTTTCACCCAGACGTAGTTTTCTATCACTTCGTAACTTACAACTTTTTCTATATTACTCACAAGCAAAAAGAAGAGTTTTGCCTCATTTTTTGGCATTTGCACCTCTTCACCATTTTTGAAAAGCTGCTTGCTCTTCATATCGTATTCGTAAATTTCTTTAAATTTGATCCTGCTTTCAAAAAGATCTTTCGTCGCCATTATGATCGTGGTTTGAAGCTCTTTACATAGTTTTATAACCTCGCTTTGTGTGCCAGCATCTGCGCGTAAGAGCTTGTTTGACCTCTTGTATCAGAGATAACTCTAGCTTTTTTATATTCAATATTTGTTAAGAGCAGTGCAGTTTTAAATTTTATGTGGAGAAATTTTATTAAATTTTAATTACTTCAACCCAAAAACTTTTATGTTAAAGGTTGTGTGGATCTTGTCGTTTTCGCCTTTCATGACGATAGGAAATTTGGCTTTTATGATGCTGTCGTAGCTACTAAGCGCATCTAAAAAGTCATAAAATTTTTGCGGGGTTTTAAGTGAGCTAGTGACATTTAGGCGGTATCTAAAGAACTTCTCAGTTGCGTTATTCTCGCCTTCTTCTATCTTGCTAAGGCTCACTTCGCTAAAAAATTGAGATGCGAAATTTATAAATTTATCCTTATCAAAAGCTGTATCATAAGCCAAGATGATAGCGCCGTCTTTTTGTCTTGTCGCTTCAAGTGCTTTAAATTTAGCTTCAAATTCATTTTTTACCTTCGTGTATGATGAGGTTTGTGAGTAGTTTTGTCTTGAGAGGCTTTTAAATTCTTTTATGTTTGGCACGATAAAGCCAAATATCATAATGAAGCAAACTATGATAAAAGCAAATATAAAAAGTAAAAGCTTTACTGGGTCGATTTTTTCTAAGCTCGTATCTTTTTTACTCATTATATCCCTCAGAATTATCAATCTTATTTGTGCTTATAAAGCCGTACCAGCCGTTTTTGCTCTGATAAAAGCTAGTGTTTGACGTGGTGAAAATCGATCTTAGTGGCGAGGCTAGGAGTTGGTTAAAGACATCCTTTGTTGGCGTTATGCCGCGGATGATGAGCGAGTTTTTGTCCATAAAGACCTCTTCAAGCGTGATGCTATCAGGCACAAGGTCAAAAAGGTTGTGCAAGCTTTGCTTTAGGATAGAATTTGACGTAAAGATGTCGTTTGCAGAGTCTATCTGCACGGCAAGCTTGGCTGAAATTTCATCCGTAGTGACTATCTTTTGGCTAAGCTCTTTTTGTTCATTTGCTAGAAATTCTATATTTTTTTTGGTTGAGTAGTTTTTATAAACGATGAAGAAATTTGCCACCAAAAGCACCACAAAGACAAAGCCTATGAGCGTTAGCCAGAGCTTACTAAAGATAGATAGAAGCGGTCTTGGTTCTGGAGTGATGAAGCTAAATTTCATAGTGTTATCTCTTCTTGCATGATCTCATTCATGATGTGATTTGTGTTGATCGGATAGCTTGATGTCTCCACAAATAGCTCTGATTGCAGGTATTGTAAAAAGGTCGCGCTTGTCTTTGTGTTTTCAAAAACGATGATCTGCTCGATAAAATCGCCGCCGTAGATTGGATTTTCATAAAATTCTTTCATAGCTTTTGCGATGTAGTCAAACATCTTCATATCGCGCCCAAAGATCGCTACTGACTTCTCGACATTGGTCGAAGTTGGCATGTTTAGCTCGTAGTTTAGATCTTCAAATTCTTTTGGTTTATCATCGCTTAAAAAATCATCCAAACTCTTAAAATCATCAAGCGCCGTTGCGCCATCTTCTTCTTTGACGATGAGGTTATCTATGTCTGTTATATCCTCTTCTTTTAGGCTTTCGATCTCTTCGTTGCCCTCTTCAGCGTCGCTCATATTTAAAAACGTCGAGAGCTTCATCTGCTTATCTTTAAATATCGCAAGTGCAAAAGAGTGCGAGTGGATGTAGAGATATAGCGTGGTTTTTGGCGAAATTCCACGCTTTAAAAGCTCGTGAAAGAGCAGGGCGATAGGCGAGTAGATAAGATCGACGCTACCTTGCCCAAAGAGGTTTTTATATCTTCTTATGGCGTTTAAATTTGCATATATGCTCCAGCTATCTTGCATCACAAGGCTGGTTAAATTTTGCGTGTTGATGTTAAATTTTTTATACTCGTCAAAGTTGGCAGTAGGCAGCGCACCTTGCGAGTCGTCGTTAAAAAGAGCGAAACATAGACGCCAAAATATGTCTTTTCTTGCTCTTCTATGTATTTTAAAACTTTTTCATCGATACTATCGATGCTTATGTCTGTAAATTTAGCATTTATGGTTTTTATAAGCTTGCCGTTTCTAAAGACCTGACCGTAAAAAACGCACTCATTGCCCTCGATCACGGCGCTTAAGAAAAGGTTTGAAAAAAGCTTTTTGATGCTAAAAGACATAACTCTCCTAAATTTAGTGCATTATTTTTGGTATGTTAGCTAAAAAGGGATTAAATAAGTTTAAAACAGCTCGTTTTTTAGTTTTGCAAACGCCTCTTTCATCTTCAGAGCTTCGCTTTTTAGCTCATCATCAAGCAGTGCAGAATTTCTCAAATTTTCAAAATCCTCTATCATCACATCACACATCATTTTGATGCGCTCATTATCAGCCTTACTGACGCCACTTTGGCTCATTTTTTTGATGCGCTCAAGATACTCTTTGCCATTTTTTATGTATGAGCTAAATTTCATAGCTGCTTTGCTTTGATTAAGCGTGGTGGCGGCCATCTTGTTGTAGGCATCAAGATCAAGAGCTTTTTGGCTTAAATTTATAGCCTTTTCATACTCTTTGCTCTCGTAGTAAAATTTCGCTTCAAGAGCGAGCTTGTAGGAGTTGTCACTGTAAAAAAATAGCCCAAACAAAACCACTATAAAAATGGCTATAAAGATAGAAATTTTATTTTTCATAAATTTCGTCCAAAATTTCTCTTATCTCATCGCTTATTTGCGGATTTTTGTGAGCATATTTTTTCCACCAAATTTTTAAATTTGACCTAAAGTCCTCTTTATTTTGCAGCACGCTCTTGCCGCCGTCATTTTGTGAGGCCTGCCAAAGCTCGTTTTGTATCTTCTCTTTTGCCTCTTTTTGCTCTAAATTTGCCACGCTAAAAGGGACTGAGAGGCTAAAATTTATAGTTGAAAATGGCTTTGGAAGTATCATCTTATCCCAGCTTTTAAACTCCCAAAACGAGTTTGCTTCGAAATTTAGAGCATAAATTTCGCAAGATGACTTTTGTGCGATCACCACAGCTCCGTCTGCTACGCTGTGTCTTGGTCCGCGTGGTCCATCTGGCGTGATGATGACGTCGTGGCCTTGCTTTATCTCTCTAGAGCTTCTATAAGCGCCCTTGCACCGCCTTTTGAGCTACTGCCTCTAATGGTACCGATGCCAAAAAATTTGATTATTCTGGTGATGAGCTCGCCATCTTTGTGGTCGCTTATTATCACCTTGCCTTGTTTTCTGTTTTGGCTGCTCCACCAGCGTCTGTAAGCAAAGCTCATAAAGCTAAGCCTGCCGTGCCAAAAGACGACGACGCAGCCATTTTGCGGTAAGAGATTTGGAGTGTAGCTCTTTTTGCAGGTTAGAAAAATGAGCCACATCAAAATGTAGATGAAAAAGACGCCAACATTTAGGGCGACCTTTTCAAGGGTGTTTTTAAATTTGCAGCTCGCCATACAAAACCATTCGTTTTGGATTTGTGATCTTTACTTTTTGCGTAGTGCCAAGAAGCTCTTCGCTGCCATCAACTTGAACTAAAAAGTTGTTAAAACTTCGCCCTGGCAACGCCGCCATTTGCCCTTAGCTCCTCAAAATATACATCAAAAATTTTATCTTTTTGCGCCGCCACGATCTCGTCTAAAATTTCGCTGTGGCGATTTTGCAGGCGCGTTAGCCTTTCTGAGGCGGTCTTGTCGTCTATTTGATTTGTAAAAGTAGCTGCCTTTGTGAGCGGACGTGGCGAATACTTAAAACTAAAAATTTGCTCAAATCTAACTTGCTCAAGCACGTCCATCGTATCTTCAAATTCGCTCTCACTCTGCGCCTGGAAATGCGACGATGATATCAGTTGAGATGCTCACGTCTGGGCACATCTTTCTAAGTCTTAGCGCGCGGTCTAAAAACCACTCTTTTGTGTATCCACGCTTCATCTCGCACAAAACTTTGGTGTTTCCGCTTTGAAGTGGCATGTGCATAGATTTGCAAATTTTTGGGTTATTTGTGAAAATTTCAAGAAATTTATCATCCATGTGAAGTGGATGTGGGCTTGTAAATCTTATCCTCTCAACGCCATCTATCTCGCTTATCTTTACTAAAAGGTCGCTAAAATCGATATTTTCTTGCACACCTGAAAATCTTTTGCCGTAGTTATTGACATTTTGCCCTAGTAAAAATATCTCTTTTGCACCGCTTTTTGCCGCCTTTTCTACCTCTTTTAAGATGAGGCTTGAAGGGATGGAAATTTCATCGCCTCTGGTGTGTGGGACGATGCAGTAGGTGCACTTTTTGTCGCAGCCGATCGAGATGTTGATGTGGCTTTTGTATGGCGAGCCTCTAAACTCGCCAAATGCGTATTCGCTCTCGTCGTGGTTGATGTCGGTTGAGAGAAATTTAGGCGTATTTACCGCCTTTGTGATCTTGCTAACATTTCTTGCGCCAAGGACAAAATCAACATAAGGTGCGCGCTTGAAAATTTCACTACCCAAATGGCTTGCAGTGCAGCCACAAACGCCTATCTTTGCACCTCTTTTTTTGGCTTTTTCAAAGGCTCCAACCTCGCTAAAGAGCTTATGAACTGGCTTTTCACGAACCGAGCAGGTATTTATAAGGATTAAATCAGCTTCTTCGATGTTTTGTGTTAAGGAGTAGTCTTCTTTTTGTGAGAGCTCGGCTATGATATGCTCGCTGTCACGAACATTCATAGCACAACCTAAAGTTTGAATAAAGAGTTTTTTACTCATTAAAGTATATGCACTTCATACATATAATCGCTATCATCAAGCCCGTATTTCACGGTTCTGTGATAAACGCTTAGCCCTTTTTCTTCAAAGTGCTCGACTAAGGCGATTAGTTGTTTGTGTGTGTTTTCTTTATCAAAATAGAAAATTTTCTGACCCTCTTTTTCGACAGCTGCCTCTATCTTTTCTAGTGAAATCGTTTTTGGTTTTGCGTCTAATTCGGCTCTTGCAAGTTTTAGCTCCATTTTTAATCCTTTCAAAATCTTAAATTTTAATTGGTCAATATACCCAAATCATCATAAAAAAAGGATTAAATAAAAGTTGATAACAAGCTTAAAGTTATTAAAAGTATGGCTTATGTATAATTTCAAAACTTCACGAAAAATCCCCAAATTTATCGTCACAATGGAGAAAAAATGGAAAGAATTTCAGATATCATCGAGTCAATTGCAAATGAGAAAAATTTAGAGATAGAAGATGTAAAAGAGCGCGTCATAAGAGCCTTGATAAACACTGCAAAAAGGGTTTATGGCGAAAATTATGAGTATGACGTGAGCATCGATGCTAATAAAAATTTAAAGCTTTATCAAAAAATTTCAATCGTAGCAAACGACGATGAGAGGCTTGCTGAAGACAATGAGCACTTTTTAAGCTTAAAAGAGGCTAAAAAGATAGATAGTGGCGTAGAGATCGGCGATGAGCTCACTTACGAACTAAGCCTTGATAACCTTGGTAGAACCGCAGCTCAAACGCTTCACAAAGAGCTTGAGTATCACATCCAGCGCCTAGTCGAAGAGAAAATTTTACAAAAATATAACGAGATGAGCGGCCACATGGTCTTTGGTCCAGTTGTTAGGGTTGATAACGATGAAAACACCTTTATCGAGATAGATGAGCTTCGCGCTATCTTGCCACGTAAAAACCGCATAAAAGGCGAGAAATTTAAAGTAGGCGACGTGGTAAAGCTGTCATTAGAAAAGTTTTTACAGATAAAAATTTAGGCATAAAGGTCGAACTTTCAAGGACTTCGCCTAAATTTCTTGAAGCGCTGCTAACTTCAGAGGTGCCAGAGATAAAAGATGGCGGCATCATCATCCAAGGAAGTGCAAGGATCCCTGGCGAAGAGCAAAAGTAGCACTCATCTCAACCACTCCAAACATCGATCCAGTCGGCGCAACGGTCGGTACAAAGGGCGTTAGGATAAATGCCGTAAGCAAAGAGCTTCATGGTGAGAGCATCGATGCGATCGAGTACACCACTGAGCCAGCGATCTTGGTAGCTCGCGCTATGGCACCTGCGATCATCACATCTGTAAAGATCGAAGAAAACAAGGCGATCGTGACACTTGCGAGCGAGCAAAAAAGCAAGGCGATCGGCAAAAACGGCATAAATATCCGCCTTGCAAGCATGCTAACTGGCTATGAGATCGAGCTAAATGAGCTTGGCTCAAAAACTAGCAGCGGCGGCGAAAATGGCGAAATGGTCAAGGATCTAAAAGCACTCTTTGGTGATAACTAATGAAATTTGAAATAAGAAAAGCGACTGAGGGCGATATAGACGTGATCTGCGAGCTTGTAAGAGAGCTTGCGAGCTATGAAAAGATGAGTGATCAAGTCACTTTTACAAATGAAATTTTTGCAGACTCCATTTTTAATAAAAATCACGCAAAAGCCCTTATCTGCGAGAGTGAGGACAGGGCGATAGGATATGCTATCTATTTTTACACATTTTCTACATTTTTGGGGCTTGGCGGGATGTACCTTGAGGACATCTACGTCAAAAAAGAGTTTAGAAATCAAGGCATTGGTAAGGCATTTTTTAAATTTCTAGCTCGAAATTTGCAAGGATGAAAATTTAAAAGGCTTGAGTGGTGCTGCCTAAACTGGAATGAGCCAAGTATCAAATTTTATGAAAGTATGGGCGCTAATAATCAATCTCTTGAGTGGAGAACCTACCGCTTAGACGGCGAAAATTTAGAAAAACTGGTAAATTTATAGTTTCTAGTAAAAGCTCAAATTTGCTTTGAAATTTCGAGCTTGTAGATGATTAAAATTTATATGTATATCCCATATAAAGACCGAGATTTGTCTCTTTAGTGTCGACAAAATCAAATTTACTAATCTTGCCATAGTCAGTTCTATCAGCTTTTATGCCAATTTCAACTGCATTGTTTTCATTGATAGAGTATTCTGCACCAACTCTTGCACCTAGTATCCAGCCAGTTGCGTTGCCTTTTTCAGAGCCATCATGTGTGTCAAATACATCCATTTTAAGCTTTGAAAAACCAGTGTAGCCACCAAGAACTAGTTTAAGATCTTTTGCTACGCTTGGAGTATAGTCAGCCCCAACTATAAATTTATGGGTTTTCCATTCAGCTACGCTTTTATCTTCGTCATTTGCTGTTTTCTTAACTTTAAAATCATATATGTAAGCACCATAAACTCTAGCCACATCAAAGTCATAACCAGCTTTTATACCAAGACCTGGTTGAGCTTTTTTAAATTTGATCTTTGAGCCGTCATCGCCTTTTACAGTAAGCTTTGATCCAAAAGAGTAGTCTCCTTCAACTCCTACAAAGGCTCCTTGTGCTAAAGCAGCGGCACTAGCTAGGCTTAAACCTAAAGCAACTTTTAAAACTACATTTTTCATTTTTACTCCTTATTTAAAAAAATGTTACGCGGCTATTTTAAATTTTCTTATATTAAACAAAGTTTAAATATTCAATGAAATTAATAAAGAACATAAAATAATTCAATTGTTTTCTTATCAGAATAAAATTTATAAAATCACTCAAAAAGAAGGAGTGTAAAGTGGCTAAGATGACAAAACGTGATATGGCTTATCATTTAGACGTTGATGTCGCAACGCTTTACAACTGGCGAAAACACAAGCCCAACCTTTATCGTATCGTGATGCTTGGATTTAAATTTGACGAGCTTATCGAGCAGAGCAAGAAGACTTGCAACGA
The DNA here is from genome assembly GCA_037292345.1 of Campylobacter concisus. Classification (GTDB taxonomy): domain Bacteria; phylum Campylobacterota; class Campylobacteria; order Campylobacterales; family Campylobacteraceae; genus Campylobacter_A; species Campylobacter_A concisus_AX. Next base: position 1,329,739 of record CP147773.1, on the reverse strand, counting down.
GCTTTGCGAATATGAAAATTTAATCAATCAAGATATAGAAAAATTTAGTAAGTGATTTATAAATTTAAAGTGAGATGATGTAAGGTTTTAAAGGTGGCGAACCACCTTTTTTATTTTGCTAGAGTTATTTCTGTGTCTTTGTAATTTAGACTTAGTTCTTTGCTTCCAAGGCATCTTGGATTTAAAGTTTCAAGAGTTGCTAAAAATTCTGTTGCATTTTCATCACCTATTTCGACATATTTTTGTCTTTCATAGTAGTAAGGAGTTCCTTGCTCTATGCTACTTTTTATAACCTTGTAATCGTCTGATTCCTTTTCATTAAATTTCATCTAGATTAACCTTTGTGTCTTTATCTACTATCAGATAACCTTTTCCATCTTCTTTTAGCTCATATTTATTTGTCATGATATCGTATTTGGTCGTATAACTTACCCTTTTATAAACTTTCACTTCACCTTTAAAGTGCTTGATGCTTCCCATGTCAGCTTTGCAAATTTCAGCCAAAGTAGTTGGCTCACCACATCCAGTTAGAGCAAGAGCAAGTGTTGCTGTAATGCCTGAAAGAACGACTTTTGTTTTCATATTTTTCCTTTTTGTAGAAGTTAGAAATTTGCATTTTACAAAAAAAAAAAAAATAAAACTGAAAAAAATAAATTAATAAATTTATGAAATATTTGTTGATAAATTTGATGTAAAAAAAGAAATTTGAGCTCAAAGCAAGCGCTTCAAGCTCGGTTAAATTTACTCGTTTAGGATAGAGAGAAGCTCTTTGTTGTCTTTTGTTTTTAGCATTTTTGCGTATAAGAATTTAAGCGCTTCGACGTCGTCCATTGTCGCGATCGCAGAGCGGATAGCCCAAATTTTTTGAAGCTCGTCAGGTTTTTGAAGTAGCTCTTCTTTTCTGGTGCCTGATTTTAGCACGTTGATAGCTGGGTAAATTCTGCGGTCTGAGATGTTGCGGTCAAGCACGATCTCGCTGTTTCCAGTGCCTTTAAACTCTTCAAATATCACTTCATCCATGCGTGAGCCAGTGTCGATTAGCGCAGTTGCGATGATGGTTAGAGAGCCGCCGTGCTCGATGTTTCTAGCTGCGCCAAAGAAGCGTTTTGGCTTGTGAAGTGCGTTTCGCGTCCACGCCGCCTGTTAGCACCTTGCCGCTTGGCGGGGTCACTGTGTTGTAGGCACGTGCTAGACGGGTTATACTATCAAGCAAGATGATGACGTCTTTGCCCATCTCAACTAGACGTTTTGCCTTTTCGATGACTAGCTCTGCTACGCGGACGTGATTAAGCGCTGGCAGGTCAAATGTCGAGCTAAATACCTCGCCTTTTACGCAGCGCTGCATGTCTGTAACTTCTTCTGGCCTCTCATCGACCAAAAGCACCATTAGCTGGGCTTCTGGGTGGTTTTTGGCGATGCCGTGAGCTAGCTCTTTCATAAGCTCTGTTTTACCACTTCTTGGAGGTGCGACGATGAGGCCACGCTGACCCTTGCCAATAGGCGTGAAAAGGTCAAGCACACGTCCCGTTAGCTTCATCGGATCATACTCTAAATTTAGCTTTTCGGTTGGGAAAAGTGGGGTTAGGTTGTCAAAGAGTGGCCTCTCTTTCGCGTCTGCTAGAGGCATATAATTTACCGCTTCGATCTTTAAAAGGGCGTAGTATTTTTCCTGATCTTTTGGCTCTCTTACTTGGCCGGTGATGATGTCGCCCACACGAAGTGCAAATTTACGGATCTGAGAGTTTGAAACATAAGCGTCGTTTGAGCTGTCGCTTAAATTTGCATCAACAGCCCTTAAAAAGCCGTAGCCCTCGTTTGTGATCTCTAAAATTCCAGTAAATAGTATAAAGCCGCCTTGTTTTGTCTGGGTTTTTAGTATCTCAAATATCAAATCCTGTCTGCGAAATTCGCGTGGATTTTCGACGCCAACGCCATTTGCGATCTGCACTAGCTCATCTAAGCTAAGCGTTCTTAGCTCTTCGATCTTGTGTCCATCAACTGGTACGTGGGTTCTTGATGCTTGATGTTTTTTTGTAGTTTTTGTGTTTTGAGCAGCACTTTGCTCGGTTTGGTTATTGTTTTCCATTTTTCCTCTTTAAATGCGGGGATAAGATTGCAGAATTCTGGGCTTCAAAAGTTTTTTGAAAGTTTTGGCATTTTATAAAAATAAAACTTTGTTGTCAAGAAATGATATAATCTTGCGAGAATGAAAAGGGATCTCAAAATGATGGATTTTAAAGACGGCAAACGCGAAAAGAAGATAATAAAAACGGCGTTTATCGGCATAATTACAAATTTTTTCTTAGCTGGAGCGAAAATTTTTATAGCAATGGTTTCAAACTCAGTTGCATTGATATCACAGATGCTATAAATAACATTAGCGATGCAGGCTCAAGTATCATCACGATATTTGGCTCAAAGCTAGCTAGCAAGATGCCTGACGAGGATCATCCGTATGGCTATGGCAGGACCGAGTATATCGGCGGTCTCATCGTCTCAGTCATCGTGCTGATGCTTGGATTTCAGTTTCTAAAAACATCGGTAGAAAATATCTTTGCGCCAGAGCCTACTAACTTTACGATGCCATTTTTGGTATTTTTATTTTGTGCTATATTTGTCAAATTTGCACTTGGCTTTTACTACAAAAAGATCGGTAAAGAGACCAAGTCTATCTCGCTTAGAGCCGTAGGACAAGAGGCTTTAGGCGATGCTGTCATCTCGTGTGTGATCTTAGTTTCAGCAGCACTCTCATACTTTGCCAACATTCAGATAGATGGCTACGCGGGTGCTTTGGCATCGTTTTTTATCATCATAAATGGCGTGCTTTTGATAAAAGAAATCTTTGATAAGATCATTGGATAGCGCGTCGAAAAAGAGATTAGCGATGAAATTTACGTCGCTGTAAATCGCTGTGAGATCGTGTGTGGGCATACGACCTGATACTGCACAACTACGGGACCGAGCGCTACGTAGGCTCTGTAAATGTCGAGATAGACGAGCATTTGCCACTTAGTGAGGTTTCGCAAAGGCTAAATGAGCTTCAGATCGAGATATATAAAATTTATAGGATATATCTGGTTTTTGGCGTTTATAGCGTAAATTTAGGTCAAGAAGGGAGCCGTGCCTGCGTGGCAAATTTCACTCTCACGCTTCAGCAGTGTGCGTGGATTTCATGCGTTTTTTATAGACACCAAGAAAAAGAGCGTGAGGTTTGACGTGGTGGTTGATTTTGCTGAGAGAAATTTGGGCGAGCTACGTGCTGCGATCGAGCGTGAGATCTCGTTAAACTATCCAGGATATAAAATTTTCATAGTGATAGGTAGGAAATTTGCGTGAGAATTTGATCAAATTTGCTTAAATATTTTGCTCAAAAATAAATGCAAGTGTGTAGGATTTAAAATGGCACATTTAAAATTTTATTTTATGTGCCTACTAGCTTGCGCTTTTGTGGAATTTGCCTAGGAGTAGATACTGCTTTTTTGGCTATTTTGGCGATCTATTTTTTTTGCTCTAAATTTAGTAGCATGCGCGATGTTTTACAGATCGCATGTTTTTTGATGAAATTTAAAATTTTTTGATAGATTTTTGCTTGCTGCCGTAATTATTTTTCGGCTTGGATGCGATCAGAAATTTAAAAATTTGCGCATTTTTAGCCAAATGCTTTAATGCTTCAAATAGCAAGCTCACTAAAAGCGTATAAAATATTTTTAGCTAAACATCTGCCAAATTTATCTCCTTGAGTAAAAACTAGCTAATAAAATTTGAGCATAAATTTACTTGCTTTGGTTGTTCTCTTATGCGAAGCACTCTTTATGCTAAACACCTTTAAACTCGTACTAAAAGCTAAATTTGATCAGCCCTCACAGGCATTTACAGGCCACCTGCAAGGGAGATAAGGATTAAATTTAAATTTAATGCTCGCTCTTTAGTCCAGCACCGCACATCGAGATGATGCTTCTGCCCTCTAACTTGTGTGATTTTACGTAGCTTGCATAGGCAGCGTAAATGGCTGCTGTGGTGTGCTCGACGTAAAAGCCACGGCTTGCTAGGAAATTTCTGGCTGGCTCAATATCCTCTTCTTTTATCGTGATCACCTCGCGCTCGCCTGCGTAGCGGCTAGCTAATATCTCAGCGCCACGAGCAGGTTTTGCGATCGCTATGCCCTCAGCCAAAGTTGGCTCAGCTTTTATCGCACGTGGCTCGCTTGTCGCCCCTAAAAATGGAGCGCACTTCTCGCTTTGAACGATGAAAATTTTAGGTAGTTTTTTGATCACTCCAGTCTCAAATAGCTCATTTAGTGCGATCTCGCAGCCAAGTAGCAAGGTGCCGTTGCCAACTGGCAAAAGAGATTTTCAGGGACAAAGCTAAGCTGCTGGTAAATTTCATATATATATGTTTTGGTGCCTTGGTAAAAAAGCGGGTTAAATACGTGGTTTGCGTAAAAATTCCCTCATCTTTTGCCCTTTTTCTGCAAGCATCTGCCGTCTCGTCGCGCGTGCCGTCAAAGACAACCGCCTTTGCGCCGTAGTACTCAAGCATCTTTATCTTTTTCTCGCTCGTGCCTTTTGGGACGTAAATTTCACACTCTATGCCAGCTCTAGCAGCGTATGCAGCGACCGAGTTTCCAGCGTTTCCGCTGCTATCTTGCAAGATCTTTTTGATGCCATGAGTTTTGCAAAACCAAATAAGCATCACCGCACCCCTATCTTTAAACGAAAGCGTTGGCATCGCATAGTCCACTTTAAGGTAGAGCGAGTCATCAAATTTCACGCTCTTTGTTAGCCCCTCGCCAAGGCTGATGTCGCGCCAAAGCTCGTTTTTGATAGGGAAAAACTCACGGTATCTAAAGAGGCTAAACTCACGCTGATCGATCAAATTTAGATCAAATTTGGCTGGTTTAAACTCCAGATCATATAGCCCACCGCACTCGCACGCAAATATAGGCGTCTCAAAATCTGCGCTCTTGCCGCATTTTGAGCAGAGTAAATTTAGGCATTTTCGCTCCTTTTAAATTTTTCTATCAAGTATCGCTGTAGCTTCGATCTCTAGCAGACAGCCAAAGTGAAGTTTGTTTGTCGGCACTACGACACGAGCTGGCTTATGATCGCCAAAAAATAGCGCATACTCGTCATCTATCTCGTCCCAAAAGTCGATATCTGGCGTATAGATGCGGCACATCAAGATATCGTTTCTTGTCGCATTTGCCAGTTTTAGCACGTTATCAAGGTTTTTTAAAGCCTGCCTTGTTTGAGCCTTTAGTCCTTCTGGAATTTGCCTAGTCTCTGGGTCCATACTAAGCTGTCCTGAGATGTAGAGGATGCCGTTGTGCTCGGTCGCTAAAGAGTAGTGAGCCTTTTTCTTTTTTGAAATTTCGGTTTTGTAAATTTTCATATTTTCTCCTTAAAATTTAAAAAATTATAGATAAAAATTTATTGTTTTCACTTAAATTTTACAAATTTTCATAAAAAATTATATTTTTCTTATCGAAAATTTAAAAATATTTTGGCTAAACTTAAACAAAAACAAAAGGCGCCTTATGCATCCTATATTAAAGGCATTTATCCCAACGGCAAATCTCATACAAAAAAGCTCGCCATTTGCCTGCGAAGTCGTGTTACACGATCTTTCACACCCGCAGCGATCAGTCGTTTACGTAGCTGGCGACGTCACTGGCAGAAAGGTCGGACAAAGCTTTGACCACCTCGTAAGCGAGGTCTTAAATAACAAAAATTTCAAAGACGACTATGTGGCAAACTACTTTTTTACAAAGGACGAAAAGCTAGTGAAGTCCTCAACCGCCTTTATCAGAGACGAGCATGGTGAGATCATCGGGGCGATATGTGTAAATGTCGATGCAAGCGTGGCAAAGAGCCTTTTTGAAATGGCTGGGAATTTCTTAAAGACGAGTGAAAATGAGCCCAAGAGCGAGCAAAACTACGACGTGATGCAGATAGTTTTAAATTTGATCGACAAGATCATCGCCAAAAACGAGGGCAAGAAGCTCAAAAAGAGCAAAAGCTCGAGCTTGTTGGCTTTATGAACGAAAAGGGCATTTTTAACATCAAGGGCGCTATCGAGGTCGTGGCGACCAAGCTAAATGTCTCAAAGATCACGATATATGGCTATTTAGACCAGCTTAAAAAGAAGCGTCCGTGAAGTGTAGGTGCTCTCACTGCAAGCAAAGCTTTGATAAAAGCGCGATGATAGAGGCTAAGGGCGGGCTTAAATTTTGCTGTGTCGGCTGCAAAGGTGTCTATGAAATTTTAAATGAAAGCGGCCTTGGCGAGTTTTATGAGCGACTTGGCAAAAACACGCTAAATCCTGCTAGTAGCGGTGCAAATGTCAAAAATTTCAGCGGCAAATTTTAGTGAGCTGGTGACAAAAGAGGGCGAGTTTTCTAAAATTTCGCTTCTCATTGACGGCATCACCTGCTCGGCGTGCATCTGGCTGCTGGAAAAGGCGCTTTTTAGCCTGCCTGGCATCTTGGAGGTAAATATCAACTCTCTTAGTCAAAAGGCAGTTATCATTTACGATGAGCAAGAGCTTTTGGTAGAGCAAATAATCGAGAAAATTTACGCCGTTGGCTACACTCCAAAGGCCTACGCAGCGAGCCAAAAAGAGGACGAGCTAGTCAAAAAAGGCGAAATTTCTACGCAAAAGCGCTTGTTGGCGTCTTTGCCACGATGAATATCATGTGGCTGGCGATCGCGCAGTATGGCGGCTACTTTAGCGGTATCAGAAGCGACGTAAAGGATTTGCTAAGCTTCGCGCAGTTTGTGTTGGCAACGCCTGTGCTTTTCTATACTGGCAGCGAGTTTTTTAAGGGGGCAAAAATCGCCATTAAAAACGCCTTGCCAAATATGGACCTGCTCGTTATTACGGGGGCTAGCATAACATATATCTACTCGATCTTTGCGATGCTTACAAGAAGCGGCGAGAGTTATTTTGACTCGGTCGCGATGATCATAACCTTTGTTTTTATCGGTAAATTTTAAAATTTTAGGCAAAAAAAAGGCGCTTGAGACCTCAAATTTCTTAAGCGATATGCTGCTTGCAAAGGTCTGCGTTTTAGAGGACGGCAAGGACATTTTAAAAGAGCCAAAGGATATAAATTTAGGCGAAAAGATCGTGCTTAGATCAGGCGAGAGGGCGCTGCTTGATGGTGTGGTGCTTAGTGGCGAAGCAAGCGTGGATAGCTCAAGCTTAACAGGCGAAAGCTTGCCACTTTTGCTAAGCTCTGGGGGCGAGGTAAAAAGCGGTGTTGTCTGCCTAAACGGGCAGATCGTCTATGAGGCAAGGCAAATTTTTAAAAACTCATATCTTAATAAGCTTATAAATTTACTCCAAAACGCAGAGCTAAAAAAGCCAAATATCGAGCTAGCAGTCAATAAAATCGCCTCGAAATTCTTCTTGGCGTGCTAACTCTGGCATTTTTTACATTTTGGTTTTGGTATTTTAAATTTCAGTTTTTCAGAAGCGGTGGTGACAGCCGTGAGCGTCATCGTGATCGCTTGCCCTTGTGCGCTTGCCCTTGCCACGCCAGTTAGCAGCGTTTGCGCTCTTGGGGTTGCCTTTAAAAACAAGGTGCTTTTTAAGGAGGCTAAATTTTTTGAAAGCCTTGCAAAGTGCGATGTGGCGGTATTTGACAAGACTGGGACGCTCACAAAGGCTAAATTTGAAGTGAGCGAGTTTTTTATAAAAGAGGGCGCGAGTATTGATAAAATTTACTCGCTTTGCCTTATCTCAAACCACCAAATAAGCGTGGCGGTGGCTGAGTTTTTAAAGCAAAAAGGCGCAAAGAAAGTTGAGCTTGAAAATGCAAATTTAAGCGTGGCAAAAGGTGTTAGCGCTGATATTATGGGTGAGCGTTTTGTGGCTGGAAGTAGGCGCTTTTTGGCTGAAAATGGGGTGAAATTTGAAGAGAGCGAAGAAAATGTGAGCTTTTTTGTGGGCAAGCAGGGCGAGCTGGTGGCTAAATTTTACCTAAAAGATAGCGTAAAGCCTGAAGCAAATGCTTTGATGAACGAGCTAAAGAGTGCTGGCATGAAGGTTTGCATCCTAAGTGGCGACGTGCAAAATGTGGTAAAAAACGTGGCAGATGAGCTTGGCGTGAGCGAGTTTGGAGCAGGGATGCTGCCTGATGAAAAGGCTAAATTTATAGCTGGTCTTAAGCAGCAGGGCAAAAAGGTGCTGATGGTTGGAGACGGCATAAACGACGCAGTTGCGCTTAGCCTTGCTCACGTGGCCATTTGCATGGGAAGTGGCGCGGCGGTGAGCTTAGAGAAAAGCGATGTGGTGCTACTTGATGATAGCCTGCAAAGTCTTGCAAAAGCGGTGAAAATTTCAAAATTTACCTATAAAACGATAAAGCAAAATTTACTCTTTTTGCTTGCTTTATAACGCCCTTAGCCTGCCATTTGCTGTCTGTGGCTACGTCATGCCGCTATTTGCCGCACTTTTCATGTCGGCAAGCTCGCTAAGCGTCATACTAAACTCACTTTTTATAGTTAGAAAATTTAAGGATAGATAGTGGATACAACGACTCTTGCGATGCTTGTTTTGGTCTCTGTTTTGATGGGGGCGGCCTTGCTTTTTGGCGTGCTTTGGGGGATAAAAAATAGGCAGTTTGAAGACTACCGCAAATTTTAGACGGAGCAAATTTAGATGACGAAGACGCGCTAAATGAAGCCTACCAGCTCGAACTTCGCAAAAAGAGGCGCTAAAAAGAGGCTAGAAGCTAGCAAAAAGAAGCATGAAAGCAAGGGCGAGCATGATGAGGCCGACAAAAAACTCTAAAATTTTCCATGAGATGGGCCTTGCAAAAATGGGCGCTAAAAACCTAGCTAGATAGCCAAGTGCAAAGAAAAAGCAAAATGAGGCAAGGCTAGCACCCACGCCAAAGATCAAATTTTCATCTTTAAATTTAGTAGAAACCGAGCCTATTAGGATCATCGTGTCAAGATAGACGTGAGGATTTAGCCAAGTAAATGCGAGCGTTAAAAGGATGTTTTTCTTTAAATTTCGATCTAGCATTTTCGCTGCTGGCATCCATGCTAAGGTCCTTAAAAAAGCACGAGTGAAAGCTCTTTAGCGCGTAAAAAAGTAAAAATAAAAAGCCGCCATATAGGGCGATTTGCTTGATGATGGGGAAGTTTTGCACGAGGCTGCCAAGCCCAAAAACTCCTGCAAAGATCAAGACAGCGTCGCTAATAGCGCAAATAAGACAGATGATGAAGATATTTTCTCTTTTGATGCCCTGTTTTAGCACAAATGCGTTTTGCGCGCCGATAGCTAAAATGAGCGATAAAGAGGTGAAAAATCCAGATATAAATGCTTGCAAATTTCTCCTTCTCGCTAAAGTTTTGCTTAAATTTAGCAAAATTTAACTTTATCATAACCATAAATTTATGCCTTTTTTTATAAAATCAGCAAATTAAAATTGCAAAAAGGAAAGCAGTTGCAAGCACTAGCCCTAAAATATCGACCAAAAAATTTTGACGAGCTCATCGGACAAGAAGCCGTAAGCAAGAGCCTAACCCACGCACTTGATGAAAATAGAGTGAGCCATGCTTATTTGTTTTCAGGCCTTAGGGGAAGTGGCAAGACATCGAGCGCTAGGATATTTGCAAAGGCTTTGGTCTGTGAGAAAGGGCCAACTTCTAGGCCTTGCGAGGTCTGTGCGCAGTGCGTGATGGCAAACGAGTCGCGCCACATGGACATCATCGAGATGGACGCAGCCAGCCACAGAAAGATCGACGATATAAGAGAGCTAATCGAGCAGACAAAGTACGCTCCGACGGCTGCTAGATATAAAATTTTCATCATCGACGAAGTGCATATGCTAACAAAAGAGGCGTTTAACGCCCTCTTAAAGACGCTTGAAGAGCCGCCAAGCTATGTTAAATTTCATCTTAGCAACGACCGACCCTTTGAAGCTGCCAACAACGGTGCTTTCAAGGACGCAGCATTTTAGATTTAAACAAATAAGCAGATATGAGATCGTAAAACATCTTGAATTTATCCTTAGCAAAGAGGGCGTGAGTTACGAGAGGGAGGCGCTTGAGATACTTGCAAGAAGCGGCGGCGGCTCGCTAAGAGATACGCTAACGCTGCTTGATCAAGCTATCATTTATGGCGCTGGCAATATCACAAAATCAAGCGTGGCAGCGATGCTTGGTCTTCTTGATCCAAGTAGGATCGAGCAGATCATCGAACACGTCGCAAATGCCGATAAAAACGCCATAAGAGTGCTTGTAACCGAGCTTGAGACCTATGAGCCAGAGATGATCATAGATGAAATTTTGGCAAATTTAAAGCAGAGATTTTTAGACAATGACCCAAAATTTTCACTTCTTATATATGAGAGATTTTTTAGGATTTTGGCGCAGGCAAAGTCGATGCTAAGCGTATCAAGCGACAATGGTTTTGTGCTGATGCTTATGCTTTTTATGATGATAGAGGCGCTAAATTTACAAGATATCGATGAAGCCATAAAGCTTGCTAAGAGCGAGCCTAGCGTGGCTATGGAGCCAAAAGCTGGCGTGAGCCAGGCAAATTTTAGCCATAAAAGAGGCGCCAAAGTCGCCATACGAGCAGTTTGTGGCAAAAATTTTACTGATAGAAGCTTTGAGCTTGGAGAAATTTTTAAAAATCACATAAGTTTTAGCTTTTTAAATGAAAATGAGCTTGGCTTAGTCGTCAATGCAACTGGCGATGAGCTGGCATTTTTCAAAAAAAGCTGGGCGTAATGCATGAAATTTTACATACAATTTTTGGTAAAAAAATAAAGATCGTAAATGCTAAGACGCAAATTTCTGCTCCAAAGCCAGAGCCTCAAACTCCGCCACAAGAGCCACATGATAAATATAGCTACCTTGACGAGGAGATCGCTAAGATAAAAGCTAGGCAGCAAAATGAGCAAAAAGATGAGCCAGTAAAAGAGCCTGTTGTGGCACGACAAACCGATGTAAATACGCTAGCTCAGCCGCAAAATGGCTTTGCAAAAGAGCTGATGTCGCTAAGCCAGAGCAAAAGCCCAGAGGAGCTTAAAAAGCAAAGAGAAGAGGGCGTGATAAAAGAGGCAAATAGGCTTTTTGGACAGCCTGAAGTGCAAAATAGCTAGGGCTGGCTCTTTTGTAAATTTGCTTGATTTAGAGCTTTAAATTTGACTTTTTGGCGTAAATTTCTTAATAAAATTATCTGCTGCTATCCTAACTAAATGAAATCTTAAATTTATATTGCAAATTTAAAAGAGCTAGGGCTTGTTAAATTTGACCTTTTAATGATGCAGATAAATTTAAAACTCTGGCAAATTTGCCCCTTGTTTGCAAAATCAAATTTCAGTTCAAAATTTAAGCGCCATATTAAATTAGGAGTTTCAAATTTATCTGCTATAACTATTTTTATATATAAGCTTTAAATTTCTAAATTTGCATGAGTTGGGCTTATTAAATTTAAAATTTTATTCTTGTGTGTAAAGCCAAATTTAGCTCAAAATTTAACTATATAGATTTTATATTTTTAAAAAATTTATCTGTTGTGGTTAAAAAATCTAAGCGATAATGCTTATTGGATTTAGATCTAAATTTATTAATAGTCGCAGGATTTTATATTTTAAATTTCATTAAAAAGTCTCCAAGCCCAAAATGAGCTTGGAGATGCGTTTTAGCAAGAGAAGCAGGTTTTAAACTCATAAGCAGTTGGGCGCGCTTCGTAAGGCCAAACTTGAGTTTCAAATTTCATGTGCTGATAAGTGTCGATGAAAAGATCGCTCATTATCGGTTTTAGGTATTCGTTATCGCGGATAAGCGCTTCAAGGCTGCCACGAAGTGTGTGCGGTAGCTGCTCGATGCCACGCTCTCTGATCTCATCTAGGTGAAGTTTAAATAAATTTTCATCCATCGGACCAACTGGCTCGTATTTGTTTTTAACGCCGTCAAGGCCCGCCATTAGCATCGCTGAGAAGGCTAGATAAGGGTTTGCCGTGCTATCTGGGAATCTCATCTCAGCCCTAACTGACTTCTCGCCAGCGCCGTAAGGTATGCGGATGCTCGCTGAGCGGTTTTGGCTCGAGTAGGTTAGGATAGATGGCGCTTCAAAGCCTGGATTAGGCGTTTGTAGCTGTTTGTGCTTGGGTTTGTGAAGGCTGCAACGCTTCTTGCGTGTTTTAAAACGCCGCCGATGTAGTGCCTTGCAAAGTCACTTAAATTTGCGTAGTTGCCCTCTTTGTAGAAGTAAATTTTTGCCATCTTTCCAGACTGATTGATGCACGTGCATGCCGCTGCCGTTGTCACCATAAAGCGGTTTTGGCATAAATGTAACTGTCTTGCCGTTTAGGTGAGCGACCATGCGAACGACGTATTTGTAAATTTGAACGTTGTCAGCAGCCTCGACTAAGTTGCCAAATTTCACGCCGATCTCGCCTTGACCTTGTGCGACTTCGTGGTGTCCTAAAAATACTTCAAGGCCAACTTGCTCTAAAACCTGCATCATTTCAGCTCTTAGATCGACCATGCTGTCGATTGGCTGAGTCATCAAGTAGCCGCCTTTTCTGCGTGGGCGGTGACCTGTGTTATAGCTATCTTTGAAGTCTGCAGCGTCGTTCCACTCGCCTTCTTCGCTATCTACTTGATACATCGCGCAGTTTGGACTGTCGATGATTTTGACGTTGTCAAATACAAAAAATTCATTCTCAGGGCCAAAATATGCCTCATCGCCAAGTCCGCTATCTTTTACATATTGCATCGCTCTTTTTGCGATCGAGCGAGGGCATTTTTCAGTAAATTTGACCTTTGTAAATGTCGTAGATATCGCAAAAAACAACGACTGTGATGTCAGAGGTAAATGGGTCCAAAAACGCAGATGTCGCTTCTGGCTTCATTATCATATCGCTCTTGTCGATAGGCTGCCAGCCGTTCATCGAGCTAGCGTCCATTGGGATGCCGTTTGTGAAATTCTCTTTTGTAACAGCTTTTATGTTGTAGCTTATGCTGTGCCAAGCGCCGTTTAGATCGGTAAATCTAAAATCTACAAATTTAACTTCATTTTCTTTGCAAAAATCAAAAAAATGATCCATGTTTTGGACAAATTTTCCCATTTTTTATCTCCTTCTGGTTTTTAATTTTCGTATTGTATCACAAAATTTTATATTTAAGATTATTTTTATATTTTATTTGACCCCAAACTAAAATTTTACTAATTCTCTATCTCTGTTTTTAAATATCGCACACTTTGAATATCCCAAATTTCTAGCTATCTGCTCGCAAATTTCACCGTTTTTGCCGATATCTTCTTTGGCATGAGCGTCTGAGCCAAAGGTGATGGTGATGTCATTTTCAGCGATTAGCTCAAGTAAATTTACGCTTGGATATTGCTCGCCGATAGGCTTTCTAAAGCCAGCTGCGTTTATCTCAACTACCAAATTTGCCTCTTTATCGCTTTTATCGCGTTTTTGGCTAAGATCCTGACATCTTTTTTAGGTAAAAATTTAAAGAGTTTTAAAAGATCGATGTGCCCCATAATGTCAAATTTACCAAGTTTGGCTGATCTTTCTATGTGGTCAAAATACTCTTGCCAAATTTGATCCAAGTCTTTGCCCTCGTAGCCACCGATAAATTCTGGGTTGTCAAACGCCCAGCCGTTAAAAAAATGCACAGAGCCTATTAGATAATCAACCTTTCTGGCAAAAACTCGCTCGTCCATAAAGCCATCTAAAAAGTCCATCTCGTAGCCAAGTAAAATTTTCTATCTCACCGCTAAATTCCTCTCTTAAACGTAAAATTTCGTCTTCGTAGCTTTGCATCTCTTCAAATTTCATCCTATAAGCTTCATCGTAGTTCATCGGTGCGTGATCGCTAAAGCCAAAGTATCTTGTGCCAGCTTTTATGGCGCATCTCACAAATTCTAGCGGTTCGCCAACTGCGTGGTTGCAAAGCGGTGTGTGGTTGTGAAGATCGACGGTCATTTTTAGCCTTTTAAAGTCGTTTATTTTTCAAAAATGCTACCTAAAATTTGATAAATTTAAAGATAAACGCATACTTTTTAAACTTTCTTTTTATTTAAATCCTATATAATCAAGGCAAATTTTATTAGGAGCTTTTATGACCCAAGAGGAACTTGACGCGCTTATGGCAGGCGGATTAGAGGATGATTTAGGTGATACTAAAGATGCCAGCCAAGAGGTCGCGGACGTCAAAGAGGAAACAGACGAGGTAGCAGAAGTTGCAGAGGCAATGAGTGCTAAAGCAGATGAGTCACAAGCAAAGTCAGAGAGTAGCTCAAAACAGAGCGAAAACTATAGAGTGAGTGCAGACGGTGTTTGGCCACCACCACCACCGACTGAAGACCACAAAATGGTACATCAGCTTGACGATGTGACAAGAGATAGCGAAGAGAAAGCTACTCAGATGTTTGACAAGCTTGAGACGATAAATAACTTTTTTATGGACGCTGAGAGCGACTCAAATAGCCTAAAAGACGCGATAAACTTAAACGTTGAGCTATTTACGACGCTAAGTGAGAAATTTCCAAATATTGCCGCATTTAGTGAGGCTTTAGAAAAAAACAACGCACTTCTTGGCACGATCGATAATATCATCTCAAATTTACAAATGGGACAAGATGAGATCATGATGGCTATGGATATGATGCAGTATCAAGACATCCACAGGCAAAAGATCGAGCGTGTTATCAACGTTATGAGAGCACTTAGCAAATATATGAATACATTGTTTGAAGGTCGTATCGACGATGATAAGCGTGTTGGCTCTGCTGTTCATATCGCTGGTGATACAACAACTGAAAACCTTGTCAGTAACGACGACATCGAAGCCTTGATAGAAAGTCTAGGTAAAAAATAGTGCTAAAAAGGCCTGAGCTTTTATCTCCAGCTGGAAATTTAACAAAACTTAAAATCGCCCTTGAATACGGAGCCGACGCTGTTTATGGCTCAGTGGCTAGCTTTTCACTAAGGACTAGATCAGCAAGGGAGTTTAACCTTGAAACATTCAAAGAGGCGATAGACTACACACACGAAAAGGGAAAGAAATTTTATGCGACCATAAATGCCTTTCCTTTTAACTCTCAGATAGAGCCGCTAAAAAGGCACCTGCAAACCATCTCAGCGATGAAGCCAGATGCCTTTATCATCGCAACTCCAGGCGTCATGAGCCTAGCAAAAGAGATCGCTCCAGATATCGAGATACACCTCTCAACTCAGGCAAACGTTATGAACGTACTGGACGCTAAAATTTATCACGACATGGGTGCAAAACGCATTGTTGTGGCTAGAGAGATGAATTTAAAAGATGTTATAAAGATAAAAGAGGAAATTCCAACTCTTGATATCGAAATTTTCGTCCATGGTTCGATGTGCTTTGCCTACTCTGGCAGGTGCTTGGTAAGCTCAGTGCAAAGCGGACGTATGTCAAACCGCGGCAGCTGCGCAAATGACTGCAGGTTTAAATACGAACTCTACGCAAAAAACGAAGAGAGTGGCGTGCTTTTCCGCTTAGAAGAGGACGAAAACGGCACTCACATCATGAACTCAAAGGATCTTTGCCTCATCTCGCACATCAAAGAGATCGTTGATAGCGGTGTTATTGATAGCTTTAAGATAGAGGGCCGCACAAAGAGCGAATACTACGCAGCCTGCACGGCAAGAGCCTATAAAATGGCGATAGATGATGCGCTGAGTGAGAAATTTGACGCGAAAATTTACTGAAAATGAGATAAATACGCTGAAAAATCGCGGTTTTACGGACGGCTACTTAGTGCATAGACCTTATGAGCGAACCGATACGCAAAATCACACGAGCAGCCTAGAAGAGGGCACTCATCAGGTAAATGCCATAAGCGAAGATGGCGAGTTTTTTAAGTGTAAATATAAAATTTTCCCAGATAAGAGCTATGAGATCGTGGCTCCTGCTGGCTCACACATAGATGATAGTGAAAATGAAATTTCTAAGGTCTATTCGCAAGATGGCAAGAAATTTATCAAATTTAAGCAGCTCGTCACCAAAAAAGGCAAGGTCATGAGCGAAATTCACAGCGGCAATGAAAATGAGATAAACCTCGGCGTTAAGCTGCCAAAATTTAGTTTTTTAAGGGAGAAAATATGAAATTTGTTTCTATTATAATGGGAAGTAAAAGCGACTATGAGATCGTTAGCGAGGCGGCAAAGACTCTGGAGAAATTTGGCGTAAAATATGAACTGATAATCAGCTCAGCCCACAGAAGCCCAAAAAGAACTAGCGAATACGTCGCAAATGCCGAGAAAAAGGGCGCAAAAGTCTTTATCGCAGCTGCTGGTATGGCGGCTCACCTAGCTGGAGCGATCGCTGCAAACACAACAAAGCCAGTGATCGGCATACCAATGGCAGGATCGGCTTTAAGCGGCGTTGATGCACTTTATTCAACTGTGCAAATGCCAAGTGGTATGCCAGTGGCGACCTTGGCTATCGGCAAGGCTGGCGCAATAAATGCAGCCTATCTTGCGGTGCAAATTTTAGCCCTTGAAGATGAGGGGCTAGCAAACGCGCTAAAGGCCGACAGAGAGGCAAAGATAAAGGCTTTAGAGGAAGACTCTTCAAAGGTTGAAGTGATACTATAAAAGGAGAAGCGGTGCAGACCTATCTTGGAGTTGATGAATTTTGCAAACTTGTGCACTTGGAGCGCGAAGTTATCGAGGATATGATAAATCGTGGCGTTTTAAAAACCAAAGAGGAAAACGGAGAAATTTTGATAGAAGCGAGCGAGGGAACGATGAGCGTGGTGCCTAGTGTTTCGCAAAATTTATCCTTGCAGCCACAAAGCCAAGATGGTTTTAGCTTTGTGGAAAAGACGATTGGCACGATACTGAAATTTACACGAAAAGGTGCTTGACGCAAAAGATGAGACGCTTGAGACCTTAAGAAATGAGAATGAAATTTTAAAAGAGGCGCTCATTTCGATGCAAGAGCTCTATGATGAAGATAGAAAAACGGTCGAGACGCTTACAAAACAGCTTAAAATTTCACAAGATGAAGTTGAATTTTTAAAACGAAAATACAAGCTCATGTGGAACCAAGCGGTTGAAAATTTTAACGGACAAAAGTAGTTTATGAAGATTATAAATTTAGATGATAGCTTTGAAATTTATGGAGTAAAAACTCGCACTAAAAATGAAGATGAAATGGACGGCAAGGGCAAAATTCCAGCTTTATGGTCTAAATTTATGGGCGAGCTCTATGATGGCAAGAGCGAAATTTATAGCGTTTACTGCAATTACGAAAGCGATTTTAATGGACATTACGATAACTTTATCGGCACAAGATCACGCCAAAAGGGTGATGAAAATTTAGATATACAAAGCGGAAAATACGCTCTTTTTAGCTTTGCAAATGAGCCGCAAAATGTTGCAAAATTTTGGGTGAAATTTGGAGATATTTTGAAAGTAGTGAGCTAAAAAGAACCTATAAAACAGACTTTGAAAAATACCTAAAAGACAAAATAGAAATTTATATATCAATAAAATAAAAGGCAAAAAATGACATTTTCACAAATAATACTAACGCTTCAAAACTATTGGCAAGAGCAAGGCTGCGTCATACTTCAGCCATACGACATGCCAGCAGGTGCGGGCACATATCACCAAGCGACATTTTTAAGAAGCCTTGGACCAAAGCCGTGGGCGACCGCATACGTAGCTCCAAGCCGCCGTCCGACTGATGGTAGATACGGCGAAAACCCAAACCGCCTTGGCGCTTACTATCAGTTTCAAGTACTCATAAAACCAAGTCCAGAAAATATCCAAGAGCTTTATCTAAAAAGTCTTGAAAGACTTGGTCTAAATTTGAAAAATCACGACATCCGCTTTGTCGAAGACAACTGGGAGAGCCCTACACTTGGCGCTTGGGGACTTGGCTGGGAGGTCTGGCTAGATGGCATGGAGGTTACGCAGTTTACCTATTTTCAACAAGTGGGTGGCATCGCTTGCGAGCTCATCTCTGGCGAGATAACATATGGTCTTGAGCGCTTAGCTATGTATCTCCAAGATGTAAATAGTGTCTATGACATCGTTTGGGACGACTCTAATGGCAACATCGTAACCTACGCCGACGTGCATAAACAAGGCGAGTATGAGTGGAGTAAATATAACTTTGAAGTGGCAAACGTTGATATGCTTTTTAACCAGTTTGAAAACGCATTTAACGAGTGCAAACGCTGCTTGGAGGCTAAAATTTCACTACCAGCGTATGATTATTGTATGCTTGCAGCTCATACATTTAACGTCCTTGACGCGCGCGGAGCGATCAGCGTTACACAAAGACAAGACTACATTTTAAAATTCGCGAGCTTGCAAAAGAGTGCGCGCTAACATATAAAGAGAGCTTAGAGCAAAAGTAAAATTTGATGAAAATAGCTGAAATTTATAAAAATTTAGATGAAATTTGCCCATTTGTGAGCCAAGAGTCTTGGGATAATAGTGGCCTGCAGGTTGGCTCATTTGATAGCGAATTTGAGCGAATTTATCTAAGTCTTGATCTTGACAGCGAGCTTTTGCAAAATGTCTTGCCAAACTCGCTCATCATCACCCACCATCCGCTTATTTTTAAAGGGCTAAAAAGCCTAGACTACAGCCTCTATCCAAGCTCGCTCATAAGAGAGATGATGATAAAAAATATCTCGCTCATTTCGCTTCATACAAATGCCGACCTTGCATTTTTAAATGAAAAATTTGTGACGCAGGTTTTGAGGCTTGAAATTTCAAGCAAAGAGGGCTTTTTGATCTACGCTGATGTGAAGATGAAATTTAGTGAGCTTTGTAAATTTGTAAAAGGAAAACTTGGACTTGAAAATTTAAGAGCAGTTTATGCAAAAGATGAAATTTCTAAAATTTGCATCTGCACTGGAAGCGGCGCAGATCTCATGCAAGATGTCAAAGCAGACGCCTTTTTAACCGGCGATCTAAAGTATCACCAAGCCCTTTATGCAAAGGAAAATGGACTAAATTTGATCGACATAAATCACTATGAAAGCGAGCGTTATTTTAGTGATTTTTTAGCAAAATATTTGCAAAATCTAAAAATTGAAGTTATAATAAGCAATTCTAAAAACCCATTTACATATTGCTAACAAAAAAAGGAAACATTATGAATAAATATTTGCAACAATTAGTTGAATTATCTGATCTTGACAAACAAATAGATGGTTTCACACCGCGCATACAAGAAGTAGAAAAAGCCTATAAAAGCATAGAAGAAGAGTGTGAAACTATAGCGGTTAATGTAGAAAGACTTGACGAAGAGGTAAATGATCTAAAATCACAAAAATCAGGCACAAACGCTCACATCGCAGAATTTAGCGCTAAGATCAAAGACGTAGCTAAAAAAGCTCAAGCGCAAAAAGCGAAAAAGAGATAAAAGCTCTAGGTCTTGAAGAAGATATCGCAAAAGAGCAACTTGAAGCAGCAAATGAAGAGATCGCTAGACTTGAAAAACTAATAGACAATAAAAATGCTCAAAAAGATGAGCTAAACGCTAAAAAAACAGAGCTTGAAGGAAATTTAGAAAAGATAAAAAGTGAGGTTTCATCTGAGCTTGAAAAGATCGAAAAAGAGCGCAAAGAGGTCTATGCTAAAAAAGATAAACTTGTCGCTGCGATGAACCAAAAAATCCTAGCATTTTACGAAAAGATCAGAAAATGGGCTCACAACACAGCCGTTGTGCCTGTTAAAAAACAAGCTTGTTATGGCTGCTTTATGCAGATAAATGATAAAACTTTCTCTGCGGTTGTAAAAGGCGAAGATATCGTTACTTGCCCGCATTGTGGCAGAATTTTATATAAACAAGAGCAATAACACGTTTCGTGATAATAATATATTATTTTTTAGCCTCAATACTCTACTTTTTTGGGGCTATTTTTCTACTTTTATTAAGTTTCAAAAAAAAATATCATAGATCAATCCCAGCACGTTTTTTTCTCTTTAATAATCCTAAATTTCAAGATGCAGATGTGCATTTTCACGCTTGCTCGTTTGGCGAGGTCCAAGCACTTAAACCTTTGATGCAAAAATTTGACAGCAAAGCTATAAGTGTGGTGACAAATACGGGCTTTGAAGCGGCAAGTAAAATTTGTGCTAACACGAGATTTTTGCCATTTGAAATTTTCTTGCCATTTTGGCTAAAAAAGAGCAAAATTTTAGTCATTTTTGAGGCAGAGCTCTGGCTTATGCTAGTTTTCATGGCAAAGCTAAAAGGCAGCCGTGTGATCCTCATAAACGCTAGAATTTCAGATAGAAGCTATAAAAGCTACTTAAAATTTGGTTTTTTTTACAGATATCTTTTTAAATTTATAGATAAAATTTACGCCCAAAGCGAACTTGATAAAGAGCGGCTAAAGTCGCTTGGAGCAGGTGAAATAGAGGTCGTTGGCAACATAAAAGCTGCATTTTTGCCAAGTGTGAGTAGAGTTTATGAAAAGCCAAAAGCTAGAGTGATCGTGCTAGCAAGCACGCATGCGGGCGAAGAAGAGATGATTTTAGATAATTTAAATTTAAAAGAAAACGATTTATTAATCATTGCACCACGCCACCCTGAGAGATTTGCAGAGGTGGAAAAGCTAGCAGGCGAGTACTCTAAAAAGCATGATTTTAGCTTTGCTAAATTTAGCCAAACACATAAATTTGAAGCTAAAGTGAAATTTACTTGATACTTTAGGCGAGCTTGTAAATGTCTATGCTATTAGCGATATAGTCGTGCTTGGCGGCAGTTTTGTGCCAAATATTGGTGGGCATAATCCAATCGAGTGCGCGCAATTTAATCCTGTGATAATTAGCGGCGAGTTTATATTTAACCAAAAGGCATTATTTGGTCTAGTTGAAAACATCTACATCGCAAAGGCCAGCGAGATAGGCGGCATAATAGATGGTAGCGCCAAAAAGAGCAAGATCGCCGTGCAGGCCAGCGCTGATGCGATCATAGAAGATATAAGGAGTACTTTATGAGTGAAGAAAAAGCGTATAAAATTTTAGCCAAACAAAAAAACATCTCAAACAACGAGGCAAAGGAGCTAATCGACAGCGGGCTAGTCTATGCCAAGGGGCAAAAGGTGATGATAGCTCGAGCACTAATGAGTGAAAATACTAAATTTAGCGTCGAAGAGATACCAAAGCCAAGTGTTATCTTTGAAGATGAAAATTTAATAGCCATCAATAAACCAGCTGCCATAACTAGCGAAAAAATCAGCCAAATGTATAAATTTCCACTCCTTCACAGACTCGATAAAGACACAAGCGGGGTGCTGCTTCTTGTAAAAAATGACGAATTTGCGAGCCTTGCCATAAATGAGTTTAAAAAGATGAAGGTTGAGAAAATTTACGTGGCCGCAGTTAGGGGCATCATGAGCGAGGAGGTCGTCGTAGATGAGCCGATCTTAACGATAAAAAATAAAAATGGCGCCTTTTCAAAGATCTCAAAAGATGGCAAAGAGGCGATCAGTGAAATTTCACCGCTCATGGTTGCTGGTAAAAAAACGCTGGTAAAAGTTGCCATAAAAACAGGTAGGACGCATCAGATAAGAGTGCATTTGGCTAGCTTAAATTTACCTATCGTTGGCGATGAGAAATACGGCAAAAATAGGGCAAATAGAATGTTCTTGCATGCCTATTCTATCGCTCTTTTAGACTATAAATTTAAAGCGCCGATCCCAAGAGAATTTAACTCTCTTGGATTTGAGCTATCTAATAAAATTTGAAATTTAAAGAGCAATAAAGAAATTATTTAGTAATATACGCCCTTTAATAACAACTTAGAAAGGTGATTAGTGTTCGAACAAATTAGCGAGTCTTTTAGATTAGCCGTTAGCAAGATACGTTTTGTAGATGACGAAAAAGCTCTAAAAAACGCACTTGACGTTCTAAAAAAGCTCTTTTAAAAGCTGATGTTCACCACAAAGTCACTAAAGATCTGCTCGCGTCTATCGAAAGCGAACTAAAGCAAACTGGCGTTGGTCAAAAGAATTTCCTAGATGCGATCAAGTCAAATTTAACTACTATCTTAACAGCTCCTGGTAATCAAGGCTTTGTCTATGCGCCAGTTGCACCGACCATTGTTTTGATGGCCGGCTTACAAGGTAGCGGTAAAACAACGACAACTATCAAGCTTGCAAACTATCTAAAACTAAGAAAGAAAAAAGTTTTAGTTGCAGCTTGTGATTTGCAAAGATTAGCGGCGGTTGAACAGCTAAGGCAGCTCTGCGTTGCAAATGAGATCGATCTTTTTTATATAGAAAACGAAAACAACCCCATAAAAGTAGCAAAAGAAGCACTAGAAAAAGCAAAAAGCGGTCTTTATGACGTGCTTTTGGTGGATACCGCTGGTCGTCTTGCGATCGATGAAAAGTTGATGCAAGAGATAAAAGACGTAAAAAATGCAATAAATCCACATGAAATTTTCTATGTAGCTGACGCTATGAGCGGACAAGATGCTGTAAAAACAGCTACAAGTTTTAATGAAATTTTGGGAATTTCTGGAGTTATCCTTTCTAAATTCGACTCTGACTCAAAGGGTGGCGTAGCTATTAGCATCGCAAAACAGCTAAATATTCCACTTAGATTTGTCGGTACTGGCGAGAAAGTAGCTGATATCGAGAGCTTTATACCAGACCGTATCGTAAGCCGTATAATGGGCGAGGGTGACTTAGCTACTTTGGTCGAGAAAACATCGACTATTATCGATGAAAAAGAGGCAAAACGTCTAAATCAAAAGATAAAAAAAGGTCAGTTTAACTTTAATGACTTTTTGGATCAAATGGAAAGCGTTAAAAAGCTTGGTAGTATGAAATCTTTGATGGGTATGATACCTGGTCTTTCAAATATTGCAAATCAGATAAAAGATATAGACCTTGATAATTCAAAAGAAATTTTGCATATTAAGGCTATGATAAACTCTATGACGCAAAAGAGCGTGAAAATCCAGACCTTTTAAACAATAGTAGAAAAAGACGTTTGGCAGCTGGCTCTGGACTATCTCAAGTAGAGGTAAATCGCTTTTTAAAGCAGTTTGAAAATGCCTCAAAGCTTGCTAAGAAATTTTCAGGAAAGGGCGGAGCAAAAAGGACTTGCAAATATGCTTTCACAAGCAAATTTAAAAAGACCTGTTTGATAAAAGGGTTTAAATTTGGATATTCGTTATCTAAATTTAAGCTTTATTTAAAAACAAGAGGAGAATATAATATGGCAACAGTAGTAAGACTAACAAGAATGGGACGCAAAAAAAGACCTTTTTATCGTATAGTTGTTACAGATAGCAGAAAAAGACGCGACAGCGGTTGGATAGAGAGCATTGGTTATTACAACCCTATGGTTGAGCCAAATGTTAGAAATTTCAACAAAGAGAGATTGGATTATTGGAAAAGCGTCGGTGCTAAACTTAGCGACAGAGTTGCGCAAATTACAAAATAATGGTTGAAAATTTTTTATACGAATACGCCAAGCTTATAGCTGATTTTCCTGAAAAGGTAACTATCGAGCGTCAAGAGCTTGGTGAAAATTTTGTCGAGATCATTATAAGTGCTGATAAGGTTGATACTGGAAAGCTTATCGGTAAAGACGGCAAAATGATAAATGCTATAAAGACCGTTATTATTGGCTGTAAAGCCAAAGACAATACAAGTTATAGAGTAACGGTAAAAGCTATTGAATAGTGATATTGTTGAAGTCGCTATCATCGGTAGATGTGTTGGTTTAAAGGGCTATTTAAAGCTTCACAACAAGAGCGACTTCCCAGAGCAATTCAAAAAAGGTGCGACCTTTTTTGATAAAAACAATGGTCAGCTCACAATAAAAGACTATAACAGACAAAAAGAGCTGGTTTTGTTTGAAAAATTTGATGACTTAGACCTTGCTAAAACACTTGTAAACAAAACTATTTATACCACAAAAGAGCTTACTAGAAAAAACTGCAAACTAAAAAAAGATGAATTTTTTCAGTTTGATATCATTGGATTAAGAGTTGTAGAAAATGGCGAAATTTTAGGTATCGTGGAAGATATCCAAGATAATTTTGCAAATTCACTTTTATACATAAAAACTGATGAAGAGCTTATCGCAACTGGCAAACCAAAGAATTTTTACATTCCATATTTGGAGCGTTTTATCGAAAGCGTAAATTTGGATAGTGGAGAGATTTTTGTAAAAGGCGCTAGAGATATCTTAGAAATTTCATGAAATTTACGTTTATTACACTTTTTGAAAATTTAGTCAAACCTTACTTTTGCGATTCTATTTTAAAACGTGCAATTAGCAATAAATTTATTGAAATTGATTTCATAAATCCAAGAAATTTTACCAACGATAAACATAATAAAGTTGATGATTATATGATCGGAGGCGGAGCGGGGCTTTTGATGTTTCCGCAGCCTTTGGATGAGTCAATCAAATTTCTAAAAGAAAAAGATAAAAATACCCATGTTGTTTTTTTGACGCCAGCTGGTAAAAAATTTAGTCAAAATGACGCGAAAAGGCTTTCAAAGAAAGATCATGTTTGCTTTGTTTGCAGCAGATATGAAGGGCTTGACGAGAGAGTTGTTGAGCTTTGGGCGGACGAAGTTTTTTGCATAGGTGATTTTATTTTAACTGGCGGAGAGCTGCCTGCACTTTGTATGAGTGACGCGATATCAAGAAATGTGCCCGGAGTTTTAGGAAATGACATGAGCCTTGAAGTGGAGAGTTTTGAAGGCAATCTGCTTGAAGCCCCATCTTTTACAAAACCTGATAATTTTAAATCCCTCTTTGTGGTTTCAGAGTTTTTAAAGGGTAATCATGCTAAAATCCACAACTTAAAAAATAAGATGGCTCACTGCAAAACAAGGTACTTTCGCCCTGATTTATATCAAAAGCTAAAGCCACATAAATAAGGAAAAACATGAGAAATAAATACATTGAAGCGTTTGAAAATGCTCAAATTGCTGGTAAGAATATCCCTGACTTCCGTGCAGGAGATACATTGCGTGTGGCTACTCGTATTCACGAGGGAGACAAAACGAGAATTCAAAATTTTGAAGGCATTTGTATAGCTAGACGTGGTAGCGGCACCGGCGAAACATTTATAATCAGAAAAATAGGTGCTAATAGTGTTGGTGTTGAGAAATTTTCCCAATATTTAGCGATTCTATCGAAGAGATAAAAGTTCTTAGAAAAGGTCGTGTTAGAAGAGCTAAGCTATTCTATCTACGCGAACTACGCGGTAAAGCAGCTAAGATCCGCGAACTTAGAAAATAAAACTTTTTCCCTGAAATTTTCAGGGATTCTCTCCTATAAACTATATTTAAAATCATTTTTATATCACTTCATATTTATACTTCATTAATCACTCTTTGCTAGAATTTTACATCAAATTTACTTTTAAGGAATGGAAATGAAAAAAATTTTGATTTCACTTGCAGCTATTGCATCTTTGGCTATGGCAGCAATCAATCTAAACACAGCTACAAAAGAGGAGCTTATGAGTCTTGATGGTATCGGCAGTGCAAAAGCAGATGCCATCATCGAGTATAGAAAAGCAAATAAATTTAACTCAATCGACGATCTCAAAAATGTAAATGGCATCGGCGATAAAACTTTTGATAACCTAAAAGGTGAAATTTCTACTACTGGCAAGAGCGAAGTAAGCAAAAAGCAAAAGCTGGTAAGAAGAAAATGGATGAGGCAAAAGACGAGATGAAAGAAAAAATCTCTGATAAAAAAGATAAATTTAAAAAGAAAGCTTCTAAAACTAAAGAAGAGCTAACTTCTAGTAAAGAAGATGAAACTAGTATGGGTGAAAAAGCAAAAGACGAAAAAGATAAAGTTGTTGACAAAGTAAAAGAAAAGAAAGAAAAAGCTGCTTCAAAAGCTAAATCTAAAAAAGAAAAACTTAAAGAAAAACTAGAGAAATAAAACATTTTAAAACCTGCTTGTCTTTACAAGTGGGTTTTATAAATTCATATATTTTTTGTTTTTAATTATAATTGACAAAAAATTTCATAATCTTCTTCAAATTTCATTGATCAGATAATTTACTTCATTTTAATCTTTAGTCAAGGCGTTTTTCTAAATGGTGTTAAAATAGCTGCCATCTAACTTTGCCAACTAAAAATTTATATGGAACTGTCCCAAAAAACGACTATCAAAAGAGTGATTGCGGTTGTTAATAATCATGTTCGGCGAGTTTCAAACTCCAATGGAGTAAATTCTAATGAACCACCGACCTTCGGGCTATGAGTGTTATGCGCTATTTTTTATAAGTAGCCATTAAGCTACATTTGTTAAAATTTGCCCTATGAAAGTACTAAAAAGTTCGACATTTGATAAGTGGTTGCATAAGTTAAATAATCCTATTGTCAAGATTTCTATATTAAGAAGATTAGAGCAGATAGAAGCAAAAGATCATTTAGGGGATTATAAATTTATCGATACAGACTTATACGAACTTAGATTTTTTAATCGTGGTGGGTTAAGGATATTTTTTACCTTTGATGGCAATGAAATAATTATATTGTTAAATGCTGGCGATAAAGATAGCCAAAGCGATGATATTAAAAAAGCAAAAGAGATATTAAAGGATTATAGATGAAAGAAGAATTTACAAAATTTAATTTAGAAGACTACTTAACAACTGATGAATTAAGAAAAGAGTATTTAAATCAAGTTCTAGCTGATGGCGATATTGAAGAATTTAAAAGAGCATTATTTTATATAGCAAAGTCAAAAGGCATTGAAAACGTTGCAAAGAAAGCAAATTTAAATAGAGAAAGCTTTTATAAGATGTTTAAAGAGAATTCAAAGCCTAGATTTGAAAGTATATTTAAGGTTGTTAATGCTCTTGATATTAAGCTGGTTTATGCTTAGTCTATTTCATTATTATTTCTAGTTTCTTTTTTGCTGTATTGGCTGGGGTTTTGGTTTTTCGAAGTATCTGCATAAAACAATATTATCGTTTGTTTGATACATCTTTGCAAGATAGCAATTGTTGTCTATTTGATCTATTATTTAAATCTCTTCTATGAAAATTAAATCGTCGCTTATGTGTTGTTTCAAACTCCAACGGAGTAAATTCTAATCTTATCTTGATAAGCAGTTTTGCTCGGTAGATTTTTGTTTCAAACTCCAACGGAGTAAATTCTAATTTGATGAGATAGAGGGTAGCGACGATTGGTTTGACACGTTCAAACTCCAACGGAGTAAATTCTAATTTGCAAAATTGTATTGTTGTTCCATGCGTCGATAGTTTCAAACTCCAACGGAGTAAATTCTAATGGCGACTTTGTAAAAACTCTTTGTGATAGTGAGGGTTTCAAACTCCAACAGAGTAAATTCTAATGGAGTTTATATCGTTAGAATGGACGACGTTGTTTATAGTTTCAAACTCCAACGGAGTAAATTCTAATAAAAACCAAAAGACAAAAAGGATGAGTGATGCTGTTTCAAACTCCAACGGAGTAAATTCTAATAAGGTTTTGGAAAACTACACTAACCAAACAGACGCGTTTTAAACTCCAACGGAGTAAATTCTAATGAAAAATGGAGCTACACAAGAAAACAAGGGGTAAGTTTCAAACTCCAACGGAGTAAATTCTAATTTTGACACGGAGGGCTAGCCCATATAAAATCAAAATCGTTTCAAACTCCAACGGAGTAAATTCTAATCGCACCAAAAAGCCTATTTTATAGGCATTCTAGTGCAAGAAGTCTATATTTTTTCGCCTTAAATTTGACTAAAATTTAGCCATGTGCAAATACGCCAAGCCCCAAATTTCAAGCTTTTTAAAATCTTATAAAACGCTTTATTAAAATGCGATTTCACTCCAACCCAAAGCCTTCATAAGGCGCGTCCTCGCAGATACACTTTTTAAGCTTATTTGCCTCGCGGCGGATCACCTGCCTCCACGTTAGCTCCCTACCGCCCACCGTGAGCGTCTCGCAAAGGCGCGAGATCATCTTTAGCTCGATCTTTTGCACGGCGTCGTTGCTAAATTTTATCCTGCCAGCGTCCGTTTGGAAGTCTTTTGCGGTGATCTCTTTTTATTTAGCATATTAAATATAAGCGTGTCGCCCAAAATCGGCTTAAAAATCTCCGCAAGGTCGAGGTGAAGGCTTAGCGCGCGGTAGTTTGGCTCGTGCAAAAAGCCGATGCGAGGATCTAGCTCGGTCTTGTAAATTTCGCTTAGGCAGATGTTGTAGATACGCGTATTTACGTAGCTTATGAAGCTGTTGATCTTATCAGCGGGCGGGCGTTTTGAGCGGACGGTGAAATTCAAAGCTTCGCTGATCTGCGATGATCTCGTTCCACTTTTCGTAGTAGAGCTTTTGAAAGGCACCTCTACCGCCATGATAGCAGGCACACTAGTGGCGGCATCTAGTGCCTTTATGTGAGGTTGCACGTCAAATTTCACGCCGTGTCTTTTGCAGTTTGCGGCGTCATTTATGATGTGGCTCTAGTGATCTCACGCGCGATATATGCACGCTTGATCGGATCGTCAAAAGAGCGGAGCTGACAAAGCAACACAAAGCCGCTTTTATTTATGGAGTTTGGCGTGTTTGGGTAGAAATTCCCGCGAAAGCTCTGATACGGGCTAAAGATATGCAAAAGGATGTTATTATCCGCCAAAAACGCGATGGTGTAGGTATCGATATGCACTTTTGCCAGCACGTAAATTTCATCGATCGCGTTTATCGGCAGGATCTTGCACGAAGCTCGCTCGCCCGTCTCGTCAAATTTTTCAAAATAGATATTGTTATCTTGTCTATAAAGCCTGCCTGGACTAAGTATAAAGTGCGTCCTGTCGCTCTTTTGCATATTTGCTCCTTAGCTAAATACTGGGCTATTTTTATCTACGCCGATGACGATGCGCTCGGAGTATTTTAGTGAGTTAAATGTATAGATGACGATGGAGTCTAGCTCGCTTACGCACTCTTTTTGCAGCGTCTTGCTTAGCTTTTTAAAGTCGCTCTCACGGATCTCGCCCTCATAGACTGAAAACTGCACGCGAGGCAGAAATTTCTCGACCGCTTTTCTGATGCGATTTGCGTTATTTCGCTCTTTTTGCTCGCGTCCTGCGATGTCGTAAAAAAGTATCACATACATCTTCTCTCCTAAGCAGTGCAATAGTCGTGATATGCGCAGTTTTGGCAAAATTTACCCTGCGTAAATTTGGGTGGCTTTTCTAAATTTGCAAGCGCGCTTATCTCGCCTAAGATTTGTTCGATCAGAGCGAAATTTTCGCTGCTATCCTTCACTAATATCACCTTTTTACCGCTTATTAGCTTGCCTTTTATCTCTTTTAAATTTAAGCCCGTTTTTAAAAGATAGATGTAAAAAAGTAGCTGCATCTTGCCCACAAGCTCGTTTTTTAGGCTTTTTTTACTTCGCTATCGCTCGTAACGCTAAAGCGAGGATACTCTGTGATGAGGTAGTGACCGTGCTGTTTTGAGAGTTTGTCAAATTTAAGGTTGCCAAAGGCAAATTCTTGCAGATATTGCTCTTTGATATCAGCCAATGCCTTGCCCATTAGCACGTTTTCGTCTTCTTGATCTGCGTGGATCTGATGCGCGTAAAGTCACGCCTCTCGCTTACAGGTGACATAGTAATTCACAAGCGTGCCAGTGATCTGATCTTTTGAGAACATTAGTCAAATACCTCGTCGGTTATGTCTAAATTCGTATCTTTTTTAAGGCCACACTCGGCACTATAAAAATAAGACGAGCCAAACGGCAGATAAAACATATCTTTTAGTCCGTTTATCTGTTTTAAATTTGGCATTAGCTTATTCATATCTTTTGACGTTACATTTATGCTAAATTTCGACAACTTTCTGATGCGGTTTTTAAAAAGATCTCTTATGGTAAATTTCTCATTCGGACTATTTTTGATCTCAAAAATTTTAGCTTCAAAATCTTTAATGAAATTTTCTTCAGGCTCGATTATTATGGTTTGTTTGTAGTTGTCGTTCATGATATCCTCGATTTTTTGATTTATATTTTCAAATTCCAGCTTTTCTATCTCGCTTTTTATATGCAAATTTTCTAGTTGATTGCTTATCTTTTGAAAATACAAATTTGAAATTTCTAAAATTTCGCTCTCTTGCACCTCTTTTTGCTTAAGATCGCCCAAAATAGCCCCGCTTACTTTATACAAATCGCCATAAATCAAATTTGTAAATTTACTTATTTCAGGAAAGACGTATAGCTCGCCTCTTGTTGCTCCAAAATGCCTATTTACGCGCCCTGCTGTTTGTATGATAGAGCTAATAGGCGAGACCTCGCGAAACCCAATGTCAAAGTCAAGATCCACTCCCGCCTCTATGGACTGCGTGGAGATAAGTAAAATTTTGTTTGCGAGCGGATCAACTTTGCTTTTATCTATCGCGCACCTTACAGCCTCTATAGTAGCGCGCTTGTGATCATCATACATATATCCGTTTAGGCAAAAGCAGCTAAATTTATCCCTTAGTTTTGTAAAAAGCTCCTGCGCTTTTTTGATAGTATTTACGACGACTAGAGTATTTTATCGCTTGCAGCCTCGCAAATTTTTCCCAAAAGCTCATCTTCGCCGCCTATATCAAGCCATTTTATGACGTATCTGTCCTGCTTTGCAAAATAGTCTAAATTTGAAATTTCTTTAAAATTTTCGCTTTTGATAACTGGCATCGTCGCCGACATAAATATAAAAATAGTGCCAAGCCTCTGCGAAATGATCTCGCAAAGCAGGATAAAATCTTTTCTGAAATTATATGGGATCGCTTGCGCCTCATCGATGATAACGACGCTATTTTTTAGCTGATTAAATTTAACGTTATCTTTGTTTTTGTTGCCAAATAGCGCAAATATCAGCTGATAAAGCGTAGTTACGTTTATCTCGCCGCTAAAAGACTCCATTAGAAATTTAATCTTTGAGTATCTATCCTCTTGGGTTAAATTTTCTTCGCCTATCGTTGTTTTGTGGTGAGCCTTACTGACCAAAATATCGCTATTTTTATAAATTTTTGCGACTATTTCGTAGGTTTGATCGATTATTGAGGTAAATGGAAGCGTATAAATTATGCGAGGTTTATTAAATTTCAATGTAAAATTTAATGCCGTCAAGGTCTTGCCGTAGCCCGTAGGCGCAGTCAAAGTAAAAAGTTTGCGCTCTTTGTCAAAGTTGTTTAAGACGAAATTTCTAAACGCATCTCTCTTTTCATTTGGCGGCAAATTTTGGATATCACCCTCTAAAACATCTATCGGTATATCTTTGGTTTCTTGTTTTGGCATGCTAAAAATAGCTTCAAATTTATCGCTATAAACTAAATTTGAATATAGGTTTTTGAAATTTATAAAGTCCTCGTAGGTAAATTTGTGTCTGTACTGCGATAAAACTAAGTATTGACGAAGCTTTTCTGCTCTATCTAAAAACTCATCTTTTTTTGTAGATAATCCAGAATAGATCTTGATATTTTTAGCAGTGCCAGCCACTTCATCCCACTGTTCTAGCTCTTTTTGGTTTTTGAAAAATTTATTAGCCTCTCTGGCTAGTGTCATTAAATTTACCACGTCGCCATGGTGCAAAACGATGGCAAGAAAGCCAAACAGGGTTGGTATCTCATCAAATTTTCAGTTTAGCAAGAAAAAATATGCCGACAAGAGCGAGTGATTTTTATCTAGCTTATCGTTTGAAGTATCTCTGATGTAAATTTGAAAATTATTCTTCAGTTTTGCGATGTCGTGAAAGAGCTTGACCTGCTCACCCAGCTCATCGTCGTCAGGCGAGATCATATTTTTTATATGATTTTCTAAAAGTTTATTTGGATGCGACCAAAACTCGTCAAATAAAATAGACTCTTTCATTGTTTATCTGATAAATATTTCCATGATTTTTAGATTTTATAAGCTCTTTGCCGTTTATCTCCATCACAAAGTCTTTAAAATCTTTAAAAATTTGTCCATTTTCGCAGTTGCAAGGCATTCTTGCCGTAGTTAATTTCGCATTTTCATCAATGCCTTCAAAAACAAAATCATTCATAAGCGTAAATGTATTTATAAAGCTTTCAGCTTGCGATATTTTTTCGCATATTTTTATATCGATCCAGCTAAAATCCGCTATGCAAAAATTTATCCCAAGATAGGGCGTAAAGGCGGTTTTATGCTCTTTTAAATTTGAGATTATTTTATCTTGATAGCTTTGCCCTAAATTTTCTAAATTTAAAAATACGACATAAGATGGCGAGCAGATTAGCTCTCTGTAAAACTGCTTTTTCTCTTTTGCATTTTGATAGCCTTCTTCTATGTGCATATTGCTTGAGAGGGCAAATTTTATGCCATTAAAAACAAAACTTTTTTTTAAAATTTGCCTATCTATTTTTACGCTATATTGGATGTTTGAAAGCTTAAAATATTCTTCTTCACCTATAACGGCGCCTAAAAAGCCCATTATAGTAGTCTTTGGCGGTACTGGATAGGTCAAGCTAGAGTAAATCGTCGCTGGATGCGAAAAATGAGCGTAATCGCCAAATAGTCTAAAAGCAACAATGCTCATTTTATGCCTCTATCTTTTTCCAACTGCTGTCAAAATTTTCTTTGTTTATCGTTTCAAAATCATAATCACTCATATACTCTATCTTTTCTATATTTGCGGCGTATCTTGCGAGTTTATTTTTTAAATTTGTAAAGTCGATAGTGTATTCATTGATGCTTCTTATCACTCTATCTTCTTTTTCGCTTTTTAGGCTTATGCTATTGTTTAGATCGCCTGCAAACGTATCGTCTTTGTATGTGATGATTAGCATAAATCTTGGAGTTTGTCCGATTTTGGAGCGAGTTGTTAGGTTTTTAGTGCCGTGCCACAAAGCTTTTAAAATTTTAGCCTCATCGGCTTCGTTAAAGCCTGTTTTTGCTGCATTATAGTTATCTATGATGCCGTAAGTGGCAAAAATAGCGTATTTTATAAATTCCTCTTCTCTAAAAGTCGCTTGATCTTTTTGTTTTTTTGGGTCGTTTGGATCGTAATCGCTAGCAAAAGCGCCAGTTCCTTTAACATGCTCTACTTCGACCTTGTTTAGGGATTTGCTTAGTCTAAACTGCACTGGTCCAGTAAACTGAACGCCTGCGGTTTTTATATCTTTGTCTTGTTTCATCTCGTCTTTATCTGAAATAGGCAAAACTCCGCCAAATGCGCGGATATCGATAAATTTAGACAAAATTTCTTTTTGCAGTTCGCTTTTGTTTTGCTTTATATTTATACTTTGTCTGATCGCAGTTTTAGCGTCTAGCAGGGCATCCTCTATCCTATACTCCTTTATAAAAATCGACGCCTCATCTTTTTTCATTATCTCATCTCTGATAGTTCTTTTTATACGCACGTCCGTCACCTCAGCTACGCCAGTTTCATCATCTCGCCTAGGAGCGTTGTCCTTTAGCATATCGCCGTTTGGGTTCCAGTTCTCTCCGTCCCATAAAAAAGTATCTCTTTTTTTTGCATCTTATTCTCCTTATTTTGTTTTGTCTTTTATAAATTTACGATAGTCACTTCCGCCCATAGCAAAGGCAAGCGTAGTATGCGAGGTTTTTACTATCTTTCTCTCCATAGAAAAGACCTGCGGTAAAATTTCGATCAAACACTCTTTTATGTTTTCAATGTTAGAATTTGGCTTGCCAGAAGCGGCCTTAAGCTTTCTAATCATCTCATCGCTCTTGGTCCAAATTCGCTCCAAATTTTCCATACTTATCGATCCGCAGTCGTTGAGCCAGTTGCTAAAAGATACGCCGCCGTTCACGCCAAGCTGCCAGTTTATCATTGCTGCGCTTAGCATACCGAGCAAATAAGCGCTAATGAGCGCATTGTTTTGATTTAAAAACTCGCTATTTTTGATTAGCTCTTTGATCAGTTCTTTTTTATCGGTTAAATTTTCCAAATCGCACTCCTTTTGAAAGACTAGTTTTTTGTTTAAGACATTGGTCTCATTAAAGAAATTTTGATATTTTGCAATATTTTCAAACTTTCTTTCTTTGTAAAAATCGTTAAAGTATTTGCTCCATTCCAACTTTTTTGCGTAACTTTTATTGACGCTACCATAATAAATCAGATCGCTATATCTTTCTATCATAATCTCTAAATCAAATTTATTTCTTGATAGTAAAAAGTTCATCACACTAAGCCTATCTTCAAATAAATTTTGCAGATAAATCGTCTCATCTGTGCCGCTATTTTTTTCATAGAAGGCTTTTATGTTAAAACGGCTCATTAAATTTTGAGATGCGAGAGATAAAAGATGGCAAAACATCGTCTATAGCAAGCTTTAAATCGATAGCAGCGTTGCTTTGCGTGTAAAATAAAATCGTATTTAAAACAGGCAATTTTTCCTGCTTTTTAGCTGTTGCCTCGAGATAATAATCTATGCTAAATTTTATGGCTTCCTCGGCGATTTCAATATTTTTTATGTCGTTCTTCGAAGTTTCTTCAAGTATTTTTACGATCTCTTCTAAATTTACCTGAGCTACTCAAAATAGTCGGCAAAATCGCCATTTTCATACCATAAAAATTATGCGATAGCTTATCTTTTATCGCTTTAAAGCCATTTTCTACCTTTTTTGCGCTATTGGCGCTCAGTGGCAGTAGTTTTGATTTGATAAATTGCATATTAGCAGGCATCTCATTTACCGAGCAAAACGCTAAATTTGCATCGCTGCCGATACCCTTTTTATTTGTCAAAATATCGTACCCGTAAGATGATTTTTGCTCTTTTACACTGATATGATTTTCAAAAATTTGCTTAAAATATGCAGAAACTGGCTTGCCATCATATGAGAGCGAGAAAAAGTAGCGACTTTTTTGCCTTTTTCGTTTTTTAGCTCATCAAGACCTTTGATCTCATCTATAATACCAGCAAAATACTCTTCATTTATGCTTGATAGTATGGATAAAA
This sequence comes from Campylobacter concisus, assembly GCA_037292345.1. GTDB lineage: Bacteria > Campylobacterota > Campylobacteria > Campylobacterales > Campylobacteraceae > Campylobacter_A > Campylobacter_A concisus_AX. The sequence goes on along the minus strand of CP147773.1, from coordinate 1,294,825 downwards.
TAGCGTCTTTTTCTATAATGCTTGGTTCAAAAAAGGAGAGCAAATTTGAAATAGATTTCAAAATACCTCTTATAAATTTAGCTTCGTCTTTATTTATTTCTTTGGATAAAAATTGAGAATTTGGGAAAAGATTGCCAGAATTTGCTCCAACGCCAAATCTGCATATTATTAGGTCGTCTTTGCTTATATTAAAATTTGGCTCGATATGCTTGGTCGCTATGTCGCAGAGATAGACTTTGATCTTGTCGTATTTGTGAGCGCCATTTTTGAGCTTAAGCTCTTCTTTTTCATATACCTCGCCTATGTCAGCAAGAATTTTAACTATGTCAGCCAAAACATGCTCCTTAAACTAAGTAAGCGTTACTCTACTCCAAATATTTTTAAATGTCAAGTTATCATATTTTACATAAATTTTACTTGATTTTTTCTGCCATTTCATATAAAATGCCTAATTTGAAAAGCAGGTATTAAGCTTTTATCCTTGTAGGATTTGAAATTCATATTTTACGTAACTTGCTTTTCTTCTACTACTTCTAAAAATCCAAGTCCGCAGTTCATACATCCACCACCAACTCCTGCATCAAGGATCAAATTTATAAGCTCTGGCTTTGCTTTGATATGCCATTTTGCAGGCCAAGCTTTGACTGGCATATTGTTGTTGCCGTAGTAAAAATAAAAAGGTTTTTGTAAATTTTGCCAAAGCAAATTTAGCTCAAATTTGCCCTTATATTTATACCCCATAAGTGTTTCAAATCTTTGCAGCGCGTTTGTTTTCATCATTTCAAGATGTCTAGAGTCTTGCGGCTCAAGATGCACTTTATATCCCAAAAGCCCAACAACTGAACACGCTACGCATCCTTGAAAAATAGCCTCATTTTGTGAAATTCTATGCTCTTTTACTGACACAGATGTATCAAGCAAACAAATATTGCCAAGTTTTAATCCATCTTTTAGCACAGCAAAAGCGATCTTTTTTTCAAATTCTGGCACAAACGAGCTAAATCTTATCTCTAAACTTAAGCCATTTAATCTAAAATCAAAATTTGACCTTTTAAAATTTTTACCGCTCTCTTTATGTGTGTATCCGTCATGTTCAGCCTTTGGCAAATAGCTATAAATATAGCCTTGTATGAGCTTAGATAAAGACTTTGCTATTTTTAAATTTTGAGTAGGTAGGCGTGAATTTATAATGATCATCCTTGCTCCTTATTTGTTGCTAAAATGGATTATAACTTAAAATTTTGTAAAAAATAGACAATTATATAAAATAAATTTTTTAGAATTTATTTTTTATTTTAAAATAATGTAGCTAAATAAAATCAAAGACTTATCTTAAAATTTAAATGATCTTTTCTTGACATACAATAATGTTTTTTGTATAATCTCAATTCTTTTTTAAATAATCATGTCTTGCTAGCTCAGTTGGTAGAGCATCTCACTTTTAATGAGGGGGCCGTTGGTTCGAATCCAACGCAGGACACCATTTTTTGGGTTTATGACCCTTTCGTCTAGTGGCTCAGGACTCTACTTTCTCTGTGTAGGAACAGAGGTTCAAATCCTCTAAGGGTCGCCAGATATTTTAAATTTTAGGTCGCTTAGCTCAGTTGGTAGAGCGCCACCCTTACAAGGTGGATGTCATAAGTTCGAGTCTTATAGCGACCACCATTACTTTTAGGTGCAGCGGTAGTTCAGTTGGTTAGAATGCCGCCCTGTCACGGCGGAGGTCGCGGGTTCGAGCCCCGTCCGCTGCGCCATCTACTTTTAAATTTTTCATATTTTTTATTTTTGTCTTTATTTTTTAGGTTTAATGCATTTTTTATAAAAATATTTTGTTAAATAATATGTAAAATAATACATAAAATATTGTCTTTAGAAAAATTTAAAATATATTTTTCTCTATTAAAATTTTTAGTTTTTATAGCAAAAATAACGATTAAAGCCCAATTTTTACTCGATTTTCTAAACAAAAAATATGTAAATTTTAAAACTGAAATTTAATATAAAATTTCAATTATCTTTATAGTGTTATTAACTAACTAAAATAACAATTTTTTGTTGCTTAACGTTAAGGCATATTTTAAAATTTAAAGTCAAAATTTGTTTTATCGCGCAAATATACATTTAAATTTTTATGTCTATATGATATAAATTTATCCTGCTAAATGGCTGATATCAACCTCAAAAGCTTAAAATTTGGTGTAAATTCTATTTTTCTCAAAAGTGATTACTGGCAAAGAAAAAATATTATTTTTATCTTTTGATTATCAAAATATCAATATAATCGTAAAAATTTATAAAAGGATAATTATGGCACTTGAAAATGTATTAAGAGCGATTGAGGATATAAAAAATGGCAAAATGGTCGTCATGGTCGATGATGAGGATCGCGAAAACGAGGGCGATCTAGTCTTTTCAGCAGCTAGTAGCGACATGCAAAAGGTAAATTTTGCTATCACTCATGCAAAGGGTGTGCTCTGTCTTGCGATGGATGAGGCGAACGCTAAAAGGCTTGATCTGCCGCTAATGGTAGCCAAAAACACATCGAGTCACGAGACAGCTTTTACAGTCACGATCGACGCAAAGGACGCAACAACGGGCGTTAGCGCATACGAGCGCGATATGACGATCAGACTTGCAGCTGAGGCTAGCTCAAAGCCTGAAGACTTCGTGCGTCCAGGACACATCTTCCCACTCATAGCTAAAAATGGCGGCGTACTCGTTCGCACAGGCCACACCGAGGGCTCAGTCGATCTTTGCAAGCTTGCAGGTGTTGCTCCGATGGCTTCGATATGTGAGATAGTAAAAGAAGATGGCACCATGGCAAGACGTGATTATTTAGAGGAGTTTTGTAAGAAATTTGGGCTAAATATGATCAGTGTTTCTGATCTGGTCGAGTATAGACTAAGCCATGAAAGCCTCATAAGAGTTGGCGAAAAAAGTGACGTCAAGATCGCAGACTGCGCAGCTATAAGATACGATATCACTGATCATAAAGGTAAAATCCACTCAGCTTATCTTTTTGCCGAGCCAAAGAGCAAGGCAAATGTCAAATTTCAAAAGATCCTCGCCGATCACGAGCTTTTGAGCAGTCCAAAATACGACGAGCTTTTAAAAACTATCAAATTTCTAAGCCAAAATGGTGGAATTTTGATCTTTTTAGATAGTGACAACTCAAACACAAGCAAGGACTACGGTATCGGAGCGCAAATTTTAAATCACTTTGGTATAAAAGATATCGAGCTTCTAAGCTCAAATAAAAATAAAGAATTTGTAAGCTTAGCTGGTTTTGGACTAAATATAGTCGGTTATAAAGAAATTTAAATATCACCAAATTTAGCCAGTTTGGCTTGGCTCTGGCTAAATTTTATAATACTTTCTGCATTATTTTTTACAGATAACACACATTTAAATTAGTATTGCACATTAAATTTAAGAAGTTTCTCTTTTGTTTAAGTTTAGATAGCATTTATTTAGTTTATAAACTAGTTTCATGCTAAAAATTAAATATTTTACTTCAAATATATTTTATAAAATAAATCAAATTTAATTAAAAAATTTTTATTATATTGCTAATTTACGTTATTTTTATAGATTTAATCACTCTTTAATATAAAATATTATTTAAAATAAAAGATTAAATTTATATTTTAAATTTTATAATTCTACTAATATTTCACAAGGAGGATGAAATGAGATCTATATCAAACAAGATCGCATTGACGCTTATTGTTCTTTTGAGTGTATGCTTTGCTGCGATGTCGGCTGTTAGCTACTTTAACGCAAAAGAGGAGGTGGTGAAGCTGATCAGCCAAAACCAAGATCAAATTCTATCTGACATAAAGTCTGTGACGCAAAGTTTTATTGATGACTACATGGAGGATTCGCAAAAGCTAGCTAGCAAGCTAGTAAGGCAGTGTGGGTAACGAAGATGAAATTCTTGCTCGTTTAAAATCTACAAAAGAAAATTTAAAATCAATAGTCATAGGTGCCTATTTTGCAGCAGAGAGCAACGGCTATACTTATGGCTCAAATGGTAAAACTTTAACCCCAGAAAAAGATAAATACGAACCAAGGGGCAGGGGCTGGTATATCGCTGCAAAAAGTAGTGGAAAAACTATCTTTACAAAGCCCTATATCGATATGGTCGCTCCAGAGCACGATCTGTGCATGACTTTTTCTACTTCGATAGTGGAGGGCGGCAAGCTTTTAGGAGCTACATTTACTGATGTTAATATCAGGCTTTTAAGTAAAAAGCTTCTAAAGATGGGTAAAACTGAGTTTGGCTATGTCTATTTTATGGACAAAGATGGTGTTATCTTGTTACATGAGGACGAAAGTCTTATAAATAGTTCTGTTGAAGCGACTAAGATCTTGGCTGCTAAATTTGCAAGTAAAGACTTTGATGAAAACGGACTAATCTCTTATAAAAATGCGAAAAACGAAAATGTCTTGGCTAAAATTTTACCTATAAACGACGACGGCTGGCTCGCAGTTGCTGCGATAAATGCCGATACTTTCTCGAGCCAGACTATGCCCCTCCTAAAGATCCAGCTAATCTTAGCAGTGCTATTTATCGTTATCCTCTCAGCATTTGTCTATTTCTTACTTAAAAAGTCTCTTAACCCTATAAAAACTATCCAGTCTAAGCTTGATGATCTATTTAAATTTGTAACTTACGAAGCAAAAGCACCAAGCAAGCTAGAGGTAAGATCAAATGATGAATTTGGTGAGATGAGTAAAGCTATAAATGAAAACATCGACAAAGTCGTAGCTGGCATCAAAAAAGATAGCACTATGATAGATGAGCTAAATAAGGTAGCAAATTTAATGATCAAAGGAAACCTTGGAGCAAAGATAGGCTCAACTCCAAACAACCCATCGCTAAATGAGCTAAAAGAGCTACTAAATAAATTCTTTACATCTATCTCAGCAAATTTAAAAGGCATAACAAACGTTCTTAGCTCATATACTAAAAACGACTTTACAGCAAAGGTTGAGATAAATGACGAGCTAGAGGCTGATCTAAAGGCTATGATACTTGGAGTATCGAATATGGGTGAAGTAATTTGCACTATGCTAAACTCAAATTTAAATGATGCCAAGATGCTTGAAGAAAAGGCTACGACTTTAGCTTCAGCTATGAAAGAGCTTACACAAGGTGCTAGCACACAAGCAAGCTCACTTCAAGAATCTGCTGCTGCAGTTGAACAAATGTCTAGCTCAATGAATGCCATCTCTCAAAAGACAGCTGATGTTATAAGACAAAGTGATGAAATCAAAAACATCATAACTATCATTAGAGATATAGCAGATCAAACAAATTTACTTGCTCTTAATGCTGCAATTGAAGCAGCACGTGCAGGAGAACATGGCAGAGGCTTTGCCGTTGTTGCTGATGAAGTTAGAAAACTAGCAGAAAGAACTCAAAAATCACTTGGTGAGATAGAAGCAAATACAAATGTCCTAGCTCAATCAATAAATGAGATGAGTGAATCTATAAAAGAGCAAAGTGAAGGTATTAATATGATCAATCAATCAGTTGCTCAAATAGATAATCTAACAAAAGAGAATGTGGTAATAGCTAATAGAGCCAATGAAGTAACAAGCGATGTTGATAACATGGCAAAGACAATAGTAAGTGAAGTAAGAAAGAATAAAATTTTAATCAAACTGCTTCATAAATCTTCATAAATTTCAACCTGGTTTAGACTGGGTTGGAATTTGTATATTTTTAAATTTAATTTTTTATCCAACTGCTTTAAATTTAATAATCAAAAAGCTTAAACAAAATGCATGCAGTGCTTTAGCACAATTGCATGCGATTTGTAATCAGATAATTTTCGAGCTAGTTTTAAAATTTCATGAACGAGTAATTTCGGCTCTAAAATTTGAGCTAAGCATTAAGCGAAGCCAAATTTTAGTAGTCAATTCTTAGGAGTGAATGAAAGTTTAAAATTTGCAAAGACAGCTTTAAATTTGACGTCGTTATATGCCAGCTCTATTTTTAAAATTTAAGAAGACTTTTTGAAGGTCAAATTTAAATTTCTAGCTATTTATGCTTTGCTTCGTGCTCTAAAAGCCAAATTTTAGTTGGCAGACCCTCGCCGCCTGAGTAGCCACCAAGGCCACTGCTGGCTAGCACTCTGTGGCAAGGGATGATGATAAGCACTGGGTTTTTGGCATTTGCTGATCCTGCTGCTCGGTAAGCATTCTTGTGACCCGCAGCAAGTGCAAGAGCTGCGTATGTGGTCGTTTCACCGTATGGCACTTTTTGCAAATTTTCAGTAAATTTTGGCTCTAAATTTGGTCGTTTTTACATCAAGCCTAACGCTAAATTTTTTAAGCTCTCCCTTAAAATAAGCCTTTAGTTCATCCAAGCAAAGCTTTAAATTTTCATCTTTTACCGCTACTTTTTCAAATTTCATCTACAAAATTTATCTCACAAATTCCATTTTCACTAGCAACGATCTCTAAAATTCCAATGGGCGATTTTAGGTAGGCTTTTGACACATTTACTCCTTGAAATTTGAAATTTTGGGCAAATTTTACTTTAGATTGTTTTGCTTTTTGATAAAATGCAAGCAAAATCAGCGATTTTAGACTAAAACTGGCAAAATCACAAAGGAAATTTATGAGCTTTTTTACCGACTACGAAAAACACGTGAGTGAGCGAGAAAAGAGGGCGTGCCACCGCTTGCGCTAAATGCCAAGCAAACAAGCGAAATTTGCGAGCTGATGAGACTTCCTGGCGACTCTAGTGGCGATGAAAAGGCGCAAAACGAGCTAAAATTTCTTATAAATTTGCTCGCAAACCGCGTAAATCCAGGCGTTGATGACGCGGCAAAGATAAAGGCGGAATTCCTTGGCGAGGTGATAGAAGGGCTTAAAATAGACGGGCTTGACGCGGTTCGTGCCATTAAAATTTTAGGCAAGATGCTTGGCGGATATAACGTAGAAATTTTCAGTGCGAGCGCTAAAAAATAGCGATGATGTTATCGCACAAGCTGCGGCAAACGAGCTAAAAAATATAATTTTGGTGCATGAACACTTTGACGAGATAGCAAGGCTAGCAAATAGCAATAAATTTGCAAAAGAGGTGCTTCTTTCTTGGGCAAACGCCGAGTGGTTTACACATAAAAAACCACTTAGTGAGTGCATAAAGGCGGTGGTTTTTAAGGTGCCTGGCGAGACAAATACGGATGATCTAAGCCCTGCAAGCGAGGCCTACACAAGGGCTGATATACCGCTTCACGCAAAGGCGATGCTGGTTAAAAAGATGCCTGAGGGTTTGAAAATTTTACAAGAGCTAAAAAGCCTTGGTAAGAGCGTGGCATACGTTGGCGACGTGGTCGGCACTGGTAGCAGCAGAAAGAGCGGTATAAACTCTATCCAGTGGCACTTGGGCGATGAGATAGAGGGCGTACCAAACAAAAAAACCGGTGGCATCGTGATCGGCACGACCATAGCTCCGATATTTTTTAACACCGCTGAAGATAGCGGCGCACTGCCGATAGTTGCAAACGTAAATGAGCTAGAAATAGGCGATGAGATAGAAATTTATCCATTTAAGGGTGAAATTTATAAGCTCACAGGCGCCCAAAAAAGCTCGTGGCAAATTTTAAACTAAGCCCAAACACCCTAAGCGACGAGATAAGAGCAGGCGGCAGGATACCTTTGATGATAGGTAGGCAGGTCACCAAAAAGGCTAGAGAGGCCTTGGGGCTTGGCGAGGAGCAAATTTTCATAAAACCAGATCAGCCAAAAGAGCAGAGCGGTGGCTATACGCTCGCTCAAAAGATGGTCGGCAAGGCTTGTGGCAAGGCTGGCGTGAGAGCTGGGGCATACGTGGAGCCTGAAATTTTGACCGTTGGCTCGCAAGACACCACAGGGCCCATGACTAGAGATGAGATAAAAGAGCTTGCTAGCCTTAGTTTTGGGGCGGATTTTGTCTTGCAAAGCTTTTGTCACACGGCTGCTTATCCAAAGCCAAGCGACCTTGAGATGCAAAAGAGCCTGCCTAAATTTACTGACGCTTCGCGGCGGCGTGAGCCTAAAACCAGGTGACGGCGTCATCCACTCGTGGCTAAACCGCATGGTCTTGCCTGACACGGTGGGCACTGGCGGCGATAGTCATACGAGATTTCCTATTGGCATTAGCTTTCCAGCGGGCAGCGGCCTAGTGGCGTTTGCGGCGGTGCTTGGTATGATGCCGCTAAATATGCCAGAGTCAGTTTTGATCAAATTTAAAGGCGAGCTAAAAGAGGGCGTGACGCTTCGTGATCTTGTCAATGCGATACCTTATTTTGCTATCAAAAAAGGGCTTTTAAGCGTTGAAAAGAAAAATAAAAAGAACATTTTTGCGGGCAAAATTTTAGAGATCGAGGGGCTAGAGAGTCTAAAAGTGGAGCAGGCGTTTGAGCTAAGTGACGCTTCGGCTGAGCGCTCGGCAGCAGCTTGTGTGGTAAATTTAAGCGAGGCTAGCGTCGCGGAGTATGTTCGCTCAAACGTTGCGCTAATAGAAGCAATGATAAAAGCAGGATACGAGAGCCATGAAACGCTTGCTAGGCGAAAGAGAAGATGCAAAAATGGCTAGAAAACCCAACTCTTTTAAGAGCCGACAAGGACGCAAGCTACGCTGAAATTTTAGAGATTGATTTATCACAGATAGATGAGCCGATCCTCGCCTGTCCAAACGACCCAGACGACGTGGCGACACTAAGTGAAATTTTAGCTGATAGCAAAAGAGCGCACGATATCGACGAGGTCTTTGTGGGTAGCTGTATGACAAATATCGGCCATTACAGGGCGCTTGCTAGAATTTTAGAGCGTGAGAGCAAGCTTACTACTAGGCTTTGGATAGCGCCGCCGACAAAGATGGATAAAAAGACGCTTGAAGATGAGGGCGTTTATGAGATATTTAGAAGGCTGGAGGCTAGGACAGAAGTGCCAGGCTGCTCGCTTTGCATGGGCAATCAAGCAAGAGTGAACGACAATGCCGTTGTTTTTTCGACATCGACAAGAAATTTTGACAACAGAATGGGCATGGGCGCAAAGGTCTACCTAGGAAGTGCCGAGCTAGCCGCTGTATGCGCGCTACTAGGGCGTTTGCCAAGCGTTAGTGAGTATAAAAAAATAGTAAGAGATAGTCTTAGTTTAAATAAAGATCAAATTTATAAATACCTAAATTTTAATGAAATAAGCGAGTTTAGTATATAAATTTGTTACAATATCGCGAAATTTTAAGGAGCTTTGATGAAAAAAGTAGCTTTTTCTCTTTTTAGCAGTTTTCTTTTTGTAAATTTACACGCATTAGAGTGCGGTGATCTTGCTAAAAAGAGAGCTTTAAAACTACTCCAAATGAGCTTGCTTACGCGAATGAGGGGCTATTTTATTGCGATGGCTCGCTTTTAAATTTAAAAGAGGTAAAAGAACTTTTTGATGCGAGTGTGGCTGTTAGAAGCGAGTCTCAAAGCTGCGTTGGCGAGGGCGTTTATAGAGAAAATTTAAATAAATTTAGATGGATCTTGCTAAAAGCCTCGTTTGCTCCTGAAATCTATCAAAAAGAGCTTGCAAAGCCAGAAGCGGCCGAGGCTCAAAAAGACGCTCAAATGGAGTACTTTAGATACTGGGCGAATGAGAGCTTGTTTAACTTTTTAAAATATAAAAAATTTAGCGAAGCTTATAAAAATGCTCAAACTCCGCTGGTTAAATTTTATGAGGCTTTAGGCGTTGATAGTGCAAGTGCCGCTTACTACGCAACTAGCGTGATAAATGAGTTTTTAAGCTTTAGTGTCGGCAAAAATGTAAATAAAGCTAAAATTTTAACCCCAGAGCAAAAGATGATGGCTCAAAAGCTAAGTCAAGACGAGCTTGCAAATTTGCTTTATTCTAAAAATTTCACCACCGCTGAGCTTACAAATTTACTTGATATCGCGCTACTAAATGACAAAAGTAGCGAGATGATAGAAGAGATCATCAGGCGCGGCGCGGATCTAAATTTAGGTGATGAGACGCCGCTATTTTTTGCCCTTAAAAATTTAGAAAATGTAAAAATTTTGCTTAAAAACAGAGCCGATGTAAATCACAAAAATTTCTTTGGAAAAAGTGCGCTTTTTTATGCTGTGCAGTTTGAGGATGCGCCTCTTTGTGAGCTTTTGCTAAAGAGCGGGGCAAACGCGAACGAGAGCTACATAGATGAAAATACCAAGATGAATATGATAAATTTAGGCATGATGCAAGTAGAAGATACGTGCGGCCTAGAGCATACAAATAGAAGCGTTTTTATGCATGCAGCAGCTCACGCGACACCAGAAATTTTAAAGCTTTTGATAGATAACGGCGCTGATATGAACGCCACTGATGATGCTGGATTTAACGCACTTGATTATGCGATTAAAGATAAAAACGAAAAAAATATTAAATTTTTAGAAGAGCTTGGTTTAAAGCCAAATTTTAATTAGGAAGAGATATGAAAAAGACAGCTTTTGTGACAGGTGCAACATCTGGATTTGGCGAGGCGATCGCCAGACGACTTTCTAAAGAGGGCTACAAGATAGTAGTTCTTGCAAGGCGAGAAGATAGGCTAAAAAAGCTTGCAAGTGAGCTTGGCGACACGCACATCATCGTAGCTGACATACGAGACAAAGAGGCTGTTTTTGACGCAGTTGATAGCCTGCCTGATAAATTTAAGGATATCGAAGTGCTTGTAAACAACGCTGGCATGGCGCTTGGACTTGAAAAGACGATAGATGCGAAGGTTGAGGACTTTGAGACGATGATAGATACAAACGTAAAGGGTCTTATCTACTCTACAAAAGCCGTTTTGCCGCTACTTTACAAGCAAGAAAAGGGCTATATCTTTAATCTAGGCTCAACAGCTGGCTCGTGGCCATATCCAGGAAGTAACGTTTATGGCGCTACAAAGGCCTTTGTAAAGCAGTTTAGTCTAAATTTAAGAAACGATTTAGTTGGCACCAATATCAGGGTGACAAACATCGAGCCAGGGCTTTGCAAGACTGAATTTAGCGAGGTTAGATTTAAGGGCGATAAGGCAAAGGCTGATAGCATCTATGAGCATACGAAATTTCATCACGTCTGAGGATATAGCGACCATTTTGCTTAACTGCCTAAATATGCCTGAGAGCGTAAATATAAATAGGGTCGAAGTCATGGCAAATACGCAGACTTGGGCTGGACTTGCGATAGAAAAATTTTAAGGAGTTTATGTGAGACAAATTTTATTGTTACTATTTTTTAGTGCCACGCTTTTTGGAGTTGATCCAGAAGTCGCCAAAAGAAACGCACAAATTTACGGCGTTTTCACGCTTATACCACCAGTTGTTGCCATAGCGCTTGCTTTTATCACAAAAGATGTCATCTTGTCGCTATTTATCGGTGTTTTTAGCGGAACTTTTCTTATAAATATCGTTAATGAAAATGTCTTTATGGGCATCATCAAAGGCTTTACAGGCATCGTTTCAAGAGTGGTTGAGTCGATGGCTGATAGCACCGATGCTGGCATCTTGCTTCAAGTGCTTTGTATAGGTGGCGTGGTCGCACTTATCACAAAGATGGGCGGCACAAAGGCGGTTGCTCTTTGGCTTAGCAAAAAGGCAAAAACTGGCGTCTCAGCTCAAATTTCAACTTGGCTTATGGGCATCTTTGTATTTTTCGATGACTATGCAAACGCCCTAATCGTTGGCCCTATCATGAGGCCAATAAGCGATAAATTTAAAATCAGCCGCGAAAAGCTAGCCTTCATCATCGACGCCACCGCAGCTCCGATCGCTGGTATCGCTATCATCTCTACATGGGTCGGACTTGAGGTTTCGCTCATCGAAAAGGGCTATGAGCTTATCGGCGAGACTGGCATAAACGCTTATTCTATATTTATCGAGACCATTCCATATAGATTTTACAACCTCTTTATCTTATTTTTTATCGTCTGCACTGCCTTGATGCAACGCGAGTATGGTCCTATGCTAGCAGCTGAGAGACGCGCTAGAAGAGGCGAGCTTCACTCAGGCAAAACTCAAATTCAAGACCTTGAGGACAAGACTCTTGAGCCAAAAGAGGGTGTAAAACTAAGCGCTTCAAATGCGATCGTGCCACTTCTTGTGCTAGTTATCGGCGCATTTACTAGCTTTTATTTTAGCGGTCTTGCTGCACTTGAGGGTGATACTCTTAAAAATGCCCTTGCAAATCCACTTTCATTTTCAACATTTAAAGATACTTTTGGTGCAGCTGACTCTGCTACATCGCTATTTCAAGCAGCATTGCTCGCTAGTATAGTAGCTATCACGATGGGTGTTTGGCGCAAAATTTTTGATGTAAAAGAGGCTATTAGCACATGGGTAAAGGGCTGGAAAACTATGATCATCACGGTCGTCATCTTGCTTCTTGCTTGGAGCCTTAGCGCGGTTATAAAAGAGCTTGGCACTTCAAGATATTTGGTTGATTTGCTAAGTGATTCAACGCCTAAATTTATCTTGCCAGTGGCTGTTTTCATCCTTGGCTCATTTATCAGCTTCTCAACTGGCACCAGCTACGGCACAATGGGCATTTTGATGCCTCTTGCTATCCCGCTAGCTTATGCAGTGGGCAAAAACTACGGCTTAGATGGCGATGCGATGCACGCTTATATGATCGTAAATATCTCAAGCGTTCTAACTGGCGCTATCTTTGGTGATCACTGCTCGCCGATATCAGACACTACGATACTTTCATCAATGGGCGCAGGATGTAGCCACATCGATCACGTCTCAACACAGATGATCTACGCACTTAGCGTTTGTGCGGTTTGTGTGCTTGTTGGCTACTTGCCTGTCGCACTTGGTCTAAGCGTTTGGATCGCACTTCCTTGCGGATTTTTAGCGATCTGGGCTTTGGTTAGATTTGCCGGTAAAAAAGTCGAAGAGAAAGCGGCATAAATTTGGACTGCAAATACCTAAAAGAGTGCGGATCATGCACTCTTTTACCCCTTATAGTGAGCAAATTTCATTTAAATCCGATCTTATTAAGCAAAATTTCTCCCACTTTTACGAGGGTAAATTTGATCTTTTTAGCTCAAGCCCAAAGCACTACCGCACGAGGGCTGAGTTTGGCATCTGGCATGAGGGTAGCAAGCTTAGCTATACGATGCACGCAAGCGAGAAGGGCAAAAAAGTCTTCATAGATGAGTGCCCAAAGGTTTGCGAGCAAATTTCACATCTCATGCCAAGGCTACTTGAGAGCTTGCAAGATGATGAAATTTTACGCACAAAGCTCTTTGGAGTGGAGTTTATCGCCTGTAAAAGCGGCACCTTAGTCACGCTTCTTTATCACAAAAAGCTTGATAGTGAGTTTGAAGCGGCGATGAAAATTCTAGCTAGCAAGCTTGATGTGATGATCCTGGCTAGATCACGCGGTCAAAAGCTGCTAAGTGGTGAGCTAAATTTCAGTTGATGAGCTAAATGTTGATGGGCAAATTTATAAATTTAGCCTAAGTGAAAATGCCTTTATCCAGCCAAATAAAGCGGTAAATGAGAAGATGATAGCTTGGGCAAAAGAGTGCGTTGAGGGTGGCGCTGACCTACTGGAGCTCTACTGCGGACATGGGAATTTTACCATCCCGCTTTCGTTTAAATTTAAAAATGTCCTTGCCACTGAAATTTCAAAAAGTTCAATCGCAAATGCCCTTAAAAACTGCGAGCTAAATGGGGCAGAAAATATCAAATTTTTGCGAATGGACGCTGATGAGCTGATGAGCGCATTTGCTGGCGTTAGGGAGTTTAATAGGCTAAAAGAGATAAGCTTAAACGACTTTAACTTCTCGCACGTCCTTGTCGATCCGCCACGCGCAGGACTAAGTGAAAGTGTCATAAATTTCATTAGAAATTTCAAAAACATCATCTACATCTCGTGCAATCCAGAGACATTAAAAGAAAATCTAAATGAGCTTACTAAAAGCCATAAGGTGATAAAATTTGCGCTCTTTGATCAGTTTGCCAATACTCATCACATCGAGTGTGGCGTGCTACTAGAGGCAAAAGATAAATTTTAAAAGGAAAGTTGAAAAATGGTTTCATTAAACAAAATAATCCAAGCAAAGATAACGATCGGTCACTTTGTAAATAAAACTCCGTTTGCTCTAAGTGCAAAACTTAGCAAAATTTTAGGCGCAAATGTCTATCTAAAGAAGAAAATTTACAGCGAACCGGTGCTTACAAGATAAGAGGCGCTTACAATAAAATAGCTAACCTAAGCGATGAGGAGCGAAAACGTGGCGTTGTGGCTGCAAGCGCTGGCAACCATGCTCAAGGTGTGGCGATAAGTGCAAAAGAATTTGGCGTGCATGCTTGCATCGTCATGCCAGAATCAACCCCACTTCTAAAGGTAGCTGGCACAAAGGATCTTGGCGCTGAAGTCATTTTAAAAGGTGATAACTTTGATGAGGCGTATGAATTTGCAGTAAATTACGCCAAAGAAAAAGATATGACCTTTGTTCATCCATTTAACGATGAGTATGTTATGGCAGGGCAGGGCACTGTGGGTCTTGAGATGCTTGATGAGATAAGCGACCTTGATATGGTTGTAGTGCCAGTTGGCGGCGGTGGCTTAGCTAGCGGCGTGGCAAGCTGCATAAAACAAGTAAATCCAAAAACTAAAGTCGTTTGCGTCGGCGCAAAAGGCGCTCCAGCTATGTTTAATAGCTACGGCGCTAAAAAGAGCATAAACTCAAAGTCAGTTCGCACCATCGCCGATGGCATCGCTGTGCGTGATGCGAGCGAGATAACGCTTAAAAATATCGTTGAGTGCGTGGATGAGTTTGTGCAAGTCGATGATGAGGAGATCGCAACTGCGATTTTGTTCTTGCTAGAGACTCAAAAGATCGTAGTTGAGGGAGCTGGTGCAGCTGGCGTGGCAGCACTTATGCATGATAAGATCAAATTTAAAAAAGGCGCAAAGATAGGCGTGGTGCTAAGTGGCGGAAATATCGATGTGCAGGTGCTTTCTATCATCATCGAAAAGGGTCTTATCAAGTCTCACCGTAAGATGACACTACAAATCACACTTGTAGATAAGCCAGGAGCGCTCATGAGCCTAACTGATAGCCTAAAATCAGCAAATGCAAACATAGTTAAGATCGACTACGACCGCTTCTCTACTAAGCTTGACTACGGCGATGCAAGCATCACTATCACGCTTGAGACAAAGGGTCTTGAGCATCAAGAAAAGATCAAAGATACACTTAATAAAAACGGCTTTTCTTTTACTCAACTCTTCTAAATTTATAAGCTCGCTACCTTTTAAAGTAGCGAGCATTTCTAACTAAAACAATATCTCAAATTTAGCATTTACGCTGTTTGATCTTACATCTTTAGCAAAAGCTCCAGTGTAAGAAAGGCCTAAATTTACATTTTTATAGACATTTGCTTTTATGCCAAGGCTAGCTGTGCCAAGGTTTTTAACCTCTTTGCCCTCTAGCTCTAGATATCCAGCATTTGCGACATTCACGCCGATTGTTGGTTTTGTGTCACCAACTAGTCTGTTGTATGCTAGATCAGCTTCAAAATTTCATCTTGGTGCTACCTAGAGTAAATGGTACGCTAGGGTTTAGACCAAGGCTAAAAATGCCTAAATTTCTAGTTTTTTCATCAACATCCATTTTGAAAATTCCTACATTTTGGCTTGTGCTATCAGTTTTCATGCGTAGATAGCTTGCACCCACATAAGGATTTAGCGAGAAATTTTCTGTATTAAAGCTAGTTAGGCTAAATTTGCATAAGCATTAAGCGCTTTTTCTTTGCTTTTTATATGATCGTTTGAGTAAAAGCTTGCGATTGTTGCACCATTTTGAGTTTTGCGCTTAGCATCTGTGTATAGGACGCCAAGGTCTAGTTTAGTGCTAGCGATCTCACTTTTGCCGTAGATGCCGATGCTTGTGCCTTTTGTCTTATAGGCATCATCACCGTCTTCTTTTATTTTTTCTGTGCTAGCACCAAGAACACCGCCAAGTACAAATGCGTCATTTACACTGCCGTCAAATCCAAAAAGCTGTGTCATAGAGTTTGCTTTTATGTCATTAAAATTTCATAGCGTCAAACATGGTATTTGACCAAAATTTCATACCATTTGAGTCGCTTGCTCTTATGCCAAATGGGTCAGATTCGTGGTTGATAACTGCATTTTTAAGCATGATGCTTTCTAGTAAAAATGCATTGTGCTGAGCTAAATTTGCCTCATTTGCAAATGTTTTTAGAGTTTGTTTTGCCTCTTTTGGTGTAGTGTAGATGAAGTGTCTATAAAGATCGCTTGTGATAACTGCTGGCCTGCTTCTAAATGGTGAAGGAAGTAGCGCTGGCCTGCTAGCTGTGCTTTCTATGAGCTCTGCAACTTTCTTTTGGTTGTCATTAGCTGCGATGCTTGTCATTGTATTTTTTGATTTTTTAAGAGTAAGCTCTAGCTTGTTGTCATTGTAGTTTTTATCAAGATCAAAAAACGCATACTCTCTTGAAAGGGTATCTTCATAGCCTTTGAAATTTCCAGTTGCAGTAAATGTCTTTGATTTTGCGCTGTCGTTATAGAGTCTTTGCATGATCTCTAAGCTTGGCTCACTTATGTTTATAAATGAGTTTTTCTCAAAGTTTAGATCTAAATTTGAAGCGCCGTTTGAGACGATGTAGCTACCGCCTGATTTGATAGTGGCTTTTACTACGTCATTTGAGCTTTTTTTGGTCACTTCTCCTAAAGATAGTTGCAAGGTAAATTTATTTCTACTAACCTTTGGCACGCTCATTTGTCTTACAATTTCTAGTGCGCCGCCATTTTCTACTATCACGTCGCTTGATTTTAGAGATTGATTAAGAGCTGTGATCTTGCCGCCTTTTATTATGGTCTTGCCAGTGTAAGAGTTGTCTCCTGCTAGACTTAGTGTGCCTTGACCTCTTTTATAAGAGTACCTTCGTAGCCTTCACTTGCCCTTAGCTCTCTTGCTCTTTCTCTAGCGTTACCTATCTCAAGTTCGGCTTTTTGCTCTGGTGTTAAATTTGCTATTTTATCTAGCTCAGCCTTGCGCTCGGTCCAAATTTTAGCCTCTGCATCATCTTCTGTTTTTCTAAATTTGATAGCCACATCACTTATGTTGTTTGAGTAGATATCATCGCTATTTAAATTTACATCAAACACGCCTAGAAGCTGACCTGGTCCAAACATCGCCTTATATAGATCCACTACGCCCAGCCCCAGCGCTCATCAGGTACTCCAAGCGCAGCACTAAAGCCTGAAATTTTTCTAGTATCAGCTGGCTCTTTGAAGTCATCATGAATTTGCCTTGCAGTAGTTAGTAGCACCTCTCTTATCTGAGCGTTATTCATATATGGGTATCTTTGCATGATGACACCAAGTGCGCCAGTGACGTGTGGAGCTGCCATTGATGTGCCGCCTTTTGTGCCGTAGTCTGCTTTGCCAGTTGTTAGATCAACGACGGTTGAGTATATAGGTTTTGCAGGTGCTGCCACGCTCCACCATTTTGAGTGACCAGGTGTGTTGTAGCGCTGCGTGTCGCCCTCTAGCTGGCCAGTGACGTTTAGCCAGTACTTCTCAGCATCAGGTCTAAAGTATGGAAGCATCGCTCTTGTATATGACTCTTTCATCCCGTCTCTGTTGCCAGCAGTAAAAATTTGGATGACGCCATATCTTGTAGCGACCTCATAGGCTGCATCTAAGAAATTTTTGCCATTTACTACAAATGGGTAGTAGCTTTTATATGCAGCATCAAGATCTTTGATATCTAGGTTATTGCCGCCATCATACCCAGTAGCACCTTCGTAGGCTTTGTGAAATTTACCGGTTTGAACCCCAGCTGTTATTTATCGCTCTAGCTCCACTCTTTGCTAGTCCTTCGTAAGAATTTAAAAAGAAGTTGTAGTCTTGATTTGGACCATATGTCATGCCGTCAGTGCCGCCGGTATTGCCCATTATAAGTCTTGCATCAAATGCTACGCCGTGCATGCCCACGCCGTCTCTTGAAGCAGCTA
This sequence comes from Campylobacter concisus, assembly GCA_037292345.1. Classification (GTDB taxonomy): domain Bacteria; phylum Campylobacterota; class Campylobacteria; order Campylobacterales; family Campylobacteraceae; genus Campylobacter_A; species Campylobacter_A concisus_AX. Next base: position 1,276,808 of record CP147773.1, on the reverse strand, counting down.
TTGTACCAGCTACGTGAGTGCCGTGAGAGTCGTTTACTCCAGCTATCCAGTCGCCATCTATGCTAAATTCTTCACCTTTTTTAAAGTCACCAAAGTCTTTTTTATTTTTATCTCCGCTGCCTTTTTTAAGAAGAGGCGAGTTGCCATACTCGGTATCTGGGTATCTTTGACCATCTTTATAGTAGCTACCAGAGACTTTTAGCGCACTTACTCTGCCATCACTAAATTCTGGATGGCTAAGTAGCACACCAGAGTCCATCACACCAAGCGTTACGCCTTTGCCAGTTGCTCCAAGAGCATATGCAACGGCTGCGTTCATGCTCACTAAACCCCAGTCGGCCTTGTACTCATCGCTCTGCCAGCTTTTTATATCGCCAAATTTACCTCTGTTTTGCTCGCTAGCACTTAGCTGATTAGCAAGCAAAAGAGTGCAGCAAGCAACACTTAAAAGGATGCACTTTTTGCTTGAAACGGATCTTTTCATATCTCGTCCTTTACATAAAATTTAAACCAATTCTAAAATTCTTAAAATAAATTATTAATTAAAATAATAATAATTTAATGAAAAATCGTAGGCTAAATTTACCAAAATATACGTTATTTACGCTAGTTTTACATTTAAAGAGATATTTCATAAAAGACTTAATCTAAAATTAGTTATTTAAATATAATTTTTTTTATCTCTATTTTTAAAACTATTATTTATATATTTTTTTAAAGGATTATTATTTTTCATTAAATTTACAGGACTAAAATTTCGCAAATTTATTCAAGGATGAGATATGAAAAAGAGTTTATTGAGCCTTGCGTTGTTTTGCACTTTAGCTTTTTGTGCCGATGATGAGGTGGTTGGCAAACAAAACGATCAAGTATGGATAGGAGCTATGGGCAGATGCAATCTTTATGTATTTTCACTAAAGACGACTGACGCGCCAGTAGATAAGCTAATAGCCAAAGATGAGGCGCAAAAAGAGCTTGTGGCAAATACTAAAAATTTACCAAACAAACACAACGTAATGTTTGCAAAGTGCGATGACTACACAGCGCTCATAGATAGCGGCTATGAAGATAGCTTGGAAATTTTAAAGTATGATCTTCAAACTTTTGGCAAAATAAAGCCAGAGGATCTAACCTACGTCATCATCACGCATGCTCATCCTGATCACATAGGTGGGCTCATAGATGGTGGCAAAAAGACATTTAAAAACGCCAAGCTTCTTATAGATGAAAAGGAGTGGGACTACTGGATGAAGGGCAAAGATGAGAGGACAAAAGAAATTTTATCGCTTTATAAGGACGATAAGAGCTTTTTTGATCATAAAAAGCCGCTATTTAACGGGGCGCTAAAGATCATGGCTATCCCAGCTTACGGCCACACTCCAGGGCACAACATGATAAGCTTTGAGGCAGATAATGACAAGATCATCTTTATAGCTGATCTTCTTCACGTCCTAGCAGTGCAAGAGGTCGAGCCAAGCATATCTATAACTTATGATGTAGATCCAGCGCAAGCTGCCAAAACAAGAGAAAAGGTGCTTGATGGCTTGGAGGACGAGACTACAAAGATAGTGGGAGCTCACATGCCTTATAAGAGCCCTATCACCTTGCCAGAGTGATAAATTTCTTTTGCTTTACAAATTTAGGATAAAATGCGGGCTTTAAAGGAGAAAATATGAGCGAATACGCAAATTTAATATTAGCTATCTTGCTAGCTATTTTGGCATTTGCATTTTATAGGTCAAACAAGGCGCTAAAAAAGGCAAAAGATGATAGCGAAAATGTCTCAGTCAGCACTGAAATTTCGCAGCTTAAAAGCATCGGCGAGCTATCTGTTTTTCAAGTTTATAGCAAAGAGATCGTCACAAAAACCGACCATGCGTTTGGAAATTTTGGCAAAGAGTATCTAAGGTGGCTAGTGAGTGAAAAGAAGCTTTCGATGATATTTGAGTTTGAGATAAATTTCATCTACGATCTAACCAGCCCAAAGCTCGAGATCATGCAGATCGCAAACTCTAGCTATAAGATAAAAATGCCCCCATGTAAGTATAAATTTTCAATTGCCGATATGAAATTTTACGATGAGAAAAACGGCAAATTTATACCATTTTTGCTGCCTGACTCGCTAAATGGCTTTTTTGGTAGCACATTTACAGAAGAAGATAAAAATAGGCTAATAGAAGAGGCAAGAAATGAAGTTAAAAAGATGAGCGTTCGTCTTATCTCGCAGCTTCAAAGCAAAATTCACAAATCAGCTCGCGACACGCTTGAGGCGATAGCTAAGAGCTTTGGTGCAAACAAGGTTGAGTTTGTCTTTGACGATAGTGACGAGCAGATAAATGAGCAACTGAAATTTAGAAAATATCGCATAAAAATTAAATTTAAAGGAGAAAAAATGAGTATAAATTCACAAGAGGTCACACAAACACCTGGTAACAACACAGTCTTTCAAACATGGGTCTTAAAAGGCGACAAAAAGGCATGTAAAGAGGGCTTTGCTAAGCTTTGTGCTTTGGTTGTAAATTTAAATAAAACTGCCAAAGTTAGATTTGGCGCAAATGAAAATGTAAATTGCGTCCTTGGCGTGGGTCATGATGCTTGGAAAAAGCTTGAAATTTCAAAAGAATTGCCAAAAGAGCTTGTAAATTTTAAAGCGATCAAAGGCGATAAACATGAAGCTGTTAGCACAAAGGGCGATATACACATCCACATTCGCGCGCTAAATGCGGCTGACTGTTTTGACATGGCGCAAAATATCAAAGAAGTTTTATTTAAATTTGCAGAGCTTACAGATGAGACTCAAGGCTTTAAGTACCACGACGGCAGAGCGATAATTGGCTTTGTCGATGGCACTGAAAATCCTGATGGTGAAGATAGAGACCACTTTGCAAAAGTTGGCAAAGAGGATGCCAAATTTAAAGGCGGTAGCTATGTTTTTGTGCAAAAATACTTTCATAAAATGCAAGAGTGGAACGCCACAAGCGTAAGCGAGCAAGAAAAGGTTATAGGCCGCTCAAAAGAGTATGACATCGAGATGGACGAGAGCGTAAAACCTACAAATTCACACTCAGCTGCTGCAAATGTAGGCGACGATAAAAAGGTCGTGCGTGGCAATATGCCATTTACTGAAGGTAGCAAAACAGGCACTTACTTCATCGCTTATGCTAGCACCTTTTCAACGGTTGAACTTATGCTTAAAAAGATGTTTATCGGCGAGCCAAAAGGCAACTCAGATAGGCTGCTTGACTTTAGTACGCCAGTGACTGGGGCTCTCTTTTTGCTCCTACGCTTGATATGCTTGGCGATTACGAGGGATAAATTTCAGCTTGTGGCGAAGCAAATTTGCCCCTTTAAATTTAAGAGGATAAAGATGCCAGAGTGGTTTATCTATGCAGCTCTTTCGGCTGTTTTTGCTGCACTTACCGCGATCTTTGCAAAGCTAGGCGTAAAGGATATCGATAGCGATTTTGCGACATTTATAAGAACGATCGTTGTCATTTTGATGCTTGTTTTGCTTTTAAGTGTGGCTAAAAAATGGCAACCACTAAGCTCACTAAGCCCTAAAAACTGGCTCTTTCTCATACTAAGTGGCATGGCAACTGGGCTGTCTTGGCTTATGTATTTTAAAGCGATGCAAGCGGGCAAGGTCTATCAAGTGGCACTAGTTGATAAATTTAGCGTTGTGCTAGCTGTCATTTTGGCTGTCATATTTCTTGGTGAGAGGCTAAATTTAAAAGAAATTTTAGCCCTCTGTCTCATCGTATCTGGCGTATTTCTACTCATTTTTAAATAAATTTTTCTGCATTATTCTTAAATTATACTTTTAATTTTAATTTGTAATTAATCAAAAAGCCCATAGAATTTGAACAATTTCATTTTGAAGGGAGAAATATGAAAAAAATTATTCTATCAGCCATCGTGGCTTGTGCTGCATTTGGTGCGGGTATGAACTACACAGATGTCGTAAAGGACGTATATGCTGACGCAAACTCAGCTAAGAGCATAGGCAGGCTGCTACCAACCAACGCAGTTGAAATTTTGCAAACTAGCGGCGACAGAGCGCAGATCAAAGTAAAAGGCTATCAAAACCCAGCCGTTAGCAACGTAGTTTATTTTGCTGATGGAGCGAGGATCATCTCAGTAGCATTTGCTAAAACTGCACCTTTTGATATCAAAGTGATAAAAGAGGGCAAAAACGGCAAATGGAACGAGGTAGAAACGACTGTTTTTGTTCAAAAAGATGGCTTTAGCACTGATGTAAATGCGATGTTTGCAAAAGCTGATAAGATGTATAAAGAGAGCTGTGGCGTTTGCCATGCGTTGCCTCAAACTACGCACTTTAACGCAAATCAATGGCCATCACTTCTAAAATCAATGATCGGCAGAACCGCAATAGAGAAAAAAGACGAGTGGCTAGTTATCGAGTACCTACAAAAACACTCATCTGACGTAAATTTAGGCAAATAAGGAGAACACGATGAACGAGAACAGACGAGATTTTCTAAAAAAAGGTGCAACAGCACTTGCAGCTACACCTTTGCTTTCAGGCGTAACAGCTTCAAATTTGTTTGCTGATGAGGTTAAAAAGGGCGTTGTAAAAAATGGCGAAACTCTTACAGCTGCTCACTGGGGCATGCTAAAAGTTACAACTAAAAACGGCATCGCTGTAAAGTCAGAGCCTATCCAAAAGACAAGTGAAATTTACAACCCACTTCAACACTACACACCAGATATGATCTACAAAAGTCGTATCAAGCACACGATGGTAAGAAAGAGCTACCTAGAAAACCCAGATAGCCCAAAACCAGAGCTTCGTGGCATTGATGAGTGGGTCGAGGTGCCTTACGAAGAGGCGATCAAGCTAGTTGCTAAGGAGCTTAAAAAAACAAGAGCGCAAAAAGGCTTACAAAGCGTTTTTGCAGGCAGTTACGGCTGGAAATCAAGCGGCAATGTGCATAACTCAAGAATTTTACTTCATAGATTTATGAACCTTAGTGGCGGCTTTGTTGGCTCGCTAGGTGACTACTCAACAGGCGCTAGCCAGATCATCATGCCTCACGTTGTAGGTAGTATCGAGGTCTATGAGCAGCAAACTAGCTGGCCAGTCGTGCTTGAAAACTCAAAAGTCGTAGTCATCTGGGGCGCAAACCCACTTGCGACACTTCGCATAGCTTGGACAGCGACTGATGAGCAAGGGTTTAAATACTTTGAAGAGCTAAAAAACAAAAAAGATATCAAAGTGATCGTGATCGATCCTATCAGATCTGAAACAGCGCAATACTTCGACAAAGCTCAGTGGATCGCTCCAGTGCCAAACACCGATACTGCGATGATGCTAGGCATGATGCACTACCTATATGAAAGCGGCAAATACGATAAAGAATTTATCGAAAACTACACTTATGGCTTTGATAAATTCCTCCCATATCTACTAGGTAAGACAGACAACACTCCTAAAATTTAGAGTGGGCGAGCAAAATTTGTGGTATCGACAAAGATACTTTAAAAGAGCTAGCTGATACATTTGTAAGCAACCGCACAATGCTAATGAGTGGCTGGGGTATGCAGCGCGCTCACCACGGCGAGCAACCACACTGGGCGATGGTGACACTTGCAGCTATGATCGGTCAGATCGGACTACCAGGTGGAGGCTTTGGCTTAAGTTACCACTACTCAAACGGCGGCGCACCAACATGCAAAGGCGCAGTCATCGGCGGCGTAAATAGTGCGAGTGTGGGTAAATTTAACGAAAAAGGCGAGTTTATCGGCACTGATACGGGCGAATTTGACAAACACGGTCGCTTCGTCGCAAAAGCAGCCGCAGTAGCAGGCACAGGTCAAAGCTGGCTACAAAAAGCAACTGACTACGCTTTCCCAGTAGCTCGTATCGCTGATGCGTTGCTTCACCCTGGCAAAGTGATCGATCACGACGGTAAAAAGATCACCTACCCAGACATCGACTTTATCTACTGGGTCGGCGGCAACCCGCTTGTGCATCACCAAGATACTAATACAAATTTAAAAGCGTGGAGAAAGCCTAGAACCGTTGTCGTTCATGAGGCTTATTGGACACCGACAGCAAAGATGGCTGATATCGTCTTTCCAGTCACAACAGAGTATGAGAGAAACGATATCACGATGACTGGTGATTACTCAAACATGAACATCGTGCCGATGAAACAAGTCGTTGAAAAATACCGCGAAGCAAAAGATGACTATCAAATTTTCACTGATCTTTGCAAGGCTTATGCTAAAAATTTAGCCATCGCCTACACAGATAACGGCAAAGATGAGTTTGACTGGATCAAAGAGTACTATGACGCAGCCTACGCTCAAGTAAAAGCGGTCCCTGAGCTTGCAAGCGATATGAAGCCATTTGAAGAGTTTTGGAATGAAAACAAACCAGTCACATTTGCTTCATCTCAAGATAGTGATAACTGGGTAAGACTTGGCGAATTTAGAGAAGATCCTGTGCTAAACGCTCTTGGAACACCTAGCGGTCTTATCGAAATTTACTCAGATACGATCGAGAAAATGGGCTATGATGACTGCAAGGCGCACCCAACTTGGTTTGAGCCGATCGAGTGGCTAGGCATGAAAGACAAACCTGCAAAATACCACATGATAAGCGCTCACCCAACTGACCGCTTGCACTCACAGCTAAGCCAAACTTCACTTCGTGACAAGTATGCTATCGCTAACCGCGAGCCAGTGTGGATAAACGAAAATGATGCAAAAGAGCTTGGTGTAAAAACTGGCGATTTGGTGTGTGTCTTTAACGCTCGAGGCGAGGTACTAGCGGGCGCATATGTGACTAAAAACATCAAAGAGGGCGTTGTAAAACTAGCTGAGGGCGCTTGGTATGACGGCTTTGATAGTGGCATCTGCAAAAACGGCTCTGCAAACGTGCTAACCATAGATATCCCAACAAGTAAGCTAGCAAACGGCAACATCAGCCACACAGCTCTTGTAAATATCAGAAAATATCAAGGCGATGAAGCACCAAAACTTACAGCGTTTTCTGAGCCAAAATTTTCTAAATAATTTCAAAGCAGGGGAGTGATCTCCTGCTTAAATTTATCTTTGCTTATAAAATATCTTTAACTACTTTTTCAAATTTATCTATTCATTTTTGTAAATTTTAGAGAAAATTTAAATATTTTTTATTAATTAATATTATTTATTTGTAATTAAATTTTTCTTAAATCGCCTAAAATATGGCATTTGTTTTGTAAAGTAAATTTCATTGTTGCTTAAATGTAATTTATATTTTCAAGTTATATTTAATTATTAAAGTAATAAAATCCGCCTTGTTTTTAGGAGAAACAGCCAATATAACGTATCTTGTAATGCAAAGGAATGAAAAATGAATAATTTAAGTATAAAAATAAAGATCCTACTAATTGTAATTTTAAGTCTTATTTGTTTAAGTGTAACAAGTATTTATATTTTAAATGGCGTTTTTAAGACTAGAAGCCAAGCTGTATCAAGCCTTAATACAGCCGAAGACATCATAAAACAAAGTGAATTTATCCATGAACTTCAAAAAGAGCGCGGTTATAGCGCAGGCTTTATAGCTAATGGCAAAGACGCTGATAAAAATTTAAAAGAGCAAAGAGCTAAAGTTGATGGCGTTTTGTCTAAACTTTCTAACAAAGATGAACTCTCACGTGAGCTTAATAGCATAAGAGCAAAAGTAGATAACAAAGAAAGTTTTGCTCTCATAGCTCCTAAATTTCACGATATGATCGAAAATACACTTATATTTGAAAATTCCCTCGCAAGCAGCTCTGAGCCTGATATGAAAGATAACTTGGCTAGAATTTTAGCATTTCAAAGATCAAAGAGTATTTTGGTATCACAAGGGCGGTGCTAAATGCTGCCTTTATAAAACATAACATCGATAAAAATACATACGTAAATTTAGTTTCATTTAACGCAAATATTAAAAATCTCTTAAATGACTACGTGAAATTTAACGCAGGCACATACGCAGATAGCTTGCAAAAGAGATCTTGCAAAGTGATGAGTTTCAAAAGATAGATGATATCATCAAAAGTGCTATCGCTACTCCAGATGAGACAGCTGGCAAGATCGAAGCGGCTAGTTGGTTTCAAAGCATCACAAATTTGATCGATAGCTTTAGAAGCTATGAGCTTTATTTGTTAAATGATATGAAAGATAAAGCTTTACAAGATATGAGCGAAGCTGGCAACTTAGCTGTTTCTATGGTTATTTTGCTTGCCTGTTTTATACTATTGCTTGTTTTGGTTTCATTTTTTGTCGGTAAAAATATCATCTCAGGTATCGATAGCATAAAGGGCGGGCTAAGCGAGTTTTTCTTATATCTAAATAACAAGACAAATTCTGCCAAACTTCTAAGCTTAAAAGGCAAAGATGAAATTTGCATCATGTCATCACTTATAAATGAAAATATAGAGGTTATCCAGACGGCAAAAGAGCATGAGAACACCTTCATCCAAAAAGCCAACACCTTTGTAAATGAGATAAAAGATGGCAACTATGAAGCAAGCTTAGAAGCTGATACAAATAACCCAGCTCTAAATCAACTAAAAAGCACATTTAAAGATCTACAACTTGCTCTTAAAAATGCAATCTCAAGTAACGGCAAAGATGTACTTGATCTACTAAACACTTATAAAAACCAAGACTTTACAAAAAGACTTGATGATGATGGTAAGATAGCAAGTGGTATAAACTCTCTAGGCATTGAAATATCTAAAATGCTAAATGACAACCTAAACCAAGCTCAAGTACTAGAAGAAAAAGCTAAACTTCTAGCAAGCTCAGTTTCTAAAGTAGCAAGCTCAGCAAACACTCAAGCAAATAGCTTACAAGAATCAGCTGCTGCAGTTGAGCAAATGTCTAGCTCAATGAATGCCATATCTCAAAAGACAGCTGATGTTATAAGACAAAGTGATGAGATCAAAAACATCATAACTATCATTAGAGATATAGCAGATCAAACAAATTTACTTGCTCTTAATGCTGCAATAGAAGCTGCACGTGCAGGAGAACATGGTAGAGGATTTGCTGTTGTTGCTGATGAAGTTAGAAAACTAGCTGAACGTACTCAAAAATCACTTGGTGAAATAGAAGCAAATACAAATGTATTAGCTCAATCAATAAATGAGATGAGTGAATCAATCAAAGAGCAAAGTGAAGGAATAAACATGATAAATCAATCAGTTGCTCAAATAGATAATCTAACAAAAGAAAACGTTGTAATTGCAAACCAAGCCAATGAAGTAACATCAGAAGTAGATGAGATGGCTAAAGCTATAGTAGAGGATGTTAGGAAGAAGAGGTTTTAAACTTCTTTCTTTAGAGTTTTAAACAAACTTAAATTTGTTTAATGAAAAACCACTCAATAAACCCCAACCTAGTTTAAGCTGGGTTGGAATTTGTATTTTTTAAATTTAATTTTTATCCAACTGCTTTAAATTTAATAATCAAAAAGCTTAAACAAAAATGCATGCAGTGCTTTAGCACAATTGCATGCCACTTTGAACGTGCGAGGGGTTTGGGGATTTAAAAGGGGGATAAGGGGACGGCCTCGTAATTCAAGTCCCCTTGTCTCCCTTTTGAATAAATTTATATCGCAAAACAAATTTTAAAATCTTACTCACTCGCCTTAGCAGCTTACTAAATTTAGGGCTCATAAATATTTGCCACTAAATTTAGAAGCGTGATATACTCGCTCATAAATTTTAAAATTTACCTAGAATTTCAATAAAACGCATGCAGTGCGAAGCGCTGGAGCATGCACATCTAACGTTGTCGGGATTAGGGGATTGTTAAGGGGAAGGAAGCTTCTTTGCTTCGCAACCTCGCAACTGCAAGCAGAGCGTAATTCAAGCCTCTTCCCCTTAACAAAGAAATAAAACTTTAAATTTTAAAAATCTATTTTGCAAATTTTAAAATTCCATTCACTCGCAAGAATTGACTACTAAAATTTGGCTTCGCTTACAGCTTAGCTCAAATTTTAGAGCCGAAATTACTAGTTCATGAAATTTTAAAATTTGATAGACGCTTACTAAAACACTTAGCAGAATTAGAGATATTTATTATTTGATATATAAATTATATGTATTTTTATTTGTAAAATTTTACAAAATTTCAAGTCTTGCGCTGATGTCAGCAACACCTTTTGAGTACATTGCAGAAGTTACTATCGCATCGGCATTTGCATAATCTTTTGCGTTTGATAAATTTACGCCGCCAGCTGCTAGTATCATAGTATTTGGTGAAATTTCATCTCTTAAGGCTAGCACGTTTTTGATAAGCTCTGGGCTAAATTTATCACACTGCACGACGTCGCATTTTGCTTTCAAAAGCTTGCTTGCTTCATCTAAATTTTCAGCCTCGACGCAGATCTTTCGCTCGACCATTTTGGCTTTAAATTCTGGCAAATGTGAGATAAATTCATCAAAGCTAGCATAGGCTTTTATGTGGTTTTTAAAGAAAAGAACGCTGTCGCTAAGTCCAAGTCTGTGCATACCGCCACCGCCTTCAAGCACGGCTTTTACACGAAAATTTCTTTGCAAATGGGAAGCTCTTTCTGGTTGCTAAGACTTCGCATTTTTCATTGACGCTTTTTGCAGCTTTTACCATTTTGTTTGTGTAGGTTGCGATGGCGCTAGCATATTCTAGTGCGACTTGGGCCAGTTTCCAAGCCTTATGCACATCTTCGTAGCTGCCATAAATTTTTATGATCACATCGCCAGCCTTGCAAATTTGAGAGTTTTTGACAAAAATTTCGCTCTCGCAGCCAAGTAGCCTTGCTATGCTTGCTGCCACATCTACGCAGCTAACGCAAATTTCATCACGCGAGTAAATTTCAAGCGAGGCTTTTTTATCGATATCTTGAAGCGACGTTGTGAGGTCAAAGTAGGGTAGGTCCTCGTTTATGTAGTCTAAAATTTCAGCGTCGCTTAGTCTCATTTTACGCCTTTTTTGAAGCGGTTTTTGCTTTTACGATCATCTTTTTAAAGATGCCGTTGTCGTAAAGTCCAGCGTGGTAAAGCGCAAAGCATGTAAATGCGATGCCAGAAACTACGTGGAATTTTTTAACAGATCTATTTTTCATAAAAAGTGCGCTTAGGCAAACAGATGCCAAAGTGACGCTCATGCCGACCTTTGCTACTTGTCTATGGGTGTTTAGGTCTAGTAGTTTGCCGCTTATCTTTATATCTTTTCCCAAATTTTCTCCTTTAGTTTTTGCTCCAGCAGCTTGTATTTTTGATGCCTAGACTCTCTGGGTCAAATTTGGATTTTTACCAGCTTTTCTTTGAGCTTCGTAGTCTTTTATCGCTATTATCACCACTTTTGATAGCAAGAAAATAGCGATGATATTTATCGTAGCCATAGCTGCCATCGTGATATCAGCGATATTCCAAGCTAGTTTTAAGTTCATCTGAGCGCCTATAAATATCATAATCACTGCTGTGATCTTAAATGCTAGCGTTAAATTTTTGCTTTTTGTTAGAAATTTCATATTTGCCTGTGCGTAGTAGTAGTTGCCGATGAGCGATGTGATGGCAAATAGCACTACTGCAAGGGTCGTAAAGTGTAGCCCAAAGTCGCCAAAATACTCTTTCATCGCCGCTTGAACAAGAGGTAGGGCAGTTAGCACTTCGCCACTTACGCCAGTTTGTTTTGTAAGATATGCTTGAGAAAAAAGCACGATCATGCCAGAGGCGATGCATATCGTCATATCGATAAAGACCGCCATTGCTTGCACTAGCCCTTGTTTGACTGGGTGACTTGTGTGCGCCGCAGCCGCCGCATTTGGCGCTGAGCCCATGCCAGCTTCGTTTGAGAAAGTCCTCTTTTTATGCCTATCACGATCACGCTTCCAGCAAATCCGCCAAAGATCGCTTTAAAATCAAAGGCGCTTTCTATGATCATCTTGATAACGGCTGGAATTTCTTTGAAATTTAAAACGATCGCGATGATAGCTAGCAAGATGTAAGTAAGCGCCATGAAAGGCACGATATATGAGCTAACTTTGCCGATGATGTGGCTCTTGCTAAAAAACATCACAGCCGTAAATGCTGTAAGGATAAGTCCGATGCCAATAGGTAAGCCACTTTGCGCAAAGGTGATGTTGCTGCCTGCTTTGTCGTAGGTAAATTTCAAAAGCAGAGGTCATGGTGTAGCTTTGAAGTCCGTTAAAGCCATAAGCATAGGTAATGATAAGGATGATGGCAAACAAAGAGCCAAGCCACTTTATGCCAAGCCCGTTTTTGATGTAGTAAGCCGGTCCGCCTTTAAAGCCAAAGACATCTTTAGTTTTATAAATTTGAGCCAAAGTGCTCTCGATAAAGGCTGAAGCTGAGCCTAAAAACGCCATCAAACACATCCAAAAAAGTGCTCCTGGACCACCTGCGACGATGGCAGCTGAAATTCCGGCGATGTTGCCGATACCAACGCGCGAAGCAGTCGAGATCATCAGCGCTTGAAACGGCGTTAGATGGTGCTTGTTATACTTATCCTTTTTCTCTACCAGAACTCTGCAAGCTTCAAAAAACATCCTAAACTGCACAAAACGGGTAAGGTAGCTAAAGTAAATTCCTGAAGCTACAAGGATGATAACCAAAAAATATCCATATAAAAAGTCGTTGGCTACATCCATTTTGCCGTTTAAAAAGTTTAAGAAATTCTCAAACACCATCTATCCTTTCAAATTTATTTTGACTTGATCTTCACGCCCTTCATTGAGTTGAGCAGAAGCCAGATCGTCGTGCCATTGTGAAGCATGGCAGTTGCTATTGGATTTAGCATGCCAAGCGTTGCGGCACTTAGTATGGCTGTATTTACGCCAACGGTTGAGCGGAAATTTCGAGCTTATTAGCTTCATCGTCTTATTTGCGAGCTCTTTTGCAAGCGCAACGCTCATGATGTCATCTTTTAAAAGGCTTATATCAGCCGTTGCTTTAGCGATATCAGCACCTTTGTGCATACTTATGCCAACATTTGCTTTTGTTAAGCTTGGCGCATCATTTATGCCATCACCCACAAAAGCGACCTTTTTGCCTTCATTTTTTAGCTCTTCGATGATCGCTGCTTTGTCCGTTGGTAAGCACTCAGCATAGACCCTATCAAGCCCTAGCTCACGTGCTACCTCTTCAGCCTTGCTCTTGATGTCGCCACTTAGCATAACTATCTCTTTTACGCCAAGATTTCGTAGTTTTTCCACCATATCTTTAGCGTTTGCTCTCATATCATCTTTCATAGCGATCACACCAACAAGCTCTTTGTCGTATCCTACGTAAAGTAGGGTTAGCCCGCTTTGCAAAGCCTTATTTATAAGCGCTTCGTGAGCTTTAAAGCTTATCATCTCATCATCTTCTAAAAAGTGCCTACTGCCGATAACGACCTCTTTGCCGTGCATCGCTGTTTTTACACCGTGAGCTACGATAAATTCAACCTCGTCGTGGTGAATGTGGCTAAATCCACGCTTGTTTGCAGCCTCAACTATCGCTTCAGCTACTGGGTGGAAGTAGTGCTCCTCGGCACTTGCGGTTAAATTTTAGATATCAGCCTCTGAAAATCCATCTTTAAAAGAGTAAATTTCAACCACACTTAGGCGTCCGTGAGTTAGAGTGCCGGTTTTGTCAAAGACAAATGTATCAACCGAGCTTAGAGCCTCGATCGCCTTTGCGCCTTTTATGAGGATGCCGTTTCTACCAGCTTTTGAGATGCTTGACTTAAACGCAACTGGCGTAGCAAGCTTAAGCGCGCAAGAGTAGTCAGCTTGAAGCACGCTTGCAACGCTGTTCATATTTTTATTTATAACATACGAAAGCCCAGCAAGAGAGAGTGTGACTGGCACTAGTTTATCAGCTAGTTTTAGAGCTTTTACGCCGATGGCTGATTTTTCATTAAGTGAAGTTTGGATGTACTCTTTGATCCTTGCGGTTGCGGTGTCGCTACCTACGTTTTCAGCCCAAATTTTGATCCTGCCTTCATCGACAACAGTGCCACTTATGACACGGTCGCCTCTAGCTTTTGCCACGGGTTCTGCTTCTCCAGTCATTGAGACTTGATTGACGTCAGCATTACCCTCGACGATGTAGCCATCAACGCCTATCGTCTCGCCAGCTCCGACTACTACGATGTCGCCTTTTTTTAAATTTTCGGTTTTTACCTTTTCAAGCGTCTTTTCGCCGTTTGAATTTCGCTCGACCCAGACCTCTTCGATGTTTGGTTTGGCTAGCTCTTTGATGAGATCATCGCTTCTGTGGCTAGCACTTTCTTCCATGTATTCGCCGATATTTATCATCAAATTTGTGCTATTTGCAGCCAAATGATCGCCCATTGCAAGGCTTGTGCCAATAGCAGTTGCCTCGAGCACTTTTGAGGTGATGCCCTCGTGCCTTAGCTCTTTTGCACCTTCTATTAAATTTGGAGCTGTGGCGTAAAGAGTCACGGCTGATTTTAGAGTTTTATTACTCATAAATGGCGTTACACCAAGTGCAGCAGCAGCTTTGTAGATATTTGCTTTGCTAGGCAGGCTCTCATCTTTTGGCTTGGTTGGAAAATCATAGCTTTTTATAAAATCTAAAATTTTCTCATAGCTCTTATCAAACTCGACAACGATGCTTTTTGCGTATTTATTTACACGCACGCTTTTTGCATCGGTTCGCTCTGAGATCGCAGCCTCGATGGCGCTGACATCGCTTCTAGCGTTTAGGCTCTCGCAAATAAACCTCGCTCTATTTTTGCTCTTGTGAGCTAGAGTGACCTTATTTTTGTGAGTCAAGTTCTGCTTTGACATCTTCAAAACGCTCTTTTAGTTCTTCTATGCCAGCGTTTATTAGCTCGCCACCTTTGATGATCGCTTTAAATACGCACTCTTGTGCTTTTGGATTAGTTAGCACATAAGCTGCTATGCCGCCTAGAAGTAGGCCTTTTACAAAGCCAGCTGCGTTAAAATTTTCAGGTACAAATGGTAAATTTTGAGCTGCATTGTTTATCGCATTATCAACCGCACTTGGCTGAGTTGCTGCTGCGTCATTTGCTGCTACTTCGTTTGCGTTTTCTTCATTGATATAAGGGTTATTCATTATTTACTCTCCAATTTTATTAGTTCTTCAGCTATCAAAAGACCGCCGATGCCAGCTGCAGTAAAAGCTGCTGCGTTTAGATATTTTTTTTGTGCTATTAAATTTGAAGCGTGAATGCCAACAGCACCTACAAAACCACCAGTTACGGCGTATTTTGCTATCTTTTTAGCGACATCTTTTTTAGTTGCTCTGTTGTTTAGATAGTCGCTAAAGCCAAGCGCAGCCGCACCCATACCAGCGATCAAGGCTCCACTGATGAAGTGATCAAATGGAAGTCTTGTGTTTGAAAGTGTAAAAAGACTATTTTCTTGCATTATCTATCCTTAAGCTATATCGTTTGGTGTGATAGCTTTTGGAGCTGCTGGCTTTTTAGCACGTGGTTTTCTTGTTTTTTTAACCACTTTTTCAGCCTCTTTTTCTACTTTTTTAATGCCACGTTTTGCTTTTTTCTCTTCTTTGACCATGAAGTCTTTTGCGTCTTTTGCGACGTTTTTGCCTTTTTTATAAAGATCTTTTGCAGCCTCTTTGCCTTTATCTAGGCCATCTTTGGCGCACTCTTTGATCTTATCTCTTTTACTCCAAGCAACTACTGCTAAACCGCCTACTGCTAAACCTGCTAAAAATGGTAATGCCATTTTAAATCCTTTCTTTGTTTGATTTTGTAAATTATTCATCTTCTTCATCCTTATTAAAATTTTTGCTAACTACTGAAATGCCTAATGCCCCAAGCGCAAGCCCGCTAAAAAACGAGAAATTTGGGTTGTTTGTGATCTTTGCCAACTCGCTTTTATCAGCCTTGCCACTTGCGATATTTTGCAAGCTTTTAGTTATCTCATTAAAGTCATTTTGATAGCTTTCTAAAATGTTTGTTATGCCATTTTGCTCAAAATTTTGCGAAATTTCATTTAAATTTAGCTCATTTTTTACTCCAGCTCCACTATAAATTTCTTTTAAGCAGTGCTTTAAAGAGGCGATATATTCGTTATTTGAAGTAGCCCAAAGTCTAAAAAATAGATCTTTTAGCTCTTCATCATCTAAGCTTTCACAAAATTTTTCATACATTTTGTTTAGCTCATTTTCATAGTTTAGTGCCTCTATTAGCGCATCTTCTTTATTTTTTGCTGGCAAAAATATAGCTTCATTTTCGCAAACAAGCTCATACTCATGCGCACTTGCAAATTTTTCTATCAAGACGATAGCATTTTTTCTCACGCTTGCGATTTGATCAAATACTTCGCCAAATGAAGCTAGACCTTCATATAGCCTAAGTGCGTTTTTTTCGCTCGTATAAGAGGCGTTTAAAAGCTCGTTAAGCATATTTTACTTCTCTTGCTACTTCATTTACTTTAGCTGAAATTTCTTCTAAATTTTGCCCTTTTAAGAGATCCTCCCAGAGATTTTTAGGGAAAATTTCATGATCGTATTCGATCGTTACAGAGCCGATTAGCTTGTTAAATTTAACATTTTTTATGCCATTTATCTGAGCTATCATGTCATCTAAACTGGCTAAATTTACGCTACTGCTTAGCTCTTTTATCTTTGGGCTAACTCTTACTCTTAGTCTGCCATTTGTGTGAGCTATCATCGAAAAATAGCTTGCAACTTGTGCTAAAGTTTGTGTTTTTATATCCATTTGTTTCCTTTTATTTTCCTTTTATATTGATGGCGTATTATCTATTATGTAGCTTAAACAAATCTGAAATTTTTTTGTCTTTCATTATCAAAAAGTAAAACGAAATGATAAATTTAAATCCCATTTTTTGCTTGACAATCACTGCAAATTCCATAAAGTATCATCTTGTGAGACTCTGCACTAAATGATCTTTGGCTACAAATTTGATCTTGTCTTTGCTCTATCATATCATCTTCAAAATCAACCACTTTGCCACAAATTTCACATATCAAGTGATCGTGAGAGGATTTTAAATTTAGCTCGTAATTTTTAACACCATTTTGCTCAAAACTATTTGCCAGATGGTGCTCTTCAAGAAAATTTAAAAAGGTATATATCGAAGTCATTGAAATTTCATTTTTGTAAGTTTCATAAATTTTTTGGCAAATTTCTTGAGCATTTAGATGCGCCTTGCTAGCAAAAAGCACACGCAAAATTTGCTCTTTTATCTCAGAGCCTTTTTGACCAAAAGCTTTTAAAAACTCGTTAAAATGCTTGTAAAATAGTTCAAAGTCTTCCACAAAATCCCTATCAAATTGATAATGAAAGTAAAGATTTTACAACTTTGCTACTAAAAAATGCATAAAATTTCTTACGAATTTAAAGTAAAGTATTTTATAAGCTTCTTTTGGTATAGTTTCGCATTTTTTAAATCAGAATTAAGGAACGAAATGACTTACGACGAGCTAGAATTAGACGCCGTTTTGTTAGAGGTTTTGGAAAATAGAGGCAGCTTTGACTCGATGGATGACGAAGAGCTTTATGAGCTTATCGAGCAAGTCGCGCAATATACAGACGGCGACTACGAAGAGGCGTTTGAATATATGACTCAATTTTCTCCAATCCCTAAAAAACGCTTTGTATCACTATTTATGGTTTAGCAAAAGGCTAAGCCATAATCTTGCTAATTTATAAACTGAAATTTCAAAAATCTTTAAAATGCTAAAAAGAGCTTGACTCTTTTAAAAGAGCCAAGATGTGAGGTTGTTATAAGAAGTATTTTGAGATTATCTCTTTAAATTTGATTGTGTATTTGCTAGCTTTTGGGCTATTGTTGTAGATATCTTCAAATTCATACATTCTATCGTAGTAGTCGTTTGTGTCTTGTGCGTTTATCTTAAGTCTTGCCACATCTAGACTAACACCAACAAAAGCTCCGCTAGTCTTGCCACGCTCCTCGACAAATGCTGAAATTTCAGGCAAATCACTAGCTATCGCCACTTCGTTACCAACGCCGCCAGTTGCCTCTGCTTTTAGACTGATCGTATCTTTTGCGTTAAATAAGCTTGCGTAGGCTTCTGAGTTTTTAAACAAGATGATCATATCAGCCGAGCTATATCCTAGCTGAAGGCCGATGCTACCAGATGTGTAATTTACAAAAAATGGGCTTGACCACTCGCCATCGTCGTTTTTAGCGATAAATACGCCTTTGCCTTTTGAACCAGTGATGATCGCACCTGCTTTTGTCACATCTGGGATGATAGCGATGGCTTTGATGCCTGTAAATTTGGTATTTGGTTTTAAATTTCTAGTGCCAAAAGCGTTTAAAATGTTTATCGCATTTTTTAATTTTTGATTTTGGATCACGTCAGCGTTTAAATTTAACGCAAAAAATGAGCCGATCAAAAAGAGCAAAGTTAGAATTTTTTTCATCAAATTTCCTTATTTAAAATTTTTGTTATTATAGCCTAAAATAAACTATTATTTAAAAATTTTATTAATGAAATTTTACTGAGATTTCATTATAAAATGCCCATTTTTAAGGAAAAAATATGAGCTTAATACTTTTTGTCGAATACGTCGGTATCGCATCAGCTGCGCTTAGTGGCTTTTTGTTTGCAGTAAAAGAGAGTGTGACTGGCTGGGCGTCTTTTTGTCTGCATTTTTGACCGCACTTGGAGGCGGTATCGTGCGTGATATGCTAGTTGGCAGGGCAGTTTATTCATTCACTCACTACATGCCAGTAAGCGTCGTCATCTTTATGCTTGTCGTATCTAGGATCACAAATTTACATATAAAAAGAGATGGTTTGGAGAAGAAATTTGTCTTTATCTTTGCCGATGCGATCGATGTTATCTGCTTTTCTATCGTTGGAGCGATGGTTGCCATTGAGTATAGTTATAACATCTTTGGCGTCATGATGATCGCCTTTTTTAACGGCGTTGGCGGCGGCATTTTAAGAGATATCTTGCTAAATGAAGTCCCATGGTTTTTGCGCACCGGACTTTACGGCACGATAAGCCTTGGCGTGGGGCTTGCCTACTTTATCCTATATCATCTAGGCCTTACCAACATATTTTTTACCATGCTCTTGCTAGCTGCTGGCATCACGGTCAGGATGTTTGCGTTTTATAGAGGCTGGAAGCTGCCTGATCTATGAAATTTAGCGAGTTTTTTGATATCTGGGTCAATGAAAACTACTATAAATTTGGCGTGAATATCGGCAAAAAGGTGATTTTTACACAAATGTAAGCGTTGGCTACCTCTTTGGTGCTTGCCTTGCAAACTACTTTATAAAGCTACTTAAAAATGGCGAAATTTCTAGATGCTGCAAGGTCGTAGAGATCGGTGCAAACTCGGGCGATATGCTGGCTGACTTTGCGCAAGGTGTCTTTACGCTTGAGCCAGAAATTTTGTCAAATTTAGAGTTTATCATCATCGAACCTCATGAAATTTTACGCAAAAAACAGCTTGAGACATTTAAAAAACGCTTTGGTGACGAGGTAAAAATAAAACACTATGAAAATTTGGGCGAGTGCTCGTTTGATGAAATTTTTGTCATATCAAATGAGCTGCTTGACGCATTTAGCTGCGAGGTGATAGAGGCAGGTAATATGCTTTTTGTGGATAGTGATCTAAAATTTCACTGGCAAAAGGCGGATCAAAATTTACTAGCCCTTGCAAAGAAATTTGGCATAAAAAAGGGCGAGATATCAACAAGTTATGCTAAATTTGCGCTCCAGCTTGCAAATGCGGCAAAAAAGGTGAGATTTTTAAGCTTTGACTACGGAGAATTTGAGCCAAAAAATCAATTTAGCCTAAGAGTTTTTAAAAATCATCAAGTTTTTTCTTTGTTTGAAATTTCAAACCTTGCGCCATATTTTAAAAGCTCAGATCTAACTTATAGCCTTTGTTTTAAGCAGGTCAAGGCCGCTTTTTGCGAGGCTGGCTTTTTGATGCTTAAATTTAAAAAACAAAATGATGCTTTAGTTTGCGACCTTGGCGTGGATGAAATTTTATCTTTGGTGCTTGAAAAGGCAGCAAGCAAGCCTATGAAAATGTAGCCAAACAGGCGAAATTTCTACTTTCTCCTGAGTTTTTGGGCGAAAAGTTTAAATTTATAGAGTTTTTAAAGAGCTAGCCTAGCGATAGGCGCAAATTTGGCTTCGCAAGCTTTTAAAAGGTCATTTGGCGCTATCTTGATCTGCTTGCCTCTCACGCCTGCGCTTACTAGCACATACTCTTGCTCTTTTGCTCGCTCATCGATAAATGTGGCAAAGTGCTTTTTCATAGCAAGTGGCGAGCAGCCACCTCTAATGTAGCCGGTGATCTTTTCTAGCTCTTTTAAATTTATAAGCTCGCAGCGTTTGGCACCGCACGCATGAGCAAGTGCTTTTAGGTCAAGCTTCAGATCGCCTTGCAAGCAAGCAACGACAAAATTTTAGGCTCGCACTGGCAGACGATCGTCTTGTAAATTTGCTTTATATCTTGCTTGGTGCTAGCTGCTACGTGAACGGCTGAAAGATCGTTTAGATCGACTTCGTATTCAAGTATCTCATACTCTATTTTTAGCTTGTCTAAAAGCCTAGCGGCGTTGGTTTTATGTATCATCTTTTCTCATTTTTGTGAATTTTTTGTATAATTATAGCCAAAACTTAAAGGAGGAAAGATGGCTGAAGAAGTTGAAGAGAAAAAAGCAAAAAAAGGTGGCAATGGCGCTTTGATGATAATCATCATCGCGATATTTGTTTTATTGCTAGTTATCGGAGGGCTAGTGGCGTTTTTGATGCTTAGTTCTGACGAGCCAAAAGAGGCAAATATGGCGCAAACACCAGCTCAGACTCAAACTCAACCAGCACCCGCTCAAAACAAAGCAAAACGCGGTGGCAACGACTATTCGAACATGGGACCTATATATCCGCTTGATCAGTTTGTCGTAAATTTACTTAGTGAAAATGGCTCGAGATTTCTTAAAACTAAGATCGATCTAGAGCAAAGCGACGAGCTACTAACTGCCGAGCTTGATAAGAAAAAGGCACTTTTAAGAGATATCATCATAAGAACACTCTCTTCTAAAACTTACGAAGAAGTAAGCACTGCAAAGGGCAAGGATAGGCTAAAAGACGAGATCGTCGGCAAGCTAAATGAAGTGCTAAATGATGGCTACATCAAAAACATATTTTTTACTGATTTCGTGGTGCAATGATAGGCATCGATATCGTTAAGATAGATAGAATTTCAAGACTTAAGGCTCGTCACGGCGAGCTTTTTTAAAGAGATTTTTAAGTGATAGCGAGATCGCGCTAGCAAAAAATGATGCGACTTTGGCTGGATTTTGGGCGGCCAAAGAAGCAGCTAGCAAAGCCCTTGGTGTGGGCATCAGCAAGGAGTGTGGTTTTTTAGATATTGTGCTTAGCAAAGACGCAAGAAACGCACCGAAGATAAAATTTAGCCCAGAATTTATACAAGCTTTAATATCAAAGAAGCAAGCCTTAGCATAACTCACGACGGCGGATTTGCCGTAGCTGCAGTGATGATAGTGTGAAATTTATCTGTATTTGAAGTTTTTAGAACATAACGTAGATAAAAATCAAAATAATTTTAATAACATAATTTTTTTTAAAAATGAGATGATAAATATAATACATTATTGTTATAAATAAATATAGGTAAGAATAGCTATAGAAATTTTTAACGCTAGTGTTATTAAAAGCGTGCCATGATTTGGAATATAAAAATAAATTTGGTAAAAAATGAAAGTAAAACTAAAATCAAAAATTGGTATTTCATCGCTTGAACTTCGCGAGCTAAGTGCATTTGATAAGCTTAAAAAGGAAACTATTTACGATGTCTTGCTGATGGAGATGCATGAAGGCAAGGTGAAAATTTATCAATAATATACAAAGACTTATAGATATATTTGAAAAAGAAGTTTTAAAATATTGCCTGATATAAAACTAGAATTTGCTTTGGATGAAAATAGACTAATTACTGTAATTATAAAAAGAGGTAAATGATACTATGTTTATTACAACTCGCTTTTTAGAAACATTGGAAAGTTTAAAAGAGAATGTTGGCGACAATATTATATATTGTGGCGATGATCCATACAATCACTTTTTATATATTAAATTTGCACATAAGGTTTATGGCATAGCTTGTTGTGATTATGGGATTAAGCCACAAATAAGTTTTAACTCAAAACAAAATTTACTTTACATAGGTGCTAGCCAAAATTTTATTTGTTTCGATATAGAAAAGGAAAGTATAGTTTTTAATAGCAAATTATCTTTTTTGTTTTATGAAATTCTTACTGAAAATGAAAGCGAATATGTATTTGTTATATGTGAATGTGGTGTGATATGTTACATCGGCACCATACAAATATGGGAGGCATATTTTAAAGATATTATATGTGATTACAAAATCATAGAAAAGCAGTTGTTTATAAAATGTATGGACGGCTTAGAATATTTTGTAGATTTACAAAATGGAAAAGTAAGTTGATGTTGCTTTTACATAAATAATTATGCTATTTTGATTAAATAGGAAGATACAATAATGATAAAAAAGATAATAATTTAGAATTTATACATAGTATTTTGTCTAAATTGTTAAATAACTATGAAGAAAAATTTATAAGTTTGAAAATACCAGATTTTATTAAAAATGAGATGATCAATATGGATCACGGTGAGTATGGAGTTGTGTTGGAGGATTTATGCGTTCAATTATATGAATATGGTATAAAAGTGTCTGATGAGGATTTTGAGAGGATAAAAGAAGCAGCAAAGATTATTGGTATAAATAAAGATGCATATGATTTTTTGCGTTTGGTCTAAAATTATAGTAGCGGTTTGTAATAAAATTACCAGATCCTAAAAGGGTAAAATTTGAAAGTAAAGACTAAAAGCAGACGTTAATGATAGGCTGTGTCCCATTGTAAAATGTTTGGACGAAAAATTTAATAAATATTTGAGACCAAACATTTTATATGAGATAGTTCAGATAAATATAAAAGATATGCAAAATGAGTGTAATTGCACATATATGATCATTTGTAATGATAATAAATACGGAGCATATTTTAGCGCTGATTTATTTGAAATAGTGGATGACAAAATAGATAATGACTGGACTATAAGACACAACAATAATGAAATAATCATGGCACCGAGTGTTATAAACTATCAGGATTTTTGGAGCAATTATGTTGATGGTTGTTTAAAAGAAGAGAAAATATACTGTGAGCGATTTAGTCACATTGTGCAAAATCAATTTTCAAAAAAGTGGTTTAGAAAAATCTTTAACGACTATCAAGATCCAAGTATCAAAGCTATAGGAGTAGATACACAAGTAGATGGCTACGTAGTTTGTCCGCATTGCTACAACGCAGAACAGGTAAGTGCAGAACTAGGCGTCATAAAGTGCGAAAAATGCAAGCAAGAATATAACAACCCACTTGCTAAAATTTGTCCAAGTGGGGTAGAAGTGGTTGATGAGGTAAATTTAAATATACAATATATTGAGAAAAAGTAGAGGCTTGTGAGATCGTAAAGGTAATAATTGTTAAGTATTGCTAAATATAAATTTCATCATATATCAAGTAGCCACATTATATGGTTTGGTTTTATTTTAGGGTATTAAAATGATTTTTATTGGTCGGTATAATGATGTTATTAAATACAATAAATAGGAGTAGTTTTGTGATTTATAATAATTTTTTGACTTTAATGAAAGATTTTGCCAAAGATAAAATAGATGCAAGCACTTATCAAACTCAATTCTTTAAGTTATTGCATAAAGATGACGGTTTTTTTAATAATTATTATGACGTTATGCAAAGTTTATTTTATGATGTGGAAGAATATTGCCCAATTAAAGAACTAAGAAATGCTGGTGAAATTGATGAGATTGCATTAAAAAATAGCACAATAAATACACTAAATCAAATAAAGCCATAAGCTCAAAAACATCTCTTTGAGCTGACAATAGTTTTAT
Source organism: Campylobacter concisus (assembly GCA_037292345.1). Lineage (GTDB taxonomy): Bacteria > Campylobacterota > Campylobacteria > Campylobacterales > Campylobacteraceae > Campylobacter_A > Campylobacter_A concisus_AX. Next base: position 1,252,826 of record CP147773.1, on the reverse strand, counting down.
TCTAAGTGACTGCAAAAATCGATAAGCAATAGCTCTAAGCTAGGATAAAGTGGTAAATTTCGTGTGAGTTCTTTTTGATATTCGCTAAAAAATCTTTTATCTTTTGACACAAAAACATAAATTATCTCTTTGTGACTTTGTAGATCACTGTCATTTTGCGCAAAAAGCATACCGAAACTATCTCTACATCCACTCAAGCACTTGCGTGATATCTTTGGCGTAAAAGCACTTTAGACCTTGCGTGTCAAGCGGTTTGTTTGGGATGATGGCGTTTTTAAATTTCTGCGTTTTTGCCTCTTTTAGACGCTGATCGAGATTGAAAATTTCTCTTATCTCGCCGTTTAGGCTTAGCTCACCAATGAAGACGCTGTCTTTGCTGATGGGGCGGTTTTTGAAGCTACTGATTATTGCTGCGATGACGGCTAGATCGGCCGCAGTCTCGCTTATCTTAACGCCACCTGAAACATTTATGAAGACGTCGTAGTGCCCAAGTGGAATTTCAAGCTTTCGCTCAAGTAGGGCTAGCAGCATATCTAGGCGGTTTCTCTCAAAGCCAGTCGAGCTTCGCTTTGGATAGGCGCTTTCGCAAACAAGTGCTTGAATTTCGATGCTAAGCGCCCTTGAGCCCTCCATTATGATAGTGATCGCGCTGCCACTCATCGCCCCGCCACGTGTGAAAATTTGCTTGAGACCTCATTTGCGCTCACCAGTCCGTGCTGGCTCATCTCAAATATACCAACCTCGCTCGTCGAGCCAAAGCGGTTTTTAAACCCACGCAAAATTCTTAGCTCCCTGCTCGCGTCACCCTCGAAATAAAGCACCACATCGACCATGTGTTCAAGCACTCTTGGCCCTGCGATCGAGCCCTCTTTGGTGATGTGACCGATGATGAAAACGCAGATATTTTGGCTCTTTGCAAGCCTCATCAGCTCAAATGTGATCTCGCGAACCTGCGTGATCGAGCCTGGAGCGGAGGTTATATTTTGGCTATAAAGTGTTTGTATGGAGTCAATGACTAGCACCTTGTAGTCGCTCTTTTGCACTTCTAGCAGGATATCTTCTAGGCAAATTTCAGTTAGCAGGTATAAATTTTTATCCACAGCATTTAGCCTATCAGCTCTCATTTTTATCTGGCTTTGGCTCTCTTCGCCGCTTACATAGAGCGTTTTTTTGCCGTCTTTTGCTGAAATTTGAGCCGATTTTTAGAAGCAGGGTTGATTTGCCAATGCCTGGGCTACCACCTATAAGCACAAGTGAGCCCTCGACCACGCCACCACCAAGAACAAGGTCTAGCTCGCTATCTTTGGTGCTAAATCTCGTGAAATTTTCCAATTTCAACTTCGTCGATGCTTATGGCTTTGCTAGGTGTGCCACTACTTTTTGCTATCTCTTTACTTATCTTTATCTCTTGCTGGCTAAGCTTGACAAAGCTATCCCAAGCCCCACATTGTGGGCATTTGCCCAGCCACTTTGCCTGTTGATTACCGCAGGCTTGACACTCAAAAACTGGCTTTGCTTTTGCCATAATATATCCTTTTTAAAATTTCAACTACTATCACTCCAAATCCCGCTCCGATCATGTCTGCTACGATGTCAAGCAGGCTAAAGCTCCTGTTTGGTAAAAGTGCCTGAACGAGTTCTATCTGCACGCCAAAGGCTAAAAGTAGGGCTAAATTTTTTAAAATTTTAAACTCATAGCCAAGGTAGAGCAGTATATAAAGGACGAAAAAGCTAAAAAATGATTTGCTTTGTCCCACGAATTTTCGATGATCGCAGGACTTTTTGGAGTAAATGCAAGAATATCAATCGCCAAAAGAGCAGCGAAAAAGCAAATTTTACTAAGAAATTTTACCCTACTCAAAAATGGCGTCCATCAGCTCGTCTAAAACTCGTCTGGGTTAAATTTGATGATATCGTCCATGCTCTCGCCAACGCCTATATAAAATATAGGTAGCTCAAGCTCTCTTGCCACGCCAAATAGCGCTCCGCCTTTTGCAGTGCCATCAAGCTTTGTGATGATGACGCCATCAAGCGAGACGATCTCATTAAACGCCTTTGCCTGCGCGACGCCAGCGTTGCCCTGCGTGCCATCAAGGATAAGGATCTTGCGGTGAGGCGCCTTTTCATAGGCCTTTTTGCTAATACGAACGATCTTGTCAAGCTCGTTTGCTAAATTTGTCTGGTTTTGAAGCCTGCCAGCCGTGTCTAGGATGACGCGGTCGATGCCCTTTGCAAGGGCCGAGCTGATCGTATCGTAAGCAACAGCTGAAGGATCATGCCCTTGCTGGGTAGCGACTATTGGCACGTTTAGTCCGATTGACCACTGGCGTAGCTGCTCGATCGCCCCAGCTCTAAATGTATCACAAGCGCCCAAAATGACGCTTTTACCGTTATTTTTATATAAATTTGCTAGCTTTGCGATAGTTGTCGTCTTGCCAGCGCCATTTACACCAAGGATGAGATCAACAAATGGCTTGTCAGGCTCGATCACACGCTCGTTTTCGTAGATAAAATAGCTACTCATAACGCGTCTAAGATCGGCTCTACTCACTTCATCTTGTGGCGGCAAGTAGTATAAAATTTCTTCCACGATCTCGTAAGCTACGTCAGCTTCAGTAAAATTTCCTCCAAGCTCTCTTTGTCGATCTTTTTTGACTTTTTGGCTGAGCTTATCGCTCCAAAGGTCTTTTCAAAGCCTCTTTTCAAAAACTCAAGCATTATTTTATGGCCCTATTTATGTCAGTTTCAAGCATCTCTTCAGGCACAAGACCGATGTAGCCTTGAGCGTAGTCGCCATTTGCTTTAAAGAGTGCAGATGCTGGGAGTCCTTTGATGCCGCCCATCGCCTTTTCAAATAAGAAATTTCCCTTGCCAACTGCGATGTCGTATTTGATCTTATATTTTTGAGCAAATTCTTTAACCTCGTCCTCACTCTTGTCTTCAAGCAAGACAGCAACGATGTTTAGCTCGTTTTTAAATTTCTCACTTAGGTTGTTTAAAGATGGGATCTCAGCCTTGCAAGGTGGGCACCAAGTGGCGAAAAATACATAAAGTGTCGCTTTTTTGCCATCTTTTACGTCAAAGCCGTTGCTTCTTTTTGTGATCTGCATAGTTGTGCCATTAAGCAGTTTTAGGCTTATCTCTTTTACTTCGTCGCTTTGTGTGCTCTCATTCATTTTTGGAGTGAGTGTATCTTTGCTTAAATTTTCATCTTTGCTGGCATTTTCTTCTAAATTTTTACTTTGCACAGCTGGCTCGCTACTGTTTTGCTCGCTCTTTTGGCTTTTGTCGTCGCCGCATCCGAAAAATGCAAAAAGACAAAGTGATGTTATAATTGCGCGTTTTAGTGTCATAAATTTCCTTTTGAAAAATGTTTCAGGATTATACAAGAAAGAGCATAAAATGAGCGTTAATTTAGAAAAAAACGAATTTAGAAAAAATGCAAGAGCAAATTTGATAAAGCTTACTAAATTTAGAGCAAAATGCACGCATTATAAGGCGGTAAAAACGCTTTTAAATTTGATAAATTATACAAATTCTAAAAAGGTACTTTTTTACCTACCGCTTAACTACGAAGTCGATGTGCTTAAAATAAGACGAAAATTATCACAAAAATGTGAAATTTTTGCCCCTTTTATGGTAGGTCTTAGTTTAGAGATGGTAAGATTGCGACTGCCATTTCTAACTTATAAATTTAATGTCAGACAGCCATCTGGCAAAAAAATGAATAATGTTAAACTTGATATGGCGGTAGTTCCAGCGATTGGGGTTGATGGAGCTATGGCAAGGATAGGGCACGGAAAAGGATTTTACGATAGATTTTTTGACACTTTGCCCGTTAAGCCAAAACTGATAGTTTTCTTAGAGGTAAAAGACTTCTACACCAAAGATGTGCTCTCGCAGGCGCACGATGCGGTAGCAGACTTTTATATAACCCCAAGCAAAAATTATATAAAAAGAGGAATAAATGATAGAGGTTTTAATAGGCTTAGGAGCCGGTGTGGTGGGCGTTGGAGCAGGGTATCTCTACGCCAAAAAGATAAATGATGCAAACTACAACATATTTTTAGAGCAGGCAAAAGCAAAGGCAAAAGCCATCGAGTATGAAGCTGAGCTAACGCTTAAAAACTCTAAAATTTCAGTGCAAGAGGCTGAATTTGAAGCTAAAAAAAGGTACGACGACAAGACGACAAAGCTTCAAAAAGAGTATGCAAGTAAATTTGATGAGCTGACCAAAAAAGAGAAAATTTTGCTAAATGAGCAAGAGCTTTTAAATGAGAGCAAAGAGCTTTTTGAAAAAGATAAGCAAGATGCAAAGGTCGCTTACGAAGAGGGTTTAAATTTAAAAGCGACTTATCAAAACAAAGTAGAAGAGGCGATAAGAGTGCTTGAGCACGCTGCTGGCTTAACGGAGGAAGAGGCAAAAGAGGTCGTGCTTAAAAAGGTCGAAGAGAAGTCACGCGCTGACATCGCTCATATCGTTAGAAAGTACGAAGAAGAGGCAAAAAGAGAGGCTAAAAAGAGGGTTAATTATATCTTGGCGCAGGCTACGTCAAGATTTGCTGGAGAATTTGCGGCTGAGCGTCTGATAAATGTCGTAAATATCAAAAACGATGAGCTAAAAGGTAGGATCATCGGCAAAGAGGGACGTAACATAAAAACCCTTGAAATGGTGCTTGGCGTTGATATCATCATCGATGATACCCCGCATGCTATCATCTTAAGCAGCTTTAATCTTTACAGACGTGCGATCGCAACAAGAGTGATCGAGCTTTTGGTGGAGGACGGCAGAATTCAGCCAGCAAGGATAGAAGATCTTCACAAAAAAGTAACTGAAGAATTTGAGCAAAGCATACAAGAAGAGGGCGAAAATATCGTCATGGACCTTGGTCTAAATAAAATTCATCCAGAGATAGTAAAACTAATAGGCAAGCTTAAATTTAGAGCAAGCTACGGTCAAAATGCCCTTGCTCACAGCCTCGAAGTGGCTCACCTTGCTGGCATCATCGCAGCTGAGTGTGGCGGAGATGAGAAGCTAGCAAAAAGAGCTGGCATACTTCACGACATCGGCAAGGCGCTAACTCACGAGTACGAGGGTAGTCACGTCGATCTTGGAGCTGAAATTTGCAAACGCTATAAAGAGCATCCAGTCGTCATCAACGCGATCTATGCTCACCACGGACACGAAGAGGCGACAAGTATAGAAAGTGCTGCTGTTTGCGCAGCTGACGCATTAAGCGCAGCTCGCCCAGGAGCAAGACGCGAGGTGCTTGAGAGCTTCTTAAAACGTGTCGAAGAGATCGAAAACATCGCAAAAAGCAAAGAGGGCATCAAACAAGCTTATGCGATCAATGCTGGCCGTGAGATCCGCGTTATCGCAAACGCTAAGCTTATAAACGACGATGAGGCAGTGCTTGTGGCAAAGAGATCGCTCAAGAGATCGAGAGCAAGGTGCAGTATCCTGGTGAGATAAAAGTAAGCGTCATCAGAGAGACTCGTGCTGTTGATTTTGCGAAATAACGGCAAGATATGAAATTTCTTTTATCATTAATAATGTTTTTCTCGCTTGGCTTTGCTAGCGAGGAGCTTGTGCTAGACTCGGCAAATTTGTTTATAACGACGATGAGAGGCGCTAGAAACGCCCCTATAAAAGAGCTCATCGAGCAGTCAAAAGCGACGATCATCTTTCCAAGTGTAAAAAAAGTCGGTTTTGTGGTCGGTGGCATGGGCGGAGATGGCATCATGGTCGTTGGCAACATCAACTCGCCAAGTGAAATTTTACCAGTTAGCATAAGTGGCGGCAGTATCGGCATCCAGCTTGGCTACGAAGATAGCTCGCTTGTGCTATTTATATTTAAAGATAGCATTATCTACGACATAAAAGACGCCAAGATCACGCTTGATACGAAGCTTTCAGTGGCATTTGGCGATATCGGGCGCAATTATAATAAAGTAAGCGATTTTAAATTTTCAAGCGACATCTACGCATACGCTGCAAATGATGGATTTTTCGCAGGAGCAAGCTTTGGCGGAGCAGTGATTAGCGCAAAGGATGAAATTTTAAAACAAAGTGGCTATGCATACGAGCAACTAATATCTTCAGCTTCTAAACTTTTGGGCAATGATGCAAGATATTATAAATTTAATCTCGACTTACGGCTACATCGTGCTATTTTTATATAGCCTTGGTGGTGGCATGGTAGCACTTATCGCCGCTGGGATATTAAGCTTTGCTGGTAAAATGGACATCACTCTTAGCATAATCGTCGCTGCCGTGGCAAACACGATCGGCGATACTTTGATCTTTTACGTCGCAAGGTTTAACAAAAGCTCGCTTATGCCTTATGTGAAAAATCACAAAAGAAAGCTTGCCTACGCTGGAATTTTGGCAAAAAAGCATGGCGATAAGATAATATTTATCAAAAAATTTATCTACGGCGTCAAAACTTTAGTGCCTATCGCACTTGGATTTACAAAATACTCTTTTTATAAATTTAGCGTTATAAATTTCGATCTCTTCAGTGCTTTGGGCAGTGATCGTAGGTCTTGCTAGCTATAAAGCAGGGGATTATTTTATGAGTGTGAGCAATTATCTTGGCGAGCATGGCTATATCATGCCACTTGCCATGGTTGGCTTGTTATTAGGTATCTGGTTGTTTTTACAACACATTACAAAAAGGAGAAAAGCATGAAAAAGGTGATATCTGCTCTAATCGTAGTTATCGTGGTCGTCGCAGGCGCTGTTTATTTTGCCTCAAACAAGGTCGAGGAGAACTATCAAAGGATAGTTGATAGGCTAAATGATGTAAATGGCTTTAAAGTTTCAGAAAACAGCTATCAAAAAGGCTTTTTTGGCTCAAAAGGATCGTTTGATCTTATCGTTTCAAAGGATCTTTTGAAAATTTAGCCGGCAAAGATGTAGATGAGGATCTAAATTTTAAGGTAGAAAATGAAATTTCTCACTCAGTGCTTGCATTTGTAAATGGCTTTGATATCGACTCAAAAATTTCTATACAAAATGAGGCGATAAAAAATATAGTAGCTTCATTTCTTGGGTCAAACGTCGTTGCAACGGCCAAAACAAAGGCTAGCGTGAGTGGCGATAAAGATGTAAAAGTTAAATTTAGCGATATCGACTTTAGTGACAAGCAAACTATGAACGTTCATACAAAGGATGTGAAATTTGGCTTGAAACTGGACGCAAAAGATAATGTAAATAGTGCAAACTTGGGCGTTGAAAAAGTTGTTTTAAAAGGTCTTAATGAAGAAAATAAAGTAGAAGCTAATGTTGAGGGCGTCGATATAGATACAAGCTACACTGTGCCAGTTGAAATTTCAAAGATATTTGAGAACAAACTAGTCCCTTACATAGCAAAAGTTAAGATCAAAAAACTAGCATTATTAGATGAAAAAGATAGTAATATTGCTTTGGATGATTTTGAGTATAGCTCTAAATTTGAAGTCTCAAATGATCTTGGTAGCTCAAAAGATGTGGTGAAGATAGGTGCAGTTGCTGATAATAAAGTGAAATTTACAGATTTTATCTTAGATAGCAAAATAGCAAATATCAACGTGCCAACTATAAATAATATACTTGATAGACTAAGTAATGTAAATGTTGATACAAATGAGAGTATCTTTGCTGGGTTAAATTTGGACGAAGTAATGGGTCAAATTTTAGAGAAAAATCCAAGTGTGAAAGTGGATACATTAAGCTTTAAAAATGGCAATAATGCGATAAATTTCGAAATTAGACGCTGCTATCAATGGCTTTAAAAGCGGAGAAAGTCAGCTTGCGATCTTTGATAAGCTATCACTTAATGGTGAGCTAAGCGTCGATGAGACTTTGGCTAAATTTTTTGATACGCTCTTCCCTGAGATGACTCTTATCGAGCCAACACTTGTATCTGCTGGATATTTAAAAGAAGATGGCAAAAAGTAGTAAGTAAATTTAAGTATGATCCAAATAAAAAGATATTATTTTTAATGAAAAGGTTGGACTTCAAAATTTTATTTATGGGCTTTTAAAAAAATAGCCTGATTTTTATCTACTTTTAAGCATCACTTCTATATACTTCACTTTCTGTTTTGCAGAACGCAGAGCAGAAAGTTCTTTTAACTTACAATTGTTAAACTATTAGTCAATCTTTGAAATCTAAACAAGTGATCGATTGAGCCAGTCTATTATGATTAAATAATAGATTAGACAAACTAATATAAAAACTAAAAGTTTTTTTGATTAAAAACTTCATAATAAAAATCCTATCTATTAGATAGGTAATTAATATGGAGAGTTTGATCCTGGCTCAGAGTGAACGCTGGCGGCGTGCCTAATACATGCAAGTCGAACGGACGAGTAAGAGCTTGCTCTTATGAGTTAGTGGCGCACGGGTGAGTAATGTATAGCTAATCTGCCCTACACTAGAGGACAACAGTTGGAAACGACTGCTAATACTCTATACTCCTCTCAGCATAAGTTAGATAGGGAAAGTTTTTCGGTGTAGGATGAGGCTATATTGTATCAGCTAGTTGGTGAGGTAATGGCTCACCAAGGCTATGACGCATAACTGGTCTGAGAGGATGATCAGTCACACTGGAACTGAGACACGGTCCAGACTCCTACGGGAGGCAGCAGTAGGGAATATTGCTCAATGGGGGAAACCCTGAAGCAGCAACGCCGCGTGGAGGATGACACTTTTCGGAGCGTAAACTCCTTTTGTTAGGGAAGAACAATGACGGTACCTAACGAATAAGCACCGGCTAACTCCGTGCCAGCAGCCGCGGTAATACGGAGGGTGCAAGCGTTACTCGGAATCACTGGGCGTAAAGGACGCGTAGGCGGATTATCAAGTCTCTTGTGAAATCCTATGGCTTAACCATAGAACTGCTTGGGAAACTGATAATCTAGAGTGAGGGAGAGGCAGATGGAATTGGTGGTGTAGGGGTAAAATCCGTAGAGATCACCAGGAATACCCATTGCGAAGGCGATCTGCTGGAACTCAACTGACGCTAATGCGTGAAAGCGTGGGGAGCAAACAGGATTAGATACCCTGGTAGTCCACGCCCTAAACGATGTATACTAGTTGTTGCTAAGCTAGTCTTGGCAGTAATGCACCTAACGGATTAAGTATACCGCCTGGGAGTACGGTCGCAAGATTAAAACTCAAAGGAATAGACGGGACCTGCACAAGCGGTGGAGCATGTGGTTTAATTCGAAGATACGCGAAGAACCTTACCCGGACTTGATATCTAACAAATCATCTAGAGATAGAAGAGTGTCTGCTTGCAGAAATGTTAAGACAGGTGCTGCACGGCTGTCGTCAGCTCGTGTCGTGAGATGTTGGGTTAAGTCCCGCAACGAGCGCAACCCACGTCATTAGTTGCTAACAGTTCGGCTGAGCACTCTAATGAGACTGCCTTCGTAAGGAGGAGGAAGGTGTGGACGACGTCAAGTCATCATGGCCCTTATGTCCTGGGCGACACACGTGCTACAATGGCATATACAATGAGAAGCAATATCGCGAGATGGAGCAAATCTATAAAATATGTCCCAGTTCGGATTGGAGTCTGCAACTCGACTCCATGAAGCCGGAATCGCTAGTAATCGTAGATCAGCCATGCTACGGTGAATACGTTCCCGGGTCTTGTACTCACCGCCCGTCACACCATGGGAGTTGATTTCACTCGAAGCCGGAATACTAAATTAGTTACCGTCCACAGTGGAATCAGCGACTGGGGTGAAGTCGTAACAAGGTAACCGTAGGAGAACCTGCGGTTGGATCACCTCCTTTCTAGAGTACATATAGATATTCTCTCACAAGATATCTATAAGAAAGATATTCTCAATCATCCTTGTTTAGTTTTGAAAGATTGATAGACCTATAGGGGCCTATAGCTCAGCTGGTTAGAGTGCACCCCTGATAAGGGTGAGGTCACAAGTTCAAGTCTTGTTAGGCCCACCAGAGAATTTTAATTGGGGAATTAGCTCAGCTGGGAGAGCGCCTGCTTTGCACGCAGGAGGTCAGCGGTTCGATCCCGCTATTCTCCACCATAAAATAGTTTAACAGCATTAAGTCTAATTAGAGAGCTTAAATTTAAACTTTCTAATTAGACTTTTGTCTAAATGTTCTTTTAATTAATATTGTTAATAGTCACAAGCAAGTTTTAAAAACAATTTTACAGGACTTGTTAAAGATTTAAATTTCTATTCTCTTTGCATTTAATGCAAAAGTTTGACATTACAATCTATTTAGGATTTAAAACTTATCTAAATAGTAGTCAATGCTTTCCGTCTTGAGAGCTAGAATTTAAATGTAGTAACATAAAGTTATCTTTAACAAGGAAGTGATGCGAATTAGAATAATCTAATATAGAAAAGGTAAGCTACAAAGAGCAAGTGGTGGATGCCTTGGCTAGTAGAGGCGATGAAAGACGTGCCAGGCTGCGATAAGTCTCGGGGAGCCGTCAAGGGGCTTTGATCCGGAAATTCCTGAATGGGGCAACCCAACTAATAGAGATATTAGTTACCGTATAACGGAGCAAACGAGGGGAATTGAAACATCTTAGTACCCTCAGGAAAAGAAATCAAAAGAGATTACGCTAGTAGCGGCGAGCGAACGCGTAAGAGGGCAAACCACTAGTTTACTAGTGGGGTTGTAGGACTGCAATATAGACTAAACTTAGCTAATAGAACGACCTGGAAAGGTTAGGCACAGAGGGTGATACCCCCGTATATGAAAGCTTTGTTTTACTTAGCAGTATCCTGAGTAGGGCGGAACACGTGATATTCTGTCTGAAGCTGGGTAGACCACTATCCAACCCTAAATACTACTACTAGACCGATAGTGCACAAGTACCGTGAGGGAAAGGTGAAAAGAACTGAGGTGATCAGAGTGAAATAGAACCTGAAACCATTTGCTTACAATCATTCAGAGCCCTATGATTTATCAGGGTGATGGACTGCCTTTTGCATAATGAGCCTGCGAGTTGTGATGTCTGGCGAGGTTAAGGAAACCCGGAGCCGTAGCGAAAGCGAGTCTTAATAGGGCGTTTAGTCAGACGTTGCAGACCCGAAACGATGTGATCTATCCATGAGCAGGTTGAAACCGGTGTAAGAGCCGGTGGAGGACCGAACCCGCTAGCGTTGAAAAGCTATGGGATGACTTGTGGATAGGGGTGAAAGGCCAATCAAACATCGTGATAGCTGGTTCTCTCCGAAATATATTTAGGTATAGCGTCATGTAGTAACACTAGGGGGTAGAGCACTGAATGGGCTAGGGCATACACCAATGTACCAAACCCTATCAAACTCCGAATACCTAGTGTGTAATCATGGCAGTCAGGCGGCGAGTGATAAAATCCGTCGTCGAGAGGGGAACAACCCAGACTAACAGCTAAGGTCCCTAAATCTCATTTAAGTGGAAAACGATGTGGAGTTACTTAAACAACCAGGAGGTTGGCTTAGAAGCAGCCATCCTTTAAAGAAAGCGTAATAGCTCACTGGTCTAGTGATTCTGCGCGGAAAATATAACGGGGCTAAAATGAGTACCGAAGCTTTAGACTTAGTTTACTAAGTGGTAGGAGAGCGTTGTATTTGCATTGAAGGTATACCGGTAAGGAGTGCTGGAGCGAATACAAGTGAGCATGCAGGCATGAGTAGCGATAATTGGGGTGAGAATCCCCAACGCCGTAAACCCAAGGTTTCCTACGCGATGCTCGTCATCGTAGGGTTAGCCGGGTCCTAAGCAAAGTCCGAAAGGGGTATGCGATGGAAAATTGGTTAATATTCCAATGCCAACTATAATGTGCGATGGAAGGACGCTTAGAGTTAGAGGAGCCAGCGGATGGTAGTGCTGGTCGAAAGGTGCAGGTTGGAGTTCAGGCAAATCCGAACCCCTTTAATCCGAGGCCTTACAGGTGCGTGAAGTTCTTCGGAATGAATCGTAAATCCTTGATACTGTCGAGCCAAGAAAGTTTCTAAGTTTAGTTATAGTTGCCCGTACCGTAAACCGACACAGGTGGGTGGGATGAGTATTCTAAGGCGCGTGGAAGAACTCTCTTCAAGGAACTCTGCAAAATAGCACCGTATCTTCGGTATAAGGTGTGCCTAACTTTGTGAAGGATTTACTCCGTAAGCATTGAAGGTTACAACAAAGAGTCCCTCCCGACTGTTTACCAAAAACACAGCACTCTGCTAACTCGTAAGAGGATGTATAGGGTGTGACGCCTGCCCGGTGCTCGAAGGTTAATTGATGATGTTAGCTCTGCGAAGCGTTTGATCGAAGCCCGAGTAAACGGCGGCCGTAACTATAACGGTCCTAAGGTAGCGAAATTCCTTGTCGATTAAATATCGACCTGCATGAATGGCGTAACGAGATGGGAGCTGTCTCGAAGAGGGATCCAGTGAAATTGTAGTGGAGGTGAAAATTCCTCCTACCCGCGGCAAGACGGAAAGACCCCGTGGACCTTTACTACAGCTTGACACTGCTATTGGGATAAAAATGTGCAGGATAGGCGGGAGGCTTTGATCCATAGACGCCAGTTTATGGTGAGCCATTGTTGAGATACCGCTCTTTTTTATTCTGATAGCTAACTAGCTTGAGTTATCCTCAAGTAGGACAATGTCTGGTGGGTAGTTTGACTGGGGCGGTCGCCTCCCAAAATGTAACGGAGGCTTACAAAGGTTGGCTCAGAACGGTTGGAAATCGTTCGTAGAGTATAAAGGCATAAGCCAGCTTAACTGCGAGACATACACGTCAAGCAGAGACGAAAGTCGGTCTTAGTGATCCGGTGGTTCTGTGTGGAAGGGCCATCGCTCAAAGGATAAAGGTACCCCTGGGATAACAGGCTGATCTCCCCCAAGAGCTCACATCGACGGGGAGGTTTGGCACCTCGATGTCGGCTCATCGCATCCTGGGGCTGGAGCAGGTCCCAAGGGTATGGCTGTTCGCCATTTAAAGCGGTACGCGAGCTGGGTTCAGAACGTTGTGAGACAGTTCGGTCCCTATCTGCCGTGGGCGCAAGAAGATTGAGGAGAGTTGACCCTAGTACGAGAGGACCTGGGTTGAACCAACCACTGGTGTACGAGTTGTCCTGCCAAGGGCACCGCTCGGTAGCTATGTTGGGATGCGATAACTGCTGAAAGCATCTAAGCAGGAAGCCAACTCCAAGATGAATCTTCTTTTAAGAGCTCATATAGACTATGTGTTTGATAGGCTGGGTGTGTAATGGATGAAAGTCCTTTAGCTGACCAGTACTAATAGCTCGTCTGCTTATCTTTTAATAAGCATCACTTCCTTGTTAAGGATAAAAACTTAATAAGATATGTTTTTATAGAACTTTGTTTATGACTTTTAACTTTATCTAGTAGTGTTAAATAAGAGATTTATCTATTATATCTTTTATTTAACACTGCCCGTGACTATACAGACGAGGAAACGCCTTGCTCCATCTCGAACCAAGAAGCTAAGCTCGTCCTGGCTGATGATACTCTCCCTTACTGGGATGTTGGAAAAGTAGGTCGTTGCGGGCTTTGTTGTTAATCTGCTTTAATTCTTATATTATTTAATCCTAGTTTTTATTAGTGTTTATTTCTGTCTAAGTGTAAAATATTAGTTTTTATTTTTTTTAATTAGTTTTTATTGATTAAATGTAGTAAATTTTTTATATTTGTTCTTGTATTATAGGGTTTATTTGTCTTTTTAATTTTATTCTTCTCTCGTTTTTATGAGTTTTATTTAAAAATCATGCAAGGCAATGGATGAGCAAATTATGAATTTGCTGTATTTATACCTTTTATTAGTTGATAGTTTTTCCAAAAATAATTAATGTTTTAAAAGTGCTTTGTAAAAGTGTAAGTTAAAAACAAACAGAAAAAATTAACCTATGCAGGTTAAGAAGAAGTATGAGACCTATGATATAAACAAGGATCAAAAATTTATCTATGCAAGAGAGCTTTTAAATTTCAAAGAAAAAGAGGCATAGATGTCTTAGAGCTTATGCAAAAGATAGATAAGAAGCAAATTTTAAATAAGATGGCTTGATAAATAAAGATAGCCATCTTTTAAATTTATCTATTTAAACTTTTGTCTCGTTTTGAAGCTTTGTGGCATGAGCTAGCACACTATCTACTATCTCGCTCGCACTTTTGCCGTCTTTTGAAGTTAGTAAATTTCTCTTTAGTAGCTCTTCTAATATAAATTTGATCATCTTCTCATTTTTCAAAAGCCTTGAAAGAGGCACTATATCATCAGCTAAGCTTTGCTCGTTCATTAGCTTTGAGTAAGAGCTTGCCTCCACACTAAGCTTCGTCTCGCCACTATCACTAGCGATAGGGCTAAAGCTCTTTAAAAATCCCACAAATACACCAGCATTGCTATAAGTATCATCTGCTTGATATACCGACATATCAGGGTTAAACGTATATTCGTCACTAGCTCTTGCGTCAAGATGTTCTTTGCTAAAATTTAGCTCATAGACCTCGTGGCTTACTCCAAAGCCTCTAAGCTCATCTCTGACACTCTTTGCATCACCAACTTGATCAAAAGTTTTATATACATTTGTAACAGATATTAGGCTCACATCTTTTAAGAAATTTGCATTTTTACCAAAGGTTTTTTGGTTGGTATCCATGCTAAAGCCTTTTGGTAAATTTACCTAGATCAGCCTCGCTATATCTATCTTTTTCATCCCCTACAATGCTTTTAAAAAGTTTATAGTAGTGCTTTGTGGTATCAGCTACATCTATCTTTTCAAAGGCAGCCTTGCTTCTATCTTGTGTGAAGAGATATGTTTTATTGTTGTATCTAACTATCTCATCAAGCGTGCTTTTATGGATTTTAAAGTCCTGCGGTAAGCCTGCTGCTTTGTTAAAATCAGCTCCCATAAAGCCAGCCTTATCTACTGTGTAGCCATAAGCTTGAAGGTCATTAAAATTTAAAGAGACGAGGCTATTTTGTGAAGAAGTAGTATAAGTAAATTTAGCTGGCTCCTGGCTTGGCTCGCTACTCTCTTCTTTAACGCTTTGCTTTATAAGATCACTAAAATTTGTATATCTCTCACGTTTGTGTTGTTGCTTGGTGTATGAATTTACATTGGTGCTTAAGATGCTAATATCATTCATGGTTTGACCTCCTAGCTTCTTTTATAGTTTAAAGCAAAAGGTGTTCCAGCAAATTTGATATTAAAAGAGTGCGGGGAGATATGCCCCCACAAAAAATATTATTTATTTTTTATCTTCGCCTACTTCTTCGCAAGCTACTTTATAGCGGTATTTGCACGCTAGCTCTAGGTAGCTTTTTTGAGTGGCTGCATCATTTTTTTCGCCGTAAAAGTCAGCTAACTTATAGCAAGCAAGACCAAATCTTTGCTCGCATGATTTTGCAAACAGCTCATTTGCTTTGCCTTGCATTTTTGGGTCATCTTCGTAGTATTCGCCAAGCTCAAAGCAAGCTTTTGGCGTGCCAAGATCGCATGATTTAGTTAGTGATTTTACGATCGTTTCATTGTCTTTTTTTGAGTTGATTGATTTTGAGTTTAGTAAAACCGCAAGTCTATAGCAACCCCTTTTATCGCCTAGATCGCAAGCTTTTTGATAGTACATGACACCTTTGTTGATGTCTCTTCTGGCGTATGTTTTACCAAGCTTTAAACACCAAACAGCTTCATTATTTGCGCATTTTTGCTCTATCCTAGCTATCTTTTCAGCTCTACCGCAACCCGAGATAAACAAGATCGCAACAGCAGTTAGAATAAAATTTTTAAACACATTTACTCCTTTATCGTTAAAAATTTATTTAATCGCATTATAAAATTATATAACTTAGATTAAAATTTAAAAGGAGCAGAAAGGTAAATTTGCCCAAGAGGGACAAATTTATAGATATAGCATCGTCCCAAGGCGGATCATATTTGAGCCACATTTTATCGCTAGCTCGAAGTCACTACTCATGCCCATCGAGCAGATAGTTGCGCCTTTTGGCTTTAGGCTCTCGGTAAATTTTATATGTTAGCTCAAAGCTCTTTTGCACCTCTTTTGGCTCATCCGCATGCGCTCCGATGCTCATCACGCCTCTTAAATTTATATTTTTGCACTCGCTTTGGATGCGCTCAGTAAATTTCAGCCGCATTTGCGACGCTCACACCTTGCTTTGTATCTTCATTGGCCGAGTTTATCTGAAGCAAAGTATCTAGCTTGTAGCTAAGCCTTTTATCGACCTCTAGGGCTCTTTCGAAGCTATCGCAGCTTTGCCAAAGCACTGGTTTTAGGCTTATCATTTGATTGATTTTATTGTTTTGCAAACGCCCTATCATGTGCCATTTGATGTCAGTGAAATTTTGCAGCTCTAGCTCTTTTTTGGCTAGCTCCTGGACTCTATTTTCGCCAAAATTTCTTTGCCCTTGTGCGTAAAGCTCCCTCACTTCAGTGCATGTCACATTTTTGCTAACGGCTATCAGCGTCACATCTTTGCTTAAATTTTCTATCTTTTCAAGTAGCTCTTTTAAAACTATCATCATAAACCTCCGCTTAATCTCATAATGTCATTAAAGGTCGCGAGTACCATGATGCCAAGCAGTAGCGCCCAGCCGCAGTAGGTAAGCGCAACAAGCACTCGCTCATTTATCTCGCGTCTAAAAATTAGTTCATAAATGTTAAATAAAATGTGCCCGCCGTCAAGTGCTGGGATAGGAAAGAGGTTTAGTACGCCTAAATTTACAGAGATGAGCGCTACGATGGTTAGTAGCACGCTAAGGCTGATCTTAGCGGCCTTTGAAGTGACATCGGCGATCTGCACAATACCACCGACCTCTTTAGCGGTACAGCTCCAACGACTAGCTTTTCAAAGCTTTTAAAGATGAGCTTTGAAGCCTCAACTGTCTCGTCAAAGGCAAATTTTAGGCTCTCTAAACCTGTGTGATAAATTTTCACCACTTCACCATTAGGCTGGATGCCGATCAGTGGGCGCTGCACCTTTTCATTAAATAAATTTATCGTTTCACCTATCTTTGGTGTTAAATTTATAGTCATTTGCGAGCCGTTGCGATCTATCAAAATGGCGCTAGGTTCAAGCTTTACGTTCTTACTGATCTCGTCCCACTCGTTTATTTTTACGCCATTTATCGCTAAAATTTTATCGTTTATTGTTATGCCAGCGCTCGCAGCTGCCGAGCCTTCAGCTATGTGTCCGACACTTGGCGCAAGTCTTTCAACACCGATAAATCCAAGAAAAATATATATAAAAAATGCCAAGATAAAGTTAAAAAATGGTCCTGCAAAGAGGATGTAAATGCGCTTTATGGGACTTAGCACGTTGTAGCTATCAGAGTCGTAGTTTTTGGCCTTTGGGTCAGTGTCGTCTTGTCCTTTTAGCTGCACATATCCGCCAAGTGGGATCGCGCTTAGGCAGTAGTCGGTACCGCCAACGTTTTTGGTGTAAATTTTCTCGCCAAAGCCGATGCTAAAGGTATTTACTTTGACGCCGAGCATTCTTGCTACTAAAAAGTGGCCAAGCTCGTGAAAAAATATGAGAAAACTAATGGCTAAAACGGTCACTAAAAAATAAAACGAATACGCATAAAGCCCAAGGCAAAGCAGGGCCAGCGTGAAGAGAATGCCTTTCAAAACTTACCTTTTTTTGAAAAATTGATGAGATTTTAGCCAAAATTTATAAATTTACTCTTAAATTTGCCTTGCCATCTAGGCGAAAATTTCTCTTAGCCAAGAGAGTGTTTTGGCTCTATTTAGCCCTTTGCTGAGGCTAAAATAAGTTTTATCTTTATTGTCTAGGTCAAATTTCAGATCAAAACGTGACTTTACTTGGTCAACAAATGGCTTTAAATTTAAAATATCAGGGCAGGGCAAAATATCATTTGGCAGCTCTTGCAAAAAACTCATACCCTCATCGTTAAAATTTACTTCTAGCCCTTGGCACAGCGTCGTTTCTAAGCTCTATCTCAAATGTGTGGTCATATACAAAAGGGGCAAAAAGGCGAATTTCTAAGTGAAATTTACCTGGCTAACTCCTCGTCACTTAAGCCTTGATTGCTAAACCAGTAGCCAAAATTTACAGCTTTTAGCGAGATATTAAAATCATAAGGATCAGCAGGGTTCACGCCTATATGTCGCAAAAGCTCATATATAGGCAGTTTTGCTTGCAAACTATCATAATAGTCATAAAGCTTTGCAAGTAGTGGATGGGTGCGGCCGACCTTCTCTTGCAAGCGTAAAATTTCAAAGATATATCTGTGCGCAAACGAGCGGTGCGATACCGAGCGAGTGGCCTGCGTGTTTAGATAGTCTAAAATGTCAGGGCTTTTTGAAAAGCTCACCGCACTCCAAATGCCACGCAAAGTCTCTACATCGTTATCAAACGTATCAAATTTCATCTGAGTGCGTCTTGTCGTATTCTAAAGCGCAGCTTAGTAAAAATTCATTTAGCTCTGGGCTTATCACGCTGCCAATCTTTTCTAAATTTTTAGCATCGTGATAAAAATTTGTGTTGATGATCTTTTGGTTTAGTTTTTTGGCTTGTTTTTGCAGTGCTGGCTCTAAATTTGCAGTTCGTTTTAGTATAATCTCTTGTAGTTCGTAGCTCAAATTTAACTCTTTTTCATCGCTTTTACGTAGGCAAAGATATATTCAAACCCAGAATAAAGCGTGAGCGCAACAGCTATCCATAGCAAAAGCTCGCCACCAGGCCAGCTCATCAGTAAAAATCCAACCGCAAACATCTGCGAAACGGTTTTAACCTTGCCAGCCATCGAAGCAGCGACTTCGACGCCGTCACTTGCCATCACGACACGAAAGCCAGTTATAAAAAACTCTCTTACCAAGATAAGATAAACAGCCCAAGCGCTCGCTCTGCCAAGCATCATGAGACCCAAAAATGCAGCCAAAATCAGCATCTTATCAGCTAGTGGGTCGAGGATCGCGCCAAGCTTGGTCTTTTGATCCCAGCTTCTAGCGATGTAGCCGTCAAAAAAGTCAGTCACCGAGGCGATCACAAAGATGAGAGCTGCGAAGTAGTTTATCCAGCTTATATGAATTTGCGTAAAAATCCTGGCGCATTTACGAGCATAAAAAACATAAGCGGAGCTAGCAATATCCTAAAAAATGCCAGTGAATTTGGTAAATTTAAGCTCACAAATATGCCTTTATGCCTAGAAATTTCACTCTCATTTAAAAGTCGTGCCACCATCTATTATAAATGTATGTCCAGTCACCCAGCTAGCCTTAGACGAGCATAAAAATAGACATGCTCCAGCTAGGTCGGTCGGCTGTCCCATGCGGTTTAGCGGGCTAAGCTTTGCCGTCATATCGCGCACCTCTTCGTAGTTGGTAAAGGCTCTTAGCGCGTCTGTCTCGATAGGGCCGCCGCTTACGACATTTACGCGGATGTTTTTCTCTCCAAGCTCGGTCGCAGCGTATCTTGCCATCGCTTCAACGGCTGCTTTTGCTGTGCCGTGGCCTGCGTAGTTTTCGATATAGACTAAATTTCCAGTTGAGCTTAGGCTAATGATACTGCCGCCACCCACTTTTTCCATGCGTTTTGCAGCCTCTTGTGCGCCCACGACAAAGGCATTTACGGTTGCTGTGAAGATGTTGTTTATGCCTCTTGGTTTTAGCTTCATAAATTTAGTGTAGCCGCCAGCTACCGCGCGGCCTGAGATGATAGCGTTTGAGATGAAAAAATCAACCCTGTCAAAGTCCTCATCTATCTTTAAAAATAGCTCCTTATATGTCTCTGGCTCAAGGATGTTTAGCGCGTAGGCTCTAGCTTTTATCTTGTAGGTAGCCTCAAGCTCTTTTGCCTGCTCTTTGGCAAGCTCCTCGTTTGAGTTATAAGTAAATGCTATATTTACGCCAGCTTTTGCAAATTCTTCGACTATGGCTCTGCCGATGCCTCTAGTGCCGCCACTGATGACTAGCGTTTTACCTTTAAATTTGTTTAGTGTGTCCTTCATTAAAATCCCTTTATTTCGTAATTTTTAATAACTTCTTCGATCTTTTTGAAATTTTCTTTACTCGGTTTGCAAAGTGGCAAGCGGTACTCCAAAGTGTCGATCAGTCCAGCTAGATACATCGCCGCTTTGATCGGTATCGGGTTGCTTTCGCAAAAGAGCGTTTTGTTTATCGTATAGAGGTTGTCATTTATCAGTTTTGCTTTTTTATACTCTTCGCTCATCGCAAGGTGAGTAAGCTGTGAAATTTGGTCTGGCAAGAGGTTTGCAGTGACCGAGATGACGCCTTTCCCGCCGTATGATAGGATAGGGTAGTTTATCGCATCTTCGCCGCTAATGACTACTAAATCAGGCTCGTGAGCTAGCAGATCGACACATCTATCGATGCTGCCTGTTGCCTCTTTGATGCCAAAAATATTTTTACAATCTTTAAAAAGTCTAAAAACGGTCGCTGGCAAGATATCTACGCCAACTCTGCCTGGACGTTGTAAAGAAGCACTGGAATTTCTATGCTGTTTGCGATAGCCTTGTAGTGCTCGTAAAGCCCCTCTTGAGTTGGTTTGTTGTAGTAAGGAGCGACTGATAGGATGCCGTGAGCGCCGTGAGTTTGGGCAAATTTAGCGATATCGATGGCCTCGTGAGTGGCGTTGCTGCCAGCTCCAGCGAGCACCTTGACATTTGTGCCTTTACATGCATCTACGGCTATCTCAATGCAAATTCTATGCTCATCATGAGTTAAAGTCGCGCTCTCACCAGTTGTTCCAACTGGCACAACGACGTCTATACCGTTTTTTATCTGTCTTTTTATCAGTTTTTCAAAACTGACTTCGTCTATTTTTTGGTTTTTAAATGGCGTAACTAGTGCTGTCATCGCACCTTGAAGCGAAATTTTCACGTCTATTCCTTTTTTAAGATTATTGTCGTGCTAGTTTTTTCATTGAAATATCTATTTGCTATCTCTTTTAAAAGCTTGGCATCTATCTTATCTATATTTTTTTCAAGCTCGTAAAGTGGCTTTATATCGCCTCTAGCAAGGTATGAGCCATATAAATTTGCCACCTTGCTTGCGCTCTCAAATGAGTAGATAAAGTCAGTTTTTATCAAATTTTTAACTCTTAAAACATCCTCTTTGTCGATCGGCTTTTTCTTTAGATCATCTATGATCTTTAAAATTTCAGCCTCAACCACGCTAGCCTCGACGTCTGGGTTGCAAACTGCTAAAAATATAAATAAATTTTCATCAACACAGCTCATGTTGTAAGCGTAAATTTGATTTACAAGCATTAGCTCATCGACTAGGCGCTGCTGTAAAATGGAGCTTTTGCCGGTGGCTAGATACTCGCTTATCGCATTTAGCCCCACTTGATCGGCATGCCTAAAGTCTGGAATTTTATAAGCGATAGCTAGCATTTGCGTTTGGCTATCTTTGTAGATGATAGCCCTTCTAGCGCCGTCTTGCTCAGGCTCTTTGCAATGTAGTTTTGGCATGGCTCTTTTATTTTTTATGCCGCTAAAGTTTTTCTTAGCCAGCTTAAATGCCTCGTCTTTGCTGATGTCGCCACTTATCATCAAAATGGCGTTTTTGGGCTGATAGTATGTAGCGTGAAATTCTTTTATGTCAGCGATCTTCCAGTTTTCGATATCTTTTATAAAGCCTATTGGCGTCCAGTGGTATGGGTGGTAGATAAATGCGTGGTTGTAGAGCCTAAAGTATAGGTATCCCATAGGGTTGTCGTCTGTTCGCCACCTGCGCTCCTCGTGCACCACCTCGCGCTCTGGCTGAAATTCTTTATCTTTTAGGCTTAAATTTTTCATAAGCTCGGCAAAAAGCCCAAGCGTTTTGTCTAAATTTTCATTTGATGCTTTTATGAAGTAGTGAGTGTAGTCAAAGCCCGTGCTTGCGTTATTTACACCGCCAAAGCCCTTTACTATCTCATCAAACTCGCCTGCTCGTAAATTTTTGGTTGATTTGAAATTTAGATGCTCTAGCATGTGAGCGATGCCACTTTTGCCCATCACTTCGTTTCTGGAGCCAACTTTATAAAAAACATCGACGCTTATCACTTTTGAGCCAGGATTTACTGGCACGTGATAAATTTCAAGTCCATTTTCTAATTTGGTTTTATTAAATTTTATCAATCTCTTGCCCTCTATTTTTTAACGTTTGCGCCGACTGCTTCGCTGATAGAAGCAAAGCCATCTCTTTTTAAAAGCTCTAAAATTTCTAAATTTATATCTCTTGCGATCATCGGCCCTTTAAAGATAAAGCTTGTAAAAATTTGGACTAAATTTGCTCCCATTTTTATGCGCTCATACGCCTCTGCTCCGCTATCTATGCCGCCACACGCGATAAGCGTCGTCTTGCCATAAAGCTCGTCTGCCACGGCTTTAAATATCTCTTTTGACTTTTGAGCGATCACCTTGCCACTTAGTCCGCCAAAATCCTTTAAATTTGGCGAGTGAGAGAGCGAGTAATCAACGCTTGTGTTTGAAACGAGCACGCCACTAGCGCCGTTTTCTACTGCGCAGCTACAAAGCTTGATCGCGTCTTCGTGGCTCATATCAGGAGCTATTTTAAAGATGATAGGCTTTTTAGTAAGTGGCAAAATGACGCTAAAAAGCTCTTTTATAAAGCTCTCATCTTGTAAAGCTCTTAAATTTGGCGTGTTTGGAGATGAGACATTTATGACAAATGTGTCGCAAATTTCGCTAAATTCTCTTACTAAAATTTCATAGTCTTTTATCGCATCTTCGTTTGGTGTAACCTTGTTTTTACCGATGTTTGCCCAGATCGGTATGGTAAAAGGATAGATCTTTTTTACTCTATTTTTGATAGCTTCGCAGCCTTCATTGTTAAAGCCCATCGCATTTTGGATGCTCTCTTCGTCTATGAGCCTAAAAAGCCTAGGCTTTGTGTTGCCGGGTTGTGGTTTTGGCGTAAATGTACCAAATTCTAAATGCCCAAATCCAAGAGCCGTTAGCGCCTCAAACATCGTGGCGTTTTTATCAAAGCCGCCAGCTATGCCAACTGGGTTGTGGTAGGTGCTTGAGAATGAAATTTTGTTTTAGCGCATTGTCATCGACCACGCATTTATGCGCTAAAAAGCTTAGCGAGCCAGGGAAGATTTTCATTTGCCCAACCATCGCTACTTCAGCGATCTTGTGGGCAGTTTCAGGATCAAATTTGAAAAATATAGATTTTAAAGTATCGTAGTTTAAGCTCATTTTAACCTCTTTAAAATGCCTAAAATTTACGCAAATCTTAGCAAAAATCGCCTTAAACTAAGGCTTTGCCCTTAAGTCTTGCATAAATTTCATTTCTCTTGCTAAGCTCCTCGTCGCTTCCGCTATCAATGATCTTGCCATCACTTAAAACTGCGATTTTATCGGCGTTTTCAACTGTGCTTAGGCGGTGAGCGATGACAAAGATGATCTTTTTGCTTCTTAGATTATTTATCGCCTTTGTGATCTCTTTTTCGCTCTCGTTATCAAGTGCTGATGTAGCCTCGTCAAAGATGAGGATTTGTGGGTTTTGATAAAGTGCTCTTGCTATGGCGATACGCTGTCTTTGGCCGCCTGATAGGTTTGTGCCAAATTCATTTAAGATAGTGTTTATGTCATCATCAAGCTTACTTACAAACTCATAGGCATTTGCCATTTTTAGAGCATTTACAACGGCTTCTTCGTTAAATTCTCTGCCGTAAGCTACGTTTTTAGCAACTGTGTCGTTAAAGATATAGACACGCTGGGTTACAAGGCCGATATTTTGGCGAAGTGAGTGAATTTTGATATCTTTTAAATTTGTGCCGTTTATCAAAATTTCTCCGCCATTTACATCGTAAAATCTCATAAGCAAATTCATAAGCGAGCTTTTCCGCCACCACTTGAGCCAACAAGGGCTATAAATTTCTGACTTATTTGCCTCTAAATTTATCCCTTTTAAGACCTCTTTGTCACCGTAGCTTAGGCGGACGTCGTTAAATTTGATCAAATTTCATCTCTTCGTTTAGCTCTTTTTCGCCATCTTTTATCTGGCTTACCTTATCCATCAAGAAAAACGTCCTCTCGCTTGCTGCAATGGCGTCTTGCATCTTATTATAGATATTTACGATGCGTTTTAGCGGGGTGTAGAGCATGAAAAGCGCTGTTAAAAACGAGAAAAATGCGCCCATATTTATATGCCCGTCTATGACGTCTTTGCCGCCTATGATGATGACTGCTGCCACGCCTATTGAGCCGATGGTCTCCATTAGCGGGCTTACAAGTTGTTCGATCTTGACGCTTTTTAAATTTAGCCTAAAAAATTTGTTATTTTCATCAACAAAGCGTGAATGCTCGTATTCTTGGGCGTTATTTGCCTTAATTATCTCGATATTTGTAAAAATTTCACTAAGCGCAGAGGTGATGTCTGATGTTTTTTCTTGCGACTGCTTTGAAATTTTCTTCATCCTTTTAGCAAGGCGCGAGATCGGATAAATGGCTACTGGCATGACGACAAGTGCGAAAAATGCCAGCTTTGGACTTTGATAGACGACAACACAAAGAAGTCCTATAATGGTGACTGACTCTCTTGTTAGCTCGGGTATGATGCTTGAGACTATCGATCTTATGCGGTCGATGTCGTTTGTTGTTCTGCTGATTAGCTCGCCAGTTCTAAATTCATTGAAAAAATCCATATCTAAATTTAAAAGGTTTGCAACCATCTTTTCACGAAATCTTCTAATCGTATCTTGCCCGATATATGCCGTAAAATAGGCCTGCATGAAGGTTCCGATGTTTTTTATAACGTAGATCGCGATGATGGCGCAAGGCAAGATGTAAAGTAGCTTTTCATTTTTCTCAACGAAAATTTTATTTAGCACAGGCTCCACGAGATAGGCACTTACCGCCGTTCCGCCACTGGCAAGAGCCATACCGATGATGGCAAAGATGAAGTGTGGGATGTAGTCTTTAAAGTAAGGACCAAAGCGCTTTAGCACATCTTTTAAGCCAAAATTATTCATTATTTCTCTCCCAAACTGCGCCATTTGGCGTATCCATGATAGAGATATTCATCTTTACTAGCTCATCTCTTATCTCATCAGCCCTTGCGAAATTTCTCTCTTTTTAGCTACCGCGCGCTCGACAAGAAGCCTTTTTATCTGCTCTTTTTGCTCGTCACTTACGCCAAACTGAAAATACTCCACATAGTTTGTGATAGCAATGCCCAAAATTTCGCCTATAAGACCCAAATTTGCCACCACTTCGGCCTTATATGCTTTATCTTTTGGGTTGTTATCAAGTCTTTCATTTGCCGTTTTTACAAACTCATCGACACTTGCAAGCGCTTTTGAAGCGTTTAGATCATCGCTTAGTGCTTCAAGTAGCTCATTTTTAAAGTTCTCATTTGCCATGCCTGCTTGCACGCCATCAACCCTTTTTTTGAGGCGGTAAATTTTATCAAGCCTCTTCTTTGAGGCTACTAGATCTTCATCTGAATAGTTAAAATGAGCCCTATAATGGCTCGTAAGCAAGTAATATCTAAGCACTTCGCCATGAACGTTTTTTAGGGCGTCTTTTACAAAAAAGCTGTTGTTTAGGCTCTTGCTCATCTTTTCGTTATTTACTTTTATAAAGCCGTTGTGCATCCAGTATTTGCTCAAATTTTTATGATAGGCACATCTGCACTGGCTTGCCTCATTTTCGTGGTGCGGAAGAGCAGGTCGATGCCGCCAGCGTGGATGTCGATCTCAAATTTATCATTTTCTTTATCGCTTAAAAACTCTCTTATCATCGCCACGCACTCAGTGTGCCAGCCAGGGCAACCCTTGCCAAATGGGCTCTCATACCATTTCTCGTCAAATTTCCAAAGCACAAAGTCTTTTTCATCTCTTTTCTCGCAAAAACATACTACGCGTGCGATTAGATCGGTGTTGTTATCCTTGCCGCTAATGCTAAAATAGCCACTATCCTTGCTCGTATCAAAGTAAATTCCATCGCACGTTTTATACGCCACACCTCTATCCATAAGCACCTTGATGTAGCTAATGATCGCCTCCAAGCACTGCGTAGCCTTTGGTTTAAAGTCTGGATCAAGCACGTTTAAAGCGCCCATGTCGCTCTCATAGTGCGCTATATATTTGCTTGTGATCTCCTCTAGGCTTTGTCCGGTTTGCGCCATTTTATTTAAAATTTTATCGTCGATATCGGTGTAGTTTCTTGCAAATTTGACCTTGTAGCCAAGCGCTTTTAAGACCCTTCTTAAAAGATCAAAGCTAACGGCTGACTTAGCATGCCCCAAATGCGCGTCGTCATAGACTGTTGGACCGCACAGATAGATGCTAACTTCACCATCTTTAATAGGGCTAAACTCAACCTTTTCTCTTTTAGAAGTATCGAAAATTCGCATTAAATATATCCTTTAAAAATGTTAAACCAAAATAGAGTAAAACTGCCGCAACAGCGATAGCGGCTATAAATTTAGGCTCGATTATAGCTAAAAAACGCTTAGCTCCAAAGGCTCTTATGTATAAAATAAGCTGCAAAAATCCCCAAGCGAGCTTGCAAATGCAAGGCCAGCAGCTCCAAATTTCTGCATCAAAATGACAGCTAGGATCAAATTTATCACAAGGCAGATGATAGAAATTTTGGCTGCCTCTTTTGCTTCATATTTGCGTAGAGCCAAAGTGAGAAAATTTTAGCCAGTCCAAATGGCGTAAGCCCCACCAAATAGGCACTTAGCACCTTGGCGCATTCAATGGTGTTTGCCCTTACGAAATTTCCTCTTTCAAACAATAGCCAGATGATAAACTCACTCAGCACAACGCCTGCGATCGTGGCTGCTAGCAGGGCGCAAAGTAGCAGGTAAAAGCTCTTTTCGTCCAAACTAGGGCGTTTGCTTCGTCTTTTTGTTTTAAAAGTCTGGTGATCTTTGGAAATAGTGCCTGAGAGAGTGCGATCGCAAAGATGGCAAGCGGGAGCTGAAAATTTCTATTTGCATAAAAAAGGTAGCTTATCGAGCCGCTTACTAAAAAGCTAGCTAGCCAAGTGTCCATAAATGCGCTTATCTGCATAGCACTTGAGCCAAGTAAGCCGTGATAAAAATTTATAAAAAAGCCTTTGCTCTGCGCTCTTTTGCCCTTAAAATATCCGCTTAGACCGCCCCAAAAAATTTTATTTAAGGCGTTAAATTTCATAGCGATTAGATGCACCAAAACCTGCAAAATGCCGCCTGCAACGACGCCAAAGCTAAGATAAAGTGCGACCACGCTTTCGCTCTTGCCACGAGCCAAAAGTAGCGAAGCGATCATGGCTAAATTTAGTAGCGCAGTAGAAAATGCAGTCGTTGCAAAGTGCCCTTTGTACTGAAGCAGCGCACCCATGAAAGTGACGATATAAACAAGAGCTAGATAGTAGAAATTTATGCGCACAAGTGGCACTGCGTCTGTGATATTTTGCTCGCTCAAGCCGCTTGCGATGATCTTTATAAAGTAGGGCGTAAATAAATTTACAAGAAGCGTCAATACGCCTATAAAAAGTAGAAATTTGATGAAAATTTCAGCCTGAAAGATCGCTTTTTTCTTGCTATTTGTAAAATTTGGCAAAAATGCCTGCGTAAAGGCGCCCTCGCCAAAGATACGGCGAAATAAATTTGGTATCTTAAATGCTATAAAAAAAGGTCGCTAAATATGCCAGCACCAAGGATAGAAGCCGTTAAAAGATCTCTTATAAGCCCTAAAATCCTTGAAGCCATGATGCCAACTGAGTTTGAAAAAAAGCCTTTTATAAACATCGCCCACCTAGTAAATTTAAAACGCAATAGTAACAAAAGATGCTTTAAAGCTTACATAACCCAAATTTAATAAAGTTTTAGAGATAATAAGAGCCAAAATTTTATGTGAAATGGATCAAATTTGAGCGAGAACGTGCAAGAAAACGAGAAATTTTTACCGCCAACGCAAATTCAAACTTCAACACCTTATCTATCGCTTAAAGAGCTAAGCAAACAATATAGCGTGCCGGTGGAATTTGTGGATTTTAGGCTTTCAAACATCCTCACATACTATAAAAACAAAGATAACGTCGAGCCAGTTTTTGTCCCTGAAGAAAATTTAAGCTTTTTTGATGACAACACATTTTATCTCGACGAGACGCTAGAGATCGAGCAGGTCTATGACGTGGAGTTTTTTGACGTTAGACTAAATGCCACGCCAAAGTTGCCAAAGATAGACATCGGCGTAAATTCAACCATCACAAAGGTCATCGCAAAGGTTAGAGCTAGCAAAGAGTGCGAATATGAGCAGCACTACGAAGATAAGCTTTTTGAATACATCGCAAAGCAGCTTATGAAAGCTCAAATTTTAATAGGCATAAGGATCGGCAAGCTAAAAGAAGAACTAAAACAAATCGCCTCAATAATTCACGTAAAGGGCGAGCTTGACAAGGACTATACGCTAAATTTAACCCAGGGCATTAACCCTAAAAAGGCGATTGATGCTAAGATCATCTACTACTACAAAGACAAGCTTGATGATATAAAAGAAGAAGATAAGGTTGATTATGCCGATAGGGGCTTTGTCTTTGGCGTGGCAAAAGATGAGCTTATCATGGAAGAGAAAAAGTCTCACGAAGGGGCAAATGGACGCGACGTAAGAGGCAAGCTCATAGAGGTGTCAAAACCAAAAGAAGATAGCGGAAAAGAGATCAGTATAAGCGAAAATATCGAGCGCGTAGAAAATGACGAGAGTATAAAATATATCGCTAAAAAAGCAGGCTACGTGGTCGAGAAAAACGGCTCTTTTGATATAGAAGAGCGCATAGAGATAAATGAAGCGAATTTTAAAACCACTGGCTCTATCCAAGCAGGCACCGACACAAACGTCACATTAGTAGTTCGTGAGACTGACACGATAAAAGACGCTATCGGCACTGGCATCATCGTGGAGGCTGATGAGATCGAAGTAAAGGGTAATGTCGGCGCAAATGCGATGGTCAAGGCAAATGATGTAAATATTGGCGGTCAAACTCACCAAAAGGCTAAAATTTACGCCAAACACGCCAAAATTTCTATCCACATCGGCAAGGTTGAGGCTGAAAGCGTCGAGATAGATAGGCTTGAAGGTGGCACCGTCATAGCAAAAAGAGTAAAGATAAATAGCGTAGTTGGCGGCTCGATAACGGCTCAAAACATCCAGATAGACACGCTTGGCTCAAACTGCACCATCACAGCCTCGCACCTAATCGACGTTAGATATCTAAGAGGTACTGATAATGAAATTTATCATCGACGCCAGCAAGATGCCTGAGAGTGCGGAGGCTACGCAAGATCAGCTAAGCAAGATAGAGAGCACCAAGTCTGAGCTAGCTACACTTCTAAAAAACATAGAGAGCAAGAAAAACGTCATCAACGAGAACAAAGACTCGATCTATACGATAAAAGCTAAGATCGAGGAGCTCTCAAAGGCAAAGGTGATACCGCCAGTTACATTTATGAAAAAGCTAAAAGAGTATCAAGGGCTCGTTAATGAGTACAACACCTTGCTTAGGATATTTAAAGAGAAAAAGGAGCTTTTGGCTAATCTAAAAGATGAGCTTGAGATCATGCAAAATGGTATATTCTCAGCCAAGGTGATAAACAGAGGCAACTGGATCGAGCTAAATGAGATAAGGTTTGTCATCGTCGATCCTCCGCAAAACGTCACCTACGTCTCAAAACAAAACGAGACCGCTCATGTCATCACGCTAGATAAAATTTGATAACGGCGGCGAGGTCGAATACAAGATCAAAAAGTCAAACAAGCTTGAAGACTACGCGGATATAAATTTCATGGAACAAAAGGTTAAATGATGATAAAAGCAATCGAAGGCGTCGTTACAAAAAAAGAGCCTGCATTTGCCATACTTAAGACAAATAGCGGCGTAAGTTATGGGATTTTCATCTCGCTTTTTTGCTCAGCAAAACTTAGTAAAGGCGAAAAAGTCGAGCTTGCCATAACGCAGATCATAAGAGAAGACGCAAATTTACTCTACGGCTTTTTAGACGCAAATGAGCAAAAGATGTTTGAGATGCTCATCAAGCTAAATGGCATCGGCGCTAGCACAGCGATGGCGGTTTGCTCAAGCCTTAGCTCGCAAGCATTTACAAATGCCATAATAAGCGGCGACGCGGACACTTTTAAAAGCGTGCCAGGCATCGGACCAAAGACAGCTAGGCGAATAATAGCCGAGCTAAGCGACGCTAAACTTATAAGCGACGAGAGCGTGCCAAGCTACCAAAATGAGGCGCTTTTGGCACTTGAGGCACTTGGCTTTAAGCGTGAGAAGATAGTGAAAATTTTGCCTGATTGTAAGAGTGAAAACACGAGCGATCTTATAAAAGAGGCACTTAAAAAACTAGGATAAGGATAAAAAAGATGAATTTAGGCGTGATATTTGGGGCAAAGAGTTTTGAGCATGAGATAAGCATAGTAAGCGCGATAGTTTTAAAAACGTCCTAAAACAGGAGCTAAAATTTATATTTTGCGATGCAAATAGGGACTTTTACCTGATCGAAGAGAAAGATATGAGGGCAAATTTCTTTAGCTCTGGCAAATACAAAAACTCAAAGAAGCTATCTTTAGCAAAGGGCGGCTTTTACGCGCACTCGCTTTTTGGCGCAAACAAAGTTGAATGTGATGTCATTATAAATTTGATACACGGCATGGACGGCGAAGATGGCAAGATAGCGGCACTTTTTGACTTTTACGGAGTCAAATATATAGGTCCAAGGCTTGAAGCAAGCGCGCTTAGCTACAACAAAGAGCTTACTAAATTTCTAGCGCAAAAGGCTGGTGTAAAGGCGCTTGACTATGAGATGCTAACTCGTCAAAGTGAGCCAAAATTTCACTATCCTATTATATTAAAGCCAGCAAGGCTAGGCAGCAGCATCGGCGTGAGCGTCGTGCATGATGATAGTGAGCTTGCCTACGCAAAAGACGTGGCGTTTGAATTTGACAAAGATGTTTTAGTAGAGCCCTTTATAAAAGGTGTCAAAGAGTACAACCTTGCAGGTTGCAGGATCAATGGAAAGATCAAATTTTCTATTGTCGAAGAGCCAAAAAAGAAAGAATTTCTTGACTACGAGCAAAAATATCTAAGTTTTTCAAATGAAAATAAGGTAAAAGAGGCGGAAATTTCTGAAGAGCTAAAGCAAAAGCTTAAATTTAACTTTTCTAAAATTTACTGATTGTGGATTTGACGGAGCGATCATTAGATGCGACTTTTTTGTGATAGATGACGAGGTCTATCTAAACGAGATCAATCCA
The DNA here is from genome assembly GCA_037292345.1 of Campylobacter concisus. Classification (GTDB taxonomy): domain Bacteria; phylum Campylobacterota; class Campylobacteria; order Campylobacterales; family Campylobacteraceae; genus Campylobacter_A; species Campylobacter_A concisus_AX. The sequence goes on along the minus strand of CP147773.1, from coordinate 1,221,585 downwards.
AACCCAGGCAGCCTTGCAAACTATCTATTTGAGGACTTTGAGAGCACGCTAAATGCCCTTGCAAACTCACTTCCAAAAGAGCGTGAGATAAAGATTGATTATAAATTTATAAACTCGATCACTTCGGTAAAAGGCAGCGGCAAGCTCTAGTTTATTTAGCGATATATAAAGTAGTTTGTGATATTTTACGTAAAATTTTACATAAAGAGCGACAATGGTAACTTTTACAAAAGATGAAATTTATACAGCAACTGAGGTGGTTAGAAATTTTAGCTCAGTGCTTTCACGTGTGGGAGCTAGCGAGCTAAAGCGCGCTGTCATCGTTAAAAACAATAAATTTGAAGCAGTCCTTTTAAATATGGAGGAGTATGAGCGCCTTTGCGAGGCAGTAAGCGTGCTTGAGAGCATTTACGCTGCTAAAAAGAGAGAAAACGATGGCGAGTAGGGCAGTCAAATACGGCTCAGACGAGTACGAGATCAGCTACGAAGTAGTAAATCCAAAATGCAAAAAGGTAGTGCTTTTCTTGCACGGCTGGGGCGCAAACAAAGAGATAATGAAAAAGGCTTTTGGGCACTATCTAAGCGAGTTTTGCCACGTATATATCGACATGCCAGGCTTTGGTAAAAGCTCTATTTTTAAGCCATTAAGAACAAGTGACTACGCAAAAATCGTTGCAAATTTCTGTGACGAGCTACAAATAAAACCAGACATCATCGCAGGACATAGCTTTGGCGGCAAGGTCGCAACGCTTCTAAAACCACCATATCTAGTGCTTTTAAGCTCAGCTGGCATAGTCGTCAAAAAGCCATTTATCGTGCGAGCAAAGATAGCAATTTTTAAAATTTTAAAGATATTTGGCTTTGGTAAATTTTATAAACTCTTTGCTACAAAAGATGTGAGCGGTATGAGTAGAGTGATGTATGAAACCCTAAAAAACGTCGTTGATGAGGATTTTACAAAGCATTTTGCCGATTTTGGGGGCAGGGCTTTTATATTTTGGGGAGAAAATGACAAGGCAACGCCTGTAACAAGCGGCGAGAGCATAGATAGGCTTATCAAAAATAGCTCATTTTTCCCGCTTAGTGGCGATCATTTTTTCTTTTTGCTTCACGCTAAATTTATAAGTGACGAGATAGAAAAAGGGATAAATTTTGAGCCAAATGAAGCAAAAAATGTCGTGCTAGATGACGATGAGAGCGGGATTGAGGAGATAAGATGAGTATATTTTTAAGCATAAGCACAGTTTTATTTATCTTTGCGCTTGCTTTTTATGTGATCACTTGCTTTCAGTGGTTTTCATATAGGCCTGAGCGCGTGCTCTTTCACTTCACAAAGCCCGCTTGGCACGTATTTTTCTTCATCGTGCCTTTGGTGTTATTTTATACGACTGGCAAGTGGTTTTTTATCTATTTTTACTTTGCGCTTTTGCCAGCTCTTTATCTTTGGCATAAAAAACTTGATAAAAAGCTAGTCTTTACTGGCAGGATCAAACACTTTTTTGCCATCCTTGCTTGCGCTATCATCTTAAATTACGCTTTAAATTTCATCATCCACAAGGCGTTTTTGGCTCCGATGCCACTTTTTGTCTTGGTCGTTAGCCTATTTTTTAGTGAAATTTTAGAAAAGATCAAATTTCAAGGTTTTAAAAACAAGGCGCTTAAAAAACTTGGCGCAAGCAAAGAGTTAAAAATCATCCTAATCACCGCAAGCTACGGCAAAACGAGTATCAAAAATTTCTTATTTGAAATTTTAAAAGATAGCTTTGTCTGCTATAAAACGCCTCGCAGTGTAAATACAATGGCTGGCATCATCAAAGATATCAACGAAAACTTAAGCGAGCAAACGCAAATTTACATCGCAGAAGCAGGCGCTAGACTAAAGGGCGACATCCTAGAGATCACTAAATTTCTAAATCCACAAATAGTAATCGTTGGCGAGATCGGCGCGCAACACATTGAGTACTTTAAAACGCTTGATAACATCCGCGCGACAAAGCTTGAAGCACTTCAAAGCGCTCGCTTGCAAAGGGCATTTTTACATAGCTCGACAAAAAAAGAGCCAAGCCAAAATATAGAAATTTACGATGAGAACCTAAAAGATATAAACGCAAATTTAGATGGAATTTCATTTACGCTTGATGGCAAAAACTACGCCTCGCCACTGCTTGGCAAATTTAACGCTACAAATTTAGCCGTTTGCATCAAGGTGGCAAGATACCTAAAAATGAGTGATGAGGCGATAAATGGTGCGCTATCTAAGATGAAAAACGTCGAGCACCGCTTAAGCAAGATCGAGGCTGGTGGCAAGCTGATAATCGATGATAGCTTTAATGGAAATTTCTCAGGCATGAGCGCAAGCTACGAGCTAGTGAGCACCTACGCTGGTAGAAAAGTGCTGCTAACACCTGGTATCGTCGAGAGCGATGCAGAGCAAAATGCAAATTTAGCCAAGGTGATAAATGAAATTTTCGACCTTGTCATCATCACAAGCTCGTTAAACGCCCAAACTTTGCTAAAACACATCGTAAAGCCAAAGATCATCATCCTAAAGGACAAGAATAAAATGCAAGAAATTTTAGCCCAAAACACGCATGCTGGCGATCTTATACTATTTTCAAACGACGCACCGAGTTTTATATGAAAAAGATAGTTTTTTAGCTCTAATCTTAAGCTTAGCCTCAGGTTTTGACATCGATGACTATGACAGGGGCAATGAGGCACTAAACGCCGGAGATTACGCAACTGCGTATGAAATTTTTTACGATGGTTGCGAGCAAAAAGATGTGCTTTCGTGCGAGGCTTTGGGCGATATGTTTGTAAATGAAGAGATAAACGAGCAGATGGATAGTGATCTAAAAAAGCACTCAAATATCGAGCTTGGCGTGAGCTATTTTATGAAAAGCTGCGATCTTGGCTACCAAAATGCCTGTGATGATGTGATGAGCCTAAAAGATGATCTAAATATCACCTTGCCATCTGGCGTATACGAAAATGCTAAGGCTAGGTATGACGAGCTTTTTGAAGAGTTTAAAGAACAAGAGGCAAATAAAACGGTAGAAGAAGAGGAGTCAAAGGCTAAAAAATAGTCAAATTTGACTTTGCAAGCAAGCTAAATTTCTCATAAAATTTTAAATTTAAAACCTTAGTATTTTGCTGTCTTTATGAAGGTGGCTCATTTAAAAGAGTTGTAAAGACAAGCCGTATCTTGCGTTATAAAACTACGCACTTTTTATATAAGCAGGGTTAAATTTATACCGCGAGGCAAAGTAGTATTTAGGCTTGCTTCGCCTGTGGATTTTAAAATTTTCTAAATTTTGCTTTTCACGGCGCTACTGGCTAGAAAGATAGGCAATCATCAAATGGTTATGACAACACCCAAGGTGCCAACTATAAAATTTGCTCCGATTAGTCTAATCATTTTGCAGATAGTCGTTTATAACGTTTGAAGCTGCGTCAAGTGTCGTACCGGTTATGACTATAAAAAGGACGGCGTGGGCTAGAAAAATGGCTAGTTTTAGCGCTCCAAGCCAAATTTGCCCTCGTTATAAAGTTGAGAGTGTATAGGCATTTGCCTTTGGATTGCTTGGGCTTTAAGCTAAATTTGTCCCGTCATAAAGCGGTTTACGCCAAGCGCACCAAAGATGAAGCTCCCCACCCAAAAGACAAAGATAGGCGACTTTAAATTTAAGATCGGTATCTTTTGTGCTAGCTCATCAAGCCTTTTCTCATCAAGTGTGCTAAGTTTATTTTCTAGCATTTTTAGCAGGGTAAAGTCCTTTGGCAGCTTGTCTTGTAATAACGAAATGATAGAATTTGCATTCATTTTCTCTCCTTTTTAAAAGGCGGATTATATAAAATTTGATCTAAATTTAAGCTAGTTCGCCAAGTCTTCAGCCACTTTGGCAGCTAGTTTTAGCTTGTCGCTATCAAAGTGTGTGTAAATTCGTGAGGTATTTAGGCTAGCATGTCCAAGGGCTTCTTGCACTAGCACAAGGTCTTTTTGCTTTTTATAAAGCATAGTTGCAAATGTGTGGCGCAGCATGTGAGCGCCATTTTTCTCTTTTCTGATGCCTGCTTTAAATAAAATTTGCTCAACGATACGGCTAACATAAGCCTGTGTGAGCCTTGTGCCTTTTTTGTTTATAAAAAGATAGCCCTCTTTGTTTATGTAGTTTATGGCGATTGCGTTTAGATGAGCTTCGATTAGGTGGCGCTTTATCATTACGATGCGGTATTTGTTGCCTTTGCCACGGATCCTAATAATAAAAAGATCTCCATCTTCAGTGATATCTTTTCTCTTTAAATTTAGCGCCTCACTCACACGGATGCCAGTAAAGATAATGACCTTGATGATGAGCTTGTTGCGGTTTGAGTTTTGCTTAAAGTCGCTCTGCTCGATCGCATCAAGAAATTTCTTAACCTCCTCTTCGCCCATAAACTCAGGTAGCTTTTGTCCTTTGTTGCCACTAACTCCGCCCCAGTTTTTTAAATTTATATCAAAAACATGAGCCTTGCCGTCCTCTTCGTTTTGTTTATCTAAAAAGGCAAAGAAATTTATCACTGAAATTCTGTAGTTTTCTTGCTCGCATCGCTTAGTCCGCCAGTCGTGCTTGCTAGAATTTCACTTAGCAACTCTTCATCGATCTGCTTTAGGCTGCTAAGCTCATAAAATTTCATCGTCTCATATATCTTTTTAAGCGGATTAAAGTAGGTATTTATGCCAGTTAGTCCTGCATTTCTAGCGCTTTTTACCAGCCCATCAAGCTGCTCTATGTTTTTTATCTCGCGGCTTAGGGCAAAATTTACACTTGCAAGCGCCTTTGGGTCTCTTAGTTCCTTGTTTGAAAGCGAGCTAAGTTTAAATTTGACATAGCGAGTTAGCCAAAATATAAATGAGTTTTCAAAACTATCTTTGCAGTCAAGTGGAAATTTCATGCTTAAAGCGTTCTCTCTTTATCACTCTGGCTGTCTCTATGGCGATCTCAAGCTCTTCGTTGGTTGGGATGATGAGCGTTTTTATCTTAGCGTCTTCTTCATCTATACATCTCTCGCCTCTTGTGTCAGATAAATTTAGCTCGTGGTTGATGTGAATGCCAAGATGCTTTAGATCATCACAAATTTTTTGCCTTGTATTTGGTGCATTTTCGCCGATGCCGCCGGTAAATATGAGCGCATCAACACGCCCTAAAATGGCGTAGTATGAGCCGATGTACTTTTTCACTCGGTAGCAAAACATATCAAATGCAAGCTTTGCGCGCTCGTCGTTTTGCATCTTGGCTACGACCTCTCTCATATCGCTTGAGCCACAAATTCCAAAAAGTCCGCTCTTTTTGTTTAAGAAGTTATCGATCTCGTTCCACTTTAAAACGCCGATATTTAGTAGGTAGATGACTACGGCTGGGTCCATATCGCCGCTTCTTGTGCCCATTATGAGACCTTCAAGTGGGCTAAGACCCATCGAGGTGTCGATGCTTTTGCCATTTTGCACCGCGCAGGCCGAGGCGCCGTTGCCTAGATGAAGCGAGATAGCGTTAAATTTATCAAACTCTACGCCAAGCATTTTTGCCGCTTGTTTGCAGACATATCTGTGCGATGTGCCGTGAAAGCCGTATTTTCTGATGTGATGAGCCTTGCAAACGTCGTAGGGTAGGGCATAGCGGTAGGCGTACTCTGGCATGCTTTGATGAAAAACCGTGTCAAAAACGACCACGTGAGGGACATTTTTGCTCTCTTTCATCGCATTTTTGATGCCAGCAAGGTGGCCTGGGTTGTGAAGTGGGGCAAGAGGGCTTATCTCCTCGATCTTTTTAATGACGCTCTCATCAACGATCATCGAGCTAAAAAGCTCTCGCCGCCGTGCACTATCCTGTGTCCGATGCCGTCAAGCTCGCTTAGATCGTGCAAGGTGTTTGAAGTGACAAATAGCTCGTTCATCGCTTCAAGTCCGTCGTGGTGGTCTTTTATAAAGCGTTTTATCTCATAAACTTCGCCATTTGCCTTTAGCACCGCCCTTGAGCTAGAGCTGCCGATTTGCTCGACTAGACCGCTTGCTAGACTTGTTTTTGTCTGCATTTCAAAAAGCTGAAATTTTATCGAGCTGCTACCTGAGTTTAAAACTAAAATTCTCATATCACTCTCCTGCTTGTATGGCGCTTATTAAGATGGTATTTACCACGTCTTCGACGAGGCAGCCGCGGCTTAGGTCATTTACTGGCTTTTTTAGCCCTTGAAGTATCGGGCCTACTGCTAGGGCATTTGCACTTCGCTGAACTGCTTTGTAGCAGATGTTTCCGCAGTTTAAATTTGGAAATATAAATACATTTGCCTGCCCAGCGACATCAGAATCTGGCATCTTTTTACTAGCCACGCTTAGATCAACTGCCGCGTCAAACTGAATTGGCGCAGCTATTTTTAAATTCGCATCAAGCTCGCTCGCCTTTTTGGCAGCCTCTTTTACAAACTCCACGTCAGCCCCGCTACCACTATCAGCTGTTGAGTAGCTTAGCATAGCGATCTTTGGGTTAAGCCCAAAGGCACTTGCCGTTTGAGCGCTGCTTAGCGTGATGCTAGCTAGCTCATCGCTGCTTGGATTTGGCGTGACGGCGCAGTCTGCAAAGAGTAAAATTTCCTCTTCAAGCGCCATGAAAAATGCCCCGCTTACCACACTTACATTTGGCTTTGTTTTTATGATCTGAAGAGCAGGCCTTATCGTATCAGCCGTGCTCATCGTAGCGCCACTTACCAAAGCATCAGCCATGCCTTCATGAATTAGCATCGTGGCAAAGTAAATTTTATCTTTTGCAAGCGCGTTTGCCTTGGCTTCATCCACGCCTTTATGTTTTCTTAGCTCAGTAAATTTTCTTTGCAAATTCATCTGTTAGCTCATTTTGCGCTGGGTTTAGCACTTTGGCTTTGCTTAAATTTAGCCCCAAAGTGGCTGCCTTTTTTGAAATTTCACTCTCAAGTCCTAGCAAGATGATATTTGTCGCACCTTTTTCTAGCACGATGTGGGCTGCTTTTAAAATTCTCTCATCATCACTTTCAGGCAAAACGACCGTTTTGTTTGCCGCTTTGGCTCTTTTTAGAAGCAAGCTTTGAAATTTAAATGGCGTGATGATCTCGTGCTTGTAGCTCAAAATTTCATCAAATTTATCAGTTATTAGAAGCTTTGAGTTTAAATTTAGTGCCCTTAGCTCGCTTGCATTTTCGTCAAAAATAGGCGCGTTTAAATTTCTAGCTAGCTTTAAATTTAGCTCGCTCTTGCCAAAGAGGCTAAAGCCCTCACAGCCAACGACTATGACGAAGTCGCTTCTCTCCTTTAGCTCTTCAAATTTATCTATAAATTTTAAAAAAAACTCCTTTTCATTTAAATTTATTAGATTTTTTTTGTCGTTTTCGTCTGGAGTTATCTTAAAGATCTCAACTTTTTTGAATTTTGTAGCTATAATTTCCTGCAAATATGCTAGATTTTTGTCTGAAAAATGTAACAACTTTTCATTTGTGACCTTTTTGGGAACTTAAATTGCTTAATCTTAGCACAAAGATACTTATTTTAAGGCATTTTATGAACTATAAAAAGATTTGGCTCGTCACATTTGCGGGCATTTTTTACACAGGTTGCACCCCAAGTGCAGATCCTCACATCAATATGAAACCTCCAGTTTATGTCGAGCAACTCCCTTCAAAAGATAGTGGCAGCGGTCAAAGTAACGCCGGCAGCCTCTTTGGCAAGGGCGAAAATCCTCTTTTTCAGATAGAAAAGCGATGAATGTAAATGACATCGTAACCATCGTCATCTCAGAAAACGCAAGTCAAATTTCAAGCGGCAGCAAAAGCACAAACAAAGATAGCACCATTTCGCTTGGCGGTGGCGTTTTCACAGCTGGAGCCGCGCCGCTCTCAACCGTTGCTGATAATCTAAACAAATACGGCGACATCGGCTTTAAAGCAGGTGGTGGCAATGAATTTACAGGTAGTGGCACTAGCAACAGGAGCGAGAAATTCACCGCAACCATCTCAGCTAGGATCATCAAGATCTTAAACAACGGCAACTACTTTATCGAGGGCAGCCGCGAGCTACTTATAAACGGCGAAAAACAGATTATGCAAGTAAGTGGCGTCATCAGACCTTACGACATCTCGCAAAACAACGAAATCGACTCAAAATACATAGCTGATGCCAAAATTTTATATAAAACCGAGGGCGAGCTAGACAAATCAACCAAAAAACCTTGGGGCACAAGGCTTATGGAGGCTATCTGGCCATTTTAATGCAAATTTAAAAGCCTAAATTTAACCCATTTAGGCTTTTAAAAATTTATACTTCAAAGCCCTTTCTTCTTAAATATACTAAATTATATTTTTTAAAAATTATTAAAATTTAATTGATATTTACTTTCAGATAAATAGATTTTTTGCCATATCATTTCTCAAAATGGGGTAAATTCTCACTAAATATTATTTTTTAGCATATTTTATGATTATTGATATCAAGGCGTTTAAATTTTATTTTAAAATTTATTTAAATATAATTATTAATACAATAAAATAATATTTGTCTTTTTTAAAAAAGATAAGATACAAAATAAACAAATTTCAAATGAAGGAGCTTATATGAATAATGACTTGCGTCAAAAGATAAATAGACGCTTAAGCGAACTTAGTGCATTGCCTAAGATGAAAAATGATACTAGCATTGCGCAACTTTTAAAAGAAAAGGGCTTTACTAGGCGTGATTTTATGAAGTGGGCTGGTGCGATGACAGCTTTTATGGCACTACCAAGTGCTATGACACCGATGGTTGCACGTGCTGCTGAGCTAAGCGATAGGCTCCCCGTGATATGGCTTCATATGGCTGAGTGTACTGGTTGCAGCGAGGGCTTACTAAGAACTGACGCTCCAAGCATAGATAGTCTTATATTTGACTACATAAGCCTTGAATACCATGAAACTATCATGGCGGCTGCTGGCTGGCAAGCTGAAGAAAATTTAGAGCATGCGATCGAAAAATATAAGGGCAGATACATCCTGCTAGTTGAGGGTGGCGTGCCAACAGGAGCTACTGAACACTTTTTAACAGTCGGACCTCACGGCACAAGCGGCAAAACTCACGCCGTAAATGCCTCTGCTAACGCGGCTGCTATCTTTGCCATTGGCACCTGTTCTAGCTTTGGCGGTATCCAAGCAGCTAAGCCAAATCCAACAAATTCAGTCGGTCTTTCAAAGGTGACTGACAAGCCCGTCATAAACGTGCCAGGCTGTCCTCCAAGCGAGAAAAACATCGTTGGCAACGTGCTTCACTACTTGCTATTTGGCACCTTGCCTGCACTTGATGTTTATAACAGACCAAAATGGGCTTATGGCTTAGAATTCACGATCTTTGCGAGAGACGTGGCCACTTTGATGCAGGCGAATTTGTCCAAAGCTTTGGCGACGAGGGCGCAAAAAATGGCTACTGCTTATATAAAGTAGGCTGTAAAGGTCCATATACATTTAATAACTGCTCACGCGAGAGATTTAACCAGCACACATCATGGCCAGTTCAGGCAGGTCACGGCTGTATAGGCTGCTCAGAGCCAGACTTCTGGGATACGATGGGGCCGTTTGAAGAGCCGATGGCTGATAGGCTATTTGACACTGTTTTGGGACTTGGCGCTGATAATGTAAGTGATAAAATAGGTATTGGAATTTTAGCTCTAGCTGGTATTGGCATGGCGGCTCACGCTGCACTAGCTTGTATGAGTAAAGATAAAGAATAAGGCGAAAAAATGAGTGAAAAAAGAATAGTAATAGACCCTATAACACGTATCGAAGGGCACTTAAGAATAGAAGTCGTAGTCGATGAAAACAATGTTGTAAAAGAGGCTTACTCTGGCTCAACTCTTTGGAGGGGCTTAGAGCAGATAGTAAAAAACAGAGACCCAAGAGATGCTGGCTTTTTCATGCAAAGAATTTGTGGCGTTTGCACATACTCACACTACCGAGCAGGCATAGTCGCAGTTGAGGACGCCCTTGGCATCAAGCCTCCGCTAAATGCAGAGCTAACTAGAACGCTCATGAACGCAGCTTTATATCTTCACGATCATATCGTGCACTTTTATCAGCTTCACGGCATGGACTGGGCAGACGTCGTCTCTGCACTAAGCGCAGACGTGCATAAAGCTAGCGAAGAGGCGTTTAAATACACAAGCACGCCATTTGCAACAGGCGCAGACAAACTAAAAGAGGTAAAGAGAGGGTTGAAGCCTTTGTTAAAAAGGGCAACCTTGGACCATTTGCCAACGCATACTGGGGACATAGTACATATAAATTTACTCCAGAGCAAAATTTAATCGTCCTCTCTCACTATCTTGAGTGCCTTAGGATCCAAAGAACAGCAGCTCAGATGATGGCTATCTTTGGCGCAAAAAACCCACACCCACAAAGCCTAACAGTTGGCGGCGTGACCTGCGTGATGGACCTTATGGATCCAGCTAGAATGGGCGAATATATGAGTAAATTTGCCGAGATAAAAGAATTTGTAGATAGAGCTTACTATCCAGATATTTTGATGGCGGCTAAGGCTTATGCAAACGAGCCAAGCGTTCTAAACGACGTTGGCGTATCAAATTTTATTCTGCTACGATGAGTTTTTGATCGGCAAAAATGACCATCTATTTAAAGGCGGTATCATCTTAAATGGCGATCTTAGCAAGGTTTATGACATAGACGAAGACAAGATCACAGAAGAGGCGACAAGAGCTTGGTATAAAAATGACAAAGCGCTTCATCCTTATGATGGCGAGACCGAGGCAAACTACACAGGCCTTGTTGATGGCGAGAGCATAGACGGCGAGGGCAAGCTAGCTCACAGCAAGCTTTTTGATACAAAGGGCAAATATAGCTGGATCAAAGCGCCAAGGTATGACGGCATGCCTATGCAAGTAGGACCGATCGCAAGCATCGTCATAAACTACGCTAAAGGCAACGAGAGAGTTAAAAAGGTAGTTGATGAGTTTTAGCAAAGAGTGGCTTGCCACTAAGTGCAGTTTTCTCAACTCTAGGCAGAACTGCCGCTCGTATGCTTGAAGCAAAAGTGGTCGCAGAGCACACTATGGACGCATTTAATGCCTTGATCGAAAATTTAAAGACAGATCAAGAGACCTGCGCAAAATATATCATAGATAATAGCAAAGAGTATAAAGGCCACTTCAAAGGCAACGCTCCAAGAGGCGCGCTAAGCCACTGGTGCCGCATAAAAGATGGTTTCATCTCAAACTGGCAAGCAGTCGTGCCAAGCACTTGGAACGCCTCTCCAAAAGATGCCAAAGGTCAAATGGGCAGCTACGAGGCGTGCTTAGTTGGTATGAAGATCGCTGATCTTTCAAAACCACTTGAGATAATACGAAAAATTCACTCTTACGACCCTTGCATCGCGTGTGCCGTGCATGTTATGGACACGAAGGGAAATGATTTGAGTACTTATAAGATAAATCCAAATTTGTAAGGAGAAAGATGTCACATAAAAATCCTGACAGGATCAGCGAATATGAATTCTCCATCGGCGTTAGGCTGACACACTGGATTAGATTTGTAGCTATCACGCTTTTGGTTGTGAGCGGCTACTACATCTCTTATGTCTTTATGAGTCCAGAGATCACGAGCAAGCCTACAAATTTCATGCAAGCAAAGTGGCGTTTGGCGCACCAGGTCGCTGGCTTTGTGCTAATAGCGGCGTTTATCTTTAAATTTTATCTATTTGTCTTTGATAAACACAGCAAAAAAGAGTGGATGAGCGTGCTTGACTTTTTAAGTCCAAAAGTTTGGATAGCGCAGATCAAGTATTATATCTTTATGGGGCCACACCCGCATTTAAGGGGTGTTTATAACCCATTGCAGTTTGCCTCATACTTTTTCTTTTACGTCATCTTAGCGCTCATTTGCCTAACTGGCCTAGTGCTTTACGCTCACGTTTATCACAATGGACTTGGCGGAGCGATCTACGAGCCAGCAAGATACTTTGAAGAGCTTATGGGCGGACTAGCAAATGTTAGAACGATACATAGAATTTGTATGTGGATCATCATGATATTTGTGCCTATTCACGTTTATATGGCGATATTTAACGCCGTTAAAGGCAAAAATGGAGCGATGGACGCCATCGTTAGTGGCTATAAATTTGTAAAAGAACACTGATGAGAGTGCTTGTTCTTGGCATTGGCAACGTTATGTTTGCTGATGAGGGCATAGGTGTTCATTTTGTAAATTTGATGGCTAAAAACTATAAATTTACAAGTTCTAAAAACGAGCTTACATTAATGGACGGGGCACTTTAGCCCTCGCTCTAACTCACATAATAAGCGAATTTGACTATCTTATCGTCGTTGATTGCATTAGCGCAAATGGCGCAAGCGTGGGCGATGTCTATTTTTTCGACTTTCTAAACGTGCCAAATTTTATCAGCTGGGACGGCTCGGCTCACGAGATCGAGATGCTCCAAACCCTTCATCTAATGGAGCTTGCAGGCGACAGACCGACAACCAAAATCTTAGGCATCGTGCCTAGCCGCATAGAGTCATCAAATTTTAGCCTCTCAAATGAAGTGATAAAAGCTTCTAACATCCTAGAAAAAACGCTACTTGATCACTTAAAAGAGCTTGATTTTAAGTGTGAAAAGGTGGCAAATTTCACCTTAAATGATACCCTTGATGACTACGCCAAAAAAGGTTTAAAATGATACTTGCTTTTAAATTTGACTGCCTTAAAGACCCAGCCTTTTTGGCACCATTTTTACGCTCACTAGCTGAGGAGTTTAAGCACTCCATAAGCTGTAAAAATGATCAAATTTGCCTAAAAGTAAGTGGCTTTGCCAATGAGCTTAGCGCCCTAGCAGACAGAGCAAGCGCCATTTTGCCTTATAGTCTTTTTATAAAGCATAGCGAGGTCGATACAGCAGATGGGCTTGATGTGGCAGATGAGATTAAAGAAGTAAAATTTGGCACGCTTAGCCCATCTCAAGCGGTGGCATTTTTGGCTAATGGCAAGGCTATTTTAAATGAAAGTGGCGTGCTTGCTTGTAGTAAATTTGATGGCGAGATAACGCTTGATAATTTTAATGAAAAGCTAAAAACCTGCCTAAATTTATTAAAAAACGGCAAAAGTGTTTGCATAGAGCAAGATGAAAATTTATATGAAATTTCTCTTGGGTAAATTTTGATGCAAATTTCTTGATGCCTGTAAATTTAAAAGAGCTGCCAAAATTTTCATCGCCGATGATAGGGCGCAGATCGCGCTTGCTAGCTTTGAAAAGCCACTTTTGGCACTAAAGACGACAGCCATTTATAGGCAAAACCACGAGGGCACACCGCTATTTTTTGACGTGATGGCGCCAAATGACCTTTTTCTTTACGCCCTTTGCGAGCAGCTAAACAAAGAGAGCTTTAGCTTTCTAAGCGTTGCCATAAAAGAGCAAAAAAGCGCCCTTTCAAGGCTAATTTTACTTGAAAACAGCGCACTTTTAAGCCCATTTTTTTATACAAAAGATGAGGAATTTGAGCTTGAGAGTTTGGGCGAAGTGGCTTTGGGGCTAAAATTTAGCAAATTTAGCGATGATGAAATTTGCCTGCTTTCAAAATCAAGCAAAACGCAGCTTCTATTTTTACCAAAATTTAGTAGCTTTGAAGAAATTTACTGAGCTTATAAGAGCTGATGAGAGCGGCGAAAGACTACTTGAAAACTTCAGTAAAGAGCGCGCCCTGCCAAGCGGTAAATTTAGCTCAAACGCTAGCTTTTTCTCGCTATTTTGCATAGCTGGACGCTTGCTTGGCTTAAGCAGTGAGTTTAAAAAAGCAGGGGAGAATTTGCTCCTTATGGCAAGCGATTTTAGCGGTCAAAAGGGCGTTAGGATCGATTATAAGATGAAAGATGACTTTGGTTTAGACGGGGTTAAGTTTGTAAAAAGTATCATTTCATTTATCCTTGCTGGCGCTGGAGAGAAGAATATCAGCTTTGGTTGCACCGAGTCTTTGGCGCATTTTTTGAGCGATTTTAGCTATGAAAAACGAGATAAATTTTAAGATCAAAAATGTTACTTTAAGCGGGGATTTATTTTATAATAAGGTAGTTAGTAACTTGATAAAAAAGCACCTAAACCCAAATATAAAAACAAATTTTAACCCGGATTTGGCGTTGAGATCAAGCTTTAGATATGAGATCAAAGGCTTAGTTCAAGGCGTTGGTTTTAGACCTTTTGTCTATACTTTGGCGCATAAATTTGCCCTTGTTGGCGAAATTTACAACGACGATGAGGGTGTGAAGCTAAATTTTAGCGGCGAAGAGGCTAGCTTTTTGGCTTTTGAAAAAGAGCTTTATGAGAAGCTACCGGCCCTTGCTAGGATCGATGAACTGCATAAATTTAAGATAGATCGAAATTTACCAGAAACTTGAGATCATCGCCTCAAAGTCGGCTACCAAACAAGCGCCCATTTTGCCTGATTACGCACTTTGCGATGACTGCTTGCGCGAGTTTTATGACCCTACAAATCCACGCTACAAATACCCATTTATAAACTGCACCAACTGCGGACCGAGATTTTCCATCATCAAAGCATTGCCCTATGACAGGGTAAATACGACGATGAACGAGTTTAAGATGTGTAAATTTTGCTGAGAGCGAGTACAAAGACCCGCTTAATCGCCGCTACCACGCAGAGCCGATCTCTTGCCCAAACTGCGGGCCAAAACTCTATCTAAAAGATAAATTTGGCAAAGTCTTGGCTAGTAAAAATGAAGCAGCCAAAGAGGCGGCTAGGCTCATAAACGAGGGCAAAATTTCAGCCATTAAAGGGCTTGGCGGCTTTCATCTGGTTTGCGACGCGACAAATGAAGCCGCAGTTTGCGAACTAAGAGCTAGAAAACACCGCCCAAGCAAGCCCTTTGCGCTGATGAGTAAAAATTTACCAAAATGCTAGAGAGATAGCGCAAATTTCAGAAGCAGAGGCGAAGCTTCTTACTTCAAATTTAAAGCCTATCGTCCTACTGGAGGCAAAAAATGGCTCAAATATCGCAAAAAGTGTCGCACCAAAATTTAAATAAGCTTGGTGTCATGCTCGCATTTAGCGGCATACATCTTTTGCTTTTTGACTATTTAGAGCACGACATCATCGCAACTAGCGCAAACATCTCAGGCGAAGTCGTGATAAAAGATGAGAGCGAGCTAAGAGAAAAACTAGGTGACGATCATAGACTTTTACCTTGATCACGACCGCGAAATTTACTCGCCAAGTGACGATAGTATCGCATTTTGCGTTAGTGATGAAGTGATTTTTACAAGAACAAGCCGTGGTTTAAATCCAAATTTCATCCATACAAATTTCAAGCAAAAAGGGACATTTTTAGCCCTTGGAGCGGAGCTAAAAAGCTCATTTTGCATCTATAAAGACGGACTTTTGATGGTTAGTCCATATATCGGTGACCTAAAAAACGTGGCGACTTTTGATAGGTTTAAGGATATTTTCACCCTTTTTGAAATGACTTATGATCTAAAAATAGACAAAGTCATAGCCGATCTTCATCCAAATTTTTTAAATACAAAATGGGCGAAGGATCAGGGCTTTGAGCTAGTTCATCTGCAGCACCACTACGCGCATTTGCTAAGCGTGATCTTTGAAAATGATTTGCCAGATAAAGAGTATCTTGGTTTTTGTTTTGACGGCACTGGATACGGAGAGGACGGCAAAATTTGGGGTGGCGAGATTTTTAGGCTAGATAAAAATAGCTACAAGAGAGTTTATCACTTTGATGAATTTAGCTTATTTGGCGGCGAAAATAGCATAAAAAATATCTATCTCATCGCTTATTCTATTATTTTGAAGTATGAGCTTGAGGACGAGGGGCGTAAATTTTACGTAAATTTTGATGAAAAGGTGCTTCGAAATTTCAAGATGATGGAGCAAAAGGGGCTAAATTTAGTAAAAACTAGCTCTGTTGGTAGGATATTTGACGCATTTGGTGCGATAATATGTGGCATTTCTAGCTCGAGTTTTGAGGGCGAGAGTGGTATGAGGCTTGAGGCGCTTTATGATAAAAATTTAAATGCGTGTTACAAATTTAGCCTAAATGACGGAGTTATCGGCTTTAAAGATGCCTTTAAAAGCGCTTTAAAAGATGAGCCAAAAGTGGCTGCAACGGCATTTATAAATGGCATGGCTGATATTATTTTTGAAATTTCTAAAAATGAGAAAAAGAGATTTTACTAAGTGGTGGAGTTTTTCAAAATAAGACTTTGCTTGAACTTATTTACAAAAAATTTACTAAAACAAATTTGAAATTTTATATCAATAAGAAATTCTGCAGTAACGATTCTAACGTAAATTTAGGGCAAATTTATTATTATTTATCCACATTTTCTGAGAAGTGATGTATAATGATTATAAACGGTAATCAAACGAGAAAGGAGCAAAAAATGGATAGTGTTATACGTTTTAGTGTCTCTTTGCCTAGTCAATTACTAGACGAACTAGATAGAAAAGTTAGCGAACAAGGCTACGCTTCTAGAAGTGAATTTACAAGGGATTTGATCCGTGAAAAGATCGTAAGCGACAGCTGGAAGGACGCTAACGAGGAGTTGATTGGGGTTTTGACGCTCATTTATGTGCATCATCACAACGATTTGGTGAATAAAAAAATGGATATCGAGCATGACTCTGATGTGAAGATCATCTGCACAAATCACGTTCATGTCGATCACCACAACTGCTTAGAAACGATCTCGATAAGAGGTGAGGCTAGCAAGATAGAGCGCTTTGCTGACAGGATTGCTGGCTTAAAGGGTGTTAAGTTTTCTAAACTTACAAAGGCCGCTGTGCCTAAATTTTAAGCTAAAAGCTTTTTTGGCTCTTAAATTTAGGTTTTTGTAAATAGCTAGCAGCGCTTACTTGGCTGCAGAGCTTGTCTTATTTTGTCTTTTTGGTAGTTTTTAGCAGTTTTTGTGATCCATTTTTGCAAATTTATAGCAGGTTTTGCTGCGATTTTCGTACTTGCCTTCTATTTTTTTGTGGCGAAAGTTTGATGACCGTTTCTTTTTACTTGGGCTTTGGCTAAAGCTAAATTTGCAAAAGCCCGCCCAGTTTTTTGGCTTTTTAAATTTATCCCTTTTTTTGCTTTATTTTTGTTCTGGCATTTTTGGCGCTTGTATGCTATCATTAGCCACAAAAAAATGTCATTTAAAGAGAATGAAAGATGAATTTTTACAATAGAAATTTTCTAGCCAAAGAGCTAGATCGCTGGCAAAAGAGGATGTGGTCGATAAGGCCACCGCTTTAAAAATAGCAAATTTATATGATATAGATATAAACGCTCATAGCGAAAGGACTAGTTTTATCTTAAAGTTAGTTGCTTATCTCTTTTTTGCGCTGGCATTTTTTACCCTAGTTGGAGCTTACTGGGAGGAGATACCAAGGATGGGCGCCTTGTCATCATCTTTGGAGTGCTTGCTCTTTTAAATTTTGGCGGAGTTTATTATCTCAAAAAGGGCAAAGATAAGCTTGGCACGGCTACGCTCTTTTGGGAAATTTCTGCTACGGAGCAGCCATAGCGCTTATCGCTCAAATTTATAATATTAGCGATGAGCCAAGCGGTGGAGTTTTGCTCTGGAGCGTTGGAGCTATGGCTCTCTCTTTTGCTAGCAAAAAGGGTCTGCTAGTGGCTCAAAGCCTTGTTTTTGCGACGATCTGGTTTGTTTTAAAGGGCACGGGCGGCGAGTTTGCTTATGAATTTGTCGTCTTTATAGCCCTTGGCGCCTACACGCTTTATAAAAGTGACTCTATTTTTCTTGCTACCATGCTTTTAGCGGATATATTTTTCTACATCGTTTCGCTTTGCGCTAGGATCAGTGGGTTTAACGAATTTTATGGCTATGATCTTATGTTTAGAGCGCCGATGGCTGCTACTTTATCGCTCTCATACGCGCTTTTACTTGTCGCGCTCTTTAGCCCGTTAGCTGACTTTAGAGATAGGCTAGCGCACCTTGTAAAAGGCTTTGGCAAGTATCTTGGCATCATTATCTTGATCGTTTGCTTGATAGCTTATGCAAATGGCGATATCTACGAGCTAGAAGAAGATAAATTTTGGTTTGCAAAAGCATTTTTTTATAGCAGTTTTGGCAAGGTTTTTGCCGTATTTGGCATCGCTAGCATTGCGCTATTTTTCAAAGAGAAAAACAAAAGTGGCCTGCTTCTTGGCTTGATACTCTTTGCGTTGCCATTTGTCTTTAGCTTGGGCGTTGGATATGCAAATATCTTCTTCTCGCTAGCAAACATCATCGTTGCAGCCGTGCTTATCAAAAATGGCGAGCTAACGCTTGGCCTTTGTATGATATTCTTAGTTGCTGTGATTAGATACTTTGAGCTAATAGGCGATTATTTGGGGGCTACGGCGCTATTTATCATCTTTGCCTTCGTCGTGCTCGCAGTTGCCGCTAAAAAGGACGTACAAAATGAAGATAAGATCACTGATACTAGCCATAATCTTTCAAATTTTACTAATAATTGCGATGCTTGCATACGCGCTCATGCCACTTTATCTTGGAAAAGAGATAAAAGTGAGGGTAAATCTCTACGATCCAAGGGATCTCTTTCGCGGAAACTACGTGAGCTTGAGCTATGATTTTTCAGATTTTTCAAATTTACAGCAGTCTAAATTTGATGAAAAAACTGGCGTTGAGATATATATATATGATAGAAATATCTCAAAAAATGATGAAATTTACGCCATTTTAAAGCAAGATGCTAATGCTACTTACGCTTTTGATAAATTTAGCTTTACTAAGCCAAAAGACGCTCTTTTCTTAGCTGGCAAATTTGATGGATATTTATTTGTAAAATATGGCATCGAAGAGTTTTATATGCCAACTAAAAAGGCAAAGCAGACTGAGCGAGAGATGATGGATCAAGACGTGGATGCTGTTGCTGTTTTGATGGTGATGGATGATGGCAGAGCAAGGCTAAAAGATCTCATCATCACGCCAAATGGCAAAAAAAGAAGCAATGATGAAAATTTTGATGAAAATGGCTACATAGATGACAACGAGAGTATAGATGATAACGAGAGCTTTGAAGAGCCAGTTCGCTTGCAAGATCAAAGGTAAATTTAAAGGGATGATTAAAAAACGGGTTAATTTATCTCATTTGCATAAAATGCCCTTAAATTTTAATTTTATTTTTAAATTTAAGCGTTAAAATCTCTGAAAATTAATAAAAAAGGATAATAAAATGTGTAAAGATTGCGGTTGTTCAATGGGAAATCACGCCCATACTCACACTCACGCTGATGGCACTACTCACTCACACCCACACACTCATGATGGGCATACAGATCACGCTCATGACGCACACGAGCATAGCCACGAGGCTCACGCACACCCTGTGCTAAACGAGAGCAAAACCATAGACGTGATAGAGAAAATTCTCTCTGAAAACGACAAAGAGGCTGCTCACAACAGAGCACATCTTGATGAGAAAAAGATACTTTGTGTAAATTTGATGAGTAGCCCAGGCGCTGGAAAAACTACGCTTTTAGAGGCTACGATAAAGGCTGGTAAATTTAAAATAGGCGTTGTTGAGGGCGATCTTGAAACCAATCAAGATGCCAACCGCATAGTAAAGGCTGGCGCAAAAGCTCACCAGATAAGCACAGGTCAGACCTGCCACTTGGACGCATTTATGGTGCATGAGGGGCTTCATCATCTGCCACTAAATGAGCTTGATCTAGTCTTTATAGAAAATGTTGGAAATTTCAGTTTGCCCTGCAAGCTACGACGTTGGCTCGCACTTTAACGCTGTGCTTCTTTCAGTGCCAGAGGGCGATGATAAGGTTAGTAAATATCCAGTGATGTTTAGGGCTGCTGACGTGCTTTTAATCACAAAAGCTTCGCTTGCGCCACACTT
This sequence comes from Campylobacter concisus, assembly GCA_037292345.1. Lineage (GTDB taxonomy): Bacteria > Campylobacterota > Campylobacteria > Campylobacterales > Campylobacteraceae > Campylobacter_A > Campylobacter_A concisus_AX. The sequence goes on along the minus strand of CP147773.1, from coordinate 1,201,663 downwards.
TGACTTTGACATCGAGCGCGTGAAAAACGACGCTAGAAAGCTAAATCCAAAGGTCGATATCTTTGTGATAGATAGCAAAACAGGCGAGGGCATCGATAAATGGATAAGTTATTTGGAATTTAAAAAGAGCTAAGATAATGTGTCTTTCGATCCCTTCAAAAGTAATAGAAATAGATGAAAACAACGTTGCTACCGTTGAGACTCTGGGCGTTACTAGAAAGGTAAGCCTAGACCTCATCTCTGAAGAGGTAAAAGTTGGCGAATACGTGCTAATCCACGTTGGATACGCCATGCAAAAGATCGATACGCAGTTTGCGCTTGAGAGCTTGGAGGTCTATCAAAAGATCGCTGAGGATATGGACGCGGGAAAATTTGATGGATCTTATCAATGACTTTCGCGATAAAAATTTAATCCTAGCCCTTTCAAAACTCATCCAAAAAGAGAGCGTAAAACCGATAAACATCATGGAAATTTGCGGAGGCCACACGCATAGCATTATGAAATTCGCACTGCCAAGTTTGGTTGGAGAGCATATAAATTTCGTCCACGGCCCAGGCTGTCCAGTCTGCGTGATGCCAAAAAGCCGCATAGACGAGGCCTGTAAGCTTGCTAGTATGGAGAATGTGATCTTTTGCACGCTAGCTGATATGCTAAGAGTGCCTGGTTCAAAGACAAGTTTGCAAAAGCTTCGCGGCGAGGGGCACGACATAAGGGCACTTTACACGCCGCTTGATGCGCTAAATATAGCTAAGCAAAATCCAGACAAAAAGGTCATATTTTTTGCGATCGGCTTTGAGACGACGACTCCGATGAGCGCAAATTTGGTTGAAAAAGTGGTGCAAGAGGGCATTAAAAATTTATACTTTCATATAAATCACGTAACCGTCCCAGCTCCAGTTAGAGCTATAATGAGCGATGAAAACGTAAGAATAGACGCATTTTTGGGGCCAAGCCACGTGAGCGTCATCACGGGTAGTAAAATTTACCAAAGAACTAGCAGATGAGTTTAAAAGACCGATCGCCATTAGTGGTTTTGAGCCGCTTGACATCATGGCAAGTGTGCTAAATTTCAGTTCGTCAGCAAAACGCAGGCACTTATGAAGTCTATAACGAGTACGCAAGGGCGGTCAAAGAAGAGGGCAACCTCAAGGCAAAAGAGCTCATCGCTAAGTACTTTGAGCCGTGCGACTTTGTCTGGAGAGGTCTTGGCGAGATAGCGCAAAGCGGTATGAAGTTAAAAGACGAGTTTGCCTATCTTGACGCTAGAGTGCAGTTTGACTGCAGCGTAGAGAGCGCTGGCGAGAGCAAGGCTTGCATTTGTGGGCAAATTTTAAGAGGGCTAGCAAAGCCGACTGATTGCAAGGTCTTTGGCAAGGTCTGCAACCCACAAAACCCGATAGGATCGTGCATGGTCTCAAGCGAGGGCGCTTGTGCTGCATATTTTAAATACGCAAGAGTTGGTTAAGGAATTAATGAAAAAGATAATGCTAAGCCACGGCGGCGGCGGCGAGGAGATGAACTCGCTTATAAACGAGACGATATTTAAAATTTTTGATAACGAAATTTTAAGGCAGAGCAACGACTCAGCGATACTAAATTTAAACGGCAAGATCGCATTTAGCTCCGATAGCTTTGTGGTAACTCCCATTTTTTTTAACGGCGGCGACATCGGCAAGATCGCAGCTTGCGGCACGATAAACGACCTAGCAATGGTTGGAGCAAGCGCAAAATACCTAAGCTGCTCGCTCATCATCGAAGAGGGGCTTAGTATAGAGGAGCTTGAGCGCGTGCTTGGCTCGCTTGCAAAAACTTGCAAAGGTAGCGGCGTGAGCGTAGTTTGCGGCGATACGAAGGTCGTGCCAAAGGGCAAATGCGATAAAATTTTCATAAACACAGCAGGCATCGGCGAGATAGTTTGTGAAGGCGTGGAGCTTAAAAATTTAAAAGCAGGGGCTAAAATTTTAATCTCTGGAGATGTTGGCAGACATGGCGGCGTGGTGCTAGCAGCAAGAGAGGAATTTGAGCTTGGGCTTGATCTAAAAAGTGACTGCAAGAGCCTAAAAGAGGTTGTCTTAAAGCTATTTAGCGCTGGCATAAAGCCGCAGACTATGCGGGATGCGACAAGGGGCGGACTAAGTGCGGTGCTAAACGAGTGGGCTAAATTTAGCAAATTTGACATCTTAGTTTTTGAAGAAAATATCAAGGTCGCAGACGAAGTGATGGGCGTTTGTGAGCTGTTTGGATTTGAGCCTTATGAGCTTGCAAATGAGGGCACTTTTGTGATGGCGGTTGATGGAGAGCCAGGCTGAAGAGGCACTTAAAATTTTAAGAGAATTTGATAAAAACGCGATGATAATAGGCGAGGTAATGGATGCAAAAAACGAGCGTGTCATCATAGAAAACGCCTATAAATCAAGAAGATTTCTTGAGCCGCCAAAGGGCGAACTACTACCAAGGATCTGCTAATGCACGAGCTTAGTATCGTTCAAAATTTCAGTCAGCCTTTGCGAGAAAAATGCCGCCAAAGAAAATGCCAAAGAGATAAGCAAGATCGAGATAAAAGTTGGTCGCTTAAGCGGAGTGGAGCCACACTATCTGGAGAGTGCCTTTGATGTTTATAAGGCTGGCACGATCTGCGAAAACGCTGAGCTTGTCATAAATTTACAAGGCATTGTCGTAGAGTGTTTGGACTGTGGATTTGGCGGGGAGCTTAGCGAAAATGACTTTACTTGTCCAAAGTGTAAAAGCCAAAATTTAAAGGTGACTGACGGCGAAGATATGTATCTTATGCGCCTTGAGATGAAGTAAATTTTACATATTTTTATATGTAAAATTTTATGTTTTTTTATTAAAATATTTTAATAGTGGTAGTAGTAAAAAATAGCTACCAAAACCTTGATCTCTAGCTTTTGATATCTTTACGCACTTTACGAGCCTAGGATAATATAAATAATCAAAAATGAGCGCCACTCTTGGTTTTAGAAGCAGCCAATAATTTTTTTCTATAATTTTCGTGCGTTACAGATTTAAACTACTCAAATATCAAAAACAGGAGCCTGCAGAACGTTTCTTATTATCTTTAGTGGCGAGAGTAGTGCATCTTGCAAGATCTGCGTCGAGTACTCGGGCTTTTCAGTCGTGCCACGTATGGCGATGACAGTTGAGAGCGAGCGGTCTTTGCCAAGGATGATTTGGTTGATAAGTGGGATCTTGTCGATGATGCCGCTTGCGTCTTTTAGTATCTTTAGCTCAAGATCGATGTTTATCTTTTTGCTCTTTAGATCGATCGTGCCACGTCCGCCGATATCTGCACTCGTACCTATCATCTCAATCGCTAAAAACTCGATCACGTCGCCCTTTCTAGTAAGTAAAATTTTGCCGTTTTTAACAGTAAAACCTTTGTCGTTAAAATCAGGCGTTTTAAAGCTAAGAAGCGACGGCACCGAGTTTAAAAAGCTTAAAAGCCTTTGATAAAAGATGTAGTCTTTTAGATAGGTGCCAAAAAATCTCACCTCAGCCTTAAACTCTTTTGTGTTCTCTCCAAGCAGTTTTAGGCGAAATTTACCGCCCTCAAAGCTCTTGGTGCCTAAAAGACCATTGATAAACTCGCCGCTTATATCAGTTGCGTCTAAATTTATGCTTTTCTCATCGCTAAAATATCCAACTCTACCTTGTTTTGCTAGCCCATTTAGCGAGGTGCTTTTGCCCTTTTTTTCGGCGCTAAAGCTGGTAAATGGCAAGGTTTTGTTAAGGTCTTGCAAAATGATGTCGCCATTTTTTGCAAAGAGCTCAAGTGGCGTGCTTTGCGTTTGCTTGCTGCTCTCATTGTCATCAAGCACTAATAAATTTAGGTCGTTACTCTTAACCTCTATGCCCTTTTCAGCGATATTTAAAGAGAGTTTTTTGCTTGCACTTTGCACCTTTACGCCAGCCTTTGAGACCGTGATCAAAAAGTCATCACTATCATATTTTGAGCCATTTTTATCCAAAAACGGCATGTCAAATTTAAGCCCTTTTGCCAAAATTTCAAGATTAACAAAGTCCTTGCTCTTTATACTCACATCTTCAAAGCCAAGCACGCCATTTTGCTTCAAAAGTGGGGAATTTTGCATGATGAAGTTGCTATTTTTCGTAGCTATCACGCTCTCATCGCCAAAGCTTAAATTTAGTCCAAAAGGCTCAATACTAAGCGTGGTCTCACTTGGCTTACTAAAGTCAAGAAGTGCAGTAAATGGCTCATTTTTAAAGGCTAAAATTTCATCATTTTTCTCTTTTAGGTCAAAGCTTTCTATGACGCCTTTTATCTCGCCGGTGCTTTTTTGTAAATTTCATATCTGCTTTTGCATTTGCTCTGAAAAAATCAAGCCCAAAGCCGCTTGCATCGATGTTTAGCGTAGAAGTATTTACAAGCTTTACAAGGGCACTTTTAGCGTTAAATTCACTCCCAGCGATATCTAAAGCCGCATCACTTATCTTAAAGTCGCCATTTGCGATGACGCTTTTTTCATCAAAATTTTCTAAGCTCTTTTCATCAAGCTTTATCAAAATTTTAAGCTAGCATCCATTTTGCCGCTTAGCTGCCTAACTGGCACGTTGATCTTATAAGCTCTTAGTATCTCATTTATCGCCTCATCGTAAATAGAATTTGTCTTTATAAAAAGCTCTAAATTTGCACTTTTTTCATCAAAGATGTTGTTTATAGCAACATTTGAGCCATCAAGCTTTTTGCCCTTATAAACAGGCGCTGTAAGGTTAAATTTTGAGCTTTGAGTTATTAAGCGTGATGTTTGCCTCAGCGACATTTACGGCTGGCAAGCCTTTATCAAATTTAACAAGTAAATTTTGGCATTTGCAGTCGCGTTTAGCTCGTTTAAGAAAAGATCATTTTCTTTAAGGTCAGCCTTGCCATTTATCTCATTTAGGTGATAGTCATCAGCCACGATGTAGCCATATATCCAGTTTTTAACCTCGCTGTTTAGGTGTATGCGGCTATCAAGCTCAGCGATGAAGTCCTTGATACTGCCTGCATTTACGTCATAGGCTTTGTATGTTAAAAGCGTATCTTTTAAGGCAAAGCTAAGCTTGCCATTTAGCTCGTGCGAGGTGAAATTTCCATCAAATTTATAATCATCATTGTCAAAATTTGCACTGCCTTCGCCGCTAATGCTTACGTTAAAATCTTTAAGGCTCAAATTTTTTACTATAAAGCGATCGACGCCATTTTGTTGCTCGTTTTGAAATTTGATATCGATGTTTAGATAAGGGCTATCGACGAAAAATATATCATCTAAAAATAAAATTTTCGATCTTAAAATCATCGCCGATTTGCACGCTCTCAAGCGAAATTTCTTGAAAAAATGTGTCAAGGTAATCCACACCCTGGCTAAGGTTTAAAAGCTGCTTGTCGCTGGCTTTTTGCTCTGCGTTTTGTTTAAATTTAGGTAGCTTTATCTGCTTTGCTCTTACAATTATTTTTTTATCTAACTTTATATATAATTGCTCCAATTTTACGCCGTAAAACTCGAAATCGTTAATTTTTATGCCGTATTTTAAAAGCAAAAGAAGCGAAAGAATCAAAATGATAAAAAATTTTATAAAAAAACCGTATCTGGATATTTTCTTTGATATCGTACTCATCGTTGTCCTAAGCGTATTTGTCTATTTGGCACGCCCCATAAACACGAGCAAAGTCGTCTTTGTGCCAAAGGGAAGTGTGGGCGAAATTATATCTTATTTAGCTAATCGCAACTTTAACTTAAGTGTGATCGACAAATACGCCATGCGCTTCATCGGTTCGCCTCAGTCTGGCTGGATCGAGATAGGCAAAGATAAAATTTCAAGGATTGATTTTTTAAAAAAACTTGCCAAAGCAAAGGCTGCGATGACGGAGATCACGCTCATACCTGGCGAAACAACTATCGTTTTTTTAAACCAGATAGCAGCCCAGCTAGGACTTGACGGAGCTAAACTAAATAGCGAGTATAACGCCATTGCGCCAGTTAGTGACGGCTTTTTGATGCCAAATACCTATAAAATTCCAGTTGGCATCAGTGAAAGGCATCTGGCCTACTATCTGGTAAATTCATCTAAAAAGGCGCAAAGCGAGATCAGCAGGAAAATTTTTGGCGAGTACAACGAGAAAAAATGGTTTAAAATTTTAACCATCGCCTCAATCATCCAAAAAGAGGCCGCAAATGACGCTGAGATGCCACTTGTCGCTTCAGTCATCTACAACCGCCTAGATAAGGGCATGAGACTGCAGATGGACGGCACGCTAAATTATGGCATCTACTCGCACGATGTGATCACAGCTGAGCGCATAAGAAGCGATATGAGCGAGTTTAATACCTATCTAAACGACGGCATCCCGCCAAGCCCAGTCTGCTCGGTCTCAATAAGTGCGATAAAAGCGGCGATAAACCCTGCAAAGAGCGATTATTTATACTTTGTACTTGATAAAAAGGCGAAAAAGCACATTTTTTCAAAAACCTTAAGCGAGCACAATCAAAATATCGCAAAATAGGGCTAGAATACAACTAGCTTTAATAAAAAACGTGATAAATTTCAAAAAATCAAAAGGGCTAAAATGAGTGACATTATCTGGACCAAAACCGACGAAGCACCGCTTTTTGCGAGCTATTCTCTCTTTCCTATCGTTAAGAGCTTTTTATCCCGCGCTGGCATTAGCATAACAAGGGCTGATATCAGCTTGGCAGGGCGAATTTTATCTCTTTTTAGCAAAGAGCTTGGGCTAAATAAGACCGATGAGCTAGAGCTTTTGGGCGAGCTTACCAGTCACAAAGAGGCAAATATCATAAAACTGCCAAACATCTCAGCCACGCTCGTTCAACTAAAAGCGGCAATTGATGAGCTAAGAAGCAAGGGCTTAAACGTGCCATTTTATCCAGACGAGATCATCACAGACTACGACGAAGAGATCGCTAAAAAATACCAAAAAGTGCTAGGAAGTGCGGTAAATCCAGTGCTAAGACAAGGAAACTCAGACAGAAGAGTCCTGCCTCCGGTTAAAGAATTTGCCAAAAAGCACCCACATAGCAACGGCAGCTGGGACAAGGCGAATAAAACTAAAATTTGCTACATGCAAAAGGGCGATTTTTATGAAAATGAGCACTCAATCATCGCAGAAAAAGATGAGAAATTTTATATAAAATTTTATAAGTTTAGATGGCAAAAAAGAGCTTTTAAAAGAGCTTGCTGTTCAAAGTGGCGAGATCGTAGACGCGGCATATCTAAGCGCAGATGAGCTAGATGAAATTTTATGAAAGCTGTTTTTACGAGGCAAAAAAAGAAATTTAACCTTGAGTCTGCATCTAAAATGCACGATGATGAAGGTTAGCGACCCAGTCATCTTTGCTCACGCGATAAAGAGCTATTTTAAAGATGTTTTTGAGCTATTTGGCGATGAATTTAAGGCTCACGGAGTTGAGGCAAAAAACGGCTTAAAAGATATGTTTTCTAAAATTTCTCAGCTTAAAAATAAAGATGAAATTTTGGCTAAATTTGATGAAATTTTGAGCAAAAAGGCAAAAATTTGGGCACTAAATGAAAGTGCCAGCAACTTTGATGTGCCAAATGACGTCATCATCGACGCCTCCGTGCCTGCGCTCATTAGAAACTCTGGCAAGGTAAAAGATAAGGACGGCGAGCTGAAATTTCTCGCTTTGCATGATCCCAGATAGAACCTACGCTAGGGTTTATGAGGCTTGCGTAGCGGACTTTAAGGAGCATGGCGCGCTTGATGTGAGCAACATTGGCAGCGTGGCAAACGTGGGACTAATGGCTAAAAAGGCCGAGGAGTACGGCAGCCACGATAAGACCTTTATCGCAAAAGAGGACGGAGAATTTGCTGTTTTTGATGAGGCAGGCGAGAGCGTTTTTAAATTTAGTGTTAAAAAAGGCGACATTTTTAGGATGACGCAGGCTAAAGAAGACGCGATAAATGCGTGGTTTGAGCTTGCTTTAAAAAGAGGCGAAATTTCAAAAGATGAGCTTATATTTTGGCTAGATAGCAGCCGCGCTCATGATAGAAATTTGATAGCAAAATTTGACAAATTTAGAGATAAATTTACTAATGCTGGCGTGAAATTTGAAATTTTAAACTACGAGCAAGCAACTAAAAAATCGCTTGAAGCAATAAGAGCTGGCAAAGACGTAATAAGCGTCACTGGCAACGTTTTAAGAGACTATCTAACTGATCTTTTTCCGATATTTGAGCTAGGTGGCAGCTCAAAAATGCTCTCAGTCGTGCCACTACTTGCTGGTGGAGCGATGTTTGAGACTGGTGCTGGTGGGACGGCTCCGACGCTTGTAAAAGAGCTAAAAGAGAGAAATCACCTACTTTGGGACAGCCTGGGCGAGTTTTTAGCGCTTAGTGCTTCGCTTGAACATCTAGCGTTTTTTAGGCAAAAAAAAGAGGCAAAAGAGCTAAGTGATGCGCTAAATAGAGCCGTTGCTAGCTATCTAGATGAAAACAAAACTCCAAATACCACTCTTGATACAAGAGAGTCACACTTTTATCTGGCACTTTTTTGGGCGAGAGAGATGGCAAAAAGTGGCGGAATTTTAAGCAAAATCTTTGAAAATTTAGCAGACGAGCTAGAAAAAAATGAGAGCGAAATTCTAAAGCAGATCAGAGAAAAAGATGATGCAAGCGTGGAATTTGGCGGATACTACCTGCTAGATGAAGCAAGGGCAAAAGAGGTCATGAGACCAAGTGAAATTTTAAATCAAATAATAGGATAAGAGATGAAAATAAGTGTAGTTGGAGCTGGAAACGTCGGTGCTAGCATAGCTTATGCGCTTTGTATGAGAGAGCTTTGCGATGAGATCGCGCTTGTAGATATTTTTGGTGACGTGGCGCGCGCAAAGGCGATTGATCTAGCGCAGTCAAGCTGCGTCTTTAACGCTAAAACTAGCGTTTGTGGTGGCGATGATTTTGTGCTAATTGAGGGCAGTGACATCGTCATAGTCACAGCTGGAAGCCCAAGAAAGAGGGTCAAACTAGAGAAGATCTACTACTTAAAAACGCTGTTGTCGTAAAGCAAACAGCGCAAAAGATAGCTGAATTTGCCAAAAATGCAGTGATAATAGTCGTCACAAATCCACTTGATGTAATGGTCTGGACGGCTCATAAATTTAGCGGTTTTAGCAAAAACAAAGTGATCGGCATGGCTGGCGAGCTAGATAGCGCAAGGTGCAGATATGAGCTAGCGCTTTTAAAAGATAAAGACGCCAGCAAGCTAAGAGCAAAGATTGTCGGCGCTCACAATGACGAGATGATCGTATCAGCTAGCAATATCAGTGAAAATTTAAATGAAAATGAGCTAAAAGCGCTCAAAAAAGAGACAAGCACTGGTGGCGCAAAGATAGTTAAGCTTCTTGGCACTTCAGCATATTACGCACCAGCGGCTGCAGCTGTGAAGATGTGCGAGATGATCATCGGCAAGAGCGATGAGATAATAAGCGCTAGCGTGCTAATAGACGATGAGCTAAGTTGCGGCAGGCTAGTAAGGCTCGGACGTGATGGCTTGAAAGAAATTTTAGAGCTGAAATTTAGACGAAGACGAGCAAGAGCAACTAAACAAAAGTGAAGCTGAAATTAGAAAAAATATCAAATTTTTAAAAGAAAACTTAGAGTAGGAAGATATATGATCGTAAAAGAAAATGTCCCCGTTTGGGTCGATGAGAGCAGGTGTAAGGCCTGTGATGTCTGCGTGAGCTACTGCCCAGCAGGCGTGCTAGGTATGAGGCTTGAGCCAAAGGCGGTGCTTGGCAAGATGATAGAGGTGGTCTATGCTGACTCATGCATAGGATGCCGTGACTGCGAACTTCACTGTCCTGATTTTGCCATTTATGTGGCTGATAAAGGCTTTAAATTTGCAAAGCTAACGCCTGAAAGCAAAGAGCGAGCTGCAGCCGTAAAGGCAAATAAATTTCGCAAAACTTGGAGAGGGCGCATGAGAGAGGTAGTATCAACTGGTAATGCCCTAGTAGCAAGGGCTGCGGTCGAGTGCGGCTGTAACTTCTTTGGCGGATATCCTATCACTCCAAGCAGTGAGATCGCCCACGAGCTAAGCGTGCTTTTGCCAAAACATGGCGGCACTTTTATACAAATGGAAGATGAGATAGCTGGGATTTCAGTAGCTCTTGGTGCAAGTGCGAGCGGTGCTAAGGCGATGACTGCTAGCTCTGGTCGGCGAATTTCACTAAAGGCTGAGCAAATAGGTCTTGGCTTTATCGCTGAGATACCGCTTGTCATCGTAAATGTCATGCGCGGTGGCCCATCAACTGGTCTGCCAACCCGCGTCGCACAAGGCGATATCTTGCAGGCTAAAAATCCAACTCATGGCGATGTAAATATGATAGTGCTAGCGCCTAGTAGCCTAGAGGAGTGCTATACGCAGACGGTTCGCGCCTTTAACCTCGCAGCTAGGTTTATGACGCCAGTTATGTTATTGCTTGATGAGACGATAGGTCACATGCAAGCAAGGGTTAGTTTGCCAGAAATCAGCGAGCTAGAAATTTATAAAAGAAGAGAATTTAGCGGCGAGCCAAAAGAGTATAAACCCTACGAGGCAGCACCAGACGAGCCAGCCACGCTAAATCCTTTCTTTAAAGGCTATCACTACCACATAACTGGGCTTCATCACGGCGCTACTGGCTTTCCAACAGAAGATGGCAAGATCGTTGAATACTCAATGAATAGGCTGTTTAACAAGATAAATTTACACACTGATGAGTGCGAGAAATTTGAAGAGTTTATGCTTGATGACGCTGAAATTTGCATCATCGCCTTTGGTAGCGTGGCGCTTTCGGCTAAGCAAGCGATATTAAATTTACGTGAAAAAGGGCTAAAAGTAGGGCTATTTAAGCCACTCACACTCTTTCCAGCTCCAGCTAAAAAACTAAAAGAGATATCAGATAAATTTAAGAAAATTTTCGGTATGCGAGCTAAATTTAGGTCAATATAGTGGCGAAATTTCAAAGATCATCTTAAGAGATGACTTTGCAAAACTGCTAAAAGCAAACGGCAGACCGATAAGCCCAAGCGAGATCGAAGCGAAGATAGGAGAAGTTTATGGCTTTTAATTACGATAAATATTTACGAACAGATAAAATGCCTACTCTTTGGTGCTGGGGCTGCGGCGACGGCGTCATACTAAAGGCGCTCATCCGCGCTATCGACACCATGGGCTGGGATATGAACGACGTTTGCGTGGTCTCAGGCATAGGCTGCTCTGGCCGCTTTAGCGGATATCTTGACTGCAACACCATACACACAACTCACGGTAGAGCCGTAGCATATGCTACTGGCGTAAAGATGGCAAACCCGGACAAGCACGTCATCGTGGTAACTGGCGACGGCGACGGACTAGCTATCGGAGGCAACCACACGATACATGGATGCCGCCGAAATATCGGACTAAATCACATCTTAATCAACAACTTCATCTACGCGCTAACCAACTCACAAACCAGCCCAACGACACCAAAGGGCATGTGGACGGTCACAGCGCAATACGGCAACATTGATCCTAGTTTTGACGCCTGTAAGCTCGCAACTGCAGCAGGCGCTAGCTTTGTCGCGCGTGGAAGCGTTATCGAGCCAGAGAAGCTTACAAAGCTCTTTGTAGAGGGCTTTAGTCACGATGGATACAGCTTTTTTGATGTATTTTCAAACTGCCATATAAATTTAGGTCGCAAGAACAAAATGGGCGAGGCGGTGAAAAATTTAGAGTGGATAAAGGGCCGCACGACTAGCAAGGTCAAATTTGACATGCTAAGCGACGAAGAGAAAAAGGGCATTTTCCCACTTGGCGTGCTTCATAAAGATGAAGAAAAGATCGAATACACCAAGGCTTACGACAAGGTAAGAAGGGCTGCAATGAGCAATGAAGCGATAAATTTTGAGGAGCTAGCATGAAGTCACAACTAAGATTTGTCGGCGTTGGCGGACAGGGCGTCATACTAGCAGGCGAGATCCTCTCAGCTGCCAAGATAAAAGCAGGCGGATACGGCGTCAAGGCCTCAACCTACACATCTCAGGTGCGTGGCGGTCCAACAAAAGTCGATATCATACTTGATGAGAAAGAAATTTTATACCCTTACGCAAACGAGGGCGAGATAGACTTTATGCTTGCTACCGCGCAGATAAGTTACAACGCCTTTAAAAACGGCGTGAAAGAGGGCGGTGCGATCGTTGTCGAGCCAAATTTGGTAAAAGTAAGCGATGAAGACAAAAAGCGCTGGAAAATTTACTGAAATTCCTATCATCTCTATCGCAAAAGACGAGGTTGGTAACGTCATAACTCAAAGCGTCGTAGCTCTTGGTGTGGCTGTGGCGATGAGTAGGTGCATGGATGAAAATTTTAGTGCGTGAAGAGATGCTAGCAAGCGTGCCAGCTAAGGTCAAAGAGGCAAATGCTAAAGCTTACGAGCTAGGCCTAAAATACGCAAAAGAGCTTTTGAAATAAATTTTTGGCTAAATTTTAAATTTAGCCAAAACCTCCCAAAATGGATCAGATAAAACTAGAAAATTTCCGCAAAGAATATGGCTTTGAGATGCCGATCGTTAGAAGCTTGCCAGCTGGTGAGTGCTTAAAGATAAAAGAAAATTTACTTCATAAATTTAGCCTAGATGATATAGATGAGTTTTTTAATATAGATAAATTTAGCAAGCTTGATGGCTTTAATGCGGACGAAGAAAATTTTGATCTAAAGACCGCTTTTAGCAAACTTGGCATCGCCAAGCCAAATGAAATTTGCAGTAAATTTTAATAAAATTTGAGAACATTGATATTTTGCGCTTTGATGATCTTTTTAAATTTTTTAGCGATATCTGGTATCCGTCACTTGATGACATTGAGATATTTGATATAAATTTAAGCTTTATTGTTTCAGTCAGACACTACGGGGCTATCTATCATTTTACTTTCTAGCTATCAAAAATTTACAAATTTATTTGATTTTTGATAATCATACGATTTTTATCCCATTTAAATTTATTAGTTTTAATTATTTATTTATATTTAAGTAATATCCTCAATGATACCTATAATTAGCCATTTTATAATATTTTATCTATTTTTATTAGTATATATTGCGTGGTAATATTATTTTTATCTTTATCGAAATAATAAATTTATAAGTAGTAGCTGCAAACACGATAAAATGGTCTTTTGCTAAATGATTTTAGCTATCAAATCTCACTATATAACCTAAAATAAATTCTTATGTTTCTTTTAAGTAAATTTTATGTAAAGTTTCATTATTAATTTTTTTATTAATATAGTTGTTTTAAAAAATATTAAGAAATAAACTGGCGGTGCGTCTTAACGCTAATAAACTTATTAAAATAGGAAGTTATCAATGAGTGAAAATTTACCAGAAGAGAATTTCTACAAAGCGCCTGTATCAGCGTAGGTGCGCTAGCTACAACAGCTGGTGCGACCAATGTTTTTGCTGGCGAGTTGCCAAAGGGCAATGAAAATGGCTTGCCATCTGTTGATGTGCTAATAATCGGCTCTGGCGGTGCTGGACTTCGTGCAGCAACAGCCGTTCGCAAGCAATATCCAAACTCAACCGTCGTTGTCGCAACAAAGATGATGCCATCACGTAACGCGACCTGTATGGCAGAGGGCGGTATAAACGGCGTTACTGATTTTAGCAACGGCGACAGCTTCAAGCTTCACGCTTATGACACCGTAAAAGGTGCAGCATATCTTGCTGATCAAGATGCGGTTGTGAAATTTTGCGAGGCAGCAGGCGCAGTCATCCACGAGCTAGACTACAACGGCATGCTCTTTTCTCGTAAAGATAATGGCGACGTGGCATTTCGTTTCATGGGTGGCGCTAGCAAAAAACGCTGTAACTACGCAGCTGATAAAACCGGCCATGTTTTGATGCACGCCTGTCTTGACGACGCTATCACAGCTGGCGTTAAATTTCTAATGGATCACGAGCTACTTGAGATCGGACTTGAGGACGGCAAGGTTGAAGGCGTCGTTCTTCGCAACATCCAAGATGGTCAAATTTACCCAGTTCTTTGCAAATCTCTAGTCATCGCAACTGGCGGATACACTAGAATTTTCTATAACCGCACATCAGTTCCATTTATAGCAACAGGCGATGGCATCGCTGCTGCGCTTAAAGTAGGTCTTGGTTTTGAAGACCCTGAGATGCTTCAGTTTCACCCAACTGGCGTTCAAAATGGCGGCACACTTATCACAGAAGCAGCTCGTGGCGAGGGTGGTTACTTGCTAAACAACAAGGGCGAGCGCTTTATGAAAAACTATCACGAAAAGATGGAGCTAGCTCCTCGTGACGTCGTTGCTCGTGCGATCGAGACAGAAATTCGCGAGGGTAGAGGCTTTGGCGAGGGTATGAGCGCTTATGTGCTTTGCGATGTTCGTCACCTTGGCAAAGATACTATCATGAAAAAGCTTCCTAAAATTCGCCACACTGCTATGCTTTTCCAAGACATCGACCTTATCGAGCAACCAGTGCCTATCCGCCCAACAGCTCACTACTCAATGGGTGGCATAGAGGTAGCTAAATTTGATGATATGAGCACAAAAATCCCTGGAATTTACGTAGGTGGTGAGGCTTCATGCGTATCTATCCACGGTGCAAACCGCCTTGGTGGTAACAGCCTAACTGACGCAGTTGTAACTGGCGATCTAGCCGGCAAAGGTGCTGGTGCTTACGCTCAAAATGCAAAATTTGCAAGCGGTAAAAAGACTTCTGAGCTAGCAAAAATGTGGCAAGATGAAATTTAAAGCCATAGCAACAGGCGAGGGCGGTGTAAATGATATGTACGCGCTTCGTGAAGAGCTTGGTAAAAATAACTGGGATCTAATGGGTATCTTTAGAACTGGTGCCAAACTTGATCAGCTCTCTAAAAACCTAGAAGCTATCCAAGCAAAATATGATACCCTTAAAGTGCCAAATCAAAACCCAGTCATGAACACAGCATTTACTGACTATGTCGAGCTTGGCAACCTTATACTTCTTTCTCGTGCAGCATGTCTTGCAGCGCAAAATCGTCTTGAGAGCCGTGGCGCTCACACAAGAGAGGACTATCCAAAAAGAGATGATGTAAATTTCTTAAAACACAGCATAGTCACACTAAAAGACGGCAAGTTGGAGCTTGGCTACAAAGATGTTGTGACAGGCATATTTTCACTTGACGGCAAGAAGCCAGAGTAAGGAGCTAGGATGAAAATTATTATCGACCGTTTTGACGGAACTAAAAAATATGAATCAACTTATGAGCTAACAAATGAAGAGATCAAAGGCAAAACTCTTTTAACAGTGCTTTTTGACATCAAACAAAAAAAGGATGCGACGTTAAATTTCACAGCATCTTGCCGCTCAGCGATATGCGGTGCGTGCGCTGTTAGAGTAAATGGTCACTCATATCTAGCTTGTGATACAAAGATGAACGAGCTTTTGGCTGAGTATGACAACCCAGATACTATTAGAATTTCTCCACTTGGAAATTTCAAGGTTATCTCTGATCTTATGGTGGATTGGGAGCCAAGTATCGAAAATTTACGCAAGATCAAACCAAGCATCACTGCTAAGTCAGAATTTAGCGCTGCAAAAGGCTGTAAGCAAAGTCAAAAAGAGTACGATAAAGTAGCGCTTGAGTGGGACTGCATACTTTGTGGTGCGTGCGCTAGCGAGTGTAATAAACTTGAAGCAGATGCGAGTGACTATATGCAGCCGTTTGTATTTGTTCATGCTTATAGAGCTGCTTTTGACTCACGTAGCAAAGATCCTATGCCACACCTAAAACCAGCTATCGACAATGGACTTTGGATGTGTGTAAAGTGTCAAGAGTGTGCTGACCGCTGTCCAAAAGGCATAAGCGCATGCAGCGACATAACTAATCTTCGTATCATGGCTATACAAAAAGGCTTTAATGAGGGCATGGGACCAGATCACGCTGAGGCGTTTTTAACTGATCTAGTTGATGGCTCAGGCAGACTAAATGAGGTTAGACTTGCGCTTCGTTCAGAAGGCGTTATCAAAAATATGGGCAAACTAGACATCGCTGCAAACTTAATGCTTGCTGGCAAGATGAATCCGCTTCATGTATTTGGCGAAGAAGACATAGAGGGTCATGACGATCTAGTAAAAATGATAAATGCGGCTCGCAAAGCTGCTAGTAAGGAGTAATTATGCAAAATGAATTCGCTTTTTTCCAGGATGCGTACTCACTCAAGCAGCTAAAGAGGCTAAGATGTCGCTTGAGGCCATCGCTCCAGTACTTGGCTGGAAGCTTCACGAGATAAAGGGCTGGAGCTGCTGTGGTGCTCAACAAGCACAAGATGTCGATCCTGTGGCTGCACTTGTGGCAAATGCTAGAAATATAGCGCTTGCAGAGCAGATGAATATGCCGATGCTTACGACATGCTCAACTTGTATGCTAACTCTAACAAGAGCTAAAAGCACGCTTGACAAGGGTGCAAAAGATCGTATCAATACATTTTTAGCTGAAGGCAATATGAAATATAATGGTACATCTGAGGTAACAAGCCTTCTTTGGGAGCTTTACCAAAATGTCGATACGCTAAAAGCAAAGGTTGTTAAACCACTTAGCGGCCTAAAAGTAGCGCTATTTTACGGCTGCCACAGCCTAAGACCTGAAAAAGATCTACATAACAGAGAAAGCTCAGTCAATCCAAAGAGCTTTGAAACTGTTGTGAGCGCACTTGGTGCTACTATCGTGCCATTTGAGAAAAGACTTGACTGCTGCGGCTTCCACGCTAGCTATCCAGCTGGAAAATCAGTAAGAAAAATGTCAAGCCAGATCGTAAATAACGCTGATCAAAATGGCGCAGACATAGTTGTCACTCCATGCCCACTTTGTCAAATGCAACTTGACATCTATCAAGAGAGATACCAAGATGAGAACCACTCAGATGTTAGAAAACCTATCATCCACCTTTCTCAGCTTGTAGGTCTTGCACTTGGTCTATCTGTCGAAGAGCTAGGACTTGATCTAAACATCATCGACGCTAGCAAGATAGCCTAAATTTATCCCACGTCTTTTGGCGTGGGAATTCCTTAGAATTTATACCAAATTTCTATTTTACTTATCAAAAATATGCAAATTTTAATAACATTATCGTTTTAAAATTTACTTTGTAACGACAAAACATCTTCTTGGTAAATTTCATAAAAATTTAAAATTTTATCTTGCTAAAAGCTAGCGGCGATTTTTTGGTAAATTTATAAAAAATCAAGTCGTTTTTAAATTTAAAAATAACCCAGAAATGACAAAAATTCTTATATAGATTTTTTATTTACATTATTATTTATTTAGTTATAATCGCGTGAAAATTTAAATGGATGTTTTAGTTTTAAATTTAAAGGATGAAAGATGCAAAGCGTTGGTGTCGTCGCAAAGATAAGTGGAAAAGTTTTTGTAAAACGAAACGGAAAGTTGATCTTGCTAAAGCAGGGCGACGAGATATTTTTGGGCGATGAGATCATCACGCAAAGCAGCAACGACACTATCGTTATAAATTTCGACCACGCTGCGCCTATCACGCTACTTGAACCACAAACTATCATCATCACAAAAGAGCTATCAAATGCAAAATTTGACGCCCAAGGCAATGAAGCGCAAGTAGAAGAGGACAAGAGAAGGATTTTTGGCGAGAGCGAAGAGTCTAGTAGCAAAAGTAGCGACGAAAGTGCTCAAGGCTCTAGCCACCACTCTCACGGCTCAAGTCATGGTAGCGACGCAGCAAGCATAAATGGATCAAATTTTGACACGCAAGGGCACATCTCAAACGTAGTTTGGTTTGACGGCGGTACATTAGAACTACCAGCTATCATCTCAAGCGAGCCAGCAATGCCAGTTAGTTCTATTAGTGGAGCAGCGCCAGTAGCGGCTTTGCAAAAAGAGAGTGCTCCAACTATACCAGCTCCTAGCATCGCACTTTTAAAAGACCTTGATGGTGACGGCTATATCAATATCGCAGAAGCAGGCGGCGATCCTAATCACACAAGCATGGCTGTTACTTTTAACAACGACTTCAAGCCAGAGCGACAAAGTAACGCTAGAAGTTGTAAATAACGGCGTAAAAACCACGCTTTCTTACAAGGTAGATCCTGCAGGTACAAGCGTGATAAATGAAAACAAACCAAGCGAAATTTTGCCTATCACGCCAAATGCAACAAATCCAGAACAAAAAGAATTTATCATCCCAAGCGTTGCTATCACGCCAAATGCCCCGTTTAATGTAAGCTCTAGCATCACACTAGCAAATGGTACTAGCTCGGCTCCAGCAAAGGCAGCCGCAAGCGTTGATACTGTTACGCCAGCTCTTAGCTTTACAAAGGTGATTTTAGGCAAAGACCTAAACGGCGATGGCGTGATAGACGCTAGCGAAAATGGCTTTAATCCAGCCAGCAGTACGCCAAGCGACGATGCGAAGATCGTTTTATCACCAAATATGAAAATAGGCGACAAGATAAAGCTCGCCACAACTGATCCTGACGGCACTTTGCATGAAAAGACGCTTGTTAAAACATCTAGTGGCACGCTTGTAGATAAAGATAGTGGCGAGAGCTATCCACTCACAAGTGAGAGCGGCGGAAATGTCGGCTTTAACGTGGCAAGCGCTGTAAAAATTTCATCATCAACGCCAACAAATGTAAATATCCAAATGATAAGCAAGTCGGGCAACCCAGGTGCGACAGATACTGTAACTATAGCAAACAATAACGATCCGATCGCTGTTTTTACCCTTGATGAGAACAAAGACGGCATTATAAATGCAGCCGAACTAGCTAAAAGTGGCGGCACGGCGTCGCTTATCGATATCTATGTGCCAAACAACGCCGCAGTTGGCGACAAGATCCGCATAAAGGTCGATGACCCAGCTAGCACACCAACAAGTGTTACAAAGACCTATACTATCGCACCTGACGGACTTACTGCCACGCTTGATGGAGGTAGCGAGACTATCTCTATCCAAAATGGCAAGATCACAGTTACTGACCCTACAAGCTCAACTGATCCAAGTAGGAAAAAACTAAGCACGACGATCATTGACGGCACGACTGGAGCTTCAAAAGCTTCAAGTGTGAGTGAAATTTCAAGCGATACGGTCGCGCCTGTTAGGTCTCCGCATCGTGCAGTTTGCAAAAGATAGCGATAAAGACGGCGTGCTAACTAGTAAAGAGAGTGGCTTTAGCCCTGATGGTGCGAAAACCTCTATAAAGATGAAAATTCCAAACGACGCAAGAGATGGCGATAAATTTGAGATAGATATCGCAGGAAGCGACGGCAAGACAGATAAGATAACCATTAAAATTTCTCAAAACGCATCCGGCGCATATAGTGCCACAAGAGATGATGGCGTAGCTATCAATGTAAATAATGGCACCATAGAGACCACTACAAAACTTTATGGCGTTACGACAAATTTCACGACTACATTTACCGATAAAGCTGGCAACAAAGCAGACCCAGTCACAGATGAGATCACAGTAGATAACAGCATAAAGGTGCAGTTTGCAAGAGATAATGACGGCGACGGGCTAATTGATAGCATCACAACCCCTTCTGGCTCACCATCAACAAAGAGCGACCTTGATATCTACGTGCCTAGCAATGCAAAACCAGGAAGCAATGTAAGCGTCACTATCTCAACTCCGACCATACCAGCCATAACCACAACGGTCAAATACACAATAAGCGACGATGGACTAACCGCCTTGCCAAGTGACGGCTCAGCACCACTTCCTATCGTGGATGGTGAAATTTAGCATACCAAATGTCCCTATCTCGGTCGATCACTCTACACCTGTTAGAGCCACTATCACGACACCAAACGAGGTCACCACGACAGATGGCGTTCGCGGTAGGCTCTTTGACTTTGGAATTTTAAGCTACATAGATGACGTCAAGCTTGCTACGCAGATAGATGGCGGAGCTATAAATATCGCTAAATACCTTAGAGTGGAGGACTATGAGAAGGTTATCCAGAAAAACAACTTTGACGATGAGACCAAAACCATAAAAGAGTATAACATCTCACTTACTAACGACGAACAGCCAAATATTGTATTTGGCGTGGACCGCGACCCTGGCACAAAGCTTCGTTTGGCGCTTGAGGATGATCATGGTAATGCTAAAATTTTACCAAGCGGACAAACATATATAGATCTAACAGTCGGAGCAGATAAGCGTGTAAATATGGACTTTGAGGCCCTTGGCATAAAGCTAGATGAGAGATACTCAAACATAAGAGCGACCGTTTTAAAGAGTGATGACACAAAGGATGATGATCTGATAGTTCACGTAGATCTAGACGCCACCCCTGATGCGATCGGCACTCCAACGGCAACTTCTCACGTCACTAGCGTAGATATCTCAGGTAGTGTTGGCACCGATGCGAGCGGTAATAACACGTTAAATAAAAACACCATAAACAAAGTAGATCTTTACGATCTGCTAAATTCCGTCCATAAAAGCTCAGCTCTTGATGATACGCACAGCTACTCTGAAAATTTTGCCCTGCCAGCAAACAGCACTGGAGCAAATTTCATGATAAAAAATGCCGACACCGCAGGAAATGTCTCTGTTAGCACAGTAACTTTTATCGGCAATAGCGGCCTTGATGCTGATATGTGGTTTTATAACTACGTAGATCCATCGTGGAGGGCTAGAGTTGGTGGCGATTCTGGTGTTTACTCGCAGCGAGGGGGCAAATCCATCTATAAAGACTATATCAAAATTTACTCTCCAAGTGCCTCTACTACATATGACGTTGTGCAGTTTGCCTCTGGGACGCACTATAAGACCCTGTCTGATCAGGGCAATATGCACGCAGAAGATCTAGCAAGAGTGGGTAGATACGGAAACGATGCCTTGTATAGCGCATCTAACCCATACGCACCAAAGAAATTTAGAAACGGCGTAGATACGACTGCTGGTACGGGAGAAAATATAAGCTTTGCAAATGGCACATTAAAAGGCAAGCCCTGGTAACTACACGCTTGGCGAATCAAATCCTGTAGGCTCTGACCTTGTCATGAAAATGGATGGTTGGATATATGTAAATGCTCCTGGAACATACTCGGTAAGAGCAGCAGACCTACACAACTATGTAGAGCTAACTATAAATGGCAATACTCAAAAATTTGGAAGTGCTACAACATTTATAAATCCATCCACAGAGGTATCATATGGCAAAAATGGTCAGTGGTGGAGCAGGGATTTTACATTTAATAAAGCTGGCTTTTATAAATTTGATATGGAGTATATGGACGGAACTGGCGAGATGAATTTATCTTTATACATAATGCAAAAAACTAGTGCGCCAGCTAGTGGACCTTATCCGATAGACACTTTAGTAGGATCAGAGCATAGTGGTACTCGCCTTTTTAGCAACAACTGACGTTGAAGCGCTCATTCAAAATGATTTTATTAAAAAGATAGGCACTACAAATTCTTACGAAATAAATACAAGCAAATATAGCGAGGCAAATTTTGGAGACCCAATCTATCTAAAACAAGAAGGCGACGTAAAGGGCGGTAACCTAGATGATGCTTTTGTTTATAGTAAGGGCAGGGCGATAGATGGCAAAGGTGGAGTAGATACGCTTATAGTGGTTGATGATGTTGATTTTTCAAATTTAGACAATGTTAAAAAGATAAATAACTTTGAAAAAGTGCAACTTGGCAGCGCAGATCAGGCTGTTTCTATAAAATTTAGCCCAAATGGCATATTTGATATCGTAGATAGTAGAAATACAAGAGATGCGAACAATAGCGCAGCCAGCGAGAGCGTAAATACCGTGCTAAAGGTTATAGGCGACAGCAAAGATCTAGTACAGCTTACACATGATTTTGTAAAAGCCACAAAAGCAGATATCACCACGCTAAATAATAAACATAGCGTCGTTGGCGATACGTATAACAAAGTAGATGTCACAAGCGATGGTGACGCAGTAAATCAAGTCTACAAAGCAACCTTTAATCGCCAAGAAGTTATTAATGGCAACACAATAAATTCAAAGCACACCATTTTTGTCGAGATCCAAGACGGCGTGCAAGTCGATCTGTTATAAAACTCATCTTGGTTCTTTCAAGAGAACCAAGAATAGTCTATAAATTTAATTTTATGTAATTTTATATATAAAATAATATGTAAAATTTTATGCAAATAAAGCTAAATTTGCTCGTTTTTGCTCTCTACTATCTTTTTTATAAGCTCTATATCACCGTTCATCGCTAGGCTCATGAAGCAAATGCCGTTTGCGCCATCTTTTATAGCTTCTTTGTAGTTCCCGCTGTCTAGTCCGCCAAGTGCGTAAATTTCTTTATCAAAGCTTTTTAGCTCACTTATAAAATTTAGCCCTTTTGGCTCTAAGCCCGCCTTGCAAGAGGTGGCAAATATATGAGAAGCAACGAGCACGTCAGCGATAGAGGCTGAAATTTTAGCCTGTTCTAGGTCGTGAGCTGGGGCGTAAATTTTAGCTGATTTTCTAAATTCATCTAAAAAAATGCTGTGATTTTTAAAAAAGTCAAGCTGTGCTGAAGTGAGCCAAAAGTCGCTCTTTAGCTTGCATGCTACGTCAAAAAATTGATTAATAATAAATTTCTTGCGGTAGTTTTCACAAATTTGAGCCACAACCCTAGCAAGGTCGTAAAATTGAGTCTCGCTTAGCCCCTTTGCACGAAGCAAAATTTCATCCACGCCAGCCTTGCAAAGTAGCTGTATCCTCTTTAAAAAGTCATCGCCCTCATAGCTTTCAAAATCAGCCACGCAGAGAATTTTAAACATAGACATACTCGCTCATCAAGGGCTCTAGTCCGTTTGCTTTTATCATTGCTTTTATCTCATCCACGCTTCTGTCGTCGCTTATCTCAAACTGCTCGTCGCCTTTTTTCTCTTCGCCGTGAGCGCCGATGCTTACTTTTACGCCAGCGCTTATCTTATTTGCGGCGATCTTTACGGCGTTATCGCGAAATTTCGCCTTTTCTCTGGTCGAGATCGTTATGCTAGCTGTTGGCATGAAAATTCTATAAGCGCAGATTACTTGTAAAAGCTCGCGCTCTCCCACGTCGCGTGGATTGATGCGGTTGTTATTTATGATAGGGCGAAGTCTTGGGCATGAAAATGCGATCTCGGCGTGCGGATACTTTTTTTGAACTAAACTTGCGTGAAGTGCCGTAGCAAAGGCATCAAGTCTAAAGTCATCTATGCCAAGAAGTGCGGCAAAGCCAACTCCTCTCATGCCTCCAAGAAGCGCTCGCTCTTGCGCATTTAAGCGGTATGGAAAATTCTTTTGTTGCCGCCAAGGTGGATTTTCTCGTATTTTGTGGGATTGTAGGTCTCTTGAAAGACGGTCACGTAGTCTGCGCCACTTTTGTGAAGCAGGGCGTAGCCCTCAGAGTTTAGCGGGTAAATTTCAACCCCAACGACTTTAAAAAACTTCTTTGCCAAAGCGCAGGCGTTTGCGATGTAAGCGACACTTGAGTTGGTCTCGCTCTCGCCAGTTAGAATTAAAATTTCTTCTAAGCCGCTTTTTGAAATTTCTCTTAACTCCCTTGTGATCTCCTCGTCGCTTAGCTTTGCCCTTTTTATTTTATTTTTAGCGTTAAAACCGCAATAAACGCAGAGATTATCGCAATAGTTTGCTATGTAAAGCGGCGTAAAGAGTGTGATGTTTGAGCCAAAATTTGCCCTTGTCTTTGCCTGGGCAAGCTGGGCGATTGGCTCTAAAAATGGCGCTGCAGCAGGCGAGAGTAGAGCTTTTAAATTTTCAAGCGAGCAGTGCTTTGCATTAAGAGCTGCTTTGACGTCAGACTCGGTGTAAATTTCAGGCTTATAGTTCGCTCGCTCTTTTAAAATCTCATCCATAATGTCGCTGCCAACATCTTGCATGTGAGGTAGTAGCTGCATGTGGTCGGTTCTAGGTAATTTCATCAGTCTAAAAATCCAGTGAGCGGCGATGAGGCGTTTGCGCTTTTGCTCTTTGCGCCAAGGCCTGCTAGATAAGCGTTGCGACCAGCGATGATCGCCTCTTTAAAGGCTCTTGCCATGAGCGGGATATTTTTAGATGAGGCGATGGCTGTGTTTGCCATGATAGCAGCCGCTCCCATCTCCATAGCTTCGCACGCTTGTGATGGCCTGCCGATGCCAGCATCAACGATGATCTGCGTATCAAGCTCGTTTATCAAAATCTCAATAATATCTTTAAAAACTAGCCCTTGGTTTGAGCCAATGGGCGCAGCTAGAGGCATTATGCAGCTTGCCCCTGCGCTTAGCATCGCTCTTGCGGCGTTTAGATCTGGAAACATATATGGCATTGGCACAAAGCCGTCATTTGCCAAAGCTTCACAAGCTTTTATGGTTTCAGCATTGTCTGGAAAGAGAAATTTAGAGTCAGTGATGATCTCTATCTTAACAAGCTCGCCGCATCCAAGCTCACGTGCAAGCTGGGCGATACGAACGGCCTCTTTGGCGTTTCTAGCGCCACTTGTGTTTGGCAAAAGCGTCACACCTTTTGGGATAAAGTCAAGTATATTTCGCTCTTTGCTCTCGTTTATGCGCCTAGAGCAAGGGTTAAAATTTGCGCTCCAGCCTCGTTTATGGCTGAGTCGATGAGCTCGTGCGAGTACTTGCCAGAGCCAAGGATAAAACGGCTTTGAAATTCCTTGCCGCCAAGGATCAAACTATCACTTTGCACTTACGCCTCCAAGCCCATAAGCAGTCTAATGGCTAAATTTGCCTCGTGGTTTGCGCAGACTGCTACGCGCGGCGCCATGAGCCCTTGACCGACTTTCGCCTCGTTTGTGAGGTCGCCGCAAAGATAGACATTTTTAGCAAATTTTATGGTTTTTATGAGATTTGAGCTAAAGTATCCAGCCATGCCAGAGGCGCCGATGATCTTTTTATCTTTTAAGCTTGCCCAGCTTCGTTTAGTATCATCGCCTTGCCAGCGACGTTGTCAAAGGCTTCGCATAAAATTTCGCACTCGCCAAAGACGCTAGCCACGTTTTTTTCATCTAAAAATATATCGTGAGTTTCGACCTCGACAAAAGGGTTTACGTCATTTATCAGCTCTTTAAGCGCCTGCGTCTTTTGCATGCCGATGTGGCGGACGAAATACTGCTGGCGGTTTAAGTTGCTTGGCTCAACGACGTCAAAGTCGGCAAGCACTAGCTTTTTACGCCAACTCTAGCTAGGCTTAGCGCGATATTTGAACCAAGACCGCCAAGTCCAGCCACGCCGATCACGGCTTTACTTAGGGCTAAATTCAGCTCAGGGCTGTTTCGTGAGGCGATCATCGAGCGTAAAACTTCACGCTCAGGCATCACGCCACGCCTTATAAATACGACGTTTGAGCCATCTTTTAGCTCGCTATCTTCTTTTATAGCAAAGCCATCAACGATAAAAATATCTGGCTTTGTCGCGTTAAATTTCTCTAAAAATTTATAAATTTCACTCTCTTTATCGCCAAGAGCGAGCTCTTTTAGCTCGCTAAGGCTTTTTGCTGGCACTTTAAAATTTTGTGCCATTTAAAACTATCTCTATCATTTTCTCCTCATCCACCGCCAACTAAAGTGACGATCTCATAAGCTTTGCCCTCGCTCATAAAGTGCTCACTCCAAAGCTTTTTTGGCAAAATTTCTCCGTCTCGCTCAAGGGCTATAAATTTAAGCTCATAGCCATTTTGAGCTAAAAAATCATAAACGCTCATATCGTTTTCAAGCTCGAAAATTTTGCCATTTAGTATAAATTTGATCATTAAATTTTGTAGCTTTTTACAAAATTTGCGATCCTCTCGATCGCTCTTTTTATGCTCTCGATGTCTGTCGCAAAAGAAATTCTAAAGTATCCCTCCATGCCAAAGCCCACACCTGGCACTGTCGCTACGTTCGCCTCTTCAAGCATTTTTTTGCAAAATCTAAGCGAGTCACTATCTACATCTTTGCATTTTACAAATAGATAAAACGCGCCATCAGGCTTAACTACGCTTAGCCCAGGGATAGCATTTATCATCTCAACTGCCACGATCGCGTCTTTTTTCATACTCTTTTCTCATGTTTTCGATGTCTTCGTCGGTTTCTCCAAGAAGCGATGGGATAGCACCTATTTGCACGATCGAGCTGATGTTGCTTGTGCTTTGGCTTTGAAGCTTTTTGATGCCAGCAATTAGCCAGTCCATCGAGCTTGCTATGTAGCCAAATCTCCAGCCAGGCATCGCGCCACACTTGCTTAGGCCATTTATCGTGACCGTTCTTTTAAAAAGATCCTCGCTTACGGAGGCTACTGCGTGAAATTCTTTGCCGTAGATCACCTTTTCAGTAAATTTCATCGCTTGTGATGATGATGTCAGTGCCCTTTAAAACCTCGCCAAATGCCGCGATCTCCTCTTTTGTATATACGGCTCCGGTTGGATTTGTCGGGTGATTTAGTGAAAATACCTTTGTTTTTGGTGTGATCGCTTTTTTTAGCTGCTCGGCTGTGACTTTGAAATTTGTGCTATCGTCTGCCTCGATAAAAACAGGCACGCCACCACAAAATTTAACGATCTCAGGGTAGCTCACCCAGTATGGAGATGGGATGATGACCTCGTCACCTGGGTTGATAAGCGCTTGAAATACGTTAAAAAGTGAGTGTTTTGCGCCGATGTTTGTGACGATTTGGCTTGCTTTATAGTCAAGGCCGTTATCTCTTTTTAGCTTTGTTCTAATGGCGTCTATAACCTCAGGGCAGGCCCAGGTACTGGCGTATATTTGCCACTTTTGCTGTCGTTATCAAGTGCGTTTTTTACAGTTTCTCTTATCTTTTTTGGAGTCATAAAGTCAGGCTCACCAGCTGAAAGCGAGATCACGTCGATGCCAGCAGCCTTCATCTCTTTGGCCTTTGTGCTGATCGCGATTGTGATTGACTCGCTTAATGTTTGCATTCTGTTTGCTAGTTGCATTTTCGTCCTTTTTAGTTGATTGTCTTTAAGTAGCTATTGTCATTTAAAAATAGATAAAGTTCGCCCAAAATTTGCTTCTTTTGCGTTTCGTTTATCAGAGTTGATTTCTCTAAGCGTTCATTTAGAGTGTCTTGGATCTCGTAGATATCGTAGTCCATATCCTCCATGATATCAAGGATCGACTGGCTCTCTAGGTAAATTTGTGACCTTGTAGCCATCACTTGTTATCTCTACCGTAGCTTCTGTCGGATGAGTAAAGAGGTTGTGCTTCATACCGATCACCTCTTGGTATGCGCCAACTAGGAAAAATCCCAAGAAATAATCCTCCTTCTCCACATCCACGTCGTGTAAAAGTAGCGGATTTTTCTCATCATCATAGCTGATCTCGCCGTCACTATCGCAGGTAATGTCCCAGATCGAAGCTGGCAGGGTAGGACGCTCATCGAGCTTGTCAAGCGGCATGATAGGGAAATTTTGCTTTAGACCCCAAAAGTCTGGCAAGCTTTGAAAGATTGAGAAATTTAGCAAGTATCTCTCTTGAACCTCTTTTTGAATTTTTGTTAGATCGCTTGAGTTGCTCTTGTTGCCAAGCATTACGACAGCTTTTTTGCTAATTAGCCTTAAAAGCACCTCTGCGTTTGATCTATCTTGCAGATCGACATAGCCTAGATCAAAGAGCGTGAGGATGCTCTCGGTGTGGTGGATGGCATCATGCAGGTACTCTAGGGCGTTTGAAGGCTTGATTGATTTATAAAGATCAACTAGCTCGGTTATCAAATTTGGATTGTTTTTCTTTAAATTTAGCTTCTCTTCGGTGTATTCTTGAGAAAATAGCTCAAGCACAGGAGCGACCAAAAGTGCGTGAGAAGCGGCGATGTAGCGACCTGATTCTATAAAAATATCTGGCTCGATCTCCTTTTTTGCTCGCTTATGGTTTTAAGCATATAAACAACGTCGTTTGCGTATTCGTTTAGCGTATAGTTTCTGCTGCTCTCCTCTTTAAACTGCGAGTATTCAATCGCTAGACCGCCGCCCAAATTTATCGCTTTTAAATTTGTTGCACCCATTTTTCTAAGCTCAGCGTAGATGTTGCCAGCCTCGATGAGTGCCTTTTTAAGAGGGTGGATCTCGCTTATTTGAGAGCCGATGTGAAAGTGTATCATCGTGAAGTTTTCAAGTAAATTTGCTTTTTTTAGCATCTTTACAGCTTCTATTAGCTCGGTTGATGTTAGGCCAAATTTAGAGTGTATGCCTCCACTTTTTGCCCAGAGTCCTGAGCCTGTCGAGTGTAGTCTTACTCTAAGTCCGATCTTTGGTTTTGGTTTAAAACGCTCTTTTGCGATGGCGATTATCGCTTCAAGCTCGTTTAAGCCCTCGATCGTTAGCGTGATATTATGCCCCATTTCAGCGGCGATAAAGCCTATGTTTATCATCTCTTTATCTTTGAAACCATTTACTGTTATAGGCGCTTTGTCGTTGTTATAAGCCATCGTTAAAAGTAACTCAGCCTTACTACCAGCCTCAAGGCCGTAGTTGTAGGCTTGCCAAGTCGAACTAGATTTTTTACAAAGCCAGGATATTGATTGACCTTAAGCGGGAAAACGGCATTAAAGCTGCCTTTGTAGGCAAACTCTTTCTTTGCCTTTGCAAAGCTTGCGTGGATCTGCTCGATCTGCTTTTGGATAAGGTGCGGAAAGCGAAGCAGCAGCGGCCCTCTGTAGCCATCGTCTCTTATCTCTTTTACGATGTCGATGATCGCTGGCTTGCTAGCTTCGTTTATGCAGACTTTGCCATCTTCTATCACAAAATTTGAATTGCCCCAAATGCTAAGTCCAAAATCATTCATCCCAGCTCCTTTTCAAGCTCATCTAAATTTATCGTTTTTTCTTCTTTGGTCTCTAAATTTTTATACCAAATTTTATTCTCTTTCATCTCATTTTCGCCCACACAAAGGAAAATTTTCGCATTTTTATTGTCGGCATTTTGCAGATGTTTTTGAAGTTTTTTGGCTTCATAAGAAATTTCGACCTGATATTTTTTGCGAAGCTTTGAGCCAAGATTATAGATAAAATCAACATTCGCCGCATCAAGCGCGCAAAGGTAAATTCCAGCTCGCTCATCCTGGGCCTCACCTAAAATTTCCATTATCCTCTCAACGCCCATCGCAAAACCAACGCCGTAACTGGCTCTACCACCAAGATACTCAACAAGTCTGTCGTATCTGCCGCCACCAGCGACCGCGCTTTGTGAGCCGATCTCGTTGCTGATAAACTCAAACGCCGTCTTGCAGTAGTAGTCTAACCCACGAACGAGCTTAGTGTCTATCTCAAATTTAACGCCATTTGCCGTTAAAATTTCTTGCAGTTTTGCAAAATCAGCCTGTGCCTCATCACTTAGGCTATCAGTGATGACTGGAGCGTTTTTATAAATTTCTTGGCAGCTCTCGACCTTGCAGTCAAGCACGCGGATAGGGTTTAAAAGCTTACGTCTTTTGCAGTCTTCGCAAATTTTATCGTCGTTTTCATCTAGAAATTTGATAAGCTTCTCTTTGTACGACTTCATTGAGCTCTCGTCACCAAGCGAGTTTATCTTTAGGGTTGTTTTTATATTTAGTCTGTTAAAAATTTCGCTCACCATCAAGATAATGCTCGCATCCTCATAGACGCTGCCTTCGCCAAAGCACTCACAGCCAAACTGGTGAAACTCTCTTAAACGACCTTTTTGCGGGCGCTCATAGCGAAACATCGAGCCGTGATAAAAGCAGCGTTTTGTCGCATTTGCCCTATCAAGTTTTGCCTCGATAAACGCTCTAACCACGCCAGCTGTGCCCTCAGGACGCAAGCAAACGTCGTTGCCGCCTTTGTCTTCAAACTGATACATCTCTTTGCCCACGATGTCACTGCTCTCGCCGACGCTTCTTTTAAAAAGCGCCGTCTCCTCGAGGTGTGGGGTCAAAATTTGCTCATATCCGTAGTTTTTTGCGACTTCCTCGCAGGTTTTGATTATCTGTGCGTAAAGTTTTGCGCGAGCTGGAAGCATATCTTTCATGCCACGAAGTGCCGTTATCATCGCATTATCCTTTTTTTATTTTTTTTGTGATTTTACTTAAAATTTATAAAATTTTCTATCTCTTTTGAAATTAGCTCTATGCTTTTAGATGCGTCTATAAAAAGCGTTTCAAAGCTATTTTTGATGAGAATTTGCTTCATCAGGCTTTGCACTTTTAAAAGATACTCTAGCCCACGAGCTTCGATCTTATCGCTTGTGCCTCTTGCTTTTAAGCGCGAGCTTATAAGCTCACGGCTTGCTTCAAAAAAGACTATCTTATCTGCAAATTTATCATTTAGTGCAAATTTATTAAGCTCTAAAAGCACGTTTTCATCTAAGTTTTCATCATTTGCCAAAGCGTAGGCGATGCCAGAGATAAAGCCTCTGTCGCTTAAAATCAGTTTGCCTAAATTTGGAGCGACCAGCTTTTCAAAATGCTCAGCCCTATCAGCTAAAAAGAGTAAAATTTCAGCTCTTTTGCCTATTTTGATGCTTGAGCTTAGTAAAATTTCACGTAAATTTTCACCAAGCTTTGTGCCACCTGGCTCTTTTGTGACGATGGCATCACTAAATTTAGAAGCTAAAATTTCTATCTGCGTACTCTTGCCAACGCCGTCAATGCCTTCAAACAAAACATACATTTTACGCCTTTAAATTTTAAGAATTTTTGCTGGCACTAGGTTGCTCACATCGCCGTCGTGGCGCAAGACTGAGCGGACGATCGAGCTTGAGATGAAGGCGTTATTTAAGCTTGGCATAAGATAAACCGTCTCAAATTCGTCCCAAAGCGCAGCGTTTGCGTAGCCGATTTGTAGCTCATACTCGAAGTCACTAACCGCGCGAAGACCCCTGATGACGGTGTTTATGCCGTGCGATTTAGCAAAATCAACCAGTAAGTTATCAAAGCCAAGAACGCTTACGTTTTTTAGCTCACAAACTGCCTCTTTTGCCATCTCGATGCGCTTTTCATGTGCGAACATCGGCTGTTTGCTGTCACTTTTTGCGACTGCGACGATTACCTTGTCAAAAATTTTCGTAGCTCTTATGATAACGTCTAAATGGCCGTTTGTAATGGGGTCAAAGGTCCCTGGATAGATGCAAGATTTTTTCAAATTTGCCACCTTTTGTAAAGATTATTTTCGATTTTTAAGGCATCAAGCCACTTGCCGATGATGAAATGCTCCATATCAAGAAGGCTCTTTATACCTGCGTAGTAGCCTAAAACTGGCGGAGCGATGGTAGCTCCAAGAGATGAGAGCAGCTGCATCTGTGAAAGCGCGATCGTAGAAAATGGCATCTCTCTAACTCCCAAAACTAGGGTTTGTCTCTCTTTTAGCGCGACACTTGCAGCTCTTGTGATGAGTGTGTCGCTTATGCCATTTGCAACTTTTGCTAGCGTGTTGGTAGAGCAGGGCGCTATTATCATTGCTTCAACGCCAAACGAGCCAGAAGCTGGACCAGCACTAAGGTCTTGATCATCATAAATTTTTACGCCAAGCTCATTTAAATTTAGCCTCAAATTTTCTTCAGCCTCTAAAACTTTCATAGCATTTTTACTAACTATGACATGCGCCTCACAACTATCTTTAGCGGCATTTACTAGCTTTAAAAAAAGCCCAGCCCCGCTTGCTCCAGTGGCTGCAAAAACTACCTTTTTCATCTAATAACTGCCTCGTCTTTGCCTGAAACTGTGGCCTGTAAAATTTTGTTTTCTCTTGTTCTTATCTTTATCATATCGCCTAAGTTTCCATCCTCAAGCGCCTTTACTTCAGCGATTATCTTGACGCCACCTTCGCTTAAGACCGCATTTAGCATTTGACCTTTTTTGACTAAACTAATGGCATTAAACTGACGTTTGGTTAAAATTTCACCGCTTCTTATCTGCACTTTTGTGACAAGAGTTGAGGCGCTAAGTCCAAAGAGTGCGTCACGCGGCCATTTGCTAAACTCGATCATCGTTGGTTGGTAGTCAAGCAGGCTTAAAATGTGGTTTGTATTCATTGAATTTATGGCGATAAAAACTGGCATTTTAGCATTAAAACTGAAATTTAAAATAAAGGCTTTTTAAGCTTAGATCAACGTCCTCAAATGAGGCTCTAAAGACGCCTTTTTGGCTATTTTGATCGTTTAGAAATATATTTTTAAAAACTAGATCCTTGAAATTTGCAGGGAGTTTGTTTTGCGGACTGATGCTAAGATCGCTCACACTGATACCTGGGTACTCGTTGCTGATCTCTCTTAGAAATTGCATCTGAATTTCATCCATGATAGAGCAGTTTTTGACAAAAGCTACGCTGCCGCCGCTTTTGTCGTTATATGTTTTAAAATTTGCTGTTAGAATTTCATAGAGCTTTTTACTATCTATCTTGGCAGCTCTTTTGCCCTCTAAGTTTAAAATTTCATTGTCTTCGCCTTCAAAGCCAAAAGTACTAAGTGAAATTTGATCATTTACGACGCAATACATCGGATAGATGCTGACTTCATTTGCTAAAAGTTTTGTGGAAAATAAAAAAATGAGTATAAAAAAGATGGAGCGGGAAACGAGATTCGAACTCGCGACCCCAACCTTGGCAAGGTTGTGCTCTACCCCTGAGCTATTCCCGCAATCAAAATGAAGTCCGCATTTTATCAGATTGTTTTTCATTTGTCAAGGATTATGGAAGTTTTATGAGTGAAATTTCACTATTTTGTAAAATTTCACCTTGATCAGGGCTAGTTATCAACACAAAATCACTCTTTAATATATGATTTATCATGCCTGAGCCATATTTTCCGCCGTCAGTTGCTATAAATTTGCCATCAGCTACATTGCCAAAAACCGCATTTGCTCTGCCTGATTTTACCTTCAAATTTTCGCTATTTATAGCTTTTTGCGTCACAAAACACTCGCTTTTTAGAAGTGGCAAAACAAGCATCATCGTACAAAGATAAGCAGCCATAGGGTTGCCAGGCAAGATAAAAACAAGCCTGCCATCTTTTTCGTAAGCCTTGCAAGGTCTGCCAGGTCTTATGTCAAGGTGTGAGAAAATTTCGTTGTATCCAAGCTCGCTTAGGGCTATCTTCATAAAGTCAGCCTCTCCAGCGCTTGCCCCACCAGAGCAGATAACGATGTCGTAGTTTGCAGCGTTTAAAAATGCTTGTTTTACGGCATTTAACTCATCTTTTATGATGCCAAGATATGAGCTTTTTTGACCGATTGAGCTTAAAAGTGCGGTGATGCCAAGTGCGTTTGCATTGTAAATTTCATCCTCACTAGCTCTTTGCCAAGGCTCGATGATTTCGTTGCCACTTGAGTAAATTCCAACACTAGGCTGCTTTTTCACATCTATAAAGCTTATGCCCTGAGCTGCTAACATCATCACGCTTCTTGTGTTTAAAATTTCGCCACTTTTTAGCAAAATTTCACCAACTTTAGTCTCTTCGCCTTTAAAGCGGTAAGCCTCGCCTTTTTAAGCTTGGCTGGTGCTTTTACAAACTTACCTTCAACCACGCAGTCTTCAAACCTCATGACCGTATCAGCACCCTTTGGCATCTTTGCGCCAGTCATTATCTTCACGCACTCGTTTTTGCCGATAGCTAGCTGCTCTTTATCGCCTGCAAAGGCACTTGCGATGATCTTATAAGGCTCATCTTTTTCATCAAATTTAACCGCAAAGCCATCAAGCGCTGAGTTATCAAAGCAGGGCAGGTCTTTGACCGCTATCACGTCATTTGCCAAGGTTTTGCCAAGAGCCTCGCTAATGGGTAAAATTTCACTCTCATTTTTTGGTTTAAATTTCAGCTTTTAAAGCTTCAAGTGCGTCATTTACTAGCATTTTTACTCCTCAAGCCTAACTATTTTTGCCCCAAGGCTTTTAAATTTCTCCTCCAGCCGCTCATAACCTCTATCAAGGTGGTAAATTTTATGCACCAAACTCTCTCCATTTGCGATGAGAGCGGCTAGTATCAGCGCTGAGCTTGCTCTAAGGTCAGTCGCCATGACATCAGCTGCATTTAAATTTGCAGGGGCATAAACGCTTGCGATATGGCCGTTTAAGCGGATATCAGCGCCCATTCTAGCTAGCTCACTAACGTGCATAAAGCGGTTTTCAAAAAGCCTCTCATCTATCGTGCTAACTCCATTTGCCGCAAGACAAAGCGCCATAAACTGAGCCTGCATGTCGGTTGGAAAGCCTGGATATTCAGTCGTTCTTATCTCGACTGGTTTTATCTCATTTGTAGGCAAAATCGTGATCTTATCGCCATTCACTTCAATACCAAAGCCCATCTCTTCAAATTTATTTAAAATGGCCGTCATGTGCGCAGCATTCGCCCTTGTGACTGAAATTTTACTATTTGTGATAGCTCCGGCGCAAAGGTATGTGCCAGCTTCGATCCTATCAGGAATGACTTCGATATCACAAATTTCAAGTAGTTTTTGAGCGCTACCAGTGATCTTTAGCTCGCTCGTGCCGATGCCTTCGATCTTGACACCACTTCTTGCTAAAATTTCACAAATTTGCACCACTTCAGGCTCAAGTGCGACGTTAAAAAGCTCTGTCGTGCCGTGCGCTAGGGCTGCTGCCATGATGATATTTTCGCTGCCAGTTACGGTGATCTTGTCAAAAACTATCTTTGCACCTTTTAGGCCATTTGGCGCGGTTGCGACGACATAACCTTGCTTTATCTCGATATTTGCGCCCATTTCTCAAGTGCGCTTAGGTGCAGATCAATAGGTCTTTGCCCGATCGCACAGCCACCAGGTAGGCTCACTTCGCAGTGTCCAAAGCGCGCTAAAAGCGGACCAAGCGTCAAGATAGAAGCGCGCATCTTTCTAACGATATCGTAGTTTGCCGTGGTCGAATTTACGCTGCTCGTGTCGATACTTAGTGAGTTTTCATCTTTAAATTCGCACTTTGCGCCAAGATTAACTAGCAACTGGCAAAGCGTCTTTATGTCAGCAACATTTGGGATATTTGTTAAATTTCATCTTATTTTTAGCAAGTAGGGTTAGGGCGATGATAGGTAGGGCGGCATTTTTGGCTCCGCTGATCTTTACTTCGCCGCTTAATTTGGCATTGCCTTCTATTTTTAGATAGTGCATCATTATTTTTTGCCTTAAGAAAATATATTTTTTGCCGATTATATTGTTTTTAAACTTAGAGTAAAGAAAACAGGGCGCTATTTTCGCTTTATTTACATTTAAGAGTTAAAATTACGAAAATTAATTATTTTGGATAAAAATATGTTAAGTTTAATAAATAAAAGAATATTTTTTGCACTATGCGTTGCACTTTTTACAGGTTGTTCTTTCACCTCAAATGAGCCTAAAATCCCACAAAATGACTACAATCAAACCGCCTCTACAAACGAAGACTTTAGCAGGCAAACTTCAAGTGAGCTTTTAGACGAAGATGACGGCAGAGCAGATAAAGAATTTGGTTCATTTTTTAAAAAATACTTAAACACTAGAGCAGGGGCGACTGCTCAGGCTTTGTCTCTATCGTAAATGCAAAATATAAAAATATGTATTTTGATGAAAAAACCATCAATAACTACTACAGCAAGGGTGGCAGAAAGTCAAAAGCCATCTACAACTTCTATGAAAGCCAAAATTTAATCACTCATAAAAATCCAAAAAAAGGCGATCTTATCTTCTTTTCAAACACCCTTGGCAAAGGCATACAAAAAAATAAAGACAAGAAAAACGTCACTCACGTCGGCATCGTGACAGCCATATCTCCAGGACGAGACGGTGAAATTTATCCACAACTCTGGCGGCAGGATCATCCATAGCTATATGAATTTAAAACAAAAAAACACGCACCTAAAGGGCGATAAAGAGATAAATAGCTACGTCGTCAGATGCTCAAACGCTAGCTGTCTAGCGGCAAATAGATTTGCTGGATATGGCAAAGCTAAGTAGCCCAGCTACATTTGCGCTTATCCTTTTAAATTTAGCTGCATTTTTTAGTCTCACCTTTCTGCACTCGCGTGAGTTATGGCTCTCGCTTGGCTTAAACATCTATTTTTTAGAAAAACTCTATTTATTTGAGCCCCTCACATCTATCTTTATGCACGCAGGTGCAGGTCACTTGCTTATGAATATGCTCTTTTTATATCAAGTTGGCACGATGAGCGAGCTATATCTTGGTACGAAAAAATTTATCATTTTTTATATTGTTGGCGGCGTTTTGACGCAAATTTTAAGCTTTATTTATATATATTTTGCATTTGAAAATGAGAAATTTATAAATTTAGTCGGTGCAAGCGGCGCTTTGTGTATGCTCTTTGGCATGCTGGCGACCTCGATGCTTTACTCAGACAAAAAGGCGTGGTTTGGCTACTTTGCCATCGTTGTTGCCATGAGCTTTTTGCCGCTACTTATGGGCATAAATGTCGCATGGTACGCGCATTTTATAGGCTGGGGCATTGGCTGTTTGTATGCTAAATTTTACTTAAAGAGAGCAGATGAGATTTTTTGATGAGATCTGGGATATTTTAAACGAAGGCGACGTGGAGCTTAAATTTTTAAAATTTGAGCTATTTTACGAGAAATTTAGATCAAATTTAGATATTTGTTTTGACGAAATTCCTGCGCCAAATGAGCTAACTACCCCGTGCTACGCTAAATTTTGCGACGTCGTTAGCATGAAAGAGCTAAACAAAAAGGTAAAGCCAAAAGATAAAAACCTAAATTTCATCCACTCAGTCGCTCACATCGAATTTAGCGCTATCGACATCGCGCTTGATGCTTGTTATAGATTTAGAGGGCTGCCAAGGGAGTTTTACGAGGACTGGCTGGAGGTAGCTGAGGATGAGATCAGGCACTTTTGCATGATAGAAAATTTACTCACAAAGCAGGGCGGCAGATACGGCGAGCTAAGTGTGCATGACGGCCTTTTTATCGCACTTCAAAAGACTTCAGATAGGCTCACTAGCCGCATGGCGCTACTGCCAAGATATATGGAGGCAAACGGCCTTGATGCAAACGCTCACATCATCAAAAGGCTAGAAGCTGAGGGTGGGCAAGATGAGCTAATAGAGTGCCTAAAAGTTATCTTAAAAGAGGAAGTTTCTCACGTTTATAAGGGCGATAAGTGGTTTAAATTTGCCTGCAAAAAAGAGGGCGTCGATGAGAAAAGCTACTTTGACATCATCTTAAATTTATATCCAAATTCATTTAAAAGCATTAGAGAGATCAACGAAAAAGACCGCTTAAAGGCTGGATTTAGCGAGGAAGAGCTTGGTTGGATAAAGAATTTCTCAAAGGAGAGATCATGAGAAAAATTTACTTCATAAGGCACGCAAAAGCAGTTGATGAGAACAAAGACGGCGCAAAAGATGCTTCAAGAGAGCTTAGTCCAAAAGGAAAAGAGGACGCTAAATTTATGGCTAGCAGGCTAAAAATGTATGATGTGATGCCAGGAGCTATATTTTCAAGCAGTGCTAAAAGATGCGAGCAAACAGCAAAAATCATCGCTAAAACTTTAAAATTTAAAGAAAAATCCATAGATATAAAAGATGAGCTTTACGACATAAGCTTTGAGGATCTTTTGGAGTTCGTAAGAAATTTGGATAAAAATTTAGATGAAATCTTCATCATCACGCACAATCCAAGCATAACTGAAATTTGCGAATATCTAAGTGACTCATCGATCGATAATATCCCAACTTCAGGCATTTTTTGCATAGAGTTTGAGTCTGAATTTAAAGAGCTAAAAGAGGGCAGTGCAAAAGCTTTATTTTTTGACCACCCAAAGAAACATCAAAGATAATTTATTAAAAAAATCCACAAATTCACTCATCGCAATTTGGTAGGCACAAAGAACATCTGCTTATTTTATTTTTCAAATGCAAGTTTTGCTTTTGAACCAAAAATCATTTTCTACTCAAATTTTAAAATTTATCACTTTTTAAAATTTATCACTCCAGTTTTGAAAAAACTTCAAATCACCAATTTTTAAAATTTAACCATTTCAAGTTCAAGTCACCAAGCATAAAAGCAAATTTAAAATCAACCATAATTGCAATGCCAAAATATGACAAAAGGTAAAATGCAAGGTATTTTATATATTTTGTATTGAAAACTGTAATTTTCAAATTGATATTTTGAAATCTTTATTCTGCTCTTTTGAATATTTTAAATGGCTAGATTTGGCTATGTTTTGCATTTTATCTTTTGTGTGATCTAAATTTATCCATTAAATTTGACGCAAAAATATCTGTAAGAAAATTAGTTAAATTTTACACTTTTCAAAAATTGTGAAATTTGCATTTATCTTATACGTAACTTAAAATTTTGATCTACCCTATTTTGAAAAAGTGAGCGAGAGCTATCTTTGGAGTTGTGGTTCTTGCTTTTAAACGTAGAGCACCGACCTTGTAATAGCAGCGATAAACGTAAATAAAGCGCTCGCTCAAGCTGGCGCGTTTTTGGATATGAAATTTAATCCCAAGTTTTTTCTCTTTCTAAAAGCTAGTAAAACAATCTTATGCATGTAAATTTTAAGAGCAGCATAAAATAGAATAAATGCGTGATATCTTTTTTTGTGCGCCAAATATTGAAATTGCGCGTTAAAATTTTGAGAAAGGAGTTAAATTTGCTATTAATGTAATGCAACTCTAAAACCAAAATTTGCGTAAAATTTTAAAGTTGAGTGATCTTGTGTGCTAAATTTTAAAATCTAGGGGTTAAATTTACCTATGAAAACACGCATGAAAACTATTTTTCAAGCTAAAGTGCGTAATTAAATTTTATCGTTAAAAAGTGTGTGGATATCTAGTGTATAGTTTTTAGGCATAAAGATCGGTGAGTCTAAAATTTCAAGCACGCCATCATCAAATGAGAGAAATTCCACTACTCTTTTTGGCTTTCCGGCGGTTTTTATGCTCATATCAGCTAGGCGTACTACCTTTACGATCTGCATTTTATCTGTCGTCCATTCAGAAAAAGCTAGAAATTTAGAGTCCTCTGAAAATAAAAAACAAGCTGTTGCTCTTTCGCTAAGTAAAATTTGATGGGCGATGTCATCTTTAACTAAATTTTTATCCATTGATGATGTTTTTGCGTGGTTTGAAAATTCATTTTTTAAATTTATATAATGCTCGCTATTTATAAAAAGTCGTAGCTCGCCAATGGTTGGAGCGCCCATAGCGACCTCACAGCCTTCAAATTTGGCGCTGAAATTTGCCATCACTGCTACACGCATTTGCCTCGTAATCCCAAGCCGAGCTCAGTAAATTTACCTATTAAATTTGCCTGCCATGGCTTTGTAGATATTTAGCTCATCTTGTAAAAGTGTGTATTTTGCTTTTAGTAGCCCTATTTTGGCCTCTAGTTCGCTATTTTTAGCCTCTAAAAACTGCTTTAGCTCGACCTTGCCGTAGGAGTATTTTAGCTCGTAAAATTTTGAAATTTCCTCGTAGTTTTTTATCTGCTCTTGATAGTTTGTAAGTAGCGCTTCGTCGTTTAAGTAGCCTTTATAAAAGGCGTCTATCTCGTTTAATGCGCTATTTAGAGTGCTTATGTAGTTTAGCTTTGCAAGCTCGAAATTTGCCTCGCTAACTTTTAAATTTGACTTTAGCTTGTGATAGTTTAAAAATGGTAAATTTAGAGCGATGTTGCCATTTAGAAATTTAAGGCTAAATGCTTCCTCTTTTTGTCGGTGCTGCTTTTGAGGCTAGCTCCTAGCGTGATGCTTGGATAAAACTCTTTTTGGCTCGCTTTGTAGTTTAAGATGCCCTCTTCTATGCGGTAAATGGCCGCTCTTAGGTCAGGGCGGTTTGCTATGGCGCTTGTTGGCACATCTAGATCAACGCCCACTCTTTTAACTGGACTTAGCGTGAGACCTTCAAATTTAAGCTGAAATTCTGGCCTCTCATTTAGTAAAATCCTAAGCGTTTTTTTAGCACTCACAAGCTCTTTTTTGGCACTTTCTATCTTATTTTGAGCGCTTAAGAGCTGCGAGTTTATCTGTTTTAGACTTAGCGCCTCCTCTTTGCCAAGCTTAAATTTAAGCCCAACTATCTCATTTAGCTTGTTATAAATTTCTAAAATTTGATCATAAGTTTTTATGCTCTCGTTTAGATATAAAATTTGAAAGTAAACGTCTGCCACGGAGTTTATCACGCTTAGTTTGCCGGCTTCCAGATCAAATTTTAGTAGCTCTAGCTTCAAACATCGCTGCGTCTTTGCTATTTGCTAGCTTTTGCCAAAGGTCAAGCTCGTAGCTAAGCCCTATGCTTGAGCCAAAGCTTCTACTAGAAGCGCCGCCCTCTTTTATATTTTTGCTGCTTACAGCCTCAAAACCAGCGTTAAAGCTAGGGATCAAATTTGCCTGCAAAACACCAGCTTGAGCGAGCGCTTTATTTACATTTACCGCAGCTTTTGCAAGGTCGGTGTTGTTTTTAAGCGCAAGTTCCACAAGCTCATCAAGATAGCTTTGCTCATACTGCTTCCACCAAGAAGTGTTTAAATTTAGCTCACCACTAGCATTATCTTCAAGTAAAATTTGCTTATAGTTTTCATCTATATTTTTAACAGCGCAGCCGCTTAAAACGAGCACTAAAGCTAGGCTTAGAAATTTCATATTACTCCCTCGAAAGCGCATCTATTGGGTTTAGTTTTGAGGCATTTTTAGCAGGCATGTAGCCAAATATGATGCCAATAGCCATCGACGTGACAAGTGCAAGCACGATAGAGCCGTTTGAAAAGATCATGCTAAAGCCGTTTAAGAAGTTGTTAAAAATGTAGCCAATAGCGTAGGATAGGACGATGCCGATGGCTCCGCCGATAAGGCAAAGTAGCACCGCCTCTATCAAAAACTGCTGCAAGATGTTGCTCTGTCTAGCGCCGATCGCCATTTTTATGCCTATCTCTTTGGTGCGCTCGGTGACTGAGACTAGCATGATGTTCATGACGCCTATGCCCCCAACTACGAGCGAGACGACGGCGATGCTTGAGATGAGCAGGCGCATGGTCGAGATGGTCTCTTCGATCGTTTGCTTGATGCTGTCTGAGTTTCTTGTAAAAAAGTCCTTTTTGCCGTGCTTGATCTCTAAAAGCTCGGTTAGTGTTTTTTCGGCGATTTGCGCATTGACGCCCTCATTTACTTTGGCGGTGATCGAGCTTATAAATTTATCCCCTGTAATCTTGTTTAGCACGGTCGTGTACGGGGCGTAAATTTTAAGCGTGCTTGAATCTCCCATCTTAAAATCATCCTTTTGCAAAACGCCGATAATGCGAAGTGGCTTTTTGTTAAAAAGTATGATCTTGCCGATAGGATCATCATTTTTAAAGATGCTATTTTTAGTGTTTTGATCGATTAGTGCGACTGAAGCGGAGTTTAAAACCTCGTCATCATCGTAAATTCTGCCCTCTTCTAGCTTTAGCCCATTTACATCAAAGCTCCCTACCCCACCGCCTTTTAGGCTCGCACTTAGCGAGATATTTTCATATGTTATCGTGCCAGAGGTGTTTGTGTTTGGCGTGACAGAGTCTAGAAAGGACTGCTTGGAAAGCATAGTGGCATCACTAATTGAAAGGGTTTTGACCTTGCCTGAGCGCATATCGCCAAAGCCTTTACCTGGCATGATGTCGATCGTATTTGTGCCGATCTTTCTGATACCAGCTAAAATTTGCTCCTGCGAGCCTTTGCCAAGGGCAACGACGCTAATGACCGCTGTAATGCCGATAATAATGCCAAGCATGGTTAAAAGCGATCTTAGTTTGTGCGCTAGCATCGCATTTACCGACATTTTAAAGCTCTCTATTAGCTGGTCTTTATAGTAGGTAAATTTACTCTTTTCTGGCTGGGTTTGCTTTGCGGCCTCAGTAAATTTTGCTATTTTTGACATTGTCACTTACGATATTGCCATCTTTTATCTCGATCACACGGCTAGCATACTCAGCGATCTTTGGGTCGTGCGTGACGATGATGATAGTGTGGCCTTTTTTATAAAGATCAACCAAAATTTCCATCACCCTAAGCCCACTTTTGCTATCAAGCGCGCCTGTTGGCTCGTCTGCTAAGATGATCTCACCGCCATTCATCAGCGCTCTTGCTATGGAGA
This sequence comes from Campylobacter concisus, assembly GCA_037292345.1. GTDB lineage: Bacteria > Campylobacterota > Campylobacteria > Campylobacterales > Campylobacteraceae > Campylobacter_A > Campylobacter_A concisus_AX. The sequence goes on along the minus strand of CP147773.1, from coordinate 1,159,575 downwards.
CCCTTTGCTGTTGTCCGCCTGAGAGCTTATTTGGTAAATTTTTCGCCTTTTCGCTAAGTCCGAGTGAGCCAAGAAGCTCATTAGCTCTTTCTCTCGCTCGCTCTTATTTGCACCTGCGTAGATGCTAGGCAGCGCTACGTTTTCAAGGGCGTTCATCGTGCTAAGCAGGTTATATCTTTGAAAGATAAAGCCAAATTTATCTCGTCTAAGCTTAGCAAGTGCGTCGCTATCAAATTTTGATATATCTTTGCCGTCCAGCAGGTACTGCCCGCCACTTGGGCTATCCAAGCAGCCAAGGATGTTCATCAGGGTTGATTTACCAGAGCCAGACTGACCGATGATGGCTATAAATTTGCCCTTTTTTATCTCTAAATTTATGCCATGCAGGATCTCTATCTCATTTTCGCCTAGCTTAAAGCTTTTAGTGATATTTTTTAGGCTTATCACTTAAAACTTCTTATGTTCTTTTGCGATCATCTTAGCGATCTCGCTCGATGAGCCTTGAGATGTGATGATCTCATCGCCTTCGTTTATACCGCTGATGATCTGCGTATCGAGGTTGTCTTTTATGCCGGTTTTGACCGCTGTTTTTACTGGCTTGCCATCTTTTAGCACATAGACAAAAGTGCCATTTTCATCTTTTTTGATGCCGATGCTTGGCACGATGATGGCGTCCTCGACGTTTGCTATTAAAAGCTCGTTTTGTGTGGTCATGCCTATTCTTAAAATTCCATCTTTATTATCAACGATGCTTTGCGCGTAGTAATAAACCGCCGAGCTGCTGCTTGAGCTACTTGAATATGAAGACTTACTGCTGCTACTTGAGCCGTAGCTGCCATCACTTAGCGTAGTAAGCCCAGGGTCGATCGAGCTAACTGTTGTTTGAAATTTCTTCGTTGGCTCAGAGAGGATCGAGTACTCAACAGGCGTGCCGACTTTGATCTTTGTGATGTCGCCCTCTGCTATTTGCATCTTCATCTTTACATGGCTAAGATCAGCGATATTTACGATAGTTGGCGTAGTTTGGTTGGCATTTACAGTCTGACCCTCCTCAACCTGCACGCTTACAACAGTGCCGTCTCTTGGAGCAGTGATCTTTGTGTAGCCTAAATTTACTCTTAGCGGTGCTTAGCTCGATATTTGTCTGCTTGATCTGCGCTTCAAGCTCTTTTATCTTGGCGCTATTTGCACTATATGTGTTTTTTGCACTTTCAAATTCTTGCTTTGAAGTGGCGTTTTTAGAAAAGAGTGCATTTTCTCTATCAAACTGCGTTTTAGCGATATTTAGAGCCACTTTTGCACTTTCAAGCTGGGCTTTGTAGATGGCAAGTTGAGCCTCTTTATTATCAATGCTATTTTGCTGGGTCGAGCTATCGATGCTTGCGATCATATCGCCCTTTTTTACCTGATCTCCAAGCTTAACGTATAGCTTTTTATCTGACCGCTCACCTGTGCGCCCACGTCGATTAGCTCGGTGGCGAAAATCTCTCCAGTCGCATCGACCTTTTTGCTAAATGAGCCCTTCTTTGCCTTTTTGGTGATAAACTCCACCTTTTCATCTTTTATATTAAAAAATTTATCATAGACGAAGTATCCACCGACGCCTAAAATAAGCAGGATTATTAAAATTTTAGTTTTTTTCATCGCATCTCTTTGTAAAAAATTGGTAAATTCTACTTCACAAGAGTAAATACTCTTTAAGCTTCCTCTTTTGCCATGCCAGCCTCTATCAAAAATCTGCTTGGCTGATAATTCACCTTTTTTATCTTGTCGTATTTTGCATAACTTAGATATAGCTCGTCTTTTGCCCTTGTGACAGCGACATAAAAGAGCCGCCTCTCTTCTTCTAGGCTGCCGCCCATACTCATTAGCTTTAAATTTGGAAAGCGGTTTTGCGCGAGATCGACTATGAAAACTTGGTCAAACTCAAGCCCCTTACTCGCATGCACGCTGAGCAAGCTAACCCCCTGCCCTTCGCTCATCTCGTTGCTTCCAAGAGCTAAGAAGTTGTAAAATTTACCTGATATCTTGATATTTTTAGCTAGCTCGCTTAGCACCACACTTTTTGCCATTATGCGCTCTTTGACCTCTTCTTTTAGGGCAAGATCGACGTTGCCATTTTTTAGAGTTGCCCTTTTTGTGCTGATGTTTTCGACGATTAACGAGTAAATTTTGCTAGTTTTTATCTCATTTATCATCGTGGCTGGCTTTGAGATATTTCTCATGCCTCTTAAAAAGTTGTAAATTTCATATAAAAACTGCGCCCCACTCTCGCTTAGCTTTTGTAGTTTTAGCACTGGATGACCTAGAAATTTATCGCTAAAGCCAAGCTTAGAAAACCTCGAAACCTCGGCAAATTCGTCAAGGTCGTCAAAAAGGCCTAGCTGGTAGTTTCGCCTTTTGTTTGATGAGATATTTACGCTCTCATCTGGCTCAACTATCCCTTTTATCAAATTTCCATGTCCAAGCTTAAGAAGTGCGTCAAAATTTCTTTGCTAACTGCGCTGCCAACGCCCTTTGCGTATTCGCAGATGTGGATAAATGCCATTATATCTTTTGGATTAACATAAATTCCCATTATGTCGATGAGTGCTTTGATCTCACGGCTCTCAAAAAGCTTACCCCACCCTTTCGCTTTGAGCCAATGCCTCGCTCTTTTAGCGCGACCTCGATGCCGTCTGCTGATGAGTTATTTCTAAAAATTATGGCGATATTTTCTCTATTAAATGGCGAAAACGAGATGATATCGGCGATATTTTGATACTGGTCAAAAAGCTCGTTATAGACAAGCAGCCTTGGAGGCTTGAAATTTCCCTCTCGGCTAACCGTGAGGTGCTTTTCATAAAGCCTTGGGTTGTTATTTATCACCTTATTTGCGAGAGCTAGTATGCTTGAACTTGAGCGGTAATTTACATTTAAAGCGTAGATATTTGCGTTTACAAAGCGATCTTTAAATGAGCCAATGATCTCGATGTTTGCGCCATTAAATGCGTAGATACTCTGGTCAAAATCGCCAACACAAAATAGGCTCTTTGTCTTAAATGCGTCTATAAGACTGCCTTGAAGCGTGTTTGTATCTTGATACTCGTCGATCAAAATTTCATCATAAGCTAAATTTGCCCCATTTTTTAGCTCGTCTCGCATTTTTATAAGAAGGTCGTTAAAATCAGCGTAAGAAAATTTAGCCTTTTCGGCCTCAAACTCCTCTAGTACATCTTCATAAATTTCAGCATAAACGCCCTGCTCTTCGCTCTTATCTCTTATCCACTCGCCAAAAGTTGTGCCTTGCTCGCTGTTTTGAAATAGCGAGTAAAGGTCGTATAGATAGGCTCCGCCGTAAGGCTTGACGTCGCTTAAATGGTAAAATTTACGCCTCTCAACAAGACTTTTTAAAAGCGTCTTTAGCTCGCTTGGCTGCTTTAGCGTGACGCCTTTATCAAGGCTTTTTAAAAGTGAAAATGAGACCGAGTGAAAGGTGCCTGCGGTGATTTTGGAGGTGATTTGCTTATCAAAATACCTATTTAAACGCTCTATCATCTCGCTGGCTGCTTTGTTGGTGAAAGTTAGAAGCAAAATTTTCTCAGGCTTTACGCCTAAAATTTAAAAGATGAGCTATGCGAGCGACTATGGTGCTAGTCTTGCCAGTGCCAGCTGAGGCGATGATGAGATTGTGTCCAAATGGCGCAGTTGCGGCGGTGTATTGTTCTTTGTTTAACCTAGATAAGGGCATTGTTTCCTCTTTTTTAAAAAGGTCTAATTATAGCTACTTAAACTTTAACAGCTATAATCACGCCGATGAAAAAGTTTAAATTTATAAAATTCCTTGCCCTATTTTTGGCTTTAATGGTCGCTATTTTTTTGATACTGGATCAAATTTATCCACTAAATTTAGACGCACTAAAAAAAGACGAAGCCAAAATTTTGCTTGATAAAAATGGAAACATTATAAATATGAAGCTTAGTAGCGATGGAATTTGGAGATTTCACGAGCAAAGCTTCCCAAATTCACTAAAACAATGCGTCGTGCTCTTTGAAGATAGATACTTTTACTACCATTTTGGCGTAAATTTTGCCTCCATTTTTAGAGCATTTTTTCACAACATAAAAAGCGACAACCGCATAGGGGCCAGCACTATCACGATGCAAGTAGCCAGGATGCTTAAGCCTGGAGATCGAAGCTATAAAAACAAGATAAGAGAAATTTTTAGAGCATTTCAGCTCGAGCTTCACTTTAGCAAGGATGAAATTTTAAATTTATACCTAAATTTAGCCCCATATGGCGGCAATATCGAGGGAGCAAAGGCGGCGAGCTTCTTTTACTTTGGCAAAGAGCTAAACGAGCTTAGCTACGCTCAGGCGGCACTTTTAAGCACGATCCCCAAAAATCCAAATAAAAATAGACTTGACCGCGTCTCAAACATAAACGCCCTAAAAAATAGGGTCATAAAGATGCTTTATAAGGCAAATTTAATTGATCTTAGTGCATTTAAAAGAGCTCAAGCTGAGCCATTTAAAAATGTAAGGATAAGAGCCGTCGTAAATGCAGGCGACTACGCAAATGTCGCTTTTAAAAACCAAATCGTAAAGGCAAGTTTGGATCTAAATTTGCAAAAAGATATGCTTAAAATTTTAAAAGATGCGATGTTTTCGCTAAAGGCTAAAAACGCAAACAACGCCGCAGCCGTGGTCATCGACAATAAAAAAATGAGCGTTGTTGCCTTCATAGGCTCGCACGATGAGCACGCGCGTGATGGCAAAAACTCAGCCCTAAATATGAAGCGAAACACCGGCAGCACGCTAAAGCCTTTTATCTACTCGCTAGCCCTTGATAGCGGGCTTATCACGCCAAACTCGCAGCTAATCGATACGCAAATTTATATAAATGAATATGTGCCAAAGAACTTTAGTAACGACTTTTTGGGGCTTGTAAGCGCAAAGGACGCTCTAAATTTTAGCCTCAATATCCCAGTTATAAATTTAGACTTAAAGCTAAAAGATAATTCACTTTATGAGCTACTTGAAAAGGTAAATTTCAGTTGATGAAAACAAGGAGTTTTACGGCTCTTCGATAGTTTTAGGCAGCGCTGAGATGAGCCTGATTGATCTTGCGCATCTTTATACGATATACGCAAATGGCGGGGTTTATAGGCCGCTTGAGTTTGCGGGCAAAAGCTACAAAAATGAAGATAAAAACATAACCCTCATCTCGCCTCAAAGCGCATATCTAACCGCCAAAATGATGAGCGAGGCCTCAAGGTCATATCTAAAAAATGCTTGGCAATACGCGCAAAACACGCCAAAGATCGCCTTTAAAACTGGCACTAACGCAAACTCACGCGATCTTTACGCCATAGGAGTTGATGAGGACTACACAATAGCCGTCTGGGTGGGCAACTTTAACGCCGAAAAAACTGACAAACTAACTGGGCTAAATGACGTCTCAAAGATCGTTTTTGATATGTTTAAGCTCATCGCTCAAAAAAGAAATTTAAGCTTTATGAGCGAGCCAGAGGGCATTGAAAAAGTGCCAATCTGCCTTGATGCTTTTAGTTATGAGACGTGCAAAAAAACTGCGCTTGATGATAGGATAGTTGGAGTTAAACTGCAAGATAAATGCGAGAGTTTAAGAGGCGAGGAGCTTGAGTTTTTGATAAAAAATGGCTTTTTAGACAAGAACGAGGTCAAAAATAGCCCTTGCGCTGAAGTTTTCAAAGATAAAAAGCCAGTTTTTGCCTATCCATATAACGGCGAAGAGATCGTGACAGATGAAAATGTAACACAAATTATGCTAAAATGCTACGCGTTTTTAGGTGATGAAATTTACCTGAAAGTGGATGATTTGAACTTTTCTAAGATAGAAAATGCAAGCGAAAAAAGGCTAGATCTAACTCTTGGCGAGCACACTTTAAAATGCCTTGATCAAAACTCAAATCAAAGTGAAATAACAATAAAACTAAGGAGATAAAATGCAGCAAAAAGCGCTACTTCTAGCACTTTTAGGAGCAGTAAATTTATATGCTTTAAGTCTAAATGGCAATGTCGAGGTGAAGTCGCCTTTAAGCGTGGAATTTGGGCTAGAAGATGATGTTAGCAAAAATCTCATAGGCACACTAAGCGAGAAAAGCTTATCTCGTGCAAACCAGCACTAAGTGGCACGGTGAAATTTAACGCTCAAAGCCTTACGCTTTTTACAAAAGATATGCACGCAGGTGCTGAATACAGCTGTAAGTTAGAAAATGGCAGTAGCGCTAGCTTTGAGACGAAAGAATTTGCACTTGAGAAGATTGAAAAGCTCACTGATAGCAAATTTATCCTTAAATTTAATGACGAAGTTAGTGAAGAGCTTGTGAAAAAAATAGCCGTTAAAGGCGCAAGCTTTAACGCCTTGCAGCTCTCTCAAAACAGCTTTGAGCTTGATCTTGATAAAAATATAAGCGAGCCTATTTTTGAGTTTGGAGAAAATTTTGAGAGTAAATTTGGCGCTAAGCTTGCAGGCGATGGCGTGGTGAAATTTCAGTGAGCAAGCAAGCGATGAGAGCGTAAATATAAATGCCGAAGCTAAAAGCTTTGAGATAGCTAAAATTTATCCAACTAGCCTAGATAATGGTATCTTAGCATTTAGAATTTATCTAAAAGAGTGGCTAAGTGATGATAATAATCTAAAGAAATTTATAAAGATAAAAGGCGTAAAAAGCTTTAGCATAAGCGACGTGGCATATAAAAATGATGATGAGAACGGCGAGCCAAATTCTGAGCTTGATGGGTATGATTATTACATCGATATCACAAGCGATGAGTTTAAGCCACAAAATAGCTACGAGATCACGATAAAACCGGGCTTTGGAGATGATAGAAATGTCGTAAGAGAGGCTAAAACCTACCGAGGTGGTCGCTAGCAACTTCACTCCATTTGCAAATTTCACAAACGAAGAGCCTTATATCTCAAGCGTTGGGGAAATTGGCATTAGAAGTGCAAATTTACCTGAACTAAATGTAAGCGTTGAAAAGTTAAGCGATCAAAATTTTAGATATTTTTTAAATTTCAACGACAATAGCGAAGATCTAAGCAATTTTAGCTCAAAAGTAGCAAGCAAAAGCTACAAGCTAGAGGGTGCATTAAACGAAATTTCACTAAACAAGATCAAGCTTGACTTTGCAGGAGCAGGAGACGGCGTCTATAAGATAAGCTTAAACTACGGCAAAGATAAGAGCGTCTCAAAGGTCGTCTATCTAAGCGACATCGCCATAAATGCAAAGCTTGGCAAGGATGAAATTTTCGTCTTTGCAAACCGCCTTGGCGAAAACACAATGCTACCAAACGCAAATGTCAAAATTTATGGCAAAAGAAACGAAGAGATCGCAGTTGGCGCGACAAATGACGTCGGCGTCTTTAAATTTAACAAAAAAGATATCTACAAAGAGATCTCATCGATCGTCGTCTCACTTGGCAAGGAGCAAAATTTCCTCATCATAAAAGATGGCGAAGCACTAAATGAGGCAAAGCTCATCAGCCAAAATCCAAGCGAGAGCATCGACGCTTACACGCATTTTGCCTCAAATATCATAAGACCAAACGAGAGCTTAAAAGGGGCAATTTATCTAAGAGATAGGGACTTTAACCCGCTTAAAAATATGCCAGTTAAGATCAAATTTATCGATCCTCAAGGCAAAAGTAGCGCCCAGATCACGCAAAATACAAATGATGTCGGCATGATAAATTTTGAAAAAGAAATTTTAAGCGATCTAAGCGGTAGATTTAACATGCAGATAATCTACGCTAGCAAGGTGATAGCAAGCGTGCCATTTTATGTCGAGAGCTTCGTGCCAAACAAGATAAAAAATGACATAGCCATAGACGCGGACAAATTCTTTTCAAACGAGCTAGTAAAGGTAAATTTGACAAGCAGCTATCTCTTTGGCGGAGCAGCTAGCGACCTAGCTGGCAGCATGCAGGTTAGCTTCTTTGATGATGAGTATAAAAATAGCGAATTTAAAGAGTATAAATTTAAAAATGACACCATAAAAGCGGCTGCTTATCCAAGCATAGAAAATGATCTAACTCTTTCAAAAGATGGCAAATCAAGCCAAATGATAGATCTTAGCTTTAACACTAAAAACGCACCTTCAATAATAAAAGGTGTCAGTAAATTTCAACGTAAATGATGATGGCAAAAACGTAAGTGACGCAAAAAGCTTTACGCTCTATCCTTATAAAGATATGGTTGGCATTGCTGCTAGCACGGCATTTGCTGATCCAAACGAAGATGTAAAGATAAGAACAGTCGTTGTTGATATGCCAAGCCAAAAGGCAGTGAAGTCAAATTTGAAATTTGATATAAAACGTGTCTCATGGCAGTATCAAAGGGACGCAAACGGCTATATAAAATGGATCCAAACGCTTGAAGATGTGGATAGCTTTTATAAAAATAGTGGCGAGTTTAGCTATAAATTTACGCAAAGTGGCTCATACGTCATAACTGCTACAAATTTAGTAAGTGGCGCAAGCACGAGCCTAGACATCGACGTAAGCGGCTATAACTACTCAACTCTAGCGCCTACAAAAGAGCTTAGCAAGTCTCAGATAAAGCTAAACAAAAGCGTCTATAAAAAAGGCGACGAGCTAAGCGCGGACATAAGCTCAGCCATAAAAGAAGGCATCGCGCTTGTCACACTTGAGGACGCTGGCGTTAAAGCCTACAAGGTCGTCAAGATCAAAAACAACTCGGCAAACGTTAAATTTAAGCTAGACTTTGACTTTAACGGCCTTTACGTGAGCGCAAATATCTACCGCATGACTGACGCTGGACTAACTCCGTTTAGAACCTACGGCAAGGTCTATGCAAACGGCGATAAATCTTCAAGAAAAATAGAGCTTAGCTTAGAAGCGCCAAAAAGCGCAAAGAGCGATGAAAATATCAAAATTTCACTAAAAACAAAGCCAAAAGCATATCTGAATTTATTTATCACAGATGTTGGCGTGCTTGATATCACATCGCAAAAACCAGCCGATCCGCTTAAGTTTTTTGACAAAATTTTACCTGATGGCGTCTTTGACTATGACATCTATAATATGCTCACAAACTACAAGGTCGAGGGCAAAACGCTAAGCTTTGGCGGTGATGCTGCAGCGATGGCTGTGGCTGCAAAAATGGCAAAGCATGCAAGCCCAGTTGATAGCAAAAATGTAAAAACTTATGCAAATTTAGTGAGCCTTCAAGCAGACGACAAAGGAGAAATTTCTTACGAGTTTAAAACGCCAAATGGCTTTAACGGCGCCATTAGAGTAGATGCTGTGGCAAATGACGCAACTGCAATGAACGCCGTAAATAGCGAGATAAAAGTAAAAGATGATGTGATCATTAAGCCAAGTGCTTTGATCTATCTTTTAAAAGGCGATGAATTAAGCGCAAACTTAAGGCTCATAAATACGACAAATACGGACAAAAACCTTACTATAAATGTAGCATCAAGTAAAAATTTAAACATCAAAACGCAAGAAAATGCCAACCTAAAGCCGTTTGAAAACAAGACATTTGTGCTTAAAATTTCAGCCCTTGAAACAGGAGCTGGCGAATACAATGTCACAATAAGCGACAAAAATAGTTCAAAAACGCTTCAAAATTTACTAGACGTCGTTAGCCCTTATACGATCAGCACCTACGCAAAGAGCGGCGTCTTTGACAAAGAGAGTAAAATTTCACTACCAAAAGGCTACCACGATGTGAGCGTTGATGCCTCAAGCTCGGTCTCAAGCGTGCTTTTAGCAGCTTCAAAGAATTTAGTCGAGTATCCTTACGGATGTGCGGAGCAAAGAAGCTCAAGACTGCTTGCACTTTTAAATTTAAAACCAAAAGATGAGCTTGAAAAAAGCAATCAAAAGAGATTTATCGCAAGCGGCATAGATGAGCTAGTCAAGATGCAAAAACCAGACGGCAGCTTTGGCTACTGGAGCGATCTAGGCGAGACAAATGCATTTGCAAGTATCTTTGCAACAGACGTGCTTCTTGACCTTGAAGAGGCAGGATATGATGTAAGTAAAGGTGTCAAACAAAATGCTCTAAATTCGCTCTTAAAATACGCAAACAACGACCTTGAAGCACTTTACGCTCTTTATGTAAGCTCGCGTGCAAATATGGCTGACAGATCAATCTTAAATAAAATTTATGACGACAAAGCCTACAACAAAACAGCACTAAGTAAATACCTAATGGCGGCAGCTTTAAAGCTAAACGGACTAAATGACGAGGCAAAGGTCGCGCTAAAAGATATCAAAAATGCTAAAACAAGCGAAGAAAATCCATCTGATTTTAGCTCAAAAGTAAGAGATAACGCCTTTATCTTATACTTGCACGCAAAATACTTTGAGAAAAACGACTACTCAGACGACCTTGCAAATTTCTTGATAGTAAATTTAAATGAGCTAAGCTCAACGCAAGAGCGTGCATTTACGCTAAGAGCGCTAAATGCCTACTTTGGCAAAGATAGCGGCGAGAAAAATAACAAATTTAAGCTTAGCTACAACGGCGAAAGTAAAGAATTTGACGGCCTTTTAAGCACCTCATTTACGACAAAAAATGGCGAATTTAGCATCACTCCACTAGGCTCAAATAAGCTTTATGCGACTATCTTAAGCTACGCTTATTTGCCACTTGAGATCAAACACAAAATCGAGCCAAAAGAGCTTGATATCTACCGCGTTTTTGTCGATGAAAGAGGCAAAGAGCTGGGTCTTGACAGCCTAAAAGTAAATGACGTCATCTACTCAAAAGTAGTGATAAACTCAAAAACAATGGTTAAAAATGGCGTTATTAACGAGATCGTAAGCAGCTGCTTTGAGCCGATAAATGAAAATTTAAGCAACTTTAGCAAGAGCTTAAAAAACAGCTTGCAAGTTGAGTATAAAAGCATAAAAGATGACCGCGTGCTAAGCTTTTACACACTAAGTGGCGACGAAAAAGACGCCGTGCTTTACACACCTTATCGCGTAAGACTTGGCGGTAAATGCTCACTTGGTGCAGTCACAACTGAAAATATGTACAACGAAAGACAAAACGACTACGACTTAGCCCAGCGAAGCTTTAACGTCAAATAGCTATCTAAACTTCGGGGCGTTTAACCGCCCCAAGCCCATATTTCCCCACTTTTGCAAAGATTTTTTTAAACAAATTTTAGATAACATTAAGCATTTTTTAAACGAAACTGAGGAGAGAAAAGTGGCAGAATTTTACAATGCAAAAGAGATAGAAGATGAAATTTTATAAAATTTGGGAAGAACGCAGATACTTCGAGATAGACGCAAACAAAGATATCCAAAAAGATGGACGTAAATTTTGCATTATGATGCCACCTCCAAACGTGACTGGCTCGCTTCACATCGGACATGCCCTAACCTTCACACTTCAAGATATCATGACTCGCTACAAGAGGATGGACGGCTACAAGACACTTTGGCAGCAGGACTTGACCACGCTGGTATCGCTACTCAAAACGTCGTTGAAAAGCAGCTTCTAGCACAAGGGATCAAAAAAGAAGAGCTTGGACGTGAGAAATTTGTAGAAAAAGTGTGGGAGTGGAAAGAAAAAAGTGGCGGAATGATAGTCCATCAGATGCGAAAGCTTGGCATCACTCCGGCTTGGTCACGCCAGAGATTTACTATGGATGAGGGCTTAAGAAAAGCTGTGAAAAAAGCCTTTGTAAATTTATACGACAAAGGGCTAATAGTCCAGAAAAACTACATGATAAACTGGTGTACGCATGATGGCGCACTCTCTGACATCGAGGTTGAACACAAGGAGAACAAAGGCAAGCTTTATCATTTGAGATACTACTTCGCAGATAAGCCAAGCGAATTTGTTGTTGTTGCGACCACCAGGCCTGAAACATATTTCGGTGATACGGCTGTAATGGTAAATCCAAACGACGAGCGCTATAAAAATTTAATCGGCAAAAAAGTGGTGCTACCTATCATAAATAGAGAGATCGAGATCATCGCAGACAGCACGTTGATATGGAGTTTGGAACAGGCCTTGTTAAGGTCACACCTGCGCACGATCAAAACGACTACGAGGTTGGCAAAGAACACAACCTTGAGTTTATCACCGTATTTGATGAAAAGGGCATCTTAAACGACAAGTGCGATAAATTTGCAGGACTTGAGAGGCTTGAGGCTAGAGATATCGTAGTGGCCGAGCTTGAAAAACTTGGCAATGTTGAAAAGATAGAAGACTACGAAAATCAAGTAGGTTACTGCTACCGCTGCAAAAACGTCGTCGAACCATACATCTCAAAGCAGTGGTTTGTCAAAAAGAGATCGCGGACGAAGCGATACAAAAGGTCTCAGAGGGTCTTGCTAAATTTTACCCACAGCACTGGATAAACAGCTTTAACGCGTGGATGAGAGAGTTAAGAGACTGGTGTATCTCACGCCAGCTTTGGTGGGGACATCAAAATTCCAGTATTTTACTGCGACGAGTGCGGTTATATGTGGGCTGACGAGGGAGAGCCATGCGAGTGCAAAAAGTGCAAAAGTAAAAACATCCACCAAGACCCAGACGTGCTAGATACGTGGTTTAGCTCTGGTCTTTGGCCATTTAGCACGCTTGGCTGGGGCAATGAAAATGAGCTAAAAAATGTAAAATGGTTTGAAGGCGATTTGGCTGAATTTTATCCAAACAACCTTCTCATCACTGGTTTTGATATTTTGTTTTTCTGGGTTGCCAGGATGATGTTTCAGGGTGAAAACGCCCTTGGCAAGCTGCCATTTGACGACATCTACCTGCACGCGCTTGTAAAAGATGAATTTGGCAGAAAGATGAGCAAAAGCCTTGGCAACGTCATTGACCCACTTGATAGCATAAATGAGTATAGTGCCGATATATTGCGCTTTACGCTAACTCTTCTAGCTGTTCAAGGACGCGACATCAAGCTAAGTGACGCTAAGATGAAGCAGGTAAGAAATTTCACCAACAAGCTTTATAATGCGAGCAAATATCTCATGCTAAATGAGAGCAAATTTGCAAATTTAGAGGATATCAAGCTTCAAACAAAGCTTGGAATTTATATGAACAGCCGCTTTAACGAGTGCGTGAGAGAGGTGCGTGAAAACATCGACGCCTACCGCTTCAATGACGCAGCAAACACACTTTATAAATTCCTTTGGGATGAGTTTTGTGACTGGGGCATCGAGCTTAGCAAGGCTGACAAAGCGAGTGTAAAAGAGCTTGGAAGTATATTTAAAGAGGCGATGAAACTGCTAAATCCTTTCATGCCGTTTCTCTCGGAGTATCTATTTCAAGAGCTTAGCGGCACACAGCTTGAAAATGCAAAATCAATAATGGTTATGAGCTACCCAGAGATAAAAGAGCGAAATTTAGAGGTTGAGAAGAAATTTGAGCTAGTTATCGAAGCGATAGTGGCTATACGCCGTGCAAAAGCTACTATCGATCTTGGCAACTCAAAGATCGCAAAAGCCTTTGTTAAATTTAACGAAAAAATCGATCTTGACGAGGTTAAAGAGTATATCAAACTGCTTGCAAAATGCGAAGAGATCGGCTTTGTAGATGAAAAAATCGAAAATTCAATAAGAGATGTGAGCGAAAATTTAGAGGCATTTGTCCCACTTGAAGGGCTTGATATGAGCGGTATCATCACAAGACTAAGGTCTCAAAAGACAAAGCTTGAAAAAGAGATAGCCAAGCTCTCAGGCATGCTAAATAACCAAAATTTCGTAGCAAACGCACCAAAAGAAGTCATAGAGGCAAACAAAGAGGCTTTGCAGAGCGCTGAGGCTAAATTTAAAAAAGTATGCGAAGAGTTAGAAGCTCTTGGAGAAAAATAGTGATAAAAATAGAAAATTTAAGCAAATTTTACGGTGATACGCAGATCCTTTTTGATATAAATTTGGAGGTTAAAAAGGGTGAAATTTTTGCTATCGTGGGACACAGCGGTGCTGGTAAATCAACGCTTTTAAGGTGCATAAATGGGCTTGAGAGCTATCAAGGTGGTAGCCTAAAAGTCTTTGATCAAGAGATAAAAAATTTAGATGAGACACAACAGAGACATTTAAGGCGAGATGTTGGGATGATATTTCAGCATTTTGCCTTGATGGCTAGAAAAAACGTCTTTGAAAACGTCGCTACTCCGCTTAAATTTTGGGGTTACAAAAGCGATGAAACCGAGAAAAGAGTGAGAGAGCTTTTAAATTTAGTTGGTCTTGAAAGCAAGGCAAAAAGCTATCCAAGCGAGCTAAGTGGCGGTCAAAAACAGCGTGTCGCTATCGCTAGAGCGCTTGCTTTAAATCCTAAAATTTTACTGAGCGACGAGGCAACTTCAGCTCTTGATCCAAACACGACAAATCAAATTTTAGAGCTTCTTGAAAAGATAAACAAAGAGCTAGACATCAGCGTCGTAATCGTCACGCACGAGATGGAGGTTGTAAAATCAATCGCAAAACGTGCGATACTGCTAGAAGGCGGTAAGATCATAGGCTCTGGAAGCATCGAAGAGCTATTTTTAAAGCCAGATGAGAAGATGAAAGAGTTTTTGGGTGAAGTTGAAATTTTGCCAAGCACTGGTACAAATATCAGGCTATTTTTCCCAAAAGAAGTGGCTCAAAACAGCGTGATCACGCACATGGCAAGAAGCCTAAATATCGACTTTAACATAGTTTGGGCAAGCTTGAAAAGCTAAATGACAACGTCCTTGGCTCGCTCGTCATAAACATAGATGAAAAAGATAAAGAAAACGTGCTTAACTATATCAAACATAGTGGCGTTTTGTGGGAGGTTGCTTGATGTTTGGTATTGATTTTTGTAAATTTCCAGATGTTTTTTCTAGGATACTTTTACCAGCTATCGGCGAGACGCTATATATGAGCATAGTCTCTACCCTGCTCGCCTTTGCTATAGGCATCATACCTGCAGTTTTGCTCATCCTTTCAGACAAAGACGGGCTAAAGCCAAACAAACAGCTTTATTTTGTACTTGATATCGTTATAAACGTGCTTAGAAGCTTTCCGTTTATCATTTTGATCATCGTGCTCTTTCCGGTCACAAAAATGATCGTAGGCACAAGTATCGGCACCACAGCTGCGATCGTTCCGCTAACTATTGGCGCGGCTCCGTTTGTGGCAAGGCTCATTGAAAATGCTCTAAAAGAGGTTGATAAAGGCATCATCGAAGCTGCTCAAAGCTTTGGTAGCTCGAAATTTCAGATCATCTTTCGCGTGATGTTTGTAGAGGCGCTTCCTGGCATCATCTCGGCATTTACGCTAACGCTTATCGTAAATATCGGCTTTTCAGCGATGGCTGGCGCAGTTGGCGGTGGCGGACTAGGATCTGTCGCTATAAACTACGGATATCAGAGATTTCGCCCAGATATCATGCTCTACACGGTGGTTATTCTTATCATTATGGTTCAAATTTTTCAAGTTTTAGGTAACTATCTCTATAAAATTTCAAAAAAATAAGGTCACATTTTTTATCTGATTTTAAGCTTTTTTCTTTAAAATTGCCAAATTAATTTTAGCTGAAAGGAAAAAAGATGAAATCAGATATGTGCCAGATGTGCCGCCTACTAAAAAACGCGTCGTCGAAAGACTAATCTCTAAGCACAGAATTTCTTTTTAAGTGCTTAGAAATAGCTTAAGCGCTTAAAAAGAAATTTAACCTTCTAGCTTAAATTTATCCTTTTTTGGTGCTTGGCAAATTTTAAAAAAGGATAACAAATGAAAAAACTACTTCTTACCTCTTTAGTTGCCCTAGGCCTTAGCGTTAGCGCAAATGCTGCTGACAAGTCAAAAACAATAATCGTCGGTGCTACACCTATCCCACATGCTGAAATTTTAGAGGTTGTAAAGCCTATTTTGGCAAAAGATGGCTACACACTTGAGATCAAAGAAA
Organism: Campylobacter concisus; assembly: GCA_037292345.1. Lineage (GTDB taxonomy): Bacteria > Campylobacterota > Campylobacteria > Campylobacterales > Campylobacteraceae > Campylobacter_A > Campylobacter_A concisus_AX. The sequence goes on along the minus strand of CP147773.1, from coordinate 1,143,676 downwards.
TTAACGACTACACCACGCCAAACCTTGCGACAGAGGACGGCGACCTTGACGCAAATTTCTTTCAGCACATCCCATATCTTGAAGAATTTAACAAAAACAAAGGCACTCACCTTGTAAAAACAGTTGGCGTACATCTCGAGCCAATGGGCGTTTACTCTAAAAAGATCAAAGACATAAAAGAGCTAAAAGATGGCGCAGTTGTCTCTATCCCAAATGACCCAACAAACGAGAGCCGCGCACTTGACATCATAGCAAGTACTGGTCTTATCAAGTTAAACAACAACCCGCTAAAAACTCCGCTTGATATAGTTGATAACCCTAAAAAACTTAAATTTGAAGAGATCGAGACTGCTCAAGTGCCAAGAACGCTTGATGACGTTACTATCGCAGTTATCAACACAAACTACGCACTAAATGCAAATCTCAATCCAACAAAAGACGCGCTTGTGATCGAGAGCAAAGATAGCCCATACGTAAATTACGTAGTTGTTAAAGCTGGCAACGAGAACAGCCCTAAAACTAAAGCTCTTGATAAAGCGATCAACTCACCAGAAGTTAAGAAATTTATCGAGACAAAGTATAACGGCGCTATCATCCCAGCGTTTTAATTAAATTTATAAAAAGCGACGTAAAAGCTTTTACCTTTTTAGCGTCGCTTTAAATCAAATCAAAAAAGGAAAAACAATGAAATTTATCAAACTTTTAACCGCATCTTTAGTTGCTCTAAGCCTTCACGCAGCCGACAAGGACCACACTATCATTGTTGGCGTCTCACCAGTGCCACACGCTGAAATTTTAGAATTTGTAAAACCAAAGCTAAAAGATAAGGGCTACGACCTTGTCATCTCTGAAATTTCAGACTATTCGATACCAAATGTCGCCACAGAAGATGGCAGCTTAGACGCAAATTTCTTTCAGCATTTGCCATATCTTGAGGAGCAAAACAAGGCTAGAGGCCTGCATCTTGTAAGCGTTGCAAGCGTGCATGTAGAACCTCTTGGCTTTTACTCTAAAAAGATAAAAAATATAAAAGAGCTAAAAGATGGTGCAAAAGTGGCGATCGCTTACGACCCATCAAATGGCAACAGAGCGCTTAGAATTTTAGAAAAAGCCGGTCTTATAGAGATCGATAAAAACGTAAAAGTTGCAACCGTAAATGACATAACTAAAAACCCTAAGAATTTGCAGTTTGTCGAGCTAGAAGGCGCTCAGATACCAAGGACGCTTGATGATGTGGATATCGCTGCTATTAGTACAAATTTCGTCCTTGATCTTGGCATGAGCGTGGCAAAAGACGCACTTTTGCTTGAAGATGCCAACAGCCCTTACGCTAACATCATCGTCACAAGAGCTGGCAACGAGAACAATCCTAAGATCAAAGCTTTAGTCGATGCGGTACTTAGCCCTGATACTAAAAATTTCATCATAACTCGCTACAAAGGCGAGGTCATACCTGCATTTTAAAAACGGGGCGAGCTTTCGCCCTACTTTCACCTTTAAATTTTAAACCTTATATCTTTTCGTTTTAACTATCTTTTTTAAAATTTATCGCTTTTGTTAGTTACTATTAGTAAATAAAGCTTTGCTACAATGCCTCACTTAAGATAAATTTCGGAGTAAAAATGCTACATGACATTATTGATTTTATCGTTTCAAGCGTGAGCAGCTGGGGCTATGCTGGCATATTTGTGATGATGTTTTTAGAGAGCTCGTTTTTTCCATTTCCAAGTGAAGTGGCGATGATACCAGCTGGATATCTAGCTCACAAAGGGGAGATGAGCCTAGCGCTTGCCTTTATATCAGGCACGCTTGGTAGCTTGCTTGGAGCCATTTTTAACTACTATCTTTGCTACTTTTTTGGACGCGAGATCGTCTTAAAATACGGCAAATTTATGGGCATCACTCACGAAAAGATGGATAAATTTGAAGCATTTTTTAATAAACATGGCGAAATTTCAACATTTAACTCACGCCTCATCCAGGAATTCGTCAATATATCAGCCTACCAGCTGGGCTTGCTAAGATGAACATTTTTAGATTTTGCCTATTTACCACACTTGGCGCTGGGATTTGGTGCGTGGTTTTGCTTGGAGTTGGCTACTTTCTAGGCTCAAATCCTGACAAACAGACACTTCTAACGATCACGATCGCTCTTTTGGCGGTGGTTGCTATAATAAGTGCTATTTATATAGTAAAGCAAAGAAAGAGATAATACATATAAAAATACATAAAATTTAATGTATTTTGCAAATTTGGCTCGAAATTTTAGCTGAAATTTAGCCTAGCTGATCGCTCTCATTTTTTCTAATCTAGCTAAATTTCTTGAAATTTTCTCTAGTTCGCTTTGTTCTTGCACCTCGTCACCAGAGTAGAAAAATTTCACATTTGGAGTTAAATTTACACTTGAAATTTGAAGTCCAAGCTCGCTTATGAGGCGCTTTACCGTCCCTTCGTTGCCGTCTATTATGCTTACGTTTGGAGGTAAAATTTCTCTTAAGCTATCTTTAAAATAGTTAAAATGCGTGCAACCAAGCACCAAAAAGTCAAATTTACTTAGATCAAATTTAGCTAGCTCTTCTTTTAGATATGACTTAACGTTTTCGCTCTCAAATTCAGCCTTTTCAGCGAAATTTACAAGCCTAGGCAGAGCAAGCAGTTCGGTTTTATCTTTTGCGTTTAAATTTGTGATTAGCTCTTTTAATTTTGCGCCATTTACTGTGACTGGAGTGGCGATAACAAGCGTTTTTAGGGCGTCATCGTGGCTTAGATCGTGAGCCTTTTTTACGGCTGGCTCCATGCCGATGATCGGCACGCTTAAATTTGCTCTAAGCTCTTTTATCGCCACGCTTGTTGCAGTGTTGCAAGCTACCACAACAGCTTTTGCGCCATTTTTGACAAGAAATTTAACCGCGTCAAAGCTAAATTTTAAGATCTCATCCCTGCTCTTTTGTCCGTATGGGACATTTTTCACATCTGCGTAATATAAAAATTCGTGCTCACTAAGCTTGCTTAAAGCTTCGTTTAAGACGCTAAGTCCGCCAAGCCCCGAGTCAAATATACCTATCTTCATGCCCATCCTTAAAGCCTGCAATTATAGCAAATAATATCTTTGTAAGCCGTTTTTTATTATACTTTGGCTCATTTTAAAGTTGGAGCTAAATTTGGCAGTTGATAAGGTTATTTTCTATCTTTGCGCGACTTTGATCGCCATAAGCATCATTTTTTCACTATCTTTGCCAGTTTTTACAGTTTTATTTTTTAACTACGACGAATTTCACTTTTTCATCCGCCAGTTTGCAGTCGGCTGCATAGGAATTTTTCTCATGTGGTGGCTCTCAAGGCTAAATCCCGACAAAGCACTCGTTTGGATAGGCTTTGGACTTCTTATCTCGTGTGGTATCGCTATGGGGCTCATGCACGCCTTGCCAGCATCGATGGTGACTGACTCTGGAGGCGCTAGACGCTGGATCAGGCTGCCTGGCTTCTCACTTGCGCCTGTTGAGTTTTTCAAAGTCGGTTTTGTATATTTTTTGGCGTGGAGTTTTACTAGAAAATTTAGCGACGGCAAGAGGACTTTGATGGCTGAGCTAAAGATACTTTTGCCTTATATCATTCTTTTTGGTATCGCTATCTTTCTTATCGCCGTTATGCAAAACGACCTTGGTCAGGTTGTAGTTTTGGCACTTACCTTTGTGACGATGGCGCTTTTTGCAGGGGCTAGCGTTAGGCTCTTTGGTATCGGTATCTTGGGCGCTGCCTTTGTCATGACGGTGGCGATAGTTAGCTCAGAGCACAGAATTTTGCGTATAAAGTCATGGTGGGGCACGATACAAAACATGGTTCTCTCTTTCTTGCCAGATAGCGTGGCAAACGTGCTTAGAGTGGCAGACGCACCAGAGCCATATCAAATTTCTCACTCACTAAATGCAATTAAACACGGCGAGTTTTTTGGCGAGGGGCTTGGAGCTGGGATATTTAAGCTTGGCTTTTTAAGCGAGGTACATACAGACTTTGTGCTAGCTGGCATAGCTGAAGAGGTCGGCGTTTTTGGCATTTTGTGCATCACAGCGATCTTTATCACGCTACTTTATAGGATATTTAGAATTTCAGCCAGAAGCGAAAACAAGGTCTATCACCTATTCTCGCTTGGTATCGGTCTTATCTTGTCATTTTCGTTTTTGATGAATAGCTACGGCATCACATCGATCACGCCGATAAAAGGTATCGCTGTGCCATTTTTAAGCTACGGCGGCAGCTCCGTGCTTGCTATATGCATCGGCATCGGCATGGTCTTGATGGTTAGTAAAAAGGCAAAACTATGATAGTTATTTGTGGTGGCGGCACTGGCGGACATTTGGCGATCGCTAGAAGCTTTTGCGAGGAGCTAAATAGACGAGGCATAAAGCCTATCTTCATCGGTTCAACTAGCGGTCAGGATAAATTTTGGTTTGAAAATGATGATAAATTTGCAAAAAAATTCTTTTTACCAAGCAGTGGCGTCGTAAATAAAAGAGGTCTTGCCAAGCTAAAATCACTAACAAATATCATAAGCCTAGCTCTAAAATGCAGGCAAATTTTAAAGAAAATGGCGTTAAAGCAGTCATCAGCGTAGGTGGCTACTCAGCAGCACCAGCAGCCATAGCAGCCATCATCTCAAAAACGCCGCTTTTCATACACGAGCAAAACGCCGTAACTGGTAAGCTAAATAAAATTTTAAAGCCATACGCAAAGGGCTTTTTTAGCTCTTATGATGAGCTCTCGCCCTGTCCTTACCCTGTAGCAAAGAAATTTTTTGAAAGTCAAAGAACAAGAGATCAGCTAAAAACTATACTATTTTTAGGTGGCTCACAAGGTGCAAAGGCGATAAATGAACTAGCTATAAATTTAGCCCCATATCTTAAAGAAAAAGGGATAAAGATCATTCATCAATGCGGCAAAAACGCCCTTGATGAGCTGAAAAAGAGATATGATGAGCTTGGCTTTAGCGAGGCAAATTTAGAAATTTTTGACTTTAGCAAAGAGATAGAAAAGAAGATGAGCGAGGCTGATCTTGCCATATCAAGAGCTGGTGCTAGCTCGCTTTGGGAGCTTTGCGCAAATGCCCTACCCTCTATCTTTGTGCCATTTCCTTACGCTGCTGGCAACCACCAGTTTTATAACGCTAAATTTTTAAAAGATAAAGGCATAGCTGAAATTTGCCTGCAAAATGGTGAAAATTTAGACAAAGATGAAGTCATAAAAATGATCGAGAGCTTTGATCTAAACAAAAGCAGCAAAGCCCTAAAAGAGATCCTTTTGCCAAATGGGGCAAAAGAGATAATGGATAAAATTTTAAGCTAGATCCTCGCCTATGGCGTAGGCTTTTAGCTCTCGTAGCTCGTAAATGAGGTAGTGGTAGATAAGCTTGTTTGTCTTTAGGCTCTTGCCTGAAAGCACAGGTCTTATCATCTCGATGATCCTATCTGTGATGCCTGCGATCTCAACCAAAAGTAGCTCATCCCCCCTTTGTTTGGCCACTCTTATGCAGTTATAAAAAAATGTGTAGATAGTTTTAAAATTTTCCAAAACGACGTTTGAGACGATTTGAGAGTCGAGATGTAAAATTTTATTCATCCTATTTTGTAGTTCCATTAGCTCGGCAAGTAGCCCTCTTATCATCGCTGTATCGCCACTTCTTGAGAAGATACTCTTCTTCTTTTTTTTGTTTTGTATCTGATACTCAGCTACTAAGACCTGCATAATGTTTGAGATGTTTGTTAGGCTCTCCTGCAAATTTTGATTAGTCTTTAGGCTCACGCCAGCCTTTTCTATCTTGTAGTATAGGCTTTTGTTTGTCTGCTCGAGGTATGAGCTAATGTTTTCGTAGTAATCTTCAGTATTAAAGACATTTTTAAAAAAACTGCCCTCATCTGTTGTGTTATAAAGTCTTTTTTTGATCTCTTCGACATTTTTATTAAAAGTAAGCGCATCGATCTTTGTCTCAGGCTCGACAACGCCGTTGTTTTCGATAACTTCCAAGTTTTTCTTAAGCGTATTTATCAGCTTATCAATCTCATTAAAATCCATTTTGCCTCTTTGAAATTTTTGGCTATTTTACTATAAAAAACTGAAGTTTTCGCTTGCAATTCTTAAAGAGATAAATTTATACTTCTTTTAATAAAATATCTCAAAAAGGAGCAAAAATGAATGGCGAAGTTTTTAATGCTTGCACTATCGTAGCATCCATAAAGCAAGCCTTAAAGTCAAATTTAGAGCTAAACTACAAAAGCGAAAAATTTATAAAAAGCCTAGTTTTTGACTATGTCTTAGGTGATGAGCCAGAAAAAGAGAGCAAGCTAGCATAAATGAGTGGTTTAAGCACGCCTTAAAGCTTGGACTAAGCGACGTGAGATACGCCACAAATTTGACGGTCTCTTCAGAGGAGCGCTTGCTGCAAGGCTTTTCAAACGTAAGCCACAAGTCTATTCTTTGCATTTATAAAGATAAGATGAGCTATCTCGTGCCGCACTGGAGCTTTAAAGAAGATAAAAAGGGCTGGGATGTCTGGGAGATAGTCTATAAGAATTTAGCCTAGATGGCATGCCAGAAATTCAAAATTTAGCGATAACACTTTGGAGTTTAAAGATATCCTAACAAGGACCTCTAAATTTGCAGATGAGATAGAGTGCGAGAATTTTGGTGACTGCTTTAGGGAAGGGCTAAAAGCGCTAAACGAGCCAGAAAAGATAGAGCAAAATATCCTAAACGCTCCACTTATGCCAAAGCTAAATTTGGCTCTTTTTACTGCGGCAAGTGCGGCTGATGTCTTTGGTGGTATGGGCTCATGGAACGACGACGCAGCGGGCTGGGCGCAGCATAAAAAACGTGCTAAAGAGTACGATGAGCTTAGCAGTGAGCTTTTTACCCAGATGCGAAAGGCCTTGCTTTTTGCCATAAATGAGTGGTAGCTAGCCGTTTATCTGGTAAATTCTTTTCGCTGGCTTGAGCTGCCGATATTTAGAATTTTGCGGTATTTGGTGATAGTTCGGCGAACGATTTGGATGTTAAATTTCAGCTTGGATTAGCTCTTGGATTTTTAGATCAGAAAGTGGCTTTTTATGATCTTCATTTTTGATAAGCTCTAGCAAAAATTCCTTTATCGCGGCGTTTGAAGTCTCCTCGTCAAAGCCAGTTGCGAAGAAATTTTTAAGTGCGACCGTGCCTCTTGGGGAGCTTAGATATTTGTTCGCGATCGCTCTTGAGATGGTTGAAGGGTTGCGCCCAAGCTCGTCAGCTAGGTCTTTTAGCTTCATAGGCTTTATGTCACCACCCAAAAAGTAGTCGTACTGATACTCAACTATCATGAGCCCTATCTTATAAAGTGTCGCCTTTCTCATCTCAAGGGCGTCTATGAGCTCGCTAGCCTCTTTTATGCGCGAGCTTACAAAGGCCTCTTTCTCGTCTAGCCCCTCAGTATCGATAGAAATTTCAGGATAATAATCGTCATTTATCTGCACGCTTATGCCACTACTTGTGCTTAGCACGAAGATATCAGGCACCGCCTCTTTTTCATCTTCAAGATACTCAATGGCTGGGGGATTTTTAAATTTCTTTATGATCTTTAGCGCGTCGTCGTAAAATTTAAGCTTTCTAAGCTTCTCTATATTTTCAAAATTTAAGATGATCTTTTTCGCGCACTCTATGATCTCATCACTCGCCTCTGCCTCGCCAAGCTGAAACAAAAAGCTCTCTTTAACATCCTTTGCACCCACGCCACAGGGCTCAAGGTAGGCAAATCTCGCCCTAACTCGCTCCACCTCATTCTCATTAAAGCCAGTAAAAATTTCATCATCATAAGAAAAATATCCCTCATCATCTAAGCACTCGATGATCTTATATGCGATATCTTGGGACTTTTGCGTGGGGAAAAGTGGCGGATTTATCTGGCTAATGAGCTTTTCATAAAGGCTTTCTTTATAGATACTTAAAGCCTCGATGCTCTCACTAACAGAATTTCTACTAACCTGCTCGAAAAATTTCGCTTTTTTTCGCTTTTTTCTAAATTTTTATGTTCGATCGTGGCAAAAGGATTCTCTTTTATAAAAGGCTCAAGCGTCTCTTTTAGCTCATCAAGCCCGCTTTGAAGGATAGGAAGCCAGCTTCTTAGCGTTTGGTTTAGTTTGATCTTTGGCGCTAAAGTTTGCTTTTGCCTTAGCATCATCTACTCAAGTAGCTTGAAATTCTTCGCCAAGATAGTGCGTTCTAACGAGCTTGTTGTTTGCCACTTCGCTCGCACTGCCACTTGCTAGCAGCGAGCCATCTTTGATGACGTAGGCTCTGTCGCAAATGGCTAGCGTCTCACGGACGTTGTGGTCAGTTATCAAAACGCCGATGCCTAGCTTTTTAAGGTCTCTAACGATGCTTTGGATGTCGCTAACTGCGATAGGATCGACGCCTGCAAATGGCTCATCAAGCAGCAAAAATTTTGGCTTTATGATGAGGCTTCTAGCGATCTCACAGCGTCTGCGCTCACCGCCACTTAGGCTAACGCCCTTTCTTAGGCGGATAGGCTCGATATTTAGCATATTTAGCATCTCATTTACTCTTTTAGAGATCTCTTCTTTGCTTTGATTTAAAATTTCAGCCCCAAGGAGCAAATTTTCTTCGACGCTTAGCTCTTTAAATATGCTTGACTCTTGCGGCAAATAGCCAATACCAAGGTGCGCTCTTTTGTGAAGCGGGACATTTGTGATCTTTTCATCATTCAAAAAGACATCTCCACTAGTTGGCGAGATGAGCCCACAAATCATATAAAAAGTGGTCGTCTTTCCAGCGCCATTTGGCCCAAGAAGCCCCACGACTTCGCCACTATTTACCTCTAAAGATATACCTTTTATGATCTCACTTTTCTTAATCGTCTTTTTTAGATCTTTTACTTCTAGTTTATGCACTTATAACCTCGTATTTTCTGCCATTTTTGCTAGGAGAAATTTTTACTAATGTATAGCTCTCGCCGTTTTTCTTTAGAGCTTTTTCTAAATTTTCATCGCCCCACTCTACCAGATGAAGCCCCTCTTCAAACAAATTTTCAAAAAGGCCATTTTTTGCCATCCCGTCAAAACCGATCTGATAAATGTCGTAGTGGTAGATATCTTTACCATAAATTTGCATCAAAGAAAATGTCGGCGACGTCACGCTCTCATCTATGCCATGAGCCTTGATGATCGCCTTTACAAGCGTCGTTTTGCCACTTGCTAGATCGCCACTTAGTAGCACCACGCCACTTTTTGGCAGCACCCGCACAAGCCGATCAAGCTCATTTTCTAAAAGCTCAAAAACCATCAAAGCTCTTTTACATATTCGCTTTGAGCGCTTTTTGGTATGCTTTTTGTAGTCGGGATCGCTAGCACCTCATATCTCGCCTCACGAGCTAGAAATTTGATAGTGATAACGTCGCCTATCTTTACATCTTTTGCCGCTTTTGCCTGCACGCCGTTGATGCTCACAACGCCGCTTTTGCACATATCTTCGCTAACGGCACGCCTTTTGGTGATATTTACTACGTTTAAAAATTTATCTACTCTCATGCGGCGGATTTTAACAAAAATAGCCTTAAATTTTTAATCCTTCAGATATTTTAAAAGCTCTTTTAAATTTAGAGGTATGACGCTGCCATGGGTTTCATTTTTAAAAAGCTCAAAGTGAGAATTTACACCACTTTGTTTTAAAATCCCAGCCAAATCGCTCGCCTTTAAAATGCCAGCTTTGTCTGTTTTGCCCTTTCTCTTTTCAAGCTCGCCAACGCTGAGAAAGAGCAAATTTAGCTCTTATTTTCTCTTTAAAATTTACCCTCGCTCACGTTTTGCTTTAAAATTTCAGACTCGCCCCACCAAAGAGATGGCGAAGCGATAAAGAAATTTGAAAATACGCCCTCATTTTTAAGCATCGCATAGAGCGTAAAAAGGCCGCCAAAAGAGTGTCCATAAAGGCTCTTTTGGCTGCTTTGCACGTTAAATTTCTCATCGATTAGTGGCACTAAATTTTTAGTTAAAAAGTGGTAAAACGCATCTGCACCACCACCCTTGCTAAACTCCTCGCCCTCTGCCTTTGGCGTGAGATCTCTTGTGCGTTTTTCTACTTCGTAGCTTTTGTTGCTGTCATATCCTATGCCTATTATTAGTGGGGCAGATGAGCCATTAAAATCATTTAAAAGCATGTTAAACTGGGCGTTTGCGTCAAGCAAGAAAAGCACATTTTTAAACTCATTTTGCCCCTTTAGCTTGGCTGTGAAAATTTTATAAATTTCATCATTTGCGCTCATTTTAAAGGTTGAAATTTCAAATTTACCTAGCAGCTTTTTGGCTAAGTGGCTCAGGCGTTTGGCTAGGTCCTGCGTGCAAAGTCTGCGTCACACCAAGCGTAAAAAGCAAAATTTAAAGGCTCTTACCATTTTGCAGCGACCTTAAACCAAAATCTCCTGCCCTCTTGCGGATACCAGTAGTAGTTGCCGTCGTCTGCTAACGCCTCATCGTATCTTACTTTATCAAAGATGTTGTAGGCATTTAGGCTAAGAGTTAGATGCTTGTTCGCGTCCCAGCTGACGCCTGTATCAAAGGTGAGTAGATCTTTTGTGTTCTCTCTTACTCTGTTGCCAGCACCGAAATTTACGCTTGTTAGCTTGCTCTCATAGTTTGCGCCAAAAAATGTCTTAACGCTCTTTATAGGCTTATATGTAAGCGTGGCGTGAAGTGTATGCTCTGGAGTTGCTGTTAGGCTTTTGCCATCAAGTCTAGCTAGGTTTGTCTCACTAAATTTCATAGGGCCTCTTGGCGTGTTTATCGTTGGGTTGCCAGTTTTTATCTTTGATTTATTATAGGTGTAGTTTGAGCTTAAATTTAGATTTGAAAGGATGTCATAGTCGCCACTTAGCTCCACACCCCAAACGGTCGCACCCTCAATGTTAAAGTAAGTTCCCAGCCAGGGCAACCCACTTTTTTTACTGTTAAGCCCGCTGGGCAAGCGCCAAAGGCTGAAATTTGATTTACATTACTGCCGTCGGTGTCTAGGATCTTATCTTTAAATTCATTTCTAAAAAGCGTCACCGAGCCTCTAAAATCAGCCTGATTGTCATAATATGCCCCAACCTCATAAGTCGTGCTCTTTTCTGGTTTTAGATCTTTGTTGCCAAAATCAACTATCGTCCAGCCACCTTGGATAGTACCTACTTCTGGAGAAATTTGATTGACATCTGGGGTTTTATAGCCAGTTGCTACGCCGCCTTTTAGACTTAGCGTATCTGTGGCGTTATAGACTAGGTAGGCTCTTGGCGAGAGGTGGTTGCCAAAGAATTCGTTGTGTGTGAGCCTTGAGCCAAGCGTTAAAAATAGCTTCTCATCTAAAATTTGCCACTCATCCTCGATAAATCCCGCATGCTCGCTCATAGAGTAGGTCTTTGGATCTTTTAAACCGTTTCTTGAAGCGTTTGAGACGATGAAGGTCGTACCGACATTTTGCTTGCTAAAGTCATAGCCAAAAGTTAGTGCGTGAGCGCCAAGAAAGGTTGTAAATTTTGAGTTAAAGTTGTGATTCTTAGCTTTTGCAGGTATGAGGCTGTCAAAAAGGCTCGTTCTTTGGGTCTCATCATAAATGTAGCTGATATCGGCATTTAGATTATCAAATTCGCCAAGGTAGCCCACGCCATAGCTCTTTTTCTCGTAGTCATAAGCGTTTAAAACCTTATTTGTCTTTATAGTGGCTGTTTTGCCGACGGTGCGTGAGTAGTCGTGTTTTTCATTTGAGCCAAAGATGAAAAATTTCATTGTGCTCATCTGGCGTGATCCAAAGTTTTGCACTCAAATTTCTCTTATCGCTCTTTTGATAGCCGCCTTTGTAATTATCCTCGTCTCTTAGCTTTTTATAGCCCCAAAGCTGAAGCGCGAAAAGGTCTTTATAAAGAGGTAAATTTAGATAAAAGTCGCCTTGTCTGCCGTCTCCTATGCCTTTATGCGCGTTTATCGTGGTTGAGATGCCGACGTTGCCGCTGAAATTTTAAAAAGTCCTTTTTGGTAATGATATTTATAACGCCTCCAACTGCGTCGCTACCATAAAGCGAGCTCATAGGGCCACGGATGACCTCTATACGCTCGATCGCTTCAGCTGGCGGGATGAAATTTGAGTTCATATCCCCTGCTCCGCCCTTTGGGTTTGCGCTACTTGAATTTACTCTTTTGCCATCAATTAAAACTAGCGTTTGAGACTTCTCCATACCGCGTATCGAGATACCACTAGCTGGACCATCCTCGCCGCCAACGACATTTACGCCTGGCACTTTTTGCGCGATTGAGTGAAGCGAGGTAAAGCTATCTTTTGTAAGCTCATCGCCGCTTATCACACTAATGCTTGCAGGGGCTTCTTTGATCTGCTGCGAGAAGCCGCTCGCACTTACTACGACGCCATCTAGCTTAGTTTCGTTGTTATCTTTCTCTACTGCATAGAGAAATTTGCCACACAAGCACTAAGGCAAATGGCGATAAATTTTCGATCTATTCACGGATATCCTTTTGTTAAATTTAATCTTTGATAATGAAAGCGAAACGCAAATTTAACAAAGCAAGCATAAAAACAATATTAATTATCATAATTTTAAACAACAATGTAGAAAAAAATTTATGAAAATAAAATTTAAATCAATCTAAGAGGAGCTAGACCCAAAGCGAGTCTAGCAAATTTGAAGTTATTTTGAAGCGACCATTTCGTTGTATGAGTTAAATATCTCTCTGCTAAGATCTTCGAGTTTTCTAAACTCAGTGACAAAATGTTTTAAATTTTTCTCGTTATAGCCCTTGCCAGCTTCTGTCAAGATGGCTTTGATGTTTTTGTTAAACTCATCCACTAAATGGCGTGATTTCTCGTATGTTTTAGTGTGGCTAAAGCTCTTTGCGCACTCATTTTCATACCACGCTACAAGATCGTCTGCGTCTTTTGCTATATCATCGCCGTAACCTTGCTCATTTACAGTGTCTGAATAGACGCCTACTTTATAGACGATGATAGCTATCTTTGCGATGATGCCAAAGGTCTTGTCTTCTACATATTTTGATCTTTGGGCTGTCTCTTTTGCATTTTGGTTGAAGCTAGCTAAAGTTTGTTTGAAATTTTCGACATTTGCTGTGGCGATCTTTGAAATTTCATCGATCTTTTTAGAATTTTCATCTATATCTTTGGCTTCTTGCTGAAGTGTTTGGATATTTACGCCGATCTCGTGTGTCGCTTTTTGGGTATTTTCAGCTAGTTTTCTAACCTCATCAGCAACAACAGCAAAGCCGCGTCCATGCTCGCCTGCTCGAGCCGCTTCGATAGCTGCGTTTAGAGCTAGCAAATTTGTCTGCTCAGCTATATCTTTTATCAAATTTACAACCGAAGTGATATCATCTGTTCTGCTATTTAGCGTGCTTATAGCGTGACTTGAGCCCTCTATCAGCTCTTCAAGCGAGCTCATATTTACGCTTAGCTCATTGATGCTTTGCGTCGTATCTTCAGCGATCCTAGCTGTATCTTTTGCCATGTGCGCCATTTGGCTTAGGTTTTTGATGCTCTCATTTAGATCGTTTCTAACGTCTTCTATGCCGTCGTTGCCGTTGCCAAGTGCGTCAAGCTCTTTTGAAAGCAGACCTCTTACTTTACTTTTGTGACTATCTTTTATACCAGTTACGCCGTTGCTCATAGAGATGGCATTTTGCTTAAATATACCGCGAAATCCCTCTGTAAAGATATTTCTATATGTTAGTCCGCTTTGAGCAGCGTCTATTGAGGTTGAAATTTCTCTTTGGAGCGCTTCAACTTGATCAAGCAAGTCATTTATACCAAGTGCTACTTCATAAAGAGGGTCATTTTCTTTTACATTTACTATCCTAGGCTCTAAGATACCGTTTCTAGCTGAGCCTACTACGCTTAAAATTTCATTTATAGAGTCAAGTTTTTTTCCAAACATCGTTATAGCCTTTGTAGGTTATTTATAAATTCATCATAACTTAGATTTTTTTCTTTTAAAAATTCAGTTAAAAATTTCATCGAAGCATCCATGCCACCGCTCTTTTCTACCGATAATAACTTTTGATATATAGGCTCTATCACTTCAATCGCCTTTGGATTTGGCTTGCGTCTAACTGAGTAGTAGCCAACTGGATTATTTTGCACATCAAGCGAAGTTGTGATATTTGCAAAGACCCAGTAGTATCCACCATCAAAGCTTTTGTTTTTAACATAAGCGAAAATTTCTTCTCTATTTTTTATACGCTCCCAAAGTAGCTTAAAAACAGCTCTTGGCATATCTGGGTGTCTTATGATGTTGTGAGGCTTACCCAAGACTTCAGCTTGTTTAGCTCCAACTATCTTTAAAAATGGCTCGTTACAATATGTAATACGTCCTTTTAAGTCGGTCTTTGAGACCAAAAAGGCGCTCTCTTCGACCATGTGTTCTTTGTTTTCAGACATCTTCTCTCCTTTAAGATTTTAATTATTTTAGTTTTTAACGGCTTTTGATAGATCCCACATCGGCAAAAATATACCAAGAGCCAGTAAAAGCACCATGCCTGCTATAAAAACAAGCAAGATAGGCTCGATATAGTTTGAGATGTTATCAATAATATCGTTAAATTTCATCCTGTAATAGTCAGTTACTTTTCCGGTCATATCGTCTAAGCTACCGCTTTGCTCGCCAGCGCTTATCATCTGTATGAGCATATTTTCATATAAATTTGTATCTCTAAAAGCCTCTGTTAGGCTAACGCCCCTACCAACAAGTATCTTAACGCCGCTTAGCTTCTTTTTGATATCCTTGTTTGAGACCGTTATCACAGCCGTATCAAGGGCATCTGCTATAGGCAAACCAGCTCGAACAAGCTCTGTAAAGATGAGGTTAAACCTGCTCATATTCGAATAAAATATGATCTTGCCGATGAGATAGACTTTCAAAAGGTATTTATCGACCTTATCTTGAAATTCTTCACTCTCAAGGTAGTATTTTCTAAGCAAATATCCGATAAATGCAAGTGCTCCAAGGATATAAAAGCCGTAGTTTGTCATGACGTATTCGATATTTAGCAAAATTTTAGTTGGTAGTGGTAGCTCTGCATTTAACTGTTCAAAAATCTCTCTAAACTGCGGCACAACAAGTATCATAAGGATGACAAAGGCTATGATGATCGCACAAATGACTGTTATCGGATAGCGGATAGCTTTTTTAAATTTTTGCTGATTGTCCCAGACCTCTTGCAAGATAGAGGCAAGCTTTGCAAGCGCGTCAGCCATATTACCAGTGCTTTCCCCTAGTCTTATCATCGCAAGCGTCACGTCGCCTAGCTCTTCTTTAAAATTTTCTATACTATTTGTGAGGCTTGAGCCTTGATTTAGCTCCTCATCTATAGTCTGAAATATAAATTTAAGGCGCTTATCCTCGGTAGAGTTTGCAACCTCTTTAATGCTATCGTGGATAGAAATTCCAGCATTTGTCATAACGCTAAGCTGCCTTATGGTGGCAACTGAAATTTGGGATTTTCACCTTTGGATTAGTAAAAGCCTTTGCGATCACGTTTTGTAAATTTTCAAAGTTATTTATACTAGAAGTTTGCGTCTCTTTGATCTTTACGATCATACCAGTGACATTTGCTTTATCTTTGATCTCGCTTTTATTGTTCGCTCTTAGGCTCATCTTATGGCGTTTACCATTTTGGATGTACTCAACCTCAAAGTATTTCATATCTTAGCAACCCTATAAACTTCTTCAAGCGTGGTTATACCATTTGCTGCTCTTATGACGCCATCATGAAACATATCTATAAAGCCCTCTTCGTAAGCTACGCTTTTAAGCTCATCTTTAGAAGCGCCATTTGCAACCATGCTTGCTATATGGTCGCTAATAGGTAAAATTTCACTTATCATCTCACGTCCTAGATACCCAGTTTGTGAGCATTGCGGACATCCGACGCTTTTATAAAATTGATAGTTTTCAGGGACAAATTTCTTAACCTCGTCAAATGCCTTTTGAGATAGAGTGATCTTTTGTTTGCAGTGTGGGCAGAGCTTTCTAACAAGCCTTTGAGCCTCTATACAAACGAGCGCGCCACTTACTAGATAAGGCTCGATGCCCATATCTATCATACGAGGAAGCGCGCTAATGGCATCATTTGTGTGAAGCGTAGAAAGACAAGGTGACCAGTAAGTGCTGCTTGTATCGCTATGCGAAGCGTCTCTTGATCCCTGATCTCGCCTATCATTATGACGTCTGGATCTTGCCTTAAGATGGAGCGAAGAGCTGAGACAAAGGTAAGTCCAGCCTTTTCATTTACATGCACTTGTTGGATCATATTTAGCTGATACTCAACCGGGTCTTCAACTGTTATGATTTTAGTTTTTACGCTTTTTATATCATTTAGCGCACCATAAAGCGTAGTAGTCTTACCTGATCCTGTTGGACCAGTGACTAAAATGATACCATAAGGTGCTTTCATGCTCTTTTTAAATTTGGCAAAGTTGTCAGGATGCATGCCAAGATCTTCTAAATTTATAATAACCTTTGACTTATCAAGAATTCTAAAACTATACTTTCGCCATTTAAGATAGGTAGCGTCGAGATACGAAAATCATACTCTTTGTCTAAAATTTTGAGCCGAAAATCTACCATCTTGTGGGCGGCGGCGCTCTGCGATATCCATGTTTGAAAGTAGCTTCATACGGCTAACCATCGGCGGATAGATATCTTTATCAAATATAAATGTCTCGCTTAGCATGCCATCGATCCTGCTTCTTACGATGCAGTTTGTCTCGGTTGGCTCGATGTGTATATCGCTGGCTCTGCTTTGGATAGATGTTTTTAAGATGATCTCGATTAGCTTTAAAATTCCAGAGTTTTCAGTGTTTTGCCCTTGACTAGCTGAGCTTGAAAGCTCTCTTCTGATCTCTGTTATCACATCTTTTATGCTCTCATTTAGTGCTAGCTTGCTTATATATTTTTCTATCTGAGTTGGCTGAGCGATGGCAACTTTTAGTAGTTTTCTATTAAATAAATTTTGCACCTTATCTTGAGCCATAACGTCAAATGGATTTTTAAAAGCGACATATACGCTTATCTCATCTTCTTTTACTGGGATCGCGCTATATGTCTTTAGCTGAGCGGTGCTTAGCTTCTCGCTGATGCGGTAGTCGATGTCGATATCATCAAGATCAAAGTATAAAACCTTAAATTTCTCGCTTATAAATTTAACAAAAGCCTTTATATCAAGCTCAAGATCGTTTGAAATTTCATCGATATTTACATGTCCTCTTCTATAAATATCAGACAAAATTTCCATAAAATCTTCATCGTTTATTAAATTTTCATCTCTTAAAATTTTAACAAGACCTTTACCTTCTTGCTCGCTTATCTGTTTTATCTTTTCTATGTCTGATGTGCTTAGTTTGCCATTTTGTTCTATATTTTTTAAGATTACATTTTCTACATTTTTCATTATCTATACTCTATTTGTGATTTTAGGTCGTTATTTTTAAAATTTTAAGCACTAGCTTTGGTATTTGTCCATTTGTTGGGCTTATCTCATATCTTGTGTCAGAATTTGGCTCTTCAAAGATAAATGTGCCAAGCTCTTCGACATACTCTTTTTTTACAAATTTATCAAACAAAAATGAAAGTATATAATCACTCTTTGGAAGCCTGATATAGCTTATATCAACGCCATCTATCATAGCGTGAAATAAGAGCTTTTTCTTAAATAAGATGTCAGCAAAATAGGCAGCATTTTCTCTTGATTTTTCGCTCTTTACTAGCTTATCGATCGGAGTTGCTAGCCTGTTTAGATCGTTCATCTTTATGCAAGCGATGCCAAACATAGAAATTTGCTCTTCGTTATTTTGTGTTTTTAAAAATTCCTCAACCTTTTGGTTGCAGACTTTTGCATAGTTTGCGCTGTTAAAGTCATCTCTTATCTCAGTCAGGCTAACAGCAAAAACTTCACAAACAAAAACCAAAAAAATAACAAAAAATTTCATAATGTTCCACTTTTTATCTTATTTATAAGCTCATTTATCGAAGCTTTGTTTAAGTTTTTATTATACTCCCTTAGAGCTTTGACGGCATCATCGCTTTGTTTTAGCTTATATTTTGACTTTGCAAAGATGATCCACGACTCCTCTAGGCTATTATCTATATCGTTCGCGGCAAGCGACCACTTTATAGCTTCTTTGAAATTATTATTTATAAAATTTAATCTAGCAAGCTCGAGCGCGATAGTTGGATTGTTTGTCTTTAAAAACTGCTCTCTTAACACGCTCTCTTCATTTGATGCTGAAGTCACTTGTATATTTACACGCTTTCTAGCTGGTTTTGCCTCAAGATCTATCACTTCATCTTGTGGCACGCTTATGCCGTTTATACCATTTTGTTCGCTAAGTGGCTCTTCATCAGGGATATTTAGCTTAAGCCAACCTTGTGAGCTTCTTTGCCTTTTTGGGTCATTTTTTGAAGTATCGTTTGTTTCGTTTATCTTTACAACCTCTTCTAGCTTTTTGGCTATCTTATCAGCTAGCTCATCTTGCTTCTTACCCTCTTCAAAATTTAGCCTTAGCAACCTCACTCTTTTGCTTTAGCTCGCTAAGCATGCTTGCATTTGTCTCGTTTTTTTCTACCATTTTTACTGCGGTTGCATTTTTGGCTAAAACTTTATCGTTTTTACTAGCAAGACTTGGAGTTTTCTCTATGCTTAGCGCTATCAATGCAGCCAGCAAAATGATGATAAGTAAAAGCTCGATGATTAAAATTTTAGAGTTTTTGGCATTAAAAATTTTATGCAAAAAACCGCCATTTTTTTTCTTGTAGCTTTCATAAAGCTTTTCTAGTCTTTGAATTTCTTGTGGTTCAAGCATCGATTAGCCCCGCATCAAGTGCAGCCATGGTGAGTATCATGGTATTTGCCTTATCACCGCTAAGCTTTGAAGGCTGATACTGCTCGTAGTATTCGCAAATTTCATAGAATTTATACATTATCTTGTTTAGCGTTCTTAAATTTCCGCCGCAAAATGAGTAGGCGCACTCGTAGTCTTTTTCTCAAATTTAAGATATTTATCATAGTTTTTTTGACTAAGCTTTCTTTGCAAGTAGATGATGATCTCATTTACATCAGCGCTACTTAGCTCGATGCTCTCCCAAATTCTAGTCTGAAAATAATCTTTTGCCAAAATATCTTCGTTTTCAGTTTTGTGTATCGTAAAGAGAAATTTAAACATCCTAGTATCAGCCATAAGCCTTATCTTCTCGATAAGCTCAGTCGGATAGAGCTGCGCTTCATCTAGGATAACCGTCATTTGATTTTTTAAAATTTCATCTTTACTGCTAAAGTCTTTTGAATAAAATTTTATAAAGCTCTCAAAGTTGTTTATATCTTCAAGCTTTTTGCCATAAATTTGCTCGCAAAGTGCCTCGATAAATGTCGCCTCGCTAAAAAATGGATGCGGGAAAAAGATGAGACTTTTATCTTCTTTTAGATCATTTGCGATCTTGTTTAGCAAAAAGGTCTTGCCGCTACCTGGCTTGCCATAAAACAAGATGAGCTTAAGTGGCTTTTTTAGAGCTAAAACTATCTTGTTGTAGCAGCTTATAGAGTTGTCTAAATTTACGAAATTTAAACTCTCGTCTTCATCTATGAAAACATCTTTTATATGTGTATAAATATTTTCGTTACTCATAGATCGATTTAGAAAATCCTAGATCTTTTAGCGACTGCTGAACTGGTTTTGGATCTTCAAGATCAACAACTCTTGGCGTGATGACAAAGATAAGCTCAGTAGTTTTTACGCCATCTCTTGTGCTTTTAAAGACGCTTCCTATCAAAGGTATGTCAGCTAGAAGTGGCACGGCTGTATTTTGCTTATTTTTAGTCTGTCCGATAAGACCACCAAGTATGATAGTATCGCCACTATTTACCTGAACTACGGTTGAGAGCTTTTTCTGAACGGTGTCAGGCGCTATCTCTCTAATAGAGGTGTTTTGACCTCTTGTGTCGTCTTCTGCATACTTAAAGCTGCTTAAGCTTGGGTTGATGCGAAGCATGATCTTGTTGTTATCTGAAACTTCTGGAAGTAAATTTAACAAGATGCCTATAAATACAGAGTATTGCTTATAAGTTGTTGTAAGCCTGTTGTTATTGTTATTGTTGCTACCATTATCTGTCTCTTCCATTACGCGGTAGTTTATATTATCGCCCACAGAGATTAGCGCTTGCTGGTTGTTTAGAGTGGTTACTTTTGGACTTGAAACGACCTTTGTTTTGCCATTTGTTTCAAGGAAATTTATCATACCATCAAGGCTAAAGTTTAAATTTGCAGCGATATTTAGTGTGCGACCAAAGCCATCGCTTAAGCTGTTGCCCTTGTTTGTCCAGCTTGCACTTGAGCCGGTGCTAGAGCCTTGGTTGCCTATATATGAGTTAAATCCAAGCTCAAATTTACTCCAATCAACACCTTGCTTATACTCATTATTTAGATCAACTGCGATGATAGAAACATCGATGATGACTTGCTTTTTAAGTCTTCTTTGCATCTCGGCTATATATTTTTCAACGCGTTTTAGCTGTGACGGGGTCGCTGTAACCGTGATAAGTCCAGCATTTTGGTTTATGATAGGATCTGGTGCGGTGATATGCTCGCTGCTATTGTTTAAGATGGCTTTTAGCTCAGCATCAAGCTTCTCCCAAAAGTCAAATTTCTCAGTTGTTCTTATCAAGTTGTTTTCATTTTTTATATCATTTGAGCCAGTATCGCTGCTTGAGCTATTGCCTACTTCTGATGGAGAGGCATCAACAGAAGCTTTTGTGATAGCTGTGCCCTCACGGATAGAGGTGATATAGTCTATTTTAAAAATTTTTGTTTGAAGCGATGAGATTTTTAAGACATTATTTGAAAACTCATAGCTTAAATTTTTCTCATTTAAAAGCAGATCAAAGACCTCGCTTAGGCTCATGTTTCTTATATTTACGCCAAAGACTTTATCGTCAAGCTCTTTTTTGCTATAAGCATCTTTTGCAACGATACTAAAATCACACATTTCAGAGAGTTGATTTAAAACATCACCAAGACTTATATCGTCTGTGATCTTCATACTAAAATTTTTACTCAAGCATGTGCTTGGTTTTGCCATCATAGGGGTAGCTAAAAATGAAGCTAACACCGCAGTTATAATAAATTTACTTAATTTTGATACCAACATTTTTACTTCCATTTTTAAGAGTTAGTTCTTGTTTTTCATCATCTTTTACGATGATAACCTTGCTATTTTGAACACTTGTGATATTGTAATCATCAATCATATCTCCCACTTTATACCACTTGCCATTTATATTTGCTTTATTTAGCAAAATGGCCTTTAACATAAACCCTCTTGCAGAAGAGTATTTTGTAGTGTTTTGATCGCCTTTTGGAGCAACTGGCAAATTTCAGCTTGAAAGGATCTTGCAAACTGGAAATTTCACCGCTATTAAGCCCCTTTCTTTGCTCCTTTATCTTAACAAAAACTTCATCATAGTTTTTCATCTCGCCTTCAAACTCGCCGCCAAATATGCTTAGAGCTAAAATTAAAAATAAACCAAATTTTTTCATCAGTACTTCATACCCCACACAGAGATAGAGAGCTTAGCTCCTAGATCTTTTTGAGTGGAATTTATATCCATTTTGTGAAGATCTACTACAAGTTTTGACTCTTCAAGTCCGTTTATATAGCTAAGCATATCTTTAAAATTTCCAAGGCAAGTGACATCTATATTTAAAATTTGCTCTATCTTTTGGAAATTTGGCTCTTTTATATCACTTTTAAGCTCTAAAATTTTTATATTATTTTGCTTTGCTAAAAGCACGATACTATCTATATAGTTTGCCCAGTTTTGATTGTCAAAAAGCAAAAATGAAAGCTCTTTAAGCTTTGAATCAAAATAGGTATTAAATTTCAAAATATTCGTGTAGCGAAGTTTTAGATTGCTTAAATTTCTATTTTCTTCATTTATCTTAAAATTTCTATCGCCATCAGGAGAGCTTACTGAGGCTAGATAGTTTCTGGTGTTTTCTAGCTTTGTAGAAATTCTCGTATGTTTATCAAGCTTTTCATCAAAGAAATTTTGCGCAGGATCAAAGCATAGCATATAGACAAGGTAAGCTATAATAAGCGCTGAGCCAAGAAAAATGAGGTTAGTTTCGTTTGGCTTTTTGCTATCAAAGTACTGATCTATTTTGCTTAAAATATCTTGTCTCATTGTCTAATCTCTATGCTTATATTACTTTCATACTCGTGTTTAGCGTCATCTGAGCGAATTTTTTTAGTATTTACCAAGTATTTTTCATCTTTGCTGATATCTTTGATCAACTGGGTTATCCTTTTTTCATTATCACTAACCGCAGTTATGGTCAAATTTCTATCGTTATTTACGATGTTTGTGATATGAACTGCATTTAGATTTAAAATATCGGTAATTTTAAAAAGATTTAAACCCTTCATAGCGTAATTATCTTTTTTATTTTCGATCTCAGCAAGCAGACCTTTTCTGAAATTTAGCTTTTCATTCTCTTTTTGAGTTTGCTCTTTTACCGCCTCTTGCTCTCTTGAAATTTTGGCTAGCGTCTCTTTTATCTGCATCTCTTGGGCGTTTAGGACGCTATATTCGTCATTTAGTCTTGCGCTGTCTTTTTCTAAAACAAGACCAGCTATGTAGTTGTAAGCTGGATATAACATACTTAGCGCAAATGCCGCAGCACAAGTGAGCAAGAATTTGCCACTTTTTCTTTTAACAAATGGATCTGGACGGAGCATATTTGAGAGGTTAAAATTCTCATAAAATGGCTCTTTGGTATAAAATCTACCAAATAAAGCCATAACGTTATAACGCTCATTTATAGTATAGTTTTTGTTGTTTATCGCAACTTTTATATTTATATACTCTGCATCCAAACCAAGTTTGGTTGAGATGAAAATTTGCAAAATTTTTGATCTCATAGTCACAATCTATGTAAATTTTCTTTATGGCTATGCCATTTTGGCTATTTATAATGTTTAAAATATCGTTAAAGTAAAAGATATAATCTTCAAAAACTGTGTTTAGATCGTAGTTAAAGCCATCATCGTCTTTATTTACAAGTCCTCTTTGAGACAAAACTTCGAGAAATTTCATCATCACTCAAGCAATCGCCGCTTTGCTCTAAAAATTTATCTTTAAGATAGTTTAGGTTATAGCGAATTTCTCTAGCAGTAAAAAAATCACCATCTAAATATATGCTTAAAAATGATTCATCTTTTCTAAGCGCGATAAAGCAGTCTGCTTGTGTGCTAGGCAGCAAGCCTTTTTTATAAATAGCAGAGTAGATCAAAGGCTCAGGCGCAAGGTAGTCGATATATGGGACCTTTTTTGCAACTGCTTTAAAGGTAAATTTATATCTTCGTTAGTGATAGCAAAAACGGTGAAAATTTCTCTTGAGCTTTTGTAGTGCCTTCTGAGAAAAATATCTTATTATCAAGCGCTGGATCAAGTGAGAGCTCCGCATAGACCTTTGAGTAAAGCTCCTCATAAAGGGTGTCGTTATCAACGCTTCTAGGGATAAAAATAGTTGTTGTTTTTAAGTCTTTAAATTTTATATATGAGATGAAAAAGTCGCGTTTATTGACTGTTTTTGAAAAGTTAAAAGCTTCTACATTGCTGTTATGATAACGAAATCCTTTATAGTCATACGGATCTAGTGCAACTATAGAAATTTCACTATTTTTTTTAATATTCATCATGAATCAAAAAACCTTCCTAAACGCTTATATTGGGTATTTTAATATCTTTAAAATAAAAAATCAATAGCCGATTATCTGATTTAGGCTCTTTTCTTCTTTACTCCAGCCTTTTTTAACGACTACATCGAGCTTTAGAAAGACCTTTGAGTTGGTTAAATTTTGTATTAACTTTCTTGCAAAAATTCCTATTCTTTTAATAGTTTCACCATTTTTCCCGATGATCATACTTTTATGGATGTCACGCTCCGTGATGATGCTTGCATAAATTTCAGTTATGCCTGTTTTTTCTTTTACGCTTTTTATGATCGCATCGCTAAGATAAGGTATCTCGTCGCTTAAAATTTTCATAGATCGCTTCAAGTATAAATTCTCTAAAATTTCCTTCTCATTTGTCGGCGTGAGAAATTCTGGATCATAAAAGTACTCATGCTCTGGCAAAAGCTTACAAATTTCATCAAGAAGCGGTTTTTTATAGGTAGGCTGCTTGGTGCTAAAAGTAAGAAGTGCTGCAAATTTATCTTGAAATTGCTGATACTGAGTGATCTTTTCAAGCACTTTTGCGTTTGAGCTCTCATCGACTTTTGTTAGCACTAAGATGTGTGGTTTTTCAGGATTTAGAGCTAGAAATTTCTCATAGTCGCTTGTATCATCATGGATAGGCACTAAAAATACGATGAGATCACAGTCTCCCATCGATTTTATAGCTTGGTTTATTAGTAGTTGATTTATCGCTTTGTTGCTCTCGTGAAGCCCTGGCGTGTCGGTGAAGATGATCTGATCTTCACCGTTCATTACTATGCCATTTATTTTTCTGCGAGTTGCGTTTTGCTTGTGCGAGACAATGGCGATCTTTTCGTTTAATAAAGCATTTAAAAACGAGCTTTTGCCAGCATTTGTGCGTCCTATGATGCTAACAAAGCCTGATTTCAAAGTATATACCTCGCTAGATCTTGATCCTCAACAACGTCTTTTAGGCGCTCTTTTACAAGCTCTTTTGTCACATTTATCTTCTCGCCACTCTTTTCGCTAGCCTCAAAGCTGATATCTTCTATCACGCGCTCGATCACCGTGTGAAGGCGTCTAGCACCGATGTCTTCCATCTTTTCATTTGCTGCATGAGCGATCCTTGCTATCTCTTTTATCGCTTCATCGTCAAATTCTAGCTCGACATTTTCAGTTGAAAGAAGTGCGATATATTGTTTTAAAAGCGAATTTTTGGCTGAGTTAAAATTTGATAAAGCGCGTCCTCATCAAGGCTATCAAGCTCAACTCTTAGTGGAAAACGACCTTGAAGCTCTGGGATGAGATCGCTTGGCTTGCTTATATGAAAGGCGCCAGCTGCGATAAATAAAATGTGATCTGTCTTTAAATTTCCAAATTTAGTATTTACATTTGAGCCCTCAACGATAGGTAGCAAGTCTCTTTGCACGCCTTCTTTGCTAGGATCTTGCCTGTTTGAGCTACCTGAGCCAACAGCAACCTTATCGATCTCATCTATAAAGATGATGCCCTCGTTTTCAGCTCTTCTTAAAGCCTCTGTTTTTACGCTCTCAAGGTCTAAAATTTTATCATTTGCCTCGCTTTGAAGAGCTTTTTTGGCGTCTTTTACCTTCATCTCTTTTTTGATATTTTTACCACCGATACCAATTATCTTGATAAAGCTCTCTTGCATCTGCGCCATATCAGGTGGCACGTTTGAGCCAGCTTCAAGTGGGTTTTGTTGCACCTCTATCTCGATACTTAGCTCGTCAAGCTCGCCGTTTCTTAGCCTATTTAGCATCTTGTCATAGCTCTTAGCGTACTCTGCTTGCTTCTCTTCGCTAGCACCTTTTGGAAGTGGTGGAAGTAGCTTTGAGACGATCTTTTCTTCGATGTAGGCGTTGATTTTATCTTGATTTTTCTCGCTTTGCTCATTTTTTACGAGATTATATGAAGCCATAGCAAGGTCTCTTACCATGCTCTCAACGTCACGACCAACAAAGCCAACCTCGGTATATTTGCTAGCCTCGACCTTGATAAAAGGCAGTCCCATCATCTTTGAAAGACGCCTTGCGATCTCAGTTTTGCCAACGCCAGTTGAGCCGATCATCAAGATATTTTTTGGCATGATGTCATCTTGCAAGCTCTTTTCAAGCTTCATACGGCGATAGCGGTTGCGAAGTGCGATCGCTATGATCTTTTTGGCGTCCTTTTGACCGATCACATAGTCATCTAAAATTTAACAATTTCTCTTGGTGTTAAGTTCATTTCTCTCTTATTCTAAAACATAAGTTTTGATGTTTGTATTTGTATAGATGCAAATTTCGCCGGCGATCTTGAGGCTCTCTTTGACTAGCTCTTCTTCGTCGATATCGGCAAATTTATCTAAGGCACGGGCTGCTGAGAGAGCGTAGTTTCCGCCGCTTCCAATAGCTGCTATCTTGCCATCTTCTGGCTCAACAACATCACCAGTGCCACTGAGTAAGAAAATTTTATCCCTATCAAGCACAAGCATCATCGCTTCAAGCTTTCTTAGATACTTGTCTTTGCGCCACTCTTTGCTAAATTCTATCACCGCCTTTAGCAAGTCCCCTTTTGTATGCTCTAAATTTTTCTCAAACATATCAAAGAGGTTAAACGCGTCAGCAGTGCTGCCAGCAAAGCCAGCTAGGACTTTGCCGTTGTGAATTTTTCGGATTTTTACGGCATTGCCCTTTAAGACGGTGTTGCCAAAACTCACCTGTCCATCGCCGCCGATGACCGCTTTATTTTTGCCTTTGTAGGCTAGGATGGTTGTCGCATGAAACATCTACTCTCCTTGCACATCAACCTTTAAGGTCGCATTTATCGAGTGTCCAAGCTTTATAGAGACATCATAAAGACCAACTGCTTTTAGGTGAGTGTCCAGGTCGATAGCTTTTTTCTCGACTACCAAATGATGTGTCTTTTCAAGCTCTGCTGCGATCTCCTCTTTTGAAACTGAGCCAAAGAGTGAGCCATTTGCACCAAGAGTTTTCTTGACGACGACTGTCACTTTCGCAAGCTCTTCTTTTAGTTTTTCTAAATTTGCGATTTCATATTTTAGCTCTTCAGCCTTTCTTTTTTGAGCTGCTTCATATTGACGAAGGACATCTGGAGTGGCTGCTTTTGCGAAGCCTTTGCCGATTAAAAAGTTATTGCCATAGCCATCTTTTACCTCTTTTATCTCACCGGCTTTGCCAAGCGCCTTTACATCTTTTATTAGTAGTACTTTCATTTTTATCCTTTTAAATTTTATTTTTAGTCAAATTTTCGCCCATTTTTGCGTGCGATGATGAAACGAAGCGCATTTAGCTTGATAAATCCAGCTGCATCTTTTTGATCATAAACGCTATCTTCTTCAAATGTGCAGTATGCCTCGCTAAATAGGTTATCATTTTTGCTACTTCTGCCAAGGATAGTCACGTTGCCTTTATAAAGCTCAACTTTTACAGAGCCATTTACGTGTTCTTGACTCTTGTCGATGAGAGCTTGGAGCATATTTCGCTCAGGTGACCACCAGTAACCGTTGTAGATTAACTCTGCATATTTTGGCATGATCTCATCTTTTAAGTGAGCTGCACCGCGGTCAAGCGTGATGCTCTCGATCGCTCTGTGAGCTTTTAGCATTATCGTGCCGCCAGGAGTTTCGTAGCAGCCGCGGCTCTTCATACCAACTGAGCGGTTTTCTACGATGTCAAGTCTGCCGATGCCGTGTTTTGCGCCAAGGCGGTTTAGCTCGGTTAAAATTTCAGCTGGGCTCATTTTTTTGCCGTTTATGCTCACTGGATCGCCTTTTTCATAGCCGATCTCAATGATCTCGCTCTTATCTGGAGCATCTTTTGGACTTACTGTCCATCTCCACATATCATCTTCTGGTGCATGACTTGGGTCTTCAAGCACTAGACCCTCATAGCTTATGTGAAGTAAATTTGCGTCCATTGAGTATGGGCTTTTGCCTGGTTTTTTGGTGATATCTATGCCGTTTTTCTCAGCGTATGCTAAGAGTTTTTCGCGGCTGTTTAGATCCCACTCGCGCCATGGAGCGATGATAGTTAGGTTGTCGCCAAGTGCGTAGTAGCCAAGCTCAAAGCGAACTTGGTCGTTGCCTTTGCCTGTTGCTCCGTGGCTCACGCCATCAGCGCCAACAAGTCTTGCGATCTCGCTTTGGCGTTTTGCTATAAGTGGGCGCGCGATTGATGTGCCAAGCAGATATTCGCCCTCATAGACTGCGTTTGCTCTAAACATTGGAAATACATAATCACGTACAAATTCTTCTCTTAAGTCTTCTATAAAAATGTTTTCAGGTTTTACGCCAAGTGCTAGGGCTTTTTTGCGTGCAGGCTCTAGCTCTTCACCTTGTCCGATGTCAGCTGTAAATGTGACTACTTCGCATTTGTATTCATCTTGGAGCCACTTTAAAATAATACTTGTGTCAAGTCCGCCTGAGTATGCTAAAACAACTTTTTTTACATCTTTTTCATAGCTGTCCTTTTGTTAAAATGGTCGTATTTTAGCCTAAATTGATTAATCTTTAATAAATTAATCTATTAAATAATGTAAGTAAAATTTTATTTTTCTGATAGTTTTTGTCTGCGAAAATTACAAATTTTAGTTTAAGTGAGATTTGCTTGCAAATTTTAAATTTACAAGCAAAGTGTTTTTCTAAACGCCTAGAAATTTAGCAAGGGCAAAATAAAATATAGCTGATGATATTGCAGCTGCAGGAAGCGTGATGAGCCAAGCTAGGATGATAGGTCTTACCATTTTCCAGTTTGCATTTTTATTTACAATGCCAATGCCCAAAACAGCGCCTATTAGGATATGCGTAGAGCTAACTGGTATGCCAAGCTTTGTTGCTAGAAGTATGACGATACTTGAGGCAAGCTCCGCGCTAAAGCCAGTCGTAGGTAAAATTTCAGCCAGTTTTGAGCCGATAGTCGTGATCACTTCTTTGCCTAAAAACCAGAGCCCAACAACAAGCGAGATGCCAAAGGTTACCATTGCGATGCTTGGTATGGGTGAGCTTTCGTTTATAGAGCCAGTTTTTAGCACGTCAAGCACAGCAGCAAATGGTCCAACTGCGTTTGCAATGTCGTTTGCGCCATGTGAAAATGCAAAAGATGAAGCGGTAAAAATTTGAAACCATGAGAAATTCTATTGATGCTCTTTTCGCTATCGTTTTTGCTCATGACGTTTATGATAGCAAGGCTTGCAAGATACGCTAGAGCGCCGATGACAAAGATGATCCAGACTGTTTGGATGATACTAAAGGCTAAATTTATATGCTCAAGCCCTTTAAAAAGCATCATTGATGAGATGACCATTGCGGCAAATCCAGCGATGATAGGGATGTGCTTTTTCATAGCTTTAAAAGTATCTATCTCTTTTTCGCTATCTTTCATGATGCGAATTTTGAGCGGTACTCGCTGTATTCAGTAGTTTCGATCTCGTCCTCATCGATAACTGCGATCTTTGAAAGAGTGGCTATCTGCTCCTCAGCTGGCTTTGTTTTAAGCGCTTTTATAAAGCTTTCTTTATAGGCTTTTCTCTCAGCTTTTAGAGCTTTTAAATTTGTCTTTAGCTCGTGCGTTGGCTCGATTATTTTGCTTTTTACGTAGCCAAATATGATGTAAGACATCACGCCGCCAAGCAGTGGTGAGATGACCCAACTAACGGCGATCCTGCCGATCTCACCCCAAGAGACCATATTAAGTGGCTCAGGATCTTTTATCATAAAACCCATGGCAAGTCCTGCGCCAACGATGCCACCAACGATCGAGTGAGTTGTCGAGACTGGCAAACCCTTTTTAGACGCATAAAATAGCCAAAGACCAGAGCTTAGAAGGGCGGAGATCATGATGATGACAAATTTCATCGGGTTTATGTCGCTTGGAAATTTCACGATCTCGTTTCTAATGGTATTTGTAACCTCAGATCCTGCGAATATCGCACCGCTAAGCTCAAAAATGGCGGCGATGACGAGAGCTTGTTTTAGTGTGAGTGTTTTTGCGCCAACGCTTGTGCCAAAGCTGTTTGCAACGTCATTTCCGCCGATATTAAACGCCATAAAAAGACCAAACATACCAGCGATTAAGAATAAAAAGTAGTTATTTGTCGGGATGTATTGATAGCCCCAAACGAAAAATCCAACGCTGCAAATCGCAAAAATAACTAACGCCAAGAAGTTATCTCGAAGCAATCAAGCCCCCTTGTAAGAGTTTTTAGCAAAATTATATCTTGAAAATTATTAAAGTTTTTAGAATTTTCTCACTTTAAATGATACTAAATTATCATATGTTAGAATTTGGCAAAAATATTAAGGATAAATTTTGGTTATAGCGATCGATCTTGGCTCAAACACCTTTCGCGTGGCACTTATAAAAAAGGTGCAAAATGGCTTTAGTAACGAGCAAATTTATGAAAAGATAGTTGGAGCTGCAAGGGGCTTAAACGAAAGTGGCAAGATAGGCTTGGAGGCTAAAAATAGGCTTTTTGAAGCGATAGCGGAGGCTAAAAGCAAATTTGACTTTACTAAATTTAAATGTGTGGCAGTTGCGACTGAAGCTTTTAGAGTGGCGTCAAATAGCGAAGGAATTTTTAGTGAGATAAGAGAGAAATTTGGCATAAATTTTCATATCATTGATGGGCAAGCTGAAGCAAAACTTACATTTTTAGGCGTGCAAAATGCCTTAAGAAAGCTTGGCATAAATGATAAATTTAGCCTGATCGACATCGGCGGTGCAAGCTCAGAGATAGGCGAAGAGGGAAAATTTATAAGCTTTAAATTTGGCATCATCACCTTTTACGAGAGGTTTAAAGCACTTGATCTGATGCAAGAAAATGCAAAAATTTATACAAAAGAGGCAAGTGAATTTCTAACAAGCCTTGACAATAGACTTATCGTTCTAACTTCTGGCGTGCCGACCACTATCGCAGCACTAAAGCTTGGGCTAAACTACGAGAGCTATGATCCAAAAAAAGTGAGTGGATATGAGCTTAAAAATGGCGATCTTGCTTGGTTTGTAAATGAGCTTTTAAAGATGGATGACAAAAGCGCTGACGTTGCGGTTGGAAGAAGCAGAAAGTATCCGCTCATCGCTGGGACACTGCTCTTAAAAGAGCTACTAAGCGGGCAAGAAGCGAAATTTATAGTTATCGACGATGGGCTTAGAGAGGGCGTTGGAGCGGCTTATCTGCAAGGCTTATTTCAAGAAATTATCACAAAATTTTAGTTATGATTTCAAAAATTTAAAGGAGAGAAAATGAGTATAAGAGAGCAAATTTTAGCTGATATAAAAGAGGCTATGAAAGCAAAAGATGAGTTTAAAAGGGACACTTTAAGGACGCTAAATGCGGCACTTAAGCAGGTTGAAGTCGATCAAAGGATCGAGATGACCGACGAGGTCGTGCTCCCGCTACTTCAAAAAGAGATCAAAAGAGAGCTGACTCGGTTGAGCTCTATCTAAAGGGAGCAAGAGAGGATCTCGCCAAAAAAGAGCAGAGTGAGATCGAGCTAATCAAGGCATATCTACCAGCTCAGCTAAGTGATGATGAGCTAAAAGAGAAGATAAAAAGCATAATTGAAAAGGTTGGTAAAAATTTAGGCGCTGTGATGAAAATGGCAAAAGATGAGATCGGAGCGAGTGCTGAAGCAAAACGCATAAGCATGATCGCGAAAGAACTTTTAGCATAAAACTAGATAAACCCATGTAAATTTTCACATGGGTTTTAAAAGCTATAATTAAATTTTATATGCTATAAAAGTATTTTGTTTATTTTTAAATTTTAAAAAAGCTACTTTGAAAAAATAAAATAAATTTACATATTTTTTTAAAAAAACCTTGACAAATGGCATTAAAGTCTATATAATTACAACTCTTAAAAACATTGGGGTATCGCCAAGCGGTAAGGCAACTGGTTTTGGTCCAGTCATTCAGAGGTTCGAATCCTCTTACCCCATCCACTTTTAAAAATCCCAAACAACTCTTATCGCGGAGTAGAGCAGTGGTAGCTCGTCGGGCTCATAACCCGAAGGTCGGCGGTTCAAATCCGTCCTCCGCAACCAAATACCCATTTTATCGGCACTCCGAGCCACTTTTTAAAATGCTTAAATTACTCTGAAATTGAATTAAGCAAAATTTCGATAGTTTCTTTAGATTTTTTGACGTTTGCAGTTATATATTTTTGCGTAGTAATTATATTTGTATGACCTAGCGTAAATGATACTTGCTCAATAGGAATTTTAAGATAATTAATTGAGTATGTGCCTATTAAATGCCTAATATCGTGCAATCTTATCTTTGGCAAATTATTTCTTTTAAGAAGTGAAGCCCAACTTTTACGCAAATCTTTAAATTTATCATCTGTCATAGGATTAATAAATACATAATCATTTAGACGTTTTTGCTCTTTAGCTACTATATACCTTTTATAAAGCCTAGAATATAACTCATCACTCATCTTATAAATCATATCTCTTTTCGCCTTATTGATCTTAAAAGGAATAGTATAAGTTCTTGTTTTAAAGTTTATATCACTAAATTTAAGGCTTAATACTTCATTTTTACGCCTGCCGTGAAGTAGAAAAAAGAATATATCAGAGCTTGCATCGGCATTTTCACAAATAGCTTTTATAAAGCGTTTTTGAATAGCTATCGGATAATCAAAATATCTTTTATTGTCAAATTTTGGAAGCTCTATAAGATCACAAGGATTTTTACTTATTAGCTCCAGCTTTATACCAAGCTTAAAAATTACTTTAAGCTTAGCAACAATATTTTTAATTGTCTTTATCTTGTATTCTTGCTTTATTAAATCATTGCAAAACTTTTGAACATCAATAAAATTTATCTCTCTTATATCTCTTAAACCAAGCGAGTTTTTAAAATGCTTGTTATAAGTAGCTATATCACTTCTTAGCGTTGATGGGCTTAAAATAAGCTCATAATAGCTAATATAGTTATCAAAAAGATCATTTAATATCATCAAAAAGACCTTTATCAAATGCGCAGCTTAAAATATATTTACCCAAACTACTATCGACTTGATTTCTAATAACCTGTCTTTTATTTTTTATATTTTTAAACAACCTTAAATCAAAATCAACAAAATCAGAAATAATAATATCTTTAAGTAGTTTGGTAGATTTTTCAAAATATTTTTCAGAAATATAAAAATTTGACCAAAAATAATGCCGACCTATCTTAACAGTAGGATTAATAAGTGGCTCATAAAATGGCACTACATTTTCAACTACAAAAGCCTTTTTGCAAAAGTATTTTAAATACACGATTAATTCATAAAGTCTAAAATCAGGTAGCCTTTTTGTTCGATCATTGCGAATATTATTTGCTATATTTAGCCTACTATGAGTTTGACACGGAGGACTAGCCCAAATAAAGTCAAAATCAAAATAGTTTTTAGCAGCATAATCCCAAGCATCACCTACTATCACATTGTCGTTTGGATAGCGTTTTGCATAAGCCTTCGCTATTTCAGGGTCAAATTCAACAGCGGTTACTTTAACGCCAGGCAAAACATCATCCCATAAAAGCCTATTACCACCAATACCAGCAAATAAATTTAAAATTTTCATTTTATAAACCTTTTTTAGAACTCATTGCAAATCAAAAATCTATCTACAAAGCTATCAATATCAGGAGCATTTAGATCGTGCTTTTCGTGATAGTGTGTGAAATTATCTAGCTCCCTATCGAGCATTATATTTTCAACATAAGCTAAATGCTGGGCGTTTACATCACCGCCCAAGCTTTGATAATAATTAACTAGCTCGTAATCTCGCATTTTACTTACTGGCTTAACTCGTTTTTCGCTTTTAAATAACTCATCGCAAATTTTTAAAATTTGCCTTTGTTTTAAAGTGCTACCAAAACTCTTTATTTCATCGCTTGCATCTTCATCGACTTTATTATTTATCTTAAGCCTATCATAAAAATTCATTAGCCTACCACCAATATAATGCTCCAACCTACCATTTAAATAAATGATCTCTTCTTTATTGAAAGGTAAATTTATATATATGTAATCATCTTTTTTATTCCACTCAAGTATTGCTCTATGATCGTTTTTCAAATCGTTTAAGTGATAAAAGTCTTGCATCGTGCTAATAAAATTAATCTTCCTATATACCCATAACGGCACTTTAGTGCGAGAGCTTAAGAAACGTCTAACCTTATATTTTACATACCACGCCGAAAGCTCGTCAAAATCCTGCGTTTCTTTTAAATTTACTGAAAGTCTTTTGAATATATTTCATTACATAGCCACTAGGATTATTAATTGAAGTTTGAAAGCCGTTTAACTCGCCGTTTTTCTCTTGCTCGCTTGTAATGGCATTAGTTTTTAAGTTTTGTGGGGAGTAAAAGATATTTGTATAAATTTCTTTCATAAAATCTAATGTGTAAGCTGGGACGTAAAATAAAGCGTGGATATGTGGCACGCCGTCTTTTTTATGTGGCTCAAAGCACCTTATATAACTTCGATCTATTCTTTTAAATCTTCTTGAATATCGCATAATAAACAAATTCCACTGGTAATTAAGAACAGCCACCAAATCAGAGATAGTTAAAGATGCTAAATTTTTAGCCTTATATTTGATTTCATCAGGCAAATATTTATAATCAATAGGCTTAAATTTAGAATAATCGCCACTTAAAGCACCCCTAAAACACCCATTTAATGTAATAGTTAAAAAAACTGGCACTTGAAAATTATCGATCGCAAATGAGCTAAACACATTCACACGATTTGAAACTTCAGCGTAATATTTCGGGCTAAAGTTTGCTGACATTGAAATATCAAGCAAATTTCTAACCTGCCCTAAACTATTGACAAAAGAAAAAGAGCGCATATACTCCCTTTGACTATCAAGCTTATCTTGACAAAGCTCAACATCAAAGGGCGAAACACCGTATAAATTCCTTGCTCGCATAGTCACTTCCTTAAAGGTAAGAGTTTTTTATTAATTTGACAAGAGCCACCATTTGGCGGACTTCGTCCGCACAAATGGTTGGCTTTTTGGCTGCGCCAAAACACACTTAGGCAAAAGGGGGCTTTTATGACCCAGCTGGCTCATTTGTTGCACGGCTCGAAAAGGCTGGACGAACTAAAAAGCTTACTACTCGCCTTTTGCAGGGGGATAGCCCCTGCACCCCTTAAAACATTAAATTATTTGAATTGTGAGAGTTAAAACAGAGTTGATCTCGCTGTCTTGCTCTACTGAAAAAAGATACTTAAGAAGCCAAATATCTTTTAAAACTGGCACGCCGTTACGTTGCTTAGCATTAGTTTTTTTGTTGATACCGCTAAGAACTAGAACGTCGCCACGCTTTAAAGAATACGAACTTTTAAGCTCTTTCTTTGAAACAATGGGCGTAAAAGATGAACTTTGAGAAAGGATATCTTCAAGGATTAAATGTAAGTCAAAATCGATGTGATCGGATAAAATAATAGGCTTTAGATTGATTTTTAAACCAATGTCTTTATATTCATAACTGTCCGTTTTTTGATAATTAACGTTAGATATATCAGTTTTTGAAACAAGATAAGGGATATTCTGAACGGAACTAAAATAAACTTCTGTGTGATTTTTAGCTGTCAAGACTGGCGAAGATATGATTTTTGTAATGCCATTTGTATCAAGGAAATTTAATATGCCAAAAAATGCACTATCATCGTTTTTAATGACGTTTGAATTAGTAATGTAAGGGGAAGTAATTAAATTTATATAGTAGGCTAAATCGCCGTGATTAAGTGGCTTAAGTAAGCCTTGTAAATTTGTGCCTAAATCTTTTATATCTTTTAAATTTGTTTCGGTAATTGTAAGCTTAAATGTTACCTGCTCTAAGCTTTTATCGATCTTAGCGATAGCGTCTTTAACTTGATCGAAAATATAATCATCAGCTCTAAAGAAAACAGAGTTTGAAGCGGTCGCATAAGTAGCGTTTAAATCGAACTGGCCAAGAATTTTATTAACATCTTCGACAACGTAGTTTTTAAGATCAATACGCCTAAGATCGTAATCAGGCAATTTTTGAGAGCTTACATAGTAGAAATTATCTTTTTTATATAGATATAAATTCTTTGCTTCGAGCATCTTTCTAAACATCGAAATAGTGATTTTTACTTCATCTTGATAGATAAAGTAATATTCGCCTTGATGAATGCTCTCATCGGTTACAATAGCTATATTGTTAGCCTTACTTGTAAGACGTGCGAAATCTAGCAAATCAGTGTAAATTTCAGCAGAAAAAAGGCTATTTAATAGCAGACACGGAAGAATTAGGAATTTGATTAAACTTTTCATCGGAAACACCTTTGTTATTTTTTTGGATTAAATTTGCAAAAACTGGCTTGTCAAATACATAGTAGTATTTAACAAGCTCGTGAGATTTTGGCTCGAAATAAAAATATAATGGCGTATGCGTTGAAGAAATGTAAGAAATCAATGATAATGGATATAAATGATAATCATCGCTAAAATGGCAATTATTATTAAGGCAAGTAATATCATAAATGTAAATTTCAGGAATATCAATATTATTATTTTTAGGCTTTTTATCATCAAAGAATAAATTTAAATTTTAGGTTGCTCAGAAACTGGAGCAGGAATTTTGTTTTCAATAGGCAAATTCTCATTTTTAGGTTTATCAGTTTCAAACATAGACATAACAATAAAATAAAAATAAAGTAAAAGAAATATAAAAACTAAAACAGCTAAAAGAAAATAAAAACGAACAAATGATTTTTTATTTGAGCTTTGGCCAGAATGATATAAATTAAAAACTTCTTTAAGAAATGGTATATTAATAATCTCTAATCTATCTTTTTTATAAAGTCTAAAGCTGGCATATACTTCATAACGAAACTTTTTAGAAAATAACCTACGCGAGCTATCAACAGCCCTATAAAATTTCTCGGCTATGCGTTTATATTCATTATTTACTAGAGTTAGATCTTGCGTAATGAGATAAATATCTTGATAAAGATGCCTATGATATGTAAGCCACCAAACTAAAATTTCATCTTTTTTGTCTTTAAAAAAGTTGTGGCACTCATCAAGCACGAATACACAACCAAATAAATTTAACTCTTTGGCTTTCTCATTTACTTCATTATCGGTAGAACCAGTCTTATAAAGAGCATATAAATTTCTCAAGCCTAAATAGAATTCATCAAAATCAAACTTCTTAAATTTATCAGATAGCTCAAATTTAAACTCATTTATATTAGTGTAGCAAAATGAATAATCTGGCTTTTCTTTTGGCTTAACAAATTTAGTTAAAAATGTCTTCTTTGGCTCGTAAAGAAAGAGCTTGTAAATCATAAATACAGCGTAATAAGTCTTACCACTTCCAGGATTACCAACTAAATACGTAATCATTTTTACAACTTCGCAATAATAAAAGAAAGTAAAGTATCTCTGGCATTTTTAAAAACAAAAATACCTATCTTTGTAGCATAGATCACAAAGAAACTCAACAATACAGGCGAAAAAATGGTAAAAACATCACAAAGAGCATTCCAAGCGCCAAGAGATTTTAAAACCATCATAGAAGTAGTTACGATCTTATCATTGCCAACAGAGAGATTATTAATATAATCAACAATGTAATTAAATTTAGTATAGATAAAATTTAAGATAACCAATACAGCAGCAACGTAAGCAAGTATTGAAGCAAATAAAAGCCCATTTATAATAACCATTTTTGCAAAGGTTATTCCACGAAGAACAAAATCAACAACCTTGCCCCATTTAAAGAAACCAAATAAATTAACAATCATTGCGATAATAGCTGGCATATATTACCCCTTTAAAAAGTAAATAAAAAAAGCTTAATAGTGACTATTAAGAACAAAACAAAAAACACTACATAAAATAAATAATAAAGAATTTGAGAAGCTGGCGAAATAATTTTACAAATATCAAAAGTTACATCTTTTTCAAAATATATCAAGTTAATTTTAAAATTTTAAGGGGCAAGTGCTAGGGATAGCACTTTGATTAAATTTAGTCAAACCACCATCTTTAATTTTAGAAATAGTATCATTTAAGCTATTTTTAAAATCTTGTGCTTGTGAAATAACACCATCTAAAGCATTCTTAAAATCTGAATTAAATTTATCAGCATCTTTTTCAAGATCGCCATAATCTAATTTTTGAGCTACGGCATCATCGCCCTTACCTTCTTCGCCTTTGCCGTCTTGCTTGCCGTCACCTTTACCGTCTTCTTTGCCATTGCCGTTATTAGGATTTGGTTTTGTTTCTACACCAGTCCCACCGCCACCGCTAGAACCATTACCAGAAGAGCCACCACTATTATTATTTGAAGTATTGCCACTCTCTCCGCTAGAGTTGTTTGAATTTTCATTGTTGTCCTTTTTATCAGGATTTGGATTGTCTTTGTCTTTATCAGGTTTAGGATTTTCTTTATCTTTATCGCTTGAATTTGTAGAATTGTTATCTTTATCTTTATTTGGATCTTCATCAACACGATGTTTAAAAACAATACTAACACCACTATCACAATTAGCATGAACAAAACCAGGCTTTTCCTTATCAAAAAGAAAAACATGAGAACCAGAAAAAGAAGAACCTAAACCAGTACATAAACAAGAAGCAATACCATCATCAGAATAAACCGAAGAACAATCAATACAACCGCCTTGGGTAGTGCCGTTAAAAATACCAAGTTTATTAACACTTGCATCAGTACAATCATTGACACAAGCATTAATATCAACATCCCAATTTTGACCAGCAGGACAAGAATCAACACATTTATTCGTTTCAGTGTTGAAATTCTTGATTTGCGCTACAAGTAGCAAGACGATCACCCAAACGAAAAAATAACAAAGACGAATAAGTTAAAAAAGGTTGATTAGGATCATTCGAAATACTATAAACAGTATAACTCCAAGTATTCATTTCAACATATAAATGATTTGAAACTACATCTCCACCAAAATAAACGAAATTACCAGCACCCCAATAAAAACCTGGAGAGTATTTAGAACCTGAATAATATGAGTGATCAAAAGTAAAGGTATAAATAGTATAACCACTACTATCTCTAAAACCAAGTAAATTATTACCCTTTAGAAATTTCACATCAATAGGCTTAAAACCATAACCATTAAGATTTTGATCAGTATAAATTTTAAGATCAGCAAAAAGAAAAGAACTTAAAAAACTAAGCAGGCAAAGAATTTTTATAAGAAATTTCATACGAAATCCTTAAAAAACCTTTTTTGTGAAAAGGACTAAGCCAGCGCAAATCGGCAGAGTTAAAATCATAAACCAAACGAATATAGAAAAGAAGTAGTCAAAAGCTGGGACACCAATCACACTAAACATTTAAACACCTTTTTTAAATTTTGGATAGGACTATAAAAATAAACATACATAGCAAGAAACCGCATAATGCACCAGTTAGGGACATCAAGAAGTTATATTGCTCTAACGTTAAATTTAGATAGACTTTATCCATAATATTTATATCCTATACATTACTGACGCACTTCGGTTTGTTGGCTTAAAGCTTTGCTTCGCAATCTGCTTTAAGCTATAAATTTAAGGGCTAATTTTTAAAAAGGCTTAAGGCTAAAGTAATACCAGAAACAAAAGCGAAGAAAACCATAACAGCACCAAAGAAAGAGTTTAAAAATATACCAAATTTCGTAACGTCGATAAAATCAAAATACATTTTTAGCCTTTTTAAAAATTAGCCCCTTAAAAAAGGGCAAACACCTATATTAAAGACAAAAACTCTTTTATCTCAAAAGAGAAAGACCTTTTTAACCGCAAAAATTGCAGCCAAAACAACGATAACAGCGCCAGCAACGCCCATAAATGGAGCAATGTTTAAATCGCCTGTAACAGTGCCGTCAGACGCCATTGTTATACCAGCGGCAAGAGCATTACTAGATAATGCAGAAACAGCCGCAACACCAGCTAAAACCTTAGATTTAGCAGAAGCAAGAAATTTCATCTGAAATCCTTTTTTAAGAAATTTAGTAGTCTTTAACTACTTAAAAAAGGAAACACTCTTTTTTAAATAGTTAAAGGGGCTAAACCCCTTTATTTACTTATTTTCAGTCTTTTTAGCTGGCTTTGTGTCAAATAGGAAGTATTCAACTGGATTTGCTATTGTTATTATTCTTTGATCGTTTGGGAAACCGCCTTCAACTGGTATCTCTTCGCCTTTTCTAAATTTCTCTTTTATGGCACTTGCTACAAGTCCAGCAGTGTTATTGTCAGGGCAGATAATTTTAAAAACAACTTTTTGCTCTACTTCATCGGTAAAGCCAGTTTTTTGTTTTCAACGTCATAGATATTTGAAGAAGAGATACGCACTGAAGAAGAGTAATCATTACCTTCAAACTTGCCAGAAGCAGAACTTCTTACAAGACCACCTTTGAGAATGTATTTTAAATCATAGTCAGATTTAACGATTTGCATTTTTAACACCTTTTTTAGTTTATTTATTTTTGAAACACCATTTAACATAGCCCCGAAAAGGTGTTTCGTCCAAACGGGGCTAAAATAGTTTAATGCCATATTCAGGGCAAAATTTACATACTTTCGATAAAATCGGAAATATGAAATCATTTCATACGAACAATGAAATTATTTCATAATGTAACTTAAATAAAAATTAAAAATGAAAGAATTTCAAAGAACATGGAAAAAAAAGAGATTGCGAATTTACTTGAAATAGAGCTAAGAACTCTCTACAACTGGGAAAAGTCAAGACCTAAACTATATAATTTTATTATGGAAAATATTAACTCTACGCAAGAAAATACTTCAAAAATAGATGAATTAAAAAAATATTTTGAAAAATTATCAGACATAGAACAAGAATATTTCTTATCAAGCTTAAAAGTAAAAGTACTAGAAAAGGAAATCAACAAATGAAAAAATTACTAATTCTTATCATCGCTATAATAAATTTAAATGCTCTTGATAGTTTCAGGCAGCCAAATATAATAGGAAAATGGCAGATCAAAACAGAGAACAACAACAAAATTTTACTAATGGGAAAGATGAGAAATGATTTTATAGTTGATTTTAAATTTGACGGAAGTTTATACGTAGAAGATGAAAGTTTTTCAAGCTACCTTTGGGAGAGTGGAATAAACAACACAATAATCACATATAGCAGAAGCGACAAATTTAAAAGTCAAAAATTTTCAGAAAAGAGATTTAAAATAATAGATCAAATAAATAATAACTGCTATCTTGCAAAAATGTATCAAACTGATGATAATATTGTTTTATGCAGATATTTCGAAAAACCAAAACCCCAGCCAATACAGCAAAAAAGAAGCTAGAAATAATAATGAAATAACAAAAAACAAGCGCATAACACTCATAACCCGAAGGTCGGCGGTTCAAATCCGTCCTCCGCAACCAAATACCCATTTTATCGGCACTCCGAGCCACTTTTTAAAATGCTTAAATTACTCTGAAATTGAATTAAGCAAAATTTCGATAGTTTCTTTAGATTTTTTGACGTTTGCAGTTATATATTTTTGCGTAGTAATTATATTTGTATGACCTAGCGTAAATGATACTTGCTCGATAGGAATTTTAAGATAATTAATTGAGTATGTGCCTATTAAATGCCTAATATCGTGCAATCTTATCTTTGGCAAATTATTTCTTTTAAGAAGTGAAGCCCAACTTTTACGCAAATCTTTAAATTTATCATCTGTCATAGGATTAATA
Organism: Campylobacter concisus; assembly: GCA_037292345.1. Lineage (GTDB taxonomy): Bacteria > Campylobacterota > Campylobacteria > Campylobacterales > Campylobacteraceae > Campylobacter_A > Campylobacter_A concisus_AX. The sequence continues at coordinate 1,102,139 of CP147773.1, read as the reverse complement.
AATACATAATCATTTAGACGTTTTTGCTCTTTAGCTACTATATACCTTTTATAAAGCCTAGAATATAACTCATCACTCATCTTATAAATCATATCTCTTTTCGCCTTATTGATCTTAAAAGGAATAGTATAAGTTCTTGTTTTAAAGTTTATATCACTAAATTTAAGGCTTAATACTTCATTTTTACGCCTGCCGTGAAGTAGAAAAAAGAATATATCAGAGCTTGCATCGGCATTTTCACAAATAGCTTTTATAAAGCGTTTTTGAATAGCTATCGGATAATCAAAATATCTTTTATTGTCAAATTTTGGAAGCTCTATAAGATCACAAGGATTTTTACTTATTAGCTCCAGCTTGATGCCTAGTTTAAAGATATTTTATAGCTAACAATATTATAGAGTCATTGCTAAGCAGCGCAGTATTCAAATTTTATTCATAAATTTGAATACCTTTCAGTAGCCAAGCCATTTTTAAACTAAAATTTCCCTCTGGCCCTTTGCATTTACAGGGCTTAAAACGCCCATTTTCTCCATTTGCTCGATTATATTTGCAGCTTTGTTGTAGCCTATTTTTAGGCGTCTTTGTAGGTAGCTGATCGATGTTTTTTGCTCGCTTAAGATGATCTCTTTTGCCTCTTCATATAGCTCATCAAGCTCATCTTCGCCTAATGCGCCAGCAGCTGAGCCTGCGCTAGAGCCCTCTTCTGCTAGAAATTTCTCATCGTAAATCACATCTTGTTGCTCTTTTAAGAAATTTACGATTGTCTCAATCTCTTTTTCGCTTGCAAATGGCGCATGCAGCCTGATCACGCCAGGGCTTCCAGGAGGCGTAAATAGCATATCCCCGCGTCCTAGCAAGCTCTCAGCTCCCATTTGATCAAGGATGACCTTACTATCGATCCTCTGCCCTACTCTATAGCTTATCCTGCTTGGTAAATTTGCCTTTATAAGGCCAGTCACGACGTCGACACTTGGACGCTGTGTCGCTACTATCAAGTGTATGCCACTAGCCCTTGCCATCTGCGCTAGACGACCTATATAAAGCTCCACATCCTTGCCGCTAGTCATCATAAGATCGGCTAGCTCATCGATGATCACGACGATGTATGGAAACTGCTCGCCGCCCTCGCTTTTCATCTTTTCGTTGTAGCTCTCTATATTTTTTGTGCGAGTTTGGCTCATTATCTTGTATCTTCGCTCCATCTCAGCGACCATATTTGAAAGCGCCGTGATCGCCTTTTTAGCCTCCGTGATAACAGGCGTCAAAAGGTGTGGGATGTCGTTATATATGCTAAATTCAAGCATCTTTGGATCTATCATCATTAGGCGCAAAGTTTGTGGGCTATTTCTATAAAGCAAACTTAAAAGCATCGCGTTTATACCCACACTCTTGCCAGATCCTGTTGTACCAGCGATTAGCAAATGTGGGAGCTTTTTAAGGTCAGTCACAAAAGGAGCACCCACGATATCTTTACCAAGGGCCATGGTTAGCGGACTGCTAGCGTTTTTAAAGACTTCACTCTCTAAAATTTCTTTTAGATAGATCGTCTCTAAATTTTGATTTGGCACCTCGATGCCAACGACATCTTTGCCAGGGATCGGCGCTTGGATACGGATGGTTTGGGCCTTTAGCGCCATAGCCAAATCATCTTGCAAAGTGAGAATTTTACTAACCTTGATGTGCGGCGCTGGGCGAAACTCAAATGTCGTGACGATAGGGCCAGTGTAGGTTCGCACCACGTCGCCATCTATCTTAAATTTGCGCAGTTTATCGAGTAAATTTGAAATTTGCTGGTCGATCTCGGCTTCATTTATATTGTGCGAGCGCTTTGGAGGGTCGTTTAGAAATTTAAGTGGCGGCAAGACAAAGTCTTTTGGCTTTTCGACCTTGCCGCGTTCTATCTGATCAAGAAGCTTTTTGTTTTCAGCCACTTCATTTAAAATTTCAACCCCGCCTATGGTTGCAGGTCTGCTCTCTTGTGCCGGCTCCATCTCTGGCTCTGGTTCAAATTCTGGCTCACTATCTGAAATTTGGCTCATCATCATTTAGCACTTGAGCGTCTATAAGCTCTTCTTCTTTTATCTCTTCGGCTTTTGGCTTTTTGCGCTCTATCTTTGGTATCTGCCTTGCCCTTACCTCTTTTACACTTCTACTTTTTTCTTCATAGCCATTTGGCTCTTTATCTACAAAAGCCTTTCTTAAAACGATGATAAAATTTTCTCTAAAAGCAAGTCCAAGTGAGATGATAAATATCATAAGTATAGTAACCGCAGTGCCGATAGCGCCGATGACTTCTTTTAGCGCTGAGACTATAAAGCCACCTATCACGCCGCTATTTGCTCCAGAAGTGGTTAAAGCTTGAAACATCAAAAATGCGATAAAAAATAGAAAAATCCCAACTACAAACTGGGCAAAATCAAAGTCAAATTTCTTAAAATTTTTATATACAAAATAGCCTAGAACGATAAGTAAAAATGGATAAACATAGGCTATAAGGCCAAAATATTTAATATTAAAAACGCCAAGGCTTTGTCCAAGTGAGCCTACAAAATCAGCAGTCGGAGCAGCCGTAGCGATACCAAAATATATAAAAAAACAAACAAAAATAGTAAATAATATATGTCTTAAAATTTTAGATCCTTTTGTTAAAAAGGCTTATTATAGCACGCTTGAGTTTAATTTTTAAAAAATCAGCAAGCTAGGCCTGCTGATTTATCATTTTAGTTTAGGTAGTTTAGCAAGCTTAGTTGATTTATCTTAGCGCTTGCTTGAAGAGTAGCTTGATATGAGAGTGAAAGCTGTGTAAATTTAAGATATGACTCTGCATAGTCTGCGTCTATGACGTCATTTTTAACAGTTAGCACATTTACTTTCATGACCTCTGCACGCTGATTTGTCGCAGTTAGAAGCTTTGTTTGAGAGCCTATCTTTGTAAGTTCTTTATTTGCGTGATCTATCAAGTGATCTAGCCTTTTTAGAGCGCCTTGCATACCTGTATTTCGCGGATCGTGATTGTTAGCGTCTGCTCTATAGTAGCCATTTCTAACGGCAAATATCATATCATCAAGGTCTTGAAAGACACTTGTGCTTGGCTCATCGATAGTTAAAGCATTGTTTTCGTTAAAGCTAAATACTGAGCCCTTGCCTTGAGGGTGGCTTGCAACGCCAGCGGTGTTTATACCAGTGCTATCTCCGTCAAATATATCTCCATTTTTCGCATCATACATAGTAAGCTCTATATTTGTGACAGATTTTGTCTTGTCAGTTAGTACCATCCTGCCACGATCGTCTAAATTTACCTCTACTGCACCTTTAGTCTTTGACAAAGCGTCTTTATAGGCGTTGTAGTTTTGATCTCTTCTTACCTTTTCGATATCTGTATCAAAATTTGCATTTTCTACGTTTTGAGGATCAGGGATATTATCGCTTGCAGCCATCGCTACGATATCCATTAGCTGACGATATGTAAAGTCGCTAGCATAGGTTCTGTAACTGCCAAATTCATCTGAGTTATAGACGGTCAAATTTCTAGTTGGAGATACCACACCAGCAGCAGTTGTTGATGTTATTTGAAACTGCACTGGGGTATTTACACCACCTGCTTCGCCCATTTTTACTTTGATGTCGTAGGTCGTGCCGGTGATTGATTTTACTTGCATGCCTATCTCTTGATTATCTATATTGTAAAGCTCTCTTTTCTGGCATCGACATCTTTTGGGTATAAATTTCTATTGTAGCTCTCTTTTGTGCCAGAAACCTCGCTTAGCTTTGTCTGATCAGTTGCAAACTCACCCGTTCTTCTAGCAACTTGAGGTAAATTTGCTATTAATTCATTGTCTTTTCGCTCAAATCTAACTTTGTCATAGTCAAATGCGTTTGTTAAATTTCCATCTTTATCAAGGTATTTGCTCTTTGTAAATTCAGTTATATGAACCGTTTTTGGCACAGCATTTGCCATATTTTCAAGACTTTGTAGCGAATTTACCGTATCAAGGGTATTGTTTGGAGCTATCGCACCACGATTTGCCGCCACAGAAGTAGCTGCAACCATGTGAAAGTCTATCGTTTGATTACCTTTAGTAAGGTCTTTTATATTAAATTGTCCGTCGTTATTTATGCTCACATCGACAACTTTTGTCGTCTTTGTGTTGCCAAATTCCATACCGATCTTCTCCATCAAACCAGCCATTGACGTATCAGCACTCATCTTAAATTTACTTGTAAATGTCGTGCCGTCTGGCTTTTTGCCCTGCATGAAAAAGTATGTATCAGGGAAATTTACATTTGAAGTATCCAAAAAGTCAAAATCTGGCTCGATCGTGCCTTTGTAAGAGCCGTCACTGCCCACAACTGAGTCGCTTGCGTAGTTTAGACCGATCATATTTTTTATCTTGCTATTTTCATCAAGATATTTTGGCGCATAAGAGATGTCGGTTCTAGTTTGATCAGCTAGCATAACGTTTGTTGTCAAAATTTTGTTGTAGTCGCCATCTTTTCCTAAAAATAGATCAAATCCTGGGATATTGTAAGGTAGCTCTACTTGCGCACCAGCTGAAGTTTTCATATAGTCGCGGTTGCCTTGATATTTGCCTGAGCCATCGATCGGCTTAGTATCCACAGCACTTCCTGAGAATAAAAACTGCCCATTTATAGAGGTATTTGCGATATTTACAAGGTGGTTTTTGATGCCCTGAAGGTCGTTTGCTAAAGCTTCAAGAGAGGTTGTACTATGCACGTCGCTAGCTGCTTGAACGACTTTAGTTTTAAAATTTTCAAGCTGTTTTTCAAATTCTTTCAGTGCATTGTCTGTGTTTTTTGCAAAATTTACTGACTTACCAGTAGCATCAGCCACTTGAGTGAGAGTAGTCGCTTCATAATCAAGCCTCATGGCATCGTTATAAACCGCGGCACCGTCGTATGGATCTTGGATTTTAAGTCCGTTTGAGAGCTGCTGGTAGCTTTTATTTACGCCAACCATATTTTTTTGATAGTCGTGCAAAGTCTGACTAAAACGTAGTTGATTTGTAATTCTCATAATTTTTCCCTAAATTTTTATTCACTCTAAGCAAGAATAATTCCGCTTTGTGATATATCGGTGAAAATTTGATTTTTTTTAGTGCAAAAAAGTTTTATTGTATAATCTGCCAAAATTTACATATATAAAATAGGAAAGAAAATGGCGTTAAAAATCCTCTTCTCACCAAGCGAAAGCAAAATTTCTCTAAACACAAGTGATAAATTTGATGGCAAAAATTTGATATTTCCCATGCTTTTTAGCAAAAGGGCTGAAATTTTAAATAAATATGATGAGTTTTTAAAAGTGCAAATTTAGACGAGATAAAAAAGCTTTTTGGACTAAAAGAGCTTGAAGATAGCGAGCAGCTGCGAGAAAGTCTATCTCAAAAAGGCAGCATAAAAGCTATCTTAAGATATGACGGCGTTGCCTACAAACACCTAAACTACCGCGGACTAAGCGATGATGCTCAAAAATATATAGATAATAATGTTTTGATATTTTCAAATTTATTTGGGCCAATTTTAGCAAAAGATGAGATAGCCGAGTATAAACTAAAGCAAGGCGAAAAGCTAGCTGGCTTTGATATTTGTAAATTTTATGAGCAAAATTTTAGCAAGGCTGTCGATAGCTTTTTAGAAAATGATGAAATTTTAGATCTTAGAGCTAAATTTTATGAGAAATTTTATGTGGTAAAAAAAGAATTTACGACATTTTGCTTTTTAAAAAACAAAAAGATACTAAGCCACCATGCAAAAGCTTATAGAGGTGAGGTTTTACGCCAGATCGCAAATGCTAAAGTGACAAACAAAGATGAGCTAATGGGTTTAAATTTTGAAAATTTAAAGCTTGTAGATATGAAAAAGATAGGGCTAAAAAACGAGCTTACGTTTGAAATTTGTGAGTGAAAGTTCAAATTTTGGTTTTTTTACTAAAAAAATGCAAAAAAAGAGCTAAATTTAGGGAAAAAGTATTGTATTTTTTTTTAAAAGAGTGTAGAATTGCCGCATAACTTCTTAAAAGGATGGTTCATGAAAAAAGCTGAATTTATTCAAGCGGTTGCCGACAAGGCTGGTCTTTCAAAAAAGATACTCTAAAAGTTGTTGATGCTACTTTGGAGACAATCCAAGCGGTTCTTGAAAAAGGCGATACAATTAGCTTTATAGGCTTTGGTACTTTCGGTACTGCTGACAGAGCTGCAAGGAAAGCTAGAGTTCCTGGAACTAAGAAAGTGATCGACGTTCCTGCTAGCAAAGCAGTCAAATTCAAAGTTGGCAAAAAACTTAAAGAAGCAGTTGCTGCTGGTGCTGCTAAAAAGGTAAAAAGAAATAATTTTCTTTTTGGGGAGCAAGTCTCCCCTTTTTCTTCTTCTCACAAACCTAAAAATTCAATCTTAACTTAGCCCGAGTGGTGAAACTGGTAGACGCGTCAGACTCAAAATCTGATAAGGGCAACCTTGTGTCGGTTCGAGTCCGACCTCGGGCACCATTAAATTTCTCTTTCAACTACATCAAGTTTTAAGATCAAAAGTACGAATAAATTTAGAATAGGTGCAAATATAAATTTTATAGTGCAAGTTACTTCAAAATAAAATTAAAAGACAAAAAAGATAAATTTGTGTAAAAAGCTCTTTTAAACACAAACTAGACAATAAATTTTTGAAAAAGTTTATTGTAATTTAATCTTTTGGGGCATATAATCAATTCTTTGTAAATTCCAAACTTAAAAGAGACTGCTATGAATTTCACACCACTTTTTGCAATATTTTTCATAATCGCAACTGGTTTTTTTGCTAAAAAAGTCGGCATTGTTGAGCAAAAGCACTCGATCCCATTTGTGGATTTTGTCCTTTGTTTTGCAATGCCTGCGCTAATATTTGACAAAATTTACCACGTAAATGTCGATGCCTCGCTTATAAACACGATCCTTATCGGCTTTGCCTCAACCGCCATTAGCGCTGCTTTGGCATTTGTCATAGGTAAGATTTTTAAATTTACCAAAATAACAACCGTCAGTATGGTCATGCTAAGCCTTTTTGGTAACACACTATTCGTCGGTATGCCTGTCATTCAGGGCTTCTTTGGCGATGCGATGGTAAATGAGGTCATCTTTTACGACCAAATAGCCACTGGCATCCCGCTTTCGATCCTTGGACCACTCATCCTATCTTTTGCCGCACCAGAGAAGGTTTCGCTATTTCAAAATACAATGAAAATTTTAAAATTTCCACCATTTATAGCGCTCATCATGGGTCTTATCTTAAAAGAAGTCCCGCTTCCAGATTTTATCTTTGCGCCACTTAGGATGTTTGAAGGCAGCGTCACTCCAGTGGCACTTTTTGCGATCGGTGTTGGCCTTAACTTTAGTAGCATCACAAGCTCATATAAAGGCGTTAGCGTCGTGCTTTTGTGCAAGATGATCTTGCCAGCTATCGTATTTTTCATCATATTAAAAGTCTCAGGTATCCAGATGAGCAAAACTTGGGTCGTTGGCCTCTTTCAATGTGCGATGCCGACATCAGCCCTTGCAAGTGCGATGGTCATAAAAGCTGGGCTTGATAGCTCACTAGCCATCTCATCAGTAGCCATAGGCGTGCTATTTTCATTTATCACGCTTCCAGTTATCTATTTTGTATTTGCGTAAATTTACACTTATTTCACACTAAGTGACTACAATTGCAACATAATTTAATTTAAAGGAGACTTTATGAAAAAGTTAATCTTAGTTGCACTTGGTGCTATGTTTATGTTTGGCGGTCTTGCAAATGCTACTGAAATGATGCAAAAGGACAAGATGGGCAAAGATGAGATGATGAAGAAAGAGCAGATGATGAAAGATGATATGTCTAAAAAACATCCTGTCAAAAAACACGAAGCTAAAAAAGAAGACATGGGCATGAAAGACGAAATGAAAAAAGACGACATGGGCATGAAAGACGAAATGAAAAAAGATGACATGGGTATGAAAAAAGACGACATGGGCATGAAAGACGAAATGAAAAAAGGCATGTAAAGGCACTTGATGGTCAGAATTTTGCTTGTTGAAGATGATGAAACATTACTTGATCTAATAAGCGAGTATCTGGGCGAAAATGGTTACGATGTCACCACTACAAACAATGCCAAAGACGCACTAGATCTTGCATACGAGCGAAATTTTGACCTACTTATACTAGACGTCAAACTCCCGCAAGGCGACGGCTTCTCCCTACTTTCATCGCTACGTGAGCTTGGCGTCACAACACCTAGCATATTTACCACCTCGCTAAACACCATAGACGACCTTGAAAAAGGCTACAAAAGCGGCTGCGATGACTATCTAAAAAAGCCATTTGAGCTAAAAGAGCTACTTATCCGCATGCAAGCTCTCATAAAAAGAAATTTCTCACACCAAAACGGCGAAGATATCAAAATTTTAGATGATCTTTGCTTTCACCCACAGAGCAAAACTCTAAGTAAAAACGGCGAAAATGTAAATATCTCGAGCAAAGAGAGCGACCTGCTCGCCCTATTTTTGCAAAACAAGGGCAAAATTTTAACCAAAGATGAAATTTTTAATAAAATTTGGAAATTTGACGAGGAGCCAAGTGAGCTTAGCCTTCGTGTATATATCAAAATTTACGCCAAATTTTAGGCAAAGATGCCATATTAAACAGGCGTGGAGATGGCTACATCTATGTCTGAAAAGACGCAAATTTTATTTAAAATTTTATCCCTCTATCTTGTTAGCTCTGTGCTATTTTTGAGCTATTTTTTTATACACGACTACCAAAATAAAAAAGAAGCACTCATCTTAAACGAGGTAAAAAGCCTAAAAGAGATCAAGATGGGCATATATATGAAAGCAAGGACAAATGGTCTTAGTTCGGTTTCAAGCCTAACAAAAGAAAAAGGGGTAAAAGCCTGCATCATCTCAAAAAATGGAGCGAAAATTTATCAGGACTTTGCCTGCGAAAATATAGATAAAGAAAAAAATATAAATTTGATAAACGGCAAGGTCACGATCTTTGAAAACATCCAAAGCATGGATAACGACATAACAGATGAGCTTTCTAGCGCTGAGATATTTTTGGTAGGCAAGGACATCAAAAAGAGATATTATCCCTTGTAATTTCATGCGTTGTGGATGCTATATTTTTCCTTTTTATACTGCTTTTCATCGCCTTTTACTTAGCAAAACTGAGCCTAAAGCCACTTTATGAAAAGATAGATACGCTAAATCACTTCATAAAAGACTCAACACACGAGATAAACACGCCCCTAAGCGTCATCTCGATGAGCATAGAAACGGCTGATCGCAACAACCTAAATGAGCGAAATTTAAAGCGTTTTAACAACATCAGTCTTGCTGCAAAGAGCCTAGGCAGCATCTATGACGCGCTCGTTCATCTAAGCTTTAACCTAGATAAACCAAGCAAAAAAGAGCTAATCGATCTAAATTTACTAACCACACAAAGACTTAGCTACTTCTCGCCATTTTTTGCTAAACGCGGGCTTAAGATAGATGCTAGCCTAAAGCCAAGCTTCATAAACGCAGACCTTGAGGATGTGAGTAAAATTTTAGACAACCTTCTTAGCAACGCCTCAAAATACGCAGCGCCAAATTCAAAGGTTAGCATCGTTTTAGAGCCAAATTTCTTTAGCATAAGCAACACTGGACGCGGCATAAGCAAAGAGGATCAGATGAAAATTTTTGATCGCTACACGAGATTTAATGACGATCAAGGCGGCTTTGGTATAGGACTGAAATTTAGTCAAAGAGTGCTGCAAGAAAAATGGCATCACCGTAAAATGCCAAAGCAAACTTGATGGCGAGACTACGTTTTTGCTCTCTTGGCAGAGTTAAATTTAAAATCAACCCTACTCTAAATAATAAAATTTATTAAAAAAGAGAATTTATGTCCAAAATTTATTTTTGATAAATTTTATTAATATTATAATCCTTTTACAAAATCTTAATCAAGGAGAAAAGTATGAAACTACTTGAAAAATACGGGCTTTTCATAAATGGTGAGTGGCGTGACGCAAAAGACGGCGCTACACTTGATGCCAAAAATCCAGCAAACGGCGAGCACCTTGCAAAGATCGCTGATGCTACCGAAGAAGATGTAAATGACGCAGTTCGTGCTGCACGTGAGGCTTTTAATAAATTTAAACACACCACAATTAGCGAGCGCGCAAAGCTGCTAAACAAGATCGCTGACATCATCGATGAGCACAAAGAGCACCTCGCAAAAGTTGAAAGTATGGACAACGGTAAGCCGATTAGAGAGACGCTAAATGTCGATATCCCTTTTGCGGCTGAACATTTTAGGTACTTTGCTGGCGTTATCATGGGCGAAGAAGGCAGCGCAAACGTGCTTGATGAGAAGCAACTCTCTATCGTTTTGCGCGAGCCAATAGGCGTCGTGGGTCAGATCGTGCCTTGGAATTTTCCATTTTTAATGGCAGCTTGGAAGCTAGCTCCAGTGATCGCAGCAGGCGATGCAAGCGTGTTTAAACCTTCAAGCGAGACAAGCCTAAGCGTGCTTGAGCTATTTAGGCTGATAGATAAAATTTTGCCAAAAGGTTTGATAAACATAGTAACTGGCAGAGGTAGCAAGAGTGGCGAGTGGATCAAAAACCACCCAGGCCTTGACAAGCTAGCATTTACCGGCTCAACCGAGATCGGCCGTGATATCGCCATAGCTGCGGCTCGCCGTATCATCCCAGCCACACTTGAGCTTGGCGGCAAGAGCGCAAATATCTTCTTAGCGACGCAAATTTAGACAAGGCGCTTGACGGCCTTCAGCTTGGAATTTTATTTAACCAAGGTCAAGTTTGCTGCGCGGGATCGAGAATTTTCGTAGAAGAGAGCTTTTATGAGAAATTTATAGAGGCTGCGGTTAAGAAATTTAGCACCATAAAAGTTGGCGATCCGCTAGATCCTAGCACTCAAATGGGCTCTCAGATCAATAAAAAACAAGCTGAGCAAATCTTAAACTACGTCGAGATCGGCAAAAAAGAAGGTGCAAAAGTGGCAGTCGGTGGCAAAGCCTACACTGCAAATGGTTGCGACAAGGGCGCATTTGTCGAGCCAACGCTGCTAGTTGATGTGACAAATGATATGAGAGTGGCTCAAGAAGAAATCTTTGGACCAGTTGGCGTTGTCATCAAATTTAAAGATGAAGCCGAGCTTATAAAAATGGTAAATGACAGCGAATACGGCCTTGGTGGCGGTATTTTCACGCAAGACATCACAAAAGCACTTCGCGTTGCAAGGTCGATGGAGACTGGCAGGGTCTGGATCAACACTTACAACCAAATCCCGGCAGGCAGCCCATTTGGCGGATATAAAAACTCAGGTATCGGCCGTGAGACGCACAAGATCATCCTTGAGCACTACACTCAGATGAAAAACATCATGATAGACCTCACCGGCAAGGTTAGCGGCTTTTACGCACAATGATTTTAGGGGGTTTTGCCCCCCCTACTGCTTTAAATTTCATAAATAAAATTTCTTTCTAAATTTATCAGCAATTAACAATCTTTATTTTTAAGTTTAATAGACTAAAATTTGGCGCAAAGGAGAAAATTTTGAGCGAGCAAATTTACATTATTGGCGACGTTCACGGCTGTTTTAACACGCTTTTAGAGCTTATCAAGCAGTTTCCAAACAAAGAAAAATCTCAAATTTGCTTTGTTGGCGACGTGATAGATCGGGGCTTTTTAGTTGCGACGTGGTCGAGCTTATCATGCAAAATGACTATAAAATGGTAATGGGAAATCACGAGCGAAGGCTACTTAGCAATAAATTTGCAATTTCTAAACAACAAAGTGCCATTTGACAGGAGCTGGTTCTTTGGAAACGGCGGAGAAGAGACATATAGATCATATCTTGGACAAAGCGTAGAGTTTAAGCAAAGGCATGTGGATTTTTTAGAAAGCAGGCCAGTTTATCTGGAATTTAAAGATTATAAAACCCAAAATGGCGAGCATCTAGTCGTCTCTCACTCAGCCGTTGGCAATATGTGGGAGCTAAGAAACGATAAATATGCTAGCGAAGAGTTTAAAAGGCACCTGCTCTCAGGCAGAGGCGACGAGATGCAAATCAGTGGCATCTTTAACGTCTATGGTCACACGCCAGTAAGAGAGATAAAATTTTATAAAAATAGCGCAGATATCGACACAGGCTGCGTTTTTAACGAAGTTGGTTTTGATAAACTAAGTGCGTTAGAGTTTCCATCAATGAAAATTTATACGCAAAGAAATGTAGAGTCTTTTGAAAGGGGGAAAGAATATGGAGTTTTCACATCATAAAAACTCAAGTTTTGCTAGCAGGGTTGATAAATTTTGGAGCGAACTTGTTAAAAATTTAGATGCTATCAAGAGTAATTTAGAGGATAAAAATTACGAAACTGCAAGCAAAATAACAGAAGAGGCGCTAAATTTATGTTTAGTAGATCCAACCTTTATGATAGGTCTTGTTGATAATAAGATCGATCTAGTGCTCACTCCAGAGGGGATGAAGTATAGGCTTTTTTGGCTTAAATTTATCAAATCACGCATGCCAAAAGAGTATGAGGCAAAGCTTACTTGCACGCTTGGCAAACAACGTGCACCACGCGAAGTGGCTACTATACAGATGTATGGCGTGAGTGTTGATGCAAACGAGGTCATGGTCTATGCAAATTTTGAAGAAAAAAGCGTGGATATGTGCCTATACAACGAGACTTTAAGCAAGTTAAAAAACGAAGATGAAAACAAGGCCTATACGCTAGCTTTCATACTTTGCGACAACGTTGTTGGCGAGACAGCGATGATAAACACGCTTGGCGACTTTGAGATCGTAGATGAGCCAAGAGAAAAAGGCGTCGCGCTTACCGACTTTGCTGATCTTATAGATGATAAATTTGGCAAAGAAGGCTCGAGCGAGCCACTAAAGCAGTTTAGCTTTTATGAGCTAGAACCCCGCTCAGATGCGCTAAGAGATGATGTATTTATGGGATATACAAGCCTAATCTCACTGCTAAATGAATACTATGACGGCAAAAGCGATATCTATAATGAAGCCTACGAGCTTGGCATAAATTTCTGCTTTTTAGTATTGTATCACGGCGGCGATGTGCAGTTTGGCGTTGATAGCAAAACCAAGATAGAAGATGAGCTTGAAACTAGCACTTTTTGCGAAGGCATGGGAGCAGCGACTGGCACTAAGCACTCTTACGTTGATCTTATCTGCTTTGACAAAGATGAGCTTGAAAAGGCTGTTAGGTAAATTTAGCAAAGAGCTTGATATCAAGATTGAAATTTGCGAATTTAAACGCTAGATACATAAAATTTCACATAAAATATTACATATCCTGCTAGCTGGCAAATTTAAAAAGTCAGCTAGCAATAAATTTATCCTTTAAATTTAGAGCTATTTGAGAGATAGGCGCAAAATTTAAGCCCATATAAAAAGATGATCCACGAGATGTAGATCCACACAAAGAAGAAAAGCACGGCTGAAAATGAGCCATAGACGCTTAGATAGGTCTTGTTGTAAAGGACGTAATAGACAAAGGCTGACTTGCCAAGATACCAAACAAGCGAGGCAGCAAACGAGCTAAAAAACGCGCTTTTAAATTTTATCTCGTCATTTACTGAGATGAGATATGTGACGCAAAATATCACCCAAATGATGAGATATGGCACGATGCTTAAGAAATTTATCCAGCTTGTAAATTTAGTCGAGTTTAGCATCTCTTGCACAAGGCTTGAGAGGTAAAAACTGCCAGCAAGTCCGAGTGGCGCAAGCGTGATGAGCGTCCAGTACGAGCTAAGTGCCGACCAAAATCCCCTAGCCTTGCTAGCTCTTGTCACTTTTAAGACTACGTATTCATAATCGCTAAAAAACATAGCCGAAGTAAATATCATCGCCACAAAGCCAACCATGCCTAAATTTCCGCTATTTTGGAGGAAATTTTGCAAGTAGTTTGAGATGATCTCTTGATTGCTTGGCAAAAGAGCTGAGAAGACAAAGTCTTGAATTTTGGCGTAATAATCCTCAAAGCTAGGCAGTTTTGTAAAGATAGAAAACGATATAAGAAGTATAGGTATGATCGATAAGATCGTGTGAAAACTAAGGCTTGCTGCGTAGTGAAAGAGCTCTTTGTCCTTAAGAGCAGCTAGCAAATTTAAACCACTCTTTAAATCGCTCTTGCTTAAGGACAAACGGCTCATTTATCAGTTATCTTCTTCAAAAAGTTTTTCGTAGTGAGCATCGTAGTTGTTGATGTGCTCGCTATTTAGCTTCCAAAACACAGTGTCTATGTCGCTAACTCTTGTATAAAATGGTAGTTGATAATACTCAACCTCGCCAGTTTTAAACTCTTTTAGCACCTTAAAGCTTTGGCAATCAGCAAAAACGCTCCTGCCATCCATCGCGACAAAGATAAGGCCAGCTGCACTTTGAGCGCACATCTTTCTAAAGTCATCTCTGCTTGGATTTGGCTTGTATTCGTAGCTTAAGTATGCTCCAACAAGGTCTGGATGGATAAATATCATATTAGGAAATGCGCCCAAAACCTCTTCATAAATTTCTTTATTTGGCACGACGATTAGCGAGCGGTTATAAAGGTAGTTTAGCACGACTATATCGCCACTTGCAGGTGCGATGCCAGGGAGCGGGAGAGCCTTTTGCTCAAGTAGGTCAAACACCTCAAATCTAACCTTCGCAAAGCCGGCATTTTTTGAGACAACGCTCACTCTTGCGATGATAGAGCTATCAGTGTCAAATTTATGAAGCACGACGCCGCTTGATCCGATCAAAATTTCAGGACTATCAACTATCGTTGCTGTGCCGTCACTCTCGACGCTAATAAGAGGAGTTCTATACTCATTTAAAGAAAAATCAGCCCCAAAAGCAAAGCCAAAAAACAGCGATAAAATCACGATTATACGTTTCAAAAATATCTCCTAAGTTTAAATTTTAGAGCGATTATAGCCTAAAATGCTTTATCTTTTGCAAAATTAAAGCAAGTTTTAGTTAAAATCCCTCCCAGCTTTTTAAAAGGATATCGATGCCTCGTATATTTGTGATTTTTGCAATATTATGTATAAATTTATATGCCATAAAACCAACTGTCGATGAGCTTAGTTGGCCAAATGGCAGCAGCTTTTTAAATTTCCTAGAGACAAATAAAATCCCACTTTCACTTTACTACAATCTAGCAAGCGAAGATCAAGAGCTAACAGAAGAGATCATCGCTGGCACAAAATATCAAATTTACAAAGACGATAACGGCGAGGTTAAACAAGCCCTCATCCCCGTTAGTGACGAGCTTCAGATACATATTTATAGAGATGACAAGGGTAAATTTCAGCTTGAGTTTATCCCGATCTTATACCAAAGCGAAGATAAAGTTTTAGCCCTAAAAGTCGATAAATCAGTCTCTGAAGATATCTTTGACTACACTGGCTCTGGCACGCTAGCGCTTGGTTTTAAAGAGGTTTTTAGCGGCAGTGGGATCGATTTTAAAAAGATAAACAAAGGCGATACGATCGCTATCGTTTATAACCAAAAACTACGCATGGGCGCTCTTTTGGCACACCTGAAATTTACGCAGCGATGATAGAGACTAAAAACAAACGCTACGTGATGTATAAATTTGAAGATGAAATTTTATGATAAAAACGGCAAGAAAAATGACAAATTTTTGCTCGTTCGCCCTCTTGCAAACGCTAGGATCACATCAAATTTTACTCTAAAAAGATGGCATCCGATCCTTCAAAGATATAGAGCTCACCTTGGAGTTGATTACGGTGCTCCAAAAGGCACACCGATCAAGGCTGCAGGCGATGGCACGGTCAAATTTGTCGGTCAAAAGAGCGGCTACGGCAGAACCGTCATCATCTCTCACGCTGGCGGCTACGAGACGCTTTATGCCCATCTAAATGGCTTTGCAAAGGGCATAAGAAGCGGTCTTAGAGTAAAACAAGGCACGCTAATAGCATATGTTGGCACAAGCGGCATGAGCACTGGCCCACACTTGCACTTTGGCCTCTATCTAGGTGGCAAACCGATCAATCCAGAAAGCGCCATCAAAGTCGTAAAAAATATAGAAGACAAAAAAGAGTCGGCTAAATTTAAAGCGGTCATAAATAGAAATGATGAGCTGATAAGACAAGCTCTAAGCAACGACAAAGAGTATCACAAGGTGGAATTTTTCCCTAACGTAATAGATTTTTAAAGGTAAAACTTGAGCCAAGAACTAGAAGAAGCAAAAGAGCTGATAGATCAGCATTTAGATGAAAATTTAGAAGACGGCGAGCTCTCTGCATACGAGCTTGCCCAGCACCTAAAGACACTTAAAAAGCATGACGAGGAGCTTTTTGCCAAGTATCTTGAAAAGCTAGATCCTGAAATTTTGGGTGACGATGGCGATAGAGTTACCTGATCACATGCTAAAAGACGTGATCGATACGCTCCCAGCTGAAAAGATCGTAGAAGCGCTTGAAGAGCTAGAGAGTGACGATGCTACCGACCTACTCCAATACATCGAGGATATCGATGAGGACAAGGCTAGAGAGCTTTTTAACGAGCTAGATAAAGAAAATCAAAACGAAATTTTAAGACTTAGAAGCTACGATGAGGATAGAGCTGGTGCGCACATGCAAACAGAGCTATTTTCTGCTCACCTTGAAGAGAAGCTTGGCAGCGCAGTCGCAAGACTAAGACAAGAGAAGCAAGAAGGCAAACTAGAAAACGTCTCACAGCTTTTCATTATCGATAAAAATAGTGTCTTGCAATACGCCATCCCGCTTGAAGATCTCATCCTTTTTGACTTCACAAAGACGCTAAAACAAAATATCGAATCAACCCAGATCGACCATTACAAGCCTCACATGGCAAACGATATGGATCTCATGCAAGATGTCGCTGATATGTTTCAAGAATACGATCTAAACGTTATCGCAGTTACAAGTAGCACTGGAATTTTGCTAGGTCGTATCACATATGATGATATCCACGACTACATCCAAGAGAGCGCAACAGAGCAAATTTATAACCTAGCCGGCGTTGATGACGAGTCAGAAGAGGATGATACGCTATTTAAAGCGGGTCGTGGCCGTGCGGTTTGGCTTGGTATAAATTTACCTAACAGCACTTTTTAGCTCATCTATCATCGGACTTTTTGATGAGACGATCGCAGCTTACGTCGCACTTGCAGTTTTGATGCCAATAGTTGCTTCAATGGGTGGCAACACTGGCACGCAAGCACTTGCTGTTACGGTTCGTCGTTTGGCACTTGGCGAGATAGAATTTAAAGATGCAAAGAGCGTTTTAAAGCGTGAGGTGACGATCTCACTCGTAAATGGCCTCATCTTTGGCGCTATCATGGGCGTCATCGCCGCTGTTTGGTTTGATAAAGGCATGCTTGGCGTGGTTATTAGCCTTAGTATGGTTACAAATTTATTCTTTGCTGGCTTTTTTGGCACGATCATACCTTTGACACTAAGGCGCTTTAACATCGATCCTGCCGTTGGCTCGGCAGTCATTCTTACTACATTTACCGATGCGATAGGATTTTTTAGCTTTTTAGGACTTGCAAAATGGATACTACTATAACAAATTTGAAATTTTACCTCTTGGTGAGTCAAAATACCTAAAGCCATTTAAGATGAAATTTAAACAAAATGGCTTGCAAAGGGACTGGGACTGCGTCAAAGTGATGAATAGCGTTAGTATATTTTTATATCACGAGCAAAAAGATGCATTTTTGTTTGTCAAGCAGTTTCGCCCAGCTGTTTGGTACTCGCAAGAAAAAGAAGGCATCAAAACAAATGAGCAAGGCTTTACCTATGAGCTTTGCGCAGGGCTTATGGATAAGGGGCTAAGCGAAGAGCAAACAGCTAGAGAAGAGGCAGTCGAAGAGGTCGGATATGAGCTAAAAGAGATGGAGCATATCACGATGACGTATGGCGCTTTTGGCTTTGGTGGCAACATGCAAACAATGTTTTACGCAAAGATCGATGAGAGTATGAAAGTAAATGCGGGTGGTGGCGTCGATGGCGAGGATATCGAGCTAGTTTTTATAAAACGAGAAGATATGATGGAAATTTGCCTTTGATGAGAGCAAGGTCAAGGGCTTTGGGCTCATCTTTGCCTACTTGTGGTGGGAGAAATTTAAAGGCTAAAATGAGACCTTTTTGATAAGCGCAAAGACAACAACCGCCACAATAAAAATGCCAACTAAAATAATATAATCCGACATAAGAAACCTTTATGTTTAAAATTTGCACTATTGTAACTAAATTTTTAACAAAATAAGAACTTTATAACCGCACATATCATAAAATAATCAAAAATTATAAGGAGAAAATGATGAGCGAAAATGAAACTCTTTTTATCAACCGCGAATTAAGCTGGCTACGCTTCAACTCAAGGGTGCTCGCTCAGTGTGAAAAGGATATACCTTTACTTGAAAAGCTAAAATTTATAGCCATTTATATGACAAATCTTGATGAATTTTATATGATAAGAGTAGCTGGTCTAAAGCAGCTTTTTGCAGCTGGAGTGACGACAAGTAGCAGCGATGGCATGAGCCCACTTGATCAACTACGTGAGATCAGAAAATATCTTCAAGATGAGCAAAATTTAGTTGAAAGCCACTACAAAAGCACCGTTGATGCGCTTAGCAAAGAGGGTCTTTTTATCAAAAACTATGACGAGCTTGATGATAGTTTAAAGCAAAAATGCGACGAGTATTTTTTCTCAAACATCCTGCCAGTTATCGTGCCTATCGCTGTTGATGCGACACATCCATTTCCGCACCTAAACAACCTTAGCTTCTCGCTTGCCGTTAAGCTTGCTGACATAGAGCATCCTGAAATTTTAAAATACGGCATGATAAGAATTTCAAGAGTTCTGCCAAGATTTACCCAGCCAAGTAGCAACGTCTTCGTGCCTATAGAGACGATCGTTCACCGCCACGCAGAAGAAATTTTCCCAGGGTATAAGCTCATTAGCTCGGCTGCTTTTAGAGTGACAAGAAACGCTGATATCGTCATCGAAGAAGAAGAGGCAGATGACTTTATGATGATACTTGAGCAAGGGCTAAAGCTTCGTAGAAAAGGGGCTTTTGTGCGTATGCAGATAGATAAAGATGCGGACGCTGATATCTTAGAGTTTTTAAATTTTCACATGAAAATTTTTCACAAAGATATCTACTTTTCAAGCATCCCGCTCACACTTAGCTCTCTTTGGGAGATAGCTGGGAGCAAGAACTTTAGCCACCTAGCAAACCCGCCCTACGCCCAAAAACCCTGCCTCCATTTGGCAACGGCGTCTCGATCTTTGACGCCATAGACAAAGAGGATGTGCTGCTAGTTCATCCATTTGAGAGCTTTGATCCAGTCGTTAGCTTTATAAGAGAAGCTAGCAAAGATCCAAAGGTAATCTCGATACGCATGACACTTTACAGGGTCGATAAAAACTCGCCGATCATCCAAAGCCTAATAGACGCTGCAAGTGACGGCAAGCAAGTAACTGTAATGGTCGAGCTAAAAGCGAGGTTTGATGAAGAAAACAACCTCCACTGGGCAAAGGCGCTTGAAGATGCTGGCGCACACGTGATATATGGCATCACAGGCTTTAAAGTGCATGCAAAAGTTAGCCAAGTGATCCGCCAGATCGGCGATAAACTCGAAATTTTACATGCACTTTGGCACTGGCAACTACAACGGCAGCTCGGCAAAAATTTACACTGACGTTAGCCTATTTACTAGCAAAGAGGAATTTAGCCAAGATACGACCTCATTTTTTCACATCCTCTCAGGATATAACAAAAACCGCCGTCTAAACGCCCTTAGCATGTCGCCCTTTCAGATAAAAGAGCGCATCATCGAAAAGATAAGAGTAGAAGCCAGCAAAGGCAGCGAGGGCAGGATCATCGCCAAGATGAACGCTCTAATAGACGAAGACGTGATAAACGAGCTTAGCCGTGCTTCAAACGCAGGCGTGAAGATCGACTTAATCGTCCGAGGTGTGTGCGGACTAAGGCCTGGCGTAAAAGGCAAAAGCGAAAACATCAGAGTTCGCTCGATCATCGGCAAATACTTGGAGCATGCTAGAATTTTATATTTCAAACACGCTAATCCAAAAATTTACATCTCAAGCGCTGACTGGATGCCACGAAATTTAGAGCGCCGATTGGAGCTTATGACGCCTATCTTTGAGCCAAGGCTTCAGAGAGACTGCTTGAAATTTTAGAGCTTCAGCTAAGCGATAACGACCTAGCATTTGAGCTACAAAATAACGGCGAATACGTAAAAGTAGCTAGACGCGAGGGCGAAAAAGTGATCTCTTGCCACGAAGTTTTAGAAAACTATATCTCTAAAATTTACAAATCCGTCAAGAAAGACACCGACAAAGCAAAAGCTGACATGCTTGCAAGCAAGCTTTTAAAAGAGAGCTAAAAGATAAATGGCTTTTAAATTTAAGTTTAGAAGCCATTTTTACCATAAATCATAAATATTAAATCCAAATTTCAAATTTTTATATACTTTAAATTTACATTGTAAGCCTCTATAATACTAACTTTTATCGCATAATAATTTTTATATATAAATTACTCATAAAATTTCATAATTAATTATCAAATTTTATATTTTAAATATTACATAAGCATAGGCGTTATAATATTTAAACAAATTCCAAATCAAAGGAGGCTTTATGAAAGAGAGCAGTGATACTAAAAAACTCGTCATCGGTACGATCACACTTGCAATTGCGATCGTTTTCTTCGGAGGTTTTTTACAAAACACCTATGGCGGTATCTTTGACTTTAGCAAACTAGCAGGTCAATTTCCAGAATGGTTTAAAACAGGAAGTGGCACTAGCGCAAAAGGTGGCTTTTTATTTGCCCTTAGCCTCGCCCCTGCCGTCATGCTCGCACTTGGCTTTGTCGCTATTTTTGAGAAATACCATGCACTTTACGCAGCTTCAAGACTGCTAACACCTGTTTTAAAGCCACTTATTGGCATACCAGGATGTTGCTCTATCTCTTTGATAGCAAGCACACAAAGCACCGACGCAGGTAGCTCAACGGCTAAATTTTTGCGTCAAGATGGACTCATCTCACACAAAGAACTTCTCATCTTTGCAGCGTTTCAGTTTAGTGCTGGTGCGATGATCACAAATTTCTTATCTTCATTTGCGCCGGTTTTACTAGTGACTGACAAAGCTGGCAACACAGCCCCTGCTACCATAGCTATGGTGCTTGGCATAGTCTTTGTCTTTAAAATTTTAGGAGCAAATTTGATGAGACTTTATGTCAAAAAATTTGTCAAAGATGATGAGGAGTAAGAGATGACTGAAAATAAACTAATAACCGACGTATTTGTAGAGGGCGCTAGAAAAGGCTGGGACATCGCCGTAAAAAACACCATCCCAAACGTGCTTATGGCATTTGTCATCATCCATATCCTAAAAGTATCTGGCGCGCTTAGCGTGATAGGTAAATTTCTAGGATTTATCATGCTCCCACTTGGTCTTCCAGGTGAGTCTATAGCCGTTTTCATGGCTGCGTTTTTGAGCTGGGGCGGCTCAGCAGGCGTGCTAGTAGCACTTGTTGGAGATGGTACGCTAAATGCAAACGATATCGCTGTCTTGCTTCCTGGCATGGCGCTAGTTGGCTCGACTGTGCAGTACATGGGACGAGTTTTAGGCGTGCTTGAAGTACCGGGCAGACACTATCTCGTGCTTTTTGGGATTTGCATCCTAAATGCCTATTTGGCGATGTTTGTGATGAGCTTGCTCGTATAAGGATCAAAGATGAAAGATAGCGAAATAGACAAATATTTGGCTGATCTAAAGGAGATAACCGACATAGAAAGCCCAACTTCAAGCATCGACGGCGTAAATGAAGTTGCAGCTTGGTTTAAAAAAAGAGCCGAAATTTTAGGCTTAAAAAGTAGGAGCATAGAGCTTGGCACCGACAAGGTCGCTCCTTGCCTTTTCATCTCAAACGACCTTGAGGCAAAAAGCTACGACTTTTTATTTATCGGCCACATGGACACCGTTTTTCCTGTGGGCACAAAGGCTGATGTGCCATTTAGCAAGATAGATGAGCGCATCAACGCACTTGGCGCGATCGACGATAAAGGCGGCAGCCTGCTCTCACTTTACGTCATCAAAGAGCTTGATCTTAGCAAGCTAAAGATCGGCCTCTTTTTAAACTCACACGAAGAGACTGGCTCAAATTTCGCCAAAGACGCCATAAGAGAGCTAGCCAAGAAGTCTCGCTACGCCCTAGTCGTCGAGCCTGCAAGAGAAGATGGCTCGATGGTAGCCACTAGAAAAGGCGTGATCTCTTATGTGCTAAATTTCCGTGGTGTTAGCGCGCACGCTGGCAACCACCCAGAACGCGGCCGTTCAGCTGTCGTGGAGGCTGCGAAATTTCATCGTTGAGCTCTCAAAACTCACTGATTTTAAGGCAGGCCATACATTTAATAGCATAATGACAAAAGGTGGCGACGCCCAAAACGTCGTGCCAGACTTTGCCAGCGTGACATTTGAGATGAGATATCGCCACGCTAGCTCGGTGGAGTTTTTGCACAAGAAGATGGACGAAATTTTATCTCATCCGATAGTGCCAGAAGTAAGCTGTGAGCGCATCCTCATAAACGAAGAAGGACCGATGATAGACGAGGTAAATTTACCAAATATCAAAAAAGTCTTTGACGAGGCTGCGAAGGCCACTGGCACAAAGGTCACTTGGGTCGATGCTGGCGGACTAAGTGATGGCAATATCAGCGCATCGGCTGGTTGCCCTACGATAGACGGCCTTGGTCCAACTGGTGGCAACATGCACACGAAAAACGAGTATCTAGAGATAAACTCAGTCGTTAAAAAGTGCAACCTCATAGTTGAAGCGATCAAAAAACTTTCGTAGTTTAGGCAGGCTACACGCTTGCCTAATTTTTAAATTTATAACATTACAGCAGTCAAAATCTACCCAAATATCTCAAATTTACTGAAATAGCTCTGGCTCATCTTTTACTACGCCACGCCTAATAAGCTCAGCCACCACTTCTCGCTTACAGTCAGTTTGCATAGGCCAGCCACGTGTGTAGCCCTCCAGCTCACTCTTGCTCGTCGCATCAACGCAGAAATTTTCGCCATCTATGTAGATATCACGCAAAGCATCTATGTTATTTGTCACACGCCAAATTTCACCACGCAAATAGGCGTTTTACTCTCCTTTTTAAACTGCCTAAGCTCTTTAACATTTGGCGCAACGCTTTGAAATTTAGCCAAAAGTTCATCGCCACATAAAACCGTAAATTTAACTCCAAATTTAGCCAGCAGCTTTAACAAAAAGAAATTTATTCAATTTAACGCAAGCTCTAAATTTCAGCTACAAAAGCAACCCGCCTAGTAAACTGCGTCATCAGTAGCGACGGCTTGGCTATGCTCATACAAAAACAGGCATTCACGAGAAATTTATCACAACGGCAACGTTGTTTCAAGGATTTTGTAAAGATCGGCGCTTGAAGGGCGATAGACCGCGGCGTTATTGAAAACATGATGATCACAAACCACGAAAAGATAGGCGATCTCGTTTAAATAGGTCATAGCTAAATCAAATTTCAAATTCCCAGCCAAGTGGCTTAAATTTAAACCAGCCCTACTCCAAAGCTTTTAAAACTGGCTCTGGTTTTAGCTTTACGCTTGGGGCATTTTTGCTAAAGCTTATGAGATCCTCTGTCGTTTGGATGCTAAAAGGTAGGCGCGTTAGGCAGACTTTAAAGATTTCAGCCGCTGCTACCGCGTCATTTAGGGCTCTGTGGTGGGTGTTGTTTATGCCAAGGAGTTCTTTTAGCGAGCCAAGGCCGTATTTTTGCGAGGCGATGGTGCGGCGGCTAAGATCGATGGTGCAAAGCTTTCTGTTTAGCAGTATGCCAAGGCCGATCTCATTTAGACTATGCGAGATAAATCCGTAGTCAAAATTTACGTTGTGCGCGATAAAAACGCTAGTTCCTAGAAAATTTTAAACCGCTCTAGTACGTTTAGCAAATTTGGCGCACCAACTAGATCGCTTGCTCTTATGCCAGTTAGCTCTGTGATATTTTCAGGCACCGCACTAGCTGCCACAAAGCTTTCAAAGCGCCCTATTTCGGTGCCATTTTTCATTTTTATAGCGCCTATTTCTATGATCTGGCCATTTGTCGTACCACCAGTCGTTTCGATATCCACGACGCAAAATTCCTGCTCGCTAATATCTCTAAATCTCGTGCCAAGCTCGATCTCGTTACTTTCATTTCTAGTGATGTCAAGCCCGAGAGTTCGCCACATATCAAGGTCACGCACGTCAATGAGCGATGAAATTTCCTCGATATCACTAAATTTTAAAATAAACTCGTGATAGCCTAAATTTTGCCTAGCTAAAATTTCAATGCTATTTTCTAAACGCTGTTTTTTTGGTTTCAAAACTCAAGCTTTATGGCGCGAATGGCTTGTTCGTATGAATTTGATGAAAAGATATAGCTGCCAGCCACCAAGACATCAGCCCCAGCCTCTTCAAGATCAGGTGCATTTAGTCCGTTTATGCCGCCATCTACTTCGATGAGACACTTGGCGTTTTTGCGCTCTATTAGCTTCCTTAGCGCCCTTGTTTTCTCAAGCACGACTGGCAGTAAATTTCTGACCGCCAAAGCCGGATTTACGCTCATTAATAACACCATATCGACTTCATCGATGATATGCTCGATCGCGCTAACTGGCGTGTGCGGATTTAGCACGATACCAGGACTTACGCCGTTTTTTCTGATGTGATCGATGAGTCTCATCGGATGTTTCTCTTCTTCTATGTGAAAGGTTAGAAATTTTGGTTTTAGCGGCAAAAAAAGGTCAGCAAAAAATGAGTTATTTTCAACCATCAAATGAATATCAAGTGGCTTTGTAGTAGCCTTTGCAACGGCACTTACCACGACTGGCCCGATGGTTAAATTTGGCACAAAATGCCCGTCCATAACATCAACATGCACCAGATCGCACCCAGCCTCGCAAATGGCTCTTATCTCAGCTGCTAAATTTCCGAAATCAGCCGACAAAATACTAGGTGCAACGTACATTTTAAATCCTTATTTACTTATAAAAATCACGCCAGTTTGGCTCTCTTTTGCATTTAATGTGGCAAAAATTCCACTGCTTGCTCTGTCGAAAAACATCTCATTTTCGAAAAATTTAAAGTTGCTAAGTTTTACCTTTAAATTTCTCTCGATGAAAATATCTAAAATTTTGCTTGCAATGATACTAAAATTTGAGAAAATCCGCTTAAACAGCCACACTCCAGATCGCCATTATCTGAAAAAATAGAGCAAATTTTACCAAGCTTGTCCTTTTTAACACCAAGCAAAATTTCTCATCTGTACAGTCGCCATAAAAGAGCACACAAGCCCGCAAATAGTCATTTTCGCCCTCTACATTAAAGTTGCTAATCTTCGCATCAAGGCATAAAATTTCACTCTCTATCAAAGGCGAGAGCACGTCTGTGATGCTTGAAATGACAAGTGGCAAAAACTCAACCAAGTTTTTATTCATCTTTGTGGGCTCAATGTCGATAAGGCGCTTTTTAAAATAAAGCGTCGAGTCATCTTTGAAAAAGTCATCCATCTTTTTATATAAAAGTATCTTTGCCGCTTTTAAATTTGACGCAAGTGTCTCTGAGATGTTGCCCTCATTTAAGCCACAAATCGCCAATATACCGCCACTTTTTTGGCTCAGCTCAGATAGCTTTATCAAAAAACTAGCACCGATAGTATTTAAAGCACCAACCGAATCAGACCAAAAAACAAAGAATTTAAAGCCTACCTTTTGCAACCTTTCGTGAAATTTATAGTCAAATTTCTGCACAAAAGAGCTATCTATGAGCCCTACTGTCTTGTAAATGACGACGTCACCTCTTATAAAGGCGCTAAACTCTTTTTTGCCTAAAACGATGTGATTTAGGGTGCTGATGGTGTATTTGTAAGCTTGCTGGCAGCGTTAAATTCTTCTACGCTTTTTACAAATTTACACTTATAGCACTTTTGCTCCAAAAGCGAGTTGATATAGTCTTTATACTGCTCATTTTTGTTATAAATCACGATGGCTTCGCTGCTATCTGCTAAAGTATCATTTAAAAATAGCGTCGCAACTTTTTCATTTTCAAAGAGTGAAAATCTCAAAATATTTTTTGAAGTCTTTGCTACAAGCTCGTAAAAAGTATCGTCATAGTCGCAAACTGCAAACTCAGCGCCTATCTGCTTAGCGATGCTTGATAGATGCTCGCACGTGCTATTTAGCCAAAGTGGGCTAAAAAATGTGACATTTTTTAATGAAAGCAAAATGGCGCTTATCTGCCTTGCGCAAATTTGCTCTACTTCGGCCTTTTTGATGCTTGAAGGGGTGATATTAACCTCTAAAAATCCAAATGGCCTAACAATGGCCAAAGAGCCCTCAAAAGTTACTTTCATTTTCTAAGAGCCTTTTTTAAATTTATAACCATATCAGCCGAAGCATGTACGCTAACATCGGTGATCCTGTCGATACCAAAGTCAAAAAATTTAGCAGTGCTTGCCTCATAAGAGAGCAAAATTTTAAAGTATTTTAAAACTAAAACCTCTTCTCTATTGAGCCTGTCGCTATCCCATCCTGCAAGCTTTAAAAGTACTCCAAATAGCGAAATGTCAAACCTTCGCTGCAAGATCCTATCAAAGCTCATATCAGAAAAGCCAACGATATGTTTAAGCGAGTGTGGATACTTCAAAAAGATCAGCTCGCAAAATATAAGCAAAATTAGCGCGTAGGCAGCTAGAAACAAAATTTTTTTGATTTTTTAGCCCAAGATAGTTTAAAAGTTTGCTCCAGTCAGATAGAAATTTGGCATTAAACTCCATCATCGAGTGTAAATTTACACCAAAATTTTTATATCTTTTTGGAGATTTGATAAAAACAAAATAAGAGCAAATTATCATTTTTAGGTTGTCTATGCCTAGCGGATAAGCCATCGCATAGATATCTCTAGTGTGGTTTTGAGCGCCAAAATCGCCTAAATTTACTATCGTAGCAAAGTACGCTTTAAAAGTCTCACTACCCCTCAAAAGCTCCATAGCAGCAGTGATGTCGCCCTCATCCAAGTGCTTTTGGCACTCATAAAAAGCATCGGGCATTTTATAGATAAAATTTGAAATTTCATCTATTTGATTTTTAGTTAGCATTTTTATTTTACCGATTTTTTATTTTGGGGTTATTTTAGCCTTAATTAAATAAAAAATCAACAAAACTTATAAATATAAATCTTCATTTTAAGCAATACTTTGGTTTTGTTTAGATAAAATCAGCAGAAATTTTTGTTTATAAGGAAAAAAAATGTCAAAAAGATGTGCGATAACTGGCAAAGGACCAATGGTAGGCAACAACGTAAGCCACGCCAACAATAAAACTAAAAGAAGATTTTACCAAATCTTAGAACTATCCGTGTTACTCTAGAAGATGGCACAACAAGAAGAATAAAAGTTGCTGCTTCTACTCTAAGAACTATGAAAAAGCAGTCAAACTAAGAGATAAAATGAAGAGGAATTTATGTCTTTTCTCTCAAGACTTTTAAAATTCCTCAACTGGTCAAACTCCGCAAAACCAGAAATAAGCCTAGATACTGAGCTTTACGAACAACTAAAACCTTTTAGATTTCCACTAATTTCAGTCGTACTACTGTTACTTTTTGGAACACTGGGTTATATCTTTATAGATAACTTCTCTCTCATAGATGCCTTCTATCAAGCAGGCATGACCTTCACGACGGTCGGTTTTACCGAAGTTGCGCCTATAACTCCAAAGGGGCGAATTTTTACTATAACTTTTATCCTTGTTGGCTTCATTATTTTTACGCTATCAATCGGTATCGTTGTAGAAGTTCTAAAAAGAGGCACATTAATTAGCATTTTAAAGGAAAGGCGTATGCTTTACAAGATCGCAAGACTAAAAAATCACTTCGTTATTTGTTATCACAACCTCTACACGATCGAGCTTAGCGCTCAGTTTCGTGAAAATCACATACCATTTGTGGTAGTTGATGACAGAGAAGATATCGCAGAATTAGCTCAAATTTACAAGTATCCATACTTCATAAAAGCTCAGCCTCATACTCAAATAGCCTTTTTAAAAACGCATCTTTCAAGCGCAAAAGGACTAATCACTCTTAGCCCAAATATCGCTGATAATATCGCACTTATCGCTTCTGTTAGACTTTATGAAAAAGAGATAGGACGCAAAAAACCTTACCACATCATCACAAACTCAGATAGCGAAGATGACACACAAAGGCTAAAAAAACTTGGTGCTGATAACGTAGTAAGCCCATCTCGCCTAGTCGCACAGCGTCTAAGCGCCATGAGCGTAAGACCTGATATGGAAAATTTACTCGAGCAATTTCTATACACAAAAAGCTCGCCTATTGACATAGAAGAAATTCTTGTGCCTGATTACTCTTGGATAAGATTTAAAAGACTAAAAGAGACACACCTAAGAAATATCACGAATGCTGACGTAGTAGGCATTAGAGACATAAATAATAAATTTATCCCTATGCCAAATGGCGATACTCTAATCGGCACTGGCACAAAGCTTTTAGTCATCGGCACAGTTGATGGCATACGTCTAACCAAACGCCTAGTAAAGAGTAAGCACAAGCCAGAAGAACTAAAATACGTTTAGTTTTTGCATTTTGTGATAAATTTGGCTTAACCACTATACACCAGAAGCTTTTATAGATCTAAATTTAGATAGCCAAACATTTACAAAGCCTTGTTAGAATTTATAAATTTTTTACAGGAGCTACGTATGTTACACGAATACACTGATCTCATAAATGAGTTGAAAAAAGTAGATGTTCATTTTGCCGCACTTTGCAAAAAGCATGACGAGCTAAATGAAAAGATAGATAGCAAAGCAGCGCAAGCCTCTGAGCTTGATGCCTTGAAAAAAGAAAAATTAAAACTGAAAGATGAAATTTACGCTCAAGTTTTAAAATACAAAGAGCAAAAATAAGCAAAAACCAAACTAACAATGGAGCCAAATTTAACTTAGCTCGTATTTTAGGCTTTTACTAGACTACAAATTTAAAAAGCCCAAATTTCTTTGGGCTTTTTAAATTTTATATAGCTTTTATCATCACTTTTGTTAGAAGTTCTGAAAATTTAGCTGGATTTTCTAGGCTCATGCCCTCATTTAGCCTTGCCATATCAAGAAGCAAAGGCGCTATGTCATAAATCATTGCCTCATTTTTCTCAAGTTTTGCAAAAATTTCATGATCAGCATTGATCTCCAAGATCGGCTTAACTTTTGGAGCATTTGCGCCTTGTCCCATCTGTTTTAGCATCTCTTGCATAGCGTAGTCAGGGTCGTTTTTATCATATATTAGCACCGCAGCCGAGCTTGAGAGTCTTGAGCTTAGCCTAACGTCTTTAACCTCGTCTTTTAGGATCTCTTTCATCTTAACAAGCGTGTTTGCAACCTTGCTCTCATCGACCTTCTCATCGTTTTTGATCTCGTCATTGATATCAGCGTGTGAGACTGATTTTAGAGGTGTTTTGTCAAATTCATTGACCATTGGCATGACGATCGTGTCGATCTCTTCGTCCATTATTAACACTTCGATGTCGTTTTTCTTAAAGCTCTCAAGAAGTGGCGAATTTCTTAGCATATTTTCGTTGTTGCCGCTGATATAGTAGATAGACTTTTGATCCTCTTTCATTGCCTCTTTGTACTCTTTTAGGCTGATAAGTCCGTCTCTTTTTGAACTTTTAAATAGGCAAAGATCCAAAATTTGCTCTTTTTCAGCGTTAAAACCGTAAAGTCCCTCTTTTAAAACCTTGCCAAATAGTTTGTAAAATTTTATGTATTTTTCGCGGTCATTATCTTTTACTTTTGCAAGTTCGCTTAAAATTTTCTTCACGCTCTGCTCTTTAACGGTTCGCATGATCGCATTTTCTTGTAAAATTTCGCGGCTAACGTTTAGCGGCAGATCCTCAACATCGATCACACCTTTGATAAATCTAAGATACGGCGGCAAAAGCTCTTTTGCATCGTCAGTTATAAAAACCCTCTTCACATAGAGCTTCACGCCACTTTGATAATCAACCCTAAAGAGGTCAAACGGCTCGGTGCTTGGCACATAAAATAGTGTCGAGTACTCGATCTTGCCCTCAGCTTTTGTGTGGATATAAAGGAGCGGATCGCTGCTGTCGTGTGAAATTTGCTTATAAAAGTCGTTGTAGTCTTGCTCTTTTAGGCTGGCTTTATTTAGTCTCCAAAGCGCGTTTGCCTTGTTGATCTGCTCGTTTTTGGTCTCATAAGTGCCCTCTTTTTCGCCTTCTTTTGGTGCGACGTAGCTCTCTTTATCCATAAATATAGGATAAGGGATGTGGTTTGAATACTTTTTGACTATCTCTTCGATGCGCCAGAATTTGCAAATTCATCGTCGTTTAAATGGAGGATTATATCCGTACCAAAGCCATCTTTTTTAGCATCTTCGATCTCGTAGCTTTTTGCATCAGATGTCCATTTATAGGCCTTCTCGCTTAGTGCTCGTTTGCTTATGACTTCGATCTTGTTTGCCACCATAAATGCTGAGTAAAAACCCACGCCAAACTGGCCGATCAGTGAGCTATCTTTTTTGGCATCGCCGCTTAAGCTTTGCATAAAGCCTTTTGTGCCACTTCTTGCAATGGTGCCTAAATTTGCGATAAGCTCGTCTTTATCCATGCCGATACCGTTGTCGCTGATGCTTAAAGTCTTAGCTTTTCGTCGATTTTGATGTCGATCCTTGGAGTGTAGCTTAAGCTTTTATACTTTTCATCGGTCAAGCATAGGTAGTTTAGCTTGTCGAGAGCGTCGTTTGAGTTTGATATGAGCTCTCTTAAAAATATCTCTTTGTTTGAGTAAAGAGAGTGGATCATCAAATTTAAAAGGTCATTGACCTCGGTTTGAAATTTCAAATTTATCTGCCATTTTCTTTTCCTTTTTTTTAAAATTTTGGCAGATTATAACACAAAGTGATAAAAATACTCTTAACATTGATAGTAATGCTATCAAGTTTTTTAACAATTTTTTAGGCATATATTGTAATTTATAAATAAAATAAAAATGTATATTTAATTTTTATTATTTAAAATGCTATTTTGTATAGTACTTATTTAAAATAATACAAATCTAGCTATAAATCTTTTACAAAATGTTGCTAGTCTGTCTTTCAAAATAAGAAACAAATACCAATATAAATGGATAACAAAGATCAAAAACCAATAAATTTAAACCCTTTGGCTTGAGTTTCAAACGTTTTATTTATCTTTTAACGCTGTATGAGGTGAGAAATTTGAGTTTGAAAACTAAAAAAGTTCTGTGATGTTTGATTTTAAAAGCATTTAAATAAAAACCGCTTTTAAAATTTTAATTTACTAATAATCACTATGCAAGCAATCTTTAATACCATGCTTTGCAAATTTTCGCCACTCTGACTTAATCGCAAAATACGATATAAACGTTGCGTCTTTCATCAAATTTAGCAACAGTAACAAACTAAAAACTAGTCAAAAAAAGATACATACGAAAGCAAACATCGAAATAGCAGCTAGAAAGCATCAAATTTAAAAAGGTAGCAGTGGATAAAATAAAAATTTGCCACCTCTTGCAAGGCGGGCTTAGAGCCAAAAGGGCTAAATTTTATAAGTGAGCTAAAAAGCTTTGATAAAGAAATTTACGCACTTGGCGGACTAGATGGCAAAAACTATAAAGAGGCCATAAAAGCAGGCGCAAACGGCGATATAGAGCTTATAAAAAAGATAGTAGAGAGCAAAAACAGCTAAATTTAGTATAAATTACATAAAATAATACGTAAAATTTTACTCATTTTTGCTAGCGATATATGTTTTTATATCAAATATAAGTAGCGTCACAAGCGATGGCAGCATATAGGAGTTTAGCACTAAAAGCAGCGACTTTGTCAAATTTGACTTTATTAAAGTCTCTATGTCAAGGCTGCTGTTGTAGTTAAAAAAATATAGCAAGGCAAACTCGCTAATAAGAACTATACGAGTGATCTTTAGCAAGATGTCATTTCCCGGTCTTGCAAATTTATCATCGACCACAAGCGACAAAGTGATCCAGCCAAGCAGCCAAATTGAGCAGGCTAAAGCATAAACAGTAATGCTTTCATCAAATTTTTCAAGTAGTAAAAATACCAAAGGTTGCAAAAATACAAGGCTAGCGATAAACCAAAGAAGTGAGCTAAAGGCTAGCAGGCAAACACAGCCAAAGATAGAAATAGCAGAGATAAAGCCAAAAACCTCTAACCCAAGATAGTAGGCCAGCGCATAGGATAAAAAGAAAAAACAAGCCAAATTTTAATAATAAGTCGCCACCTATTTGCAAAGGCAGTGACTTTTAAATTTAGGCTATCTGTCAAACTCATTTACGAGATTTTCTTTTGTTTTGGACGGAAAACTTTCATCACGTTTTCATCGGTCTCGATAAATGCACCCTCTATAAGATCGATGCAGCATGGCACCGCTGGAAATACTGGCTCCAAGCACTCTTTATTGCCTTTGGCTGACCTGGTAAATTTATAATTAGCGCATGGCCTCTTATGCCTGCTGTTTGGCGTGATAGGATTGCAGTTGGGACATATTTTAAGCTCGCAGCTCTCATTAGCTCGCCAAAGCCTGGCATCATCTTCTCGCAAACTGCCTCAGTAGCCTCTGGAGTGACGTCTCTTACAGCTGGTCCTGTGCCTCCAGTCGTTAGCACAAGGTCGCATCCTAGCACGTCTATCATGTGCACGAGCCTCTCTTTTATGAGATCAAGCTCATCAGGGATCACCTCGTAAAAATACTCTCTCTCGCTTACTATCCAGCCATCAAGCACCTCTTTGATCGCTGGACCTGATTTGTCCTCGTATGTGCCCTCGCTTGCGCGATCGGACATAGTTAGAATTCCTATTTTTGCTTTCATTTTTTCTCCTTTATTAGTAGTTTTCATTTAAAATTTTAGCAAGCGTCTCTTTATCTACGCTTTCATAAGCAAGCAGATATGAGCTTATCCTTGCGATCTGCTCGTTCGTGCCCTTTAAAAAGGACATTATCTCATCTTTTGCTTGTTTTAAAATTTCTTCCACATCGTTTGGATTTGGCACGAAGAATTTCCCATGCCATACTCATAAACCATCTTTGAGGCGATCTCTTTTGCTAAATTTAGATCGTTGCTTGAGTTTGAAAAGATGTCGTTCTCATCTATCTCGAGCTTGCACATGCCAGAGATTAAAACCTTTATGCGTGAGAGCATCTGCGACTTTGACTCGATCTCTTGCTCAGTCGCCATAAAGCGGTCTTCAATGAGCGAAATTTTTTCAAATTTCACATCAAACCAGTAGGCACTTAGCGCCTTTGCGCCTTGATAGATGGCTTGAATTTTCTTCTCGCTCTCGCTGTAACTTAGCACCTTTTTCTTGCCGAGCAAGACCTTGTTTAAAACAGCCTCAAAGTCCCTCGTCCTAAGCACGCTTTCGCCGTTTCTTAGAGCGTTTATCGCTGCTTCATTTACAAGTGTGCTAAGTGCCGCACCAGAAAAGCCAACGCTCATCCTAGCGATATCCTCGGCTGGTACTTCGCAGTTTTTATCTCTTAGATATGTGTTTAGGATAGCCACCCTGTCGTTAAAATCAGGCATTGATAAAAATATACGCCTATCAAAGCGCCCTGATCTAAGCAGCGCCTCGTCGATCATCTCGATCCTGTTTGTTGCAGCTATGACGATGACGCCTGAGTTATCTTCAAAGCCGTCCATCTCGGTTAGCAGTTGATTTAGCGTGGCTTCTCGCTCGTCGTTTCTAGCCCCACCCCTGCTCTTGCCAACAGCATCTATCTCGTCGATAAAGATGATTGATGGTGCGTAGGATTTGGCTCTACTAAAGAGCTCTCTAACTCTTTTTGCACCCATGCCAACGTAAATTTGCACAAAGCTTGCACCATTTTGGTAAAAAACGGCACATTTGCCTCGCCAGCGACCGCCTTTGCCACAAGCGTCTTACCAACGCCTGGAGGGCCGATCATTAGCACGCCTTTTGGCATTTTGATACCAAAATTTCGATATTTTTGCGGATTTTTAAGAAAATCAACTATCTCACTAAGCTCGCTTTTAACCTCGCTAATGCCCGCCACATCGCTAAATCTAACGTTTGAGATGACTGGCATCGCATTTTGATTTAGTACGCTTTCTATCTCAAAAGCGCCGTCTTTTTTGCTTAAAAGGCTCTCCTCTTTTTCTTAATCGCCCTAAAAATATATGAATACCAAAGCACAAGGCAAACAAAGATGATGCTTCCCCAAACCATGCCTGGCGTGATACACTGCACGCTTTGCTCGACTGGAACCTTTTTGATGAGCTCTTTTATGTCTATACCCTCTTTTATGATGGCAAAGCGGTTATTTTGCGCATAGAGGATGACCTCATCTTCGTCGATGACCGCTTTATCGATGAAATTTCCATCCATTAGTTGCATATATTGCGAGTAGGTGATGTTTCGTGGCTCTTTGCTCACTGCAAAAAGTAGCGCTATTATCAGAGCCATAGCGGCTATTATCAGGATATTTTTTTTGTTAAATTTCAAATTTTTGCATAATTGGCATCTGGCTTAATTTCATATTCGCTTACCTCCAACCACTCTTTTGTTATGTCATTTTGACTATAAATTTTAGCTTTGTTGTAAAACTGATCAAAGCCCTCGTAAAAGTCGCCGTTTTTTTGCTCGACTAAAATTTTAAAGTTTCGTTATGTTTTTTTCTAAATTTTTCATTGTTCTTAAAGGCAATGCCCTGTAAAACTTTCAGCCTTGCCTTTGCCACATCGCCGCTTATGACGCTCTTTAGCGTCGCTGAATGCGTATCACGCCTAGGCGAATAGACAAAAGCATGCAGGTGTGTGATAGGAAATTTCTTGAAATTTTCCACCGCCTCTGCCCAAATTTCTTCACTCTCACCTGGATGACCCACGATATAGTCAGTCCCCAGAGCAAAGCCAAGGGAGCTTAGCTCATTAAAAAGCTCTAAGTCGCTAAATGCGTTATTTCGCCTGCGCATGATCTTTAGCATCGCCTCGCTCGTGTGCTGAAGTGCGATGTGAAGATGATGCTCCAGCCACTCCTCTTTTAAAATTTCTCTAAAGCTCTCATCTATCTGGCTTGGCTCGATACTGCCAAGTCTTATGCGTCTGATGCCTGAAATTTTACCTAAATTTGCTAGCAATTTGCCAAGAGAGCTATTTGTATCCTTGCCGTAACTGCCTATATTTGTGCCAGTTAGAACGAGCTCATTATAGCCATTTTGAGCTAAAATTCTAGCTTCTTTTAAGATCATCGCCTCGTCCATGCTCCTAGCTCTGCCACGCACTGATGGGATGATGCAGTAGCTGCAGTTAAAGTTGCAACCTTCTTGAATTTTTATAAAAGCCTTTGTGTGATTTTCGTAGTTTGTGACGATGTTTTTATCGACTGAGTTTAAATTTCCAAGCTCAAAAAATGGCTTCTCTTGCTTTAAAAGCTCGTTTAAATCGCTCTTTTTACTAGCTCCTAGCACGCCAAAGACGCCACTACTAAAAAGCTCTTTGCCCTTGCTAACTGCACCACATCCTGTTAGTATCACCTTTGCCCCACGTCTTTTTACGCCGTTTATATAGTTTCTAACGCCGCTATCAGCCGAGTTTGTCACGGTGCATGAGTTTATCACGACGATATCAGCGCCCTCTTCGTCGTTTGTGATCTCGTAGTCTTTGATGTAGCTCTTTAAAAGCTCGGTGTCATAGATGTTTGTGCGGCAGCCAAATGTCTTAAAAAATATCTTTTGCATTAGATATTTTCGCCCTCTTGCTCAGCGTGAGCTACGTGATCGCTTGGCGTTTCTTTTTTGCCTATAAACATAGTTTGCGTTGGGTAAGCTATCTTTATATCATCGTGAGCCAAAAATGCTTCGATGATCTCAGCGCTTATCGTGCTTCTAAGAGCGAGCGTGGCGTATGAGTTGGACATATACCAGCATGAGATATTGATACCATAAGGCTCAAAAAATGTATAAATTCTTGGCTCTACGTTTGGATTTTTGATGCTGTACTGGCTTCTTAACTTGTTCATCTGACGTTTTGCGATATCAGTGTAGCCTTTTGAATATTTTTTTACTATATTTTTTGCTAGATAGGCTGCCTTTTTGTGATTACTATCAAAGCTTATCACGACATCTATGCCGTCCCAAACAGTCTTCATACCGTAGTGTGAGTAGTTTGCGATGAGGTCTGTAAAGATGTAGTTGTTTGGCACAAAGATGATCCTACCTGCACGGCGGTTTGTCTTATAAGTTGAGTAGCTAACATCTTCAAAAACGGTTAGGCGAAGTAGCGAGATATCGATAATATCGCCCACAAATTCGCTCCCGTCGTGATAGACCCTGACGCGGTCGCCCACATGGATCGTGCCACCAAACATGATAACCATCCAGCCAAGCATACTCATAAACATATCTTTCATCGCGATAGCGATACCAGCTGAGGCAAAACCTAGCACTGTAACTAGATACGTGACGTTTTCGATATATGAAAAGAGCAGGATTATGATGATAACGGTGATGTTTAGCACGTTTAAAAATTTTATTGACCGTGTAAAATCTCTCGTTATCCGTGATCGTTCTTTTAACGATAAATTTAGCGATAAACGTTAGTCCGATCGTTAAAAGGATGACGATGGCTGTGTAGCCCATGCTTAAAAACTGGGCCTTTATGTCAGAGGTCGTCATATTTACCGCTTCATCTGCCCTTTTTTCATAGACGCTATAAGTGGTATCAGCGATCTGTTTTGCCGCTTTGAAGTCGCCTATCTCTTGCTTTGCAAGATTTAGACTTGCTCTATTTTGCTCGCTATCATCTATCAAATTTAGCCTATTTAGGCAAATTTTCTTTTGCTTCAAGCTTTTCAAGCAAGGTGTCAAGCTCTTTGATGTGCCTTTGGTATTCGATCTTGTCGCTTCTTATCTTTTTGATGTATGAAAAGCCAGATACCAGCGCCACTGGGCTATTTATCCTAGGTGGTGTCTCCATTTCTGGGCTGCTAGCATATTTGAAAATGGCGTTTTCTCATACTCTTTTAGCAAATTTATCTGCTCTTTTAGAGTTTGACTTCTCTTTATGAGATCGCCACCTCTTTTTGAGCCTTTATCGAGCTTTTTAAGCTCATTTTCATTTTGCTCTAGCTCATCAAGAAGCTTTTGATAGGTGTTGTAGTTAGCGTATCTTGTGATCCAGATATTGTTTTTTAGGGAGTTATCTAGGTTTGAAATTTCTTTTATAAGCTCGCTATTTTGTAAATTTTGTGAGACATTTTGCTCAAGTGTAGCGTTTTCTTCAGCGTAAAGCGCAAAGCAAAAAAGTAGAAAAACTAGGATCTTTTTCATTTAAATTCTCTCAAAGTTTCTAAAACGTGCTCTTTTTTGACGTCATTTTTGATGAACGCACTGCCGATTTTATCTGCGATGATGAAATTTATCTTATCACCTTTTGTCTTTTTATCCATAAAAAACGCCTCGTAAAATGCATATTCATTTTCTATCTTGTAGCTTACAGGTAGATCAAATTTCTCTAAAACCTGCTTGATCTCCTCTGCCTGTGCCTCGCTCATGAGACCAAGTCTAACGCTTAGGCGATTTGCCATATTTATACCTATCGCCACCGCTTCGCCGTGTAAAAATTCTTTGTAGTTTGTCTCATTTTCGATGACGTGAGCGAAGGTGTGTCCGTAGTTTAGTATGGCTCTTAGTCCCTTTTCTTTCTCGTCTTGCTCGACCACTCTAGCCTTTAAATTTATCGACTTTTCAACTAGCTTTGCTAAATTTTCATCGTCTAAATTTACGCTCTTTAGCCAGTCAAACATCTCTTTATCAAAGGTTATCGCCATCTTTAAAGCCTCGGCCACGCCAGCTGCAAATTCTCTCTTTGGCAGTGTTTTTAAGAAATTTATCTCGCAAAAAACTGCCTTTGGCTGATAAAATGAGCCTATTAAATTTTTGCCAAATTTGTTATTTACCCCTGTTTTTCCGCCCACACTAGCATCGACTTGCGCTAGAAGCGTGGTTGGGATATTAATGAAGCTTATCCCTCTTTCATATATGCTTGCCGCAAAGCCGGTCATATCGCTGATGACGCCACCACCAAGGGCTATGAGCGTAGATGAACGGTCAAATTTACTAACAAAAAGCTGCTCTAAAATTTGCTCTATTGTCTCAAGATTTTTATACTCCTCGCCGTCTGGCACGCTTATGATAAATTTCTCATCGCACTTTAAAACGCTAAGTAGCTTTTCAAGGTGAAGCCCTGCCACTTTGGCATTTGTAACGATGCCGACCTTGCCCTTTAGCTCTAATCTCTCAAGCTCATTTATATAAATTTTATAGCTTGACGCCTTTTCCTTAAGGTTTAAATTTATCTGCATTTTCTACTCACTTACTGGCACAAAAAGCTGTGCGTTTTGGCTTAGTTTTTTATAAAGTCTATTTAAATTTGTCGATAAAAAGGCAAAAGCGCTACCATTTGCCACGCTCTTGCTAAACATCACAAAATGAAGCAGATCATTTGTGCCTTTTAGCTTCACTAGCGGGTTTTTGAGGCTGTGATTTTCTATCTTTATGCGCTTTGAAAAGAGCGTGCTAATGCTCTCAAAGTGCTCTTTTAACGCCTCATCGTCGCTATGCTTGTTATCAAAATAGTAAAATCTCATCTCCAAATCAAGCTGCGCGCAACAGTCTGTAATGACAGCTGATTGATTTTCTACCTCTTGGCTTTGATCGCCCAGTATCACGCCCTCTTTTACATTTGAGAGTAAATTTTACCCGTTTTTAGCACTGGGATTTTAAGCTCGTAAAATAGCTTTTGAAATTTAAAAAAGTATCTATTGTCGCTTATGATCAGTCCGATGTCGTGTTTTAAAACGTCATCTTTTATCGATTTATTGTCGCTATTAAAATAATCCATCAAAATAAGGATATTTTTCTCTTTTATCGCCTTTAGCGTCTCTAAATTTTCGCCTAAAGTTGGGTTTATCACCCTAAAGATCAGGCGTTTGTTATTTAGCTTTGAATGCACATATAGGCTATCTTTTATGAGCTTGCTAACTCGCTCTTTGCTCATTGATCTCATATCGATTAAAGTGTAGATGTTGCTGCCAAATGGACTTGGAAACTGCCCGCTCTCGCGTTTTATCGAGCGGTAGACGTTTTGAAGCACATTTGGATCACCAACGATCAGCAAGATATCGCTTGGCTGGATCATTGTGTTTGGCTTTGGCAAGATGATCTCAGCGCCCCTATAAATAAGCGCTATCCGCCATCTTTTTTGAGCGATCGAGCTTACATGGCGATACATATATGAGCTGCCAATAGGCACCTTAACCTCCATGATCTCGCCCTCGCTAAAGCCGATATTATCAGCATACACAGGCATATCTGGCAGATAGTCCATGAGCCTAGAAGCTGCGATATCTCTTATATCAACCACGCTTAGATGCTTATCGCTTGCAAAAGTCTCCTTGCACTTTTCATCAAGCTCCCACGAGTTCATAAAAATGGTCTCAGTCTTTGTGCTGATCTGTCTTAAATTTTCATAAACGGCAACCGCTTCATTTTTGTTCTCACTCACGATACAAAACTGGCTAAAATAGCCATCACTTATGCTCTTTAGCTTTGAAAGACTAGTTGGATCAAACTGATAAAATGTGAAATTTTCGTAATTTGCCTTTTGGCTGTGATCTTCGTTTGAAACAACGATGTAGTGGTGTAAATTTGACTTTGCTCCAAGAAGTCTATCTAAAAAATTTCTTGCAAAAGCTCCACCAGCGATTATTAAAATTTTCTTCATTAATTCTCCGTATTTTAAAGCCGCATTATAACAAAAGGTCTTTAAAATAAGCTATTTTTGGCTGTAAATTTAAGCTTTCACAGCCAAAAAATTTAAGAAAATTTTAGTAGATTATTTCAGAGATTAAAGTATCGATAGCTGAATTTGCAGCCTTGTTTATCGTCTCAAAAATGGTGCTTGAGCTTGGGTCTGGGCAGAAAATTTCTTTTGTGATCATGCCTGATTTTAGCGAGGTGTTTGCGTTAAATAGCTCATACGCTAGCGAAACTTCGGCCTTGTCGCCACGTATTTGCAGTGAGATGATGCTAACTTTTAGCCTAAGATCCTTTGCATTTGGCGAAAATATCGGCTTTGCAGCACAGTTTGAGTAAAGTCCTTTTACAAGCGACTTATAGATCATCTCGCTTGGCTCAGATACGAAATTTGGCGTCTGTCAAATATCTTATCTTATTGTTTTCAGCGACGATTAGTATCTTTCTGGTATCGACCATATCAAGGGCACTTACGTTTTCTATGAAGACATTTTTTAGCTCTTTTTGCTTGTTTTCAGCTGAGCACTCTTTGTTTGAGTAGTGAATTTCATACATAGTTGCCACTGGCACGATCGGTCTTTAGCGAGCAACCAAAAAATAAAAATGTAGCCGCAGCGTATATCAAATTTCTCATTTTTTGTCCTTTTTATCTGTATTTGGCACTGGATTTGTGAAGAAAAACTCATAAGGGTTGTCCTCAAGTCTTTGAAGCGCACCTCTAAACTCACGTAGCGTCTTGTCAAATCCATTTAAAAACTCACTAGCCTCTCTAAGAAGCGGAGAGACCGTGTTTCTAAGGTCATACTCGCCGTTTTTTACCTTTTGAGTGATGATATCTTGAAGTGAGCTATATCCAGTGACAGCCGAATTTGCTGATTTGAAAACTGAATTTGCACTTGCGATTAATGTGTTTAAATTTTAGCAAGCTCTTTTGTGTCTGTTTTGTTTAGGCTGTCGGTGAAATTTTTTACATTTTTAACGATGCTATCAACCTCGCTTAGACCATTTTCATCGGTTAAAACCTGAGTAAATTTATCGATATTTCTTAGGATTGACTCGATATGAGAGATATTTTCAGCTGAGAAAAAGCCATCAACCTTATCAAGAGTTTGATTTATCTTTAAAGTGATGTTCTCGGCGTTATTTCCAAGCTTTGAAAGAAGGCTCTCTTCAAGCTTTAAGATAGGCTTATCGCCTGGTTTAAAATCCTTCGTGCCTCGGCTTATATTTATACTTGCCACGCCACTAATAGCCTGAACTTCGATGCTAGCCACGCTATCAGCCTTGATAGGCAGATCCTCTCTTATCTTCATCGTGATGTTTATAAGAGCGTTTTTGTCATCGACAAAATTTATATCACTAACGCTTCCAGCTGGCACGCCGATAAATTTAACCGTAGAATCAACCTTTAGTCCGCTTGGCAGCTCGCTTGTGTGGATGTAATACTCTTTAAAATCAACCTTTGTGTTATTTTTGCTAGTCATCCACCAGATAAATATAGCAAACGCTGTAAGGCAGGCTATGAAAAACATGCCAACAATGGTATAAGAATTTCTATTTTCCATCTATTTTTTCCTCATTTTAAATAGCTCTTCAAGTGGGTTATTTTCAAGATGCTCAAGCTCTTTTATATCTCCCTCAAAGGCTATCTTTTTGTTATCTATTATCAAAAATCTATCCAAAATATCAAAAATGCTATCGGCATCATGCGTCACCATGACGACAGTTACACCGATGCTATCACGAAGCTCTTTTATGAGCGCGTCCATCTGCCGCGAGCTAACAGGATCAAGTCCGCTGTTTGGCTCATCTAAAAATAGCACCCTTGGGCTTAGCACCAAGGCTCTTGCAAGTGCAGCACGCTTTTTCATACCGCCACTTAGCTCGCTTGGATAGAGCATTGAAACCTCTTTTTTAAGCCCCACCTTTTGTATCCAAAACATCGCTATCTCATCGATCTGGCGCTTGTTAAATTTAGAGTACTCATGAAGTAAAACGCCCACATTATCAAGTATCGTCATCGAGCTATAAAGCGCTCCAAACTGAAACATCGTCCCACTTTTTAGCTTTATCTCTTGCTGTTCTTGTTGGCTACTTTTCCACATATTGACGCCATCAAAAAATATATCGCCCTTGCT
The DNA here is from genome assembly GCA_037292345.1 of Campylobacter concisus. GTDB lineage: Bacteria > Campylobacterota > Campylobacteria > Campylobacterales > Campylobacteraceae > Campylobacter_A > Campylobacter_A concisus_AX. The sequence continues at coordinate 1,060,008 of CP147773.1, read as the reverse complement.
TGGCTTTTTTAGATATATCATCGTCTTCATAAGCGTCGTTTTACCAGCGCCACTACCGCCCAAAAAGCCGTAAATTTCAGCCTCTTTGACGCTCCAACTCACATTATCGTGCATTATCTTATCGCCATAACTTGTCGTTATGTTTTTTCCAACTATTATCTCGTTCATATCTTTAGCCACATAAAAATTATCGCGAAAAATGCATCAAGCGCAATGACCCAAAATATCGCATTTACAACGCTAACGGTTGTCATCGCTCCAAGACTTTGGGCGTTTTGACTAACGCCAAACCCCCTCATGCACCCAATGATCGCTATCACCGCACCAAAAAACGGAGCCTTTATCATGCCAACAGCAAAGTGCCTAAGCTCGACCATCTCGCGAAATCTATTGAGATAGTCGCTAAAGCTGATATCAAGTATCGTTTGGCAAATGATCATCTGCCCTAAGATGCTTATGCTATCAGCTATAAAGATGATGACAGGCACGCAAAGCACCATGGCGATGATGCGAGGCAGCACCAAGAAGTTAAAGGGCTCAAAGCCCATCGTCTTCATCGCGTCTATCTCCTCAGTTAGCTTCATAGCGCCAATTTGCGCGGTAAAGCTAGAGGCCGACCTGCCCGCCACGACGATAGCAGCGATTAATGGAGCCACCTCTCTAAGCGTTAGCATACCCATGATCTCAACTATAAATATACTTGCCCCAAAGCTTGCAAGCATCGCACTGCCAAGATAAGCAAGCACGACGCCTATCAAAAAAGCGGTGAGCGAAACGATGAAAACGGCATTTACGCCGCCATCTTTTATGTAGTTGCTAAATTCTCTAAACCTTAAATTTGCAGGATTAAATAAAATCCTCACGCTCTTTATCAAAAACTCACCCAAAAACGAGCCAAACTCAAGGCAAATTTACAAATCCCTCGCAAATTTTCTCTCCTAAGCGTGAGAAAAAATTTAGGCTATTGTGAGGTGGCATATATTTAAAATCGATCTTCTCGTCATTTAAAAGATCGCTCATCGCCTTTATCTTCTCATCACTTGTAACGATCTCAAATTTCTTGCCATTTAGCGTGTTTTTTAAAAGGATCAAAACAGCGTAATCAATGCTCTTTAGCTCGCTAAAGTCAAATTTAACATTGCCGTTAAGCTTTTGGATTTTTTTAAAAATGCTTTGTAAATTTTTTGCGTCTTTATAGCTAAACTCACCTGCAAATTTTATGGTCGCAGTGCCGTTTGCTTCGGTAAAAACGATGTCATTTCTCTTTTGCAAAAAGTTCCTTTGCCTTAAAATTTCTGGATTATATTATAAATTTTTGTTAAAATAAAAAATCAAAATTTTAAGGACTTGGATGAAATTTGAAGTTATAAAAAAAGATGGTAACGCAAGGCGCGGCGTCCTAACAACCGCTCACAGCGTGATACAAACGCCAGTTTTCATGCCAGTTGGCACTGTTGGCGCAGTTAAAAGCCTAGACGCCTTTGATATGAGTGAAATTTTAGACGCAAAGATAATTTTAGCAAACACCTACCACATGTATCTGCGCCCTGGTAGCAAGGTCGTGCGTGAGTTTGGCGGACTTCATGGATTTTCTAAATTTGATCGCTCGTTTTTAACTGATAGCGGCGGATTTCAGGCATTTTCGCTTAGGTCAAACACCAAAAACGACGATGGCGGGATAAAATTTAAAAGCCACATCGACGGCAGCACGCACTACTTCACGCCAAGATCCGTCCTTGACACGCAGTATGAGCTTGGCAGCGACATCATGATGATACTTGATGATTTGGTTGCCTTGCCAGCTGAGCCAAAAAGGATAGATCTCAGCATAAAACGAACGATAAAATGGGCAAAAGAGGCGATTGATTATCACAAATTTATGCAAAGCAAGGGCGTTGGCTTGCAGCAAAATATCTTTGGTATCGTTCAAGGCGGCACCGACTATGAGGCACGTAAATTTTGTGCGCAGGCACTAAACGAGATGCCATTTGACGGCATTGCCATAGGAGGGCTAAGTGTTGGCGAGAGCAACGAGGCGATGTATGATACGGTTGAGGCGGTTATGCCATTTATGGATGAGCTTAGACCTCGCTATCTAATGGGTGTTGGCACGCCTGAAGATCTTGTAGAAAACGTGGAGCGAGGGGTCGATATGTTTGACTGCGTTATGCCAACTAGAAACGCAAGAAACGGCACGCTATTTACTAGCTTTGGCAAGATAAATATAAAATCAGCCAAATTTATAAACGACCACGCGCCGATAGACCCAGCTTGCCAGTGCTACACCTGCAAGCGCTACTCAAGAGGCTATCTAAACCACCTTTTTAAGGCTAGAGAGCTAACATTTTTTAGACTAGCAAGCCTTCACAACCTGCACTACTATCTAAATTTTAATGAAAGAGATGAGAGAGGCGATAGAGGTCGGCGAATTTGCTAAATTTAAGCGAAATTTCTACGCAAAAAGGAGCGCAGATGAGCTATAAAAACGTGGTTTGTGGATATTTTTATGGAGATGCATTTGACTACATCACGCTCATCTCATCATCGCAAAAGCAAGTTTTTAAATTTTTATTCAAAGATGGCAAAATTTACAAAGAAGATCTTGAGCATGAATGCGACAAAAGCGCGTTTGAAGTAGCTATTAAGGGGATTTGTAACGAATATGCAAATAAAATTTTAGAGCACCAAGACGAGCTAAATGAGTATGAGAAAATTTATGCTAGCCAAAAAAATTTTGACAAATTTATAAAAAAGACACCACTTTTTAAAGTATGAGATCAGGAAATTTCAAAATAGCATTTCGCACTTTTACGAAGCTCTTGCGATCTGTCAAAGCGAGCAGCAAGAGCTTAAAAAGAGCTTAAAACAGCATCCACGAAGCAAGTGTCTTTAAGACCATAGCTAACGAATATGCCTGCAGGGTCGAAGATATCTATACATTTATACAAAGCGCTAAAAACGACAAGATAAATAAAAACATCTATCTTTTGACGCTCATTTCGGCTCTATTTTTGCCGCTAAATTTCATCACTGGCTTTTTTGGCATGAATACAAACGGCATGTTTTTAAGCTCATTTAAAGATGGCACATTGATAGTTTTTGCCTTTATAGCGATGCTTTGCGTGCTGTTTTTTATATTTTATTACAGATCAAATAAGGATATTAGTTAAATTTATAGTAGGCTTGGCAAGTTGATCCAACCTGCCAAGTAAATTTGAAGTTATTTTTTCTTAATGATGATCTTCTCGCCATCGCTATCAATGGTGATCTCATCGCCACTTTCAAGCTCATCTTTTAAAATCATATCAGCGATCTTATCTTCAACTAGCTCATAAAGCGCTCTTCTAAGAGGTCTTGCGCCATAGACTATGTCAAAGCCAGCTTTTGCGATAAATTTCTTAGCCTCTTCGCTTAAAACTGCCTTGATACCGCGGTTGTGAAGAGTTTTTTCAAGCTCTTTAAACATGATCTCAACGATAGAGATTAGTCCTTGCTCGTTTAGAGGATTAAAGATGATAGTATCATCAAGTCTATTTAAAAACTCAGGTTTAAAGTAGTTTTTAAGCTCGTTTTTAACAGCCACGTCACGCTCTTCGCCCTTTAGCTCCATTATGAAATTTGAAGCGATGTTTGAAGTTAAAATGATGATCGTGTTTTTAAAATCAACCGTTACGCCTTTGTTATCAGTCGCGCGTCCATCATCTAAAATGCCAAGAAGTATGTTAAATACGTCTTTGTGAGCCTTTTCAACCTCGTCAAAAAGTATGACTGAGTAAGGTCTTCTGCGAACCGCCTCTGTTAGCTGACCGCCCTCATCGTAGCCTACATATCCTGGAGGCGCACCAAGAAGCCTGCTCACGCTATGTTTTTCCATATATTCGCTCATATCAAAGCGGATAAGCGCCTTCTCATCGTCAAACAAGAACTTAGCCAAAGCCTTAGCAGACTGAGTTTTACCAACGCCTGTTGGTCCAAGAAATAAAAATGAACCAATCGGTCTTTGACCCTCATTTAGCCCAGCCTTATTTCTCTTAACAGCACGTGCAAGTGCGTGTAGTGCGTCATCTTGACCGACAACGCTCTCTCTTAGATGCTCTTCGATGCGCAGATATTTCTCTTTTCGCTTGTTAGCATCTTTTTAACTGAAATTCCAGTCCATTTGCTCAAAATTTCAGCTACAAGCTCTTCATCGACTTGATTTTTAAGAAGCACACCCTCTTTTTTCATGTGCTCCCATTTTTCTTCAAGCTCGTGTTTGTGCTTTTTAGCGTCCGCTATCTTGCCGTATTCTATCTCGGCAGCTTTTTGAAGATCGCCATTTCTTTTTGCTATCTCAGCTTGTGATTTTAAGCTATCGATCTCTTTTGTAGCTTTTGAAATTCCACCAAAAACGGCCTTTTCGTTTTCAAATTTCAGTATCAAGCGCTAGCTTTTTCTCATTTAGGTCAGCTATCTCTTTTTCGATCTCGCCAAGTCTTTCTTTATTTTTATCCGCATCCTCCATCTTTAGCGCTTCTTTTTCTACTTGAAGCGTTACGATCTCGCGTTTTATCTTTGAAAGCTCGTATGGCTCGCTCTCTATTTGCATCTTAAGCTCAGCTGCTGCCTCGTCTATAAGGTCTATCGCCTTATCTGGCAAGAAGCGGTTTGCGATGTATCGGTCACTTAGCCTTGCAGCGGCAACTAGCGCACTATCTGTTATGGTGATACCGTGGTGAACTTCAAGACGCTCTTTTATACCACGTAAAATTTGAAGCGCCTCATTTACACTTGGCTCTTTGACGTCTATTGGTTGAAAACGTCTTTGAAGCGCTGCATCTTTTTCAAAGTATTTTCTATACTCTTTTAATGTTGTCGCACCAACAGCGTGAAGCTCGCCACGTGCAAGAGCTGGTTTTAGGATATTTGCAGCGTCCATTCCGCCCTCGCTCGCACCAGCTCCAACGATGGTGTGAATTTCATCTATAAAAAGTATGATATTGCCAGCCTTTTTAACCTCGTCGATGACAGCTTTTAACCTATCTTCAAACTCGCCTCTATACTTTGCACCAGCTACAACTGCACTCATATCAAGCGCAATGACACGCTTGTTTGCAAGACTTGTTGGCACATCGCGAGCTACTATTTTTTGAGCTAGCCCCTCAACGATAGCTGTTTTACCAACACCTGGCTTGCCAAGCAAGATAGGGTTATTTTTGCTCTTTCTTATTAAAATTTGCATCATTCTAGTGATCTCTTCATCACGTCCGATGACTGGATCAAGCTCTTTATTTAGCGCTTTTTGCGTTAGATCGATACCAAATTTCTCTAAACTATCAAGGGTATCATCTCCAGTTTGGCTATCTATCTTTTTACCACCTCTTATGCTCTCAAGGTTCTTTTTGATCTCTAAGATATCGCAAAATTTGCTTAAAATTTGTTTGATCTCACTAAGCTCAAGAGCCGAGATGATCCATGTATCAACAGCTATGTAGCTATCGCCCATGCTTACCATTAAAGCTTTTGCATTTTCAAGCAAATTTATAAGCTCTCTTGAAACTGAAACGTTATCTTTTGTGACGTTTGAGCTGCTTGGGAGTGACGAGATCTTGCTTTTTATCTCAAGCTCGACTGCGTCTTTGCTTATGTTCATCTTATTAAATACTTGATTTAAAATAGAATTACTATCAGCGAGCAAAGCCCAAAAGACGTGAAGTGGCACAACTTGTGGGTTTTTAGAAAAGATCGCTAAGCTAACGCCTTTTTCAAGTGTCTCTTGCATCTGCGCTGTTAAATTTTCTGTTATGTCAGCCATTAAAGCTCCTTAAGTTATTTTATAATAGCGGCATTATATAACTTTAGTCTTATATTGTCAAGTATTTTTATAACCTTTGTCACTCTTTTTATGTAATTGCTAAAATTTGCTGTTATAAATTTGTGTTAAAAATAGACAAAAGCTAAAAATATAAGGTTAAATTTATGCTTTTTTTAGCCAAATGTTAATAAAATTGAGCCAAAAAATATAGGAGATATTTTGAACAAATTTACTAGATCTTTTGCGCTAAAAATAACAGGCGCCATGCTCATCTCAAGCGTAGCAGTAAATGCACTTTTTGCTAAAACTGAAGATGAGGCGAGTGCGAAACTTGAAGCACTTTCAAAACTTACAAAAACAATCTCAACTGTTGAAAAATACTACGTTGATGACATTAAATTCAAAGAGATAATCGACAAAGCCATCGCTGGTTTGATGCAAAATTTGGACGCTCACTCGAGCTTTTTAAATGAAAAAGCATATAAAGATATGCAGGTGCAAACAAGCGGCGAATTTGGCGGACTTGGCATAACAGTTGGCATGAAAGATAGCGCACTAACCGTTATCTCGCCTATCGAGGACACTCCAGCTGATAAAGCAGGCATAAAAGCAGGCGATATCATTTTAAGGATCGATGGCAACTCAACTATCGGCACAACGATAGATGAAGCTGTAAATAAGATGCGCGGCAAGCCAAAAACTCCGATAACAATTACGATTTTGCGAAAAGGCGAGCAAAAGCCATTTGACGTAAAAATCATAAGAGATCTTATAAAGGTTGAGTCTGTCTATGCAAAAATGATAGAAAATGAAAACATCCTTTATATACGTGTCAGCAAATTTTGACAAAAACGTCGTTACAAAGGTAAAAGATGCTATCAAAGAGCATCCTAAAGCAAATGGCATCATACTTGATCTTAGAAACAACCCTGGCGGTCTTTTAAATCAAGCTGTCGATCTAGTGGATCTTTTCGTAGATAACGGCATCATCGTCTCTCAAAAGGGTCGTGATGCATCTGAAAATGTAGAGTATAAAGCAAGTGCTAGCAAAACCTTATCAAAACTCCCACTTGTAGTGCTGGTAAATGGCGGAAGTGCAAGTGCTAGCGAGATCGTAAGCGGTTCATTACAAGATCATAAGCGTGCGGTGATAATCGGCGAAAACACATTTGGTAAAGGCAGCGTTCAGGTGATCCTGCCAATAGATGATACAGAAGCGCTAAGACTAACCATCGCAAGATACTACTTACCAAGTGGCAGAACTATCCAAGCGGTTGGCGTAACGCCTGATGTAGTCGTGCATCCTGGCAAAGTGCCACAAAGCGATGATAGCGCATTTAGCATCAAAGAGAGCGAACTAAAAGCACACCTAAAGAGCGAGCTAAACAAGATAAATCCAACAAGTGAGGGCAATAAAACTGAAGCAAAAGATGATAAAAATATAATCACACAGAAAAAAGTTGATGAAGATATTCAGTTAAAAACAGCGATTGATACGATCAAAATTTTAAAGATAAAACAACAATAAATCTAAAGGAGAACAACATGCAAAAAAGAGAGCTTATCTACGAGGGAAAAGGCAAGAAAATGTACGCCACAGACGATCCAAATCTACTTGTGGCTGAATTTAAAGACGATCTAACAGCATTTGACGCTCAAAAAAGAGGCAACGAAGCTGGCAAAGGCGCACTAAATAACAAAATCTCTACTCAGCTTTTTAAACTGCTAGAGAGCAAAGGTATCGTGACTGACCTTGTTGAGACCATCAGCGACACTGAGCAAGTGGTCAAAAAATGCGAGATCATACCTCTTGAAGTTGTTGTGAGAAATATCGCAACTGGCTCACTTAGCAAAAGACTCGGCATAAAAGAAGGCACAGTTCTACCTTTTACACTTGTTGAGTTCTACTACAAAAATGACGATTTACACGATCCACTAGTTACTGATGAGCACTGCATCATCATGGGTCTAGTAAAGAGTGAAAAAGATCTTCAAACCCTAAGACACACAGCAAGAGAGATCAACTCTATATTATTTAAATTCTTTGCAGAGAGAAATTTAAAACTAGTTGATTTTAAAGTCGAATTTGGCATCGACAAAGATGGCAACATCATCTTAGCTGACGAGATAAGCCCTGATAGCTGCAGATTTTGGGATGCGACAACAAACGAAAAACTTGACAAAGATAGATTTAGACAAGACCTTGGTAGCGTAAAAGTAGCTTACGAAGAAGTTTTAAGAAGAATCTTTCTTAAGGACAAAGATGAAAGCTGTTGTAAACATAGCATTAAGAAGCGGGGTCTTAGACCCTGCTGGTAAAGCAGTGGAGCACGCGCTAAATTCACTTGGATTTAGCGGTGTGTCAAATGTCAGGATAGGCAAACAAATCGTTTTAGATATCGACGAGAGCGATAAAAACAAAGCAAACGAGCAGCTAAAAGTGATGTGTGAAGAGCTTCTAGCAAACACTGTCATCGAAGACTACGAGATCGTGCTATGAAAGTAGCGATCATACTTTTTCCTGGCACAAACTGCGAAGAAGATACAGCTCACGCTTTTAAGCTACTTGGCTGCCAAACGCAGATCATCTGGCACAAAGAAGATAAGATCGATGCTGATCTAGTCGTTTTGCCTGGTGGTTTTAGCTATGGCGACTATCTAAGAACGGCTGCGATAGCTAAATTTAGCCCAGCTATGCAGGCTGTAAAAGAGCATGCGAAAAAGGTGGCTACATTTTAGGAATTTGCAATGGCTTTCAGATGCTTCTAGAGCTTGGACTTTTAAAAGGTGCGATGAGAAGAAATGAAAATTTGAAATTTCGTCTCAAAATATCACCATCTAAAAGTGATCTCAAATAACAATAAATTCTTAGCAAATTTAGCTAAAAACGAAGTGGTAAATATCCCTATCGCTCATGGAGAGGGCAACTACTATACCGACGAAGATACGCTAAAAAGCCTATATGATAACGAGCAAGTCCTGCTAAAATACTGCGATAGCCACGGCAATGAGATAAATCCAAATGGCTCGGTTGATAGCATAGCTGGGATTTGCGATGAGAGCAAGAGGATCTTTGGTCTTATGCCTCACCCAGAGCGCGCTTGCGAGAAAATTTTCAGGTACAGATGATGGCATGAAGATGTTAAAAGGGCTAGTTTGGTAAAACGAACACTTTTTATCGCCCTACTCGCGCTAAATTTATTTGCCGCAAACACTGATGAAGTCAGTGTTTTTGACATGATGGATGAGGCAAGAGAGGATAAATTTGTAAATAGCCCAAGTTCAAAGCCGCAAACAAAAACTCCAAGCGAAGAAGATATATCAAGAAAGCTCGTCTCTCCACGCTCTATCGCCCCACAGCCAGAGCGTATCACTCCAGAACAGATGCGAAATATCGTGCCGACAAACGAACCAGACATCAGCGTCCCTGATAATCAAGTCTACGACAAGATAAAAATAAAAGACCTCCTTTTAAAAGCGACAAATATCCCTAAAAATGTCGTCGTAGGAGAAATTTTTAGCGTTGAGATCGTAGCTGATACGCAAAGTGACCTTGAGTTTGAGTTTGAGACACAGCTTGATGAGACAAATATCAAATGGCTAAATAAGAAGAATTTTCAATGGGTAAAAGGCGAAGAAAACAAATACATCGGCACTTTCTACCTTGAAGCAACGAGCATTGATGCAAAGACTTTACGAGTTAGCTTGGATCTAAAAAGAAATGGCGAGAACTATCAAAACTCAAACATAAATATCTTTTTACCAAAGCTAAAAGAGCTTAGAAGTGACGAGAACTACAACCACATCGTCGCTGACAACCTTGAGGTAAAGAAATTTAAAACGACTAAAATTTGATGACATAAACAACATCATGGTCGTTGAAATTTACGGCAACAATGTCGATCTAAGCGCATTTAATATCGAAAATAAAACGATCCTAAAGCAAGGCGTAGATACGATAAACGGCGACTTTAACTCACAAAGTGCATATTATTTTGCAGTGTTTAAGCCAAACAAAAAGACACTTGACTTTAACTACTACAACCTAAAAAAAGCTAAATTTGAGAAGCTTTTCACTGCCTGTGAGCGTCGAAGAAGACGAGGTTAGCACGCAAATCGGGCTAAATCCAAAGCAAAGCAAATTTAGCACTTACAAAGATATCACGATCTACTCTTTGGTCGCTATCTTTATCTTGCTAGCGATCTGGCGAAGAAAGCTAAGCTACTTCTTTGTGGCAGCTGTTTTTATCGCACTTGGGATTTACACTTACAATCCTTTTGGCAAAGCAGTGCTTAAACCAGATGTGAGCGTCACTATCTTGCCAACTAAAAATTCAACCGTTTTTTATACATCTCGCAAAAACGAAAATGTTGAAATTTTAGACACAAAAGATGACTACTCAAAAATTTTATTCGCAGATGGCAAAATCGGCTGGGTAAGAAAGGGTGATCTTGTCAAAAATTAGAGCTTTTTTCTTTTCTATTGAATTTGTGATAAGTGTCGTTATTGTCGTATTTTTTATGTGGCTCTTTAACTCTAAAAATAGAGCCATAAGAAAATTTTGGGGCAGATCGCAGAGATTTTTTGGTGGATATAAGCTAGAGGTTATCGGTAAATTTAGCGACGAAGCAAATATCTTGCTGATAAATCACCAAAGTATGCTTGATATCATCGTGCTTGAAGAGATCCATCCTAAAAATATCTGCTGGATCGCAAAGGCGCAAATAGGCAAGATCCCGATCATCGGTAAAATTTTGAGCCTCCCAAAGATGATAGCGGTCGAGCGAGAAAACAAGCACTCGCTAATAAAACTTTTAAGCGAAGCAAAAGACAGAGTAGAAAATGGCCGTGTTTTAGCGATATTTCCAGAAGGCACAAGGTCTCAAACTAAAGAGCTCTTGCCATTTAAAGGTGGTGCAAAGCTGCTAGTTGAAAAGCTAAATTTAAAGGTTCAACCTATCGTGATCGTTGGAAGCGATGCGATGAAAGTGAAAGAATTTAGCTTTAAAAAAGCAGACATCAAGCTCTTTTGTCTTGATCTAGTCGATACCTCAAAACAAAACTGGCTAGAGGCGACTAGAGAGAGCATGCAAAAAGTCCTAGACGAAAATAGAAAATAAATTTAGCTTTGTAAATTTCTTTTATAAAATTCACATTTTATGTAACCACCATAAAGAGTTAAAATTAATAAGCAATAAAGTAAATGCTGGTGTGATATTACCTTACAAATTTAGGCAAATCACCTTAGTAAAAGGAATTTTATCCACCAGCGTTTTGCTAATATCTTTTAGAAGTTTTTATATATCAAAGTACGTATCCAAATTTGCTTTTTACCACCACGAGCAAACAAGCTGTAGTGGATGGACTGCTCTCTACATCATTAAATATAAAAATTACTACATCTTATAACATTTGCTCATATTAGTTCAGCCACTTTATTATGAGCGTTAAATTTTATTTAAGTCTAATGCCTAAATTAGATCTCTTACTGGCTATTTTTATTAGCCATAAATATGGTTTGTGATTGCGGTGAAATAAAATAATAGAAAAATTTAAATTATAGAAGTACGACAACTATTTGGCGGAGAGCTCCGCCAAATTTCAGTTTTTCTTAAAAAATCTTAATATCTTTGCTTGTAGTTTAAACTGCTCTGAAAGCTCCATTATAGGATAAGCTCCAGCATATTTTTTGCCGCCAGGTAGGTCTTTGCTCACACCTCCACGTGCAGCGATCTGAGCGAAGTCTCCAACGCTTACGTGACCAGCTGAGCCACTTTGTCCGCCCATTACGACATTTCTGCCTAGCACTGTTGAGCCAGCAAGTCCAGTTTGTGAGACGATGAGGCAGCCATTTCCAAGCTCGCAGTTGTGGCCTATTTGAACGAGATTGTCTATCTTTGTGTAGTTTGCGATCATCGTGCTTTCAAAAACGCCACGATCTATCGTCGTGCACGCACCGATCTCGACAAAATCGCCCAAAACAACGTTGCCATTGTGATAAATTTTCACATGCTCGCCAGTTTTTGTATGCGCATAGCCAAAGCCGTCGCTGCCTATAACGCAGTTTGCTAGCAGGTGACACTCATTACCCACCACGCAGTCATTATAGATAACGACATTTGGATGGATGATGCAGTTTTTACCGATAGTTACGTTATCGCCCAAAAACGCCCCAGCCATCACTATCGTATTTTCGCCCACACTCACGTTTGAGCCGATATAGACATTTGGCATTATAGTGGCGCTTTGGGCGATATTTGATGGTTTTGGCTCGCAAAAAAGCGGCTTAGCGTAAATTTTACTAAGGATGGCAAATGCAAGGTGTGGGTTGTCGCACACAAGCGCTACCATGCCATCTGGCACTAGGTCTAAAAGCGATTTTGTTACCAAGATAGCTCCAGCGTTTGAAGTGTTTATAAATTTGGCATTTTTCTCGCCATCGCAGTATGTTAGCTCAGCTTTATTTGCATTTTTTAAAGAATTTAGAGCAAAAATTTCTAGGTCTTCTCCGCTAAAAGTAGCATCTACTTTTAAGGCTATTTCGCTTAGTTTCATCATATATCCATTATCACAGATCCGCCGCGTACGACGTCAACTGGGTTAAATTTCTTTATTGACTTTAAAAAATTCTCTATCCTGCTCGCATCGTCAGCCACCATGACGACGATGTAGTTTTCATTTGTGTTTGTGACGATGCCATTATATGTCTTTAGTATCGCCTCAAGGCCCGCAAAATTTTCACCAAGTGGGATTTTCACAAGAGCCATCTCTTTTTCGACAAATTCGCCACTTTCTATGACTTTGTATGTTGGGATGAGCTTATGAAGCTGTTTTACGATCTGCTCTAAAACCCTCTCATCGCCGCTTGTGACGATACTTAGCCTTGAGAAGTTGCTCTCAGGTATCGGAGCGACTGTGAGCGTGTCGATGTTGTAGCCCCTGCCCGCAAAAAGCCCAGAAATCCTAGCCAAAACGCCATGTTCATTTAAAACTATAACCGAAATCGTTCTTCTGATACTCATTTTTCTTCCTTGCTCTTTAATATCATATTATAAATCGCAGCCCCTGCTGGAACCATAGGAAGCACGTCCTCAAAGCGGTCGATCCTTACGTCGATAAGAGCTGATTTTTTACTCTTGATCGCCTCTTTTAAAGCCTTTTTAAACTCATCTTTGCTCTTGCATACAAAGCCAACGCCGCCAAATCCCTCAGCGATCTTGACAAAATCAGGCTGCAAGCTAAGATCAGTCGATGAGTAGCGCTTTTCATAGAAAAATGTCTGCCACTGGCGCACCATGCCTAAGAAGTTGTTGTTTAAGATGATGTTTATGACAGGGACATTTGTCTCATAAGCAGTCATCAGCTCTTGGATATTCATAAGTATCGAGCCATCGCCTGTGAAATTTATGACTAGATTATCTGGCATAGCGCACTTTGCGCCGATCGCTGCAGGCAGGCCGTATCCCATCGTGCCAAGGCCACCACTTGTGACAAGCTGTCTTGGGTGGTTAAATGGATAAAACTGCGCCACCCACATCTGGTGCTGACCGACGTCAGTTGCGATGATAGCCTCAGGACCAACTATCTTTGCGGTCTCTTCAACTACCCATTGAGGCTTTAAGACCTTGTCGCTATCTGTGTAGCCAAGTGGATTTAGCTTTTGATATCTATCTAAAATTTCTCTCCAAGGCGCATAGTTTTTAGGCTCACCTTTCACCTCTTCATAAAGCTCGCTTAGCACGTTTGTAAGGTCGCCAACTATCGGATAGTGCGCGTTTATGATCTTTGAGATAGAGCTTGGATCGATGTCGATGTGAATGATCTTAGCGTGTTTAGCAAACTCATCAGTTTTGCCCGTGACCCTATCGCAAAATCTAGCGCCAAGCGAGATGAGAAGGTCGCACTCGCTAAGAGCCATATTTGAAGCGTAGCTGCCATGCATGCCTGCCATGCCTAAATTTAGCTCATCTTTTGCATCAAGCACGCCAAGAGCCATAAGCGTCTCGACCGCTGGGATGCCAGTTTTTTTCAGTAAATTTACGTATGATCTCGCTTGCATTTGATGCGACCGCACCGCCGCCGATGTAAAGAAGCGGTCTTTTTGCTTCATTTATCGCAGCTGCGGCTTTTTTGATCTGCTTAGAGTTGCCTTTATATGTCGGTTTGTAGCTTGGGATAGAAATTTCTTTTGGATAGACAAAGTCACCAAGCCTTGAAGTGACGTTTTTTGGGATATCGATATGAACTGGTCCTGGGCGGCCTGATCTTGCGATATAAAACGCCTCTTTTATGATGCGAGGTAGCTCCTCGACGCTATTTACTAAAAAGTTGTGTTTGACACAGGGGCGTGAAATGCCGACTGCATCGATCTCTTGAAAAGCATCTGTGCCGATCATAAAGGTTGGTACTTGACCGCTTATAAGCACAACTGGGATGCTGTCGCTATAAGCTGTGGCAAGACCAGTGACCGCGTTTGTAAAGCCAGGGCCACTTGTCACAAAAGCCACGCCAACTTTGCCGCTAACCCTAGCGTATCCGTCTGCTGCGTGAACGGCTGCTTGCTCGTGGCGAACCAAGACGTGCTTAAAATAAGTTTGTTTATATGTCTCGTCGTAGATATTTAAAGCTGCACCGCCAGGATAGCCAAAAACTATCTCAACGCCCTCTTCGTGCAAGGCTTCGCTTATCATCTGTGAACCAGAAATTTGTTTTATCATCACTTTAGCCTTTTGATAAATTTCATCGCAAATTATATCCCAAAGCATTTTAAATCCATTTTAACTTTTTAGCGAAATTTGGGCGTTATCTTAAATTTTTTGAAAAATTTTTGAGTTAAAAAAGTGAAAAATACAAAATATTTTACATATATTTATGCATATTATTTTTAGTATTTTGATAAATTTGGCAAATTTAAAGCAAAATTTAAAAAACAGGGGGACGCCAACCAAGCCAACCAAGCCAACCAAGCCAACCAAGCCAACCAAGCCAACCAAGCCAACCAAGCCAACCAAGCCAACCAAGCCAACCAAGCCAACCAAGCCAACCAAGCCAACCAAGCCAACCAAGCCAACCAAGCCAACCAAGCCAACCAAGCCAACCAAGCCAACCAAGCCAACCAAGCCAACCAAGCCAACCAAGCCAACCAAGCCAACCAAGCCAACCAAGCCAACCAAGCCAACCAAGCCAACCAAGCCAACCAAGCCAACTAAGCCAACTAAGCCAACTAAGCCAACCAAGCCAACCAAGCCAACCAAGCCAACCAAGCCAACCAAGCCAACCAAGCCAACCAAGCCAACCAAGCCAACTAAGAAAAACAGATAAATTTAACTAGAAATTTTCATAAAAATGGTAAGAAATTTTATGTTGTGATATAAATTTTGCCTTAAGCTAAGCCATTTTTAAGTGCAAAAAACGATCTATTTTAAATTTAAAAGCAATTTTATCAAGCCAAAAAGAATAAATTTAAATTTGTAGATAAAATTTACCCCAACTAAAGCGCCAAAAGGATTTAAAATTTAGCCTCGGCTCTTATCTCATTTAGCTTTTTTACAGCCTCTTCAAAGTCGTCAGAGCTTACAAAAATGCTAATGTTTTCATTTTTCTTATAGACCTTGTCGTAGTATTTTGTGAGTAAAATTTCAGCCACTTTGGCGATGTCGTTTTCGTTAAATTTAGCCACAGCCTCATCTCTGGCCTCTTTGTCGATAAAGGGCGAAATTTTCTTTATGCACTCATCAAAAAAAGCCTTATCCACGCTTTTATAGTCGCTTGTGATACAAGAAATTCTATTCTCCAAGCTCGCGCTAATCTCAACACAAACGCCGCTTCGCATCGCCTCGTAAAGGCTTTTTGGAAGTGTTAGCGAGCCGATCCTTCTGCTCTCGCCCTCGATAAAGCAAATTTGATCTTTTAGCGTGATGAGCTTTTCAAAGAGCGCGTCTTCAAAGCTTTTTTGACTAGGCTGCGCGCCGTTTATCGCGCCAAAAACAGAGCCTAGGTGATTTGCCATCGCTTCAAGGTCTATTGACGGCGAAAGTGCCCTTATTAGCTTACTTTTATAGCAGCCAGTGTTGCCAAAAAGAGTGATAAATTTCGTGCTTAAAGGACGCTCTAGAAATTCTAAAACATGATTTCTATAAGCCTTATAGCCGCCATTTAGTCTATAAATTCTATATCCGATCATGCTTAGCACAAAGCCAACCGAGCTTGATCTAAGCCCGCCCTTTGCGCAGTAGATGCCAATAGCTGAGCCGACCTTGGCCCTTTTATAGACCTCGTCGATGATATTTTGCAAATTTTTGCAGATGTATTTTGCACCAAGGCTCTTAGCTAGGGCTCTGTCGCTTTTGTAGATCGTGCCTACCTCTTTGTGCTCAGCATCATCAAGTGCGTATAAATTTAGAGCATCTTTTATGTGTGAGTAGGCATACTCATGCGGTGATCTAGCATCTATTAGGACTTCAAACTCGCCTCTTTTTTCAAGCCACTGCTCTATATCAAGCTCAAATAACGCCACTAAAAGCCTTTTTTAGCTTTTGATAAAGCGGATGAAACGGCGTGCCATTTACTCTCACATCAGCGATCGTTGTGATGAAATTTCTATCCCCGCTCCACCTTGGCACAAGGTGATAATGCACGTGCTCAGCTATACCAGCGCCTGCTGCCTTACCTAAATTCATACCGATATTTACGCCCTGAGCGTGAAGCTCACGCTTTAAAATTTCAACCCCAAGCCTTACAAATTTACTCATCTCAAACCACGTCTGCTCGTCAAGCTCCTCGATATTGTCGGTGTGGTGGTTTGGTATGATCATAAAGTGTCCAGGCGAATACGGATATAAATTCATGATCCCAAAGCAGTGCTTAGCACGAAAAAGCACGCCATTTTTCTCGTCGTCTTCTTTTGAACTTATGACCTCGCAAAAGACGCAACTATCTTTTTTTGCGCTGAAATACTCGCTTCTCCAAGGGGCACAAAGGTGCTGCATCACTCGCCCTCCTTTATCTTTTTAACGGCATTTTTTATATCATCTTGCCTCATAAAATGCTCTCCGATCAAGAAGGCATCGACTCCGATCTTGCTTAGCTCGCGAAGCTGCTCATGCTCGTAAAGTCCGCTTTCGGCGACTATTATCTTGCCATTTGGCAAAAGCGGCACGAGCTTCTCGCAAAGGCTCATATCCATAGTAAAATCATCTAAATTTCTATGATTTATCCCTATTATATTTGCTCCTGCAAAGATCGCCTTTTTCACATCGCTCGCGTCATGGGTCTCTACTAAGACCTCAAGCCCCAAGTGGTGCGCGTACTCAAGTAGCTCTTTTAGCTCGCTTTGAGTTAGCGCCTTGGCGATGAGCAGGATAAAGTCCGCTCCATAAACAAGTGCTTCTAAAATTTGATATTTATCAACGATAAAGTCTTTTCGCAGGATCGGCCTTGAGGCGTAGCGGCGAACTTGCGTGATGTACTCTATATCGCCCTTAAACCAGTGAGGCTCGGTTAGGATGCTAAAAGCATTTGCGTGCTGCTCGTACTCCTGAGCGATCTTGATCGGCTCGAAGTCCTCTCTTATCACACCCTTGCTTGGACTTGCTTTTTTTATCTCAGCTATGATCTTTATAGGCTCATCTTTACTTGATCTAAGTGCGCCCAAAACGTCTCTTGGCACGTATGGGTTGTATGCGAGCGAGCGACCTAGCCACTCCTGCGGAAAGTCTGCCTTGCGCTTTTTTAGATCCTCTTTTGTCTTTTTTATGATCTCATCAAGTATCATTTTTTAAGCCTTTTGTTTAAATTTATTATGCAGCGCTCGATGAGGTGCAAGTGCTCTTTTGCCTCTTTTGAAGCCTTAAAATCAACATCTTTCATCGCATGCAACATTATGCCCTTTGCCTTTTTGCACTCGCCAAGCTTGAAATATCCCCACGCTAGCGAGTCCTCATAGTAAGGCGAGTCTGGCGAGATCTCAAGCGCTTTTTGCACCATCTCTACGCCCTTTCTTGGGTCTATCTCATGATCAATTAGCAAATAGCCGTAGTAGTTAAAAAACATATCATTATTAAGCTTTGGCACGCTAGCTTCAAATTTATCTAAGATATCAGCGATCTTTTTTTCATCTAGACTATCTTTGTTCATCTCGTACTCGTAAATGGCTGCCTTTGCTAAGAAATTTAGATCCCTGCTATCGTTATAAATTTTAACCGCCAAAACGTATGCATCGCCAAAATTTCCAGTCGCAGCGTAAAGATCCATAAGCGTGGCATCGTTGTAGCCATATTTTTTCAAAATTTCAATAGCCGCTTTGTAATTTTTATCATAGATAAAATACTGCACGATCTTATCAAGATAAGTGGTATCGTGAGTAATGTCATAGATCTCTTCAAAAAGCTCGATCACCTTTGGAAAATTTCTTTGCTGAGAGTAAATTTCAGCTAAAAGCTCGCATGTCTTTTGAGTGCAGCCCTGCTCCTCGCGAAATTTCTCGAGATACTTTGTCGCATCATTTACATTATCCATGCGGTTTAAAAGGATATCAACTATGCGGAGTAAATTCTCCTCTTCGGGCTTTAGCGAGTACGCCTCTTCAAAGTATTTTAGCGCCGTTACCGTATCATTTTGCATCATGCAAATTGTGCCAAGCATGAGCAAATTTTGAGCGTTTGGCTCTTTAGTGGCAAGCTCTTGCATCAGCTCTTTTGCCTCGTTTAGCTTAGAGAGATTGACCAAATTTGCAACCTTGATCCTGATAAAATCGCTATCGTCTTTTAAACTCTTCTCGCCCTCACTCATAAGGCTATCTAAATTTTCATTTTTTGTAGCAAAAGCTAGCTTGATCGCCTCTTTTAGATAGGTCTTTTGATTTGTCTCTTTAAAAAGCCCTAGATAGGTCTGGATACTAGCATTTACGTCGCCACTATCTTGCGAGATGAGAGCTTGCATTAGGCGTAAATTTACACTTTTGTTATCATCTGCAAGCAGATGCGTGCTAAAAAATACGCTTATAAAAATTATTAAAATTTTACGCCAATGCATTCTGCTCTTAGCTCCTTTAAGTTTTTTTAAAATAATCCCAAAACGGAAATGTCCTGCACTGCTTAGGTCTTAGCTCATAAACCGAGCAGTTTTTGTTTTTCTCATCAAAAAATATGCAAGCAAAACCATCATCATAAGGCTTTTCTTTGACGCTTCGCCTAAGCCCACTTTTATTAGAAATTTGCTCTCAAACTCATCTTTTGACATACAAAAAGCAGCGCAAAATTTTAAAATTTCACCCTCATCTATCCAGATGTAGCCGCTCTCGCCAGTGCAGCATTTGCCTCCGCAACTCTCGCAAAAGCTAGGATCAAACTCATAGCTAAAACCCTGGGCTCTCACGCTATCTCCTTGTAAGAGATGCTGTTTGTATCAGCTTTTTTAAAGATCTCGCTTGCCTCTTTCGTATGCGCGCCATCCTCGCTCATCACAAGAGGCGGCAGGACTTTAGCTTTGAGTTTGAGTTGTTTCGCACTTCAAACAAAGCCAAATTTGCTGGCTTATCCTTTTTAGTATGGACAAATTTTAAGCTCACCAAATTTAGCTTATACTCTTTTAAGCAAGCCACTATCTCGCTAAGATCGTCTGGTGCATAGCAAAAAAACGCCCTTTTATGTGGCTTTAAATTTACGCTTATGCCTCTTATAAAATCCTTTAAATTTAGCGAGCTTGCATATCTACTAACTTTTATGTGCTCATTTTGGCTTTTTGTAACACCGTCATGATAAAAGGGCAGATTTGAGATGATTAGATCAAATTTCTCACTATCTTTAAAATTTGCAAAATCAGCCGTTATAGCTCTAGCCTCTAGGCAGTTGCTCTTTGCGTTATAGCTTGAAATTTCGCTATTTAGCTCCAAAAGATCAAGCATGCTTAGATCTATCTTTTTAAAGTCACGCTTAAGCAAAAGTCCAAGTATCCCGCACCCTGCTCCAACGTCCAAAACTCTACCAGAAATTTCGCCTACGGCCGAGCAAATAAAATCATAAAGAACGAGCGTGTCGCTGTTGTAGCGATAGCCGCTACTAAGCTGAGCTAAAATCATCTATACACCTTGATGATAAAGCCGCGCGTCACATCTTTTACTATCACTTCAGAGCTAAAGCTGATCCTTGCAAAGTCGCCAAATTCCTCTTTTATAAGCTCAGCAGCTGCCTTTGCACGCTCTTTACCAACGCCGTAATTTACGTAGTTATTTAGCTTGCCAAGGTCATCTTTTTTGATATTTTGAGCGACATTTGATGGGATGACAAAATTTTTCTTATCCACGATCGGGATGATCTCATACATGTAGTTTGAGTTAAATCTCTGCAAAAACTCACTCACTCTGTTTTTGCACATTATGCTCACTTTGTCCTTTGAGTCCATATCGTCGCACTCGATGCTAGAGATGAGGACGAGCTTTGTTGGGGTCTCTGGCTTTGTCGTAGCTTGCAATATATTTTTTAAATTTACATTTTCATTTTCAAGCTCGTCTTGCCTGTTTAAATTTTGCTCGATATCTTTTTGAAGCTCGATGATCTGGGCATTTACGGCTCCACCTTTATGACCGCTCGAGCTTAGCTCACTTATCTTTGAATTTAGCCTCTCGATCGTCTTGTTGCTCTCATTTAGCTTTTGCTTTGCATTTTCTAGCTCATTTTGCAAGCTTAGTAAATTTTTGCCGCCACTTTTGTTGTTGTCAGTTAAAAATGTTGAGGTATCAACTATCTTTTTTTGTAGCATATTTATCTGCTGGCGCAAAATTTCATAGTTTTGCATATCGATCTTTAGCGTTCTTTTTTGCGTTTCTAGCTCGTTTTGCTTGGCGATTAGCATCTGGCTTGTCTTTGTGACATTTTCTTCAAGCTCTTTTATCTTCGCATCTTTTAGATCAAGCTTTGCGCTTAAATTCTTTAGCTCGCCCTCGTTTGAGCCAAGTTTTTGTGACTGCAAAGAGATAGTTTGGTTTTGATCAAATAGCGTTTTTAGAAATTTCAGTTGTCTTTGTATCGAGTGCTTTTAGCTCTTCTTGGCTCTTTTTAAAGCTCTCTTCGCTTAAACTTAGCTTTTTACTTAGTTCATTTAGAGTTGAGTTTGCGTCTAAGTTTTGCTTTTCAAGCTTTTTATTTAGAGCATTTGCCCTCTCAAGCTCTTTTTTAAGCGAGCTTATATTTTCATTTGCAAGCTTGTTCTCTTGCTCGCTTTTTAAACTCTTTTGCTTTAGATCATCAAAGCTTTTATGAAGTGCCGCAAGTGAGGCATTTAGCTCTAAATTTTTGCCATTATAGCTTTGTGCCATTAGATCTTTTGAGTTTAGGTTTTTCTTGATCTCTTCAAGCTCGTAAATTCTATCTTTTAGTGCAGTCTTGCTTGACTCAAGAGCCTCCTGCAAGTCGATTATCTTATTTGCCTTTTTAGAAAGCTCATCCTCCATAACACTCTTTTGCGTCTCAAAGCCATCATTTAGCGCATTTATCTCTTTTCGTAGCTAAATTTTTGAGTGTCGGCGTCATTTTTAACTCGCTCGATCTCCTCTTTTAAAAGCAAAATTTCTTTTTTCTCGCCTCTATCTTTTTCGCTTTGAGCTTTTTCATACTCTTTTATAAGGGCCTCTTTTTGCGCAAGTGTCGCATTTAGCTCGTTATTTTGCTCTTTTAAAGCAGTGTAGTTTGCCTCAAAACTCTCTTTAAATTTATTAAAGCTGGCCTTGGCATCTTTAAGTTTGCTCTCATCGCCATTTCTAGCGTCATTTATCGCATTTTCAAGGTCAATTATCTTTTTCTCGTAAGCTTTTGAACTCTCTATCATATCAGCTTGCGCTTCATTTAGGCGCTTTGTCAAAGCTTGGATATTTTCAAAGTGTTGCGCCTCAAGCTCGCCAAGAGCCTTTTGATTTTTTTCTACTATCTCGTTTTTTTCATTTTCGATATTTCTTTTCATCTCTGAAATTTTGCTTATGAAGTCTAAATTTTTCTCGCTCATATCGACATTATCAGCGGCTAAAATTTCATTTTTTTTGCTTAGCTCGCGCACTTGCTCTTGAAGCTCTTTTACATTGTCTGATAAATTTAGGTCCTTATCATCAACAAAATTTTGCATGTAGCTCTTTGGCGTGATGTAGCCGCCATACTCGTAAAGATCGTCTTTGCTTACATATCTTTGCTTCTCTTCTTCTGGGAGATCATCAAAATTTATAGAGTAAATCGTTTGATTAGTATCTTTTGGCGTCTCGTCCTCTTTTTGAAATTTCAAAAACGAGAGAGAAAAGCCAGCTATCAGACAAACAATAGCTAGTGCGATTTTATTTATCAAGCTTGTGCCTTGCCTTTTAAGATGTCTTTGATGACGCTATGAGCGTGATTTAGTCCGACTACGATCGAGCCACCATTTTTTAAAACGATGTCGCCCCCCACATATAGTCGCTGGCACGCTACTTTGGTAATTGCTATCAACTATCGGAGTGCCTTTTTCATCAGTTTTTATCTGACATTTTTGTAAAAAATCAACCGGACTTGAGCCACCGATCGCATAGACAACCCTGTCATAGACACGGATTTTGCCATTTTCATAATGCACTCTTACCTTGCCTGATTCATTATCGATCTCGGTTATATCGTGATTTAGCCTTACTTTTATTTTATTATGCTTCTCAAGCTCCCAAAGTGCGCTTAAATTTGTCTCATTTACACGGCTAAATTTCTATCTTTTCTGTAAGCGATCGTAGTTTTGTTATACTGACAAAGCTCGATAGCATACTCAACTGCAGAGTTACCACCACCCACAACTAGCACTTTTTCGCCGTTTGTGCAGTTATCAAGATTAAAATTTACAACTGAATTTAGTGATGGCGGTATCTTATAGTCAGGTTTGTTTGGTCGTCCCATTTTGCCAATAGAGACCATCACGTTTTTGGCTTCATAGACAGCTTTTGAGGTAGTTACTTTAAAATTTCTCCCTCTTTTTTACGCTTTCGACCTCAGAGTTAAAAAAAGCCTCGATATTCTCAGAGTCAAGTAGCTTGTCAAAATAATCAAGCGTGCTCTCTTTTGTGCCATCTTCAAACGAAACTAGCCCATGTATCGTGCTATCTTGCCCTTTATACTCTTTATCTACGCGTTTATTGTCTTTATAAAATTTTCTGATCGTTTGGCTGTGGTTGTCGCCTTTTTCAAGGAGCAAAACATTACTTAAGCCATTTCTTTTAGCCTCTACTACGCTAGCTATACCACAAGGTCCGCCGCCAACTACTATTAGATCATAAATATTTGCCATATTTTTCTCCAAATTTTACTAAATTTTAAGCTTTTTTAACTAGATCAGCCATCAAAAATGCAAGCTCTAAAGCCTGATCAGCATTTAGTCTTGGATCGCACTGCGTCTCATATCTCTCTTTTAGCGAGCTTTCAGTGATGTTTAGCGCGCCGCCAGTGCACTCTGTCACATCTTTGCCAGTCATCTCAAGATGCACGCCACCTGCTCTTGTGCCCTCGGCTTTATGAATTTCAAAAAAGCTTCTAACCTCGCTTAAAATTTTACTAAATTCACGAGTTTTGTAGTTGTTCGAGGCTTTAACGGTATTGCCGTGCATTGGGTCGATGCTATAAACGATATTTAGCCCCTCGCGTTTTAGCTCTCTTAAAATTTTTGGTAAATTTTCGCCGATCTTATCAGCGCCCATTCTGATTATCACATTTAGTCTGCCAGCTTCATTTTCTGGATTTAGCTTATTTGCGAGTGCGACGACGTCTTCAGCTTTCGCGCTTGGTCCGATCTTAACGCCGATAGGATTTTTAACGCCGCTTAAAAAATGCACATGAGCGTCGTTTATGCCGCGCGTCCTCTCGCCTATCCAAAGCATGTGAGCTGAGCAGTCATACCACTCGCCACTAAGGCTATCAACCCTAGTTAGCGCCTCTTCATAAGGCAAAAGCAGTGCCTCGTGAGATGTATAGACTGCGGTTTGATTTATCGCTGGGGTGTTTGCTGAAGTGATGCCACAAGCTGCCATAAAAGATAGAGTTTTTGTTAGATCATCAGCTAGTTTTGCGTATTTCTCGCCGATCTCTGGTTTTTTAACAAAGCCTAAATTCCACTTATGCACTTGATGAAGATCGGCTAGACCTCCTCTTGAAAAGGCTCTTAAGAGGTTCATCGTAGAAGCGCTTTGATAGTAGGCCTCTATCATGCGTTTTGGATCAGGAACTCTTGCCTGCTCGTCAAATTCGAAGCCATTTATGATGTCGCCTCTGTAGCTTGGTAATTTAACGCCATTTAGCTCTTCATAGTCGCTACTTCTAGGCTTTGCAAACTGCCCTGCCACGCGGCCTACTTTGACCACCGGACAGCCACCACCAAAGGTTAAAACTATCGCCATTTGAAGCAGGACCTTAAACATATCTCTGATGTTGTTTGCACTAAAATTTGCAAAGCTCTCAGCGCAGTCGCCACCTTGAAGCAAAAAGGCCTCGCCATTGCAAACTTTCGCAAGCTCATTTTTAAGACTTCTAGCCTCGCCAGCAAATACCAAAGGCGGAAGCGCTTTAAGTTTTTCTTCAGTCTCTTTAAGCTCTTTTAAATTTGGATAAGTTGGTTGTTGTAAGATGTTAAATTCTCTCCAGCTATCTCTGTTCCAAGTCATAAATTTTCCTATCTTTTACCTTAATTTAGCGCTGATTATATCACGCAAAACTTAAAAAATAAAAGCCATTAATGGGTTATTAAAGATATTTTGCATACAATCGCTACTTTAAATTTACCCAAAAAAGAGCATAAATTTTTCATGATAAAAGGCATTTTTTATTCGCTTTTAGCCTCAGTTTTATTTAACTGCATCTACTACATGTCAGTGCTCATGAACCCTATCAGCACGCAAGCTCTTATTGGATACCGCATGATCTTTGCCATGCCTTTTGTCATCGCCGCCATTTTTTTGTTAAAACAGCAGCGAAATTTCAAATTTTTACTTCTAAAAATAAAGCTAAAACCTAAAATTTTACTAGTTTTGCTTGCTACCTCGCTCATCGTCTCATTTCAGATGTGGCTCTATCTCTGGGCTCCAAGTAACGGCGCAGCGCTGAAGTCTCGATAGGCTACCTCATCATGCCAATAGTCATGGTCCTTTTTGGACGGATATTTTTCAAAGAGCACCTCTCAAAAACAAAGTTAGCATCGATATTTTTCGCTGCCCTTGGCGTCTTTAGCACAGCGGTCATAAGCGGTGGCATCTCGTGGGAGAGCGCTGTAGTTTTTTGCCTTTATCCAGTCTATTTTACCATTAGAAAGTACTACAACCTTGCAAATTTCTCAAGCTTTGTTATCGAGATAATTTTTATGTTTTTATTCTCATTTTATTTTGCGCTCACAGCCGATATGGACTACGTAATGAGCCAAAATCCAAACATCTACTATCTGCTCATCTTGCTTGGTGCTATCAGCGGCATAGCCCTCATCGCCCAGATCCTCTCAAGCACGCTCGTGCCGATAAATGTACTAGGTTTGCTTACATATTTTGAGCCTATAATGATGCTTTTTGTCTCATTTGCCATCGGCGAGAGACTGGAGAAAAGCTCATACTTTTTGATGATCTGCCTAGCCATCTCTGTCACGCTTTTGATGATAGATAGTATAAATTCTATAAAAGGCGACAAAAATACCAAGACTAAATGAGAGCCAAAAAGGCGTTATTTTAGCGCTTAGCGCCTTTTTTATGTGGGGATTTTTGGCGGTTTATTTCAACCTATTTAGCAAAGATGTCGATGCTTATGAAATTTTAGCCCACAGGATCATCTGGTCGTTTTTCTTGATGGCGGCAGTGCTTTGCATTAATGGCAAAATGGGCGAAATTTTTGCGCTTCTTAAGGATATCCGCTCGCTAAAGGCTCTATTTTTAAGCGGTATTTTTATCACCATAAACTGGGGCGTTTATGTCTATGCGGTGGGTAGCGGCAAAATTTTAGATACGAGTTTGGGATATTTTATAAATCCCTTGATAAGCATGCTCCTTGGCGTCATCATCTTTAAAGAGCGCCTGAGCAAAGCTAGCGCCATAGCCGTTTGCATCGTCATCGCAGCCGTTTGCGTGCAAATTTATGCCAAAGGTGGCCTGCCACTTGTCTCTATCATCTTGCCACTTTCATTTGGATTTTACGCGATGGTTAGAAAGATGGCGAAGATTAGCGCATTTAATGGGCTTTTTATCGAAACATTTTTTATGTTTCCATTTGCGCTTGGCTACGTTTTATGGCTGGTTTTTCACTCGCAAAGCCACTTTGGACTAAACAAGGACTCACTTTTAATGATCGCTTCAAGCATCGTAACCATCGTGCCACTTGTCGCTTTTAACGCAGCTACGACAAGGATAAATTTAACGACTATCGGCTACTTGCAATACATCTCACCAACCATCGCGATCCTTTGCGCGGTCTTCATTTATGGCGAAATTTTAGATGGCTACAAAGTCATCTCATTTTGTATGATCTGGCTGGCGCTTGCGATAATTAGCGTAGATAAATTTAGAAAAAGGAGTAAAAATGAATAGCATTACGATCTATTTGCTGCTTGCGTTTTTTGCAGCGCTTATTTTATATTTTCAGATACAAAAACTAACCAAAAAGCTTGACGATGAAGGGGCGGTACCTGCCTATCAAAAGGCTGCGCAAGAGGTTTTGCAAAATTTAAACAACGCTGAGAAATACCCTAAATTTTGCAACGTCATACAAAAAAGATAAATACTCTAAGACAAGACATACTCTTTGAAGATGCGCTAAATGGGGCTGGTGACAAAGACAAAGCGCTTGATACCTTAGAGCAGATAAGAGATAAGCTAGAGGTGCTTTTAAAGCGGGAAAATGCAAACTGGGAGAGCGAACTGGTTGAAATTTTAGACGAGATCGATGGCTTTGTGAAGGCAAATTTAAAAAACGGCGAAGATAGAGCCGAAGAGCTAAGGGACGAACTAAAAAAGAATTTGATGGGTTGTGAGAGTGGCTTTGGCATTTTAGGTAAGTTCTAAATTTTACGTCTAAAATATTTATTTTTACTCGAAATTTACATTTATTAATTGAGTAATTTTAAACTCATTGGCGTAAATTTAAAGCTTTGCTTTTAGAGCCATTATCCTCTTATATGAAGTATCGATCCGCTCTTTGCTGATCTTTTTTCATTTACTGCGTCAATTATGATCTGAGTGATTAGATCAGCCGTTCTTTGGTTATTTATCTTAAACTCGCTAAAGAGCAAGATATCGCCACCAGCGTTTATAAATTTCACCACTTTTTGCGCTAAAGCTTCGTCGCCAACGCCTTTCATCAGCATATCATCGCTAATGACTACACCATTAAATTTAAGCTCATTTCGCAAGAGGTCGGTTATTATTTTTTTAGAAAGTGTGGCTGGGTTGTCCTCGTCGATGCCTTTTACAAAAAGGTGTCCGACCATGATGATCTGCGCTCTACCTGTGCTTATGGCGTCTTTGTATGGCAGTAACGCGTCTTTGCTTAGCGTGACCTCGCTCTTGTTTTTATGTGAGTCCTCTTTTGAGCTACCATGCCCTGGGAAGTGCTTAAGTGTCGTTAGGATGCCCTGCTCTTTAAATGCGTCCATAAAAGCATCAGCGTAGATCACAACCTTGCTCGCATACTCGCTAAATGCCCTTTGTTTAGCGGCGATGATCGGCGAGTTTTCATCGTGCAGATCGACCACTGGGGCAAAATTTGAAATTTACTGCCGCACTCTTTTAAATTTATAGCCATTTTTGAGTAGAGATCGTATGCGCTTTTGATATCAAGTGTGCTTGCTACCTCGTATGCGCTAGGATATGGACCATCAAAGCTCTTATCCTTCATACGGCTTACGTTGCCGCCCTCTTCGTCGATAGCGATGAAAATTTTAGGACTTTTTTCTTTGATCGCCTTTATGCTAGCTTTTAGCTGGGCTTTACTGGTGACGATTTCTGCCAAGCAGCATAACTCCGCCAAATCTCTCGTAGCCAGCGTCGCTTAACATCGCGCGAAACGCAGCGTCTTTTGTGCTAGCTCCGTTAAAGCCAACCATTATCATCTGCGAGACCTTGGCTCTTAGGCTCACTTCAGCGCCGTTTAGCCCCAAAGCAAAAATAGCCACAAAAAGTATAAATTTAAAAGCTCTCATCTTCTTCCCAAAAGCGATTTTACGCTCTCAAAAACATCTTTGCCATTTAGCATATTTTCAACCTCACTAGCAATAGGCACATATATGCCCTTTTCTTTAGCGATCTTGCTAATGGCTCTTGCGGTATCCACACCCTCTGCCACCTCGCCAAGCTCATTTAAAATTTTCTCTAATCTCTCGTGCCTTGCGATACCTAGACCTACGCGGTAGTTGCGCGAAAGTATCGACGAAGCGGTTAAGAAAAGATCGCCTGCGCCGCTTAGCCCCATAAATGTCTCATCTTTTGCACCAAAAATTTGCCAAATCTAGCCATCTCAACAAGCCCACGTGAAATGAGGCTAGCTCTTGCGTTGTTGCCAAGACCAAGTCCGTCGCAGATACCGCCAGCTATGGCGATCACGTTTTATAGGCTCCGCACACTTCAGCGCCGATCACATCATCAGAAGTGTAGGCTTTCATATAGCTTGGGAAAAATGAGGCAAATTTTAAAGCTAAATTTTGGTTTTTAGAATTTACCACCAAAGCGCAAGGCAGCTTTTGCATGATCTCTTTTGCAAAGGTTGGCCCTGAAAGAAAGGCTAAATTTTCTCTATCAACAAAGTCTTCGTAAATTTCATTTAAAAATTTAAGATTTGCCGTGTCTATGCCCTTGCTGGCGACTAGGATCTTTTGACCTTTGTTTTTGTAGTTTTGCTTTAGCCATAAATTTGTAGCTTGCGTTGGGATCGTGCAAACTAGATATTCGCACTCCAAAGCCTCTTCTAAGCTTACAAAATTTGGCATCTCTCTTGGCGTTCTTGAGCTGATGACGCACTCGTTATTTTCACTAAATGCGTGAAAAAGCGCACTACCCCACTTGCCAGCTCCGATGACTGCTATGCTCATTTTAGCCCTTTTTTTAGCCTATTTTGGCCTTTAAAAGCTCATTGACTTTGCCTGGGTTAAAGGCACCCTTGCCCTCTTTCATCACTTGACCGACAAAGAAGCCAAACATCTTATCTTTGCCGTTTTTATACTCTTCGACTTTGTCGGCGTTTGCAGCTAAAATTTGATCTATGATCGCGATGATCGCTGAGTCGTCGCTCACTTGTTTCAAGCCAAGCTTTTCGATGACGCTATCGACGTCCGCGTCATGCTCCATTAGATAGTCTAGCACCTCTTTTGCAGCCTTGCCGCTTATCGTGCCATCTTCTATGCGTTTTAGTAAAATTATCATCTTGGCGCTACCAACCGGGCTTGTCTCGATCGTCACGCCGTTATTTAAGCGACCAAGAAGCTCGACTATGAGCCATGTAGTAGCAAGCTTTGGCTGAATTCCAGCGGCGATCAGCTCTTCAAAATATCTAGCCATCTCAACGCTTTGAGTTAAATTTAAAGCATCGCTCTCTTTTACGCCTAGCTCACTTACGTACCTTGCCACCTTTTGCTCGGCAAGTTCTGGGATTTTGATCGCTTCGTTATACATCTCTTCTGGCACTTCAACTGGGAGCAAGTCAGGGTCAGGAAAGTACCTATACTCCGCGCTATCCTCTTTGCCACGCATAGACCTTGTCACTAAATTTGTCGTGTCAAAGAGCCTTGTCTCTTGATAGACTTCTTCGTCATATTTGCCATCTTCCCAAGCTGCACTTTGGCGCTCTACCTCGTAGTCGATCGCTTTTTGGATAAATTTAAATGAGTTTAGATTTTTTATCTCAACCCTTGTGTAAAGCTTGGTGTCGCCTTTTGGACGGATAGAGACGTTTGCGTCGCAGCGAAAGCTACCTTCTTGCATATTTGCGTCGCTGATGTTTAAAAAGCGAAGGATCGAGTGCAATTTTTTAAGATAAGCCACCGCCTCGTCGCTACTTCTAAGGTCTGGCTCGCTAACTATCTCAAGAAGCGGCGTGCCGGCCCTGTTTAGATCGACCAAACTCTCGTTTTCTTCGTGGATATTTTTGCCAGCATCCTCCTCAAGGTGCGCTCTGGTTACGCCGATGCGTTTTTTAGCGCCATTTACATCAATGATGAGCTCGCCACCTTCTACGATAGGAATTTCAAACTGTGAAATTTGATATGCCTTTGGAAGGTCTGGGTAGAAGTAGTTTTTTCTATTAAAGACTGATTTTTTATTTATCTTAGCGTTTATCGCCGTGCCAAAGCTGATCGCCTTTTTGACCGCCTCTTTGTTTAGCACAGGCAAAGCCCCTGGTAGAGCTAGGCAGGTCGGACAAACGTGAGTGTTCGCCTCGTCGCCAAAGCTAGTCGAGCAAGAGCAGAAAATTTTAGTTTTTGTATTAAGCTGAGTATGAACTTCTAAACCGATAACGACTTCAAACATATTTTTACCTTTAAATTTATGCAAATTTTTAGTGCGTATTTTAGCGATACTTTCTTTTAAAATATCTAAAGGGGAGCTTTGGCGATCTATTTATATAGGTTAAAAATGTTTTTGGAGATAAATTTAAATTTTAAATAAAGAAAAAGCCATATAAAAATATGGCTTTAAATTTTAATGCTCGTGCTCGCTAATAGCGACTGCACCAGCTAGATAAACGTAAGTTAGCATCATGAAGATAAATGTTTGCAAAACAGCCATAAGTGTTAGAAGTGCAAAGGCTGGAAGTGGAGCAAACCAAGGTGCAAGTGTAAGCATCGCAAGCAAAAATAAGTCATCGCCTTTGATGTTACCAAAAAGACGAAAAGATAGCGAAACTACACGTGAAAGATGTGAGATAACTTCGACTGGAAACATAATAGGAGCTAGAAATTTGTTTGGTCCCATAAAGTGTCCAAAGTATTTGAAAAAGCCATTTTCTCTAATGCCCTCAAAGTTGTAGTAAATAAATACAACCAAAGCCAAAACTAGAGTTAAATTTAAGCTTGAGCTTGGTGACTCGAAAGCCAGGTATGATACCGATGACGTTTGAGAAAAATACGATAAAACCGATAGTTGCAACAAGTGGGAGGTATTTTCTAGCTAGCTTTTCGCTGCCTAAAGTATCCTTGCCCATAGAGATAACGCCTTCTAAATAAGCCTCGACTATGTTTTGAAGGCCTCTTGGCACAAGTTGCATTTTACTCCTTGCGATGTAGGCAACGATGAGGATGATCAAGGCTACAAGGCAAAAGTGAAACGCATAGACAAAGGCATGTGAATGGTTTAGCAAATTTGAGAATAGAAACAAATCTTTCATTGATTTACCTTAGATTTAGAATTTTGCGTGATTGTAACAAAATTATTGTTAAAACATTTTTAATTTTAAGCCTTGAAGTAGTCAAAAAGCAGTTTGCAAATGGTCGCTGCGACAACTATCAAAAACATCGTTCTAATAAAATTTGACCTCTTTTTGATGACTGAAATTTGAGCCAAAATATGCTCCTAAAATTTGCCCTACAGCCATCAAAAAGCCAACTAGCCAAAGTATCTGCCCGCCTGCTATAAAAACGCCAAGTGCTACGATGTTGCTGGTGAAATTTAAAGCTTTCGTGTGAGCGACCGCCTTTTTTAAATTTAGTCCGATAAGTGCCACCATCGCAAACATCCAAAACGAGCCTGCTCCTGGCCAAAAAAGCCATCGTAAAAGCCCAAAATGAGCCCAAAGATGACATAAAATAGCTTCTCATTCATCTTTGCAGCCCTGTCGCTCTCGCCTATCTTTGGCATAAAAAGCGTGTAGATGAAGATGGCAATTAGTAAAAATGGAATGATTATTTTTAAGAAATTTGCATTTAAAAATAAGATGAGCGTTGCACCAATGAGGGCTCCGATAAATGTAAAAACTATGCCAACAAAGCACTCTTTGTAATCAATCAGCCCTTTTTTGGTGAAATTTAGCGTTGCCGTGAAGCTGCCAAATACGCCTTGAAGCTTGTTTGTGCCAAGGGCAAGATGAGGTGGCACGCCCATAGCCATGATAGCTGGCAAGGTGATCAGTCCGCCGCCTCCTGCGATCGCGTCGATAAAACCACCAAAAACGCGGCGACAAAAAAGACAGTGTAGCTAAGTAGGTCAATTTCCATTTTTGTTCTTTGTAAATTTTAAGTTAAAAAGCGGATTGTAGTTTAAAATTTTGAAATTTCATCTTAGAAACGGGGGTTAAATTTGAGCGATAAATTTAAAAAAGCCTTTAAACATATAAATTTAAAGGCTTTTTGTGAGGCTTAATTATTTAATAACGCCGCAAAGCATTCTAGCGCCGCCACCGCCAAGTGCTTTTGGCTGGTCGCTGTGGTTGTCACCACCGACGTGAACCATTAGTGAGTGACCTTTTAGCTCATCAAGATTTTTTATCTTTGGAGCTAGCACTGGGTAGTTTGCATTGCCCTCAGCATCTACGTAAAGCGCTGGTAGATCGCCTTTGTGACCCTTATCGTCCCATGCAAATGAGTGCATCTTTGTCTCAGCTGGATCCCAGTGACCGCCTGCTTTCATACCAAGGCCTTTTTCAGTCGCGCCACAATCAGCATTTTGGTGAACGTGAAAGCCATGAAGTCCTGCAGGAAGACCTTTTAAATTTGGAAAAAACGCAACGCCGTAGTTTGTCTTAACAGCCACTACTTCGCCAACGCTCTTATCGCCCTTTTCGCTTAGCTCATTAACAGGTATAACTAGATGTTCGCCAGCCTTTGGATCAAAGTGATGACCCTCGTGAGCAAAAAGCAAAGTTCCTAAAACTGCACTTAGTAAAACGATTTTTTTCATACAAGCTCCTTATGGATAAAATTGTATGGAAAGTCTATCCTAAATTTAAAATTTAGCAATAATTTTTATTTTTTAAGATTTTTTACGATAGTTTCTAGCTCTTTACTCTGCCCTATCCTATAAAGCGCAAAGTCGTATTTTATCGGGTCTAGCTCGTCAAATTCTCTAAGTTTTTTTGTAAGCTCCATTACCGCTTTGAAGTCGTAGCTCTTTCTATTTATAAGTCCTAAATTTAATGAAACCCTATGCGTATGCACGTCAAGTGGCATCAAAAGTCTATCTTTTGGCAAATTTTTAAATAGTCCAAGGTCGATGTCGCTATCTCGCACCATCCAGCGAAGATACATGTTGTAGCGTTTATATGGACTTTGTGGCTCTCTCTCGAAACTCTTGCCAAAGAAAAACTCATAGCCGTCTGAGCGGTAAGAATTTAACCCATAAATAAAATTTAATAAGCTCATTTACGCCCTCTATCATCTCGCCATTTTTTACTAGGCCTTGGCTTAAAATTTCCTCTATGTTGCCCTCTTTTTTAGGCGTGAAAGCGTGATGAAAATTTCTCTCACATCATTTTCATTTTGAAAGCGGTATTTGAAATTTGACAGATTTTTCTTGATATTTTGCTCGCTCTCATCAAGCAGGCTAAATTCAAGCGAATTTAGAAATTTCACTATCATTTTTGCGTTGCCATAGGCAAATAACGCACAAATGAGTGCTATGTTTGGCTCTTTAAATTTAGTAGCTACTTGAAGTGGATCTGGGGCGTCAAATAGCCCCGAATTTGTATTTTTACTAAGTACGTGTGAGTCTAAAAGGCTCTTTAATTCGCTCATTGTTTTAGTGAAAGAAGCGTGTCAAGCATCTGATCAACGGTCGTGATGATCTTTGCTGCTGCGCCGTAGCTTGCTTGAAAGCGGATCAAATTTGTAAGCTCTTCGTTGGTATCTACGCCGCTTGTTGATTGAAACTCCTCTTCAGCAGTCCTTTGCAAAGATGTATTTGTATCGTGGATAGTGTTGTTCGCCTCGGTATCGCTCGCCATATCGGTTGTGAAATAACGATAATATCCCTCGATCGTCTCATCTCTATCAAGCGCAGTGCCACTTGAGTAAAATGTCTGCTTTTGATACTGAAGCTGGATCATCTTGTTTGCAACTTCGTTGTTTCCGACAACTGGCTTTGAGTAGGCACGAAGCTTTGTGTGATCTTGGGTGAAATTTTGATTGATGCCAATTGTATTTGAGTTTGTACCAGAGAAAAATCTGTTGATACCAACAACACCTGGGAAATTTGTGCCGTGATCGACTATTGAGATACTATAAAGCCCTTGAGCTTGCTTTGGTATGAGCGCAAATGTGCCTTGGTGCGTGTTTTTATCATAAAAATACGACGCTTCAAAAAAGTCATCGACATCATTTAGCATATTGTTGTCGTTATTATCGTCTGAATTTGAGTTAAAATCCTGCACAACAGAGTTGCCGTATTTTGTATCATTCATCGTCGTAGTGCCGTTTATCTCGATGGTCTTTTTGGCTACGACGTTACCCTTGTTGTCATAAACGATAGCATCAAAACTGCCGTTTCTTATGCTGTTGTCGTGGTTCATCAGCGTCTTGTCGTTTTCTAGGTAGCTGATCGGATCTGAGTTTGAAATTTCAACCGCAGACTCGGCATAGACGTTGTTTGTGCTAGTTATTAAAGTTTTTGAAAATGTATTTAGATTGTCGATATATTTTTGGATGATACCATCGCTAAATTTATCATTGTCTGGCTCGTAGTTACGGCCTCTAAGATCAAGTGCGGCACCTATCTTGCCATTTGTGATCTTCTCCTCCATAGGGATGCGTCTGCCATCTTCTCTTTCATAATAAATTTTCGTGTATTGCCCACTCTCAGTTGAGCTCATAGAAATTTCATGAAAATTTACGCCATCAACGATGCTCACACCGCCTATATTTAGGTTGTAGTATCTTCCTTGATCGCTTATGCCAGTATCTATCCTTGACTCGCTTTTTAGATCGCTTTTATAAACAGCTGTATTTACCAGCTTTGACATAGCAAGCTCAAGCTCGTCGCGCTTATCACGAAGATCGTTTGCATTTATCTTGATGCCAGCATCTGCGCCTGACTCCACTCTTTGAATTTGCTTATTGATATTTGCTATTTGCTTACCAAGTGAGTTTATCTCGTTTATATTTATCTTTATAGTCTCATCTATCTGCGTGTGCATATCATAAAGCATCTTTGATGAGCGGTTGATGCTAGCTGTTAAAACGCTAGCTTTGTTTATCAAATTTACCTTTTGAGCGCCCTCGTCTGGGTTTGAAGCAAAGTTGTTCCACGCTGCAAAATACTCCTGTATATCTTTTACCATGCCGTTATCTTTTAGATCTGGGAAGTATTTTGTCGCCTCTTGTAAAATTCTTTGTTTGTAACCTGTATTTTCTAAATTTGATGATGAATATTTTAGCCTTGAGTAGGCGAATTCATCGTGAAGTCTTGTCACAGTATCTACTTGTGTGCCTGTGCCAACGCCACCAGGGACAGTGTTCATCGCTGGAGATGCTGACTGGACTACACGCTGTCTTGTGTAGTAGTTACTATCGGCGTTTGTGATGTTGTTTCCAGTTGTGCTTATTTGCACTTGGGCTGCATTTAGCCCTGAAACGCCTGTGCCTAATGACATAAAGATATTAGCCATTTGTTAAACCCTTGATTTGTAAAAATTATTATCTGTGCCGCTGCCGTCTTGTCCGTATTCATTAGTCTGAGTACCAAAGACTTTTTGCTAAGTGAGTCAAAAAACTCCTTAACAACAACGACGTGTCTTGCATATTCTTTATTTACTTTATGCAAAATTTCAAGCTTTGAACGCATAAGCACTAGCTTTGACTTCACTTCATCATCTAAAACGCTTGCAAGTGTCGTAGTGCCACTCTCTTTTGAGACCCTTAGCAGCTCTTTATCCAAAGCTCTTTTGGTATCTTCAAAAGCACGCACGAGAGCATTTTTCTTCTTCACGCTCTCATCAACGCTTGAGTGTTTCGCCTCTTTTATATTGGCGATATCTTGCATCGTTAAATTTATAAGCTCGTCTAGCTCGCCTATGGCCTCGTCCAAAAGCTTCTTTATCATTTAAATTCCTTTAAATTTAGAGCAACGCATCAGCCACAGCTTTTGCTGTTTTAGAGATATCTACCTGATAGGTGCCATTTGCTATTGCATCAGCTATCTCTTTTACTCTTGCGTTTTCGTTTGTTTTTACTTCTTTGTTTTCACTTTCAACTCTAGCATCGCTATTTTTATTTAGCGTATTTGCCTGGTAGTTTGGTCTTTGGTTCAAAGGAGTTATCATATCCATACCTCTTAAAATAAAATGTTTATATCACTACATCGGCAAAATATAAATTTACTTAAGAGTCTCTCTTCAAAAAATCGTATAAAAGTTCTGAAAAACCTAAATTTCCACTCAAAGCTTTGCTCATAGCGTCGTTATACATAGACCTGTAAATGTCGCTGCCAGCGGCTTTTGGATAGAGTGAGTTCTTATCATCTTCTTTTAAAGCGATATCAAGAACAGCTTTTACCATAAATGCTTCAAAAGCATCAGTTTGCTCTTTCAAAAGTGCATCTTGTTTGGCATTTGCATTTTTTATCTTATTTGCTGAGATGTCACTATATGAATTTAGTGCTAAGGTGTTGTCTATTTGCATTATATTATCTCCAGATCGACTTGTATCGCGCCAACTCGTTTTAAATTTTCAAGTATCGAGATGATGTCACTTGGTGTTGCTCCAAGCTTGTTTAGCGCTCTTGTCACGTTTGCAACAGTTGTTTTCTCGCCTGAAATTTTAAGTAAATTTTGACTAGGAGCCACCGAGGTGTCGCTACCTATATTTACGTCATTTTGCGCCGCCTCTTCGTAGCTGTTTGGCTCTATCTTTATAGTTATGGCGCCATGAGTTATCACAACTGGACTAACTACCGCGTTTATACCGCTAACTATCGTGCCAGTTCTCTCATCAACTACGATCTTCTCATCTGGTTTATACTCGACATCAAGATCAAGCACAGCGCTCGCAAGCTCGATGATGCTAACATCATCTGGCTTTTTAACGATGACCGTTCTTGGATCGATCGCCTTTGAAGTATCGTCTGAGATGTTTGCATTTATGGCGTTTTGGATATCAAGAGCGGTTTTAAAATTTGCTATCTTTTAGGCTTAGCTTTATACTATCTTGGTTGTAGATATCGTAAGTGACTTCACGCTCCACAAGGGCGCCATTTAAGATAGTGCCAACGGTTGGGTGATTGCCGCCGCTTCTGCCTGCGCTCTTACCACCGATACTTAGAGGGCCTTGGGCCAAAGCGTAGATATCGCCATCAACGCCTTTTAATGGGGTCATAAGAAGAGTGCCACCTTGCAAGCTTTTTGCATCGCCGATAGATGAGATCTCGATATCAAGCTTGTCGCCATGCCTTGCAAATGCAGGTAATTTTGCCGTCACCATAACAGCAGCTGCATTTTTAGACTTGATATCATCTGGATTTATCTTGACATTTACGCCTTGAAGCATGTTTGATAGCGACTGGATCGTAAATTTTGACGTTGAGCCGTCCCCAGTGCCGTTTAGTCCGACGACTAAACCATAGCCTATTAGCTGGTTATCCCTTACGCCAACGATGTTTGCAAGCTCTTTTATCTGCGTAGCAAAGGCTGAAGTAGCTATCACCGAAGCTGCTACAAAAGATAAAAATTTATTCATATTTTTTCCTAAAATTTAGCTATTTTAGGTTTTTAAAGCAAAAGATGTTCCAAAATTTACTGAAAATAAGAGAGAGATGTGGCTCCAAATTTTTTAAATTTAACAAGCTTATATGTAGAAATTTCATCGCCAAATTTAAAGTCGCTGTTATGCTCAAAAACTATCATATAAATTTTCTCTTTTTTAGCTGCGAGATCAAATTTACTAGCTTTTCATAGATATCATCAAAGCCAGCCCTTATGTCAAATGGCGGATCAAGATAGAGTAAAACCTTGCCATTTTGCAAATTTATAAGATCAGGCAAGAGCGCAAAGCTGTCACCATTTATCGCTTTTAAATTTGGACTTTGCAGGCTTGCAAGGTTGCTTTGCGTGATCTTAAAAGCAGCCCTATCTTTTTCGATCGCGATAGCCTCACGCGCTCCGTTGCTAATAGCCTCGCTTGCCATCACGCCGCTTCCGCCAAAGCCCTCTATAAATGTAAGCGAGTAAATTTCATCTCTAATGACGTTAAAAAAGGACTCTTTTACGATGCTTTTTGTGCTTCTAGTCGTGCTTAGACTTGGTAGCTCAAGCCTTTTGCCTTTAAATTTACCACTTGAAATTTTGGTATAAAGCTTCACTGATTTGCCCTTAAAATTTCAAGCAGATCAGCTTTAAATTTATCGATTAAGAGTGATACTTTTTGCTCCAAACTCTTTTCATTTACTATCTGATCTGGCTCTTTTGCCTTTGAAATTTGCGTGGCTGAGTAAAACTCCTCGAGCGTGTCAAGAGAGTTGCCCTTGTGAATGGATGAGAGAGATGAGCGTTCTTACCTATTATAAATAGCGGTTTTTTTGTGACGATCTCGCGGTCACTTACTACAAAATCACAATCCTTATGATGAGCGGCTAAATTTCCATAAAAAAGCAGCAAGGTCTTTTGCAGCAAAATGCAGTCGCATTCAAATGAAATTTTCATATCCCGTCCTATAAATTTTGCTCGATTTTAACCTAAATAATCAAAAATTTATATAAATACTAAAGGAATTTAAAATTTTACCGATGTAGGAGCTAGCGTAAGTTTTAAGGAGTAAAACTATGGAAATTTTCAAAGCAGCGGCAAATCAAACACTTGATGCAAGCATGAGCACGTCGGCTCAGCGTCAGATAGACAGCAGACCAATCGAGCACTCTGATGTCAAAGTAAATGCCGATAAAAACGGCAAATCAAAGGATGCTAACGAGCTTGACGGACTTAGCAACGAGGATCTTGCTAGAAAGACAAGAGAGG
The DNA here is from genome assembly GCA_037292345.1 of Campylobacter concisus. Classification (GTDB taxonomy): domain Bacteria; phylum Campylobacterota; class Campylobacteria; order Campylobacterales; family Campylobacteraceae; genus Campylobacter_A; species Campylobacter_A concisus_AX. Next base: position 1,021,328 of record CP147773.1, on the reverse strand, counting down.
TCACTGATAGGCTAAACTATCAGATGCAACAGCTCGATACTAATGTAAGATTTGCTTACAACGAGAAGTTAAATTTAATGGTAGTACAAGTAAAAGACGCCAAAACAGGCGAAGAGATAACACAGCTTCCGAGCAAAGAAGCTATAAAAATCAGCGAGTATTTCAAAGAAAGTATCGGAATACTTTTTGACAAGGAGAGTTAAAAATGGCAGTAGGTAACGTAACAAATTTAGGCATCGGTACAAAAAATAGCGGCCTAAACGATGAGCTTATCAAGAAACTAAAAGAGGCTGATGAGGCTGGACAGATCAAGCCACTTACAACAAGGCTTGAGAAAAATGAGCTTAAGCAAAAGGACCTTGCGGCTCTAAAAACTCTTGTTAGCAACGTAAATGTTAGTGGTAAAACACTTGGCGGCGAGGCACTTTATCTAAAAAGAAATACAAATAACGCTGGCAAAAGCGTCACAGCTTCTGCTGCAAACGGCGTTAGCGTACAAAGCTTTAGTATCGACGTGCAAAAACTTGCTCAAAAAGATACATTTCAAAGCACGAATTTCAAAATTCTTCAAGCATGGTGGGTGCGACAAATACTGGCTCGTTTGACGTTGAGATCGATGGGCAAAAATTCTCTATCGGTGTGACAAGATCGACAACCTATCAAGATATCGTCGATAAGATAAATGACGTAAGTGGCGGCAAGTTGCAAGCTAGAATTTTAAATGTTGGTGGCGATAAACCAAATCAAATAATGCTTCAATCAGGCAGCACTGGCGCTACACAGACTATCAAAATTTTCAAACGACACTGCTGGCGTTTTAGACAAGCTTGGCTGGGATGATACACAGTTTCAAGACACAGACGAGCACGGCACAGCGCTAACAAATCCTGATGGCACGCCAAAGATGACATCAAATTTGGAGAAAAATAAAATTCTAAAAGCGCAAGATGCAGAATTTACATATAACGGCGTAAATATCAAAAGAAGCAAAAATAGCTTTGATGATCTAAGACCGGGTGTAAATATCACGCTAAATGAGACTGGCAAGACAAATGTCAGCATCTCTCAAAACACTGAAGAGGTCGTAAAAGCGGTTGAAGAGTTTATAAAAGACTACAACCTAATGACTATGAACCTTGAGATCGCTACAAAATATGACGAAGAAAAAGGTGCTGGTACTTTTCAAGGTGTGAGTGAAATTTCAAGCCTTAGATCAAACATCGGACGTCTAGTAAATGGTCAAGATAGCGAAGGTAAAGCGCTAAGTAAATTTGGCATAGTACCAGATAAAGACGGTCAGCTTCAGCTTGATCTAAACAAATTTAACGCAGCTCTTAGCAAAGATCCAGAAGAAATTCAGAAATTTTCATGGGTTCAAGCAAGACCGAGCCGATAAGTTACATGGGTAACTCAACCGTTAGCGCAGGTGCGTTAAATATCCAAGCTGGCGATCTAACGATAAATGGTAAGTCAGTTATATTTTCAACCGCAGCTGGCGGGACAGTTGAGGACAACGCTCTAAAGCTTCAACAAGCCATCAATGACGCTGGTATAGACGGTGTCACAGCTAGCCTTGATCAAAGTGGCAAGAGGATCATCTTAAAAAGAAGCGATGGCGAAAATATCGAAGTAAAAGGCAAGGCTTCTGCACTAGCAACTCTTGGTATGAGCGAAGCCACTGTAAATCCAGTGACTAAAAAAACCGATGGTCTATTTACAAAGCTAGCTAAGATGCTTGATGGCGCTGTTGGTAAAGAAGGTACGATGATCGCTATGCAAAATCAGCTAAAAGATGAGAGTGAGTCTATCACTAAAAACAAAGAGAGCACTCAAAAGCTTTTAGATGAGAAATATACAACAATGCAAGAGCGCTTCATCAAGTATAACTCTATCATCGCAAGTTTAGAAAATCAGTTTGCTACACTAAAATCAATGATAGATGCTGAGCTAAACAATAAGAACTAGAGAGAAAAATGAATCAAAGTGCATATAGTGCATACGCACAGTCGAGTTTCGGGGGCATCGAGTCCCCGACTAAATTAATAGAAATGCTTTATGACGGAATTTTAAAATTTATATTTCGCACAAAAAAAGCGATCGAAGCTGGAGATATAGAGAAAAAGTCTATTATATAAACAGAGCAAACGCTATCTTTGTCGAGCTTTTAAACTCGCTTGATTATTCTCAAGGCGACGTAGCTCACTATCTTAGCGGACTTTATACAAGACAGATGCAGCTTCTTGCTATGGCAAATATCCAAAATGATATTAACGCGCTAAATGAAGTAACAAATGTCGTAAAGCAGTTATCAGAAGCATGGAGGGAGGTAACATCAGGTGAATAGCTGGATCAATGAATTTAAGCTAGCGTTAATAAACGAAGATACAAGAAAGCTAGCTGCACTATCACAAAGCTTTAGCGAAGATATGTTTAAAAGCTTAGCTTCGGCTCAAGAAGCACAAGCGCTAATTGGCGGTGCGATAGAGCTTTTTAAAACTAAATCTTCACACATCCAAAATGAGCTTACAAAACTACAAAAAGCTCAAAAATACGTAAAAAACTAATCTAATACCAAACTTTCAAGGCACGGCATATTTGCCGGTTTCGTCTTGAAAATATTTCAAATTTACCAACTGCTAACTACTTGAAATTTACCTCTAAATTTAAGGGAGGCACGGCGTTAAGCCGAGTTCTGTCTTGAGCGATCATTTATCTACGCTTGCTTTTACAAACAAGCTCTAGCGAAGGGTTTTAATATAAGACCAAAACCATCCCTTCTTACTGCAAGTTGGGTTTATATGGCCACGCAAGTTACCAAGCGCGCCGGTGGGCTCTTACCCCGCCGTTTCACCTTTACCGCCAAGGCGGAAGTTTGCTTTCTGTTACACTATCCCTTAGGTTTCCCTAGCCATCCGTTAGATGGAACTTTGTCTTATCGCAGCTCGGACTTTCCTCTTTTGCAAGATGCAAAAGCGACCGCTTACCGTGCCAGAGCATGATTATATTTAAAAATATATAAATTTACCCTGCGACCAAATTTTTCATCAAATTTTATAAATTTATCTAAAAATTTTTTGATTTTTGAGCCTAAATTTTGTCACAACTTGGTATAAAATTAATTTTTTTATTTAATCTTTTTAAAATTTCTTTACAAAAACAAAAGCAAAACGCTCCAAATTTCACTTTTTTGTTATTTTGCTTTAAACCTTAAACCAATCTAATAAAATAGACGACAAATCAACAAAACAATACAAATTTAAATTTTAATCCCTCAAAAGCGCAAAATTCTTGCTTTTGCCAAACTAGTAAATTTTGCTTAAAAAGCTAAATTTAAATAGCAATTTTTTATAAATTTTTACTCCAGTTTCATAAAAGTTATAATTATAAATACAAAGCAAACAAAAATTTAAAATTTGTTATTTTTCCCCAAAATTCTATATGTTTTACGAGAAAAAATTTGTATAATAAACCCTTAAAATCTAAACCAAGGAGGATATAGATGAATTTGCGTAGCATCTTAGTCAAGGTCTCAGCGATCATCGCTTTAGTTCTTGCCATTTGTATGGCTTGCTTTGTATTTTTTATATCACATGTCTTAGAGCGTGAGATCAAGGAGGGAGTAGAAACAACTATCCAGCAAAACGTTTCACTTGCAATGGATACGGTTGAGCTATTTGATGAAGATAACGAAGATAATGCAAAACTATATATGCATATCTTAAAAGAGGCTTTAGGCAACATAAGAGCCACTAGCCAAACCATAAAAACAGAAAATGACGATGCTGTAGAGCTTATCTCAGACAAAATGGGCGTGCTAAATAACAACCATGAAAATTTCTGATAAGATCAAAAAGCTAACAAACGGCGGTATCCCAACCATCTTTGCAAAATCAGGCAATGAATTTGCTGCTGTATCTACCTCACTTTTACTAGATGATGGCAGTAGAGCACTTGGTATGCTAAATAAAACGATCTATCCAAAGATGATGAACAAAGAGACATATGTGGGTGCTTTAAATATTTTTGGTAGAAACTATATGTGTGTCTATGAGCCAGTCATTCAAAACGGCGAAGTTGTAGCGGTTTTATTTATAGGTTATGACTTCACTGAAGGCCTAGAAGATCTTCAAAAGACAATGGCACAAATGAAGCTAGGCGAGCGTGGCTACTTCTCTATCTTTAATACAAAGACAAATGTCTATGACATCCACCCAAAACTAGCTGGCAAAGCACCAGAAGGTCAGCTAAAAGATGTAGTTGATGACATAGTAAAAACTAAAGAAGGTGTCAAACTCATAAATGTTGATGGAGTTGAGAGAGTGGTTGCTTTTGAGCCATTTGATAAGCTTAACTGGATCGTGCTTGGCTCAGCTGTTACTGATGACTTTTTAACACCTCAAAAGGTTGTTAGTAAAAACTTCATCATCGCAAGCATTATAGTTACATTGCTTCTTATCATGGTATCTATCTTCTTGCTTAAAAAGCTAGTTGCAAATCCTATCGATAGACTAGGGCAAATTTAAATGCTATAACATCTGACTTTACTCTTAAAATCCCAATCTACGGCAAAGACGAGATAGCTAAAATAAGCAATGATATAAATAACTTCATAGAGCGCATAAGAGTGCTTATAAGCGACACCAAAAACCTTTCAAGCGAAAACAGCTCAGTTGCAAATGAGCTAAGCTCTACATCTCTTCAAACAGGCAAACGCGTAGAAGAATCAACCCAGATCGTTGAAGAGACAAATCAAAGATGCAAGTCTATGCAAGAAAGCATGAAAGAGTCACTTTCAATAGCTCAAGCTGGTAAAGATGACCTTCAAAAGGCAAGCACTCATATAAAAACAGCTACTGAGGCTATCAGATCTCTATCATCTCAGATCATAGACTCTGCTAATGTAGAAAATCAAATGGCTGGCAAGATCGAGCAGCTTAGCCGTGACGCTGAGCAGGTAAAATCAGTCCTTGTTGTTATCAACGACATCGCAGATCAGACAAATTTACTAGCTCTAAACGCTGCCATTGAAGCGGCAAGAGCAGGCGAGCATGGACGTGGCTTTGCAGTCGTAGCTGACGAGGTTAGACAGCTAGCTGAGAGAACTCAAAAATCTCTAACAGAGATAAACGCAACTATCAATGTTATCGTTCAAGCGATAAATGATAGCAGCGAGCAAATGGGTATCAACTCTAAACAAATTCAAGAGCTAACCCATGTGGCAAGCGACGTTGAAAAGACGATAAATGATATGAGCGCAACGATGAATAACGCCATAGCGATGTCTGATAAGACTATGCAAGACTACATCGCAACTGGTAAGAATGTAAATGAGATCATGGATGGCATCTCAGAGATCAATCAAATTTCATCTGAAAATGCTAGAAGCGTCGAAGAGATAGCTTCTGCAGCTGAGCATCTAAATAAGATGACAGATGCGCTAAATACAAAACTAAGCGTCTTTAGAACTTAAGTTTTTAGCTCTTAAATTTAATGTTTTTAGGTCTAGCTCCGGCTAGACCTTTTTAAATTTAAACCAGCTAAATTTAGCCAGCAACCCTTTTAAATCTATCTTTATAAAACTAGTAAAAATTTGGCTTGATAGATTATATCTCTTATCTTCGCTAAATTTTTACGTTGTTTCTACTTGAAGTTGCGATCACAAGAGAAAAAACTCTTAAAAAATATTGCGATACTTTGCCTTAAATTTTTGCATTCAAATTCATAATTAAAATTTTAAATTTTACTTACTCAACCATGTATACTAAAAATACAAACCATATAAATCTCTAAATCCTAAGCTGTAGTGCAAGATATGGGAAGCTTGTGAGCGACAGCAAAATGCGGATCTTTTAAGCTTATTTTCGGATATAATTGGCTCTTAAATTTAAATATCTTTTAAAAGGAATAAAGGAATGGCAAATATTTTTCTTTGCTCCTACTTCGCGGAGGTTGCGAGCAAGATCAATGAAGTGGTAGATTTTCAAGGTAAGCATGTTGCTTTTATCGATACGGCAGCAAAATTTGAAGAGGTGAATTTTTACGTAGATGAAGCGGTAAAAATTTTGGAAAATTTGGTGCGAAGCTGACTCGTATTGATATTTCTTGTGTTAAAAACTTGGTTACGCAGATTTCTGAATGTGATGAGTTTTGTGTTGCAGATGATAAAATTTTAGCTACTATTAATAAGTGCGACATCATTTATGTAAGCGGCGGAAATACATTTTATCTGCTTAATGAGCTGCGAAAATCGTGCGCCGAACAAGCTATAAAAAACGCGGTTAAAGCTGGTAAAATTTACGTCGGTGAGTCAGCAGGGGCGATCGTGGCCGCACCAGACACGAGATATGCTACGCTTATGGATAAAAGTAGTGTAAACATGAGTGATTTTACAGGATTAAATTTGGTTGATTTTTGCGTAGTGCCGCACTTTGGCTGTGAGCCTTTTATGGAGGCTACTCACGAGATAATGGAGAAATTTGGGGACTTGTACGATTTGCGACCTATAAATAATGCTGAATTTATTGCGCTTTGAGATAAAAATTTATGCGATCTCTGATAAAACATACGCCAAATATTTACTCAGAGCATTTTCCCTATAAAATCACTTTTTGTCTGCAAATCTTCCTTATAAATAAAGAAAATAATTAAAACGCAAAGTTTAATTTTTAAGGCTAGAAAATTAAGCAAAAACCGCTATAATTTCGCTCTGGCACGGTAAGCGGTCGCTTTTGCACTACGCAAAAGAGGAAAGTCCGAAAATTTACCCTACTCAAATATATTTTTATGCAAAATTTCTTCTAACACAACCGTGGCGTATGAGCCCTTTTGAAGTGTGAAATTTAAGCTAAAATGAGCATTTTCTTCGTTGTATTTGTAGCTTGTATTTTCTAAATACGCCCAGTTAAAGCGCCTTGAGCCAGCGATCTTTGAAGTATGCAAAACTGCCTCAGCGAAAATTTCATCCTCAAGCTCTTTTGCCACGCCGCTTGCCTCATAGGCCTTTGCACCGACTATAAGTCCAAGGCTTGTGATATCGCGCTTAGTAAATCTTTGCACCTCTTGATCCAAATTTTCACACAAAAAGAGCTTGCCAAACGGATAGTGCCCCAAGACCTCTCCTGGCAAAAGCTTAAAAAGCTCTCCTGCGCCTTCATCGCCTGGAGAATTTCTTTGCTAAATTTTTTATAAATTTCACCTAGCTCGCTTAAGCTAAAGTCGCTTACAAACCTTGAAATTTCAACCCTTTTGCTAAGATAGCGGTTGAAAAGATCGCTTTGATAGGCTGAGATCAAAAAGTCATTTAGCTTTACATTTTTGCTCTTTTTACCATTTATCGTGCCATTTTTAAGTAGCTCAAGGCCAGTTACAGCATTGTCGCCAAATTTGCCAAAACGCTGGTAGCCAAAGTAGTTTGCATAGCCCATTTTATCGATGCTGACAAAGGCCTGCTCAAGCTTTTTAGCACTACTTGGCAGCACCTTTTTAGGCGGATAAAAAAACTATTACCCTTTAGATGTCCGATGCGAAGCTTGTTTTTATGCACGTTTAAATTTAAAATTTTCATCTTTTCATGGCTAAAGTTTGCAAGCGCGCTCTCAAATTTACGAGGCATCGAGATAAACTGCGTCGTCATGCCTTGCTTGTCTTTTAGCCCAGCATAGCCAAAGTCACGCATCTTAGCCCCTGTAACCTCGCTTAAGGCGTGCAAAGCGTCGCTTGTCGTCATATCTTTTTTAGAAATTTCAACGATCAAGTGCTCGCCGTCACCACTAAATTCATAAAGCGGTATCTCGCGCACGACAAAATCATCTGAAATTTTAGAAAAATATGCCTCGATGGGCGCATGAGTAAGCGCATAGAGCGGCTTAAAAGTGGTGGCTTCTTGCATTTTGTCTTAACCTTTTGTGTGAAATTTTTGCAAAGATGTTGATCTTTGTCCTAGTTTTTGCGGCGATCCTTTTGATAGCGCTTAAATTTTTAGGACTAAAGGTAAATAAAACCTCGTACTCCTCACCGCTACTAAGCTCAAAATTTGCTTAGTTTTTTTGTAAATTTAGCGCCCTTTTTGCTAGCCTTTAAAAGCTTGCCAAGGTCGGTACTTAGCCCATCTGAGATATCCATGGCGGAGTTTATAAGATGAGCTGCTTTGTAAAAAAATTTATCTCTTAAGATAGGCTTTTTAAAGCGTGAGTTTTTTGAAATTTGAGCCAGTCTTAGAAGCGAGTTTAGCCCCTTTTGGCTGCCTCCAAGCTTACCTGTAAATGCAACTAGATCGCCAAATTTAGCATTTTTTCTAAGCACTGCCCTGCCCTTTAGCTCGCCGATCACGCTAACGCTTATGTTTAAAGGGGGCTACTTATCGTGTCACCGCCGATTATCTTTACGCCAAACTCCTCGCACGCCCTATTTATGCCCCTACTTAGCTCGCTGATCTGGCGCGGCGTGAAGCTCTTTGGCAGACTAAGTCCTAGAAGGGCAAACTTTGGCTTTGCATTCATCACGATCGTATCTGAAAATTTACGATCATCGCCTTGTAGCCGATCTCTTTAAGGCTTAGCCAGCCAAGCTTAAAGTGCGAATTTTGCGCAAAAATGTCCTTGCTAAAGACCATTTTGCCGGCAACCGCCGCGTCATCGCCGATATATGCGTTACTAAAGCATGCAATCGTAAAATTTTCTTTATCCATTGAGCTATTATAATGAAACTCCTTTTAAAATTAGGATAAAATAAGCCCAAAAAAAGGATACAGATGCAAAGAGTTGAGATTTTTAGATTTGACGTAAAAAGAGATGTTTTGGCACATTTTAAGCCCTATTTTTTAGAGATTTCAGACTTTGCAAACTTAAACGAGCTTTTTGCCCACGTAAAGAGCATAGACCCCTACTTTAGCCCATTTGAAGGCTTTGTCAAGGTAAATGACGTCGTAGTTAGTACCGCTCAGCCACTTGCAAATTTAGCTCAAAAATTTAGAGACGAGCTTTGTATAGCCCCACTTGATGAAAAAAGAGCGGTTTTAGACCTTGCCATAAATGATGATGACTTTTGGGCGAAATTTGAGCCATTTGCTAGCTTTTGCAAAAGAGCTGACAAAGAGCTTTACGCTAGCTTTAAGCCCTATTTTTACGCTGATTTTGTGAGAGAGTATGAGCCAAATTTTATAGGAGCTGCCGCGATAATGCTAGCTCATCATCTTTACAAAAACGAGAAAAACGATGAAATTTTAAAGCTAGTTGGCGGTAAAAACGGCGTTTTGATAGCCTGCGAGCTTGATGATTTGCTCTTTGAAGGTAGCGAAATTTATAGCGAGACGATTAGATTTTTCAAAGAAATTTTAGGCATAAAAGCTGCGCCAAAATATGAAACGAGCTTAAAAAGATAGAAAAACTTAGTAAATTTAAAGAGTTTAAGATAGCTATAAAAGACAGACTGCCAGCAAATTTAAGCGCATACAAGGCAAATTTTATAGAGCTAAACGCCAAAACGCCTTGTGGATATGATCTTTTAAAGGCTGATGAAGAGCTAGCTTGCAAGCTTGCTAGTAAGATAATTTTTGCAGCATTTGATAGTGGGGCTGACTTTTTGCTAGCTAGCAATGAAGCGGAGTTTTATATCTTTGACACACTAGCAAAAAAGCTTGAGAAAAGTGAAAACAGAAGCTTGCAAGACTTTTATGTCTTAAGAGCAAGCGAGCTAATGGCGCTTGAAAATGGCGAGATACCAAGCAGCCTAAAAGAGCATGTTTTGAAAGTAGGCCTAGTAAATTTGTAAGCTGAAATTTACTACGTCAAATTTAAAGCATTATGGCACTCGTGCGATTTTAAATCTTGTATTTAGGGTTTATAATTTTTCTAAAAAACAAAAATAAGTTATTTTAAACGCTTGATTTACCAAAAGCTGGCATAGCATATCTTTTTTAAAAAACGCACCTGTAATCTGCTAACTTTATTAAATTGAAAAGTTTTTACACTTCTGATCTTTTGAATTTAGATGTTTTTATGCTCACATAACAGATCAAATTTAATTTTCACTTGTCTCTTACTCCAAATTTTATCTCTCACAAGGCAAAATCATATTATTTTACGTAAATTTTTGCATATTATTTTTAGTATTTTAAGAAATTTGAAGTGCTAAATTTAAAAATTTGTGTTTGCTGGTGTAGTTTTCGGTGTAGTTTTCAAGCCAACTAAGCCAACTAAGCCAACTAAGCCAACTAAGCCAACTAAGCCAACTAAGCCAACTAAGCCAACTAAGCCAACTAAGCCAACTAAGCCAACTAAGCCAACTAAGCCAACTAAGCCAACTAAGCCAACTAAGCCAACTAAGCCAACTAAGCCAACTGAAGCCAACTAAGCCAACTAAGCCAACTAAGCCAACTAAGCCAACTAAGCCAACTAAGCCAACTAAGCCAACTAAGCCAACTAAGCCAACTAAGCCAACTAAGCCAACTAAGCCAACCAAAACCCCAGATAAAACAGATAAATTTAACTAGAAATTTTCACAAAATTAGCAAAAAATTTATGTCGAAGTATAAAAATAGCCTTAAACTAAGCCATTTTTAAGCACAAAAACCAATCTTTTGAATTTAAAAGCAATTTTATCAAGCCAAAATGCTAAATCAAATTTAAAGCTTAATGATCAAGAGCTTTGCATATACGGCCAAGAGCGAACTTGAGCGATCACGCTGGCTTTATGCGCCGATCGAGCCATTTTTAGCGATGGAGACGGCCAGCAAATAGGGCTAGCATTTCACAAGACTGCGACCGGCAAGTGGACGCTTGAATATAAGTAAATAGTTTGGGCGACTAAGCGCATTTTCTTGCCGCTTTTGCGAACGAGCATGCCAAAGCCACTAAGCTACGACCCTACCCAAATATCTCAAATTTTATGAAACAGCTCTGGCTCATTTTTTACTATGCCTCGCTTCACTAGATCTGCCACCACTTCACGCTCACAGTCAGTTTGCATAGGCCAGCCACGAGTATATCCCTCTAGCTCACTCTTGCTCGTCGCATCAACGCAGAAATTTTCGCCATCTATGTAGATATCACGCAAAGCATCTATGTTATTTGTCACGCGCCAAAGCAGCATATATGGATTTTCTAGGTAGTTTTGCATATCTACGACGACTAGAAGCTTGAAAAATTCTCTAAATTCCAAAAGTTTAGAAAATAGCTCTTTTACAGGGCTTTCTTTTTCAAATTTAATCACACAAATAGGCGTTTTACTCTGCTTTTTAAACTGCCTAAGCTCCTTAACATTTGGCGAAACGCTTTGAAATTTAGCCAAAAGCTCGTCGTCGCTTAAGACCTCAGGGCTAAAATTACAAAAGTCTTGCGTCGCGTCGATGCCTAGCTTGCCACCAAAGCACGAGTTTGGACTGGCGTGATCGAGCTGGTCGCACACACCTTGGCTTATCAGCACACTTTCACTGCCAAATCTATCAAGCACAAAGCTTGCAAATTTGTCGTAGTCCTCAAGCACAGGCCCATCAGCACCCACGAAAATAGCATGCTTTACAAAGCTCATCTGCCCAACTCCCCAAAACGCGTGCATCGCCTGCTTTGCGTGCGCTGGATAAAGGGCGTTGATCTTGGCTAGGATAAGGTTGTGAAAGACGCCATTTTCAGGCATGTTGTAGTCTAGTAGCTCTGGCACGGTCGTTCGCAAAAGTGGTAAGAAAATGCGTTCAGTCGCCCAGCCCATATACTTATCCTCAAGCGGCGGCTTGCCAACCACGGTCGCGTGAAATACGGGGTCTTGCTTGCTAGTTATCGCCGTAACCTCCATCACTGGAAATGGCTCAACTGGCGTATAAAAGCCAGTGTGATCGCCAAATGGACCCTCAAGCTCGCTCTTAGTCGTATCAACAAAGCCCTCTATCACGTAGTCAGCGTCGTGCGGGACGTAAATTTCATTAGTTAGCGACTTTACAAGCTTGGCTGGCTCTTTGCGGATAAAGCCGTAAAGTAGCAGCTCAAAGACGCCCTTTGGCAGTGGCGCTTGACCGCACCAGATGTAGAGTGGATCGCCGCCGATCGCCACAGAGACTGGCATCTTACGGCCTGCACGCTTATACTCGTGAAAGAAATTTGCGCCGTCTTTGTGTATCTGCCAGTGCATGCCAAGGCGATTTTTATTATAAATTTGCAGTCTATACATGCCTAAATTTTGCAGCGCGCCGTCAAGACTTTGCGTATAGACCTGCCCCATCGTGATAAAAGCGCCTCCGTCATGCGGCCAGGTCTTTAGCGCAGGCAGGCTCAAAAGATCGGCCTGCTCGCCCATAAATTTGACCTGCTGGCACTCACCCTCGCCCTTTAGCCTTTTGGTAAAAATTTTCTCATGCTAAAAAGATAGGCTAAAAAGTCAAGCTTTTCTTTGAAATTCTCAGGTTTTTTGGGCTTTAAAAGCTTTTCTATCTCAGCCGCTATCTCATCAGGCTGCACGCCAAATATCAGCTCAAGCGCCCTTTTTGAGCCGTAGATATTTGTAAGCACTGGGGCAAATTTACGCCCAGTTTTTTTGCAGACTGGGTTTGTAAAAAGAAGTGCTTGTGAGCCATCGCGCTTGACCTCGATGTAGCTAGCGTGCGCGATCTCTAGGTCGATATCTACTGGCTCCTCAATCACCCTAAGTAGGCCGTTATCTTTTAAAAGCTTGATGTAGTCCATATTTTTCCCTTAAATTTTTAAAGATGATAGCTAAAATTTGATAAAAAAGGCGATGATAATATTTTGTTATTGCACGCAAAGGCAGTTTGTGTGGCGTTTAGTTTATTGTCTATTTTTATCGCAAAGATAATAAATTTATGCTCTATCATCTCGGCTAAAAAATGGCGGCAAAGCAAGCAAATTATTAAATTTAAAACTACTCTAACAGCTCGCCAAATATCTCTTTGCTATATTTCATAAAGCGCTCATTAAGCTTTACACCCTCGGTATCTACGCAAATGAGACTATCTTGCACCTCAAAAATGATAGTTTTATCAGTGATCTTAACCCGCTTGCAAGCGTTGTAGCAAATGTCGCCGTTACACTCGGCGTATAGGCCGTTTATCTCGGCGTTTTCGTCGTCGCCCTTTTTTAGTGTGATCGGTCTTTGAAAGATTATGTAGTTTTTGTAGTTATATTTGTCGTCTGCAAGACCGATCATGTAGTAGTTGTCTTTGCTATTTTTGGTAGCACTTAGGGCTTTTGCTTTAAAATTTAGCTCAAACACGCTCTATGCCATCTCTTCAGCGCGCTTTAAAAGCTCTCTCGCCCCTTTTTCTATAAATTTACTGCGCTAGCTCCTTGCCAACGCTTTGAAATTTATCTTTGTTAGTCTTTAAGCTATCTTTTATAAACTCGCTTCCATCAGGCAGGCCAACGATCGCATCGATAGAAATTTCATCTCCTTTAGCCTTGCGCTTATGCCTATTGGCACTTGGCAGCCGCCCTCCAAAACGCTTACAAAGTCACGCTCTATGGTCGTTTCTATAACTGCATTTTCGTCGTTTAAAAAGTCAATCTGCTCTAAAATTTGCTTCTCATCTCTAGCCTCGACGCCAAGAGCGCCCTGACCCATCGCAGGTATCATCTCGTCAAAGCCAAATGTGTAGATGTGCGCCACTTCAGCCTTTAAATTTAGGCGGTTTATGCCAGCCATCGCCAAAATGATCGCGTCAAATTCGCCCTCTTTTAGCTTTCTAAGTCTAGTTTGCACATTACCTCGAAGCGCGATGATCTCAAGATCAGGCCTCATGATAAGTAGCTGCATCTTTCGGCGCAGGCTCGTTGTACCAACCTTTGCGCCGTGCGGTAGGTCGCTAAATTTAGCAAATTTCTCACTTATCATCGCATCTCTAGTATCCTCACGTGAGCAAATAGCCGCTAGTTTAAGCCCTTCTGGAAAGACTACTGGCACATCTTTTAGGCTATGTACGGCGATGTCAGTTTCGCCTTTTAGCATGCTATCTTCAAGCTCTTTTGTAAAAAGCCCCTTGCCGCCGATCTTTGCAAGTGGCGTGTCAAGGATTACGTCGCCCTTTGTCTTCATACCCTCAAGCACGACCTTCACGCCTTTGTGCTGCGCCTCGATCCTAGCCTTGATATGCTCGCTTTGCCAAAGTGCTAAGATGCTCTTTCTAGTTGCTATTTTTATCTCTTTCATCATCTCTCCTAATTTACTCTTTTTGGCTCTTCGATGACCTCAACGTCGATGATCTCGCCATCATCTTTTTTACTGCCCTGCTCGCTAAAATTTTGAAATTTAAACTCCTGATAGCTCTCATTTTTCGCTACATTTTTTTTAAACACTAAAGAAAAAACGACCACGGCGATACCAAAAATGTCTGTCAAAATCCCTGGTAAAAGAGCAGCGCTCCGCCAAAACTAAGCCCTAGCTGACTAAATAAATTTCCGCCAAGAAAGCTCTTAAACGCCACTTGAGGCGAATTTAAACTAGAAAATCCAGCATTAAAAAGAAGTGCGATGCCCACAAATCCAGAGACCAGCACCTCAAGAAAGTAGTTTAAAAAGCCAAATTTATCTACAAAAAGATAGATAAACACCGCTTCAATCAAAAAAAACAAAAATGCGAAAAATCTCATAAGCTTTCTTTTATCTTTCTAAAGGCGTCGTTTGCCTCTATCGCCTCTTTGCTTAGCCCATCTCTTGTTATAAACTCGACCTTACCATTTGCAAATTCTTTACCCACGAGCAGCGCGTAAGGAAATCCGATAAGCTCAAAATCATTCATCTTAACGCCAAATCTCTCGTTTCTATCATCGATGATGACGCTAACACCAGCTTTTTTAAGGCTCTCGTAAAGCTCAAATGCAAATTTCACACCTGCTTCATCTTTTAAATTTGAGATGATGATCTCCACATCAAACGGCGCACACTCTTTTTCCAGATGCAGCCCTTCTCATCGTGGCTAGCCTCTATCATCACAGCGATAAGCCTGCTTATGCCGATGCCGTAGCAGCCCATCAAAAATGGCTTAGCCTTGCCGTTTTCGTCAAGATATGTCGCATTCATCGCAGCTGAATATTTATCGCCTAGCTGAAAGATATGACCGACTTCTATGCCCTTGCTAAGCTTTAAATTTCCGCCACAAACTGGGCATTTATCGCCCTCTTTTACCTTTATAAGGTCTTTAAATCTCTCTTCGTTAAATCCGCTAACACTAACGCCGACAAAGTGATAGTCTTTTTCGTTAGCGCCACATATCATGTTGTTTGCGCCCCTTAGCTCGTTATCTATGAAAAATTTAACATCCTTTAGCCCAACTGGCCCGCAAAATCCAGCCACAAGCCCAGCCTTTGCCACGTCAGCCTCGCTAGCATCGACAAGCTCTAGCGCCTTGCAAGCATTTTGCGCCTTTGTCTCTTGAAGCTCATCATCGCCCCTTACGAAAAAGACCACGACCTCTTCTTTATCCTCATAAATCGCCTTTTTCATAACAGCTTTTATGCAGTAAAACTCGCTAACTTTAAAAAACTCCGCCACATCTTTTATCGTTTTTGTATTTGGCGTTAGAAATTTAGCTGCGTCCGCCTCTGGTGCCTCAGCCTCGCTAACTCTTGGTTTGCGTCTTGCAGCCTCGACGTTTGCAGCGTATCTGCAGGCCTCACAGCAAAGTATGTCGTCCTCACCATTACTTGCAAGCACCATAAATTCTTTACTGCCACTTCCTCCTATGGCTCCGCTATCAGCCTCAACAGCTCTAAAATTTAGCCCCAAACGGGTAAAAATCTTACTATAAGTTGCCTCCATAAGGTCAAACTCGCGCTTAAGATCCTCTTTGCTCGAGTGAAAGCTATAACCATCTTTCATCGTAAATTCGCGTCCTCTTAGCAAGCCAAAGCGTGGTCTTGCCTCATCACGAAATTTAGTGTTTATCTGGTATAAATTTAGCGGCAGCTGCTTGTAGCTAGTCACCTTGCCACGCACCAAAGCAACGGCTGCCTCTTCGTTTGTCGGGCTTATAACAAAGTCATTATCCTTTCTATCTTTAAAGCGCAAAAGCTCCTTGCCAAAGACATTGTAGCGACCACTTTGCTTCCAAAGCTCGCCTGAAGTGACCACGCTAAAGCTCACCTCTAGCGCGCCAGCCTCGTTCATCTCCTCTTTTACCACGCGTGAAATTTTATCGTGCATGATCTTTCCAAGCGGCAGATAGTTATAAAGCCCAGAGCCGATCTGCTCGACAAAGCCACCTCTTATCAAAAACTGATGGCTTGGTAAAGATGCATCTTTTGGCGCTTCTTTGGTCGTTGGGGCGTAAAATTTACCTAAATTTCATCTATATCTCCTGCTTGAAAATTTTGTTCATCTTTTATGTCAAATAAAAATTTAACTCCGTTTGAAAGCTCGCTAGCTCTCTCCTCGTCTGCAAGCCCTTTTAGCTTCATCGTTGGCTGGTGCAAAAATGCCTTAAAGACTTGATGGATGAGCTTTTGCGCTTCATCGTAATCGCTATGCTTTAAATAGCCCTTTTTTATCGCCTTTTCTAACTCATTTTTAGCGCAAATTTCAGCCTGCTTGCGGATTGATTTTATAAGAGGCACGCTCATATCTTCTTTTAAAGTCTTTAAAAACTCGCTCGTATCTTGACCGACGATCGAGTAGGCTTTTTGCGCCTGCTCCTCTCTTAGGGCTAAATTTTTACGCACGATCTCCTCTAGGCTATCAACCGTATAGACGCTGATAAGCTCTGTGTTTAAAAGATCGATATCTCTTGGCACGGCGATATCAAAAAAGTATCTGTGAAATTCTCTTGGCTCGATGATCTCTCCTGTGATGATGGCGTGTGGGGCTGCGGTGCTTGAAAAGATGAGATCGTAGTTATTTACGTATTCTTTTAGTTTTAATATGCTATCCCAGCTCGCGTTATCTCCTAGGCTATCAACTAACTGCTCAACGCGCTCGGAGCTTCTGTTTATAATGATCACCTCTGCGCCGCTTGATATGAGGTGCTTTGCTGCTAGCTCGCCCATCTCGCCAGCGCCCACGACGATAGCCGTTTTGCCCTCAAGCGTGCCAAAATTTCTTTTGCTTTTGCTACGGCGACACTTGAAACTGAGATTGGGTTTTTAAAATTTCGAGTTTCGTTTCTAACCTTGGCAGCGCACTTACATGCGTAGTGGATGATCTTACTGATATCTTCGCCACACGAGTTGTTGTCATAAGCAAATTTAAAGGCATTTTTTAGCTGGCCAACTATCTGCGTTTCGCCAACGACTAGGCTATCAAGCGAGCTTGCCACAGCAAATAGGTGGTGGGCGGCACCGCTGTTTTCGTAGATGTCAGCTCTCTCATAAAGCTCATCTTCAAAAACGCCTGAAAATATCGACATACACCTGATGATATGAGCAGTGGCAGCCTTTACATCATCTACACTTGCTATGATCTCGACGCGGTTGCAGGTGTTTAGCACCATGCTCTCTTTTATGTTTTTGTTTGAGTTTATCAGCTTTAAAATTTGCTCTTTTTTCTCATCACTATCAAAGGCAAGCTTTTCTCTGACCGAAATATCAGTATTTTTATATGTAAAACTTATGTCTAAATAGTGCATCAAAATTCCCTATCTATCATGCTTTTTATGATCCCTTCAAGCTCGGCGTTTTTATACTCTTTTATCGCTTCTATCGCTTCATTTCCAAGCCTTTTTGCCTCGTTTATGGCTTTATTAACCGAGCTAGTTTTATCAAAATTTTCTTTTAGCCACAAAATTTCGTCAGCGTTTAACTTCTTTGCCCAAAGCGATCTAAGCTTTGTTTTGCCAGACTCATCTAGGCTCTTATAAAGATAAATGTATGGAAGCGTTGTTTTGCCCTCGACAAAGTCGTTAAGCGCTGGTTTGCCAAGCGTTTTTTCATCTTGAGTTATGTCTAAGATATCATCAACGATCTGAAATGCAAGACCTAAATCTTTGCCATAAATGCCAAATTTCTCACTATCTTTGCCAGCTAGCTTTGCTCCACAAATAGCCGTAGCTTCTATCAAAACAGCTGTTTTATAATAAATCATCTTTAGATATTCTTGCTCGTTTTCGTTAAAATTTTCAGCCATTTTCACATCCATCATCTCGCCGATGCTTAGTTTGCTGACCGCGTCTGAAACGACAGCTGCGATGCTTGGATCAAATTTTGTAAGCTCAAAATAAGCCTTTGAGTAGAGGATGTCACCTAGCATGACTGAGTTTTTACTGCCAAAAAGTGCGTTGATGCTTGGCTTGCCGCGTCTTATATTTGCCTCGTCTATGACGTCGTCGTGTAGCAAGCTTGCGAGGTGGATGAGCTCGATGATAGCGCAAAGTTTAAGTGAAATTTCACTCTCACCTGCGATTTTTAATAGAAGTTTTGAGCGCAGTTTCTTGCCTGAGCTTATCTTTAAAAACATCTCAAACGCCTCTTTGTAGCCAAGCTCGTTTATAAATTTGCTCATTATTTCATCGATTTTATCCATTTTTATCCTTCTATTTATCCTCGTGCGGATCTCTAAAACCCACGTCCACACGCTTGCTCTCATCTAGCAGCGCCACCCTAAAATGCGCCTTTTTGTCCCTAAAATCAATAAATGATATGTAAAGGCTCACGCTCTCATTTGGTGGCATCATAAAATCAGGCAAAACTCGCTGCATGTAGGTGTTTTGTCCTTGCCTTAGCGAAAAGACCATCTGCCTTGGATAGCGCCTAAAAAAGCTTTGCACAGTGATATTTGTGCTGTCAAATAGCGTCCAACGAAAGTCAAATGTTTCAACTTTTTGAGTTTTTTTCTCGGTTATAAAGACGCGCGCCCACTCATCTTTTTTAAGCTCAAACGTATGCACCGAATTTGGGTCAAAATTTGGCTCTTTTGCAAAAAGAAGAGTGGCCAGCAAGGCCGCAAGCGCAAAAATTCTACTCATTTTGGCTTAAAATTTCTCCGCTAAGCTCGATATATAGGTCATTTACTCCGTTATAAATTTTATCTTGCTCTGAGGCTATAAAATTTCTGATCTCATCCTCATTAACGCCATGCTTTTCGCAAAGCTCGCTCATAGCCACAAATTTCTCAAAATTTTATCTATCTCGTTTTTAACCAAAACGGCATTTGCGTTAAACAAAATGTCATAAAATTTATCCCTCGCACTGCCCTCAAATATATCTATCATCGCTGTTTCTTTGAAAATTTCTTAAGATTATAGCCAATTAAAACTAAGTTAAAAATTTAATATTATCTCCCAAGCCTCGCTAACGTTTTTAGCATTATAGGTCGCTGTTTTGCTCTCCTCGCCAAACCCCCAGCAAACTTGCACATAGGGCATATTTGCATTTTTAGCCGCCAGCTCGTCTTTTAGGCTATCTCCTATAAAGATCGCCTTGCTAGCCCCAGTTTTACTAACAGCTAGGTGAAGCATCGCAGGATCTGGCTTTTGCGGTATCTCCTTGCTAGCGCCGATAACCTCGTCAAATAGCTCATAAATTTCATTTTTCTTTAAAATTTTCTCTAGCGTATCATGTGGTGCGTTGCTTGCCAAAACAAACTTATAGTGAGCCTCTTTGCACTTTTGCAAAAGCTCTTTTACGCCATCATAGGTAGTCGCACACTCATCGTAAAATTTCTTAAATTTCTCTTCAAAACCCTCTTTTAAGCTCCTGCTTGGCGTGTCGATACCGTAAAACTCAAGGGCTAAATTTCTACCTGGTTCATTGATCGCTTTTATGATAAATTCCTTTTCAAGTGGCGGCAAATTTAGCTCATCTCTTACTTCATTTACCGTTTTATATATCGCCTCGCCGCTATCTATCACCGTGCCATCCATATCAAAAATAACTACTTTCAATCCTCATCCTTAAATTTATTTTTATGCTTCTCTTTTTTATATGTCTTTTGATTTTTTAGCTTATCAAGTAGATTTGCCGCCTTTAAAAGCTCCTCTTTTGGGGCATTTTTGATAAGCAAATTTATAAAATTTTCTAGCGCCTTTGAGTATGGCTGATCAAGATAGACAGCTTCTATTTTTTCGATGACTTTCGCATTTTTCTCAACTCTTTGGCGAAACTCAGCCTCATCAAAGTCATCTCTTTTTAGTCCATTTATCGCTGATTTTGCAAATTTTTCTAGCGCACGAAGATATTTTACACGCTTAAATTTGTCCGTGACTTGGTTCAAATTTTTCCTTTTTTTTGGCAAATTATATCAAAATTTGATTTTATCCCCTAAATTTTGGCTTTGCTAATGTATAATTTACGCCAAAATTACTTAAACAAGGAGCAAAAATGAGGCAAGAAACCGCTGCGATCCACGTAGGCTACGACACAAACGAGGGCTTTGGCACGATGGCTGTGCCTATTTTTCAAAGCACAGCTTATGACTTTGGAAGTGCCGAGACCGCGGCTGCTAGGTTTGATCTAAAAGATAACGGCTACATCTACACAAGGCTTAGCAACCCAACGACAGATATCTTTGAAAAAGGGTCGCTGCACTTGAGGGCGGAGCCGCTGCGATAGCGACGGCAAGCGGTCAGTCAGCTTTGTTTTACAGCATCATAAATTTAGCCCAAGCAGGCGATAATATCATCATCGCTAAGAAAATTTACTGGCGGCACGACGGTGCTTTTTACGCACACGCTAAAGAGATTTGGCATAGAGGCTAGAGTCTTTGACAGCGACACTGCTGATGATCTGGAGGGCTTGATAGACGAAAAAACTAGGGCTATATTTTTTGAAACGCTTTCAAATCCGCAAATTTCTATCCCAAATATCGAAAAAATCGTAGAAATCGCAAACAAATATGGCATCATCAGCATCACTGATAACACCGTGCCAACGCCTATTATCTTTCAGCCACTTCGCCACGGCGTCGATGTTTGCGTGCATAGCGCTAGCAAATATATGAGCGGTCAAGGTCTTAGCCTAGCAGGCGTGGTCGTCAGCGCAAATCACCTAAACGAGAAGCTAAAAGGCAACAAGAGATATGAGCACTTTAATGTCCCAGATGCGAGCTATCACGACATCGTTTATGCTGATATGACGGATCGTTTTGACATCTACACGCTAAGAATGAGACTTGCTATCGTGCGCGACATCGGCGCTGTGATCTCTCCGTTTAACTCTTGGCAGCTCATACAAGGGCTTGAAACGCTCGCTGTTAGGGTTGAGAGACACTCACAAAACGCCCTAAAAGTGGCTAAATTTCTAAACTCTCACAAGCATATAAAAAGCGTGGCATACCCAGGGCTTGCTGACAACGTAGATCACGCAAAGGCGCAAAAATACTTTAAAGATGGCATGGCAAATGGACTATTTTGCTTTGAAACTGATAGCTTTGAGCGTGCAAAAAAGATGCTAGAGCGCGTAAAACTCTTTAAGATCGTGGTAAATATCGGCGATACAAAGTCGCTCATCACACACCCAGCCTCGACAACTCACCAGCAGCTAAGCAGTGAAGAGCTCATCAAAGCTGGCATCACAAAAGAGCTGATAAGAGTTAGCATAGGTCTTGAAAATGCCGAGGATCTGATAGCCGACCTAGCCCAAGCCTTAGAATAAACAAATTTCTAGCTCATTTTGGGCTAGAAATTTAAAATTTACTCAAGCTTGCCATGTATCCTCTCGCACTCTTTTGCATGCCTTATAAATTTTATAACGATATAGATGACAAGTAGCGGCACGCTTATATACCAAAATGCAAAAAAGGCGAGTATAAAAAGCATAAATAAGAATGTTGCGAAATATACCAAGACTGCAAGCATGATATCATCAAGCATTTTGCCTCCCATTTTGCTAGTGTTTTGGTGATTTTATAAAAAGCAAAATAAAACGAGACTGAACGGATTTGTTTTAGCTCTAAAATTTAAGCTAAGCTGCAAGCGAAGTCAAATTTTCAGTAGCCAACTCTTGCGAGTGAATGGAATTTTAAAATTTGAAAATAGTAAATTCCTACTTTTTAAATCACAACTTTTAAATTTATAAATTCTTTTATTCAAAAGGGAGACAAGGGGACTCGAGTTACGAGGCCGTCCCCTTATCCCCCTTTTAAATCCTCCAAACCCCTCGCACGTTCAAGGTGGCATGCAATCGTGCTAGTGCACTGCATGCGGTTTATCATCAGGCAAGTGTCAGGCAAAATTTAAACGAGTAATTTCGGCTCTAAAATTTGAGCTAAGCGGTAAGCGAAGCCAAATTTTAGTAGTCAATTCTTACGAGTGAGTGAGATTTTAAAATTTGCAAAGCAATCTAGTTAAATTTAAATGTTTGTTTTTCTTGTTAAGGGGAAGAGGCTTGAATTACGAAGTCGCTCCCTTCCCCTTAACAATCCCCTAACCCCGACGACGTTAGAGGTGCATGCCTCAGTGCTTCGCACTGCATGCGTTTTATTGAAATTCTAGGTAAATTTTAAAATTTATGAGCGAGCATATCACGGCTCTAAATTTCAGTGCTAAACGAAGTGTAGCCTAAATTTCAGTAGCCTGCTAAGGCAAGCGAGTAAAGTTTTAAAATTTACAAAGAGAAATGAAATGTGGCAAGTTTTATCAAAATTTTAATAGGTCAAATACTTAATCGTATCTTGATGAAGCACTTGATTTTCGCATTGTATCAGCAACAGATCATTTTCTTCAAAGATTGTTGAGCCAGTTGGCTTTTGATATTCGTTTTTACGCTTTATTAGGATTATTAAAAACTCAGTTGGAAGCTCAAGCTGAGCCAAATCTTTGCCAATTAGTTTTGAGCCATAGTGGATGGTATGCTGGTGAAGCGTGTAGCTTAAGATCGGCGAGTTTTCTACTGCCTTAACATCCTCTTGCTCACTCTCTTTAACCTTAAATTTATCAGCTGCAAAGCCAAGCGACATGCCCTGTATCAAAATCGAAATCAAAACCATAAAAAATATAATGTTAAAAATCATATCCGCATCACGTACGCCATCGACATAAACATAGGTAGCTAGTACAACTGGCACGATGCCTCTTAGCCCAACCCAGGAGATAAAAATTTGCTCATTTATCTTAAAATTTTGAAAATGCAAGCGATGCAAAAACACCAAGTGGTCTTGCAAAAAACATAAGCCATAAGGCCAAAACAAGCGCCATTAGTGCCGTTGCAGGAAGTTGTGATGGATTTACCAAAAGACCAAGCGTCAAAAAGACAACTATTTGCATAGTCCAAGCGATACCATCGTGAAAACCGACTGAAATTTTTCTTGTGAGAAAACTCTTTTTTATTTATAAAAATTCCAGCAATATAAACAGCCAAATAGCCATTGCCACCGATTTTAAAGCAAAGCGTGTATAAAATCAATATCCAAGCGATAGAAAAAACTGGATAAAGGCCCCAGCTTTTTAGGCGAAGTCTATTAAAGATGGCTGGCAAAGCAACGCCAAATAAATAGCCCATAGCGATACCTATGCCAAACTGCTTAACAAGTGTGATCGCCCACTCTGACGCACTTGGAGTGCTATTTAGTGAGATCATTTGAATGATCGTCATAGTTAGAAATATCGCCATTGGATCGTTTGAGCCAGATTCAAGTTCAAGCAATGGCGCAATGCTATTTCTAAGTGAAATTTTCTTAGCTCTTAGTATGGCAAATACCGCTGCTGCGTCTGTTGAAGAGATAATGGAGCCTAGCAAAAGGCCTCCGCCCAGGTAAAATCAAGCAGATATTTTGCAACTGGAGCGATGGCTAGCGCAGTTAAGAAAACACCAAGTGCAGCAAGTGCTAAACCTCTACCAAAAATAGGCTTAATCGCTGCAAAATCAGTATCTAGCCCACCAGTATAAAGTATAAAAATAAGTGCTAGCATGCCGACATTTTGAGCGATCATTTGATCATCAAAATTTACGCCCAGCAAGCCATCTGAGCCAGCTAGCATGCCAACGCCTAAAAATATTATTAAAGATGGAATTCCAAATTTATCAGAGATCTTACTTAAAAGAATGCTAGTTATAAGCAAAACTGCAAAAAATAGTAGTAAATTCTCCAAATAAACTCCACAAAATTATATTAAATTATACTTTCAAAAACTTCAAATTTATCTTGATTTACAAGCATCTCAAGCAAGACACCGTAGTTATCTTTTATCTCATCTTGAAGTTTTATAGCAAGCTCTTTTGCGTCTTTTCCATCTTTTGGATAGGTAACTACTAAATCGATCGGCTCAGCGTTTAAAAACTCTTGTATGCCAGTTAGTAGCTCGCTAGCGCCTCTTTCGTTTGTGCCGTGAAGTACGACTACGTAGTGTTCGTTTTCTCTTATGACAACGTCAGTTTGTCTTAGGATTTTTTCAAAATTTCGCCATATTCTTTACTATTTGGCAAAGAAAAATATATCAAAGATAAATTTTTCGCATAGTCCTTTACGTTTTTGTATCGCTTTATAAAAGCTATCTCAAGATCGATTATTGATAAAATATCAACTGCCGAGAAGATTTTGCCGCCATTTTTACACTCCTTTTTTGCGGTTTTGATTTTACGCCGCTATTATATCTTGTAAATTTTCAAAAATAAAGACATTCATTCCGTTTTTGTATTCATAGCCAAATTTTAGTCCATGAGCCTCAAGGATGTTGCTAACTATATATAAACCTAGTCCAAAGCTCTTTTGCGCATCCTCGCCCTTGATAAATGGCTGGATGTAAAAGTCAAGGTCATTTTTTAGCTTCTCGCCTTGGGTTATAAATTTCATATGATCCTTGCTAACCATGATATTTACATGCTTATCAGTTGAGTACTTTATGCCATTATCTATCATATTTTTTATAGCGACTGAAAAAAGTTTAAAATCAACCATCACCCTAACCTCGTCAAGCTCGCTGATACCAACATGCTCCTTTTCAACCATCGCTATATCGATAGCCTCATCGATGAGATCCCTCATAAGGCAAGGCGTTTTATTGGTAAGTCCTATCTTTGAAGTGATCTGCTCGATTGCTGCAAGCTCGTTTATTAAATTTTCAAGCTTGTGAAATACGGAGATGAGCCTCTCTTGATTTTTGCTTTTTTCTATCATTTGAGCGGCGATCAGCCCCTTTGTGATAGGCGTTTTTAGCTCATGCATGATATTTCTTAAGAAAAGATGCCTTGAGTCATTTAGTGCTTTGATCTGACAAACAGCCTCATAAAATGCCTCTGAAACTTCAGAAATTTCATCCTTGCCATTGCCGACATTTTGCACGCCGTTTAGCTCACCATTTGCAAATTTCACGATCTGACGCTTTAGCTTTCTAAGTGGCTTTATCTTATAGATGACAAAGATATAAGCAGCCAGCAAGATGACTGCAACTACGGCAAACACAGCCTTTATAACCTCATATCTATAAGGCTGAAATTCTTTATCCATCAAAAGCTTTAGCTCGTCTAAATGCTCGATCTTTAGGTAGTGATGCTTATCATAAAGCAAGATCGCACTAGATCCTAGATCGCTTGAAATTTCTTCTAAAACGGCTGCATTTTTTAAAATTTCTTCTTTTTCGTTTTTAGCTGTGATCTCTGGCATATCGATGTTTGAGAGCTGGCGGTCGTACTGAGCTTTGTTTATGATGCCACCCATGTAAAGCAAATTTGTCCTAGCGACGTTTGAGTATTTGTTATTTAGCTCCCTTGTGTAGTTTTGTTTATCAAAACCCATGAGCCACAAAAATGCTAGAAATATCGAAACGAGCGCGAGCCCAAAGATAAACGTTATCGTGATAAATATAGAAGATCTTGGCATCAAAGGACCAACTTGTAGCCGATGCCGCGGATCGCGTGGATGTATTTTGGCTCTTTTGGATTTTCATTTAGTTTTGGCGAATTCTGCCGATGATAACGTCGATACTTTTGTTTGAGCTATCTTCATTTATGCTCTCGCAGTTGTAGATGAGCTCCTCTCTAGTAACCGCCCCGCCCTCTTTTTGAAGCAGATATTTTAAGATGTCATACTCCGCTGCGGTTAAATTTAGCACGCTACCTTTAAATAAAATTTCTCTCTCAAATTCCTTTAAAACTAAGTCTTTGTTTAAATTTCTTGCCTCACTTGCAGGGGCTATGCTCTGCCTTCTTAGATGGCTTTTTATGCGAGCAAGAAGCTCTTGTGGGTCATAAGGCTTTGGCAAATAATCATCCGCGCCGTTATCTAGGGCATTTACTTTGTCCGTTATATCGTGCCTTGCGCTTGAGATGATTATAGGGATGTTGTGCTTTTTTCTTATCTCTTTGCAAACCTCTAGTCCGTCCATGCCAGGGAGCGTAAGATCAAGGATAACTAGGTCAAATTCACTTGTGTTTAAAGTAGATAGTCCGATATATGGCTCCTCGGCTGTCGTTACTTTTATGTCGTAGTTTTCTAGGTATTCAGTTAAAATTTCAGCAAGCTCCATATCATCTTCTATCATTAAAATTCTAGTCATGATCTTTCCTGATATAAATTTATTTTTAAGGATTATAGCAGATAAAGGTTTTAAAAATTTAAAAGAGTTAAGAGCTGAAATTTCAGCTCTTAAGTGATTATTTTATAACAAGGCCTTGCATGATGCCACTGCGGTTTATCCACACTAGCGTCTTTTTGCCTTTTGCATTTTTAACTGTGCTTGCAAATGTTTGAATATCTTTTATGCTCTCTTCGCCAACTTGAACGATCACATCGCCCTTTTCAAAGCCAAAGTCTTCAGCTTTTGAGCCAGATTTTACATCAGTTACAAGCACGCCTTGAGTATCTGGGCTGATCTTATATTTAAATCTTATCTCATCGCTTAGATTACTAACGCTAAGACCATCAATGATGACGCTTTTTGTCGCATCTTTTGCGTTGTGATCCATATTTACAAGCTTGATCTTTGTATTCATAATTTTATTTGATCGCTCGTAAGTTATATCAACGCTACTATTTGGAGTTAGTGAGCCGATGAAATTTTAAGATCATTTGCGTTTTTGATAGCTTTGCCGTTTGCTGAAATAACCAAGTCGCCTCTTTTTAGCCCTGCTTCATCTGCTGGCATGCCCTGCTCTACGCCGCTTATTAAAGCACCCTCTTTATTTGTATAAAGCTCTTTTTGCTCATCAGTTAAATTTGCTATCGTTACGCCGATAAATCCACGCTCGATCTTGCCGTCAGTTATCAGCTTTTTAGCGATATCTTTTACCATATTTGATGGGATCGCAAAACCTATGCCGTTGTTACCGCCACTTTTTGAAAGTATGGCTGAGTTTATACCGACTAAATAGCCCCTACTATCAACCAAAGCGCCACCTGAGTTGCCAGGGTTTATAGAGGCGTCTGTTTGGATGAAATTTTCATATTGATTAAGTCCGATATCATCTTTATTTAGCCCTGAGACGATGCCTTGAGTGATGCTCTCGCCTACGCCAAAAGGATTTCCTATGGCAAAGACTACGTCCGCGTCAAGTAGCTTTGATGAGTCGGCAAATGTTATCGCATTTAGCCCATTTGCCTCTATCTTTATAACAGCTAGATCGGTCTTTGGATCGCTGCCTATTAGCTTCGCTTTATACTCCTTGCCACCCTTTGCCAAGGTCACAACGATCTGGTCGCTATCTTCGATGACATGGTTGTTTGTAACGATGTAACCGTCATTTGAGATGATGACGCCAGAGCCAAGAGAGGTTGTCTTTTCTTTCTCTTTTGGTTTTGCAAAGTTAAATCCAAAAAATTCATTAAAAAACGGATCGTTAAACATCTGCTCGATGCCAGCGTTGCTTACTGTTTTTGTAGTTGAGATATTTACAACTGAAAGTTTTGCCTGAGCGATAGAGTCATAGTATGAAAGCACACTATTTTTATCGCTTAACGGCGAAACTCTAGTTACATCTTGGTTTGCTTCGTTAAATTTAATATCAGCTCCCATTAGCAAAGAAGCCGCTGCTAATGAAATTAGCATAAATTTTTTCATTTTTTTCCTTTAAATTGAAAATGTCTTGAAATTATAAATAGAGCTTAAAAATAAAATCTTAACGCTTTTTTCTCCTTTGTAAATAAAAATAAACTTGACTTGCATAGACTAAAGTTTTGTGATATAATCCGTGTCAAAAAACATAAGGAGAATATATGAGCGAAAGCTTATATGAAACTTTAGGAGTTTCAAAAGGCGCATCAAGCGACGAGATAAAAAAGCTTATAGAAAACTTGCTAGAAAGTACCACCCAGACATCAACAAAGACCCTGGAGCAGAGGATAAATTTAAAGAGATAAACGCTGCGTATGAAATTTTAAGTGACGAGAAAAAACGTGCCCAGTATGATCAATACGGCGATAATATGTTTGGCGGTCAAAATTTCCACGACTTTGCCAGAGGTTCAGCCGATATGGGCGATCTAAACGATATCTTGAAAAATATCTTCTCAGGCGGATTTGGCGGTGGTGGCGCTAAATTTAGCAGTGGCTTTGGCGGAGGATTTGAGGGATTTGAAGGCTTTGGCGGAGGCGGATTTGGCTTTGGCGGAGCTGATCTAGACGTAAATGCCAAAATTTCTATACCATTTGACGTGGCTGTAACTGGCGGCGAACACAAGATAAATTTTAATGGCGAAAGCATCAAGATAAAGATCCCAAGCGGCATAGAAGGCGGTGAAAAACTTCGCATAAAAGGCAAAGGCAAGAGTGCTGGTGGTCAAACTGGTGATCTTATACTTGCCATTAGCGTTGAGCCAAGCGACGAGTACGAAAGGGTTGGCGATGATCTATATAAAGATGTAGAAATTCCACTAAAAACTATGCTCTTTGGCGGCAAGATAAATGTGCATACATATAAAAAAGATGTAACCATCAAGATCGCTGAGAACTCAAAAACAGGCACAAAGATCCGCTTAAAAGGATACGGCGTGCAAAACAGAAAGAGTGGAATTTATGGCGATCTTTACTTAAAAGCTAGGGTAAAACTTCCAAATATCAGTGAGCTTGACGAGGGCTTAGTAAAAGAGTTAAAAGAAAAATTACCGGAGTAAAAAATGCAAAATTATGAAGAACCACTTTTTTTAATAAGCGTTGTAGCAAAGGTTTTAAGCATACATCCACAAACTTTAAGACAATACGAAAGGGAGGGACTAGTTGAACCCTCAAGAACAGATGGCAAGATGAGGCTCTACTCACAAAAAGACGTTGATCGTGTAAAAACGATACTAAATTTGACCCGTGAGCTTGGCGTAAATTTAGCAGGTGTTGATGTGATACTTCAGCTAAAAGAGAAAATTGACGATTTAGAAGCAACTATTGATGATTTAAATAAAAAATTACACGAAGCTACCAGTCAAACTAGCACCAAAAGATCGCTAGTGAAGAGAAAAAGTAGCTTTGATCTTGTATTTTACGAAGGCAAAAAATAATATATGGAACAAATTTTAGAAGGCTTCTTGCTTGTCGCTGCGATCTCAGTCGCGTTAAATGTCATTTTTAAGAAATTTCAGATACCAACCATCATCGGCTACATCGTAACCGGCACGCTTATATCAGAATTTTTCAACCTAAAAAGCAACGATGAAATTTCTCATATAGCGGAATTTGGTATCGCATTTTTGATGTTTACGATCGGACTTGAGTTTAGCTTTAAGCACCTGATGAGCATGAAAAAGAGGTCTTTCTAAATGGCGGTCTGCAAGTTTGCTTAAGCGGCTTTATAATGGGCGTGATGCTTTACTACGCGCTTCATCTAAAGGACGAGACAGCACTTATCGCTGGTCTTGCCTTTGCTCTATCATCAACTGCGATCGTGCTAAAGACGCTAAATGACAACGGCGATGTGAGTAAAATTTACTGGTAGAAAGGCACTTGGAATTTTGCTATTTCAAGATATCGCCGTCATCCCGATCTTGCTTATGATAGATATGTTTAGCTCGCAAGATGCCTCGATAAATGAGCTTTTGCTAAAGACATTTACGAGTGCGGTTATCCTTATCGTTGTGCTATTTTTGCTCGGCAAATACGTCATCAACTGGATATTTTACAAAGTCGTTCAGACAAACTCTCAAGAGGTCTTTATCGCAACGATCCTATTTTTAGTCGTTGGCGCCAGCACGCTAGCTCACTTCTTTGGCTTTTCATACTCACTTGGCGCATTTTTAGCTGGCATGATGATGGCAGAGACGCAGTATAAGCACCAGATCGAGGTTGATCTCATACCTTTTAGAGATCTGCTTCTTGGACTATTTTTTATAACCGTTGGCATGCAGATAAATTTTGTAGTCGTGCTCTCAAACATCTGGCTAGTTCTAGGTCTAGTCTTTAGCATAATGGTCGTAAAAGCCATCGTTGTTTTTGCCGTTTTAAATATCTACTTAAAACGCAGGGTCGCTGCTAAGACCGCACTTAGCGTCTGCCAGATCGGTGAATTTGCGCTGGCTGTCTTTGGGCTGATGACTACTAGAAATTTACTTGATGTCCAAACAGCTCAAATTTTCATCGCAGCCTCTGTTATATCGATGTTTGCAACACCTTTTATACTTAAAAAGCTTGACGTTTTAGCTGATCTTGTAGAGCGTGAGGTGGTAGTCGAGTCAAACGAGACCTTAAAGCCACAAAAACTAAAAAATCACATCGTAGTCTTTGGCTACGATAGGCTTGGTCAAGAGGTGGTTTTAAGGCTAAAAGAGACAAAGCTTTTATACATCGTGCTTGATAACGACATCAGCCTAGTTGAGCTTGGTAGGAGCCGTGGGGAAAATGTATTTTTAGGAAACGTGCTTCAAAGCAACACCCTTGAAAATGCCTGCTTAGACGATGCAGCCGCTGTCATCATAACTGTAAATAACGAGCAAAGAGTTGAGCTAATAGCACAAAAGATCAAAGACTACGGAGCAAATATACAAACGATCATCAAAGCAAATGGCGAGGGCAACAAAGATATCTTTGGCGAGCTAGGCGAGAATTTCCACCTTATAAGCGAGGAGCGCGTCATGGCAAAAACCCTTGTTCACGAAGCCCTTCAGTGCAAGATCGACCACGATGTAAGAGCGTATTAAATTTAGCTTTTTAGCTCTTTCGCTAAATTTAACTTTTTAAAACACTCTTTTTTGTAAGTCCGTTTAAGACGGGCGATGAAGCTATTAGTACCTTTTTTGATTACACAAGAGATAATTAGTATAAATGAAAATAAATAAGCTAATAAAAAGAATTTATTACATTTACATACAAATTTAAAGCCTAGCTTTGCCAGGCTTTTACTCATTTCTTAAAGTTTGAAGGACATTTACCTCAGTGGCTTTTTTGGCTGGATAGTAAGACGAGATAGCCACGATAAACACAGCTCCAACCACGATAAGCACAAGATCAATAGTTGAGAGTTCAAGTGGTAGTTTGCTTGAGCCATAGACGTCAGCTGGCAGGTCTATGATGTTGAAATTTCCAAGTAAAAATAGCCCCAAAAAGCCAAGCACTAAGCCAAATATAATGCCACTTCCGCCGATAACTAGCCCTTGATAAAAGAAGCTTCTTTTTATCTCGCTTTTACTAGCACCAAGCGCTAAAAGCAAGGCGATCTCCTGCCTGCGGTTCATCACAGTCATTAGCAGTGAGCTTATGATATTTAGCGACGCCACAAGGATAATAAGCATCAAAACTATAAAAAGTGCTCTTTTTTCAAGTGCGAGCGCTGAGAAAAAGTTGCCATTTTGCTCCCACCAGCCAATGGCAACCGTGCCAGTTGGAAGCCCTTCACGCACCCTTTTTATATCATCAAATGGCTTACTTGAAAAGATGTGAATTCCATCATAAACGCCTTTTGGGTAGTCTAAAATTTTCCTTAATGCATCAACTGAAGTATATGAAAACGCCTTATCGTAGGCGATTAGCCCAGATGTAAATGAGCCGACTATGTCAAAGCGCTTCATCTTTGGTGTTAGTGAAAAGCCAGCTGGATCAGCCTTTGTAAAGATAAGCGTTAGTTTTTCATCGTTTCTTAGCCTAAACTCACTCGTTATGCCACTTCCCACAAGTATCTCAAAACCCTCTAGCTCTTTGTCTTTTAAAGCTTCATTTACGACCGAGTTTATCTGCTTTTCATCTTTAAAATTTACGCCATAAATTAGTCCGCCCTCAAGTGCATTTGCTGAGCGGTAAATGACCTGAGTGCTGATATATGGACTAAATTTAAGATCACTGAAATTTAGCCTTTAGCTCATCTACAAAGCCATCATCAATGGAGCCCTTAAAGGCACTTTGAACGGTTATTGGGTAGTTCATCGTAAAAAGTTTGCGCTCAAATTCTTTATCAAATCCATTCATAATAGCCATGGCAACGATTAAAACCATAAGTCCTATGCTAACACCAAGAAAGGCGAGCAAGGCACTTAGAGCGATAAATGGCTGAGTTTTATCAAATCTTAAATATTTAAAAAGTAGATACTTTGGTAAGCTTGTCATCAAATAGCCTTTAAAAGATTAAGGCGCTTTGGCGCCTTAAAAGTAGAAATTTTAAGCAAATATGCCTTTTTTAGGGCCACTTTTGCCGTGGCAATCTTTATATTTTTTACCGCTTCCGCAAGGGCATGGAGCGTTTCTTGGTATCTTTTTTTCTGGCGTGAAATTTTCATCTTCGCCTTGGTTATTGTAGTTTAGAGGCTCATTTTCAGCATTTTGACTAGCTTCTAACATCATCCTAGCTTGCTCTTCTTGCTCCTCGCGGCTCTTAAATCTAACGATTTGAAGCGTCTTAACGCTCTCAGTTTTTAGTCTACCAACTAGCTCCATAAAGAGGTTGTAGCTCTCTTTTTATACTCCACTAACGGATCTTTTTGATTATATCCTCTTAGACCGATGCCAGTTTTTAGGATATCCATCTGATAGAGGTGCTCTCTCCACGCATTATCAAGCACTTGAAGATATAAAATTTTCTCTATATCTTTTCTTTGCTCTTCATTTAGCACGCTCATCTTTTCGTTATATCTAACCTCTAAAATTTGCGCTATTTTTTCTACTAGTTCATTATACTCTAGCCCTTTTAGCTCGCTCTCGTCAATCTCTTCGCCACAATCCGCAAGGATGATAGAGCATAAATTTTTAATGTCATAGTCATCTTTCAAGCCGCCATGGAAAATTTCAGCCGTATCAAGTAAATTTGTAGCGTATTCAACTCTATTTTGAGCTATCTTCTCACTCATATCGTAGTTTTTATCAAGTAGCTCATCGCGGTATTTATAGATGGTCTTTCTTTGCTCATTTGCCACGTCGTCATACTCGAGCAAATGCTTTCTAGCCTCAAAGTGCAAGCTCTCGACTTTCTTTTGAGCATTTTCAACAGCTCTTGTCACCATGCGGCTCTCGATGCTTTCGCCCTCGTCGATACCAAGCCTATCCATGATCGCTTTTATGCGGTCACTACCAAAATTCTTAAAAGATTGTCCTCTAAGCTTAGATAAAATCTACTCATGCCAGGGTTGCCCTGACGTCCAGCACGGCCACGGAGCTGATTATCTATCCTTCTACTTTCGTGCCTTTCGGTGCCGATGATATATAGACCGCCTAAATTTCTAACCTCATCATTGATCCTAATATCAACACCACGTCCAGCCATGTTTGTAGCGATAGTTACAGCGCCTTTTACACCAGCTTGTGCGATGATTTCAGCCTCTTTTTGTGATTTTTAGCATTTAGCACAGAGTGTGGGATGCCAGCTTTTTTAAGCATCTCGTGAAGCACCTCACTGCGCTCGATACTTGCAGTTCCTACAAGCACTGGCTGACCCTTTTCGTGAGCCTTTTTGACTTCGTCGATGACAGCTTTAAATTTCTCGTTTTGAGTTTTATAGATAAGATCGTTTTGATCGATCCTCTTAACTGGCACGTTTGTAGGTATCGAGATAACTTCAAGATTATAAATTTGAGAAAACTCAGTAGCCTCTGTCTGAGCCGTACCAGTCATACCTGCAAGCTTTTTATACATCCTAAAGTAGTTTTGATATGTTGTATCGGCTAGCGTTTGGCTCTCTTCTTGAATTTTCACGCCCTCTTTTGCCTCAAGCGCTTGGTGAAGTCCCTCGCTAAAGCGTCTGCCCTCGCTTAGACGTCCTGTAAATTCATCAACGATGACAACCTCGCCATCTTTTACGACATAATGAACGTCTTTTTCAAAGAGATTATGAGCTTTTAGAGCTTGATCTAAGTGGTGGCTTAGCACGGCATTTTCAAGGTTGTATAAATTTTCAACTCCAAAGAGCTTTTCAGCCTTGCTTATGCCAACTTCTGTGATCATTATCGTTCTATTTTTTTCATCTACTATAAAGTCGCCAGTTGGCTTTGAGCCTGGCACGTTTGGATCAGCTGGAGTGCCTCTGGTAAGCTGTTTTGCGACTTGATCGGCTCTTATATAGCCATCAAGCGTGCGGTTTGTTGGACCAGAGATGATAAGTGGCGTTCTAGCCTCATCTATCAAGATACTATCGACCTCATCTACGATAACGAAGTTATGGCCTCTTTGTACCTTTTGGCTAGCTTCAAATTTCATATTATCACGCAGATAGTCAAAGCCAAATTCTGAGTTTGTACCGTATGTTATGTCAGCATTATAGGCAGCTTGTCTTACTTCATCGTCATATCCGCCGCTTAGTATCACATCAACACTTAAGCCTAAAAAGTTATAAAGCTCGCCCATTTGCGTGGCGTCACGCTTTGCAAGGTAGTCATTTACGGTAACTACATGCACGCCCTTGCCACTCATCGCATTTAAGATAACTGGCAAAGTCGCCACCAAGGTCTTACCCTCGCCTGTCTTCATCTCAGCGATCCTGCCCTCGTTTAGCACCATACCGCCGATTAGTTGCACGTCGAAAATGGCGCATCTTAAGCACCCTTTTGCTAGCCTCTCTAACTAACGCAAAGACATCATTTAAAATTTGATCCAAAGTGACTTTTTCTTCGACGACTTGGGCTTTAAGCTCGTTAAATTTGATCTTAAGCTCATCATCGCTCATCTTCTCATAAGTAGGTTCTAGCGCATTTATCTGCGCCACGCGTTTTATATATTTTTTGACTTCTCTATCGTTTTTCGTGCCAAAAATCTTTCTAAATATCGATGAAATCATTATTTTACCTTCCTAAATTTTTAAACTTTGGATCTTAGCATAGTTTAACTATTTATTTAATTAAACTGGGCTAGAATACGCCAAAAAAGGATAAAAAATGAGAAAATTTTTGATAGCTTCTCTTGTCGCAGTTTGCTCATTTGGCTCTGGCTTAAAATTTTAAAAGCCTGCAAAGTGACTTTACGCAAACCGTCTTTAGCGAGGGCAAAAGTGTAAATTACAAGGGTAGATTTTACGCTAAAAACGACAACACAGCGCTTTGGATATATGAAAGTCCAACACCAAAGAGGATTTACTTTGACAAAGACAAAGTGGTCGTGATCGAAGATGAGCTTGAGCAAGCCATCATTTCAAGACTAGATGACACGCCAAATTTGACGCAGGTCTTAGCTCATGCAGAGCAAATTCAGCCGACACTTTATAAGGCGATATATGACGGAGTTGAGTACTTTATAACGATCAAAAACACGCTTCCAACGACGATTGACTATAAAGACAAGCTTTCAAATAAGATAAAAATCACTCTAAGCAACCCAGTAAAAGACGCACTCATCCCAAAAGAGACGCTAACCCCAGTTATCCCACAAGGTTACGACATCGTAAATCAATAAATTTGGCTAGCTTTTAGCCAAATTTACTCACTTCTGCCCGAAGTCTTTTCCAAATTCTTGCACATTATTTAGATCGATCGGCTTTTGCACCACATCATTTGGATCAGGTGCGACGATGATCTCATTGCCTTTTTTCTTCTTTCTGGCTTTGTCATCACATCTTCATTTACGCTTGGATCAGAGCATAAATTTTGGCTTTTTATCGCTTTTATGATCTCGCTTAGCTCCAAATTATTTATCACTTTGATGTTTAAAATAAGCACGTCGTCGATGTCAAGCGAGTGCTTTTTGGCTGCATATTTCATAAAGAGCTCTTTAAATTTCTCTTTTCCCATTGAGGTTAGGATATCCTCCACGTAAAAGCTACCAACAACAACGTTTAACGCATCAAGCACGTATGCTTCATTCTCCTCCACGTCACGTCCGACCACTTCTAGGCTCATATTTATCTTTTTTGTTAAATTTTGTCCAGCTTTTGAGTAGATATCTGTTTGAAAGTCACTCACTTTTAGCACGTCTGCAAATGCAAAAACGCCAAAAACAAGGCTTAAAAATAGCTTTTTCATAAACTCTCCTTAATATGCAAAAATACGTTTTCTTGGTAAAATTTCTTAACTTCGTCGTCAATTTTAACCACTTTTCTTAAATGCTGCCTAAAATCACTTTTCTTATCATAAAAAAGTTTTAAATTTTAGGATTTACCGCGCGAGAAAGTGCGACGTAGAGCTGTCCTTTGGCAAAGATGTGGTTGATGTTGCAAATGAGTGAGTTTATACTCATGCCTTGAGACTTGTGGATAGTTAGCGCATAGGCTAGCTTAAATGGAAACTGATAAAGCGAGGCCTGCACGTTCTCCTCGATCTCGTCTTCGTTTAAATTTAGCGCGCAAAAGTTATAAGCGCACTTTTCTATCTCGCATATCTCGCCACTATCTTTTTGTACGATCACGCTTGAGATCACGCCTTTTTCTTTTAAAATTTGAATGATCTTGCCCTGCTCGCCGTTGTAGTACTCGCCCCATTTGTTTGAGGTAAAGATGATTTTAGCACCTATCTTCATCTCTAAATTTCTTGAGATATTTAGCGTGTTTACCCACTTTTCAAACTCTTTTTTGTCTAAATTTTCATCCATAACAAGCACGTCCGAGTTTGAAATTTCAAGAGGCGCATTAAGTGCAAGAAGCCTCTTTTGATTTAGCATCTCAGCCTCGGCGTTTCTGCCAAAAAGCACGCTAGTCTCGCTATCTGGCTGGATAGCTCCCACTCGCAAGCTCTCGATATAAGCCATCATCTCATCATCTAGCTCGCCAACTCTAAGACGAGAGAGAATTTCAGTAAAATTTAAGATCATTTGTGCGTTTTGATACTAAAAGCTCGACATTTGTAAATTTCATATCCTCCCATGCACTGGAGTTAAAGGCGTATAAAAAGTTAAAAAGTTTGCTCTCATTTTGCTCTTTTTGCACGGGTGGCAGCTGATAAAAGTCGCCCACTATGAGCACTCTGCCCTTAAATTTAGAGGTAAGCAAGCGGTATCTTATCATCTCCATGACATTTGAGCTAACCATCGAAATTTCATCTATTACAAGCAGATCGCAGGCATCTAGCATATTTCGTAGCTTGCTTAGCTTATCTTTTTGGCGGTAGTCAAGCCGTCTTAGCTCCTCGTAGTCCTTGCAGTAGCCAAATTTAAAAAAACTATGCAAGCTCACGCCCCCAAGGCTAACAGCGCTTATGCCAGTTGAGCCAAGGATGACGACGTTTTTGAAATTTTCTTTGTAGTGTCTGATGATGGAGGCGGTTAGATAGCTCTTGCCAACGCCGCCACCGCCTGTTAAAAAGACGTTTGAGCGAGATAAAATTTCTAAAATTTGATCTTTCATCTACTCAAACATCTCTGGGCGATACTCAAAATGCATCGTATCAAAGTGCTTCCAGCGTCCGCCCCAGACAAATTTATGCTTCTCAAAAACTCGCACGATCTTTTCAGGGATCAAGTTTTCATAGCCCTTGCTCCACTGCCAGTAGTGACTCTTTTTACATTTATATCGATCGCGATGCCGTAGCTGTGCGCGCTTAGGCGGTTTGTGCCAGCGATCACTCGCCACTTAAATGTCCCACCTGGATCTTTTAGGTATTCAAGTAAATTTGGATCGCTCTTTGCCATTTCGTTTAGCTCATTGCTCACATCCTGCAAGGCAGCTGCAGCGCCATTTTTAGAGTTAAATTTTAAAGGCAAATTTAAAAAATCTTTTAGCCAGATAACATCTACTAAATTTGCTTTTACCGCACTCTCACTTGAGCCATAAATTTTGCCTAAAAGCTCGTAGTTTCTGCATCTACCAGCATCACTTAGCGCGGTACTTAGTGGCGAAAATGCAGCGTAATCAAGCGCGTTCATATCCTCCACATCAGCCCCAGTGCTGCACTCTTCATCTTTTTGTTTAAAATCATCATAGACTAGGCTCGTGCCATCACTAAATTTAACCAAATTTTCTTCTATCTTCACGCCGTAAGCTCGCTGCAAAGCTGAGATCTTTCTAGCCTTATCTAGCATCCCTTGCTCAGGTCTCATCACATTTATAGAATCAACCTTTGAGATAAGCAAATTTGCACTTTGTATGTCGCTTCTGTTTTGTCCGATGTTTAGCGTAGTTATCGCGGTCGCTCCGATTAGCGCTCTGCCATTATTTGTAGTCTTTAGCCCCCAAGCATCATGCACGACGTAGATATCATCGCCCTTGTATCCAGCATAAAGCATGATGTGACCTGGCAGATGCACGAGCGTGAGATATGGCACGCCCTTTTCTTTTATCTCTTTGCTCTTTGCAGCGTTGCTAAGGCCTTTTAGATTGATCTTTTCTCCCATATTTGCCTGCGCCCTTGAGTTCCTAGGTAACCACACGCCAAAGCTTGCTAACAAGTCTTTTGTAAAAAGCGAGCAGTCTCTTAGCTTATCCACCCCGCCCCAGCCATAAGGCTGAGTAAGAAGCGAGCTAAGAAGTGTTTTTAAATTTGAGTCATTAAATTTTAAGTGAAAAAGGGCGCTAAAAGACTTTGGGAGGACAAACTCCCTAAGCATATTTCTTACATAAATTTTGCCGTAGTAGTTTTTGTCATCTTGTGCTAAAACTGGCAGTATCGCGCCGACACGTGAGTAAAATAAAAAGTTTCCGCCCTTGTCATAAACTGGCATCTTGTCGGTTTTTATCGTTACAAAGCTTGATTTTTGATAGGCAAGCGCCTCTTCATCACTAATAAATTTAATATCTTCAACCTTCACCCAGCCCCAAACCGCATCATCACTCACAAACGCCCATGCCCTATCTTTTGAGAGGTGCGATACAAAGAGCGGATGAGCGATGCTTAGGGTTGATTCTTGCAGATAGTCAAACGGATAGCCCTCACCTGGAGTTTGCGGGTTTAAAAATATCGGCTCGTCGGTTGGGAAATTTCTTACAGCTGTGTTTGCTGAAGTTAGAGCGTAAGCTGAAATTTGCAAAAAGCCAGCAAAATTTGCATTCTCTTTTTGCGCGTCAAACCAGCTTTGAGGTATCTGCCTAAAATTTTGAGCCAAAATACTTTCTTTTCTCGCTTGGCTTATATACATTAAACGCCCAAAAAGCGTCATTTGGGTTAAATTTCACGCCTCTTAGAGTAAAAACTTTAAACCTTCTTTTTAAAATTTCATCTTGAGCAAAACTCGCACTTTGCATATTTTGAGGTAGCGACGAGGCGTCTTGTTTTACTTCAAATTCAAGCAAGCTGATGCGTTCATTTGGCTTATAGACATTTTCGTCTGGCAGGGCATTTTGCTGCTTGTTTGGCTCTGGTCTTGTTGTCTGCGAACAACCCAAAAACAAAGCAACACTAAGTGCTAAAAATATACCTTTTTTCAAATTTCTTCCTTATCCTTAAATATAGCTTCGACGATCAAAACAAAGATATAAAACATCTTTTCATCGTTGTTTTTGCAAATTTGCTTCATCGTCTCGTTTTGATCCTTGACCTTTATATCGTTTGATCTTAAAATTTCTGCAATGTCTGAGCCAAATTTCTTTGAAAGCTCCCAACTTTGACATCATTTAGCGCGTTTAAAAACCTTGCCACATTGCAGTCCATCTGCACTGGCTTATGCTTTAAGATATTTTTAAACTCAAGGCTTAGCTTTTTTAGCTTTTTCTTCTTGACGTAGCTGTGAATGATAGTTAAAACAACCAAGCTAAGGCCAAAGAAAATGTGCAAATTTAGCGAAATTTCGCTCATCTCTCCCTTTAAAAAGAGCACGCCGCTTACAAAAAGCCCCACCACGCAGACAAAAAGTAGCAGCAAG
This sequence comes from Campylobacter concisus, assembly GCA_037292345.1. Classification (GTDB taxonomy): domain Bacteria; phylum Campylobacterota; class Campylobacteria; order Campylobacterales; family Campylobacteraceae; genus Campylobacter_A; species Campylobacter_A concisus_AX. Next base: position 981,411 of record CP147773.1, on the reverse strand, counting down.
ATGATGTATTTAAAGACGACCTCGAGCCAGACGTTATCTTTTAGCCTCTCAAACATCAAGTCGCCCTATCTCATCTTCGCTAAAAACTAAAATTTTATTCTCTTTTAGCAGTTTTGCCGCCACGCTGTCGCCTAAAATGAGCCTTTTAGTGAAGCTTCCATCATAAATTTGCCCGCTCCCACAGCTTGGGCTTCTAGCTTTTAAAATAGCCTTTTTGCAGCCATTTAGCTTAGCTATCTTTAGGCAAATTTTAGCTCCAAATTTAAAATTTTCGCTCACATCTTTAGCTGTTTTTGTGACGACTAAGCCATCTTTCATCTCAGCTGGCTCTCTTGGCGTGCTAAGACCGCCAAAAACCTCTGGGCAGACAAAAAGTAGATGATATTTTTTTGAAATTTCATCTAAAACGCCACTATCCAAAAGGTTGTTTTCGCCATTAAATTTGCAGTTTATGCCAGCAAGGCAGGCGCTTATTAAGACCTTTTCTCTCAAAGCCCAGCTTCTTTTAAAAGCTCGCTAGCATAAATTTCACGAAGTTCGCTTGAAATTTCGCCACTTTTGCGCCGTTTATCGCCTTGCCGTCAGCATAGATGACTGGCAAAAGTATGAGCGTAGCAGCCGAGATAAAGACTTCATCAGCACTATAAACCTCGTCCATGCTAAATTTACGCTCCTCTATCTTTAGGCCGATATCTTTAGCGATCCTTAAAAGCCTCATACGGCGTATCCCTGGCAAAATTTCATTTGAAAGTGGCTTGGTGATGAGAGTTTTATCCTTGATGATAAAAGTGCTCGAGCTACAGCCCTCTGTAACAAAGCCATTTTCGACCATAAAGCCCTCGTCTGCGCCCTTTTTGTGAGCCTCATTTTTAGCGTAGCACTGAGCTAGAAGCGAGATCGATTTGATATCGCGCCTTTTCCACCTTATGTCCTCGACGCTTACCACTTTTATGCCAGTTTTTGCAGCTGGGTTGTTTAAAATTTCACTCTCATAGCAAAAGATAAAGACGCTTGGGGTTAAATTTTCCATAAAATAGAAATTTCTAAACGCCACGCCCCTTGTTACTTGCATGTAAATTCCACCCTCTTTAGGCCGTTTTTAGCGATCATCTCATTTAATATCGCTTCAAATTTCTCTTTTTCATAAGGCAGGCTTATATCTATCTCGTTTAAGCTTCTCTCAAACCTCGCCCAAAAGCCCTCTTTATCGACCATTTTTGAGTTTATCACAGGCACCACTTCATAAATTCCATCGCCAAATATAAATCCCCTATCAAACGCGCTAACCTTTGCCTCATCTTTTGGCAAAAACTCGCCATTTAAAAAGACCGTTTCTAAAGCTTTATCTGCCATTTTTAGCTCCTTAAGTTTGTGCAAATTGTATCTAATTTTGTTTGAATTTATAGATTTTTAGATACAATGAGCTGAAATTTTTAAGGTAAAAAGTCTATAAAAAATGAAAGAAAATCTAAGAAACACTATCATTAAAAATATTTTTTTCGTCTCAAAACAGCCAGTTTTATTTAGAGATTTGCTTGAAGCAAATGCCCTTTTAACGAAGGTATGCTAGTTGATGGCGCAAAGTTAAATTTTAGATTTAACCATGTGAAGCTCTATCAAATTTACGCACTTATCTGCTTTGTAGTCTTATTTCCGCTTCTCATCATCACGCACCACTTTTTAGCAAAGGCCGACGCGCACATCTCGATAATAGCAACCACCATCGTTACTTCAGCTGTCTTTATCGGATTTGATATGTTTAAGGTTTGGGCAAGAGAGAGATAAGCTTGGATCTTATAAAAAAGGCTTGGAGCGTGCATTTTCCATATTTTGGATATGAAAAGTATTCAAGCAAGGTTGAAGAAATTTACAACACCGCTCTTAAAAATGACGTTTCAAAAAAGATTTAGAACAATATATATATGAAAAGCTAATCTCTCAAAAAGAGAGCGCTGAGTAAATTTCATTTTGTTTTAAAGCAACTCGTAAAATTAGCTTTTTAACATTTTCGTCTTTGCAAAGCAGCTTCGCTTCTATCTCGCTTATGAAATAATATGGAAGTTTTTTGATCTTTTTATCTAGCATCAAAAACCTATCTGAGATGATTTTTATATCATTTTGCAAGGCATTTTTCTCTTTTAACTCATCTAAATTCAGATAATTTCTAAGCTTAACCAGATCGCTATTTATATCATCAAGCTTGTTAGCTATAAATTTTGCATTTTTCATATTATCATCGTCTAAATTTTTACTAACTTTTATAGCGTAGTTTAGCTCATTTAGCGAGTCTAAAACCCTTTTTTCATCCGTGCTAAAAGCATCTTTGTTTGACTCATTTAGAGAAATTTGCACTAAATTTCTAAAACCTATCAAGGCACTGCATAAGCTATTTTTTATCGCCGTATAGTCATTTTTCCTAGTTAGCAAATATGTGACAAAAACTATCAAAAAGCCAGCTGCTACGTCAAGCAGTCTATCTACCATAAGGGCTAAAAAGTCTCTTTTTATAAGCGAAAAAATGGCTGTAAATTCAAACATAAAAGCCGTTGCAAAGACGATTTGCTTGTAAGATTTTAGATAATAAACCAAAAACATACCGATAAAGACAACCACGTAAAATGCGTATGATTCACCTATAAATTTCACAAAAACAAGCGCGATAAAAAAGCCGATAACTCCGCCAAGAAGGCTATCTCTGCCAGCATTTTTTAACGCATCTTCGTCGCTTTTGTTTAGGCTCATCACGGCAATTGCAATCCAAATTCCATGATTTATATGCATCGCCTGCGCTATAAAAATGGCTATCGACATGCAAATGGCAAGCCTTAAAGACTCTTTTAATATTTCATTTTTTAAATTTAGCTTTTTAAAAGCCTCTTTTAGCGTGATCTTTTTTGTGTTGTTAAACGAGAGTTTGCCCTCGCCGCCCTCTTTTATAAGCAAAAATTTATCATAAAGCACGCCAAGCGAGCTTGCAAAAATTTTAAAATTTGAGTTTTTAGCTAAATTTAGCGCATCAAATTTTAGCTTTGGAGCTTGATTTTTAAAGATCTTTTTAAGCTCAAAAAGGTTGTAAGCGATCTCATTTTTTACCTCGTTTAAAAGCGCTTTGTCCTCGATCCTTTCAAACGAAGCGCCCAATGTTCGAAGCAAAAGAGCGATCTCTTCAACTTTATAAAAATAAAATAGCGCTTTGGCTTGATTTCTAACTAGCTTAACATCTTTTATCTTTAGGCTTTTGTTTGCAAAAATTTCTTTTGATTTATCAATCGAGCTCATCAAATCTGCAATACTTGCGTAAAAATGGCTCGTGCCAAGCGCCTTGCTCGACAAGATGGCGTTATCTAGCAAAAAGCTGATGCTCTTTTTAGGTAAATTTGCCGTATTTGCCAAAATTTTCAAATTTTATGATGATACTTAGCACGCCAGCAAGCACCAGACCGCCAATGCTATCAAGCACATTTAGCCCAACTGCAGCCTTTGTCACAAAAGCAACTAGCCCTGTTGCATTTACGGCGAGTAAAATTTTATTTAAATTTGAGCTATAAATTTGGCTAATGCCTACTACAAATATCCAGACAAATACGATAAGTGAGAGCCAAACGCCAAGGCTGATAAATGGATCAACAAATGGCATAAAAGCGCAAGAAAGCGCGATGTAAAGTAGCAAAAATGCAAATTTGCTCCTATCTTTGCACTCAAGCTCGCCAAGAAAGAAGATACCCATCGTGATATTTACAGCCATGATAGCGCCACTTAGATGAAAGAAGTAAAAGCACAAAAAGCAGTTAAAAGCGATGGTTGTAGCAGCTTTTAGCGAGTAGATGAGCTGGAAATTTGCAGGGTCGTAGTAGCGGATAAAGCTTTTAAATTTCTTAATTATTTCCATTGACGCTCTTGCATATTGTTTAAAATTTGATTTTTATAACGCAAATTTTCAAGCTTTATGCTAAGAGCTCTGTTTTCTTCAAGGAGCATATCTCGTTTGCCGCTGATGTCGGCGATATCTCTACTTATATAATAAAATTTGATTTGCTATATAAATTTTTGGCAAAAATAGAGCCAGCGCTATAAAAACCGCCAGATAGACCATCACTAGCGTCTTAAAGCTTAAATTTACCTCACGTTTTTGCTCCTCGTCGTGAAGTGTTAGCAGCTCTTCTTTTTCTTGCATCTTTATCCTTTTATCTTAAAAACACGCAGTTTTGCACTCTTGCTTCGTGAGTTTTGCGCTAGCTCGCTTTGACTTGCTGTTAGTGGTTTTTTAGTCAAAATTTCGCCAAGTTCGTGGTTGTTTCCGCACTCACATCGGTAGATGCCAGGCGGGCAGATACAGCTGTTTGCCCACTTTTTGAAGCGCTCTTTTACGATCCTATCTTCAAGCGAGTGAAATGTTATGATCGCCACCAAACAATCTTTAAAACCACCCTTTTCTATGCTATCAAGCAAATTTGTTAGCTCGTCTAGCTCGCCATTTACCTCTATCCTGATCGCCTGAAAAGCAAGGATCGCAGGGCTAACACCGCGCCCTTTTATCTGGGCTGTGCCTATTATGTTTGCAAGCTCTTTTGCGCTCGTTATCTTGCCTAAATTTCTAGCATTTATTATCTTATTTGCGATCCCAGAGGCATTTTTTAGCTCGCCGTAATCCCTAAAAATCCTAACTAACTCATCAAACGAGTAGCCATTTACCACGTCATAGGCACTAAAACCTCGCTCTTTATCCATGCGCATATCAAGCGCGCTTGAGCCAAGACTAAAGCCCCTATCATCTTTATCTATCTGCAAAGAGCTAACGCCAATGTCAGCTAAAATTCCTCTAACATTTGAAATTTCATCGCTACTAAGTTTGCTAATAAGCTCAGAGAAATTGCTCTTATAAATTTTTACTCTACTGTCAAATGGCTCAAGTTTTTTGAGCGAGAAATTTATAGCTTCGATGTCTTTGTCGCAAGCGATCAAATTTAAATTTTCATTTTGAGACAAAATGGCACTAGAATGTCCAGCATATCCAAGCGTGCAATCTATAAAATTTCCACGCAGGTCTTTAAAAAATGATAAAACTTCGTCAAGTAAAACGCTAATATGCGGACTTTGCAACACTGCCTCTTTAGTGAAATTAGTGTGAAAATTTATCGAAATTTTACTTAAAAAGCTATCATTACATAAAATTTTACACAAATTTTAAGATAGCTTAAATATAATCACCCAAACATAGGAGAAAAAATGGACTTATTGCACTCAACAAATGAGATAAAAAAGATATCTCTTTCGATGTTTAGAAAGAATTTTTTTGGTGTTTTTCATGGTTCTATCTCAGCAAGAGTAGAAAAAAATCAATTCATCATCAACAAGCAAAGTGCCATTTTTGACGACTTGCAAGATAGTGATCTAACGCTTCTTTCATCTAAAAAAGACTACCGATGGAATGATGCGAGCTTAGATGCTGATATACACTTAAATATCTACAAAAACATAAATGAAGCAAAATTTGTCTGCTACGCCATGCCTCCATACGTGACAGCTTATGCAATGAAACATGAAAAGATCGCACCGAAAGACTATTTTGGATGCATGAGATTTAATGAAATTTTAGTCTATGATCCAAAGCAGTTTGACGACTGGTATGAGCGTGCTGAGACAGAAATTTATAGAGCGATGATAGAGAAAAATACTAACGTTGTCGTGATCAAAGGATACGGCGTTTATGCGTATAGCAGGAGCCCTCAGCTACTTGCAAAAGATATAGCTTTGTTAGAAAACAGCTGTAAACTACTTCATTTTACTGGTGATTACAGCGATTTTAGCATTTAAATTTTTGCTAACAAAGATAAAAAATGTTAGTAAAAATTTAGCAAGAAACGTTTTTATAAAGCCCCATTTTAAGCTTATTTAAGCCAAATTTCTATAAAATATCGCACAAGCTTTGTTAGTATTTTAAAGGAAGAACTTAATGTTATCTTGGATGCAAAAACATAAAAAATACCTAGTCGTGACAATTTGGGTAAGCACGATAGCTTTTGTCGGTGCTGGTTTTGTCGGCTGGGGCGCATACGATCTAAACAGCAACAGAGCTACTTCAGTAGCCAAAGTAGGACATAGAAATATAAGCGTTCAAGAGTTGCAACAAAAATACGATAGGTTATATCAGTACTACAACAATGTATTTGAAGGCAAATTAACTCAAGAGAAAGCTGAAGAGTTAGGTTTAGAAAATGCTGCACTTCAAGCTGCTATCCAAGAAAATTTACTACTGAATTTTGCAGACGATATCGGTCTAAGTGTTAATAAAGACGATGTTTTAAAATATATAATCGTCGATCCAACATTTCAAAAAGACGGCGTTTTTGACAAAAATTTATACTACGATGTGCTAAGAAGAGCTAGGATAAACCCAACTGATTTTGAAGATAATCTAAAACTAACTATCTTACTAGATAAACTTAGAACTATTTTAAATCTACCTGCTAGCAAAGAAGATATCGCTATGATGGAAGCTAGCTTTTTCATGCAAGATAAATTAGCTGTGCAAGTAGTAAATGCTGATCAAAACGAGATCAAGGTAGATGAAAAAGAGCTAAAAGATCTTTGGGAGATAAATAAAAATAACTATATGACAAAGACACTTTATGGTATAGATACATACTTTGTCGAGTCAGAAAAAAGCGACGCAAACGAAAGCGTTTTAAAATCTTACTATAACGAGAACCAAGATAAATACAAGGGTTCTGATGACAAGATAAAACCTTTTAATGAAGTAAAGGCTGAAGTTAATAAAGACTACAACATAGAGCAAAGTAAAACTAACGCTTTAGAAAAGTATGTCGCTGTTAAAAAAGCTGAGCTTGCAACTAATGGTTCTATAAGCGTAAATGAAGACAATGCTACTTTTTCACTTGATGAGATAAAGGGCGCAAAAGTTGGCGAAGTGATAAAACCATTTATCTATAAAGATGGCTATTTGATAGCTAGAATAAAAAGCATAACTCCTCCACAACCTATGAGCTTTGAACAAGCAAGAGCCAATGTGCTTGAAATTTATAAAAGCAAAAAAGAAAAAGAAATTTTAACAGCAAAAGCAAAAGATACTCTACAAAACTTCAAAGGCACAGATGTTGGCTTTGTTAGCAGAGAGGTAAATGGCTCTATTGCGGGCTTAAATGAGAGCGATACAAGAGCTTTTGTATCTCAACTTTTTGACGCTAACAATACAAAAGGTTATGTTATATTAGATGACAAAGCCGTAGTGTACGATATTTTGGAACAAAGATTGCTTACTAACAATATAAATAACAACTATAAGCAAATAACACAACAAAATGTTGCAATGCTTAAAAACAATGAGTTGATAAAAGATTTAACAAACAAACTTCTAAAATATTATGAAGTTAAAGAATATGTCAAAAGGTAAAAATTTTGAGTACTGAAATTTTAGGCATAGATGTCGGATCATTTCAAATTTGCGCTGTTATAGCAGAACAAAATGATGATGGCATAAAGATAATAGGAATAGGCACAGAAAAAGCACAAGGTATAAAAAAAGGTGCTATAAACAACATTGAACTAGCTGCAAAATCTATAAAAAATGCGCTCATAGAAGCGCAAAAAGTTGCAGGCACACACTATGAAAGAGTAGTAGTTTCGATATCTGGCAAATATACTAAAAGCGTAAATAGCAGCGGCGTAGTAAATATACCAAATCATGAAATAGGCATAAAAGAGATTGAGCGTGCTATGCAGATGGCGGATCACAATGCCGAGACTTCACCAGAATATGAAAAACTTCATGTATTGCCTTACAACTTTAAAGTGGATGGACAAGAATTTATAGAAGACCCTATCGGCATGAATGGCACTAGACTTGAAGTGCAAACTCATATCATAAGTATCCAAAAATCACAACTTAGCAACCTAAGAAAAGCTGTAAATTTAGCAGGCGTGCAGGTTGATAACGTAGTTCTTTCTGGTTACGCTTCAGCCATAGCAACACTAACAAAAGATGAAAAAGAACTTGGTGTTGCTCTTATAGATATGGGCGGCGAGACATGTAATATGGTAGTGCACGCTGGAAATTCACTAAGATATAACTCATATCTACACGTTGGCTCTGCAAATATAACCATAGATCTTTCAATGGCGCTTCATACTCCTTTACCAAAAGCTGAAGAGATAAAGCTAGAATATGGCAAGCTAGTAAATAAATCAGTCGATCTTATCGAGCTTCCAAGACTTGGTGATGAGCAAAAAACACACGAAGTTTCACTTGATGTTATATCAAATGTCATCTCAGCTAGAGCAGAAGAGACTGTGATGGTTCTTGCAAATATGCTTGAAGATAGTGGATATAAAGATCTTGTTGGCGCTGGCATAGTACTAACTGGCGGCATGACAAAGCTTGATGGGTTAAAAGACCTAGCTTCTGCGATATTTGACAACATGCCAGTTAGGATCGCTAGGCCAAAAGAGATGGATGGTTTATATGAAATTTTAAGAGATCCAGCAAATTCTTGCGCCATAGGACTTTGTATGTATGGCGCTGGTGAATTTACACCTTATGAGATAGACTCAGAAAAAAAGATGAGATATAAAGGTGAGTTAAGATCAAAGCCAAAAGCAAATTTCAATATTTTTGAAGAAGAGAAAAAGAGAAATTTGAAGTAAAAAAACAGGATAAAAATGATTTTGAAGAGGGCATTGAGCTTGTAAATATGGATATAAATTTAGAGCAAACAAACAACAAAAACGAGCTTGCAAATATCGCTGATATAAGTAAGCAAGAAAAAAAACCAAGTGCTTTAAAGAAATTTTGGCACAGCATGACACAACTATTTTGAGGAGAATTTTTACAATGAGCAACAGTTTCACAATCGAAGAGAACAAGAGCCTATATAGCGCAAAGATAAAGGTAGTAGGCGTAGGTGGTGGTGGTGGTAATATGATAAACCACATCATAAGAGAGAATCCAAATTTAGACATCGATCTAATGATAGCAAATACAGATGCTAAGGCACTTGACAATTCTCCTGCACACACAAAGATACAGCTTGGTGAGAAAAAGACAAAAGGTCTTGGCGCTGGCATGAGACCAGAAGTTGGCAAAGAAGCTGCACAAGAGAGCTACGAAGAGATAAAAAGTGCTCTTGAGACTTCTGATGTTGTGTTCATCGCTTCAGGCCTTGGCGGTGGTACAGGTACAGGCGCTGCTCCAGTTGTTGCACAAGCTGCAAAAGAGATAGGTGCGTTAACAGTTGCTGTTGTGACTATGCCTTTTTCATTTGAAGGTAAAAAGCGCAGCAAACTAGCTGATATCGGTCTAAGCGAACTTAGAAAGAGAGCGACTCTATCGTTATCATACCAAACGACAGACTTTTAACTTTGATAGATAAAAAATCAGGCATCAAAGAGAGCTTTAAAATGGTTGATGAAGTGCTTGCAAGAGCGGTAAATGGTATGTGCTCTATAGTACTTGACTCTGGTGTTAGCGATATCAACCTCGACTTTGCTGACGTAAAAACAGTTATGAGCCACAGAGGTCATGCTTTAATGGGTGTTGGCGAGGCTTATGGCGAGGGTGCAGCTCAAGAAGCTATCAAAAATGCTATCCAATCACCACTACTTGACAACATGAACATAAACGGAGCTCTTGGCGTTTTAGTTCATTTCAAAATGCATCCAAACTGCTCACTTGACGATCTTCATAGCGCAATGTCAATGATCGAAGAGGCATCTGATGATGATGCTGATGTGATCTTTGGTACAACAACCGATGAAAACATAGAAGACAATAAAGTCGAAGTTACTATCATCGCAACAGGTTTTAAAGGCGCAGAAAAAGAAAGCGAAGAAAAAAAAATAGCCCAAGAGCCTGAAAACGATCTTCTAAATAAAAATATCGTTTTAAAAAGAAGAGTAAGTGGTGGATATAACAGTGATGAGTATATCTCTCAGCTAGATATCCCATCATATCTTCGCCACCAAATGGACTAAGTCCTAACCAAAAATTCTCCTGTTAAATTGCAAGTTTATCTTGCAATTTAACTTTTAATATATTCAAATTTTAACCATTATCTAGCAAACGCCTAAAATTATCTTCTATAGTTCGCATTATTTTTAGTTTTTACTTGCATAAATTTTATTAAAGAGTTTAAGCAGGCCCAAGCAAATTTAACTACGCTTTTTATAATATTTTTAAAATTTAAAGTAGAAGTTTAAGAAGAAAAGCTAGAAATTTGCTAGTAAAGCTAGATTTCTAGCTAAATTTATTAATTCACTCCAAGTTGTGCTTTTACAAAGTCGCTTGCCATTTGGATATTCCACTCAGGCTCCCAAACTAGGTCGATCTCGCACTCTTTTACGCCCTCCACACCAAGCACAGCCGTTTCAACCCAGCCAAGTATCATCTCATGAAGCGGACAAGACTTGGTTGAAAGCGTCATCGTCACTTTTGCTTTGCCGTTTTCATCGCAGTTTACGTCGTATATTAGTCCAAGCGAAACGATGTCAAAGCCAACCTCGGGATCGACGATATTTGACAAAGCATCAGTAAATTTTTTCTTTCATTTTTTATCCTTTAAAACCAGTAAATTTAAAAACGTTTATCATATTTACAGCAAGCAAAATGATGCTTAAAGCCATAAAAATCATACTTGCATAGACCAAATTTCTCACCTCAAAGCTAACCGCCAAAGGGTAGCACACAAGCAAAATGGCATTAAAAGCTATGGCGTAATAAGCCGCCTTTTTTAGTATCATCGCATCAAGCAGTGGCACTTTTGCCTTGCCAACAAAGGGTGCCACGTAGTGATACCAGATAAGAAATGGCGCGATCTTATAAAGATGAGCCACGATAAAGGCAAACAAAAAGCCATATATCATAAAAAATGCAGCCAAATTTAGCTTTTCAAAAATCATAAATATAGTAGCACAAAGCAAGGCAAGCAGCGAAAGAGCGATATTTACATTCCAGTAGTCATACGCCTTTCTCACGCGCTTTTTTAAGATATAAAACGCCTGAGCTATAAAAAGCAAAGCCGCCACAGCCACCGCAAAAATAGCCAAATTTTCATCAACCGCCAGCAAAACTCCAGCCAAAATGTATGAGACAAGCGAAGCCTTACTAAGCGTAAATTTAAGATCATGAGCCAAAGCAAACATCGGTAAAAGCACGCTTGCAGCCCCAAGTATCACGAAAAATACAAAACCCAGCACAAAATAAACATGAAATTTTAGCGTCATCATAAAATCAAGCATAAGCGTGCCGCCAAGTATCATCACTAGGCAAAATCCAAGCGTTATGCCAACTAACAAAAATATCGCCGAGGCAAAGAGTGCAAAGGCAGCGAAGCTTCTTTTTGATTACCCATAAAGCTTAGCGCATAGGTCGAGCCAAAAAAGAGAAGTGTGCCAAAGAGAAAAACTCCGCTGATTTGCAAAATCCTAGCCTCGCCAAATATCATCGCATAGCTCATAGCAAGCAGCGACAGGCAAAAGATGACTAAATTTAAAATAGCCCCTTTGACCGTAAAAAATGGCTTTTCTAAGATGACCGAGGTTAGCTGATAGAGCGCTCCGATGATGATGCTCATCACAAAACCCACAAAAAATATATGCAAAAAGCCAGCCGTATTTAGCGAGCTAATCGCCTCAAAATCAGCGTAAAAAAAGGCCGGGCGCTAAGTGCTAAGAAAAAAATGCCAGCGATAAAGTAGCCGCCAACTAGCTTAAATGGCGGCGCATAAGTGTTTAAAAGCATCTTAGTGGCAAAGGCTAGTGTCTATGTTTTCTATGCTCGCGCCCTCTTTTAGGCTAAAAGTCATCTTCACAGCTCCGCCCTCAAGGTCCTCGCGCTCCACATCAAAGCTCTTTTCTATCTTTGGGATGAGCCCAGCTGGAAATTTGTGATTTACCATCACGATCTTTGTATCTTTATCAGCAAATTTTATCGCCAAAAGCGCATTTACCATAGGCTCTGGCGGCACGCAAGGACGTGAGTCAAAGCCCACAAAGCTTACACCATTTTCACTAAAATTTATAAAAAGGCACCGTCGCACCCTCTACATTAAACTGCTCTGCATTTTTGAAAAATTCACTCATTTTTTCTCCTTTTGATTTTGGAGAATTATACTCTGATTAAACTTTTCAAACCATTGATTTGCTTCAACAAAAGGCTACTTTACGTAGGGGATAAACTCCTCGTATCCAAGCCTAGCCATCTCTTCAAGCGGTATAAATTTAAGGCTTGCGCCGTTTATGCAGTATCTTAGCCCACCCTTGTCGCTTGGTCCATCATCAAAGACATGTCCAAGGTGCGCGTCGCTGTTTTGAGACCTCACCTCTACCCTTTTCATCATAAAAGAGTTGTCCTCGCTATAAGCAAGCGCCGTTGTCGTGATAGGCTTTGTAAAGCTTGGCCAGCCACACCCTGCGTCAAATTTCATCAGCGCTTGAAAAGAGCGGCTTACCACTGGTGATATCGACATAGATGCCCTTTTTGTCAAATTTCATCATACTCGCTGCTAAATGGCCTCTCAGTCGCTGCCTCCTGCGTCACGGCATACTGCTCGCTGCTTAAATTTCTCTTTAGCTCCTCTTTGCTAAGTGGCTTAAATTTAGCCTCATCGTAAAGTGGCTTGCTCGCCAAATTTAGATCGATGTGGCAGTATCCAAAAGGGTTTTTGTCAAGATAGTCCTGGTGATACTCCTCAGCAATGATAAAATTTTAAGAGGTGCTACCTCAACCACGATCTTATCTTTAAATTTCTTTTGCTCGATCTTTATAAAGCTCTCAATGACTGGCAGATCGTCCTTGCTAACATAGTAAATCCCGCTTCTATACTGCCTGCCGACGTCATTGCCCTGTTTATTTAGCGAGGTCGGGTCGATCACTCTAAAAAAATGAGCCAAAATTTCAGCCAAAGCGACCCTGTTTTCATCAAATTTGACATAAAGTGTCTCGGCGTGATCGCTCTCGTGCAGCTCACGGTAACTCGTGCTCTCGCTCTTGCCATTTGCGTAGCCCACTTTTGTATCTACCACGCCAAATATCTTTTTAAAATATCCCTGCATACCCCAAAAGCAGCCACCTGCTAAATAAATTTCTTTCAGATTTTGCCCTGCCATCGTCTGCTCCTTTAAAAACTCATCTTTTGCCATCAAATTTACACCCAAAAATACCACCAAAACCAAGAGAAAATTTAATATCTTTTTCATGAGAACTCCTTTTTTGAAGGATTATATAAAATTTAAAGTTATAAAGTGTGAAGTAAGGGGCAAAGCGCCCTAAATTTTAGTGTAAGAAGTGTCTAACGCCGGTGAAATATAGCGACATGCCGTGCTCGTCGGCAGCTTCTATCACCTCATCATCTCTTATGCTGCCGCCTGGCTCGATGACGCATTTTACGCCCACTTTGCTAGCGATGTCGATGCTGTCTCTAAATGGGAAGAACGCTTCGCTTGCTAGCACGCAGCCATTTAGGTCGATCTTTAGCTCTTTTGCCTTTGCCACGGCCGCACGTGCAGCATCCACACGGCTAGTCATACCCATGCCAATAGCCACCATCGCGCCATCTTTTACATAAACTACGCAGTTGCTCTTCGTTAGCGCAGCCACTTTCCACGCTATCTGAGCGTCTTTTAGCTCGCTGCCAGTCGCAAATTTCTTGCTCATTTGCTTCATATTTTCAAGCTCTTCGTCTTTTACGAAGTCTCTTTCTTGAAATACAAATCCACCATCGATGTGCTTAAAGTCAAATTTATCATTTGAGCGGACTAAAAATTTATTATCCTGAGTGAAAATTTTGATGCGTTTTTTACTCTCAAACACCTTAAGTGCGGCATCATCGACATTTGCAGCGATGATTACTTCAACGTAAATTTCATTTATCTTTTTAGCTAGCTCCTCATCAAGCGTGCCATTTATCGCGACCACGCCGCCGTATGCTGATATCGGGTCGCACTTAAGCGCTGCCACGTAGCTCTCTAGCAACGTATCTTTTACCGCAAAGCCGCAAGGGTTAGCGTGCTTGATGATAGCCACTGCTGGCGCGTCATCAAAGCTAGTTGCAAGCATTAGCGCGCCATTTATATCGGTCATGTTATTGAAACTTGCCTCGCCTTTTAAGGCTCTAAAGTTGTTTGTGAAGAAATAATCAAACTCATAAAGCGCGCCTTTTTGGTGTGGATTTTCGCCGTATCTAGTGTCAAAAACCTTGCTTCCCACGATAAATCTAGCATAGCCAAAACCGCCGTTAAATCTATCATTCATATAGTTTGCGATCATGCTATCATAAGCTGCTGTATGCTCGAATGCCTTTATCATCAGCGATCTTCTAAACTCGTAATCATCGCTTTTCTCTTTTAGGCGCTTTAAAATTTCATCATAGTCAAGCACGCTTGTGACTATAAGCACGTCTTTAAAGTTTTTAGCAGCGCTTCTTACCATAGCTGGGCCGCCGATGTCGATATTTTCGATGATCTCGGCAAAGTCATCAGTCCTAATCGTAGTCTCTTTAAATGGATATAAATTTACGCAAACCAGGTCGATGCCCTCGATGCCGTACTCCTTTGCCTGAGCCACGTGCGTAGCGTCGTCACGTTTGTGCAAGATGCCGCCATGTATCTTTGGATGAAGGGTCTTTACCCTGCCTTCAAACATCTCAGGTGACGCCGTAAATTCGCTAACCTCAGTGGCTTTTACCCCTCAGCCTTTAAAAGTTTGTAGGTGCCACCAGTTGAAAGTATCTGCCAGCCAAGCTCTTCTAGCCCCTTTGCAAACTCTACAATGCCCTCTTTATCGCTAACGCTAAGCAACGCTCTCATTTTTTCTCCTTTAGATTGATTAAATTTATTTTATTTCTCCGCCAAACACATCGCTTTTTCAAGCACAAGTAGCCCCATGGCTGTGTCTTTTTTAATATTTTCTTCTGTTAAATTTTCTAGTTTTTCTAAACTTTTACCACTAGCATTTACTGCAAAATGGCTATTTTTAACCAAATTTTGAAGCTTGCCACCTGCGATATCCACACTAAAGGCATAGTTTGAAATTTGCTTACCACTAAAATAGCTTGAACTTAGCACGCTTAAATTTCACAGCCTCTTTTTACTAAATGCCTCGCAGATAGGGCTTTTAGCGCTAAATTTCACTACCTTTATGCCGCCCTCATCTGAAAATATATACTCTTTAAACTCATTTAAATTTTAGCTCTAACTGCCTTAAAATCAGCCTCAACGCCATCACTGCCAGCTAGGATGATGTTAGCAGCGCTTGTCTTATTGTATTCGCCGATCTTTTTGCCATTTTCAAAAAGCATGCTATCTTTTAGCTGAAATTTGATCTCATTTCCATTAAGGTCGCTCACGTTTAGCTCTCTGCAAAAGCCAGCCACCGCTAGCAGCAAAATAATAAATTTCTTCATCTAAACTCCAAATTTCTCTTTTAATCGCCCATAAGCCTCATTTATCTCCTGAAGCTTTTTGGTCGAGCGCTCTATCACCTCTTTGCTCTCGCCTCTGCCCATCAAAATATCAGGGTGATACTGCCTCACAAGCTCTTTATAGCGAGCCTTTATCTCATCAAGGCTTGCATTTTTACTAAGTCCTAAAACCTCAAATGCATCGTTTTCTTGACTCATCTCATCATGGTCTGCCCCAAATCTCGAGCCATAAAAGCTATCAAATTTATAGATTATCTCATCAAGCGTCTCCTTGTCGATGCCAAATCCATAAGCGATATTTCTTATGACGTCTTGCTCACTTTTGTTAAATTCTCCGTCTATATAGGCTAAATTTAGAAAAATGTAAGCCTAGCCACGCAGGTATCGTAGTTTAGATTAAACGTGCGCTTGTAGTTTCTGGCGGTTTCATAGGCGTTATCTACATTTTCTTTTTGGCTATTATAAACCTCTTTTAGATACTCACGCACACCGCTAACTTTCTGGCTTAGATCATCTAGCACTTGAGTGATCAGCCTAGCCTCTAGCTCGCTCACTCTACCGTCACTTTTAGCGACTTTTGCAAGCAGTGAGACTAGAAATTTAGCCTCATTTACATTTGCTTGTTTCTTGCGGTTACTACCTATTTGGACATTCATAAAGAGAAATATCGCACCGCCTAATATCAGTAAAAACAGGACTCCAGACATATTACCACAAGTGATAGATCGTATTTTTTATCTTGCCATTTACTAGCTCATTTTTGCGCCATGAGCTCTCGTCGTTCATCACGTTCCAGCGGCGCTCCTCAGGGCGATAAAACCAGTCTTTATCGATCTGATAGTAAATTTGCTTGCCGTTTGTCTCGATGATGTTTGCGATGTTGTTATCATGATAGCTGTTCTCATCGTAGTCGGTAAAGGCTCGCTGTCCCATCTCCGAGTAAAGTAGCGTTAGCTCCTGAAGCATCTCGTTTAGATCATCGTCCATTTTCTTGACATGCAGACCGATCTCCTGCGCCTCACGAAAGAGTATCGGATACTCGTGCGCTGGGTAATCTGCGTTTAGTCGCTCTGAAATTTCAACGATCTTTTTGTCATCATCTATGTGATATCTAAGTAGTTCAGAGCAAATTTTAAGCGAAAGCGAGCTAGCACGATCAACCGCACCAAAAACTAGCGGATGGATATACTCATATAGCGAGTTATAGGGGTTTGTGTCGTTTGGTCTATCTTTGTCCTGCTCTTTCCAAAGCTTGACTACACGGCTAAGCTCGTCCATAGAGACACTAACAAGCTCGTTACCTTTGTTTGTAGGGCTTAGCTCGTGTTTAAGCGAAGTATCAACTGGCGTTAGATAGGCAAGTGGGCCCATCACGATCTCGTTTGCTCCAAGCGCCATCATCGTAGCAGCTGAGGCGCAGTTTGATGGGATCAGCGCTATTAAATTTTTGCAGTAGTTTCTAAGGGTACTAATGATCCTAAGTGCGGCTATACCGCTTCCGCCGTCACTTTTTATGAAAAGATAGGCAGTGTCTATCTTTTTACCCTTTAAAATTTCATACATTGCGCTTGCATCGTTGCCGCAGACATTACCAGCGTTTGAGTTGTAGTAGGTTATCAAAGGGGCATTTAGCCTTTTTCTATCGTACTTATCAAATTTTGAGTATCGCTAAAGAGCACTGGCGGTTTCGCCACGCCCTTTTTCTCGTTTTGCTCTACTTCCTTTTCTCCGCTTACTTTTTCCTTTTTAGAAAACATCTCTTAGTCCTCCTTTTTTACGATTTTTGCAAACTCATTTAGATAAATTTCTCTTACGTCCTCTAAGCTCTCATCTATCTCATTTAGCTTAAATCTCTTGCCTCCGCTAACGCCGATCTTCTCAAATTTCACTCCAAATTTCAGTCGCAAGCGCTTCAAATTTAGCCTCGTCTTTCGCGCCCACGACCGCTCTTGAAAAGCTCTCATCAAAGATGAAATTTGGCTCTTTAAATTTAACTTCACATTTTACGCCGATGTTTGAGATGCTAGCCATTTTTGCTAGCGTGATAGCAAGACCGCCTACGCCTACACTATTTGCAAACTCTAAAATTTGCTCTTTATTTGCCTCTATAACTAGGTCCCAAAGGGCTCTCTGGCTTTATAATCAACCTCTTTTAGCTTACCGCCAACCACGTTAAATAGTGCCTTTGCGTAAAGCGAAGCTGCAAATTCTCCGCTTGTTTCGCCAAGCAAGTAAATCGCCCTGCCCTCGCTTAAAAATGTGCTTTTTAGGTTTAAATTTGCATCTTCATTGACGCCAACTGTCACGATGGCTGGCGTTGGATAGACGCTAACGCCGTCGGTATCGTTATAAAGGCTCACATTGCCGCTAACAACTGGTGTATTTAGCTCACGGCAAGCCTCTTTTATGCCCTCGCAGCCCTCTTTAAACTGCCACATAACCTCTGGATTTTGCGGATTGCCGTAGTTTAGGCAGTCAGTGATCGCAAGTGGCACAGCGCCACTCATCGCGACCTTTCTACCAGCTGCAGCAACTGCTCTTGCAGCGCCAATTTTTGGATCAACGAAATTTGCTCTAGGATCGCACTGCGCAGCCATAGAGACGGCCTTTTTAGTGCCTTTTACTCTGATACTTGCAGCGCCTAAGTGCCCTGGCTGTTTTATCGTATTTGTCTGGATATTTGCGTCGTATTGGTCGTAGATAAAGCTTTTATTTAGCACTTCTGGCTCTTTTAAAAGATTGAAAAATGCAGTTTTGTTATCAACATTATTTGGGATTTTTAAATTTACCTATCTCATCAAGGTATTTTGGACGTGCGACTGGACGATCAAGCACCGGAGCTGCCTCGCTAAGTGGTCCAATAGGGATTTCGCCTGCAAGCTCACCATGCCAGTAAAGCTGCATCACGCCGCTACTTGTGACCTCGCCTATGATCTCAGCGTCAAGGTCCCACTTTCTAAAATTTTCAAGCACCTTTTGCTCATAGCCTTTTTTAGCGCATATTAGCATACGCTCTTGAGACTCGCTTAGCATCAGCTCATAAGGCGTCATGCCAACTTCGCGCATCGGCACGCGGTCTAGATACATCTTCATACCGCTGCCACTTCTGCCAGCCATCTCAAAACTAGAGCTTGTAAGCCCTGCTGCACCCATGTCTTGGATGCCGATGATATAGTCTTTTTTGAAAAGCTCTAAGCACGCCTCCATGAGCAGCTTCTCGGCAAATGGGTCGCCTACTTGCACCGTTGGGCGAAGTGATTTATTTTCGTCGTTAAAGCTATCGCTCGCCATCACAGCGCCACCAAGTCCGTCTCTGCCGGTCTTTGAGCCCACGTAAATAACTGGGTTGCCCACACCTTCAGCCTTGCCGTAGAAAATTTCATCACTCTTACAAAGGCCAAGCGCAAAGGCGTTGATTAGGATATTGCCATTAAAGCTAGGATCAAAGGTAGTTTCGCCGCCGATCGTTGGGATGCCCATGCAGTTGCCGTAGTGTCCTATGCCAGCTACACTTCCTTTTAGCAAATATCTATGCTTTTTGGCTAGCTCGCCCTCGCCTCTTATCTCACCAAAACGAAGTGAGTTCATGTTCGCAACGACTCTTGCGCCCATCGTAAAGACGTCTCTTAAAATTCCACCAACACCAGTTGCAGCGCCCTGAAACGGCTCGATAAAGCTTGGGTGGTTGTGACTTTCCATCTTAAATACAGCTGCAACTCCGTCGCCAACGTCGATGACGCCAGCATTTTCACCAGGTCCTTGGATGACCCAAGGTGCCTTTGTCGGAAAGCCGTTTAGGTATTTTTTGCTTGATTTGTAGCTGCAGTGCTCGCTCCACATCGCTGAAAATATGCCAAGCTCTAGTAAATTTGGCTCACGGCCTAAAATTTTAAGATCTCCTCATACTCTTCGTCGCTGATTTTATGTGCTTGTATGGTAGCTTTATCCATTGATGTAACCTTTTAAGAATTTTAAGCTATTTTACAACCTTGCTTATAAAAAGTTACTAAAAAGCCTTTTGGAATTTACTAAAACAAAGCACATTTGAGAGAATTTCGCCTTGCTTTACAAGGTCACTTTCGATAAATGTTTTGTAAAAATTTTGCGTTAGCGTCTCAGCCTTAATCTTCTCTTCATCTTCGCTAGAAAGGTTGAAATAATAGCTCGTCTCTCTAGAAAAAAGCCTTGATCATTAGATATATCTGAGTTTAAGATCACCGCAAAAAAGCCATTTTTCAAAGGGTGATTTGTCACGCTTTTTACTTTTATCACCTCTTTGCCACCTGCAAAAGCTTCGCAAACTGGCATGCTCTTTGTGCTATAAACTACGCTTTTGATAGCGCCATTTGAAATTTCATAAAATTTGATATTTTTTGCATTTGCTAGCTCCTCTATGTCACTAGCATTTGACAAGATGAGCTCATGGTTTGTGCTTAAATTTTTAACAAGTACCATTACGTCTGCTTCGCTGCCTTGCATGAGATCGCCAGAGCGCTAAATTCTGCATTTACTCCAGCTGCTTTTATCTCAGCCTTACCAATAATGTTTGCAAATTTATTAAAGTCATTTAGGCTGTTTTGAAGCTTATAAAATTTCATCTCGTGCAAGGTTTCGTTATTTTCAAGGTAGAGTAAATTTGCCTCATCATTTGGCTTTAAAATTTGCTTGCCAGCGCACCCAGCAAAAAATATAACAGCAGCTAAAAATAGAAATTTTGCCCTCATTTTTCCCCACACAAGTTAGATATAAATTTAAACGCCCTCTAGCGCAAATGACTAGAGAGCGGTAGAAATCTTTTACGCTTTGAAAACTTTTTCAAGATGCGCCTCATACTCTTTTAGATATCTTGGCACGTCTGGCATCTTGATAACATCGCAGCAGATAAAGTGCGGAAGCGACTTTAAGCCCATAAATTCATTTGCTTTTCTAAAATGAAAATAAACTCCATCAACGCCGCGCGCCTCAAAAAACTCATTTGGATCGCTAAATGCCTCAGCTGGGGCGTTCCAAGTAAGGCTTAGCAGTAAATTTCTTGCCACTTAGCAAGCCACCTTTGCCGTAGTTTTTCGCAGGATCAACCCTATGCCTGCCATCACTCATATAAAGCTTGCCGTGTCCTGCTGTAAAGACCTCGTCGATATATTTTTTCACTATCCAAGGCTCGCCCATCCACCAAGCTGGCATCTGCCAAACTACCGCGTCCATCCAGAGAAATTTCTCAACTTCAGCCTCGATATCATAGCCTTGATCTATCACGGTTTGCTTTACCTCGTGACCCATTTTTGCTAGTTTTTCGCACGCAAGATCGTGAAGTGTTTGATTGAGCCTGCCATCTGAATGGCCAAATTTTTTGCCACCATTTATAAGTAAAATTTTCATATTCTCTCCTTTAAAAAGCGCGGATTATAACCAAAAAAGTATCATTTTCCTAAACAAAAATGGCTAAACATCTCATCTAAAATTTCGCTTCTCTCAAATGGCTTTGTGATGCTTGCAAGTGCCTTTATAGCGGTATTTAGCTCATAAGCAAAAATTTCTAGCTCCTCTTCATTTAGCCTTAAAAACGCTCTTTTTAAAGCCTCACTCGCCTCTTTACAGCTTAAAATTTGGCGGTTTGAGCTTAGCATGATCTCGTCGGTGTCTTGCGTCTTGAGGTAGCCCTCAAGCTCTTTTAAAACTACGCTCGTATCGGTTTTTGCAGAAATTTTGATAGCACCTTCTAGCTCTATGTCGAAATTTAAACGCAAGATCGCTTTTATTTAGGATAAAAAAGGCTTTTTTGTTTGAGTTAGAAACGAGCT
Source organism: Campylobacter concisus (assembly GCA_037292345.1). Classification (GTDB taxonomy): domain Bacteria; phylum Campylobacterota; class Campylobacteria; order Campylobacterales; family Campylobacteraceae; genus Campylobacter_A; species Campylobacter_A concisus_AX. The sequence continues at coordinate 960,179 of CP147773.1, read as the reverse complement.
TTATTATCTCTTTATCTTGCTCGTCGCTTAAAGATGAGCCGTCAAAGACAGCTAGGATAATGTCGGCCTCGTTTATGGCAGAGATCGAGTAGTTTATGCCGATTTGCTCGATCTTTCCAGCGTCTTTTCTGATGCCTGCGGTGTCTATTATGCGAACTAGATGCGAGCCGATTTTGAAATTTTCTTCTATCCTATCTCTAGTTGTGCCAGCCTCATCGCTAACGATCGCTCTTTCATATGCCAAAAATGAGTTTAAAATGGAGCTTTTGCCAACATTTGGCTTGCCAACGATGGCGATCTTAAAGCCATCTATTAGTCCCCTTCTTTGCTCGCTAAGAGTTGCTATGCGCTCTAGCTTCTCGCTATTTTTTAAAAGCATCTGTTTAGTCTGCTCTAGCAAATTTGCTGGCAGATCATCATCAGCATAGTCAATCATCGTCTCAACAAAGGCAAGAGTTTTGACCACTTCACCCCTTATCTCACCTACAAATTTACCTAAGATCGCCTTGCATTTGGCGCGTTAAAATTTTAGCAGCGATCTCACTTTTTGAAGTGATGAGCCCTTGCATCGCCTCAGCCTTGGCTAGATCCATCTTGCCATTTAAAAATGCTCGCTTGCTAAACTCGCCAGGCATAGCAAGCTTTGCGCCAGCTCTTATTAGCTCATTTAAAATTCTCTCGCTCACCATAACGCCGCCATGAGTTTGAAACTCGACGATATCCTCACCAGTAAAGCTTGCAGGAGCCTTAAAATATATAACGATAGCCTCATCTAAAATTTCATCATCAAGGGAGTAAATTTTGGCTAGTTTTGCGTATCTTGGCTCTAAATTTGAAAGTTTAAGTAGTTTTAAAGAGGTAGCTAGGGCTTCCTTGCCGCTAAGCCTTACGATAGAAACTGAGCCGATGCCATACGCTGTGGCAAGGGCTGCGATAGTTTCACTCATTTTTTGAAAAAATCATTTACGACGACAAATTTGCCGTCATTGCCGCTTTTTATGCCGACATATTTATCTGGGAATTTCTCGCGAAGCTTCTCAAGCGCGATCTTGACCAAAACTCCATCAAGTGGCTTTGTTTGGGCTCTACCGCTATTTTGCACACGCTCGATCACGCCATTTAGATATTGATCCATCATCGCTTCTTGATTTTGCAAAAATTGCGCGATCTCAAGGCGGATAGCGAGGTTGTATTTTGAATTTAACCAGTTATAGAGCATATAAGAGATCGCTTTATATCTATAACCCTCTTTGCCGATAAGTAGCGCCGCGTCAGCACCGTCTAGCTCGATAAGCACGGTCTCATCGTTAAATTTACTAACTTCTACCTTATCTATCTCAAAGCAGCTTGCTTTAAAAAGACGCGTCATGCCCTCTTTTATCTCAGGCAAAATTTTATCAAAGTCGATTACAACTTTCTCTTTTTTCTCTTTTGGTAAAGCTTGAGGCGCACTCTCTTCATCAGTTTGGTTGAAATTTTCGATGATTGAAGTATCTAGGATATTTTTAGGAGCACTTTTACTAGCTTGTGGCTCTTTTGCTTCTTTACTCTCTTTTGCTCTTTTTGCTCTTTTGGCTCATCAAGCCTTTTTATAACATATCCTGGCTCATCTGCCTCTTTTTCGCCCTTTTCAGCAAAGGCATCTTTTGCAAGAGCTGAGTTTTTCTCACTCAAATTTGGCTTTTCATTTTTATGCTCTTTTTGTTCAGATTTAGCCTCATTTTTCTCATCTTTATGCTTTTTAGGATTTCGCTTTTTATCATTATGATCGTGTTTTTTGCTCTGTTTTTTCTCTTCTTTTACACTCTCATTCTCATCACTTTTTTTAGCAAAATTTCTATCATTTTTTGGTTTATGCTGTGGTTTTGGCTGATTTTCTAAATTTGCCTCAATGATCGCTGTCTTTTTAAAAAATCCAAAAATTCCACCACTTGGATGCTGTAAGACCTTTATATCAAGCTCTGTAACTGAGCAATTAAGCTGCTCGGCTGCCTTTTGAAATGCCTCTTGGAGAGTATTTGCTTCTATTTTCATTGAGCCTTTACCTCCGCAGCTTTTTTATGTTTTTCAAAAAGTTTATTTACAAAGACTTGTTGAACGACCGAACAAACATTATTTACAAACCAGTAAAGCGTAAGACCTGCTGGGAATGTCACAAAGAAAAATGTGAAGATCAAAGGCAAGAATTTCATAACCTTTTCTTGCATAGGATCAGTAAATGTCGTTGGTGTAAGTTTTTGTTGTAAAAACATCGTTAGACCCATTAAAATAGGTAGTACAAAGTATGGATCCATCACCGAAAGATCGTGTATCCAAAGTATCCAAGGAGCACCTTTTAGCTCGATCGCATTTAGCAAAACGCGGTAAATCGCAAAAAATACCGGAATTTGAAGCAAGATCGGCAAGCAGCCACCCATCGGGTTTGCACCATGTTTTTTGTATAGCTCCATCATATGAACTTGCATCTTTTGCTTATCATCTTTATATTTTGTTTGGATCTCTTTTACCTTTGGGGCAAGCTCTTTTAGCTTATTCATCGATAGCATACCCTTATAAGTAAGTGGGAATAAAACTATCCTTATGACAAGCGTTAGCACAACTATCGCCCAGCCCCAGTTGCCGATGTAGTTATGCAAGAAATTTAAGAATGCAAACATCGGCTTTGCTATAAATGTAAACCAACCATACTCGATAACATCATTTAGCCTCTCATCCATAGAGCTTAAAATTTTATGCTCTTTTGGTCCGATGTAAGCGCCTAGTTTTAAGCTATCGTTTGCCTTTACAAAGACGATAGGATTGTTATTTGCATCTTTATCCACAACAGCTTCAAATGGCTTGTTAAATGAGTAAAATAGTGCTGTGTAGTATCTATCAGATGCAGCCGCTATAGTTGTGTTTGCATAGTTTTTAACCTCTTTTGCATCGCCATCTTCTATGATATTTAGGCTATCGTCTGTATTTCTAAGCATGACGCCATGAACCGTGTAACTATCTATCGCGATATTTGGTCTAAAGCCAGGAGTGATGAAATAATCAACACTTTTACTTAAATTTACTTCAACCTCGTAACGACCATTTGGGTAAAATTTGATATTTTTTGTGACTGTAACGCCGTCTAAGTTTTGAGTGAGTTTTATAGTTTTAGGCTCGCTGCTAGCATCTACCTCGCTAGCGTCACTGCTATATGCAACCTTAAAAGCATCAGTATTTAAAGCGCTATCGTTAAATCTAAGCTCAAGCGGTAGTGGATTTTGTGAAACAAGCTCGATTTTGTTGCCATCTTCTGTTTTGTACTTATCTTCGGTTAGATAAAATTTCGCGATCCTACCTAGTTTATCTATCTTTGCTTCGTAGCTTTGACCTTTGATGGTAGCGATTATCTCGTTTGAAGCTGAAATTTTCATTTGATTTTGGAGTATCGTTAGTAGAGGCTGGAGCTTTGCTTTGATCCATTTTTTGAGAGATCGTTGTCTGGTTTTGCTCTAGTGGAGCTCTTTTTGGCATAAAAAAGTCATATACTATGAAAAATACGATCGACAAAAGTGCTGCAAGAAGCAACCTTTTTTGCATAGACATCTGTTCCATTTAATTTTTTTCCTTTAATTTATCTAATACTTTTACGACATAAAATTTACTATTTTGGCAAGGGATAAACCAGAAATTTACATTTTTGGTATCACTTTTTTGAAATATAAAACATGAGTTAAATTTTTTGCGGATGATTGGGTAGTTGATACCGCCTTTGAAAAGTTGATTGCATCTTAAAATTCGCATGAATGTTGCAAAAAAAGCAGAGAAAAAGCTGTTTGTTTGAAATTCCCAAATGGCGTATTGTGAGCAAGTCGGATAGTAGCGACAGCTTTTTGGCAGAAGTATGGAAATATATTTTTGATAAAAAGCGATAAATTTAATCGCAAATTTTTTCATTTTAGACATCCCATTTTTTTTGTAGACCAGCTCGAAATTTTAGAAATTTTGTCAAATGAAATTTCTGTAATTCCATTTTTTGCGACCATAATGTAAGTGCCATCTTTTAGCTCATTAGAAATAGAAAAAAAGCAGCTCTTAAAAGTCTCTTTGCTCTATTTCTAACTACTGCTTTTCCCACTTTTTTGCTAGCAACAACTGCTAATTTTTTTTCAATTGTAGGCTTATAAAAAACTACGCAAGCGTCGCAGTGCCATTTACTGGCCTCTTTATAAACCTGAGAAATTTCTCGAGTCACTTAGTGACTCAAAACCAGCTAAGCAGCCAATCTTTTTCTACCTTTAGCACGTCTAGCGTTGATAACCTTACGGCCATTTTTAGTTTTCATTCTTAAACGAAAGCCGTGAGTGCGTTTTTTAGGGGTTTTATGAGGTTGATAAGTCCTTTTCATTTCTATCCTTAAAGTTAATATAAAAAATGGGATTTTATCAAAGCAATACTTAAATTCCTTTGAATAAATCAGCTCGAAAAAACTATAATTTAAACTTTAAGTAAATCAAGTTATAATCCAAAAATGAAATTTCATAAAAATAAAGATCTCTTAGAAAAATTACTTTTTTTAAAAGCGATCGGTTACAATTTTATAGATGAAAATTTTCTTAATTTAAGCAAATATCAAGATTATAACAGCATAGACGAGCTAAATAGCGAGATAAAAAAGTGCTCTCTTTGCTTTTTGAGAAATAGCTCAAAGTGCGTTTTTACTGGCTTTGGTGATAAAAATAGCAAGATAATGTTCGTATCGCTTTGCAAAAAAGATGATTATTTTGAAGGCGCAAGCGGTAAAATTTTAGAAAATGCTATAAATAATGGCTTAAATTTTAGGAAAAGATAGTGTCTATATAAGCTTGCTTTTGCGCTGTGAAATTTCAAATAGTGACGCGAAAAATCCAGCGTTAAAGAGCTCGTTTGAGCTTTGTAAGCCATATCTTTTAGAAGAGATAAGACTTATTAAACCAAAAATTATCATCACTTTAGGAGAGGAAGCTTTCATGCATCTTTATCCAAATTTGCTCTCAAAGGGCGGATTTTCAAGCATAAGAGGGAGCATTTTAAAAGATGATGATAGGTTTATAATGCCAACTTTTTCACCAGAGTGGATCAGCAAAAATCCAAGTTTTGAAGAAAATTTTATAGATGATTTGAAAAAAATCAAGGGAGTGATATGAAAAGAATTTTTCTTTTTTTAGTTATATTTGTAAGCCTTTTTGCAGCGCAAAATGAAGCCTTAAGCGAGATGCAAGACGAGACCGCTGAGGCAAAATTTGAAAGCAACATCACTAAAAATCAAAGCCTCTCAAGCATACCGCCAGCAAAGATCACTTACATAAATTTAGAGCCAGAATTTTGTGATAGCTCTTGCCTAAATGAGCTTATTAAGAGCGATATGCTAGCTAGCTTTATGGCGAGATTTGAGCCAGCAAAGATAGATGATAAGGCACTTTTAGACCTTTATGCTTCACTTGGTGGAGAAATGGTTTTAAAGCTTGCGCAAAGCGATAAGATAGCAGTCATCATCCCTCAAAAGGTTATAAAATCATACGCAAATGTCGTATCAAACGCCATTTTAAGCTACATCTTAAAGCAAGATGCAAATGTCGAAGTGAAATTTATAAATAGCAGCGACGAGAGTTTGCCTAGCCTTCAAAACGCGCTTCAAAACGCTAGAAACGAGGGCTTTATCTACTTCATAGCGGCCCTTACTCAAAATGGCGCAAACATCGTAAATTCTCTCATCTTGCCAAACGAGCTCATCTACATCCCAAGCGTTCATAGCTCTTTTGTGGCAGCTCCAAAGCCAAATTTGATCTTTGGCGGAGTTGATTACAAAGCGCAAATTTCAGCCCTGCTGGCTTTTGCCAACGAAAAAATAGTCGCCTTTGACGATGGTAGCGCGCTAGCACAAAAACTAAATGAATATGTACGCATGCAAAGTAGCGACTACTACGAGAGCTCGATCACTGGCAAAGATATAAATTTAAACAACACTTTGAGCAAAAAGTCTAAATTTGATAACGCAAGCGTCTTTTTAAACATCCCAATCGTCAAAGCATCGCTTGTGGCAACGCAGATGAGAGGCTTTGAGATAAAGCCTTACGCGCTTTTAAGCACGCAGATAAATTTCTTGCCAAATATCTTTAGCGCCATTACGCAAAGAGATAGGCAAAACCTCTTTGTGGCAAATTCGCTAAATTTGCTTGATGAGAGGTTTTTAGGGCTTGGGGATCTTTTTGGAGTTGATTTTAGATACTCACAGATTGGCTACTCAAGTGCCTTGGGAGTGGAGTATATCTATACAAATTTCATAAACAAAAGTGCCAGCAAAATTTTGCTGAGAGGGTTGAGGGCTCGCAAGTTTTATATGATGTGAAAATTTATGATACAAAAAGCGATCACTTTAATGAGGCAAATTGCAGGAGCAAAACAGCACAAGCGGGATTTAGCAGTTTTGCTTGCTAAAATTTAACCTCATTTATAAAAGTTTTCATGCTCTCATCTATCTTTGCTAGCCTGCCCTCTTTCATAAAAGCTAGCGTGATAGTCGCTTTAAAGAGCACTTTTTCGGCATCTTTTTCATCAAATTTATAAATTTCTTGTTCTAAAACAAGGCTCGCCTTTTTAAGCTCCATGAGCTTTGTTCTCACAAAAACCTCGTCGCCAAGCACGGCTGAAGCGAGAAATTTAGCCTCAAGAGCTGAAACGACAAAGTATCCGCTCTCTTTTGTGAAATTTAGCCCAGCTTCAAAAAAGCTTCACTTCTGGCTCGCTCGCAATATTTAATATAGTTTGTATGATAGACGATGCCGCCTGCATCGGTATCTTCGTAATAAAATTCTTATCTTCACTGCAAAGCTCCTTTAAATTTTCATTTGCTCTTACTAGGCTTGCCTTTAGCGCCTCTAGTTATCGTAAGCGACTGATCATAAAACAAGATAAGCACCACCGAAACGCCCACACCAAGCGCTAGCGAGACCGTCGTAGTCGTGATAGCATTATCAAAAAATATAATCAAATACTCGTTTTTCTTAGCGATACTTGTCTCATTTAAAAATGAAAAAAGTGCCAATATCCCTTTATACGCAAAAACTCCTGGCACCATCGGCAAAAGCGCTGGAAATGCGATGATCTCAGCTGGCACCTTTAGCCGTTTGGCAAAGAGCATGCCTAAAATTCCGCTCATAAAAGAGACGATGAGCGTTGCGACACTGATGTTAAAAAATCCCATCTGCATGATCCAAAAGCGGCTAGCATGCGCAAATGCAGCGAGCAAAGCGCAAAATATGAGAGTTCTTTTGGAGGCGAGCTAGCATAGGCAAAGCCAAGTCCAGCCACCGCAGCAAAGCCAGCATCTACAAGCGTTTCACTAAAAAGCTCAAACATTTAATATCTCCGCACTGCTAAGCGTTAGCGTGATATAGACGCCAACAGCCATGCAAAGTATGAGGATGCCCGTGCTTATGGCTCTACTGATGCCAACAAGAGTGTTGTCGTTTAGGATGTCAAAAACTGAATTTATGAGAAAACGCCAGGCATCATAAAGAGCACAGACGAGCCTATCGCCACGTCGCTTGTGTGCGTAAGTCCGTAAGATACGCCAAGATAGGCGATAAATGAGACGACAAAGGATGTCAGGACATATTGAACCTTTAAATTTACGCCCATTTTCGCAAGGGCAAATTTAAGAGTGTAGCCAACAAGCGTTGCAAAAAATATGCAAACAACTGAACCAGCATCGCCTCCAAAAAGTCTGCAAAATGCCGCATTTGCAAGGCTTATCAAGATAAGCGAGCTAGCAAATTTATTTGCACTGACACTCATCACACCTTCAAAGCTCTCTTTAGCTTCATCTAAGCTTAAACCCTCATCTAAAATTTGCCAGCTAAGCGATGATAGCTCAGAAATTCTGTTAAAACTAACCTGCCCTAGAGGATCTTTCTCACGTAAGTTCGGCGCAGGGAGTTGTCCTGCGAGTCCATGACGCTAATGGTAAAATACTTCACAAAAATGGTCACGCTAACGTCGTAGCCGTAGTGATTAGCTATGCGGTCGACGCACTTTTCTACACGCGCAGTGTATGTGCCAGCGCTCACCATCGCGGTTGTGTATTCTGCGAGGAAATTTGTTAAGATTTGGATATCAGGCTTGGCGTTCATCTTGGCTGATCTTAAATTTCACAAAAAACAAAATGAACTGCAAAACAAGCATCACTTTCATCACATATTCGCTTGTGCTGTGCATCTTGGCAAATTCTGCTGTCTGCGTCGCATCGGCACCTAGACTTTGAGCCTGCACGATAAAAGGCGTAAAGATAAAGACAAAGCTAAGCGCTAGGGCTAAGTTTAAAAACGAGAGCATAAATGTGCTAAATTTTAGTGAAAATGCAAGCTTTTTCTTAGATCAAAGAGCTCACTAACTGCCACAAATGCGCTTACAAATAGCAAAGCGTAGTTAAATTTTAAAAATATTTTTGTCATCATCTGCCCGCTCATAAAATGCGTAAGCACCCCTCGCCTATGATGCTTTGTGGGAAAAATATGACTGGTGCGACCAAAATTCCAAGCGTTAGCTCAGTGCCGATCACCGCTGCTAATAGTAAAAAATAGATACTTCTCAACCTCTCTCCTTTATAGTTTTAAACTCGCGCAAAAGCCCCGATCAAAGCCCGCTAAGTCCTTGTAAAAAGCGCTTTTGAAGCCATTAAATTTTAGCGCCATCTCCATGCTCGCTCTTTGATCATAGCCCATTTCGCAGGCGACATCTTTTATGCCGCGATTTCTAGCGATAAGGATGATATTTTTTAAAATTTCATCTCCGATCTCACCGCCAAATAGCGCCTCATGCGGCTCGTTTATCACAAATTTATCAAGTTTATAATCCTGCGCGATGTAAGGCGGGTTTGAGACCAAGATGTCAATGCCACCTGAAATTTCATCGATGTATGAGCACTTTACAAAGTCGATCTTCTCGCTTACATTAAATTTTAGCGCATTTTTTTTAGCTAAATTTAGAGCCTTTTCGTTTATATCGGTGGCTACTATTTTAGCGTTTGTTTTAAGGGCTAGCATGACGCTTATTATACCGCTGCCAGTACCGATCTCAGCGATCTTTGGCGCTTTGTAGCCACTTGCAATCTCTAGCACTTTATCAATTAAAATTTCAGTCTCAGGGCGCGGTATCAAAACGCCACTTTCTACCTCAAACTCCAGCCCATAAAAGCCAGCCTTGCCGGTAATGTACTCAAGTGGCTCATAGTTTTCAAAGCGCTTTACAAGGGCAAAATATCCGCTCTCATCAAATTCGCTCTTTTGGTTTAAAAATATCCACTCAATGCTCACATTAAGATAGCTCATGAGCAAAATTTTAGCCACTCTGCTTGGGTTTTCACAAAGCGGCTTTAGCCTTAAATTTGCCTCTCTTAGCGCCTCTTCAACTCTCATTTTCTAGCTCATTTATCCGCTCAAAAAGGCTTGGGTGCGAGTGATAGACAAATGAGTAAAGCCAGTGCGACTTCGGAAATGCTTTGTTTTCGCTGCCAAGCTTAGTTAGGGCGCTTATCATGTCGGTTTTGTTTGAAATTTCTTTTGAAAATCTATCTGCGCCAAATTCATTTTTGCGGCTAACGCACGAGATGATCGGCGAAAAAAGAAAGCTAAAAATAGGCGAGAAAAGCACCAAAAAGATGATGATGCTAGCGCCATTTTGTCCAAGCCCTATCGCCTCGTATGCTTCTTTGCTCACGTTTCCAAAGATGAAAAATAGACAAAATAGCATGACCGCACTTAGCGCTATCATTTTTAAGATATCTTTATGCTTAAAGTGCCCAAGCTCATGCCCCAAAACCGCCACGATTTCCTCGGTACTTAGCTTTTTTATCAGCGTGTCAAAAAGCACCACTCGCTTTGTCGCTCCAAGCCCGCCAAAATAGGCGTTTAAGCGGTTGTCGCGCTTGCTAGCGTCTATCGTATAAACGCCGCTACTTTTAAAGCCACATTTTGTAAGCAAACCCTCTATCTTGCCCTTTAGCTCGCCATCTTCAAGTGGCAACATCTTGTTAAAGATAGGTGCGATAAGCGTTGGATATATTAAATTTATTATCAAAGCTATACCAAAACTTAGCAAAAACGCCCAAAACCACCAAAAATCGCCAAGGAAATTTATACATAAAAGCACGAGCCAAACGAAAGCCGAGCCAAAAATGAGCATTAGCGCTAGCGACTTTATAGTATCAACCAAAAATATCTTTGCACTCATATTTGAAAAGCCAAGTTTTTTATCTTTTACAAAGCTCTCGTAGATATTTAGCGGAAGATCAAGTAGCGACGAGATCAGCAAAAAGCTCATCACAAAGAGGATGTTTTCAAACGTAGTGCCATCTTTTAAACAAGCGTTTCAGAGCATTTTTAGCCCAAAGCTTATCCACGCAAAGAAGATAACGGCGTGATAGATGAGGCTAAAAATTTCAAATTTTAGATTTGTCACGGCGGCGTCTGCAGCGTTTTTGTATTCGCTCTCTTCAAGCACGACTGGCTCTTTTTTGGCCTCAGCTCTTACAAAGCCGATCTGTAAATTCGCCAGAAAAAGCTTAAAAATCACATAAAAAATGTAGATAAATAAAAGTGTATAAAACATATTCTCCCTTAAATTTCATAAAGACTAAAGCAGCCATAGTCCGTTCTAACTGCGAGCTTGCCATCTATAAATTTAGCCTCGCAGTTTTTCACGATGTGATCTAGCGTAAATTCCGCCATCGCGTTGCCACTTTTTAGATAGGTAACGTAGCCCCTGCTTTGATCTATTACTACAAGCTTACCAGCCTCCACGCAAAACTCGCTCGCTCTTAGATACTCATCCTTTATCCAAGGCTGCTTTGTCACATTTGCGCTCTTGATATCAAGGCAAAATAGCTTGTTTTCAAGATACTGCCTAAGCAAAAGCGTGTTTTCGTCCAAAAAGCAAATTTTATCAAGCACGCCAAATTCTGCTCTTAGCTCGCTTAAAATTTCGCCATTTTTTGCATTTAAAATTTGCAGCTCGTTTTCTTTAGTGCAAAGCGCAAGCGTGCTAGCATCCGCACTAAGAGCCGCGCAAAGTATCGGCACGTGGTTTTTTGTGCTGCATTTATACTCGCTAAGCTTTGAAATTTTACCCTCGCAAAAGGTAAAAATCTGCCCAAACATGCCAAAAACTGCCATATCATTTACAGCGCAGATAAAGCTAGCTATCTCACTATTTTTCTTAACATTTTGCTCGGCTAAAATTTCACGAAATTTAGCCTCTTTTGGCTCAAAAATGTAAATTTCATGATCAAGGTCTAAAAGTAAATTTTCGCTTGCACACTGGGCGTCCCACGCAAGCGGCTTTGGCAAGGCGATCTGCTCTTTTATAGCGCCGCTTCGATCAAGTTTCACTAAAATATCGCTAGGCTTGCCGCCATCTTTTTGACCGCCACTTTTATAGACATAAATTTCATCTTTTATACTGGCAAACGAGAGCGCTCCAGTGTATCCACCACCGATATAGACATGCAGACTCGCTTCACCTGTTTTTGCCTCGCTATCTTGCAATATAAAGCCCTTTTTTAGGCTCTCCCACTCTTTTTTGACGCAGGCTTTTTTAGCCTCATCAATGCTTGCAAATTCTTTTTACTCTGCTTTGTTTTGCCACCTTTTTGGCTCACGCTCACTAAGGCTTTATCCTCTACGCTAAGTCTTAGGCGCTCACCGCTATCAAAATTTACAAGCTCACGCATATTTTACTTCAAAAAGTTGTCGTAAAAACTGCTGATAAATAGCACCAAAATGACAAAAGGCACGATAAATTTGATATAGAAAAACCAAATATTTATAAGCTTTGCGTATTTTTCGCTGCCTTGCAAGATCTCTTTTTCGCTTCATCTTTTAGCACCCAGCCGACAAATATCGCACATCCAAGCGAGGTCAGCACGAAAAATATCGTAGCACTTATCGCGTCGTATGCGTCAAAGATATTTTTGCCAAAAACTGTGACGTGGCTTAGTAAATTTGTAGCCATAAGTGAGGGCAAATTTCCAAGCACAAAGATGACGCTAAGCACTAAAAATATCGCTTTTTTGCGTTTTATCTTAAATTTCTCTTGCAGCGTTGTAATGATCACTTCATATATCGGCAGTGACGTCGTAAGCGCAGCGATCATAAGAAGTGCGAAAAACGCAACCGCGAAAAATCCGCCAAAAGGCATGTGTGAAAAGACGATCGGAAGCGACTTGAAAACTAGGCTCGGGCCGCTATCTGGTGAGACGCCGTAGCTAAAGAGCGACGGAAATATCATAAAGCCAGCAAGCACGGCTATGACGGTGTTTAAGATGCCTGTGATGATAGAAATTTTAACTAAACCCTCATCTTTTTTCACAAAACTTGAAAGCGTTATCATCACGCCAAATCCAAGCGAAAGCGCAAAGAAAACCTGCCCAAAACCTCGACAAAAAGCTTTAAGTTTATCTTTGAAAAATCAGGCGTTAGATAAAATTTCACACCCTCCATCGCACCCCCAAGCGTGATGTTTTTAGCGATCATGACGAGCATTAGGATAAAAAGCAGTGGCATTAGATATTTTGCTGAGCGCTCGATGCCGCCAACTGCGCCTTGCACCAAGATAGCGTAATTAACCAGAACAAAAACAAGGGTCGCAAAGCTGATGGCAAGCGGGTTGCTAACGATATTTTGCTCGTAAAATGCGCTAGTTTGCTCAAAGCTCACGATGTGCGAGAGATCAAGCAGGCCAAATGAAATTTGAGCGATATAGTTTAAAACCCAGCCGCCGATAACCATATAATAAGCCATGATGCCAAATGCGCCAACAAGCCCCATCCAGCCCACTATCTGCCACTTTTTGCTGATCTTTTTGCCATTTACTGTGCCACCAAATGCATCAACGGCGTTGCACTTTAGGCGCCTGCCGATGGCGTTTTCAACCAAAATCATAGGAATACCAATGACTATCATCGCTATGCAAAATACCAAAACATAGGCCCCACCGCCGTTTTGACCGACCAAGTAAGGAAACCGCCACGTCGCGCCAAAGCCGACCGTAGCCCCTGCAACAGCTAAAATGTATGTAAGTCTTGAACTCCACGATTTTCTATCCATATTATCTACCTTTGTGAAAAATTTGGATTATATAAAAAAAATGATTAAATTTTGCTAGCAAAAGGCGATGCTTGCGTGCAAATTTGACTTTTTGCTAAATTTTAGGACTTTTATGGGCAGAGTTTATTTTTATTTTTGTGGGTAAATTTCTTTTTATTCAAAAGGGAGACAAGGGGACTTGAATTACAAAGCTGTCCCCTTATCTCCCTTTAGATCCTCAATCCCCTCGCACGTTAGAGGTGCATGCGATAGCACTGTCGTGCCGCATGTAGTTAAAAACTATAGCAAATTTTATTTATCACGTCAGATAAGCATCAGACAAATTTTAAAATTTCATGAACGAGTAATTTCGGCTCTAAAATTTGAGCTAAGCGACAAGCGAAGCCAAATTTTAGTAGTCAACTCTTGTGAGTGAATGGGATTTTAAAATTTGCAAAGACAGTAAATTTATTTTTAAAATCTGCAATATAAATTTTAAAATTTACCAGCGAGCATATCACGGCTCTAAATTTCAGTGCTAAACGAAGTGCAGCCTAAATTTAGTAGTCTGCTAAGGCGAGTGAGTAAGATTTTAAAATTTTGCTTATGAAATAAATTTATCCCAAAGGGAGACAAGGGGACTTGAATTACAAAGCCGTCCCCTTATCTCCCTTTAGATCCCTCAATCCCCTCGCACGTTATAAGTGGCATGCTTCAGTGCTTCGCACTGCATGCGTTTTGTTGAAAATCAATCAAATTTCACTAAAATTTACTCTCTAACGACGTGTAAAAACTGCATGTGTTTGCGGTATTGCTCGATGACGTCATTTATCAGCGTAGCTTCGCTCCAGCCAAGCACATCGTAGTCCTGACCACCCTCTTTTAGATAGACCTCAGCCCTATAGTAAAGATCATCGCCGTCAAGCTCTCTGGTGTAGTCTGGACTCTGGCTTTTAGTAAGATAGACGCCATATCTAAAGTCCATTTCATCGCCAAGTCCAACGTTTAAATTTACAAAATTTTCGTCATTTGTGACCTTTGCTTCAAGGCCGTTTTTGGCAAATTCCTCTTTTAGCTCGTTAAACACTTTTAGCACGACTTCGTTCAAAAATTTCTTGCCATCTTTCTTACCTGGCAACGTAATGATCGCACTTAGGCGCTCTTGCCACGGCTTTGAAAGATCACTAATAGGCATGTTGTTAAAGTTATTTGTCTCTTTTTTGGTTAGATCCACACGTAACGCCTTAAATAGCCCGTAAATGGCGCCAAGTAGCACTATGGAAAATGGCAGTGCTGTCGTGATCGTAAGTGCTTGAAGTGAGGCAAGACCGCCTGCTAGCATCAAAAATGCCGCCACGACGCCCACTGTAACGCCCCAAAAGACCTTTTGCCAAACTGGCGTATCGTCCTTGCCGTTTGAGCAAAGCATGTTCATAACGATCGCCGCAGAGTCGGCAGAAGTTACGAAAAATATGACGATCATAAAGACTGCGATCACGCTTAGCACGCCTGAGAAGCTAAATTTTTCTAAAAACATAAAAAGTGCTGAGGCTGAGTCGGAATTTACAGTCGTTGCTAGCTCGCTAAAGCCGCCTTGCACCAACGCAATCGCCGAGTTGCCAAAAAAACTCATCCAAGCAAAGGTAAAGCCAGTTGGCACGAGAAGCACGCCGATCACAAATTCTCTGATCGTTCTGCCCTTTGAAATTTTAGCAATGAAAAGCCCCACAAACGGCGACCAAGATAGCCACCAAGCCCAGTATAGCAGCGTCCAGCCACCAAGCCAGCTCTCGTTTTGCCTCTCGTAGGCGTAGAGGTTAAAAGTGTTTGAGATGAGCGTAGAAACGTAGTCGCCGCTGTTTTGCACAAATGACTTTAGAAGCTGCGTCGTATCGCCCAAAAATAGTATCAAAAACATAAAACATATAGCTAGCGCAATATTTGCGTTTGATAATATCTTAATGCCCTTATCGACACCACTTGCCGCTGAGATGGTAGCTGCAAAACAAAGCACTATTAGAAGCGTGATGTGCATAGTCGGCAGGCCAAAAACGTGCGTAAGGCCAGCATTTACCTGAAGTACGCCATATCCCAGCGATGTCGCCACACCAAAAAGGGTCGCTACGACGGCAAATGTATCGATAGCACTACCTATCTTGCCGTAAATTTTCATCTCCGATGATCGGATAAAACGCCGATCTAAGCGTGAGTGGCAAGCCGTGTCTATACGAGAAAAAGGCTAGAATTAGCGCCACAATGGCATAAACCGACCATGCGCCCATGCCCCAGTGAAAAAATGTGATATTCATCGCAAGCTTTTGCGCTGCGATAGTTTGCGCGTCGCCAACTGGTGGGTTTAGATAGTGCATGAGCGGCTCGGCCACACCAAAAAACACTAGACCTATACCCATGCCAGCGGCAAAAAGCATAGAAAACCACGAGATATTTTTGTGCTCTGGCTTTACGTGATCAGCTCCAAGCTTGATCTCGCCAAGCTTACTAAAGCCAAGAATGATGACGCTTAGCAGTATGACGGCAACGACTAGGATATAAAACCAGCCAAATTTGGCCGCGATGTAGTTTTGCATACCCTTAAAAAACTCATTTGAGAAATTTGGAAATATCGCTGCAAATGCCGCTATTAAAAATATGATAACAAGCGATGGGATAAATACTGAGTTGTTAAATTTTGACCTTTGAAATTTAAACATTTTTCTCCTTTTTATAAATTTCAGTTTTGCTTTAAAATAACAAAAAAGAGTAAATAGACCAAATTTTCTCTTTAAATTTTTATGAAATTTTAAGCTCTAGCCACCAAAAATAGCCACTTCGAAATTTCATCTCAAGTCTCTTTCATCTCTCTTTGGTTTTGCAAGAGTTGTTAGCACTATGACGACAAAAGCGATGCCAAATGTGATATACAAAATGATCTTTGGCGAGTCATACTCTATCCTAGATCTTGCGACCTCTTCGCCGCTTACCTCCACTAGCTCGCCGCGTTTTATCATCTCGCTGATATCTTTTGCGCTAAGCTCTTTAGACGCTCTTGTTAAAATTTCTATGGCGCTAAGATCCTCCACCTCATAAACGCTATGCTTTATGCCATAAAATGGCTTTATCTTGCTAAAAAAATAGACCTTCTCGCCATTTGCATAAACTGCGCCGTACTCGCCATCTTTTACCAGCCCTACTTCGCGCCAAGATGAGCTTGGGCAAATTTATATAAAGAGACTGTTTGCGCCTCTAAGTGCCTGCCGTGCTTTGAGCGCCGCCACTCTTCGCCCTGCTGTAAAAAATACGCCAAGCCGTCATCTACAAAAACGTCAGCATAGAGCCTTTTTAGCTCGCCTTTTAGCTGGTAGTCTGAAATTTTAGCTTGCTCGTTTTTGCTGCTATCCCAAAAGTAAATTCCATCTTTGCTGGCAAAAAGAGGCCAAAACGAGTGCACGTTATCCACGCTATAAATGGCGCTATAAGGCATATTTTGAGCGCTAAATTTACGCTCATTTGCAAACGCCGCCCCACTTTTTGGCTCAAAAAGATATTCTATATCATGCTTAGCATCGTAGCATATCTGGCGCACCTCATCTGTGTAGCTTGCATCAAGCCTATAAAAACCCATAAACAAGCTTTTGCCATCTGTGTAATATCCGCTAGGAGCGCCGCTTTCTGTCGTAATATATCTTAGCTCGCTAGGATCTGCGTCAAGCTTTTCGCCCTTGTAGTAAAGCGTGCCACCGTCTCTTGCAAAGCCAGCGTCAAAGATAGGCTCTAAATTTGTGCTTTCAACCCTTTTTGTCCTGTAAAAATAAGGGCTATCATCGTAGCTTTTTATAAAAACGTGAACAAGGTTTTTCATAATGGCACTAAATTCGCTAAATCCCGCCTCTTTCTCGCTTCTAGTAGCGCAATAATAGCTTATCTTGCCATCACTTAGATAGCCATTGCCAAGCACTTTGGTGCTGTTTGGATCAAGACCAGGCAAAATTTCTCTAGCGCAATAGACACTGTTTTTATCAGCCGCTACGTTTGAGTAATCATACGCGTGTTTTAGCTTTAAGACCCTAAAACTAGCCTCATCGACGCCTTTTAGCTCATACTTGCCACTGCCTGAAATTTGAACAGTAAATTTTACCCTCAGGCGAGCGGTAAAACTCGCTACTATCAATGTTTTCAAAGCTTCTTTGATACTCGCCTTCATGCCAGAGATAAAGCATCGCCAAAACAAAAAATAGCGTCAAAATGACAAAAAGATAAAGTATCTTATTCGCAATTTTTCTCATTATCTATAGTCATCCACCCTTTTTTTAAGCTCGCTTTTTTGCTTTTTATTTTTAAAAATAGCGCCAACCACCGAGACTATAAATGCAATGGCAAGAAATATCCAGTAGGCATATTTTTGCGAGTAATCATCAAAGTCGCTTATCGCATCGATCACCACCTCGCCCTCAGCTGGCACCATAGCGCCTTGATCTACCATTTTTACTATCTCATCTAGTTTTAAATTCTCAACATTTGAGTCATAAGGACGAGTGAGGATTTCAACCACGCCAAGGTCATTTATATCATAAACACTGCTGTTAAAATGCCAGCCGTAGCCGACGCTATCAAAATAATATGTCTTATCTCCGTTTGCATAAACCGCTCCGTAGCCATCGTTTCTTACAAGCCCTATCTT
Organism: Campylobacter concisus; assembly: GCA_037292345.1. GTDB lineage: Bacteria > Campylobacterota > Campylobacteria > Campylobacterales > Campylobacteraceae > Campylobacter_A > Campylobacter_A concisus_AX. Next base: position 942,407 of record CP147773.1, on the reverse strand, counting down.
TCGCCACTGCTCTTTTGTATCAAGCCTTACGATACACGTGTGGCGTGAGCTTAGGCCGTGGCTAATTTTTGTGTTGTGCCAAATTTCATAGGTTTTTAAAAAATATGTCTTGCCATCACTTATCACCACGTCGCCATATAGCGGCGTTATCTCGCCTTTAAACGGATCGTCGCCATCTCTTACAAACTCGCCCTCATCTATGCTGTTATACCACTGCCACTTTCGCTCCCAGTGATAGATACCGCCTTTGCCGCGAAAAAGAGCGTGATAGGTATGCTTATCTTCTAGGTTAAAAAGTGGCTCGTATGGGGCAAATTTTGGGTCAAATTCGTGATCGTTTGCATAGACCATGCCAGAATTTGGCTCATAAAGATAGTGAATGCGCCATATCTCGCCGATATCACGCATTTGCGGGCTAAATTTGATCCCTAGTTTTGTGCTGTCATAATAGACATTTTCTCCGTCAGTCGTAAAATGTATGCTCTTTCTGCCAGATGCCTGCTCGATGTATCGCATATTGCTAGCATTTGCGCCCTCTAGCTCTTTGCCATCATGATAGACCTTTGCTCCGTCACTTGCATAGCCAAAGCCCAAGATCGCTGCTAAATTAGCGTTATCAACCTGCCTAAATTTATAGATATGAGTTTGCGCTTTTGGGGTTTTAAACATTTTATGTGAGAAGATATCCCAAAACTCTTTAAGTGCGGATATTTCAAGGTTTGTCTCGCTTTCGCTATCACAAAAATATGTGATCTTGCCGTCACCAAAGTAGCCATTGCCAAGCGCTCTAACGCCATTTGGATCAAGCCCACTCATCACGAGGTTACCGCAATATACCGCCTTATCGCTAGCGCCAACATTTCTGTTGTCGTATTTGCCGGTGTCAATGTATCTAAATTTGCTGGCCCTCACGCCTATTAGCTCAAATTTACCGCCACTTGGCACCATGGCATAGACCTTGTCATCTTTGACGTAAAAATAGCTATTATTTAACTCTTTACTATCACCAATGTCGTCATCTAAAACAGAAACTAACCCAAAGACAAAAAAGTAGGTAGCAAAAAATATCACAACAATGGCGATTATTACTGAGATTAGCGGATGTTTTTTTAACATTTTAGCTCCATATCAAACAAATTTAGCGACCTCATCATGGTACAAAAACCTTTCAGTAAATTTAAAATTTCAAAGCATCTAACCAAATATAAAATATCTAAATATCAAAAACCTAAAATATGCGGATTTACCCATCCAAAATAGAAAACAAGCGGCTGCTAATGTAATAATAAGCCTAATAATATCAAATTCCAGCGTAAACCCATAATAAATAAAGACTGACGCAATAAAGCAAAAATAAAAACAACCAAGCATGAAGATCAAATTTGCAATCCTTGCAAAAAATCCTGACTCTTTGCTGTTTTTTGCGATGATGATAATAGTCTCTATCTTATTTAAAAAACCAACCTTTTTATATTTTATCCGGACTAAGTCACCCACTTCATATTTATATATTTCAGGCGGAAATGTCTCACTAAACCTCATCTTATCAACGATAATGCTAAGGCTTACAACAGAATTTTGCCTAACAACTCTCGTATTTAGCGCGCTTATCCTACCGATCTTTTTCAAGCTACTCTAGCTCCTCGGCGATCTCAAGCACTTCAAAATACTCATTTTCTAGGCTTTCAAGCTCGGCTTTTGTGCTTTCTAGCTCTTCATAAAGCTTGGTTAGCCCCACTTCTTGATAAATTTTGGATTGCTAAGCCCCTCGTTTAGCTCAGCCACTCTTGCTTCAAGGGCTGAAATTTTATCTGGATATGTGTTTAAAATTTGCGTCTGTTTATAGCTTAGTTTTGCGCCAGATTTACTCTTTTGCTTGGCTTCATTTTGGCTATTTGTTAGCTCTTTTTCAAATTTATCAAGCTCTTTCATTTCATCTTCAAGCTCCAAATAGACGCTATACTCTTCGTGCAAGACATTTATCTTTGTCCCCTCAAACGCCCAAAGCTTATTTGCCATCTTATCGACAAAATATCTATCGTGGCTAACTAGCAAGATAGCCCCCTCAAAGCTTTGCAAGTAGTCCTCTAAGATGTTGATAGTTGCGATGTCAAGGTCATTTGTCGGCTCGTCAAGCACCAGCACGTCGTAAGTTTTGGTAAAAAGCATCGCAAGTGCAACGCGGTTTTTCTCGCCGCCACTTAAAACGCCTATCTTTTTATCTGAAATTCCTTTGGAAAGAGGAAATTTTAAGATAGCCATAAACGTGCATATTTCGCCCACGAACTAGCACGTGATCGCCGCCATTTGGGCAAAATGTCTCTATAAGGCTCTTGTCATCATCAAGGACATTTCTAGCTTGATCAAAGTAGCCGATGCTCACCTCGCCTCTTTTTATCTCGCCACTACTTGGCTTTTCAAGCCCTAGCAAAATTTTAAGTAGCGTGCTTTTGCCACTGCCATTTCGCCCAACTATGGCGATCCTCTCGCCCTGCAAGATTCTTGCGTCAAATTTTTCAAAAAGCACCTTGCCGTCTATGCTTTTGCTTAAATTTTTAAACTCAAAGAGCATTTTTTTGCGGTTTTGGCTCTGAACTTGGTTGAAATTTTTACTCGCACGCTCCAGCTCAAGCCTCACGCGCCTTATCACACCTGGTTTTCTTAGCCTCCTCGCGCATGGCTAGCACCCGCTCTTTTCTGCCCTCATTTCGCTTTAGCCTAGCTTTTACGCCGCGCCTTAGCCACTCCTCTTCAGCCTTTAGCTGTTTTAGCAACGTCTCATGCGACTTTGCAAGGCTTGCTAAAATTTCCTCTTTTTTGGCTAGATAGTTTGCATATCCGCCCTCGAAATTTTTAAGCTCGCATCCTCGACTTCAACGCACCTAGTAGCGAGCGCATCAATAAAATACCTATCGTGGCTTATAAAAACTATGCTTTGATTTGAGCTTTTAAGCATATCTTCAAGAAATTTGACCATATAGACATCAAGGTGGTTTGTAGGCTCATCAAGCAAAAGCACATCTGGCTTTTTAAGGATAAGAGCGCCCAGTGCCACGCGCCTGATCTCGCCACCACTTAGCGAGCAAATGGGTCTGTTTTCATACTCTTTTAGCTTAAATTCTTGCAAAATTCGCTCGATCTTGTGCTCGATATTCCAGCCATCTTTTGCCTCTATAAATTTTAAAAGCCTCTCTTGCTCTTTTAAAATTTCTTTGTTTTCAGGATCATTTGCTAGCAAGACGCCACTTTTTTCATAGTCGCTTATCGCGTCAAATATCTCTTTTAGCTCGTTATTTAGCGCATCTCTTACGCTAAAAGTGGCGTTAAAATTTGGATTTTGCGCTAGCATCTCGACGCTTATTAAACTCTGCACTATGCGTCTGCCACTATCTGCTGCCACCTCGCCAGAGATGATCTTCATAAGCGTGCTCTTGCCACTGCCGTTTTTGCCGATGATCGCTATCTTTTCATTTTCATTTACGCTAAGACTTACGCTGTTTAAAATTTCATTTGCGCCAAATTTTTTACTTACGTCTATTAGGTCGATTAATGCCATTTTTCTCTCAAATTTTAAATTTTTTGGATTATATCAAAAGGGAGCTAAAACCTAATTTGGCTATAATCGCCCAAAATTTAAAAAAGGAGAAATTTATGAATCTTTCTATGAAAAAGCTGGTCGTCCCTATATTTTTAGATATGTTTTTGCACTTTATAACGCTTATCATAAACACCTACATGGTGACAAAAGTGAGCGTGCATCTAGTTGGCGCCATGGGTGCGGGCAATCAAGTGATGGACCTTTTTATGACCATTTTTAACTTTTTAAGCATGGGCTGCTCAGTCGTCGTCGCACAAGCACTTGGAGCAAAGCAAAACGAGCTAGCCTCAAGCGTCATACACGCAAGCATCACGTCAAATACGGTCTTTGGTATATTCTCAGCCATCATCATCTACGTCTTTGGCTACAACATCTTAAAATTCACTAAACGTACCAAAAGAGCTCATCAATGAGAGCTTTTCATACCTGCACATCCTTGGCTTTGCCCTGCTCTTTGACGGCATAGGCATGGTGCTAGCTGCGGTGCTTCGCGTCTACAACTTCGCAACCGGCGTAATGCTAACCTCAGTTTTAATGAACGTCATCACCATTTTTGGCAACGCCATCGCCCTTTTTGGCTGGTTTAACCTGCCAAATTTAGGCTTGCAAGGGGTCGCTCTCTCAACACTTGTAGGTAGACTAATAGGCGTTTTTGTCCTACTTTACATGCTCACTCGCGTAGCAAAAGTTCAAATTTCATCTTAAAAAGCTGCTTGTTGTGCCGTTTGGAATTTTAAAGAAAATACTCTCAGTTGGCTTGCCAAGCGCTGGCGAAAATTTACTCTGGATGGCGCAATACATGGTCGCATTTGGCTTTATCGCGAGCATGGGCGAGGCAACTCTTAGCGTGCAGACTATCTACTTTCAGATCACGCTTCTCATCTTGCTTTGTGGCGCAAGTATCAGCGTGGCAAACGAGGTCATCGTTGGGCATTTGGTTGGGGCAAGCGAGTTTAACGAGGCCTATACAAGAACCTTTAAAGCCTTGTGGCTTGGCATTTTTATAACGCTCGTCGTCGTTTTGATCGCCTACGCCTTAAAGTATAAGATCATGGACGCACTAAATTTAGATGAGGGCTTGCGCAAGATAATGCTACCGCTCTTTACGCTCTCGATCGTGTTAGAAGCTGGCAGAACCTTTAACGTCGTCATCGTAAATGCCCTTCGTGCAAGTGGCGACGCGAAATTTCCACTTGCAACTGGGCTTATCTTTATGTGGGGGCTTTCGCTGCCGCTTGGATATTTCTTAGGCATACACCTTGGCTGGGGGATCATCGGCGTTTGGATAGGATTTTGCGCTGATGAGTGGCTAAGAGGCCTTGCAAATACCTGGCGCTGGAGAAGCAAAAAGTGGCAAGAAAAACGCCTAGTTTGAGGCAAAAGAGCCTAAATTTAGACTTTTATGGCTTAAGCGTTTTAATAAATTTTAAAACAAATGTAAAGGCTATGCGATTAAGAGTTGGCAAGGATGCTAAGATCACGCTTTCTATGCCATTTTACAGCACGCAAAAGATGGCTCTTGGCTTTCTTGAAACGCACAGAATTTGGCTTGAAAACTCTTATAAAAAAGCTCTTTTAAATTTGCCAAAAGATGATGAGATGAAATTTCTTGGGCAAATTTATAAGATCAAATTTGATGAGAGCGTAAATGTGCCTTTTTTTGAAGATAAATTTATCATAACGCCAAATTTAAAGGCGCTAGAGCGCTTTAAAAAAGCAAGGGCAAAAGAGCTATTTTTAGAGCTTGTAAGCTACTATCAGCCTCATATCAATAAGCCAGTTAGTCGCATTGTCATAAGAGATAGCAAAACTCGCTGGGGCAGCTGCAACCACAAAAAAGGCTATATAAACTTAAGCCTAAGACTAATCGAAAAGCCGCTCTCAGCCGTGCGATACGTCGTGCTTCACGAGCTTACTCACCTGCTCTATCCGCATCATCAAACCAGCTTTTATAAATTTATAGAAGCCATCATGCCTGATTACAAAGAGCAAGAGCAAATTTTAAAATCATAATTATTTTTCATCAAGTAAGTGTAAATTTAATATGTTAAAATTGCATATTACTTTACAAAAGGAAAATTTGATGAAAAAAATGATTTTTATCTCGCTTCTTGCAGCTTGCGCTCTAGCAGGCGACTTTGAAGATGGCTTGAAGGCTTATGCTGACTCAAATTTCACTGAGGCTTTATCTAAATTTGAAGCAGGTTGCGCGGCAAATGACGCAAGATCATGCGTAATAGCAGGTGCGATATACCAGGTTGGCAAAACTGACGTGCCAGATAGCAACAAAGCGTTAGAGTTTTACAACAAAGCTTGCCAAGGTGGCGAAAAAGAGGGTTGCTCAGCAGCTGGTGGAATTTATCTAGATAACGATCCACAAAAGGCAAGAGAGCTTTTTAACAAAGCTTGCGAGCAAAACGACGGCTACTCTTGCGGCATGATAGGCTCGATACTAATAGAAGCTAAGAAATTTAAAGAGGCTTACACCTTCTTAGAAAAAGGCTGCAAACTAAGCGATAAGATGTCTTGCGAGTTTGCAGGCGATCTAAAACGCTCAAAACAACTTTGATCTTTAGGCTTTTAAAGCCTAAATTCTCACTTTTTACAAAATCACTAGAAATTTATAAATAAATTTAAAAGTTTAGGCAAGAGAGCTCTTGCCTAATGTTAAATCGCTCTTATTTGATCAAGCGGTTTATCTTTTATGCCCCACTGGGTCATAAAGATAAAACCATAAAGAGCAGCTGCTACGATGTAGGCTGTATATTCGTTTGGCATCAGACCAAATTTCACGCAGATGTTTGGCACAAGAGCTAGAGGCACGACTGGGATAAGTAGCACCCTCTCCCAAATCCTAAGCTTAGTGACGTAGTATCCTTGAAGCAAACTAGAAAAGGCAAACATGCCTACAACTGCCATGCCAAAGACGAGCAAAATTTCAAGCGGGTTGCTCATCCAGACTATCCCTTTTGAATCAAGCGGATCGCTCGTGTTTATGCTTTCAATTAGCATAAGTTTGTTGTTAAAGAAAAAAGCAAATGGCAAAATCGCCGTTCTTAGATCGTAAAAAAATCCTTGCACGCCAACAGTTATTGGATTTGCCTTGGCAATGCCTGCTGCTGCATAAGCTGCGATGCCAACTGGTGGCGTATCATCAGCCAAAATTCCAAAGTAAAATACAAAAAGATGCACGGCGATGGCTGGGATCAAAAAGCCATTTTTATGCGCTAAAAATAAAATGACAGGCGCAACAAGGCTTGAGACGACGATGTAGTTTGCTGTCGTTGGAAGACCCATGCCAAGGATTAGCGACATTAAAGCTGTTAAAATTAGGATCATCATGATATTATCGCCTGCTAAAAGCTCGACTAGATCAGAGAGTACTTGACCAAGGCCAGTTAGCGAGATAGAGCCCACGATGATACCTGCAAGCGCGGTTGCAATGGCTATTGTAGTCATGCTTTTTGCAGCTGTAACCATCGCCCAAAATATATCCTCAAAGCCAAGAAGCACGTCGCTTAGCCCTACTTTTTCGCCTGAAGCTAGCTTTTTAGTTGGCTCTTGAAAGATCATTATCAAAAATAAAAATCCAATCGCATTAAACGCTGCAGCTATGGCTGACTCTTTTGCTATTAAAAGCGTATAAAGCAGGATCAAAATAGGCGTTATATAGTGAAGGCCGCTAACGAAAATTTTAAATCTTGAGTGAAATTCGCTCTGATTTATACCTTTTAGTCCAAGCTTGACGCTCTCTAAATGCACGATGAAAAATAACGACAAATAACAAGCAAATGCTGGGATGACCGCTGCCATCATGACGTTTGTATATGTCATGCCCAAAAACTCAGCGATGATAAAAGCAGCCGCACCCATGATCGGAGGCATGAGCTGTCCATTTACACCAGCTGCAACCTCGATAGCTCCAGCTTTTGTGCGTGAAAGACCAGCTTTTTTCATAAGCGGTATGGTAAATGTACCAACGGTTACGACGTTTGCTGTTGAGCTACCTGAAACCATGCCAGTTAGGCCACTTGCGATGACTGAAGCCTTAGCTGGACCGCCTCTATATTTGCCAAGAAGTGAGAAGGCTAAATTTATAAAGTATTGTCCAGCGCCTGCTCGCTCTAACAATGAACCAAAAAGAACAAAAAGGTAGATAAAACTAACGCTAACGCCGATAGGCACGCCAAAGACGCCCTCAGTTGTCAAGAACATGTGTCCTGCGATCTTTTCAAAGCTAGCGCCTTGGTGAGCGATGATGTCTGGCATATAAGGGCCAAAGTGATCATATATCAAAAATAATATACAAATGATAGGAAGCGCTGGTCCCATGACACGCCTGCCAGCTTCAAGCAAGACAATGATCGCTAAAAACGATATGACGATATCTTGAGTGATGTAGTCCCCTGTCCTATCAGCTAACTCATAAAAATAAACCGCTGGATAAAGCACGGCAACAACACCTACCACGCAAAAAACTAGGTCGTAAAATGGCAAACTTGAGTGAGCCTTTTTATGAAAAGTGACTGGATAGAGCAAAAATACAAGCCCAACCGCAAAAGCTAGGTGAATAGAGCGTGAAATGTTAGTATTTAGTGGGAAATACGCTATATAAAGCTGAAAAACTGACCAAGAGAAACACGCAAATGCGATGAAATAGTTGTAAAAATTGCTATTTATCTCTCTTGTCTTTACTTCGACAAATTGTTCTTCGTTGTCATTAACTTCGTTCATCTTTCTCCTTTAAAATTTAAATATATAAATTTAGAAGAAATTTGCATATTTAAATTTTATCCAGAGGCAAAAGCCTCTGGAGATGGATTATTTTAAGATACCTGCCTCTTTAAACGCAGCCTCTGCAGCTGGGTGAAGCGGAGCTGAAAGACCTTGGACGAGATCTTCTTTATTTACTGATTTTAGCGCTGGGTGAAGAGTTTTATACTCATCAAAGTTATCTAAAATAGCTTTTATCACAGCTTTTACAGCCTCATCTTTTGTATCTTTGCTAGTTACTAAAACAGCTTTTACGCCGATAGTATTTACATCGTGATCGACGCCATCATAAGAGCCTTTTGGGATGACACCTTTTGCAAAGTATGGTTTTTCTTTAAGAAGGTTATCGATCTCGCTGCCTTCGATGTTTAGGATATCAATAGGCAAAGATGTCGCTGCATCAGTGATGTTTGCAGTTGGGTGACCAACGACAAAGCTATAACCATCTATCTTTTTATCTTTTAGTGCGTGTGGGCATTCGCCAACTGTTAAAACGCCGCGGTATCCTAGTTTTGAAACGTCAAAGCCTTTTGCTTTAAAGACTTCAAGCGTGCTCACTTCGTTGCCGCTGCCTGGGTTTCCGACGTTGTATTTTTTACCAGCAAATGAAGAGAGATCGCTTGTTAGACCGCTATCTTTTGCTACAACGAATGCAAGAAGCTCTGGATAGATCGCAACTACTGAGCGTAAATTTTCATCTTTTGCTCCGTCAAATTTGCCAGTGCCGTTATACTTATCATAGACGACGTCACTTTGAACAAAGCCAAATGTAAGCTCTTTTTTAAGGACGTTATTTACGTTATAAACTGAGCCGCCAGTTGATTGAACAGAGCATTTTACGTCTGTATTTTTATTTGCCAAGCGGCAGATCGCTCCACCTATCGGATAGTATGTACCTGTCATGCCGCCAGTGCCGATACTGATAAATTCTTTTGCTGAAAGTGTTGTTGCCAAAAGCAATCCAGCAAGTGCCAAAGAAGTAGTTTTCATCTAAAATCCTTTCAAAAAATTTAAGGCTATTTTATTCTATAAATTTAGCTTTGTATCTTTTTGATATGATATTTTTATGCCATTTTGGTAAAGTTGCAACTATTCTACACAATCAAGGCTTAAAAAAATATTTTCTTAAGAATAAATTTATATTTCTTTTACGAGCATTCTAAATTTTAAGAGCTAGAAATTCTAGCTCCAAATTTAATCGATAAATCTTTTTGTGATATTTGCGTAGGCATCGATCCTGCGGTCTCTTAAAAATGGCCAAATTCTGCGCACTTCTTCGCTTCTTTTCATGTCTATCTCAACGATCTTGCAAAGCTCGCTCTGGCTGTCTGCGCGAAATAACTGCTCGCCTTGTGGCCCGAAAACAAAGCTATTTCCCCAAAACTTAATCCCATCCATCACGCCGCTATCATCTTTTTCAAAGCCCACGCGATTTACTGCGACTACTGGCAGACCATTTGCCACGCTGTGACCTCTTTGCACTGCCACCCACGCCTCAAGCTGTCTTGACTTTTCATCCTCGCTATCGCCCTCAAACCAGCCAATAGCCGTTGGATAGATGAGAATTTTCGCCCCTTTAGCGCCATCAGCCTTGCTGCCTCTGGATACCACTGATCCCAGCAAACCAAAACACCAAGCTTGCCAAGGCTAGTTTCAATAGGCTCAAAGCCAATGTCGCCAGGCGTGAAGTAAAATTTCTCGTAAAATCCAGGGTCATCAGGGATGTGCATTTTTCGGTATTTGCCAGCCACACTGCCGTCACGCTCGAAGACAAAGGCGGTGTTGTGATAAAGTCCGTCAGCCCTCTTTTCAAAGAGCGAAGTGACTAAAACCACGCCATTTTCTTTTGCCACCCTACCCCAAAAAGCGACATCCTCTTGCCACTCATTTGCATGATCAAAGAAATTTGTATCCTCGCTTTGGCAAAAGTATTGCGTCTGGTGCAGCTCTTGGCAGACAACTAGATCAGCGCCACCTTTTTTTGCCTCGGCGATTAGTTCAAGCGTCTTTGCGATAGTCGCCTCTTTTGTCCCTTTAAATTCTTGTTGAAGTAGTGCTACTTTCATCTCATATCCCTTCTTTGTCGTTGTATGGATCTAAATGCGTGGTTATCTGCCACGAAAATTCCTTAAATTTCTCTCATCTCAGCTTCAAGCGAGTCGGCCACCTCGTGCGCATCGTAAAGCGAGATATCTTTATCAAAAACTAAATGCAGCGTTAAAAATATGGTATTTGCGCTCTGTCTTGTGTTTAGGTAGTGAAAATCTGAAATCCTCTGCTTAGCCTTTATCATTTTGATGATCTCAGCTGTAACCTCAGGGCTTGCTGCGTGATCTAGCAAGACACCAAAGGCGTCTTTACCAAGACTTATGGCGCTTTGAGCGATGTAGCCGCTTATCACGATGCCAAAGATCGCATCTATCATCACAAATCCGCTAAATTTAATGATAAGCAGCGAGATGATGACTGCAAGGTTGCTAAAAAGGTCGATCTTATAGTGCAGTGCGTCTGCTTTGATGATAAGGTTGCCACTTTTTTTAGAAATTTGGTTTAAAAATAGGACCAAACATAACGTCACAATGACTGAAAATACCATCACACCAAGGCTTAAGCCAAGGTCTATCTCTAAATTTGGCTTGCTAAATTTCTTAACGCTCTCATAAAATATATATCCAGCAGCCAGCACGATGATGACGCACTCAAACAGCGCTGCTAAGGCCTCTAGCTTTGTGTAGCCAAAGTTAAATCTCTCATCGGCTTGCTTTCTTGACTTTCTAAGCGCAAATAAATTTAAAAGTGAGACGATAAAATCAAGCATCGAATCAATCGCCGAGCCAAGCACAGCGACCGAGCCACTAAAAAGCCCCGCTGTAAATTTCACAAGTGCTAGCAAAAAGGCGCATGCTCCAGCTGCGATAACGGCCTTATTTTCGCCTTGCGTGCATTCTTGCTTATTTTATGCTGTTAAACTCATAATCAAACGGACTTGACAAGGCTAAGACCTTTTGTATCTATTTTGGCTTGAGCAGTGAAGCGAGCCATTTTGACGGACAAAAACTAGCAAATTTACACCGATAATCTTTCTATCTGGCAGTGCCTTGGCTAGTGAAATTTAGCACCTTTTCATCGTTTTCGTCGTTATATGTTGGCACGATTAGCGCGCCATTTATAAAGATGAAGTTTGCATAGGTGCAGCCAAGCCTTTTGCCATCATAAAATTTAGGTTTTGGTAGTGGCAGCGCAAGCAGCTTAAAGCCAGTTTTTTTAAGCTCATCCTCCATCTTTTTAAGCTCATCAAAGTGCTCATCACTCTCATCATCGCAAGCTGCGTAAGTGATAGTATCAGGCGTGATAAAGCGCGCTAAAGTGTCGATGTGACTATCTGTGTCATCACCCCTTATAAAGCCATTTTCAAGCCAGATGATACGCTTTAGACCAAATAAATTTTTTAATTTTTCTTCGATCTGCTCTTTGCTAAGCGCTTTGTTTCTATTTTCATTTAGCAGGCATTTTGAGGTGGTTAAAAGCACGCCATCTCCGTTAAACTCGACACTTCCGCCCTCTAGTATCATATCAACAGGCTCAAGCTTAGTTTTATAAATTTTAGCTAGCTCTAAATTTATCGCATCATCTTTTGAGCTTTTAAATTTACCGCCCCAAGCGTTAAATTTAAAGTCGTAGCTCTTTACACCGTCTTTGGTGCAAACGTCGATCATACCGTAGTCTCTGATCCAAGTATCGTCAGTCTCAAGCTTTACAAACTCTACATTTTTAAATTTCTTAAATCTATCAAAATTTGCCTCATCTGGGCAGATAAGCACCACCTTTTCATAGGGCGTAACAGCAGCCACAAGCTCCTCATAGCCCGCCAAAATCTCCTCTAAATAAGGCTCCCAGTCGCTCTTACTATGTGGCAGCGATAAAAACAAAAGCTCCTGCTCCTCCCACTCTGCATACGCTCTCACGCTCTCTCCTTGTAAATTTTATAAATTCCATAAATCGTAATGATTATCCAAAAGACCTCTATCAAAAATGAGCCGAGGTTAAAGTGCACAAAAAGCGAGATGATGAGCAGCACCGCACCTGCTAAATTTATTATCTGGTAGGCTAGATTGTGGCTATTTAGGCGGCCGATCTGAAGTAAAAAGTAGCCCATCACGATGCAAATCATTCCTAAAAAGCCGATGATCTGAAAAAGATCGATCAAATTTTATCCTTTTTGTAAGCTTAAATTTAAAGCGTGATCATATCTAATTAGTTTTAAATTTATGATTATGGGATAAAATAACTCCATTTTTCAGATTGGATTAAAGTTTATGGATTTTGAGTTTATTGAGAAATTTTACCCCCTTTTTGTAAAGGCTGGGATTCTCACCTGCCAGATCGCCTTTTTGGGGATCGTTTTTTCTATTTTGATAGGCATTTTTTGCATGGCTGTGAAATTTTACAAGCTAAAATTTCTCTCAAAGCTTGTTGATTGTTACGTTGAGCTTTCAAGAAACACGCCGCTTCTTATCCAGCTCTTCTTTTTATACTACGGCTTGCCAAAGCTTGGAGTGTCGATGAGCGGCTTTACCTGTGCGGTCGCTGGGCTTAGCTTTCTTGGAGGCAGCTACATGAGCGAGAGCTTTAGACTTGGCTTTGAGGCGGTGAGAAAGTCACAGATAGAAGCAGGACTTAGCATCGCACTCAGTAAAAACCAACTCTTAAGATATGTCATCTTGCCACAAGCCTTTAGCGTAGCTGTACCAAGCATCAGCGCAAACGTCATATTTTTACTAAAAGAGACAAGTATCGTTAGTATCGTAGCCCTTGCTGATCTAGTCTATCTCGCAAAAGATCTCATCGGGCTTTACTATAAGACAGATGAGGCGCTTTTTATGCTGGTTATTAGCTATCTTGTCATCATCTTGCCAGTCTCGCTGGCGCTTAGCTGACGTCGAAAAAAGGGTGAGAAATGCAAGGAGTTAGTATATTATTTGACACGCAAAATTTACTAAGACTACTTGAAGGTCTTGTGGTAAGCACTGAAATTTCGCTCATCTCTATCATCATCTCCGTCATCGGTGGCCTCATACTTGGCGTTTTGATGAGTATGAAAAACAAATTTATCTATTTTGTTTTAAAAATTTGCCTTGAGATTGTACGTATCATGCCTCAGATCGTCTGGCTATTTTTATTTTACTTTGGCGTTAGCAAGGCTTTTGGGCTGCATATCTCGGCATTTACCGCCTCGCTCATCGTCTTTAGCCTTTGGGGCGTTTTTGAGATGATGGATATCGTGCGCGGCGCTATCACCTCGATACCAAAGCACCAGTTTGAGTCAGCCGCCTCGCTTGGACTTAGCAAATTTCAAATTTACTTTTATGTCATCATCCCGCTTGCTACAAGAAGGCTGGTGCCTGGAGCTGTAAATTTACCTAAGCCGTATGATAAAAACGACCTCTATCGTCGTGCTAATCGGCGTTGTAGAGGTGGTAAAAGTCGGCCAGCAGATCATCGAGCGAAATGTATTTACAAATCCTATGGCGCCATTTTGGATATACACGCTCATATTCTTTTTATATTTTGCGATCTGCTATCCAGTCTCAAAACTATCGAAAAAACTAGAAGAAAAATGGAGCTAAAATGAGCGAAAATATCTTAGAACTTAAAAATTTAAATAAATTTTATGGAGAGCTTCACGCCTTAAAGGATATAAATTTAGAGGTAAAAAGTGGCGAAGTGGTCGTGCTTCTTGGACCATCAGGCTGTGGCAAGAGCACAACTCTTAGGTGCATAAACGGCCTTGAGAGCATAGCAAGCGGCGAGATCGTCATAGACGGCGAAGTTATAGACGCTAAATTTAAAGAGTGGCAAAGGATCCGCCAAAAGGTAGGCATGGTCTTTCAAAGCTACGAGCTGTTTGATCATATGAACGTCATCGATAACGTCCTTCTTGGGCCTTTAAAGGTGCAAAAAGAGATAGGGCCGAGGCTGAAAAGACGGCTGATATGTGGCTTAGCAAGGTTGGGCTACTTGATAAGAAATTTGCCTATCCAAAGGAGCTAAGCGGCGGTCAAAAACAGCGCATAGCCATCGTTAGAAGCCTTTGTTTAAATCCTGAGATCATGCTATTTGACGAGGTTACGGCTGCACTTGATCCAGAGATCGTTAGAGAAGTGCTTGATGTGATACTGAAATTTAGCCAAAGACGGCATGACGATGTTAATAGTCACTCACGAGATGAGCTTTGCAAGGGCGGTTGCAAATAAGATCGTATTTATGGACGCTGGAGCGATAGTGGAGATCAGCGAGCCAGAGGAGTTTTTTACTAATCCAAAGAGCGATCGCGCGAAGAAATTTTAAATTTATTCTCATTTTAGAAAAAATAAGAGATAATTTGCCCGTTTTTTTAAAATGCGTTTAGAGCGAGATTTAACCGCTCTTATTTAATAAAATTTTCTAAAGGAGAAAGAGTGAGAAAATTTAAATTTTTCTTATTAGCATTAGTCGCTACCGTCTTTCTAACGGGTTGTGGTGATGACAAAGGTGCGGACAAAGCAGCCGCTTCAAATCAAACTGACGCTATCGCAAAGATCAAAGAGCGTGGATATGTAAGGATAGGCGTTTTTAGTGACAAACCGCCATTTGGCTACGTCGATAAAGACGGCAAAAACCAAGGCTATGACATCTATTTTGCAAAACGCATCGCAAAAGACTTGCTTGGCGACGAGAGCAAGGTCAAATTTGAGCTAGTCGAGGCTGCTGGCAGGGTCGAAGTGCTCACAGCTGACAAGGTCGATATCACGCTTGCAAATTTCACAAAAACGCCTGAGCGCGCGCAAGTTGTTGATTTTGCGCTTCCATATATGAAGGTCTCACTTGGCATCGTTAGCCCTGAGGGCGCTGTGATAAAGAGCGTTGATGAGCTAAAAGATAAAACTTTGATCGTCAATAAAGGCACAACAGCAGACGCATTTTTTACAAAAAATTATCCTGATATCAAGCTTTTAAAGTATGATCAAAACACTGAAACTTTCGCAGCTTTGGTTGATAAAAGGGGTGCAGCTCTAGCGCATGATAACGCCCTACTTTTTGCCTGGGCAAAGAGACTCCTGGCTTTGTCGTAGGCGTTGAAGCACTTGGCGACGTGGATGTGATAGCTCCAGCTGTCAAAAAAGGCAACAAAGCCTTGCTTGAGTGGCTAAATAACGAGATCATCGAGCTTGGAAAAGAAAATTTCTTCCACAAAGACTATGACGCGACACTAAAACCGATATATGGCGATAGCGTCAATCCTGAATCTCTAGTCGTCGAAGGCGGCAAACTAGTAAATTTAATGGCGTAATCTTTACGCCATTTATCTTTTTAATATATTTGCAAGTTTTACAGCAGGCGATCGTCACTTTAAAATCCATGACGGTAGTTTTGCAATTCTTGTTAGTAAGCTAGCATGTAAATTTACCGATAATATTTCTAAATTTTTTGTCAGCAAGCGAGACTGCTTTAAAATCTATAATGAAGTAGTTTTGCATACCTGAGCGCTAAACGAGCAAAATAAGCTTATAGCGAAATGAACTCTTTTTGAAAAAACACCGGCCACCGATATGTTATTTGTTGATTTTAAATTCTATATATTTGATAAATTTAGAAAACCGCGAAAGCCAAATGAGAGAAAAAACCTTAGTTTTTGAATGTTTAAATAAAATTTTAAAAAGCATTTTGGAGGTAAATTTAGCCCAAAATGCTTTTTGTTAGCTACATTAAGCTCTTTAGCAAATTTGTCACTTTTTGCTCGATCTCTTCTAGAATTCCTTGCTCTTAGCTTCAAATCTAGTAACGATAACTGGCGTTGTATTTGACGCACGCACAAGCGCCCAGCCATTTTCAAACTGAATTCTTATGCCATCAATATCGATGATATTTTTTATCTTTGGCAGGTCGCAACTCTCGTTCTTTACGCACTCTTTTAGCTTGGCTACTATCTTAAATTTAGCCTCGTCAGTCGTCTTTATCTTGATCTCATCGGTGCTAAAGACAAGCGGCATCTTATCAAGCTCGCCGTCAAGGTCAAAGCCCTTATGAACTAGCTCAAGCACCCTCATCATCGCATAAAGCGCATCATCAAAGCCAAAATATCGCTCTTTAAAGAAGATATGACCGCTCACTTCAGCCGCGAGATCTACGTTTAGCTCTTTCATCATCTTTTTTATATTACTGTGTCCAGTCTTGCCCATAAAAACTTCGCCAATTTTTGCGATCTCATCATACATATTTTGTGAGCATTTTACCTCGCCAAGCACCTTTGGATGTTTCATATTTAGCGCATAAAGATAGGCAAGCTCATCGCCTTTTATATCTCTTTTTGGTGTTATAACTGCGATCCTGTCGCCATCTCCGTCAAAGCCAAATCCAAGATCAAATTCTTTCTTTTCTATTAGCGAAAATATCTCTTTTAAATTCTCTTTTTCGCTTGGGTCTGGGTGGTGATTTGGAAAATTTCCGTCTGGCTCTTCATATAAAATTTTCGCATTTAGTCCAAGTGCCTTGACGATAGGCACCAAGCTCACGCCAACAGCGCCATTTGCACAGTCGATGACAAAAGGCTTTTTGAAATTTTTAAGCCCGCTAAATTCTTTTACAAAAAACTCGACATATTTTTCTAAGATATTAAATTTCTCACAGCTCTCATCGTCTGCTATTTGCTCACCAGAGGCGATTATCTCGTTCACCTTATCTTTTAAAATTTGCAGATCTTTGCCAAAAAAACTATCTTTTTTAATGGTGATCTTAAAGCCGTTATAATCTTTTGGGTTGTGAGAGCCCGTGATCATGATGTTTGCGTCAAAATAATCAGCATAAACGCTAAAGTAGCCAACAGGAGTTGGTAGCAAGCCGATATTGTAAATTTTAAAGCCACCAACCTTATTTAGGCCGCTTAGCAGGTACCTAAAAAGCGTGCTAGCACTTAGCCTTGCGTCAAAGCCAACGCTTAAAGTTTTCACGCCAAATTTGTTAAATTTCTTACCCAAAGCAAGCCCTATAGCCTTGACGCTGTCCTCTGTCAAGTCTTTTTCAAAAATGCCACGGATGTCGTATTCTCTAAAAATTTCATCATATTTCATTGTAAATTCTCCCTAAAAGAATGCAAAAATGATACAAGAATAAATTTAAAAAGGAGTAAATAATTTTATAAATTTAGCGAGGTTAAATTTAAATATAAATTCGAGCTAGAAAGCTCTAGCTCGAAAAGGACTGCTACATCATGCCGCCCATGCCACCCATTCCGCCCATATCAGGCATTGCAGGCATTGCTTTTTCTTCTTTTATCTCGCTGATAGTTGCCTCAGTTGTTAGTAGCAAGCTAGCCACACTAACAGCGTTTTGAAGCGCAACTCTCTCAACTTTAACTGGGTCGATGATACCAGCTTCAAACATATTTACATATTCGCCAGTTGCAGCATTAAAGCCAAAATTTGCATCTTTGCTTGTCTCAACTGCATTTGCTACTACGCCTGCGTCAAAACCAGCGTTCTCAGCGATTTGGCGAAGTGGAGCACGAAGCGCTCTTCTAACGATCTCAGCACCGATCGCCTCATCGCCTTGTAAATTTAAATTTACGCTCTTTGAAGCGAGGATAAGAGCTGAACCGCCACCTACTACGATGCCCTCTTCTACGGCTGCACGAGTAGCGCTTAGAGCGTCATCTACGCGGTCTTTTTTCTCTTCATCTCAGTCTCAGTCGCAGCACCTACTTTGATAACTGCCACGCCGCCACTTAGTTTTGCAAGGCGCTCTTGAAGTTTTTCTTTGTCGTAGTCGCTTGTAGTCTCAGCGATTTGAGCTTTGATCTGAGTTATTCTAGCGTCGATCGCTGACTTCTCACCTGCTCCATTTACGATAGTAGTGTTATCTTTGTCGATAACTACACTTGAAGCTTGTCCAAGGTCGTTTATAGTGGCACTCTCAAGTGTTCTGCCTAGCTCTTCGCTGATAACCTCGCCACCTGTTAAGATAGCGATATCTTCAAGCATAGCTTTTCTTCTGTCGCCAAAGCCAGGAGCTTTTACAGCTGAGATGTTTAGCACGCCGCGAAGTTTATTTACAACAAGCGTTGCAAGTGCCTCGCCTTCGATATCTTCAGCGATGATTAGAAGTGGTTTGCCACTCTTTTGTACTTGCTCAAGCACTGGAAGTAGGTCTTTTAAATTTGTGATCTTCTTGTCAAATAGTAATATAAATGGATTGCTTAGCTCAACTTGCATCTTTTCAGGGTTTGTGATGAAGTATGGGCTTAGATATCCGCGGTCAAACTGCATACCCTCAACAACGCTTAGCTCGTCTTGGATAGACTTTGCCTCTTCTACTGTTATGACGCCATCTTTGCCGACTTTCTCCATCGCATCAGCGATAAGTTTGCCGATACTCTCGTCTGAGTTAGCAGAGATAGTAGCGATCTGAGCGATCTCTTTTGAGCCAGAAACTTTTTTAGAGATGTTTTTTAGTGCATCTATAAGAGCTGCTACTTCTTTATCCATACCACGTTTTACTTCGATAGGATTTGCACCAGCAGTTACGTTTCTAAGACCCTCTTTAAATATCGCGTGAGCTAGCACAGTTGCTGTTGTAGTGCCGTCGCCTGCTTGATCGTTTGTCTTGCTTGCTACTTCTCTAACTAGGCTTGCACCCATGTTTTCGATGGTATCTTTTAGCTCAACCTCTTTAGCCACGCTAACGCCATCTTTTGTGATGTTTGGAGCGCCAAAGCTCTTTTGGATAAGGACATTTCTGCCTCTTGGTCCCATTGTTACTTTCACAGCGTCATTTAGTTTTTTTACGCCCTCGTATAGGCGGTTTCTTGCATCATCAGAGTAAAAAATTTCTTTTGCCATTGTTTTTCCTTTTTAAATTATTTAATCACACCTAAAACATCGTCGATGTTTAAAACAAGATATGTTTTATCATCTAAATTTATCTCAGTGCCAGCGTATTTTGCAAATA
Organism: Campylobacter concisus; assembly: GCA_037292345.1. Lineage (GTDB taxonomy): Bacteria > Campylobacterota > Campylobacteria > Campylobacterales > Campylobacteraceae > Campylobacter_A > Campylobacter_A concisus_AX. The sequence goes on along the minus strand of CP147773.1, from coordinate 923,053 downwards.
CAACTTTATCACCAACTTTTACGCCCTCTACTTCAGCACCGACTGCTTTTACCTCACCGCTTAAAGGTTTTTCTTTTGCGTTATCAGGTATAATTATGCCCGAAGCTGTCGTCTTTGTCTCTTCTACGCGTTCGACTAGGACACGCTTGCCTAATGGTTGAAAGTTCATTGTTCATCCTTTTAGTTTAATTGTCTTTTTTAGCACTCTTTATTTTTGAGTGATGAAATCCTAGCATTTTTTTCTGAAAAAGTCAATAATTTATAGTGAATTTTATTAAAAACTTTAGTCTAAGTGACTAAAGTTTTATGATATATAAAACTAATATAAAGGAATTTTATGAAAAAAGTAGCTTACATAGTTGGCGCGCTTGTGCTCATAGTGGTTTGCATTTTTAGCCTTTTATTTAGCCCATTTGGGAGTAAATTTATCGCTGGCAAGATCGAAAAAGAGGCACTCGCTCGTGGTATTGATCTCAAATTTAAAGATTTTAGCCTAGGTTTTAGCACCTTAAATTTAGAAGCGACCGTGATGAACGCCATAAATTTAAAGGCAAATGGCGACCTCTCCTTGCTTGCTCAAAGTATGAATTTAAATATAGATATAAACGCCGACAAGGCAAAGGCTAGCGAGCTCGGGCTAAAAAGATGTAGCCCTTAAAGCAAACGTAGCTGGAAAATTTAGTGATTTTAAGGTAGTGGCGACTGGCACGGCGCTTGGCTCAAACATAAATTTAAACGCAAATTTAAAAGACTACCTACCAAAAGCTCTAAATCTTGACGCTAAAAATATCGAGCTTTCTGAGATCTCAGCCCTAGCACAAAAGCCAAATTTAGCCAGCGGCAAGCTTGATATAACGAGCAATATGCAAGGCGTTGATGAGAAAAATGAGCCCATCATTAACGCTCAAATTTTAGCTAGCAACGCAGCGATAAACAAAGAAATTCTTAAAAACAAATTTGGGCTAAATTTAGCAAAAGATATAAGTTTTAAAGGCGGCGTAAATGCTAAATTTGCAAATGAAAAAGTGAGCGCAAAAACCATTATCATCGCACCTGAAGCTACTTTAAAAGCAAATGAAACGACTTATGACCTATCTAGTAAAAATTTAAAGAGCGACTTTTCGCTAAACGTGCCTGATCTTGCCCTTTTTGGCAAGCTCTTGGGCGAGCAGCTAAGTGGTGCAGTGGATGCAAACGGCGAAATTACAATGCAAGAAAATGCCCTTAAAAACTTAAAAGCTGAGATAAACGGCCTTGGTGGCAAGATAAATGCAAATTTTGATAGTAAAAATTTAGTCCTAAATGCCGCAAATATCAAGCTAAAAGAGCTTTTAGCGCTTGCCTTGCAGCCTAGCTACGCAGATGGGCAGATAAATTTAAACGCAAATTTTAGCGGCTTTGACGAGCTAAAAAAGCTTGCAGGCGAGGCTAAATTTGAGATAAAAAACGGCCTTATAAATAATGGTCTTGCAAAGCTTAAACGCAGCTCAATTTGAGCTAAAAGGTGGCGCCACAGCAAAAGGTGAGCTTATAAATTTTGACACAAATGTGCTTAGCGACCTTGGCGAGTTAAAGGATGTAAAGGGCGTTTTTGACCTAAAAAACAGCCAAATTTTAGCAAATTTGCCCTGTTCATTAGCGACCCTGAGAAATTTAAGGCAGTTAGCGGCTTTGAGGTTGGCTCAAAGATGGCGCTTGCGGGCGATGTGAAGGTTAAAGATAGCAAGATAGATGAGCTAAATTTAGGCGGCGATGCCTTTGCTGGCAAGCTAAACGCCACCATAAAAAATGAAAATCTTGATCTTAGTCTAAAAGAGGCGCAGTTAGGAGAAATTTTAGCACTTAGCGGCAACGACAGGCTGGCAAACGCTAAGACGAATATCCAAGCAAAGGGGCAAAATATCTTTAGTAAAAACCCAAGCGTCACCGCAACAATCGCTTTAAATGATGGTAAATTTAACGCCGCAGCACTTAGCAAAATGCTTGATAAAAATTCCCTGAAAATGAGAAATTTAGCTCAAATTTCAGCCTAGACTATAAAGGCGACGTAGTAAAATTTAGCGGCGACTTTCTTAGCTCGTTAGCTGATATAAAGGGCATAGATGGCAGTTTTGACGTGGGCAAAGCACGCTAAGCTTAAAGCTTCAAGCGGTAGTTTCAGAGCTAAATAAGCTTGCGTTTTAGCTGGTCGCGAGCTTCACGGTAAATTTGCAGCCCTAGTAACGGCAAATGGCAAAGTGGATGATCTAAGCGTGAAAGCTACTTCAGATGATCTATTTAAGGGCAAACTAGAGGCAAACTACAAAGGTGGCGCGCTTGATGCGGTGCTAAAAAACTTCGAGGTCAAGGGGCTAACGCAGACTTTGGGGCTAGATCATCTTTATGATGGCAACGGCGATGCTAAATTTGACTACGAAACAAAGCAAAGGGCGGGCAAATTTGACATCTTGCTAAAGAGGGTCACCTAGCCAGCACAAATCTCACAAACAATATAAAAATATTCACCGGCAAGGACATCACAAAAGAAATTTACAAAGACGGCAAAATTTACGGCGATATAAAGGGCGACAACGTCGTCTTTAACGTAAATTTAAGCTCGCCAAAAAGCGATATAAAGGTTGCAAACGGCACTTATAATACCGCCACAAAAATGCTTAACGCACCGCTTGTTTGCAGGCTCGAAAAGACCGATCTAAACGTGCAAATTTCAGGTACGACAGATAAGCTAAAATACGACGTCAGATCGCAATATCTCGAAAATAAGGTCAAAAAAGAGATAGGTAGATTTTTAGACAAAAAGCTTGGCAAAGATGATGAAGGCGCAAACGGCGAAAAACAAAATTTAAAGGGGCTTTTAAAAGGGCTATTTTAGATGAAAAAGGCGGAAAATTTAAAGTATCTAATGGGACTTGGGCACTTTTGTAGCGACATAAACCAAAGTGCTCTTGGTGCGATGCTGCCCTTTTCATCGCGAGCTACCACTACGACTACGCAACAGCCGCCTCACTCGTGACCGCCACAAATTTAGCAAGCTCGCTCATCCAACCACTTATCGGCCGCCTAAGCGACAAAAAGAGCTACCCTACGTCATCCCGCTTGGACTACTACTTGCGGGCGGGGGCATGAGCCTAACTGGCTTTGTAACAAACTACTACATCATCCTAGTTTGCGTGATGATAAGCGGTATCGGCGCCGCGCTCTTTCACCCAAGTGCCGCAAGGATCATAAACTACGCCTCAAACGCCAAAAATAGAGCCAAAAGCATAAGTATATTTTCATTTGGTGGTAACGTGGGCTTTGCAGTTGGACCCATTTTAGTCGCCGTTTTTGTGGGAAATTTTGGCCTAAAAGGGACGCTGGTCTTTATAATCCCTCAAATTTTTCTAACACTTTTATACCTTAAAAAGGGCAAATTTATAAAAGCGCTAGAAGGCAATCACAAAAAGCAAATTTCACAAAAAACAAGCGCTCTAAAAGACGATCTGGGCGCATTTTTGAGGCTTTGTCTGTGTATATTTTCACGCTCTATCGTCGCTTTTGGCTTTTCGGCATTTTTTAGCATCTACCTCATCAAAATTTTGGTCTTAGCAAAGAAGCTGCAAATGTAAATTTAAGTATGTTTTTTGCTGCAGGTGCGATCTCTACGCTATTTGGCGGAGCGCTAGCGGATAGATACGGCCTAGTTAGGCTCATCAAAATAAGCCTAAGCATCGCTGCACCACTAGTCGTGCTAATGCTCTTTATCGACAGCTATGCGCTATTTCTCGCGGCCTCCATGTGCGTGAGTGCCTGCATCAGCCTATCTTTTAGCCCATCAATCGCCCTTGCACAGCTTTATCTGCCAAATCAAATCGGCCTAGCCTCTGGCGTAACGCTTGGGCTTAGCATAACAATCGGCGGTATATTTGCGACGGTCATCGGCAAGATCGCTGACATCTTTAGCCTAACGCACTCGTTTTACTTTATCGCCGCAGTTTCGCTTATCTGCGCCGTTTCTAGCTATTTTTTAAAGCCGGTCAGCAAGATATAAATTTATAAAAATAGCTTGCTGACAGCGTATAGCAACGAAAGACACAGTCAAATTTCTCACCCATAGCGCTGATTTTGTAAATTTTACTTTTTGGGCTTTAAATTTTGTTGAGCAGGCAAAATTTTGATACGAGCTGAAATTTAGACAAAACTTATCAAGGAGAAGAAAATTTTTGCTCCTCTATAAAGGCAAGGCAAATTTAAAGATGTAAAAGAAATAAGCCATGGCGCTTAGGGTGGCAGTATTTTGCAGTAGTTTTTATTTTAAAATTTAACAACCAAGCATCAAGGTAAAGTATCTTGTGATGATTTTAAATGTTTTGCTTTGCAAGCTCGCAACTGTAAGCAGAAACGAAGAAATTTTCGACAGAAGATAGAATAAATAAATTTAAGCCATTAAGACAAGAAAATTTTTGTTTCAGACAAGGCGGATGAGCAAAAACAAGAGAGCGCATAAAAAATACTAAATGCGCGAAACATTAAAATTTAATTTTATTTGGCGGCGGTATTTTATGATAGATTTAAATGTTGCGCAGTTAAAATTTGCGCAGACTAGACACATAGTCTGTCGAGCAAAATTTTAGCAAGCTCATTTAAAGATACACAAAAGACAACGCTTATAATTTTCTCATCTTTGCTATTTCATCACGTAGCGCCGCCGCCTTCTCAAACTCAAGCTGCGCCGCCGCTTCAAGCATCTGCTTTCTTAGCTCTTTTACTATCGCGGCTCGCTCGCTCGCAGGCATTTTTTCCAGATTTGCGCCTTTTCTTAAAATCTCCGTACCGTCCTCGACGTGCAGGCTCTCTTCGATATTTCTGCTGGCAGAGTGTGGCGTTATGCCGTGAGCTTTGTTGTATTCATCTTGAAATTTACGCCTAGCAGTCGTCGTATCGATCGCCTCTTTCATAGATTTTGTTATCTTTTTGGCAAACATTAGCACCTTGCCATTTACGTTTCTAGCCGCACGCCCCATCGTCTGTATAAGGCTCGTGGTCGAGCGCAAAAAGCCCTCTTTATCAGCGTCCATGATCGCTATCAAGCTCACTTCAGGCAGGTCAAGCCCCTCACGGAGGCAAATTTATGCCTATTAGCATATCAAACTCGCCACTTCTAAGCCCTCTAATGATCTCATTTCGCTCGATCGCGTCGATGTCTGAGTGCATATACTTGACCTTTATGCCAAGCTCGATGTAGTAGCGGCTTAGCTCCTCGGCCATCTTTTTAGTTAACACCGTAACTAGCACGCGCTCACCTCTAGCGATCACCGCCTTTGCCTCGTCAAATAGCGCTTCTACTTGATTGTCACTATCTTTTATCTCGATGATCGGATCAAGTAGCCCCGTAGGTCGCAAAATTTGCTCATAGACATGCCCCTGACTGATACCAAGCTCATACTCGTTTGGCGTGGCTGAGACAAAGAGAAATTTAGCCTTTTTGCTTATAAATTCGTCAAATTTAAGCGGCCTGTTATCAAGCGCTGATGGCAAGCGAAATCCATACTCCACAAGCACCTCTTTACGGCTCCTATCGCCTGCATACATGCCCCTAAACTGCGGCAAACTCACGTGGCTTTCATCGACGATAACCAGATAGTCCTCGCCACTTATCTCAAAGTAGTCAAACATCGAGTACGGCGTCTCTCCAGCCTTTTGACCGGTTAGGTGGCGCGCGTAGTTTTCGATACCTTTACACATGCCCGTACTCGCCATCATCTCAAGGTCAAACTCCACTCTTTGCTTTAGTCTCTGCGCCTCAACTAGTTTGCCCTGCTCGTTAAATTCTTTCAAACGAATATCAAGCTCCTCTTCGATCTCTTTCATAGCGATCTTTAGCCTATCAGCGCCCACGATAAACTGGCTGGTCGGGTAGAGGATGAATTTTTTCAGGTCGTGTCTTTTTTTGTTTTCCAGCACGTCCAGGCTATACATCGTCTCGATCTCGTCGCCGAAAAACTCGATCCTAAACGCCTCGTCGTTAAAATACGCGGGATATACGTCCACCACGTCGCCGTTTACGCGAAAGTCGCCTCGGTCGAAATAAACGTCGTTTCGCTTGTATCCCATATCCACTAGCTTTTGCAGTAGCGTGCGCTGGTTGATTTTATCGCCAACGTTTAGGTATGCGACCATGCCTTTATACTCGCTTGGATTACCAAGGCCGTAGTTTGCAGAGACTGAAGCCACACAGACGACGTCATCAAAGCTTAGCAAGCTAGCAGTCGCAGAGAGACGCAGGCGCTCAAGCTCATCATTTACCGAGCTATCCTTTTCTATATATAGGTCGCTTCGTGGGATGTAGGCCTCTGGCTGATAGTAGTCGTAGTAGCTTATGAAGTACTCCACGTGGTTTTTTGGGAAAAAGCCCTTAAACTCGCTGTAAAGCTGAGCGGCGAGGGATTTGTTATGCGTCATTATAAGCGTTGGCATATTTAGCTCACGTATGACGTTTGCCATGGTAAAGGTCTTGCCAGACCCTGTCACGCCCAGAAGTGTTTGGTATTTATTGCCTGATTTTATACTTTTTACTATCTCTTTTATCGCTCTTGCTTGGTCGCTACTTGGGCTAAATTTAGATGAAATTTCAAATTTACTCATTGATCGCCTTTAAATTTGGGCAAATTTTATAGCAAAGATAGTGCTTTGTCAAATGATAATTTTAAAAAGAATTTAGCCTCTGCGTGTTAGAATACGGCATTAATTATTATTTTAAAGGAACCTTTATGTTTGAAGATAATGCGATCTTAACCACACTAAGCGATAAAGTAAATGACCTCATCACAAAATACGATGAAGTTTGTAGAGTAAATGAAGAGCTACGTAACGAGATCGTAACATTAAAAGCACAAAATGAGGCAAAAACCAACCAGATCATGCGCTTAGAAGAGGACCTTGATAAGAAAAATAGCGAAGCTGATGATGTAATGAAAAAGATCGAAGCCGTCCTTGGCAGATAAGCTAGACGTTTTTGGCATAAAATATGAAACAGATCACGCTCACCGTATCATCTCGCGACTATACGATCACGCTTGATGATGATTTTGCTGAAATTTTCGAGCGTGACTGGCAGAAATTTATGGGGGAAAGAAATTTATCGAGCCTCGTGAGCTTATAAACGCCTTTGTCGAAAAGAGCTACGAGAGCTACACAAATTTGCGCGTCGTCAAGGACGTCACAAAAGAGATAGAAGAGATACTAAAACCGGAAAATAAATGAAAAAAAGAGCCTTTACCCTAATAGAAATTATATTTGTCATCGTAATACTTGGCGTCTTGAGCGCTATTGCTATACCAAAGCTTTTCTTTACTAGAGGCGACGCCATAGTCGCAAATGCAAAAACGCAAATAGCCGCCATAAAAAGCGGCATCTCACTAAAATACAACGATAGCGTCCTAAAAGGCACTCCAGCATATCCAGAGACGCTTGATGATGGAAATAAACTTTTTAACAAAGTAATAAGCGTAAATATCGCTGATAGCGGCACAAAAAATGGCTGGCATAAAACTGGAGCAACCACTTACACTTTCAAACTAGACGGACAAACAGCAAATTTCACTTACGACAAAGACACTGGCGAATTTGACTGCACGAGCAGCGATGGACTTTGCAGCGCCCTTGAGTGATGAGATACTACGAGGTCGTATTTAGCGGGGTAAATTTAGCTGCGCTCACATATAAAAGCGAGCTAGATATTGCGCCATTTCGCGCCATCACTGCAAAACTTAGAGGCAAAAGTCTAGTTGGCTTTATCCTGCGTGAAGTGGATGAGCCAAGCTTTAAAACAAGCTTTATTGATGAAATTTTACCCATTAAGCTAAACGACATCCAAGCAACTTTGGCTAAATTTATCGCCTACTACTACACCTGCGAGCTTGGCGTTGCTATAAATTTATTTGAGCCACAAAGCCTTATAGACGATGAAATTTCATAGTGGCACAACCGACTTTAAAGCGCCAAATTTAAGCCTAAAGCAGCAAGAAGCGCTAAATTTTATAAACGCACAAAAAGCTCGCTCATCTTTGGCGACACGGGAAGTGGCAAAAGCGAAATTTATATAGCAAAGATAAGAGAAATTTTAAACGCAGGCGGCCAAGCGCTATTTTTGATGCCTGAAATTTCACTAACACCGCAGATGCAAAAGCGCTTAGAGAGCTTCTTTGGCGAGGCTGTGGCTGTGTGGCACTCAAAGATCACGCCAAAGAAAAAAGAGCAAATTTTAAAGGAGATTAAAAGCGGCAAGGCAAGGCTAATAGCAGGAGCTAGGTCTGCCCTATTTTTGCCACTTGAGCGGCTAAACTCATCATCATCGACGAAGAGCACGACGATAGCTACAAAAACACAGGCTCAAAGCCCCACTACAACGCAAGGGACCTAGCCCTCTTTTTAACCAGGCAAATTTGACCTGCAAGTAGTACTTGGAAGCGCCACGCCAAGCCTTACTAGCTTTTACAAGCAAGAGCATTTTCGCCTAAAAGGGACATACTTTGAGTCGCAAAAGAGCTATATATTTGACGAGAGCGAGACTGGCATAAGCGAAATTTTAAAAGAGCAGATCGCAAAGACGCTTGAAAACAAAAAACAAGCCGTCATCTGCCTGCCAACAAGGGCAAATTTCAAATATCTAGTCTGCAAAAACTGCGGCGAGACGGTAAAGTGTCCATTTTGTAGCATCGGCATGAGTTACTATAAAAAGCAAAACGTGCTAAAGTGCCAATACTGCGAGCACAAAATGGCCGTGCCAAAGACCTGCCACCAGTGCGGCAGCGAGATGATAGAGGCCAAAAAAATCGGCACGAGTGAGCTTCTTGAGAGGCTGCAAGCTGAGTTTGCAAATGCTAGGATCGCTAAATTTGATAGAGATGAGATCACGACGCAAAACAAGCTCGTCAAGGCCTTGAAGGAATTTAACGATGGCAAGATAGATATCCTGCTTGGCACGCAGATGCTAAGCAAGGGGCATGACTATCACAACGTCGAGCTAGCCGTCATAATGGGCTTTGACGAGCTTTTAAATTTTCCTGATTTTAGAGCTAGAGAGCGGACACTAGCCCTTGCTATGCAAGTAGCTGGCAGAGCCGGTAGAAACGGAGCTGGCAGGGTCATCATCCAAAGCAAACAAAGGGAGTTTTTTGAGAGTTATATCAGCGACTACGATGCGTTTTTAAAGGAGGAGATCAGCTACCGAGAGGGGCTGTATCCGCCATTTACTAGGCTGCTTCGCGTGGTCGTTTCGCACAAAGATGAGAGCACGGCAAAGGGCGCAATGAACGAATTTGTGCAAAGGCTAGAGCCACTAAAAGGCGATGAGCTAGAGATCGTTGGATATGGCAAGTGCCAGATAGAATATCTTGGGGGCAAATTTCAGATATGAAATTCTGCTTCGTTCAAACTCTCACGCCATGCTTTTAAAAGCGGCAAACCTCTGCAAAAGCGAACTTAGCGACATTGATATAGATCCGGTGAATTTTAGCTAGAAGACGATTTAACACAAGCAAATTTTAAATTTAGCAAGTTACTAAGGCAAGTGAGTAAATTTTAAAATTTGCAAATTTGCTTTGCTAAATCAAGTGAGTGCCAAGTAAATTTTAAAATTTCATGAGCGAATAATTTCGGCTCTAAAATTTGAGCTAAGCGATATGCGAAGCCAAATTTTAGTAGTCAATTCTTGCGAGTGAGTGGAATTTTAAAATTTGCAAAATGGATTTTTAAAATTTAAAGCTTTATTTCTTTGTTAAGGGGAAGAGGCTTGAATTACGGTCTGCTTGCAGTTGCGAGCTCGCGAAGCAAAGAAGCTCCCTTCTCTCTAACAATCCCCTAACCCCTACGACGTTAGAGGTGCATGCTTCAGTGCTAAAGCACTGCATGTGATTAAAAATTAAGACTAATTTTATTTGTCAACCAAATAAGGGTCAAACAAAATTTTAAAATTTTCATGAGCAAGTGATTTTGGCTCTAAAATTTGAGCTAAGCGGTAAGCAAAGCCAAATTTTAGTAGTCAATTCTTAGAGGTAAATGAAATTTTAAAATTTGCTATTTACGATGCAGGAGCTTAAATTGCAAACTACCTGCATTTAAAAACTTTACTAATTTTTCAAGCCTTTTAAAAGCCATTTTTTCTTATAATCCCCAATAAAATTTAAAGGCAAAATTTTGCAACGATACCCGACAAAACAGATAAAAATTCGCGATGTTTTAATAGGCGGTGACGCACCGATCTCCGTGCAGTCGATGACATTTTCAAAGACAAAAGACGTAAAAGGCACGCTAGAGCAGATACAAAGGCTATATTTTGCAGGCTGTGACATCGTGCGCTGCGCAGTTTTTGACAAAGAGGACGCCAGCGCGCTAAAGCAAATCGTCGCAGGCTCACCCATCCCAGTCGTTGCAGACATACATTTTAACCACACCTACGCGCTCATCGTTAGTGAATTTGTCGATGCTATCCGCATAAATCCAGGCAACATAGGCTCAGCAAAGAACATAAAAGCAGTCGTTGATGCCTGCAAACAGCGAAATCTGCCTATCCGCATAGGCGTAAATTCTGGCTCGCTTGAAAAGCAGTTTGAAGACCGCTACGGCCGCACGGTTGAGGCTATGGTGGAGAGTGCTTTATACAACATCAAGCTTCTTGAGGATTTTGACTTTACGGACATTAAAATTTCACTTAAATCAAGCGACGTCGAGCGCACGATGCAAGCATATAGAGCGCTTCGTCCAAAGACAAACTATCCATTTCACCTAGGTGTAACAGAGGCAGGTACCACTTTTCACGCTACCATAAAATCAGCGATCGCACTTGGCGGACTGCTGCTTGAGGGCATCGGCGATACGATGAGGGTTAGCATCACTGGCGAGCTTGAAGAGGAGATCAAAGTCGCAAAGGCGATCTTAAAAGATAGTGGCCGCCAAAAGAGGGTCTAAACATCATCTCATGCCCAACCTGCGGGCGTTTGCAAGCTGACCTCATGGCAGCAGTAAAGCTCGTAGAAGAAAAGACAAAAGGGATAAAAGAGCCGCTAAATGTCTCAGTGATGGGCTGCGTAGTAAATGCTATCGGCGAGGCAAAAGGTGCAGACGTCGCCATAGCATTTGGCAAGGGAAATGGCATGATCATGCGACACGGCGAAGTGGTCGCAAGACTGCCTGAGAGCGAGCTTGTGGATAGATTTTACAAGAGATTGACGACGAGATAAAGAGCAGAGGATAAAGCAGTGGCAAAAGAGAGACTTAACGAGATAGAATTTAGCAACCTTTACGATCTTGACATGGAGCGAGCCATACTAAGCTCGATCATCGCAAACAACGACGCTTTGGGCGAAATTTTTGACACGATCAAGGCTGGGGACTTTTACCTAAAGGCTCACGCGCAAATTTATAAAGCGATGGTTGATTGTCTAAACGGTGACGTGCCTATCGCATCGACATTTATCAAAAACAAGCTTGGCGAAAACTACGATGATAACGTCATGGCGAGCATTTTGGCCACAAACTCGATCATCGACATCCAAAGATATGCAAACGAGCTAAAAGAAAAATCGATCAAACGCAGTCTAGTCAAGATCGCCCACGACATCCCAAGCAAGGTAAATGAGGACAAAGCTAGCCGCGATATGGTCGATGAGCTAAGTCAAGAATTTTACTCTCTTGTCGATGGCAGCGGCACTGGCAGCATCAGAGATAGCGAAGATATCATAAAAAGCTTGATCGTGCACATGCAAAAGCAAGCAGCCCTAAATGAGCGCGATATCATCGGACTAAACACCGGCTTTAAAAAGTTAAATGAGATGATAAAAGGCTTTAAAAATGGCGACCTCATCATCATCGCAGCGCGCCCTGGCATGGGTAAAACGACGCTTTGTCTAAATTTCATGGGGCACGTTTTAAAAAGTGGCGCTGGCGTCGTCTTTTCTCGCTTGAGATGCCAGCAGAGCAGATCATGATGAGGATGCTAGCAGATAAGACCTCGATCCCGCTTCAAGAGATAATGACAGCGACCTTGGACGACGAGAAGCTCGCTCACTTTAGCCACGCATGCAGCGAATTTTCGCACGCCAAACTCTTCGTGCACGACAGCGGCTACGTAAATATCCACCAAGTAAGGACACAGCTTCGCAAGCTAAAGTCGGCTCACCCTGAAATTTCACTCTGCGTCATCGACTACATCGGCCTTATGATGAGTACAAACAACTTCGCCGACCGCCACATACAAATAGCTGAAATTTCTCGTGGCTTAAAGCTTCTAGCGCGCGAGCTGGATATGCCTATCATCGCACTTTCGCAGCTAAACCGCGGTCTTGAAGCACGCGCAAACAAGCGCCCTATGCTAAGCGATCTAAGAGAGTCAGGCGCGATCGAGCAAGACGCTGATATCATCCTTTTTGTCTATAGGCACGAGGTCTATCTGGAGCAAGAGGAGAATGAGAAAAAGAGCAAGGCAGCAGCCGAGGGCAAAGAGTATAAAAGCGAGCACGTTTTTAACAAGCTTCAAGAAAACGCCGAGATCATCGTTGGCAAAAATAGAAACGGTGAGGTCGGATCTATCGATGTGCTCTTTCAAAAGCAGTACTCGCGCTTTTGCGATATCGCCACCACACCAGTGCAATCAACTGAATTTAAAAGAGTAAATTTGCCAAAAAGCAGGCGTATATTTTATTTTCTCCTGCTTTGCCTTTTGCTTTTTTGCATAAATTTAGCGCTTAAATTTCATGAATATAACGCTTTTATGGAGCTTGGCGAGCAAGATATCGTTGGCAAAGTAAGCGTAAATTTCACCAAAGAGAAAAACGGCAAAAAGCGCCAGATCATAAGGATCGACACTTCAAATTTTAGCTTTTACAGCGTTGCTTCTAAAAAAGATGAGATCGCACTTTATGACGTCGTGGCGCTTAGCGTTCAGCCAATAGATGTTAGTTTTAAAGACTATCTTTCTGGCTCGTTTTACATGCCAAGCTACGATAGAGCCGTTATCAAAAGAGATGATAGCCTAAGGCAAAGAGCCATGAAATTTCATCTCCGCCCAGCACGAAAACGCTAAAATTTCGCAGCTTTTCTCAGCGCTCTTTCTTGGCACAAATGTCTTTGGCGAGCTAGAGATGACGTCTCAAACTGGGGCGTGGCGCACCTCATCGCCATTAGCGGCTATCATCTTGGCGTCATAAGCGCGGTTTGCTTTTTTCTTTTAAAGCTCGTTTTTAAGCCCATCTACGCGAGATATCTGCCTTACCGCTCATACATTTTTGACTTTACTATCGCCGTATTCTTGGTGCTTTGCTTTTACTTTTATATGATTGGCTTTATTGCAAGCTTTTTGCGGGCATTTTTGATGAGCGTGGCTGGCTTTTACATGATCTGCAAAAAGATAAAGATATTAAATTTCTACACGCTCTTTGGCGTTATTTTGTTTAGCGTCGCCCTATTTCCGCAGCTTCTTTTTAGCGTTGGCTTTTACTTTTCATGCCTTGGCGTCTTTTATATTTACGTCTATCTTTTCTATTTTGCGCCTAAATTTAGTGTGCTAGCAAACTCGCTACTTTTAAATTTATATGTCTTTTTTGCTATGGAGGTTGCGGTGCTTTACTTTTTCCCACTCATTAGCCTCTTACAGTTTAGCGTGCTAGCTATCAACTACCTATTTGGCATATTTTATCCACTAAGCTTCTTACTTCATCTCTTTGGATATGGTGGTATTTTTGATGAAATTTTAAGCAAGATGCTAGCTTTTAGACTAAGCTCTGGTAGTCTTCGCATAAGCACATTTGTCTTTTTACTTTATAACGCCATCACGCTTTTATGCGTTAAATTTAAGCTAGCAGCATTTTTGCCACCGCTCTTTGGCGCGGCATCGTTTTTGCTCTTTTTGCTAAATTTTCGTAGCCAAAGTTTTATATAAATTTGCCGATATGCTTTTAAATTTAAAGGCAAGGCGATGCAGATAAACTCAAATTTTATAAATTTAAATAAAAGCACTCCCAAAAGCGGTCTAAATTTAAAGGCTGATGAAACAAATTCAAAGAGCGAAAATTTACAAAGCGACAAAAGCGCTATCTTACATGACGCTTCAAATTTAGTTAGCGAGACAAATAACGAGAGCGAGAGTAGCGCCGATGTCATAAAAAAGCAGTTAGAAAAACTGCAAAAACAGCTAAAAGAGATTGAAGCTGCGATAAAGCAAGCAAGTGCAAGTAAAAACCCATACGCAAAAGAGTTGGTCGCCTCGCTTCAGACCAAAAAGGGAGCTATCTTTGCTCAGATAATGCAGCTAAACGCCCAGCTTGTAAAGATGCAAGGCGCTTAAATAGCTCAAATTTAACCCTAAATTTAACCTCACGCGGCCTTTACGCCGTAAAATTTCATCACTCTATTGTGAATTAATAGCGAGATATACATTATCACAGCGCCCAAAATAAGCCTTGTTAGGTTGGTATCCTTTTGCCAAAAGACCAAATTTACGATGATGGCCGCTGGTATGAGGGCGTTATTCATAATGGCAAGCACGCCACTATCGACCTCACAAGCCCCTTTGTTCCACATAAAGTACCCCAGCCCGCTAGCGACTACGCCAAGCCACAAAAGCACCAAAGTTTGGGTTAGATCAACGTGAAATTTCAGCTGGATTGCCAAGGGTTATGAGCGCTATGACAGCGACAAAAAACGCTCCAAAGTGAAAGTAGCCAAAGACCTTTTTTGATCCACGTCATATCTCTCCAAAAGCGCCTTATACGCACTCTGCCCTGCTCCAAAGCAGATGTTTGCCCCTTGCACCAGCAAAAAGCCCTTTATCGCCCCTTCGTTTATCGCACCATACTTGATGATAAGCGCGCCAAAGACCGCAACGCCAACGCTAAAGAGATAAAGCGGCCTAAATTTAAAACTAAACGCATCATATATGAGCGTCACATAAAACGGCGTAAAAATGGTAAAAAGCGCGACTTCTGGCACGCTTAGATACAAAAACGAGTTGTAGTAGCAAAGATACATTAGCCCTATTTGCACCGCTCCTATGCCCATTATGCCAAGGGCGAGCTTGGGGCTGACGCCTCGAAATTTCGTAAATGGCAAAAAAACTAGGCTTGCAAGCGTCACGCGCACAAAAACAGCCAGATAGCTATCGACCTTGCCAGCTAAAAATTCCCCTATCAAGCTAAAGCTAAACGCCCACAAAATGGTCACAAAGATCAGTTTATTCATTCTATCACCACCTCATTTATATTTCTTGCGCATTCAAAAAAGTATTCAAGCTTGTTTAGCTCGAGCAAATCGCCATTTAAAATGAAATTTGCCCTGTCGCTAAAATTTTCTCACTCACAAACAAAAACTGCTCAAATTTTACCTTGCCGCTAAGATAGCCATTTAGCAGGTCATTAAAGTCGCTATCAAGGCTATCTTGCTTTAGCGAGTCTAAATTTAGCCTAGCACTTAAGCCCTCTATCACGCCTCTTAGATCC
This sequence comes from Campylobacter concisus, assembly GCA_037292345.1. Classification (GTDB taxonomy): domain Bacteria; phylum Campylobacterota; class Campylobacteria; order Campylobacterales; family Campylobacteraceae; genus Campylobacter_A; species Campylobacter_A concisus_AX. The sequence goes on along the minus strand of CP147773.1, from coordinate 907,583 downwards.
TTTAGCCTAGCCATTATCCTGTTTTCTTCGTCGCTTAGATCAAGCGCAGCCTTTTGCTCCTCTATGCGCTTAGTTTGGCTTTGCTTGCTAAGGCTTAGGCTATCTGGCAGCTTCCACTCAAACTCCACTCTAGGCTTGTTTGCATCAGCGTATGCCTCAGCCATCTGCGAAGTCGTCCTCTCGCCTTTTTTAAAGCTGTTATTATTCACACTTTGCGTATCTTTTAAGTAAATTTTGGAGCAAATTTGCTCTTTTGCTTCTCATTTTCTTGCTCTTTTATATATTTTTCTTGCTCCATCGCCCCAAGCTTGGCGCTTAGATCATCCTTGCTAAAATCAGGCATCACTATCTTTGAGCCAGCATTAAAGCCGATCTCGCCGTTTGAGAGTAAATTTACTCCTGGAGTTTAACTCCGCTAGCTTAAGCCCAAGCTCGTCTAGCTCGGCTCTTTTTTTATTAAGAGTGAAATTTATCGCATCAAACTCGCTCTTATCTATCTCGCCATACTCAAACCAAAACTCATTTTCAGCTGCAGCCTTGGCAAAGCTATCAACAAATTTTCGTCTCTAAATTTATAAGAGAATTTAGTGCAACGGCGTTAAAATAGACCTTTGCGACCTGAAAAGCGGTTAAATTCATCAGCTCTTCATCTTTGTAAATTTTCTCCACGCCCTTGTGGTCTAAAATTTTATCCGAAGCCTCACTCGCACCGCCGTCAAAGATGAGATACTCAACCTTTGCCGTGATCGATCCAGCCTTTGTCATATACCCGCCCTTTAGCTCGTCAGGCACAAAGGTATATCTGCCATCAAGGGATAAATTTAGCTTGTTGCTCTTATTTTTATTTATATATTCGTTTTTATTAAATTCTTTCAAACTCTCAAGCTTCGCGCTTTGCGCCAGAGCGATGATCTCTAGGTAAATTTCCAGCCCAAAGAGGCAAAGCAAAGAGCAAAACCGCCAAAATCTTCCTCAAATTCTTCTCCCTTTCATAAAATTTTCTTATAAATTTATCAAGATTATAAACCCAAGCAAATAGCACTGGCACGACAAGTAGGCTTAGCAAGGTCGAGCTAATGAGCCCAAAGATGATGCTTATAGCCATAGGCGAGTTGGCTTCAAAGCCAGCGCCTCTGCCAAGCGCAAGAGGCAGCATGGCAAATATCATCGCAAAAGTGGTCATCAAAACAGCCCTTAAGCGCTTTTTAGCAGCCATTTTCACAGCTTCGTTTGCCTCCATGCCGCTATTTGCAAAGTGGTTTGCAAAATCAACCACCAAAATGGCGTTTTTACCGACCATGCCAAAGAGCAAGATGACGCCAACCATGACAAATAGGCTAAATGGATTGCCGCTTATAAAAAGTCCGATCACCACGCCACAAAAGGCAAGCGGCATGGCTAGCATGATGAGAAATGGCAGCAAAAAGCTCTCATAAAGCGCAGCAAGCACCATGTAAATAAGCACCGCACTAGCGCTCACTGTAAATATAAAAGAAGCGTTCGTATCGTCCATCAGCTCGACAAAACCAAGAAATTTATACTTGAAATTTGCTGGCAAAATTTCATCAAGCTTCTTTGAAATTTCATTTGCCACGCTATTTAGCGGAGCGTTGTTTTTTGTATTTGCTAGAAATTTGATCTCATCGGCTCTATTAAACCTTGAAATACTAGCTGGCTTTTGCTCAAAACTAATCGTCGCCACATCGCCAAGTGTGACAAAAAAGCCCTCATTGCTTCTTATCTTGGTCTTTAAGATATCATTTGTATCGCTTCTAAATTTATCATCAAGACGCATGTAAAGCTCATATTCTTTGCCATTTTCGTTTTCAAAAACAGAGACCTCATTCTGGCTAAATGAGCTATAAACAGCGCTTGCAATGCTGGCTTTATCTAAATTTAGCCTCTTAGCCTTATCTTCATCGATAGAAATTTGCACACGCTTTAGCAGATCTTCTTCGGGCAAATTTACGTCCGTTGCGTCATTTATCTCTTTTAGTATCTTGCTGATCTTTGGCACAAATTTCTCTAACTCTTTGCCATTTTCAGATGTGATAGTAAGCTTAACTGGCTGCACATCGCCGCCTTCAACTACTGGCAAGTCAGCTACAATGACGCTCATATCGTCACTTTTTAGCTTGTCGCGAAACCTCTGCATGATGACGTTTTGCCGCTCGTGGTTAGCTCTATCTTTTAGCTCCTTTAGCCTAACGTAAGCTTTTACAAGATAAGGCTGCTTGGCGTCTGTGTAGCCAAGGATGAAGTAGGCGTAAGCAACCTGAGCATCGGCGTTTATGAGTGAAATTTTATCTTTTAGCCTCTCTTTGCTAGCTTGCAGGCTAAGTGATGGATCAAGCTTAAAGTAGATGTTAAACTCCGAGTTATCCTCGCTTGGCATGAAGTCACCACCTACAAATTTAGCCAGTCCAAACGAGCAAACAACGACCACAAGCGTTATGGCTAAAAATATGAGCTTAAATTTAAGCGCTAAAGTTAAAAGCTTCTCGTAGCCATTTTCAAGCGCTTCAAAAAATGGCTCGCTCTTTATATAAAATTTGCTCTCCTTAGCATTTACAAACCTAGCGCTAAGCGTTGGCACAAGAAATATACTCACAAAAAACGAGATGACGATGCCAGCTGCTACGCTCATCGCAAATGAGTTAAAGTACTTGCCAACGATGCCGCTCATAAAGGCTATTGGCACAAAGACGCAAAGCAGCACGAGTGAGATCGCAAAGACGCTAAATGCTATCTCTTTTATACCTGCAAAGCTTGCCTTTAGGGCATTTGGCTCATCTTTTAGCTTGCTAGCGATATTTTCAGTGACAACTATCGCATCGTCGATGAAAATTCCGATGCCAAGTGTGAGCGCTATGAGGCTTAAGCGGTTTATGTCGTATCCTAGGGCATTTATGATGAAAAATGTCGCCACGATGCTAGTTGGTATCGCTACGACTGAAATGATGGTGATCGAGAAATTTCTTAAAAACAGATAGACGATCACGATGGTTAGCAAGACGCCAAGGATCATATCAAAGGCAGTTTGATCGATGTGCTTTTGTATCACTTCGCTCTTATCATAAGCTATTTTTACGTCGTATTCGCTGCCAAGCAGGCTTTTAAACTGATCTAGTTTTGACTTAGCTAGAGCGATAACCGTTAGTGCGTTTGCGTCTGGAGCTAGCTCAAGACCTAGCAAGACACCACTTTTTTTATCCATTATCGCTGCTTCGTTTGCGTCTTTGTAAGCAAGATCAACGCTTGCGATATCTTTTAAAAAGACCCCTTGCTTGATCGTTAAATTTCTTATCTCATCTATGCTTTTGGCGCTGAAATTTGACTTGATCGCCATTTGGATCTGCTCATTTTCTATCTTGCCAAGTGGGGCTTTTAAAATTTTCAACCTTTATCAAATTTGCCACTTCATTTGCGCTAAGGGCGGCCTTATCTAGCTTAAACCTATCTAGTAAAATTTTCACCGCTGGCTCTAAAAAGCCATTTGTCTTGACCTTTGAAACGCCGCTTATGCGCTCCAAAAATGGCTTTGCCACGTCGTCGATATCTTGCATGAGCTTGGTTTCATTGCCATCAAGCCTTGTGATAAAGAGGCTAAAAACGGCTGAAGAGAGGCCATTTAGCTTTTCTATCTCGTAGTTTGCGCCTATCCTCGCCTTTTGCATCTTGTCGCGGACGTCATTTGTAGCGCCCTCTAGGTCTTTGTTTAGCTCAAATTCTATGCTGACCACGCTTAGGTTGTCAAAGCTAGTTGAGTAAAGCTTTTTTATCCCCTCGATGCTTGAGACCTCGTCCTCGATCTTTTGCGTGATCTTGGTTTTTATATAGTTCATATCACCATTTGCGTATGTCGTGATCTTTACTATAGGGATATTTACTTGCGGGTATAAATTTACATTCATCGTCTTTAGCGAGTAGATGCCAAAGACAACGAGGCTTAAGAATATCATAAGCGTAGTTATGGGGCGGTTTATAGCTGTTTTTATCATTTATTTTCGCCGATTATCACTTTTCCTTGACCAAACATGCCTGGCTTCATCCCCACATCGTAAGCTTCGGCGTAAAATTTCCTGGTCTCTCTTTTTATCTCTGGGTAAATTAGCGCGATTTTTACCTCTTTTCCTCGTTTGTTGCGTCAAGCTTAAATTTAAATGTGTCGCCAACTTTTACTAAATTTGCATATTTTTCATCGATCGCTATTAAAATTTTAGCCTCTTCGGAGTTTAAGACAAAGGCTGGCTGAAGCGGCGAAGCACTCTCACCAAGCTCGACATTTTTACTAGCTATGACGCCATCAAACGGAGCTTTTAAAATGGCCTTTTTAAGATGATCATCTGCGTTTAAAATGGCGATCTCAGCTGCTTGCACCCTAAGAGCTGCCTCGTCAAATTTATACTTTACCTCATCAAATTCTTGCTTTGAAGTGACATCCTTTACTTGGCTAAATTTATTAAAGGTGCTTTTAGCAAATTCTTTGGCATTTTTGGCAAGCGCTAGGTCGTTTTTTGCCTTTTTTAGAGCGATCTCAAGGCTCGTTTGATCAAGGCTAGCCAAAATGTCACCTTTTTTAACGTGACTTGAGACATCTACAAAATTTTATCCACCTTGCCACTGCTCTCAAATGCAAGCTTTGAGCTTTGCTTGGCATAGACTTCAAAATCAGCAAAAATTTCTTCACTAGCAAACGAAAAGATGCAAAATATCATTAAAATTATCAGCTTTTTCAATCCCTAATCCTCTCTAAAATACTCTCCCCGCTCTCAAAAAAATACTCCGCCTTTTTTATCTCCAGCTCATCTTTCGCCCCTTCAAAAAGGCTAATGGCGTCAAATTTCTGAGAAAGTGCCTCAAGCAGGTCGCTATACCCTAAAAGCCCAGAGTTATATTTTTCATAGCTTACTCTAAGCGCAAGATCGCTTGCTTTTACATACTCATTTAGCGAAGCAATCTTTGAGCTAAGAGTTGCGATCTCGTTTTGTAAATTTTAAGTTTGGTCTCATTTTCACGCTTTTTATATTCTAAATTTAGCCTCGCTTCATCAAGCGCGATCTTGCTAGCTTGGCTCATCTTGCTAGTGGCAAAAAAGTCAAAAATTTTCCACCTAAAGCTAACGCCAAATTTATTGCCGTGTGTGTCCTCTTTTAGATATTTGTCAAGATATGGACGGTAAGCGCTATACTTGCCGAGGTCGATGTCGTAGTTATTTTTGTAAAATCCATAGGTGTCATAAAGCGAAATTTGAGGCAAGAAGCCAGCTCTTGTCTCGCTAAGCTTAGCCTCGCTTAAAGATATATCTTGATTTAGCCTGTCAAGCTCGGCATTTTTTGAAGCTAAATTTGAGCTAATATCGGCCATTTTTGCCCCGCTAAGTGGCGAAATTTGCTTGCCTGTTAGCAAATTTATCTCATTTAAAATTTGCTCCATTTTATTTTTGTATTCAAGCTGCGTGCTGTTTGCTAGGTGGTATTTGGCCCGCACGTTTTCTAGCTCATCTTTTGGGGCAAGTCCTGCTTTGTTTGCCTTTTCAAGCTTGTCTAAAACGCCTTTTAAGAAATTTGCCTGAGCGTTTTTGGCGACTATTATATTTTCAAGTGCGCAGGCGTTAAAGTATAAATTTACAGCCTTAAATGCAAAGTAGTTTTTGGCCTCACTGCTTGCGATGGCGGCTTTGTTTTTTAAAAGCTGGCTCATCTTTAGCCTAGCCTCTCTAGCTCCACCATCATATAGTAAAAAATCAATCCTTGCCAGCACGCCAGCTGACTCTTTGGCGACGATACTTGGAAAGGTGCTTGCGTTTTTGCCGTATGAGCCCTCTAAGCTTAAGCTTGGCAAGTATGCGCTTAATGTCGCTTCATCACTTAAATTTGCTCTTTTTAGTTCAAGCTCTTTGATCTTTGAAATTTCGTTTTGAGTGGCCTTGTTTGCTATCTCGCTTAAATTTGATCCAAATAGCGCCAAAGGCAAAAGTGCTAATAAAATTTTTTTCATCAGTGAAAGCTCTTTACGAGGTTTCCTATTAGCAAATTCCAGCCATCAACTAGCACAAAGATGAGTAGTTTAAATGGCAGCGAGATCATGACAGGAGGTAGCATCATCATACCCATCGCCATCAAAACGGAGCTTACGACCATGTCGATAACAAGAAATGGCAGATAGAGCAAAAATGCTATCTCAAAAGATGTCTTTAGCTCGCTTATCATAAAGGCTGACATCGCGATGCTTAGCGGGATATCCTCGATATTTGCTGGATTTTGCAAATTTCTTATCCTAAAAAATAGCGCAAGATCTTTTTCTCTAGTGTTTTTCACCATAAATTCTTTAAAGGGCTTTAAGCTCTTATCAAGCATCTCCTCATAGCCTATCTGCTCAGCTATATAAGGCTTTATGCCCTCGTCATAGCTCTGCTTACCAACTGGCTCCATGATGAAAAATGTAAGCACCATCGCAAGCGAGATAAGCACCGTTGAAGGCGGCACTTGCTGCGTGCCCATCGCTTGACGCAAAAATGAAAATACAATGACAAGGCGCAAAAAGCTAGTCATCATAAAGATGAGCGAAGGAGCGAGTGCAAGAGCAGTGAGGATTAGTAAAACATTTGAGAATTTACAAGCTGCTCGGCATTTTGCGGTGAATTTAGGCTTAAATTTATAGTTGGTAGCGCAGGATCAGCGCCAAAAACCACACAAAACAAAACCGCTAAACTAAGCAGTGCTTTCACGACTAATTCCTCGTATCAAGGATACTTTTCTTAGTAGCCTCTTTATTTTTTGGCTCGAGCGAGACGAAGTGAATTTCTACTCTATTGTTTTTGGCTCTGCCCTCGTCTGTGCTGTTGCTAGCGATCGGATCGAAAGAGGCTCTGCCAGAAGTGATAAGCCTCTCTTGTGGCACGCCATCGCTAACTAGCTCTTCAAGCACGCTTAGCGCTCTTGCAGTAGAGAGCTGCCAGTTGTTTTTGTATATAGAGTCTTTGTTTGGATTTGTATTATCAGTGTATCCAATGATATCCGTTTTTACCTCATTTGGCATTTTGGCTATTATCATGCCTATTCGCTTTAAAAAGAGCTTTGCATCCTCGCCAGAAATTTCAGCACTATCTTTGTCAAAAAGCATCGCAGCTGGAAGCCTAACGATAAAGCCATCCTCGCTCTCCTCCATCGTGATCTCAGGTGCCCCACTAGCCGTTAGTAGCTCATTTATCTTTTTAACAGTCGAAGTGACCTCATTTTGAGCGCCTTTTTGAGCTTTTGGCTTTGGAGTGCGTCTGCTTTCAGGATCTGTCTCTTTTTCTACCTGACTATCTGGTCTTGCGCCACCCTCAAGCACGCTTAGCGCACCAGCTAGTGAGCCAACAGCAGCCTCCATCTTTTTAGCATCCATTGTCGCCATAGAAAGGAGCAAAACGAAGAAGCAAAGTAGGAGCGACATAAGGTCACCAAAGGCAGCCAGCCACTCAGGCATACACTTTGGGCACTCTTCTGGTTTTATTAATTTACCCATTATTCAAACTGACTTTTTCTATCTTTTGGAGGTAAAAATGCTAAAAGCTTAGCCTCAAGTGTTCTTGGATTGTCCCTGCTTGTATCGCCATGATGCCCTCTAAAATGACTTGCTTCTCAAGTGCCTCATCAGCATCGCGGATCGAGAGGATATTTGCCACAGGTGAGCCAATGATGTTACCTATCATCGCACCATAAAGTGTCGTAAGCAAAGCAACCGCCATAGATGGACCGATCGCACTAGGATCTGACATGTTAAGAAGCATCGCAACAAGGCCAATCAGCGTACCTATCATACCCATCGCACCCGCAAAACCGCCAACTTGCTCGAAAATTTTGATGTTATTTGCATGCCTTGTGCTAGTCTGATCTATATCGATCTCCAAAAGCGCTCTTATCGCATCTGGCTCATTGCCATCGACCGCCATTGAAAGGCCTTTTTTTAAAAACTGATTTGATTCGTTATTTACTTCGCTCTCAAGTGCTAAGATGCCATCTCGCCTAGCTTTGGTTGAGTAATCAACTACTTTTTTATAGTCTCAGGTAAATTTACAACAACTGATGGCTTAACAGCGACACCATAAAATTTACCAACACCTTTAAGCGTCTCCATCTTGAAGCCAACCATCATAACGCCGATAGTACCGCCAAAAACGATCATCACAGAAGGGATATCGATGTATGGTCCTATACCAACGCCTATCGCCATTGATCCAAACAAAAGCACCAGGGTCAAAACCCAGCCGACGACGGTTCCTAAATCCATTTAAACTCGCTTTATTTATAAATTCTTAAGAATTGCTATTTTATTAGCTTTTTGTTGAAACAATCGTTAAATTAAAAAAAATGTTTGCCATTTTTTGCTACAATCTGCGAAATTTTTAACGTTAAAAGGCTTAAAAATGAACAATAATACTTCAATCATAATCCTAGCTGCTGGTCTTGGTACCAGGATGAAATCAAAACGCCCAAAAGTCCTATTTGAGCTATGTGGCGAGCCAATGATCATTCATATCTTAAAGCAAGCTTATGCGATCACAAATGACGTTAGCGTCGTGCTTCACTACGAAAAAGAGTTAATTAGCAAAAAGATAAAAGAAATTTTCCCTCAAACTGAAAATTTTGAGCAAGATCTAGCAAATTTCCCAGGCACTGCTGGTGCGATAAAGGGCGTAAGCTTAAGCGGCGAAAAGGTGCTTATCACTTGCGGCGACATGCCACTTGTTAGATCAACTGATCTTATGCGTCTAGCAAATGCCGAAGCAGACGTGGTTATGAGCTCATTTGAAGCGGCAAATCCTTTTGGCTACGGCAGAGTTATCATAAAAAACGGCAAAGTTGAGGCCATCGTTGAGCAAAAAGATGCGAGCGAAGCGCAACTTGCGATAAAAAGCGTAAATGCTGGCTGCTACTGCTTTAAACGCGAGGCGCTAGAGCAAATTTTACCGCTCATAAGCAACCAAAACGCACAAAAAGAGTACTACCTAACTGACGCCATAAAAATAGCAAATGAAAAGGGTTTAAAGTGCGTCGCAGTAAATGTAAATGAGCAAAATTTCATGGGCATAAATGATAAATTTCAGCTTAGCATCGCTGAAAAAATAATGCAAGATGAGATCAAACAAAATTTGATGAAAGCTGGTGTTTTAATGCGCATGCCTGAGAGCATTTTCATAGATAGCAGGGCTAAATTTGAAGGCGAGTGTGTGCTAGAAGAAAATGTAAGTATCCTTGGCGAGTGCGTCATCACGGAGAGCATCATCAAAAGCTCATCGGTTATCGAAAGCAGCGTCATCAAAAACTCAGACATCGGCCCACTAGCTCACATCAGGCCAAATTCTGAAATTTCTGACACGCACATAGGAAATTTCGTCGAGGTTAAAAAAGGCGTCTTAAATGGCGTAAAAGCTGGACACTTAAGCTATCTTGGCGACTGCGAGATAGAAAGTGGCACAAATATCGGTTGTGGCACGATCACATGCAACTACGACGGCAAGGCAAAATACAAAACCAAAATCGGCAAAAACGTCTTTGTTGGCTCAGATACGCAGCTAGTTGCCCCTGTAAATATCGCTGATAACGTCATCATCGCAGCTGGCAGCACCATCACAAAAGATGTTGAGAGCGGCGCATTAGCTATCAGCAGAGGTCGCCAAGAGAACAAAAGCGGCTTTTTTGAGAAATTCTTTGGCAAAGACGATGTTAAAAAATAAGAAAATTTTACTTGCCGTTTGCGGCAGTATCGCCTTTTATAAGGCATTCGAAAATTTTATCGCTGCTTAAAAAGCAAGGCGCTGATGTTTATGTGGCTTTAAGTGACGGAGCGCTTGAATTTTGCAGTGTAAGCGGCTTTGAGGCGCTAAGCGAGCATAAAATTTTAAGCTCACAAACGCAAAACTGGCAAGATGGCGTAAATCACATAGCCTACTCCAAAATGGATCTAGTCCTCATCGCACCTGCCTCGGTAAATACGATAAATAAGCTAACAGCTGGTATCTGCGACAATGTCTTTATGCAAACGCTAATCGCCGCCTCGCACGTGCCTTTGGTCGTTGCCCCAGCTGCAAATAACAATATGATCGAGCATTTTGCGACGCAAAATTCACTTGAAATTTTAAAGAAAAACGGCGCTTTAGTGACTGAGCCAGTTCTTAAAACTCTAGCTTGTGGCGACATTGGCAAGGGCGGTCTTGCAAGTCCTGAAGTGATAGTTGAAGCTGCCATTAAAAGGCTTAGCAGGCCACTTTTTGCAGGCAAAAAAGTGGTGATAACTGGTGGCGCAACAACCGAAAAGATAGATGATGTTAGAGCCATTACAAATTTCTCAAGCGGAAAGATGGCAAGAGCCTTGGCTAGAGCCTTTTACTACGCAGGTGCGGAGGTAAAACTACTTGCTAGCTTTGAAACCGCAAACGAGCCATTTGATAGCCTTAAATTTAGCTCAAGTAGCGAGCTTTTAGAGCTTTGCAAGAGCGAGTGCAAGGGGGCAAATTTACCTTGTAATGTGCGCTGCGGTGAGTGATTTTGTACCGACAAAGATAGATGGCAAGATAAAAAGAGGACGTTGGAGAGAGCTTAAATTTAAGCCTAAAGAGAAATGTCGATATTTTGCAAAGCTTAAAAGAGTTTAAATGTAAAAAGATCGGCTTTAAGCTTGAAATCTCAAACGAAAGTGCTCTTAAAAGCGCTAGATCAATGCTAGAGAAAAAAGGGCTTGACGCAGTTTGCCTAAATATCTTGGGCGAGAAAAATGGCTTTGCAAGCGAGCAAAACGAGGTAAATTTCATTACAAAAAATAGTGAGATTTTATTGCCGCTTGCCTCAAAAGACGAGATCGCAGGGCGCATCGTGGAGCTAGCAGGCAAATTTATGATAGAGCAGATCTCACGCGTCCAAAAGATAGCAAATAACAGCCAAACTCCGCTAGTAGCGATAAATTCGTCCTTGCCGCTTAGCATTTTGGTGAGCCAAAAGGTCGGCTTTAACAGATATATCTTAAATTTCGCAAATCGAAATTTAAACACAAAAAGCGTAAAAGAGCTAAACGTAGGCTCAAGATACTGGGGCGAGGTGCATAGTCAGGGCGAAAACATCGTCATAAAGAATTTATACGAAAAGCCAAAAATTTTAGATGAGGACGTTTTGTCTGACGGGCTAAATTTGATAGAAAATTTGGTAAAAAACGAGAATTTATCGTGGCTTTACAGCTATTTATTTAAAAACTTAAGCGAAGTTAAAACAAAAGATGAGATGAGAGTGCTAGCAAAAATGCTCTTTGCTCTGCAAGAAAATGTCATGCATATACCATTTGCGTATAGCGGCACAAACGGCATTTTCCAGCTTAAAAAGAGGCAAATGAGATGAGAGTTTTTCTTGTTTTTTCAAATTTTGCGCCGCTTGTTTTTAAATTTAAAGATGAAAATTTATATGAGATCGCAACTCCATTTAGCAACGTTGCAAGCTTGCTAAAAAGCGAATTCAGCGCCGCAGTTATGGTGCAAAACGTAAGCGCTCTTTGGAGCAAAAAAGAGCAGATAATTGACTTTAAAGGCTAGACATTGAACAAACTTAACCACCTCGCTATCATCATGGACGGCAACGGACGCTGGGCGAAAAAGCGTGGATTTTTGCGGACAAATGGGCACGAGGCTGGAGCAAATGTGGTGAGCGATATGTGCGAATTTTGCATCGATAATGGGGTGAAAATTTTAAGCCTTTACGCATTTAGCACCGAAAACTGGAAAAGACCGCAAAAAGAGGTTGATTTTTTGATGAACTTGCTTAAAAAATTTCTTCTTTTAAAGCGTGATGATTTTATAAAAAATGGGATCAAATTTAACACGATCGGCGACATCTCGCCATTTAGCGACGAGCTAAAAAATGAGATAGAGATCACTAAAAATGCAACACGTGAGAACGCAAATTTGCTTTTAAATTTAGCGATAAACTACGGCTCAAAAGATGAGATCATAAGAGCTGTGCGAAAACTGAAATTTAAAAGGCTGCGAGATAAATGAAGCGAGCCTAAATGCGGCACTTGATGAGAGTGAGCCGGTGGATCTTCTCATTAGAACTGGTGGCGAGAGCAGGCTTTCAAATTTCATGCTCTGGCAGGCAAGCTACGCGGAGCTATTTTTCACGCCGACACTTTGGCCTGACTTTGGCAAGGATGAGCTTGCAAGCATCGTTGCTAAATTTAAAGATATAGAGCGAAGATTTGGCGGGGTTTAGTTAGATAATGGATATTTTGGTCATCTTTTTTGCCGTTTTTGCTTTTGTTTTTGGCATCTGCGTGGGATCATTTTCAAATGTGCTGATATACCGCCTGCCAAGAAGTGAAAGTATAAATTTCCCAGCCTCACACTGTCCAAAATGCTCTCACAAGCTAAATTTTTATCACAATATCCCGCTTTTTTCATGGCTATTTTTAGGCGGCAAATGCGCCTTTTGCAAGCAAAAGATAAGCCTTGTCTATCCGCTAGTTGAGCTAGCCTCTGGGCTACTTTTTCTGATCTGCTTTTTTAAAGAGTGCGGCGAAATTTTAAGCGTAGAAACCTTGCTTTATGCGCTATTTTTAGGGCTTTGCTTTATCATGCTACTAGCCCTTAGCGTCATAGACATAAGGTATAAAGCCGTGCCAGATGCACTTCTTTTTGCGGCGCTATTTTTCGCATTTGCCTATGCCCTGCTGCTTTTTATCTTTAAAGGAAATTTTGCTCAAATTTTAAATTTGATCCTTTTTGGATTTATTTTTTGGGCACTTAGATTTGTCGTGAGCTATGCGATGAAAAAGAAGCCATGGGCAGTGCCGACATATTTATCGCAGCGATTATCGGAGCCATTTTACCAGCTGAAATTTGCCCTTGTGGCGATCTATCTGGCCGCACTTCTTACGCTCCCAGTCTATGCGATCGTTCGCAAAAAAGGCTATGAGCTAGCCTTTGTGCCATTTTTAAGCTTAGGACTGCTTGTCACCTACGCTTTTGATGGGCAAATTTTAGAAATTTTAAGGTTCATTTATGAGTAGAGTAAATAAATATCTTCTGTTTAACTTTTTAGGCACGTTCGCATCGCTATTTAGTACGCTTTTTTGATCATGTCGATCGTCTTTTTCATCCAGATCGCGCGTATCACTTCATACATCGAGATCAGCTTTGGCGAGCTCTTTAAACTCTACTCATTTATGCTCCCACGCGTGCTGCTCTTTGTCGTGCCTATCGCGTTTTTCGTCTCACTTGCGATGACGCTTTTTAGGCTATCAAAAGAGAATGAAAGTATCGTTATCTTTACACTTGGTGGCTCGCCAAATAAAATAGCAAGATTTTTCTTAGCATTTTCAGCTCTTTTAAGCGCTGCCTTGCTGGTAGTTGCCATCGTCATGATACCAATAGCCGCCCAGCTAAATGCAAATTTCATCGACTATAAAAAGACGGTTGCTAAGCTAAATTTAAAGCCAACCCAGTTTGGACAAAAATTCTCCGACTGGATGGTCTATGTAGGCAGCGAGGTGGAGGATAGCAACGGCACGACCTACAAAGATATCGTGATGTTTAACCCCTTTGTCAAAGACTCACAGCGCCTAATAACCGCCAAAAACGCAAAGATCATAAACGTGGGTCAAAGCGTAGAGCTCTCTTTAAACGAGGGCAAAATGTATGACATAAGAGATGAAATTTATCACCAAAGCAACTTCAAATCAATGAAGATAAGAACCGCCCAAAGCGAGGAGATAAGCGATGTTGGCAGCATCAAAGAGTACTGGATGGATGCAGCTAACAGCGATAAACGCCGAAAAGACCTTAGCACCTACATCCTAGTGGCCCTCTTCCCGCTTGCTAGCACGCTCTTTGCGATTAGCCTTGGTATCGTCACGTATAGATACGAAAAGGGCATGGTCTATGTTGGCACTTTTGGCGTTTTATTTGGCTATTTTACACTCATAATGCTCTTTTCATCAAAGCCAGCGCTTGCGATACCGCTCATATTTTTCGTATTTTTACTAGCTGGCGTCTTGCTTTATAAAGCCAAGATCACACGAAGATACTGATGAAAATTCAGCTAATCTACAGCTACGATGGCTCGAAATTTCAAGGCTCGCAGACCCAGCCGCACGAAAATGGCGTAGAGGATGAGCTTGCGCGCGCCCTAGCTCACGTTGGCATTTTCGAAAGAGTGGTCTCTAGCTCGCGCACCGATAAAAGCGTGCACGCAAACAACCAAAGCTCTAGCGTCGTTTGCGGCGATCACTTTAAAGATTTAAATCGCCTAAAAGATCTTATAAACCGCCACGCACACCCAAGCATTCACATAAAACGCATAAATTTGGTGGATGATAGCTTTCAGGCTAGATTTGATGCGGTCGCAAGGTCATATAGATATGTGATAGATCACGGCAAATTTGATGTTTTTAGCTCAAATTACAAGGTATTTTTGCCAAAATTTGATACCAAAAAAGCAAATGAAATTTTGCGTAATTTTATCGGTGAGCATGATTTTAGCGCATATATGAAAACTGGAAGCGATACAAAAAGCCCAGTGCGAAAAATTTACAAAGCATTTTGCTACACGCACAAAGAGCAGACTATCATTGTTTTTAAAGCAGATGGCTTTTTGCGCGGTCAAGTGCGCCTCATGGTTGCAAATTTACCTAAAGGCGCTAAAGCAAAAAGATGGCAGCGAGCTCATCAAAGCTTCGCTAAACGGACGTCCTGCCCTAACTCGCATACCAGCACCTGCTGAAGGGCTATATCTAAATAGAGTTTTTTATAAATTTAACTAGTCTCAAAAGTAGTCTGAAAATAAAATTTGGGGAGAAAAGGATGGTGCGCCCAGAGAATTCGAATCTCTGACCTTTTGAACCGCAATCAAATGCTCTATCCAGCTGAGCTACGAGCGCACATGAAAAATTAAGTTGTGATATTAACCAAACTTTCCTTAAAAATAGATTGTATTCATTTTAAATTTATAACCTTTTTAGTAGAATCCTTTGAGCAAAAGGAGCAAAAATGAACGATTTTTTCGATAGTCTAAAAGAGATCAAAAAAGAGCTTACAAAAGAGCAAGGCGTGGCAAAAAAGCCCCAAAAAGAGGTCGTTTCTCACACAAAAGAGGAGGCGATCTTACACAAAGAGCAAAAGCTAAGAGATGAGTTTTTGGCATATACAAAAGATAGCAATATCAGAAAAATTTAACTTTGGAACGCTAGTTGCTTTAAATAGGGATATTTTGAATGGAGAAACCCATGAATATAACCCAAACTTTAGAATCTTTAAGCATTTTAACCGATAGCGACGCCCTTTTTTGCGAGCTTCGCGCACTGATAAGTAAAAATTTCACAAAAACCCTAGCAAACAAAGACAAGATCATCTCTTTTTACGAAGAGAGCGAGATCCGCAGCGAAAATGCTTTTTAAAATTTATAAAAAAACTCTATGAAAAACAGGGCAATGAGCTTGACGTGACCTTTGCAAAATACAAAACCATAAAACTATCTTTAGTGCAAAGAAACGCTCTGACAAACATCTACAACATCGACATCGACTTTCTTAACGACGAGATGATCTTTACGTTAAATAACACTCCAAGAGCTTTTGCTAGCTACATTTTGCAAAATTTTAAAGGAAATGAGTCTAAATTTGACGAGAAGAATCATAAATTTAGCCTAAAGATAAGAAAAGATAGCGACTTTGACTTGATAGAAGAGATCATTTCAAGACGCGAACATGTAAAATTTATAGTAAATTTTAACTACAATGAAGTCAAATTTAAAGAGTTCAAAAGAAACTACAAGATCCAAAACTCGGCCAAATTTAAAAGTCGCTTTAGCGCTTTGGCAAATTTACCTAGAAGAAAATTTTGAAATTTTAGGCTGCTCAAATAGCGACAGCTTCGAAACTGTAAGAGATAGCTACCTAGCCCTTGCTAAAATTTATCACCCAGACAGACACTCAAACAAGAGTGAAAGCATCAAAAACGAGTATAACGCTAAATTTAAAAAGATCCAAGCAGCCTATGAGGCACTAAAACCGTTTTTTAAAAACCAAGAGAATTTTATAAAGGTGGGGTAAAAGTTTTAAAATTAAAATTTGAAAAATATATATTAAAATGCTAAAATCAGCTAGCTAAAAAATACAGAAACTAAAAAAAATAAGTTATCCACAATGCAAATTAGGATACTTAGTTTAACTTTAAAGATGTAATTTGATAATTTTTTGCCTAGATGCTTTTTGCAATGCAAATTTATTGCGCCGACCTAACAGAATTGGTATTCTTAGCATAAAAATTTTAAAGGATACAATATGAAAAGAATATTCTTGATAATAACTTTTGCATTACTTAGCACTTTATTTGCTTCTGATAAAGTAATAGAACTTGACGCAAAGGCAAAAGAGTTACAAGAAAAAATTACAAATTTAACCGAACTAAAACAACTATCTTCAGAAAAGCAAAAAGAAATTTTAGATATCTTTTGGCAACTGAAACGGATAAAATATGCTGCAACATATATAGAAACTGATGGTAAAAACCAAAAAACATTAGACAGACTCTACTTACAAAAATGGAATGACAGAGTGTCCTACCTTTTAAAACTTGCCATATCTGGCAATGATTATCTTAAAACACTACAAGGATACAAGAATTTAAGAGTATGCAAAGACGCTTCTTGTGGACACACAAATGAGCTTTTTATCATACAAAATAAACTTGGGTATATTGAGAATAATAGTCCAAAAGATACTAAAAAAGCCAAAGAAATAGCACTTTTTGGAAACGAATCATATAAACAATATATTATCGCCAAAGACAACTTTGGAAAAGCCTACACGCTGTATTGATTAAATCAGAAAAGATGGATAAGCATCCAATAGTAAGTATTCTTGAAAATATAAAACAATACGATGATGAATTTGCTGGACTTGATAATATCTTTGTACAGCAGAATCTAAAAAGACTTTATTCTGCAAAGTACTATATGAATTTGCTTGTCAACCCAAAAGCATTTGGTGAGAGCAACCAAGAAATAGAACTTTGCGAGATCAAGCCGGAGTTCTTAAGTGACGAGCTTCACGCAAAATGTATAAAAAATAAAAACAAAGTAAAATAAATTCATGACTATAAAACCAATAAGTTAGGTATATTTTTTTATTATAATTTTATTATTAATCGATCAAACTATAAAAATTATTAGAAGTTAAGAATAAATTATTTAAATAATAGCAAAGCAATATCAGCAATATAAAAAATCGAAATTTCCAGGAATAAACAAAATTGATTTTTTATAAAGTTTTGAAAATTAGTATACTAAAATTTAATAGTAAGAGATATATGTTTAAATAGCTAAAAGGTTGTTTCACAAAATAAACTAATAATATATTATTTAAAGTTTAACAAACTAGATAAAAATGTAAATTTAATCTGATTATTAGAAATATGTCTGAATAATCAAGGCTTACTATAGCATAAGACCTTCTAAAAAATAAATTTGCACTAATAGTAATTTTACATAAATGGTATATAAATCTTCAACTGAAACTTTATATCTTGCTACTACAAGTAAATGTAAATATGCCAAAATATATCTAAATTTTAGAGATTTTTATTTTAGCTTAAAATAATGCGATTTAGGTAACCCTATAATACAAGAACAAATATAAAAAATTTACTACATTTAATCAATAAAAACTAATTAAAAAAAATAAAAACTAATATTTTACACTTAGACAGAAATAAACACTAATAAAAACTAGGATTAAATAATATAAGAATTAAAGCAGATTAACAACAAAGCCCGCAACGACCTACTTTTCCAACATCCCAGTAAGGGAGAGTATCATCAGCCAGGACAAGCTTAGCTTCTTGGTTCGAGATGGAGCAAGGCGTTTCCTCGTCTGTATAGTCACGGGCAGTGTTAAATAAAAGATATAATAGATAAATCTCTTATTTAACACTACTAGATAAAGTTAAAAGTCATAAACAAAGTTCTATAAAAACATATCTTATTAAGTTTTTATCCTTAACAAGGAAGTGATGCTTATTAAAAGATAAGCAGACGAGCTATTAGTACTGGTCAGCTAAAGGACTTTCATCCATTACACACCCAGCCTATCAAACACATAGTCTATATGAGCTCTTAAAAGAAGATTCATCTTGGAGTTGGCTTCCTGCTTAGATGCTTTCAGCAGTTATCGCATCCCAACATAGCTACCGAGCAGTGCCCTTGGCAGGACAACTGGTACACCAGTGGTTGGTTCAACCCAGGTCCTCTCGTACTAGGGTCAACTCTCCTCAATCTTCTTGCGCCCACGGCAGATAGGGACCGAACTGTCTCACAACGTTCTGAACCCAGCTCGCGTACCGCTTTAAATGGCGAACAGCCATACCCTTGGGACCTGCTCCAGCCCCAGGATGCGATGAGCCGACATCGAGGTGCCAAACCTCCCCGTCGATGTGAGCTCTTGGGGGAGATCAGCCTGTTATCCCAGGGATACCTTTATCCTTTGAGCGATGGCCCTTCCACACAGAACCACCGGATCACTAAGACCGACTTTCGTCTCTGCTTGACGTGTATGTCTCGCAGTTAAGCTGGCTTATGCCTTTATACTCTACGAACGATTTCCAACCGTTCTGAGCCAACCTTTGTAAGCCTCCGTTACATTTTGGGAGGCGACCGCCCCAGTCAAACTACCCACCAGACATTGTCCTACTTGAGGATAACTCAAGCTAGTTAGCTATCAGAATAAAAAAGAGCGGTATCTCAACAATGGCTCACCATAAACTGGCGTCTATGGATCAAAGCCTCCCGCCTATCCTGCACATTTTTATCCCAATAGCAGTGTCAAGCTGTAGTAAAGGTCCACGGGGTCTTTCCGTCTTGCCGCGGGTAGGAGGAATTTTCACCTCCACTACAATTTCACTGGATCCCTCTTCGAGACAGCTCCCATCTCGTTACGCCATTCATGCAGGTCGATATTTAATCGACAAGGAATTTCGCTACCTTAGGACCGTTATAGTTACGGCCGCCGTTTACTCGGGCTTCGATCAAACGCTTCGCAGAGCTAACATCATCAATTAACCTTCGAGCACCGGGCAGGCGTCACACCCTATACATCCTCTTACGAGTTAGCAGAGTGCTGTGTTTTTGGTAAACAGTCGGGAGGGACTCTTTGTTGTAACCTTCAATGCTTACGGAGTAAATCCTTCACAAAGTTAGGCACACCTTATACCGAAGATACGGTGCTATTTTGCAGAGTTCCTTGAAGAGAGTTCTTCCACGCGCCTTAGAATACTCATCCCACCCACCTGTGTCGGTTTACGGTACGGGCAACTATAACTAAACTTAGAAACTTTTCTTGGCTCGACAGTATCAAGGATTTACGATTCATTCCGAAGAACTTCACGCACCTGTAAGGCCTCGGATTAAAGGGGTTCGGATTTGCCTGAACTCCAACCTGCACCTTTCGACCAGCACTACCATCCGCTGGCTCCTCTAACTCTAAGCGTCCTTCCATCGCACATTATAGTTGGCATTGGAATATTAACCAATTTTCCATCGCATACCCCTTTCGGACTTTGCTTAGGACCCGGCTAACCCTACGATGACGAGCATCGCGTAGGAAACCTTGGGTTTACGGCGTTGGGGATTCTCACCCCAATTATCGCTACTCATGCCTGCATGCTCACTTGTATTCGCTCCAGCACTCCTTACCGGTATACCTTCAATGCAAATACAACGCTCTCCTACCACTTAGTAAACTAAGTCTAAAGCTTCGGTACTCATTTTAGCCCCGTTATATTTTCCGCGCAGAATCACTAGACCAGTGAGCTATTACGCTTTCTTTAAAGGATGGCTGCTTCTAAGCCAACCTCGTCGTTGTTTAAGTAACTCCACATCGTTTTCCACTTAAATGAGATTCAGGGACCTTAGCTGTTAGTCTGGGTTGTTCCCCTCTCGACGACGGATTTTATCACTCGCCGCCTGACTGCCATGATTACACACTAGGTATTCGGAGTTTGATAGGGTTTGGTACATTGGTGTATGCCCTAGCCCATTCAGTGCTCTACCCCCTAGTGTTACTACATGACGCTATACCTAAATATATTTCGGAGAGAACCAGCTATCACGATGTTTGATTGGCCTTTCACCCCTATCCACAAGTCATCCCATAGCTTTTCAACGCTAGCGGGTTCGGTCCTCCACCGGCTCTTACACCGGTTTCAACCTGCTCATGGATAGATCACATCGTTTCGGGTCTGCAACGTCTGACTAAACGCCCTATTAAGACTCGCTTTCGCTACGGCTCCGGGTTTCCTTAACCTCGCCAGACATCACAACTCGCAGGCTCATTATGCAAAAGGCAGTCCATCACCCTGATAAATCATAGGGCTCTGAATGATTGTAAGCAAATGGTTTCAGGTTCTATTTCACTCTGATCACCTCAGTTCTTTTCACCTTTCCCTCACGGTACTTGTGCACTATCGGTCTAGTAGTAGTATTTAGGGTTGGATAGTGGTCTACCCAGCTTCAGACAGAATATCACGTGTTCCGCCCTACTCAGGATACTGCTAAGTAAAACAAAGCTTTCATATACGGGGGTATCACCCTCTGTGCCTAACCTTTCCAGGTCGTTCTATTAGCTAAGTTTAGTCTATATTGCAGTCCTACAACCCCACTAGTAAACTAGTGGTTTGCCCTCTTACGCGTTCGCTCGCCGCTACTAGCGTAATCTCTTTTGATTTCTTTTCCTGAGGGTACTAAGATGTTTCAATTCCCCTCGTTTGCTCCGTTATACGGTAACTAATATCTCTATTAGTTGGGTTGCCCCATTCGGAAATTCCAGGATCAAAGCCCCTTGACGGCTCCCGAGACTTATGGCAGCCTGGCACGTCTTTCATCGCCTCTACTAGCCAAGGCATCCACCACTTGCTCTTTGTAGCTTACCTTTTCTATATTAGATTATTCTAATTCGCATCACTTCCTTGTTAAAGATAACTTTATGTTACTACATTTAAATTCTAGCTCTCAAGACGGAAAGCATTGACTACTATTTAGATAAGTTTTAAATCCTAAATAGATTGTAATGTCAAACTTTTGCATTAAATGCAAAGAGAATAGAAATTTAAATCTTTAACAAGTCCTGTAAAATTGTTTTTAAAACTTGCTTGTGACTATTAACAATATTAATTAAAAGAACATTTAGACAAAAGTCTAATTAGAAAGTTTAAATTTAAGCTCTCTAATTAGACTTAATGCTGTTAAACTATTTTATGGTGGAGAATAGCGGGATCGAACCGCTGACCTCCTGCGTGCAAAGCAGGCGCTCTCCCAGCTGAGCTAATTCCCAATTAAAATTCTCTGGTGGGCCTAACAAGACTTGAACTTGTGACCTCACCCTTATCAGGGGTGCACTCTAACCAGCTGAGCTATAGGCCCCTATAGGTCTATCAATCTTTCAAAACTAAACAAGGATGATTGAGAATATCTTTCTTATAGATATCTTGTGAGAGAATATCTATATGTACTCTAGAAAGGAGGTGATCCAACCGCAGGTTCTCCTACGGTTACCTTGTTACGACTTCACCCCAGTCGCTGATTCCACTGTGGACGGTAACTAATTTAGTATTCCGGCTTCGAGTGAAATCAACTCCCATGGTGTGACGGGCGGTGAGTACAAGACCCGGGAACGTATTCACCGTAGCATGGCTGATCTACGATTACTAGCGATTCCGGCTTCATGGAGTCGAGTTGCAGACTCCAATCCGAACTGGGACATATTTTATAGATTTGCTCCATCTCGCGATATTGCTTCTCATTGTATATGCCATTGTAGCACGTGTGTCGCCCCGGACATAAGGGCCATGATGACTTGACGTCGTCCACACCTTCCTCCTCCTTACGAAGGCAGTCTCATTAGAGTGCTCAGCCGAACTGTTAGCAACTAATGACGTGGGTTGCGCTCGTTGCGGGACTTAACCCAACATCTCACGACACGAGCTGACGACAGCCGTGCAGCACCTGTCTTAACATTTCTGCAAGCAGACACTCTTCTATCTCTAGATGATTTGTTAGATATCAAGTCCGGGTAAGGTTCTTCGCGTATCTTCGAATTAAACCACATGCTCCACCGCTTGTGCAGGTCCCGTCTATTCCTTTGAGTTTTAATCTTGCAACCGTACTCCCCAGGCGGTATACTTAATCCGTTAGGTGCATTACTGCCAAGACTAGCTTAGCAACAACTAGTATACATCGTTTAGGGCGTGGACTACCAGGGTATCTAATCCTGTTTGCTCCCCACGCTTTCACGCATTAGCGTCAGTTGAGTTCCAGCAGATCGCCTTCGCAATGGGTATTCCTGGTGATCTCTACGGATTTTACCCCTACACCACCAATTCCATCTGCCTCTCCCTCACTCTAGATTATCAGTTTCCCAAGCAGTTCTATGGTTAAGCCATAGGATTTCACAAGAGACTTGATAATCCGCCTACGCGTCCTTTACGCCCAGTGATTCCGAGTAACGCTTGCACCCTCCGTATTACCGCGGCTGCTGGCACGGAGTTAGCCGGTGCTTATTCGTTAGGTACCGTCATTGTTCTTCCCTAACAAAAGGAGTTTACGCTCCGAAAAGTGTCATCCTCCACGCGGCGTTGCTGCTTCAGGGTTTCCCCCATTGAGCAATATTCCCTACTGCTGCCTCCCGTAGGAGTCTGGACCGTGTCTCAGTTCCAGTGTGACTGATCATCCTCTCAGACCAGTTATGCGTCATAGCCTTGGTGAGCCATTACCTCACCAACTAGCTGATACAATATAGCCTCATCCTACACCGAAAAACTTTCCCTATCTAACTTATGCTAGAGAGGAGTATAGAGTATTAGCAGTCGTTTCCAACTGTTGTCCTCTAGTGTAGGGCAGATTAGCTATACATTACTCACCCGTGCGCCACTAACTCATAAGAGCAAGCTCTTACTCGTCCGTTCGACTTGCATGTATTAGGCACGCCGCCAGCGTTCACTCTGAGCCAGGATCAAACTCTCCATATTAATTACCTATCTAATAGATAGGATTTTTATTATGAAGTTTTTAATCAAAAAAACTTTTAGTTTTTATATTAGTTTGTCTAATCTATTATTTAATCATAATAGACTGGCTCAATCGATCACTTGTTTAGATTTCAAAGATTGACTAATAGTTTAACAATTGTAAGTTAAAAGAACAACGATAAGAAAAAGGCTTTATTAACGTTGAAGTTAAAGGTGGTTTCTCGTTTCGTGAGCTGGAATTATATATGAGGGATGCTTAAATGCAGATTAAAAAATAGCAGCTTTTTGAAAAAAATCAAAAGCTCAAAATTTAATCAAATTTAACTATTTTCTTTTATAGATGCAAAGCCACTTTCTTTTTCTATAGTAATGGTTGTTTGATTGCCGCGTTTATCAGTTATTGTTATACTGCAATCTTTTTTAACAAGTCTATCGTATGGTCGCTTTATACCACCACCAACTGTGCTTATTGACCACATTGGTCGTCCCATTTCATCAAAAGCAATTTTTTTCTTAGCATTTCCTTTTACACATCCGCCAGATAGAGTTACATCTGTTATACCAAACCTTTTTTCTATATTTAACTCTTTGTTTATCTTTTTGCAGTCACTATCTGACATACCACTCCAGCCAGCTGTTAGTAACTTTCCAGTCTTATAAATATCACTTGCAAATTCATCTTGCGAATTTGGATTTCCGGTCATACTTTTATCATAATAAACACTATATTTCCAAGTTTGCTCATTATTTTTATCGACCGAACAGCCATCTACTTTATCTTTTGCAAAAGCTATCGTCCAGCGCTGTTTCGCCCATCCTTTTTCAGTGATAGAATATTTATCATCCTGCATAGCGAGGTGTTGAGTGTATCTTATATGAGTTAGGATCTGATTTGCAGCTTCTCTTGAGGCATTTCTATTTAGTTTTGGGATCATAATGGCAGCTAAAATTCCAACAACAACAATAACAAAAACAAGCTCTATCATCGTAAAAGCTCTTTTTTTCATAGCTTATCGTTCCTTGATATTGAAATTTGCAACTACTTTTCCCATTTTTTCTATACTAAATTTTGACTTCTCATCTAAATCGGCACTTGCTAATAAATTTTTAGAGTAGCTTTTTGTTTTTATGCCATAAAATTTAAGCCTAAGAGCAAGTCTTGTATCTTCGGTCGCTATATCTTGCACTCCTGCCTCTTTTAGCTTATCTGCTAGTTCCTTTGCTACATCAAATTTATAAGTGAGATGTTTTGTAGGATCGCTTAAAAAGAGGTAAAAAATTTGATTAAAAATGATCGCTGACCAGTTAAATATCAAAAAAAGCATCACTAAACTAGTGCAAATTTTATGACCTTTTCTAAATTTTGGCAGCCTCACGCGATATGAGTTAAAAAAAACTCTTACCATAAGTGGCGTTGCGATCACACAAAATGGCAAAAACTGCTCAAGCTCCAGCCTTTGGCGCACAGAGACTATCATACAAAAGCAAAATGAGCAAATGGCGATAAACCACAAAAGATCCTTCTTCTCCTTAACCCAAATTCTATAAATCGTATATACAAAAAAGATAAAGACAAATGGCGAAAATACAGCAGCAAATATGCCAAAAGTATCGATAAAGTGCCCGCTTGGTCTGCCATTTGTTTCAAAGCCAAAAAAGTAAAGTGTCAGCAAAAATAAAATGGCGCTTAGCCAAGCAAGTGGCGGCTTTCTTTTGTAAAGTGCAAATATAAAAAATCCTGCATAAAATATCAAAAAGTCACCATCTATAAAAAAGGCTAGGCAGAAAAATAGGCTAAATAAAATTTTCTTTTTAATATGAAAAAGATATATGCACAAAAGCGCCAGAGTGATGCAAATTCCAGCGTTATTTATGATAAGGGCTGAAGCTAGCGTACCAGGAAGCAGCACAAAAAGTAGGACCGCTATGATCCTGTCAAACTCTAGCTTTATATAAAATTTACTCACCTTATACATCAAAGCTACGCTTGCAATGTGAAAAAAGATCATCACGCCTCGCACAGCAAGGTCATTTTGACCAAAAAAATGGGCGCTTAGTTTTAAGATATAGCCAAGAAGGCTGTGCTTTTGAAAGAAAATTTCAGCCTCGTTGTAGCTTATGCTAAGAGAATTTGCCGCATAAAGTAGAAATACAAAATCAATCAAACATATCAAAAATACGCTAAAAGCAATGTGTCTGCTAGCAAATTCTCTAACTCTTTCTAACAAATTGCGCCCTTAAATATGTATATCCCAGAAAAACTCAACCCAGTCATGAGCCTCTTTTACCTTAAATTCAGGCAAAAGCAGAGCCTTCTCTTTATAAAATACAGTAGCTATCTTTATATCTAAATTTGGATAGCGTTTAAGCAGCTCTCTTTTATCTCGACCATGCTCTCACCGCTATCGATGATGTCATCAACAAGCAAAATTTTAGTGTATCTGCTAAGATCTGGCACATTAAAAATTTCGTATCGTATCAAGCTTGTTTGTATCCTCGTAGTGGATAGAATTTAATGTAAATAAATTTCTATTTTCAAGCGCAACGGCTAGCGAGTGGCCAAGCGTTAGACCGCCTCTTGCCACAGCTAGTATCACCTCTGGATCAAACTCATCTTTTATCTGTTTTGCCATCCTTTTGGCATCAACGGCAAATTCATCGTAGCTATAAAATATCATCTTTAATCCTTATCAATGCACTAAAAATACGATAAAACTAATGAGCGCTAGCACAACTACACCTAAATTTATATCGCTAAATTCTCTCTTTATGAGCTTAACTATGACGTATGACATAAAGCCAAATGCAAGGCCGTTTGTGATCGAGTAAGTAAGCGGTATGAGCACAACTATGAAAAATGTCGCAACGGCGATGGCTGGATCTTTGAAATTTATACTAGCAAGCTCAGCAAACATAAGCACGCCAACCATTACAAGGATCGGATAGATGGCATTGCCAGGGATTGCTTTAAAAAGTGGCAACATAAATAGTGTAAGTATAAATAAAAGCCCACAAAATACAGCTGTTAAACCAGTCCTACCGCCCTCTTCTACGCCGCTAGCGCTTTCTACAAACGATGTGGTCGTACTTACACCTACAAGCGAGCCAGCTGCAGTAGCAACAGCGTCAGCTTCAAGAGTTTTTTCAAGTTTTACGACGCCATCTTTTTTGTTTTCGTCAAATATCCCAGCCCTCGTGCCAACTCCAGCTAGCGTGCCTATCGAGTCAAAAAGATCAGTCACAAAAAACGTGATAATAACTGGTAGTAAGGCTAGGCTAAACGCACCTTTTATATCAAGCTCTAAAAATATCGGTGAGATAGAGGCTGGAGTTGAGAAAATTTCTGTTGGATGAGGAGCGATGCCAAGCACCCAAGCTATCACTGAAGTAGCAAGCACAGCTAGGATAAATGCGCCCTTTATCTTCCACGCCCAAAAGCAAATAACCAAAAATAGCCCCAAAACGCCAAGAAGCACGTTTGGATCTTTGAAATTTCCTATGCCAACCAAAACCGCATCGTTATTTACGATAAAGCCCATTTGCTGAAACGCGACAAAGCTAATAAACGTGCCTATGCCAGCACTTATCGCTCTTCTTAGATCAAGTGGGATGGATCTTATTATCCACATTCTAAAATTTGTAAAAGATAAGACAACAAATATCACGCCGCTTAAGAAAACAACACCAAGAGCCGTTTGCCAAGGCACTTTCATACCGATGCAAAGACCAAATGTAAAATAAGCGTTAAGCCCCATGCCAACGCTCATCGCAACTGGCGTGTTCGCCCAAAGACCATTTAATACAGTAGAAAATATGGTAATTAGCGCAGTTGCAGTGATTAATGCCTCATAAGGCATGCCAGTTTTGCTCATAATGATCGCATTTACCGGCACGATATACATCATCGCCAAAAATGTCGTAAGTCCCGCTCCAAATTCCTGCTTCACACTCGTTTTGTTTTGTGCTAAGTCAAAAAATTTCACCCCAAGCTCCTTTAGTAAATTTTAAGTTCGTTATATAAGCTATCACGCTCAACCGGCGTAAAACCAGATGTTTTTATGAGATCGCAAAATGTCTTTAGTGTGACGCCATTTGCGCTGTTTGCGCCGGCTGCACTTTGGATACTCTCTTTTCTATCGTGCCATCAAGATCATCAGCGCCAAATTCCTGAGCGATCATCGCTAAATTTTAGAGTCGAAGTGGCCCAGTAAGCTTTAATGTGTGGACGTTATCAAGCACCAAGCGAGATATCGCCATAGTCTTTAAAATTTCAGCAGATCCTGAGAAATTTAACATCTTTTAAGTAGTTATTTTCTCTTTGATAGACAAGCGGGATAAATGCGTTAAATCCGCCAGTTTCATCCTGCAAGTCTCTGATCCTTAGCATGTGATCGATCCTATTTTCACGGCTTTCTATGTGGCCAAAAAGCATTGTAGCGTTGCTTTGTCTGCCTTTGTCGTGCCACATTTTGTGAATTTTGAGCCAGTTCTCGCTACTAACCTTGCCTTTGCAAATTTTAGCCCTGACCTCTTCGTCAAAAATTTCAGCCCCACCGCCTGGCATGCTATCGACGCCGTATTCGAGCATCTTTTCTATCACCTCATCGTAGCTTAAGCCATAATGCCTTGATAAAAAATCAATCTCAGCCGCAGTCATCGCCTTTACATGAAGCTCTGGATGAGCTGCCTTTATCTTTTTAAAATTTCTAAATACCACTGCCAACCGCTAGTTGCGTTGTGCGCTGAGACGATGTGTATCTCTTTTACACCGTGACTCACGCTCTCATCAACGATCTTTAAAATTTCTTCGTGACTCATTAGGTATGGATTTGGATTTTTTCTGTGGGCTGAAAATGCGCAAAATTTACAGATGTCAGCACAGATATTTGTTGGATTGATATGGCGATTTACGTTAAAAAAGACCTTGTTGCCGTGCAGTTTTCTGCGCTTTTTGTCGGCAAATTTAGCCAAGGTAAAAAGATCAAGCTCATAAAGCGAAAAAGCCTCTTGCTTGCTTAATCTCTCGCCACTTTCTAGTTTTTGTAATAGATTCATTATTTATATCGTCCTAAAGCTGAACTTAAGGCTTTATTATAAGCAAATAAAGCTTTGTTTTTGCAAAAATTATGTAACATTTGCCAAGATATTTTTAACAATGGAAACACTAAATGCTAGCTGATAAAAGTGCCAAAAATAGCGATAATTATTCAAGGATCAAAGAGAAATTTCTTGATTTTAAGGCAAATTTGCCAAAACATTTTCAAAAAAACCAAGGCAGAAATTTCGCAAATTTCTTAGCCAAAGAGTATGATGATTTTATAAAATCTTATTTAAATGAAACTATGCGAGAATTTTTTGATGAGTTTGTGCCACAAAACGACAGCTTTGCTTTTAGCGTTCTAGCCACTGGCAAATACGCTCAAACGCTACTTAGCGCAAATAGCGAGCTTGAAATTTTGCTAGTTTATAAAAATTTAAAGGGCTATAATATAAAAAATTTCTTAAAAGAATTTTCTGAAATTTTAGATAGCTCTGGCATGAAATTTACTGATAAAAATTGCCGAAGTGGATGAAATTTTTATAAATTTCAAAGATGACCTTAAATTTAAAAGCGAAACCTCTCAACTTCGCTACATCTGCGGCTCAAAAAGCCTCTACCGCCTAGTAAAAAGCGAGATCATAAAGATAAAAGAATTTGATAAAAAAGCCTTTTTAAACTACCATTTAAAGGCATTTTTGCCATTTTCTAGCATAAGCTACTTGGCACAAGAGCCAAATTTAAAAAGTGGCTTTGGCGGGATCGATGAAATTTACCGCTTAAACTGCATACTAAACTGCCTTGATAGCGACGTTTCAGTTAGATCACAAGCCCTTAAAGTGATGAATGAAAAAGAGATCGCGAGTTTTAATCTAAATGTTGATTTTTTACTAAGCTTGCTAAGTGCTTTAAATTTAACTCAAAACACCGATACTTTCAGCGCTTCAAGTGTCGAGATCACGACAAATTTCATGCAGACAAAGTCCAAAAAACTGCAAGACAACGAAAGCGTCATCAGCCAAAAGATGCTAAGCTCGATGAATAACATAGCCATTTATTCAAGATTTATCGCGGCTTCGCTTTGCAGGCCATTTTTCAAAAGCGAGCTAAGCTTCGTTCAAAGAAAATTTGCTAGGCTAAAAAATGGCTTTTACGAGATAAATGGCGTCATCTACGTGCCACTTCACAAAAAGCCAGCACTCATCGAGGATCTCATAAATGAGCTTTTAGAGCTAAAAGATGTGGATTATAAATTTGATATAAGCGCGATCTTTTATATCAAGCGAGCCATCATCACAAAAGATGGCCTAGAGCGCGCTATAAGCGAGTTTAAGAAGATATTTTTAAGAGAAAATTCCTACGCCATCTTAAAATCCCTGCTCGATGCACAGATGATACAAATTTTGATAAAACCGATGGAGCATATCTCCCAGCTAGCAGAATATGACGGCTATCACGAATTTACGGTTGATGAGCATAGCATTTTAAGCGTCAAATTTCTTGAAAATATAAAAGATAAATTTATAAAAAATCTCTACGCTGAGCTTTGCTTGGAGGGCAAAACGATGCTTAAGATCGTGACGCTCATGCATGACGTTGGCAAAGGACTTGGCGGAAAAGATCACGCAAACATCGGCGCAAACATCTTTAGAGCCTATGCAAACAAGCTAAATTTAAGCCAAAAAGCTATCAACATCGGCGTTATCTTGATAAAATACCACACCCTAATGAGCAACGTCTCAAACAGAGAGGACATCTACTCACAGCGCGTCATCTTCGCCTTTATCTCAAAGCTTGGCGACAAGCAGGTTTTAAAGCTACTTTACATCCTTAGCTACTGCGTGATAAACGCCACAAACGAGAGGCTTTACAACGCCTACACAGCAAAGCTTTTAAGAGAGCTTTATGAAATTTCTCTTAGCGCATTTAGCGATGAAAATTTACTTGATGAGGCGACAAGGCGGGTAAAAAAAGAGCAGTCTATAAAACGAAATAGCGAGTTTTTGGCGCTTGAGCCAAAGCTGCAAGAGAAAATTTTTAAGATCACATCAAATTTGGTCTTTACAAAATATAGCGCGAGCGAGATCAGTAAATTTAAGCAAAGTGGCCGATAGCCTAAAAGAAACCGAAATTTTCATAAACAATACTAAAAATTTAAGCATTCAAATTTATACAAACAAGAGCCTAAATTTAAGCGCCCTGCTCTATGAATTTGCCAAATTTGACCTTGCGTATATGGAGATATTTGAGCTTTTTGAGAAGAAATTTTACATCAGGCTTGACTTTAACCAAAATGTAAAAAATCATGAGCTTGAAAACACTAAAATTTTAGCCCTAAAATCCCTAAATAGCGAGGTTTTAAGAGAGCCTTTGAAACCAAATATTAACAAAGATGAGATAAACTTCGAGCTAAATCACTCAAAAGATTACGCTAAACTTAGCATCAACGCAAAAGATCAGCGCGGGCTAATGGCTTATGTGATGAGTGTTTTTGACAGGCTTCATTTTCAAGTCACGAGTGCTAGAATTCAGACGGTTAAAAATAGAACGAGAAATCTCTTTTTGATCGAGAAAAACGAGCGACTTGAGAGTAAAGGCGAAGAGATATTAAATTTATTAATAAGCGAGTAAAACATGTGTGGAATCGTAGGATACATCGGAGATAAAGAGAAAAAGAGGTCATTTTAAGCGGTCTAAAAGAGCTTGAGTATCGTGGATACGACAGCGCTGGCATGGCTGTGATGAGTGATGGCAAGATCGACTTTTTCAAAGCAGTTGGCAAGCTTGAAAATTTAGCCCTAAAGACAAAGGACTTTACATCAGAGGGCTTTGGCGTGGCGATAGGTCACACACGCTGGGCAACGCACGGCAAACCAACTGAGATAAACGCTCACCCGCACCTTGGCGAGCACTCATTTGTCGTTCACAACGGCATTATCGAAAACTACAAAGAGCTTAAAGATGAGCTTGAGGCAAAGGGCGTGAAATTTGTGAGCCAAACCGACACCGAAGTGATCGTGCACCTTTTTGAGGAAATTTTAAAAGAGAAAAAAGACCCATTTAAGGCTTATGAGGCGACTATCGCAAAGCTAAGAGGCGCTTATGCGACGTTACTTATCACCAAAACTGCACCTGATAAGATATTTTTCGCAAAAGATGCCGCTCCTATGGCGATAGGCAAAAGCGACAAAAAGAGCTATATTTTGCCTCATCAGATGCCCCACTTATCGGCAACGCAACAGAAGTAGCCTACTTAGATGACAATAACTACGGCTACGTGAGCTTAGACGAGATAGCTGTTTTTAAACACGGCAAAAAAGCTAGCATAACATTTAACGCACTGCCAAAAGATAAAAGCTATGCCCAAAAAGAGGGTTATACGTTTTTTATGGAGAAAGAAATTTACGAGCAAGGCGCAGTCGTATCTGAAACCATCATGGGCAGAGTTAAAAACCACAAAGTCACCCTTGAAAATTTAGACGATGAATACCTAAAAGGCATCGATGATGTTGTGCTTTGTGCATGCGGTACGAGCTACCATGCAGCACTAACTGCAAGCTATCTTTTTGAAAGGCTTGCCAAAGTTAGAACAAAGGTCGAAGTGGCAAGCGAATTTAGATATAGAAAGCCTTATCTAAATAAAAACTCGCTCTTCATCGTCATCTCGCAAAGTGGCGAGACAGCTGACACTCTTGAGGCGCTTAGGATAGCAAAAGAGGCTGGGCTAAAGACACTTGCGATTTGCAACGTCGATAACTCATCTATCGTTAGACTAGCTGATAATACGCTTCTAACTCGCGCTGGCATCGAAAAAGGTGTGGCAAGTACAAAGGCCTTTGCAACGCAGATCATCGTGCTTTGGATGCTTGTGCTTCAAATGGCATCTGCAAAGGGATCTATCAGCAAAAAGAGCTTGATCACGAGATCAAAACGCTTCTTCATATCCCTCAAATTTTAAATATAGATAACTCTTTACAAGAGAAGCTTCACCGCCTAAGCAAGCACTATTTGCACGGTCATGGCTTCTTCTTTATCGGTAGAGATATCTTCTATCCGCTAGCACTTGAAGGTGCGTTAAAACTTAAAGAAATTTCATATCTTCATGCCGAGGGCTATCCATCAGGCGAGATGAAGCACGGACCTATCGCGCTTGCAGATGAGAAGCTATTTACGATTGCTTTAATGCCTCAAAACTTACTATATGAAAAAACAAAGAGCAACGTCGAAGAGCTTGCTGCAAGAGATGCTTACATTCTAGCGATCAGCCCACTCGAGTTTGAACTAAGCGATGACTACGTAAAAACAAGCGTTCAAGATCACTATATGAGCGAATTTTCGAGATGATGCTAGTACTTCAGCTACTTGCACTTGAAATTTCCGTTAGACTTGGTAACAACGTCGATATGCCAAGAAACCTCGCAAAAAGCGTAACTGTCGAATAATTTATGTGGCTGGCATCTTGCTGGCCGCTTAAATTTTACTTTTATATTTTTATTTTAAAATTTAAGTTTTCACAAAATATTATTTTCTTATAATATTTACACTTCTAATTACATTAAAAAGGATCTTCATGAAAAAGAGATTTTTAGCATCTAAGGTCTTTAGCAGCGTTGCCGCTCTTTGTTTATTTGCTGGATGCGCTAGTAGCAATAGCGGTGTAACTGGTGCCACAGCAGGAGATACAGCCAAAAATGCCAACACGAAAATCGAGCGTTGCAGCCAAACACTAGGAACATTATCTTTTTACGAAGATCAAAGTAGCTCATGGTACTCATATCTAACTAGAGATTATCAGCTTGGCTCAACTGTGCCGGTGCTAAGGATCTTAGCTCAGCAAACTGGCTGCTTCGTCATCGTCGAGCGTGGCAGAAGTATGGATAATATGATGCAAGAGCGCGCACTTGAAGCTAGTGGCGAGCTAAGAAAAGGCTCTAAATTTCACAAAGGTCAAGTCGTAGCGGCTGATTATACCATGCAGCCAGAGATCACATTTAGCAAAGAGGATACTGGCGGTATCAGCGGACTTGTAGGCGCTGTCTTTGGTAATGTTGCTGGCAAGGTAAGCGGAGGCTTTTCAAAGAGCGAAACACAAACATCTTTGCTTCTCATAGACAACCGCTCGGGCGTACAGATCGCTGGTGCAGTCGGTAGTGATAGCAACTTTGACTTCTTTGGCATGGGATCAAATTCATTTTCACGTGTGAGCGCTGGACTTGGTGGCTACACAAAGACACCAGAGGGCAGAATGATCGTAAATGCTTTTATGGACGCTATGAACCAACTTATAGTCGCGCTAAAAGATTATAAAGTCCAAAATGTAAAAGGCGGTCTTGGCAAAGGCGGAAATATAAAAATAGGAGACTAAGATGAAATTTATAGCCATTTTGTTTTGTACATTTACGATGCTGCTAGCTGCAAACTATACTAAGAAGATAGGGATCGGGCTTTGCAAACTTATAAACGAAAGAGAAATGGCTAAATTTTATGGCGACACGAGAAACTACGACGCCCTTAGTAAAAAGATAGACGGATATAAATTTCGTTTTGGATTGAAAGATTTTGATGAGGATAGTTGCCGCATGAGTGGTTACTATCCTGTTGATCCAAACTATGCGCCATATCCGCCTAACTACCGTCCATACTATCAAAATGAGTACGAAAGATTTGATAGATTTCAGCGTGGTTACCGCGGCGACTACTATAACGATGACGACTACGACGATGGTTTTGAGCGTGGATATAGACGTGGCTACAATGACGCTAGAAGAGAGTATAGAAGACCTTATAGATAGGCCACAAAAGCCATAATTTTTAAAGAAATTTGATACAAAACCTGTGGATATGGTAACATCCTAACTACCCAAATTTTTCTTTCGACAAAAGAATAATAAGCACCATTGCAAATAAACTAGAGCAAGATCACGAAATTTTAAAAGATATAGCAAGCAAGACCAGCAGAAACGATCTTTTAAAGGCGCAGATTAACGCTCTAGAATATGAGATCTTTTACTCATCTCTCATAGAGGGCGATAGGCTAAAAAGATCAAGCATTCGCTCATCGGTAAAAAAGAGACTAGATGAAAATTTTGACTGGCTAGCCGACACTCATGCGACTAGACACAGCGATAATCTAGTCTCGCTAATGCTTGATGCAAATTTAAACAAAGCTTATATGAACTTCGAGCGGCTACATGGCTGGCACAATGCCTTGTTTGAATATAGCCATAGTAAAATTTACAAGATAAAAAGAGCTAAATTTAGAGATGATGAGATGAGCGTCATCTCAGGCTCACAAGAGAATGTGCAAATCCGCTACGAAGCCTTGCCAGCAGAGCGCATAGAGGATGAAATTTTTTAAATTTTATCAATAAAAATCACGAAAACGCCTATGTAAAAAGTGCCTTAGCACACCTTTGGTTTGTGATCATCTATCCTTATGAGGGCGGCAATGGGCCGCGCATGGCAAGGGCTTTGGCACACTACTTTTTCTATCTCCAGCGTTATTTATGCAAATAAAAAGATTATTATGAAATTTTAGAGCAAACAACAAAGCTTGAAAATAATTTAAACTTTGACTTCACAGCGTGGATAAAGTGGCATTTAGAAGCGGTAAATAGCGCCATAAAACAAGCTATAAGCTCATTAAAAAGATAAAATTTCTATCAAATTTAAGAGCTAAAGCCCTTAAATTTTATCTTTACTTAGGATTTTTGCGAGCTGCTCTTTGATCTCGTCATCAAATTCACTAACACTTATCACGCCTCTGCTCTCACACATCTTAGCGTCATTTACCTCGCAGTAGCCACTCAGCGCGTTTTTGTATCCGCCTCTTATGCAGGCCTCTCTATCCTCTAAAAATCCAGCCCCACCAAGGATGAGCACGCCAAGGTCAAAGCCAATCTTAAATTTCGCGCTCGCCGAGCTTTTTATCCAGCTTAAAAATATCTCGTCATATCTTAGCCCAAGCGCTCCGACGCCATCTGGTACGACCAAGATATCCACGCCATAAAGACTCTCAGCGTAAATTTCAGGATGAAGTCTAATGCCAAATTCATCGACTATCTCAGGCTTTAGCGCATATGTTTTGATGTTAAAACCTTCAAATTTATGCAAAAAATCATAAATTTTGGCAAAGCTTAACAAATTTCATCTTGTCAAACATCAAAATGCCAACTTTCATGCTAGCTCCTTTTAATGAAGTGCCTCATTTAGCTTGATCGCCCTTTTGCTCGCACTCGCGGTGATCTGCCCTGTTTGGCTATTTTGCCTAAAATGAAGTCCATTTAGTCCGCCAAGCTCAAGTGCTTTGTAAATTTCAGCCTCAAATTTAAACTCTGGATTTATCTTAGCTAGTTTTTCGCGCTCGCTGGCTGAGATATAGACCTTTGTGCCCTCAAGCACCGCTATGCCAGCATCTACGATGCAGTTATCACCAAGTGGCACGCCAGTGACTGAGTTTGCGCCGAGCAAGCAGTGTTTTCCGACGCTTACTGGGTTGCCGTTTGTGCCGCTTAGCACGCCAAGTATGCTAGCTCCGCCACCAACGTCACTGCCCTCGCCCACTACAACAGAGCTGCTGACCCTGCCCTCGACCATCACGCCACCAGTCGTGCCTGCGTTAAAGTTGATATAAGCAGCCCCTGGCATGACGACTGTGCCAGGATGCACAGCAGCGCCCATGCGGACTTTGGTAGCGTCTAAAATTCTCGTGTTATCAGCTGGGATGATGTGACTTAAAAATCTTGGGAATTTATCCACGCTCACGATCGCTGGATACTCGCCAAACATCTTTAGAGAAATTTCATTTTCTCTTAGCCACTCAAGCTCGATTGGGATATTTTGGCTAGTCCATGCGACATTTGGTAGCACTCCAAAGGCCCCATCAAGCACGATCGTCCTAGGTGCGACCTTGCCAAGTGATATTAAGTAGAGCTTGAGATAGACGGCCTCCACGCTAATCGGCTTTGCGTCTTCAAACAAAAATACAAGCTTAAATTTATTCTCATTTAGCTCAAGATCGTCCTCAAATACCATCTTCACAGAGTGTAAATTCTCCACGTTTTTGTGTGATTTTATATCTTTTTCAAAGACGCTAAAGAGTTTGCTAGCCTTTTTTGCTACCTTTGGCGTGAGATCAGCGACAAACTCGTGAGCGCCAAAATCAACCTCAACATCGCACTTTTGCAAAGCGTAGATAAAAGCAGCTGCGCTTAAAAAGCTCTCTTTGTAATTTACAACGGCGTAACTTGCTTGCAAAATTTTGTCGCTATTTTTTTGTCCGCGATCGACCCTTGCGATGCCAAAAGCAACTGGATCTTTGTAGCCATCTTTTTTTCTAAATTCTTCAAAAATTCCTTAAATTCGTTTGCGTCTTTAAACTCTTTAGACATCTATTCTCCTTTAAATTTTTCTTAGTCTAGCCAAAAATGGCTAAAAATTTTATGATTTTAAAGCATTTGAGCTTTGATAAATTTATAAATTATAATAATGATTAACCTTATCACAAAGAAAATAGAAATAAAATGCCTCAAATTTCACAAGGAGACAAAATGTCAAATTTAGTTACCAAACCAAAATTTGCCTTAGCTGCGTTGATCGGCCTCGTTGCTGGCGTAGTTTCAGCCTTTGTCAAATGGGGTGCAGAAGTGCCACTTCCGCCAAGAAGCCCTATGGATATGTTTAACGCAGCTTGCGGACCAGAAAGTGTCATCAGAGCGGCTGATGCGATCGACTGCTCGAGAAATTTCTTAAACCCACCTTATGTGTTCTTAAGAGATTATGTCGGTATCGCCGATCCAAACGCCGCTATCTACGAGTTTGCGGGGCATACGTTAACTACGTGATGCTAACGCACATCATATTTTCAATAGTCTTTGCCGTCGGCTACTGCGTCGTGGCTGAGAAATTTCCAAAGATCACGATGTGGCAAGGCGTGATGGCTGGTATCTTAGCAACTATCGCAGTTCATGGCATCTTACTGCCGCTTCTTGGCCTCACTCCGCCACTTTGGACACTTCCTTGGTATGAGTATGTTTCTGAGCTTGTAGGTCACATGGTCTGGTTTTGGTCGATAGAGATCATCCGCCACGACTTAAGAGCTAGGATCACAAAAGAAAAAGACCCAAGCGACTGCTGCAACGCATAGCTTATAAATTTGCTGTTTTGGGCGCAAAACCTAAGACAGCAAAATTTAATTATTTAAAAAACTCTAGCGCCTCTTGATCGTATCCAATACCTAAAAACAAAAATTTCATCATTTTTTGCAAAGATTGAAAATATTAAAATTTATCTGGCTTTTAATGTGTAAATTTAAAAATTTGAGAGTTTAGCACTCCTCGCTAAGCTCTAAATTTTCTAAACAAAGCGGCTTTTCACCCTCAAAGATCACCCCAATACCATAAGGCTCACAGATATCAAGTGCGCCCTCAGCAAATCTCATCAGCCACTGCTTATCATGCGCATAAAAGGTGCATTGCGGCGAGCTAAATGGCAGTTTGCAAACTGGCAAGTCAAGTAATTTAAGCTCGTCCTTGCTCAAAAAGCGCCCTCGCCTAAGCTCATCTTTTAAAAAGATAAGCGCCTCTTTTATGTATCGGTCGATATCGCTGGCAATTCGCTCTGCTAGTAAAGTAGTCTCATCATCCACGTCTGCCCTATCTGTGCTAACGAGGCAAAATGGCACCTGATCAAAAATTTCACTTTTTAGCTTCACCTCCGCATACCAGATAAAGCCATCATCTGCTGCAACTTTTTCAAGTTCGCCAAATTTCAAAGTCATTTTTTATTCTCATTTTTGTAGTTTTGCTACTCTTACGAAAAAGAGCCAAATTTAAGTAAATTTCGTCGTGACATAAAATAGAGATAGCTTGTAAATTTGCCCTTTTAGAATAAAGCAAAAGCTAAATTTACAAGCAAATTTTCAGTTTTTCTCGCTACTTAAAAGCAAAATTTCTCATCAGTGCCATTTTGCTTGCGCATAGCTTTAAAGTTAGCAAGATTGTCTTTGTCTAAAAAGTAATCTTTCTCTTTTTATTGCGGGCTTCTAGCTTTTCTATGCCTTTTGCAAGGGCTGCTTTTCTATCTTCGTGAGGTGAGCTAAATTCTGGCGAAAACATCGCTTCATAGGCATTTTTCTTGGTCCATTCAAGCGCTTTATCAGCGATCTCTTGTTGCTTTTTGATATCGCAAAATGCATAAGGATTGACCACGTCGCCAACAAGCTTCATAAACGCCCCTATCGCAGCCACCACGTCAGTAAATTTCTCACCCTCCATGTCTATAACGCCTCTTAGCAAGATCGCGCGGTTTTTTGCCGCATAAAACCAAAATACCGCATCATCGCGAAGTCCAAGATCATATGCGCGAGCTGAAAGGACAAAAAGAGTTATCGGAGAGACCATTTGTGGGGCATCTTGCACGATCTTTTCAGCCTTTTTAAACTCCTCTTCTTTGCCACTTTTTAAAAGCTCATCTATCTTGTCATAGACCTTGACGTACTCCACCTTGCCAGCATTTGCTGAGTAGTAAGGCGTGACGTAGATGTCGATACTTCTTACTTTGCCGTCGTTTGCAAAGCCACATACCGCTCCAAAAAGTAGCGCCGTAAGCAGTGATAAAATTTTCATTTTAGCTCCTTGGTTTAAAATTTTTATTATTTTAACTAAAAGCAGTTGAAAAGATTAGGATAAATTTAAAGAGATAAACTCTGTTTTTTTAACAAACACAAGGAGCAAAATTGCATAAAACTTTCTAACGAGCAGTTTTATTAATTTCTCTTCTTAGCCTATCTTCTTCTTTTTCTTTTTTTATAATAATGTCTGCTTTTTCACGCAATTCCATCCTTCTTTTTATTGCTTTTAATCTAGCAAATCTATTAAATTTACTTTTATATTTAAATGAAAAGTAGAAGTGCGGTGCCAAGAGCAAGATCACCACTATCAATGGGATATAATCATCAATAGTTGGGCTATGTCTATCAAATATTGTAATTAAGCAAATTCCAACCACACCAATAACAAGAATCCAAAATGAATATGTTGAATTTAATGCCCATACGATATCTTTTTTACACCATTTTATTTTTAATAATTTATTTTGAAAATAAAGCTCTAACAGTAATGTTATGGGAGAAATGAAAAATAATATAAGAAACATAACTACTGGGGCCGAAGCCTCAGCTGCTCCACCAACTCTATCTCTTTGTGCACGTGACATAGAAAATCCTTTGCATATCGTAATTTATAAGAAGTTGAATTATAACAAAAAACTCAAGAATTAATTGTTTTTAAACGACTAAAATAAATCATGTAAAGTCCGCGAATTTAAAGCGGACTTTGAAGATTAGTTTTTAAAACTATGGATAGGTGCTGGAATTTGTCCGCCACGAGCGATGAAGTCGGCACTTGAAGCTTTATTTATCTTCATCACAGGCGCTCTGCCTAAAAGACCGCCAAACTCGATCATATCACCCTCACGTCCAAGAGGTATGATACGAACGGCTGTTGTTTTTTGATTTATAACGCCGATAGCCGCCTCATCAGCGATCATCGCAGCTATACTTTCACTTGGCGTATCCGCAGGTATGGCGATCATATCAAGTCCCACCGAGCATATCGCAGTCATCGCTTCAAGCTTTTCTAAATTTAATGACCCAGCGCGCACCGCAGCTATCATGCCCTCGTCCTCTGAGACTGGGATAACGCACCGCTTAAGCCGCCCACTTGATTGCACGCCATGACTCCACCTTTTTTGACCGCATCATTTAGCAGAGCAAGTGCCGCAGTCGTGCCGTGTGTACCGACAGCCTCAAGCCCCATCTCCTCAAGCACGCGAGCCACCGAGTCGCCCACGGCTGGCGTTGGAGCAAGAGAGAGATCGACGATACCAAATTTAACCCCAAGGCGCTCGCTCGCCATTTGACCAACGAGCTGACCGATACGAGTGATCTTAAACGCCGTCTTTTTCACAGTCTCAGCCACCACGTCAAAGCTCTCGCCACGCACCTTTTCAAGGGCTCTTTTGACGACGCCTGGGCCTGAAACGCCGACATTTATCACCACATCAGCCTCGCCCACGCCGTGAAATGCACCTGCCATGAAAGGATTGTCCTCGACTGCGTTTGCAAAGACAACAAGCTTCGCACAGCCCATCTCTGAAGCTGCTGCCGTCTCTTTTATGATGCGTCCCATGTCACGCACCGCGCTCATATTTATGCCACTTTTTGTTGAGCCGACATTGACGCTTGAGCACACTTTTGCAGTTTGAGCGAGTGCTTGCGGGATAGAATTTATCGAAAATTTCATCGCCCTTTTGATAGCCCTTTTGCACTAGAGCCGAAAAACCACCTATAAAATCAATACCAACTTCAATAGCCGCCCTATCAAGCGTTTTTGCGATCATCACGTAGTCTTTTGCGTTGGTTGCGGCGCCGATTATCGAGATAGGCGTCACGCTCACTCTTTTATTGACGATTGGTATGCCTAGCTCAGCGGAAATTTCGTTGCCCACCCTAACTAGGTCTTTGGCTTTAGTGGTGATTTTTGCGTAAATTTTCGTCGCAGGCTTTGCCCATGTCAGGGTCGATGCAATCAAGCAAACTAATGCCCATCGTGATCGTTCTGATGTCAAAATTTTGCTCCTCGATCATCGAGATCGTTTCGGTTACGTTTTTGATATCCATCTTTTGTCCTTAAATTTTGTGCATAGCATCAAAAATGGCTGAGCTTTGGATGTTTATCTTTACTTTTAGGCTCTCTCCAAGCTTATCCAGCTCCGCTCTTAAGGCTGTAAAGTCCTTATTTTCATCGCTTGAAACCACCGCCATCATCGTGAAAAAGTCGCTCAAAATAGTCTGGCTTATATCATCTATATTTAGCCCTAGCTCGCTAAGCTTTGCTGAGACGCCAGCAACGATGCCAACTCTATCTTTTCCGACTACGGTTACGATCGCTTTCATCTTTTCTCCTGTTAAATTTTTTTAATGATTGCATTTTGGCTCCAAAATTTAAACCCTGCATCAAGCAAAGCCAAATTTTGGTAGCCAAATTTAATTGAAAATTTACTCTAAAATTTATCTTTTGCAAATTTACTTCGAGCAAGCACTCTTGCCGTCATTTACTGGCTGGATCGCTGAGTTGTCAGCCCCACCGCCGTTATTTATATTTTCTATTATCTCCCAAAGTCTTGCAGCTGCGCTCTCGTAGCGTTTTGCAGTGACTGAGTTTGGCTCATAAAAGCTCACTGGCTTGCCGCTATCACCACCCACTCTAACCGCTGGCTCGATAGGAATTTCGGCTAAAATTTGAGTGTTATAGGCTTTTGCCACCTCTTCAGTCGTGCCTTTGCCAAAGATATCATACTCTTTGCCATTATCTGGGCAGATAAAGCCACTCATGTTCTCTATGACGCCAGCGATTGGGATGTGAAGCTTCTCAAACATATCAAGCGCACGCTTGCTATCATCAAGTGCTACAACTTGAGGCGTTGTGACGCATACGCCTGCCGTTACTGGCACGCTTTGAGCTAGAGTTAGCTGCGCGTCGCCCGTTCCTGGAGGCATGTCGAGAAATAAGACATCAAGCTCGCTCCAAAGCACGTCTCTTAGCAGCTGCTCGATCGCTTTCATGATCATCGAACCACGCCAGATAAGGCTCATGCCCTCTTCCATCAAAACGCCCATACTCATCATCTCCACGCCGTGACTAAGTATCGGCTTTAGCTTGTTGCCAACGACTTGTGGCTGGGTATTTACTTCGCCAAGCATCCTTGGGATATTTGGTCCATAGATGTCAGCGTCTAAAATTCCCACTTTTTTGCCTAGTTTTGCCATTGAGATGGCTAAATTTAGCGTTGTGGTTGATTTGCCAACACCGCCTTTTCCAGAGCTTACCATTACGAAATTTTTAACTTGCGGCGCGATATTTTTGCCACTTTGAGTGTTACTTTTCTCCTCAGGTATCTTTGGCTGGATCAAATTTAGCACATACTCATTTGAGCCCATGACACGTTTGATGTCCGTTTTTAGCTCATTTGCCACGTCAGAGCTTGAGCTAACGATCTCGACTTCTATTGTAATTTTCTCGCCCATTTCTACATTTTTTACAAAGCCAAAGCTAACTATATCCTTCTCAAATCCCGGATATATGACGCCTTTTAGTCTATTTAAGACCTCTTCTTTATTTAACATTTTTCTCCTTTTTCTAGATCTTTTGAAATTTTATATGCACAAAATTTTGGTCCGCACATCGAACAAAAATGAGCGCTCTTAAACGCATCTTCTGGCAAGCTCTCATCGTGAAGCTCTCTAGCCTTTTTTGGATCAAAGCTAAGCTCAAACTGCTTGTTCCAGTCAAATGCATATCTAGCATCACTCATCGCATGGTCTTTTTCGATAGCTCCTGCCTTACCAAGTGCGACGTCTGCGGCATGAGCTGCTATCTTGTGAGCTACGATGCCCTCTCTTACGTCATTTTCATTTGGTAGTCCTAGGTGCTCTTTTTGCGTTACATAACAAAGCATGCTAGCGCCGTGATATGCCGCCATCGTACCACCTATCGCTGAAGTGATATGATCATACCCTGCGCCGATATCGCTAACAAGTGGTCCAAGCACGTAAAATGGGGAGTCATGGCAGAGCTCTTGTTCGATTTTCATATTATACTCAATTTGACTTAATGGCACATGACCAGGGCCTTCTATCATCACCTGCACATCTTTTTGCCATGCACGAAGTGTAAGCTCTCCAAGCACCTTTAGCTCACTAAGCTGTGCCTCGTCTGTCGCGTCATAAAGGCAACCTGGGCGAAGTCCGTCGCCAAGCGAGAGCGAGACGTCATATTTAGCACAAATTTCTAAAATTTGATCAAAAATTTCATAAAATGGATTTTGCCTATTTAGCTTTGACATGTAGCTCGCGCTCAAACTGCCGCCACGGCTTACTATGCCCATTTTACGTTTTTTAACAAGGGGCAAAAACTCACGCAAAAAGCCAGCGTGTATCGTAAAGTAACCAACCCCTTGCCTTGCTTGCTTCTCTAATACGCTTAAAATTAGCTCATTTGTGATATTTGTAACTTCTTTTGCCTCTTTTAAAATTTTCATACATCGGCACCGTACCAACTGGCACGCTTGAATGCTCTATGATAGCGCTTCTAATGGCGTCTAAATCGCCGTCCGTGCTTAGATCCATAACCGTATCAGCGCCAAACTCTAAGCAAATTTCAAGCTTTCTAAGCTCCGCGCAAATATCACTACTTAGGCTTGAATTGCCGATATTTGCATTAACCTTTGTCTTTAGCTTTCTGCCTATGCCCATAGGCTTTAAATTTGTGTGATTTACGTTTGCTGGGATGATGATGCTACCTTTTGCCACCTCATCCATAAGCAAATTTTCGCTCACTCCCTCGATCTTTGCCACATAGCTCATCTGCTTTGTGAGCTCACCACGCCTAGCATAGTACATCTGCGTCTTTGTCATGACTAGCCTTTTTTTAAAATTTAAGGGCTCATTTTAGTCCTTTTTTGTTTTGAACTAACTAAATGCTAGCCTTAAATTTATTTCTATAAAAAGAAATATTTAGCTTTTAAGTGTATAATTCCGTAACAATCTTCAAAGGAGCTACCTTGCTTGATATCTCACTTATAATGCTAGGAGCAGGAAATTCCAGCCGTTTTGAGCTACCTGTAAAGAAGCAATGGCTTCGCATCGGCAGCGATCCACTTTGGCTATTTGCCACTAAAAATTTGAGTAACTTTTACACATTTAAAGAGATCATCGTCGTTAGTAAAGAGTGTAAATATATGTCTAAATTTGCTCCAAAATTTTAAATTTGTTGATGGCGGCGAGACAAGACAAGATAGCCTAAAAAACGCACTCGAGCTAGTTAGTAGCGAATTTGTCCTAGTTAGCGACATCGCGCGCCCTTGCATATCAAGCGAGCTCTTTCACAAGATCATCGAGGCGGCCGCTCAGGCTGACTGTGTGGTCCCTGCGCTAAAGATCGCTGACACTGCCTATCTTGGCGAAAACGCAATAGACAGAGAAAAGGTAAAACTTATCCAAACGCCACAGCTCTCGCGCACATCACTTCTTAAAAAGGCTCTTAGCAGTGGTGAAATTTACACAGATGATAGCTCGGCTATGAGAGCCATTGGCGCAAGTGTTTGGCACATTTTGGGCGATGAGATGGCTAGAAAGATCACTTTTAAAGAGGATCTTGCCAAAATTTCAGCCCTAAAAGCACCAGAAAACGAAGTCTTTGTCGGCAACGGCTTTGATGTGCATGAATTTGAAAAGGGTCGTCCACTTGTGCTTTGTGGCGAAAAGATCGACTATGAGTTTGGGCTAAAGGCACACAGCGACGGCGACATGGCACTTCATGCGCTAACTGACGCTATTTTAGGAGCTGCTGGACTTGGCGATATAGGCGAACTCTTTCCTGATACGGACGCTAAATTTAAAGATATTAGCTCTATATATCTATTGCAAGAAGCCTATAAAAGGGTGCAAAGCGTGGGCTTTGTGCTAACAAACGCTGATATCACGATAATGGCGCAAAAGCCAAAACTTTCAAAGCTAAAATCAAAAATGGAGGCAAACATCGCGCAGGCTCTAAATTTAAGCCAAAGCCGCATAAATGTAAAGGCAACGACGACTGAGGGGCTTGGCTTTGTAGGCAGATGCGAGGGGATCGCTGTCATGGCA
Organism: Campylobacter concisus; assembly: GCA_037292345.1. Classification (GTDB taxonomy): domain Bacteria; phylum Campylobacterota; class Campylobacteria; order Campylobacterales; family Campylobacteraceae; genus Campylobacter_A; species Campylobacter_A concisus_AX. Next base: position 862,799 of record CP147773.1, on the reverse strand, counting down.
AGCGCTAGCCTTGAAATTTTACAACTGGACACAAATATGAAAATTTTAATAGTAGAAAATGAAATTTACCTAGCTGGCTCGATGGCTAGCAAACTAGCTGACTTTGGCTACGACTGCGAGATTGCAAAGAGCGTCAAAGAGGCTTTGAAATTTGAAAATTTTGACGTAGTGTTACTTTCTACCACACTCCCAGGGCAGGACTTCTACCCAGTCATAGAGAAATTTAAAAGCTCTATCATCATCTTACTCATCGCCTACATCAACAGCGACACCGTGCTAAAGCCGATACAAGCGGGTGCGGTGGATTACATCCAAAAGCCATTTATGATAGAAGAGCTAGTTAGAAAGATAAGGCATTTTGAAGAGTTTAGAGGCTTTAAAAACGAGATCAAAAACTACGAAAACTATATAAATTTCGCCCTAAAAGACTATGAGATACCTTGTTTTGAAGCCAAAAAAATCAAATTTCCACTTCTTTTAAAATCAAGCAAAAATGGCTACAGCGATAAATTTCATCTTTAACTATGTAAAGGCTGGGAATTTGCCATTTTTGTTTTTAGGCAAAGCCTGTTTTAGCGAGCTTGAAAAAGCACTTGCTCAAAGTGGCGACGAGCTAATATACATCACAAATCTTGAAGAGCTAAAAGATGATGAAAAAGAGAAAATTTTAGAGCTTTGCAAAAAGAAAAAAGTGGCTATCCAAACTAGCGATTTTGCGCAAAGTGCGCCATTTGAGGAGCTTGAACTCTCCATCCGAGATAAAAACTTTGACATCGGCGAGATCGTCACGATCGATGAATATATAAAATATATCATCGTTAATTATCAAGATAAATTTCCCGACACTGAGCTAAGCAAAAAGCTTGGAATTTCTAGAAAATCACTTTGGGAAAAGAGAAAGAAATATGACGTCAGCAAGAAAAAATAGTGAAATTTCTATAAACACCGAAGTTTATGGCGCCTTAGAGCTTATCAAAAACAAAATTCTCTCAAATTTTAGCGCCCTGATGGACGACGAGCAGATCAAAGAGGTGGCAAAAAATGGCTACTTTAACGGCGAGCCTATGCCCTACTCTTTTGGCTTTGCTCCATTTGGCGAGGTCAATCAAAATATCGCTAGCAAGCTGCATGCTGGACAAAGAGTAAATTTAAATATGGACGGCAAGATCGTTGGGCACATCGACGTGGCAAAGGTCTTTAAATTTGACGAGAGCATGCGAGCTAAAAATATATTTTTAGCAAATGAATCAAACAGCGAAATGTCACTAAATTTGGGCAAATACGGCATAAGCGGCGAGTTTGAGCTATATGATGAGAGCCTGCAAATAAGCAAAGATGCGCTAAATGAGCTAATAAAAGAGAGTGGCGCCAAGAAGATAACGGCTGTTTTTCTAACGGCTGATCCATTTAACCGCGCGCATGAACGCCTAGTTAGGATGACTATCGATAAGGCCGATCTCGTGGTCGTTTTTCTAATAAGAACGCGCGAAGAGAGGCACATCGACTACGAGATCAGAAAGCAAGTGCTTGACTTTTTTAACCAAAACTATCTGCCAACAAAAAGGTCTTTGTCTTTGCGCTGAAAAACACAACCCTTTTTAGCTCGCACGCCAACCCAACGCTTGAGTGCATCGCAGCTTCAAGACTTGGCGCAAACAAGCTAGTCATCGGACAAAACCACTCAGGCATCGGCATGTTTTTTGACCACAACGAAGTTCATACGATACTTGACATCTACAAAAACGATCTAAATTTAGACGTGATCGTCCTGCCAGAGCTCGTTTATTGCAACAAGTGTAAGACGCTAGTTAGCACCAAAAGCTGCCCGCACGGACAACATCATCAGATCAAATACCACCCAGATGTGATCAAAGAGCTGCTATTTAACGGTATCATGCCACCAGCCATACTAGTAAGGCCTGAAATTTCAGCGCTCATCTTAAGCAAGCTCTATGTAAATCGCTTCAAAGATATACAAAAGCTCTGCGACGATCTCTTTGTAAATTCTGGACTGCTTGAAAACAAGACCGACCGCGACTTTTACGAGGAGCTCATGAAGCTCTACCAGACATCATCACTCACTTAAGGAAATTTATGCAAAAGCTATTTTTGACATTTTTTGGATTTGGACTTTTACCAAAGGCACCTGGCACTTGGGGCTCTGTGGCTGGAGCTGTGGCGGCTTATTTTGTGCTATATTTTTTCTCATCTACCACGCTTTTGCTAGCTAGCATTTTGCTGTTTTTGGTGAGCATTAGCGTCATTGATGATTTTGAAAAAAGGTAAATTCACACGACGAGAGCTTTATCGTGATCGACGAAGTTGCTGGCGTTTGGCTTGCTATCGCCATTAGCGGAGCGACTATCTCACAGCTAGTTCTCTCGCTAGTACTTTTTAGAGTGCTTGATATCAAAAAACCATCGATCATTGGCAGGATAGACCGCAACGTAAAGGGCGGACTTGGCGTTATGGGTGATGATATGGTTGCTGGATTTTTTGCTGGCATTATTAGCGCGATGATATATGGCATAGCTATGAAATTTGGCATAGTTTTGCCGTAAGCTGAGCTAGCTATCTTGCTGGCTCTTTTTAAATTTAACCCTCCCTGCTATTTTTCCATTTTAAAAACTCATCCCACTCCTCTTTTGAGACTAGAACTTTATCGTTAGAATTTATCTCATCTCTGCCTGCAACTTTATCTTTGTCATAATTTTTTCTAAAGACGATCATATTATAAAGTGAAAATTTTAGCTCTTTAAAAAGGCTTAAATTTTTTCACATTTTCAGGGGTTATCTCAGTGCCATTTTTGTCACGTCCTTTGCCACCTAAAAACAGCAAATAAACAAGCGGGGTCATGAAATTAAATCTTAAAAGAAGCGCCCAAAAGCAGTTTAAAAAGCCGTGATTGTATTTAATGCAAACGTAAAAACCAAAGGCGGCGTAAATGGCTATTATAAAAAGCATAGTGTAAAAAATATAAGATAACCCATCATCGTTTGAAACGCCTAAATACTCACATACTGCACAAAAGATAGCTACAAAAATGGGAAATATCACAAGCGGAAAGATAAGATGCAGTCCAACTAGATCAAATTTACTCAGATAGACTTTTATATTTCGCCTGCCAGCAAAGATCATCAACAAAATAGCTAGCACTATCGGCGCAAAGACCAAACTAGCATAGAGATCATTGATGTCCAAATTACACTCCTATTTTACTTTGTAAATTTGAGTTTTACTAACGATATTTTGTGCTCTTAAATTTAAAAATAGAGCTAAATTTACCTGCGGTTTTTGCGGTTTTCTATGCCTATCCTCTCGCTATCTTCGATCTCTGCAACATAGCTTGGATTTTTCTTTTTAGCCTCTTTGTCTAAAAAGCTAATAAGCTTTGCATCGGCATTTTGGTGAGAGCAGATGAGGATTATAAAATTTATGTAGTTGCTAGCTTCTTTTGGAGCGATCTGATTTTTTTTCGCTGGTATTATAAATTTCTCTCCAAAAATTTGTATAAGCTCGAAAAGCTCGTTTTTGCTTAGAGTTTTGTCGCTAGCAAGTTCTTCTAGCTTTTCGATCGTGATCTCTTCTTCGCCCTCAGCTTCTAGCCCTCTTGCTAAGACTTGATGATCTTTGTTCTTTAGCAAAAGATAGATTAGCGCGCAAATGGCAACTATAAGCAAAAAGACAAAAAAGACTATCAAGCCTTTAAGAAGCATCTATAGCCTTGTGCAAAGAGAGCGTTTCGTAAATGCAAGAACGCTCATCGCTATCATAATGGCGATGCTTATCCAGACAAAATCAGGCACTGGAAGCGGATCTCCAGCTGCATATGAGTGCATGCCAGCTAGATAGAAATTTACCCCAAAATAGGTCATTATGATCGACCAATAGGCAAAAAATGATGCAACGGCAAATGCGTATTGATTATTAAGCTTTGGTATAAATCTCATGTGAAGCACCGCCGCATAGACAAGGATCGAAACTAGCGCCCAAGTCTCCTTGCTATCCCAACCCCAGTATCTACCCCAGCTCTCATTTGCCCAGACGCCACCCAAAAAGTTTCCAAGCGTAAGTAAGCTAAGACCAAGTATCATCGCCATCTCATTTATACGTGTCGCTTCAGTGATATTGCGTGCGATCTCTGCATTTGGCTTTTTCTTGTTTTGCAAGATGATAAGCAGCAAAGTAAATCCACCAAGCAACGCACAAAGGCCTAAAAATCCGTAACTTGCAGTTATGATAGAGACGTGGATAGTTAGCCAGTAGCTCTGAAGCACAGGCACAAGCGTCGTGATCTGCGGATCCATCCAGCTAAGGTGCGCGACAAATAGCGTAACACCAGCTAATATAGACGTAAGCGCAAGTGCGATCGGACTGCGTTTTGCAAAGATGATGCCAGAAAGCCCAAGCGCCCAAGCGATATAGACCATCGACTCGTAGGCGTTACTCCAAGGGGCGTGCTCTGCGATGTACCAGCGAAGTCCAAGACCAGCTGTGTGCGCAAGAAAGGCTAGTAAATTTATAATATATACAGCTTTAACTATGCCATTTATCTGCACTTTTGGTGCTAGCATTTTTACAAAAACAAATAGTAAAAGCGCAAGTCCAGCCAAAAGATATATCGGTGTCAAGCGGTCAAATACTTGAAATTTATTAAACAAAATTTCTATATCTATCTTTCTCTCACTTGGCATGACAGCAGCACCGTATTTGTGTTGATAGGCTGAAATTTTCTCAAGCGCCGCATCCGCCTTGCTCCAGTCATTATCCTTTGTGGCTGCATCAACAGCCGAGAAATACTCTCTCATCATGCCAACGACTAGCTCAGCCTCTTTTGGCGAGAAGTACATCATCGCACTAGCAGGCGAATACCAAGAATTTGACGGATCGTCTTGTTTTGGGAAAATTTTAAAATTTCACCGATAAATATCATATAAAATACATTTAGTCTCTCGTCGATCTTTATCACATCTTTGTCAAATGTATTGCGTGAGCCTCGGTGTTTGCGGTTTGCTATCTCGGCAAATTTTGTTAGTTTATACTCACTTCCACCATCTTTTGTCGCTTTAAAGAATTCATCAAAGCTTGCGTATCTTGCATTCTCATCGACGCCTAGCTCTTTTTTAGCTCCTTGCTCTGACCAAGCGCGATGATCTTCTCATTTCGCCAAAAATCAGGTGTTACCATTATAGAAAGCATAGCTTGGTTTGAATTTAAACTACCTATGCTCTCGCCTCTGTGGATTTTATTTAAAACCTCTTTACTAAGCGTATCAAATGGCTTCATCCTGCCGTCTGGACTTTGCACGATGAGTCTAGCAAGCTTGTCTGCATGCTCTTTGCTGATATGTGGCAAGAAGTCCTCAGCCTTTAGTGAGCTAAAATTTAAGCCCAAAAGTAAGACCGCTATGAGTGCAGCCACTTTTTTACCGCCTTTTGTTGATTCATTATCTATTAGTTTTGCGAGCTTTCTAAAGCGGCTATTAGGATTTATGACATTTAGCAAGAAGCCAAGACCTAGCAAAAAGTAGCCAATATATGTCGGGATCTTGCCTGGGTCTTTATTGACAGAGAGGATCGTGCCTTTCTCGTCAGTATCGTATGAGCTTTGGAAAAATCTATATCCATCGTAATCAAGCACGTGGTTCATATAAATTCTATAATCAAACCCAGGATCATTCGTGCCGTCTTTTACCACAACCTCGCTTGAGTAGCTCATAGGAGAATTTGAGCCAGGATATCTTTTTAGCTCAAAGTCTTTTAAGTAGAGACTAAATGGGAGTTTTATCTGCTGAGCTCCCCATGAAGCGTTAAATTTCTGTCCAGCCACAGCGATACGTGAAGGCTCCATTAGGTTGTAAAATACATGCATCTCTTTACTCTCACCTTTGTAGTTTAGCTCAGCTATCAACGCATTAAATTCGCTATCCTTTGAGCTAACTAGCTTTCTTGAAGCGTGCGCTGAGACTAGCCTTGGGGCAAAATTTATATTTGAGATAGTATATAAGCTACCTGTGCCAAATTCATTCACACTGCCAGCTTTTAGCTCAGTTTTAGAGCTATCCGCCATAGTAAATTTTGAAAGATCGGCATTTGAAGTAACTGTGAAATTTCCATCATTTAGTCTAAAAAGAACGTATTTTTTATTTTCATCTGGTTTAGCATTAAAGATAAAGCTGATATCTCCAACTCTCGCCTCTTCTTCTTCAAGTAAAAATATCTCTTCGCTTTCGCTCTCGTTTGATACTACAAATTCTACAACAGGCTTCCCGCTATCATCATTTACAAATTTATAGCTTGCATTTGGCACAAATTCTTTAAATTTTAAACTAGCCTCGCCATCTGCTGTTTTTAGCTTTAGATCAAAGCCCTTCTTTACATCAGCAAGTCCCAAAGGCATAGCCGAGCTGATCTCTTCGCCTTTGTCGTTAAGCGCAGTTAAATTTATATACGAAACCTTTGTACTAACAACGTTTGAAGCGGTGTTTTCACGTATATGCATATCAGCTTCAAAGCCAAGGTATCTTGTGATGCCAGCACCGATTAAGATGACGATAAAGCCTAAGTGGAAAATGAGTGATGGAAGTTTTTTAGGATCGATTAGGTTGTATCTAAAGATATTGAAGGCTAAATTTATACCAAGAAGTAGTTGAATAAGCGCAAACCAGCCAGCTCCATAAACATAGTACCAAGCTGTTTCAGTGCTGGTTTTGCTCTCTATTATTGTGGCGGCTCCGCTAGCTATGGCAAAGATTATCATCAAAACGATAGCTGAGCCCATACTTAAAAATAATGTTTTTGGATTTAACATCTGCTTCCTTTTATTTATATTGTGGCAAAGCTACCGAAGTGAAATTTATCTTAAATAACTGCCCTGCTTTGTTTCGGTTGAAACTGGTTTATTTTCATTTGTATCTTGATCTGCAAGTGCATCTTTACCTTTTAGATAAGCAAGTATTGCGCCTAGATCATTGTTTGAGACGATCTTAGCTTGGTTTTGCATCACGTTTTTACCGCTACCACCAAAGCTTGAGTCGCTTCTATAAGAGATGATGCTATCTTCTATATCTTTAGCACCCATGTTTTTAAGTGGTGTTGAGCCAAATGGTCTTTTATCTGCGCTTTCGCCATGGCAGCTAGCACATTGTTTCTCATAAAGCTCTTTTCCTAAAGAGACGCTATATCTACCTTTTCTATCAACGCCAAATTTTAAAATTCTATTGTCTTTATAGCGTCTTGGATCTTCATCGACATAGACATTTACTTTTTCATTTCTGTCATTAGCCTGCTTTTTTGCCATTTCGGCAAGCTCTTTACCAAACTCACCACGAGCTTCTATATAATAAACCTGAGAAGCTGCAAAGGCATTTGCCACCAAAAAACACGCCAAAAAAGAAATTTTGATATTTTTCATAAGTTTCCTTGAAATTTTGCTTTAAATTTAAAATCCCGGATCAGATTGCTCTACTCCTGGATTATATCATAAGTTGATTAACGAGCTATGAATTAGAATGAGTATTTAGCTTCAAATCTAAATTTGTCTTCTTTTGTCTTCACATCATTAGGTAGTTTGTGAGTTTGGAAAGAGTAGAATGAGCTAAATCTTAGCTTTTTGTTGTATTGGTAAGCAAATCTTGGAACAAATTCTTCAACTTTATCTTTTACATCTGGGTTACCAGCACCAGCTGAAGTTTTTTGAGTACCTTTAACATAATCTAAGCCAACTGTGAATTTATCAAATGTATATGCACTTGTTGCATAGAAGAAGTTACCTTTACCCTCTGCATATGTCCAGTCAAATACATCTTCACCAGCAGTTATTAGGCTACCTTGATCTTCAAATGTAAATGCTGATATACCTTTATCTTGTGCTTTCCAGCCGATATAACCAGCAGCTAGATCAAAACCAAATAGTGAAGTTGAAAGTTCGCCGGCATAGAAGTTACCATCATTGTAGCCAAGGATGTTTTTAGCTTCTTTATCAGCTGTGCTATTTGCATAGTTAAGTCTTGCACCTAGGGCAAAGTCATTAGTGATGTCGAATTTAGCTGAAACGTCAGCTGCAAGTACATCAGCTAGATTAGTTAATGTACCGTACCATAGTTGGAAGCTAACTGGATTAAATGAACCAGCAATACCAGCTGCATATAAGTTACCAACATCATATCTATCTAATTTATTAGTTACAGCTGCATCATATAATTTGCCATCGCTCTCGCCATTGCCTTCAAGAGCATCAAAAGCTAAAGCTGTTAGAGTAAGACCTTCAATATCTTCATTTACTACTCTTACGCCAGTACCGATTGCGTCATCAGTAAAGTATGAGTCAATAGTTTGTTTACCAGCTGTTATAGTAGTACCGCCGATCTTATAGCCAAGATAGAATTGGTGAACACCAAAAGTTCCAGTTGTGTTTGTTTTATCTGTACCAGTACCAGCATTATCACCTGAGCCATCAGTAGCATTGTATCTTAAACCAACAACGCCAAAGAAGTTATCATCGATAGCAGCTTTAAAATTTGTGATCATTTTAAAGTTATGGCCAGCCTCATTTGATTTTTTAACATTTTTTTGTGTTTTGTCATAATCATGTACATGAGTATATCTGTATCTTGCCATACCAGAAAGATCAACATTTTTTATAGCTTCTTCAAGTGGAGTAGCACTTGCTACACTTGAGAATGCGCCTAAAGCAACCAAAGCGACTAAACTAATTTTTGTTAGTTTCATTTTTTCTCCTTTTAAGGTTTTGTGATGACGATTATAATCAATAAATTTTAATATGAAGCTTAAAAAATCATAAAATTTTGCAATTTTGTTACCGATCGTTTACCGATTTTGACTAAAAAGAGGTATATTTTGATAATTTAACTTTTACAAGTGAGACTTTTAAAATGGGGATAAAAGAAAAAGGGGCCGTTGCTTTGCCCCTTAAAAGGAGTTCTAGTTTTGATTGCTGATGAAATTATATATGCTAGCAGTAAATCAACGGTAATCTAAAAAGAAATTTTCTCCTCTTTGGTACTTCGATATTTGTTTTTATATTTTTTCTTTTAACGACTACTTCATTTTGCGGTTTTCTTATGCCATTATATGCACCCCTAGAGCCACCCTCTTTTATAAGAAGCATGTCTATTAGCTTATCTGCGTAAAAAGTCGCATAGACAAGATCGCCCTTATCGTAATAATATCTGTTTGCACAAAAATTTGCTTTGTTTAGTTTGTGATTTTTCACATCACTGGCTACTATCTCGTAGCAGTATTTCGAATCTTTATAGCTGACATCTTTTATGAAGCCTTTGATGGAGCTTTTTGCAGGTGCAGTTTTAGTAGCTTGCCTTGGTTGCTTGCGGACTGGTGGATTATCATCAAAAAATGAACATCCCAAAAACATAGTGGCTACTGCTAGAGGAAGTAAAATTTTAGCTTTCATCTTTTCTCCTTAATATAAAGAGCAAAGTATAGCTTTTAAGATTAAATAAAATTTGTGAGTTTTTAAAATTTAAGTTTTGTGCTTACATTAATATATAAATTTCTTGGGAGAGACCCAAGGAATTTAAGCTGATACGTTTAAGACGTTACCGCCAAGCTCGGCGATCTTTTTATCGAGCGTCTCAATGGTCTTTTCGATAGTCTTTTGTGAAATTTCAGGAAGCTCACCGCCCCAAATTTTCTTTGCATCCTCAAAACCCTTTGCCACGCCCTCTCTACCAGCTTTTAGCTTCTCTACATCATCACCTGCGCCATTTAGCACAAAACCGGCTATCCTATCAGCTGTATTTGCGATGCCAAAAAAGCCATTTTCACTAACTAGCTCGCTCGCCTCATCACTACTTAGCTCTCCTAGAGCTTTGCCGTTATAGCCGATACCTGCTAGATCAAGTCCAGCTAAAATGTCTGATAAATTTTCAGGCACGTTAAAGCTTAGACCACCTTGAGCTAGGTAAATTTGAACTAGCATTTTGAGTAATATCTTTTTGGTACTGCAAAAAGTAGCTATTTGAGATCTCTTTTGCGCTTAAATTTGAAACATCAGGCTGCTTTTTAGAAACCTCTTTTTCATCTTTGTGAAGTGAAATTTCTGATTTTACATTTTCTTTTACGCTTGAAGTGTTGTATGAGCTTACGATTTGACTGATTTGCATATTTGGCTCCTATAAGTTTATAAAAACTATATCGCCAAAAGGTGGAATTTATTTAGAGTAAAGCGGGAGAGCTCCCGCTGTGATTATTTGCCAAGTGTTGCGTTTAGCATCCAGATGGCTTTTTCAAATTTAGCTATTTGATCTTGTGCGTACATCTGAGTTGTTGTGTCACCCTCTGCAAGCTCATCAAGCTTTTTAAACTCACCCAAAAGGTGCTTGTAATCAGCCAAAACAATATCCAAAACTTCAGTTGGAGTGTAGCTCTCTTTTGGCTCGTGTTTTATGTGAGCGACTTTTGCTAGCTCCTCAGCCTTGACGATAGGCCTGCCACCAAGCATAAGAGCTCTCTCAGCTGCATCATCAAAAATCTCACTCATATCCTCATAAGCTTTTTCAGTGTACTCGTGGACGCTAAAAAATTGAATACCTTTTACATTCCAGTGAAGATCATGAAATTTGATATAAAGTGCATTTGCATCAGCCTGAATTGTGTTTAACTGTAAAATAACTTTTGACATTTTGTCTCCTTCTTTATTGTTTAAATGTGATGAAATTATATTGACTTAGAGTTAATCAGTGGTTAATCAAATAATAAAATTTATTATTTAGTATAAATTTTGACTACAAAATAAATTTATCTTGTAGTCAAATGTAGAATTTAGAGGTTTGTCTATTTTTTATAAGGTGTAGTTTTGTAGCCTTGCTCGAGCAAACTACTCATACCACCATCTAAATTTATAATCTTAAGATCTGAGCTATCTATCGCTGCAGCTGCTGCTGTGCTTCTTCTACCACTTCTACAAACAAGAGCGATAGGCTTTTTGATATCAACCGCTTTTGAAAGCTCATCTAAAAATGCACTCTTATTACTTGGATCAAAAGTGATGGTCTTCGCACCAGCTATGATGCCAGTCTCTTGCCATTCAGATGGAGTTCTAATATCGACGATCTGATCATATTTTTTGATCTCATCTGGACTTATATTAACAGTTTTAACATCAGCTGACAACATGCAACAAACGGCTCCTAAAAGTAAAATTTTTTTCATCTACTCTCCTTAAATAAATTTTTGAAATGTTAGCATGGATTATTAAATATATAAAATTTTTGTTGATAAATTTTATTGTTAATGAGATCATACAAATAATTCATTAAAAAAATAAATTTATTTATATGCCAAACACAACTACTTATAAAAATAAGAATTCTAAATATAAATGATTTAAAGCACTCTATAAAAGATTGTTATTGCATGGTATTAAAAGCAGGAGTGGTGTCCCCAGCGAGGTTCGAACTCACGACCTCAGAATTAGGAATTCTGCGCTCTATCCAGCTGAGCTATGAGGACAAATTTGCAAGTTAGTTTAAATTTTTACTCAAGTAGTTAAATTTTAAAGGGCAGATCGCTCTGCCCTATTTTGACTAATTAGCCATTTCTCTTTTTAATAATCTCTTCACTTACGTTTTTAGGAACTTCTTCGTAGTGATCAAATTCCATAGAGTAAGTCGCACGACCTTGAGTCATTGAGCGAAGATCTGTTGAGTAGCCAAACATTTGAGCAAGTGGACAATAAGCTGCAATGATTTTTATACCATTTCTATCATCCATTGAATTTACTTGGCCACGGCGCTTATTAAGGTCACCGATAACATCACCCATATACTCTTCTGGAGTCTCAACTTCAACTTTCATCATAGGCTCAAGGATAACCGCACCTGCTTTTCTAGCGCCCTCTTTAAAGCCCATAGAAGCAGCAAGCTTAAATGCCATTTCAGATGAGTCAACTTCGTGGTAGCTACCATCAAAAAGTGTAACTTTAACATCTTCAACTGGATATCCTGCAAGAACACCACTTTGAAGCGCTTCTTTACAACCTTTTTCAACAGCTGGGATGTACTCTTTTGGAACAACACCACCTTTGATGTCGTTAACAAATTCAAATCCACTAGCAGCTGGAAGTGGCTCGATGCGTAAGAATACGTGACCGTATTGACCACGACCACCTGATTGTTTAGCATACTTATACTCTTGCTCAACTGCCTTACGGATAGTCTCGCGGTATGCAACTTGTGGCTGACCAACTTCAGCATCAACTTTAAATTCACGAAGCATACGATCGACAATGATCTCAAGGTGAAGCTCACCCATACCACTAATGATAGTTTGTCCACTCTCTTCGTCAGTGCTAACTCTAAAGCTTGGATCTTCTTGAGCTAGTTTTTGAAGAGCGATCGCCATTTTTTCTTGATCTGCTTTTGTTTTTGGCTCAACCGCAACGCTAATAACTGGCTCTGGGAAGTCCATTCTCTCAAGGATAACTTTATCTTTTTCGCTTGCAAGAGTATCGCCTGTTAGAGTATTTTTTAGACCAACAACAGCGCCGATTTCACCAGCGAAAAGCTCAGTAATCTCTTCACGTTTATTTGAGTGCATTTTTAGTAAGCGGCCGATTCTCTCTTTGCAGTCTTGAACTGTGTTGTAAGCATAGCTACCACTTTCAAGGCTTCCTCTATAAACACGGATAAATGTCAGCTGTCCAACAAATGGGTCAGTCATAATTTTAAACGCAAGAGCGGCAAATTCGCCATCATCTGTACTTTCAACAGTCACTTCAGTGCCATCTTCATAAACACCATTTATTGCTGCGATCTCATCTGGAGCTGGTAAATAATCAACTACTGCGTCAAGTAGAGGTTGGATACCTTTGTTTTTAAACGCAGTTCCGCAAAGCATAGGTGTGATAGTCATTCTTAAGCAGCCTGCTTTTATACCTTTTTTGATCTCTTCTTCAGTTAATTCTTCGCCTGCAAAGAATTTCTCCATCAAGCTATCGTCTGTCTCAGAAACAGCTTCGATTAGTTTTGCGCGGTATTCTTCAGCCTTATCTTTGACTTCAGCTGGAATTCTTCTTCTACATAGTCAGTTGGCTTTTTCTCGTCATTCCAAACGTATGCTTTCATCCTTACAAGATCAACCACACCTTTAAAGTTATCCTCTGCACCGATAGGGATTTGTATAGGCACTGGATTTGCTTTTAGTCTTTCTCTGATCTGCTCTTCAACTCTAAAGAAATTTGCACCAATTCTGTCCATTTTATTAACAAAAACAATTCTTGGTACGTGATATTTATTTGCTTGTCTCCAAACAGTTTCAGACTGTGGCTGAACACCACCAACAGAACAAAATACCGCAACAGCGCCGTCAAGAACACGCATAGAACGCTCAACTTCGATAGTAAAGTCAACGTGTCCCGGAGTGTCGATTAGGTTTACTTGGTAGCCCTTCCAAAACGCTGTAGTTGCAGCTGATGTAATAGTAATACCACGCTCTTTTTCTTGCTCCATCCAGTCCATAGTAGCAGCGCCATCATGAACTTCACCTATCTTATGGCTCATACCAGTGAAGAACAAAATTTCTCACTAGTGGTTGTCTTTCCAGCATCAATGTGAGCCGCAATACCGATATTTCTTACCTTATGTAAAGGCGTTTTTCTCTCTGCCATACTAATTCTTTCTTACCAGCGGTAGTGAGCAAATGCTTTATTAGCCTCTGCCATCTTGTAAGTATCTTCCTTCTTCTTGAAAGATGCACCTTTTGAATTTGCCGCATCTAAAAGCTCATTTGCTAGTTTATCAACCATTGTTCTTTCGCTTCTTTTTCTAGCAAAAGTTATAAGCCAGCGGATAGCAAGAGCTTGTTGGCGAGCTGGGCGAACCTCAACTGGCACTTGATAAGTAGCACCACCAACACGGCGTGATTTAACTTCTAAAATAGGTTTTACATTTTCGATAGCGTCGTTAAAAACGTCAATGCCTTTAACTTCAGCATTTTTCTTCTCGATAGCTTTAATAGCACCATACATTATCTCTGTAGCGACGCTTTTTTTGCCATCATACATAAGAGAATTAATAAATTTAGTGATTATTTTATTTCCGTAAATCGGATCAGGTAAGACTTCCCTTACAGGAGCTTTTCTTCTTCTCATTTTGATCTTTCCTTCAAATTTTTATGAAATTTTACTTAAACGTTTGCAAATTTTAAGCAACGTCTGCGAACCTAATTTTTTACTTTTTTGGAGCAGCAGCACCAGCTTTAGGGCGTTTTGCACCATATTTAGAACGAGAAACTGTTCTTTTTGCAACACCAGCAGTATCAAGTGCGCCACGAACGATGTGATATTTAACACCTGGTAAGTCTTTAACTCTACCGCCGCGAACTAAAACGATACTGTGTTCTTGTAGGTTGTGACCTTCACCGCCAATATAGCTAATGACTTCAAAACCGCTTGTAAGCCTAACTTTGGCAACTTTCCTCAAAGCTGAGTTTGGTTTTTTAGGAGTTGTAGTATAAACCCTAGTGCAAACTCCTCTTCTTTGAGGGCACTCTTTTAACGCTGGAGATTTTGACTTAACAGTCACTTTCTTGCGTTCATTTCTGACCAATTGATTTATGGTTGGCACAATAATTCCTTTCAACTAAATTTTATTAAAAAGACCTAATTTTATTTAAAAAAAGCTTAAATAACGGTTAATAAGTTAGACTTATTCATACGTTCCTTTTTTTATAAAACCGCTGTCATCTTTTAAAATTTCACCCTTTGCAACGACAAATTTAATTTCAAATTTATCATTGATTAGCAAAATATCTGCATCGTAATTTTCTTTTATCTCGCCTTTTTTATTTTGCAAGGCCACACTTCTTGCCACGTTTGTCGTAAAATATGGCAACGCCTCCTCGATACTAAAGCCATCTTTTACAAAATTTATAAACTCTTCATATAGGCTCTTAACGCTAGCGATGCCTATTTTTAGGTAAATTTCCGTCGCTATCATAGCTAGAGTAGCTACCAAAGCCGTCTGAGCTAATGGTTATCTTATTTGTCGGTAAATTTTCTTTTTTGACGCTCTTTACAGCCTCAAGTGGCGTAAGTCCTGGCATGCAGGTAAAGTCGATATATCCGCCATCTTTTATAAATTTAAAGCTTTGTTTAAAAAGCTCCTCGTTTCTATTTACGTGCGTTGGCTGAAATAGCGTGATTGGCATGTCGTACTCATTTAGCACTTCATAGATCAAATTTAAGCCCTTTTTGCCGTCACCCATGTGAAGCGTGGTGTGACCTGACTTTGAGCTGATCATACCAGCCACCCTGCCAGCAGAGACTATGTGAGCGAGCTCATCTTTGCTCACGCTTGATGAGCGGTGGTCGCTTATGGCTAGTTTTGTGCCGATTATGGGATCAACAAAGACAATATCTTTTTCGATCTCGCCAGTTATGGTTGGCGTTTTAGAGCTGTATGCGCCGGTGTGAGCATAGCATGTGATGCCCTCGTCGTTTAGCGCGTGTGCTTTTGCGACTGAAATTTTCAACACTTCTTGTCGTGCTGTCAGTTCCAAGTAGGCCAACAGCCGTCGTTATGCCAGCTTCTATTAAATTTGATAGCATGATCTCAGGAACCCTAGTCTTAAATCCGCCCTCTCCGCCGCCTCCAGTGATATGCACATGCTTATCGATGAGACCTGGTATGGCTACTAAATTTGAAGCGTCAATCATCTTTACATTTGGTAAATTTGGCTCTAAATTTTCAGCTATGCAGACGATCTTGCCATTACATATAAATATATCTTTTTTACCAATGAATTTTGGTGAGTAAATTTTGACGTTTTTTATAAGTATCATTTGGCGTCCTTATTTATCTTAGCTATGCCGATGCCGGTGAGTGCTAAAATAATAGCAAAGACAACGCCCATGTAGTTTAGTATCGCCCATGGCAAATACTCTACCGTTGGCACGCCTAGTGTGGCTGTCATGTATGCGCCTGCTGCTGACCAAGGGATGAGTGGGACGATCACGGTGCCAGAGTCTTCAAGTGTTCTTGATAGGTTTTTGGCTGCTAAATTTTCTCTTTATAGAAGTCTTTAAACATCTCACCAGGGATGAGGATAGAAAGATATGAGCTACCTGTGACAAATGCGACAGTTAGGCATGATCCGATAGTCGAGATGATGACGCCTGCTGTTGATTTGACCCTTGCCATGATGGTGTGGAGCACCTTTGTAAGCATGCCGGTTTTTGAGATGATGCCAGCAAAGCCCATGGCGCAGATGACTAGGATAGTGGTTGAATTTACCGAGCTCACGCCGCCTCTGTTTAGAAGCTTAGTGATATCTTTTGAAAACTCCATATTAATGCCGCTCATCGTGACGTTAAAGCCAGTCATCACTGAGATAAAGCCATTTTTAAAGCTAAAATCTTGAACGATCACACCAAGAAGCACTGAAAATAGAGATGCGATGATCATTACTGGGATGGTTGGCCACTTTAGCACCGAGCCAGCCAAGACAAAAAGCACAGGCAAAAGTAAGATGATGTTCCAGTGAAAATTTTATCAAGCTGACCTTGAAGCGCCAAAACCGACTCTGGAACATTTGCGCCACTACTTGCAGCCTCGCTTCCAAAAAATAGATAAGCCGCTATCGCAACGATAGTTGCTGGAATAGTTGTATAAAACATATGTCTGATGTGCTCGTAAAGCTCGCTTCCAGCTGCTATCGGAGCTAGATTTGTCGTATCTGAGAGCGGAGAGAGCTTATCGCCAAAGTATGCTCCTGCGACTACCGCGCCAGCAGTTGCCGCTAAATTTACATCAAGACCTTGAGCTATGCCCATAATAGCGACGCCAACTGTGCCAGCAGAACCCCAAGATGTGCCAGTTACAGTTGAGATGATTGCTGCGATGACAAAAGCAGTTAGGACTAGATACTGCGGACTTATAAGATCTACGCCGTAGTAGATGATCATAGGGATAGTGCCTGAAAATACCCACGAGCCAATAAGCAAACCGACTGCCCAAAGTATCATAAGTGCCTGGAGTGAGCTTGAAATTTTCTCTATCACTCCTTCTTGAAGCTCGCTCCAGCTATATCCTAGTCTCCAAGCGATGCCTCCAGCCACAAGGGCGGCTATCAAAATGATCGGCTCAACCTTTAGCTTCATATAACCAACGCCAAGCGCAAGGCCTACGATCATAACCAAGATAGGCGTAAGGGCCAGCAAAAACGAAGGCTCTTTTTTGTCTGTTCCATCGTGTGTCCTTTAAATTTGAGATACTTTTGAATTTAAAGGCTACAAACTTAAATTGTTATAAAAAAATAAAATAAAATTAAAATTTAAATAAAATGTGTGAAAATTTAGCACATATGATTTGTGCTAAATTTAGATCAGTCTTGTTTGATAGCGTATTTGCCGCTGCCAGTCGAGATAATGCAAAGTGATATAGCTATATAAAGATATATAAGCTCTGCTTTAAAGCCATTTACATTAGTTAGCTCAAGTAAATTTGATAAACCAAAATATGAATACAAAATAACAAGACTAGAGCCAAAAACTAGGAGCGCGCCAAGCCTTGAGTAAAAGCCAACAGCGATCATTATAGGAGCCAAAACCTCGCTAAGATAGGCAAAATATGCCATAAAACTAGGTAGCCCAGCATCAATTAAAATGCTCTTTACGCCGCCAACTCCGTGTAAAATTTTGCCAAAGCCGTGCATAAAAAGGCAAATTCCAAGACCTAAGCGTAGAAATAAGAGTCCAAGATCGACATTTTTCATAATATCTCCGTTACATATTTTAATTAGTGGATTTTATTTAATATTGATTAATGGCTTGTAAATTTTGAAATTTTGGTAATTTTAAGTGGGAAATTTATGAGAGGTTTAAGCCCCAAAAGCGGGGCTTAATATATTAGTTTTCTTTGATCTTTATCTTTTTATCTTTATAAAAACCAGTACCAACTGGGATCATACGTCCAAGGATGACGTTCTCTTTTAGATCTTCAAGATAGTCAAATTTAGCAGCGATTGACGCTTCTGTTAAAACCTTAGTTGTCTCTTGGAATGACGCAGCAGAGATCACACTATCACTTCCGATAGCCGCTCTTGTGACACCAAGAAGGATCGGCTCAGCGATAGCTGGCTCGCCACCCATTTTCATAATGCGTTCGTTCTCTTCTTTAAATTTGTTTCTTGAAACCATGTCACCAACGATAAAATTTGTATGTCCGCTATCGACGATTTTGACTTGGCGTAGCATTTGAGATACGATGATCTCGATATGCTTATCAGCGATCGCAACACCTTGGCGGCGATAAACTTGCTGAATTTCACTGATTAAATAGTAGTGAAGTGCCTTCTCACCAGAATTCTAAGATATCATGGCTTGAGATAAGTCCGTCTGTCAGTTTCTCACCAGCGTGGACAAATTCGCCGTCTCTTACTTGGATCTGGCGGCTCTTTTCTATCAAATACTCAGCTGTCGTGCCATCTTCTGCTTGGATGATGATGCGCTCTTTTGAGCGAAGTGGCTTGTCAAATCTAACAACGCCGTCGATCTCTGCAACGATAGCTGTATTTTTAGGGCGTCTTGCTTCAAATAGCTCACTAACTCTTGGAAGACCACCGGTGATATCTTTTGACTTAGCAACAGCTTTTGGAGTCTTAGCCAAAATGTCAGCTTGAGCTACTTCATCGCCACTTGAAACAAAGATCGCAGTTTTTGGATCAAGTGGATACTTGATCAAATGTCCGCTCTTTGTAGTGATAATGATCGCTGGTTTTACGCCACTTGGCAAATATTCGTTGATGACAAGACGTCTTTGACCAGTTGCCTCGTCAGCTTGCTCAGTCGCGCTATATCCTGGCTCGACATCTTCAAAGCTAACCACACCAGCTTCTTCTGCGATAGTTGGAGTTGAGTATGGATCCCACTCAGCGATTATTAGCTTGTCATCTTTTTCAGGTAGTGAGACTACTGTCGCTCTTTCTACCGCATCATTATCTGATACTTGAATGATAGAATTTCTTGGGATATAGTGGCGAACTGCCTCGCGTCCGTCCTTGTCAGAAACGACAACAAAAAAGCCTTTTTCAGTTACTTTGTGACCTTTTTTGATATCTTTTAGCCTATCAAGGAAGTCACCTTTTAGTATGAAAAATTTAACCACACCATTCGCATCTGCTGTGATCTTTCTAGTTACTGGATCGCCATCTGAAATTTTAAGCTCACTAGCATAAGGGATACGATTTGGAATGTTCCAACCCTCTTTTATTATCTCAACGATACTCTCATTCTCTTTTACTTTGTCGCCATTTGCATAAGGGATATACATCTTGCCTTCGATCTTACCGCTAACGCCAGCTAGTTCGTTTGGTTTAGCAAGGTCGTTTCTTCTGATTGTGTATTTAACCTCTTCTTTTTTACCCTTGATCACGATATTTACGTCTTCGTGGGCATATTCGATCTCGATTTTACCATCGATTGTTGATTTTATCTTTGGCTCAACAAGTAGTACAGCTGCGCTTCTTCTGTTTGCAACGATCTTCTTGCCGTTGTTCTCGTATGTGCTAAGGTTGTAATATCTAATAAAGCCCTCTTTTTGAGCGATGACTTGACGATCTTGCTGCTCAGTAGAAGCCGTACCACCGATGTGGAATGTTCTTAGCGTTAGCTGAGTACCTGGCTCACCGATTGATTGAGCTGAGATGATACCGACAGCCTCGCCTGGTTTTACAAGTTTGCCCTCACCCAAATTTAAGCCGTAGCATTTTGCGCAAACGCCTTTTGGCGCCTTGCACGTGATAGGCGTTCTAATGCTTACTGATTTTATGCCAGCTTCTGTTATTGCCTTAGCTTTCTCCTCATCAAGCAATGTGCCTTCGCTAAATAAAATTTCATTTGTTATAGGGTCGATCACATCATCTGCTAAAACACGGCCTAGTACTCTCTCTTCAAGGCTTTCGATTAGCTCGCCGCTCTCTGTAATGTCTGTGATCTCAACGCCCTCGTGCGTACCGCAGTCGTGCATTGTGACTTTAACGTTTTGAGCAACGTCGATTAGCTTTCTTGTTAAGTAACCAGCGTTGGCAGTTTTTAGCGCGGTATCTGCAAGACCCTTTCTAGCTCCGTGGGTTGAGTTGAAGTACTCCATTATGTTTAGACCTTCACGGAAGTTTGAAATGATCGGTGTTTCGATGATCGAGCCGTCCGGTTTTGCCATAAGACCACGCATACCAGCTAGCTGGCGAATTTGCGCTGCACTACCTCTCGCACCAGAGTCTGCCATCATATAAATTGAGTTAAATCCGCCCTTGTCACTTTGGATAAGCTTCATCATCTCGCTTGCAACGCTGTTGTTTGTATCTGTCCAGATATCAATGATCTTGTTGTATCTCTCACTATCTGTTAAAAGACCAGCACCATATTGCTTTTGAATTTCACGAACTTTTTTCTTAGCTTCGTCGATATATTTTTGCTTGCTATCTGGCACGATGATGTCTGCGATAGAGATAGAAATTCCCGCTTTTGTAGCATATCTAAAGCCTAAATTTTAAGCTTATCAAGGAAGTCAGCCGTTACTTCAAGGCCGCCATTTCTATAAACATAATCAACCAAATTTGCAATGTCTTTTTTCTTCATGATCTTGTTCCACATATTTTCAGGGACAAAATCAGGAAGTATTGCTCTTAATATCAAGCGACCAGCAGTTGTAAAGATGATCTTGTTATCAACCATAGTTTTGATTTTAGCGTGAAGACCAAGAGTGTTAGCCTCTTCAGCGATCATTACTTCATCAACGCTTGAGAAAATTTTATTTGCGCCTTTTTCATCGTTTCTCTCTAGGCTTAAATAATAAATTCCTAAAACCATATCTTGTGAAGGGACTGTGATAGCCTTACCACTTGCAGGAAGCAAGATGTTCATTGAGCTAAGCATCAAAATTTTGCACTCAGCGATAGCCTCTTGAGATAGTGGCACGTGAACAGCCATTTGGTCACCGTCGAAGTCAGCGTTGAACGCCGCACAAACTAGTGGGTGAAGCTGGATCGCCTTGCCTTCAACAAGAACTGGGTGAAAAGCCTGATAGAGAGCTTATGAAGTGTTGGAGCACGGTTTAGCATAACTGGATAGTCTTTAACGACCTCTTCTAGGCACTCCCAAACCTCATTTGTCTTATCTTCTATCATTTTTTTAGCTTGCTTAACGGTTGTCGCATAGCCTTTTTCTTCAAGGCGAGCAAGCAAATGTGGCTTAAATAGCTCTAAAGCCATCTTCTTTGGAAGACCGCACTGATCCATCTTTAGCTTTGGACCAACGACGATAACAGAACGTCCAGAGAAATCAACACGCTTACCTAGCAAATTCTGACGGAAGCGGCCTTGCTTACCTTTGATGATCTCACTTAGTGATTTTAGTGGGCGTTTATTTGCACCTTTTACCGCATTTGCTCTACGGCCATTGTCAAATAGCGCATCAACAGCCTCTTGGAGCATTCTCTTTTCGTTTCTGATAATAATTTCAGGTGCGTCAAGCTCAAGTAGGCGTTTTAGACGGCTATTCCTATTTATTACACGGCGATATAGATCATTTACATCTGAAACAGCAAATTTACCGCCATCAAGATTAACAAGAGGTCTAAGATCAGGCGGAAGAACTGGTAAATTTGTTATCATCATCCACTCTGGGCGGTTGCCTGAATTTAAAAAGCTCTCGATAACTTTTAGGCGTTTTACGATAGTCTTTTTCTTAGCCTCAGAATTTGTAGCCTCCATCTCTTCTTGTAGCTGATTTAAAATTTCGAGTTAGATCAAGCTCAGCTAGCATATCATAGATGACCTCGCCACCCATTCTAGCGCTAAAGCCAGTCTCTTCATATCTTGAAGCTAAGCTTTGATATTGCTCCTCGTTTAAAACATCGTATTTTTCAACTTTTTTAGAATTTCTCATTGTCATAATAAGCCTCGCCAGCATTATCAACAATGTATGCCTCATAGTAAAGTACGCGCTCAAGGTCTTTCATCTTGATACCAAGAAGCGCACCTATACGGCTTGGCAAGAAATTTACATACCAGATATGAGCCACTGGAGTTACAAGCTCGATGTGACCCATGCGAGAGCGACGAACTTTAGATGTTGTTACTTCAACGCCGCACTTTTCGCACTTGATACCTTTGTAGCGCATCTTTTTATATTTACCACAAAGACACTCATAATCACGGATCGGTCCGAAAATTTTGGCACAAAACAAACCGTCACGCTCAGGTTTTAGCGTGCGGTAGTTGATAGTTTCTGGTTTTTTAACCTCGCCATAGCTCCAAGATTTTATCTTCTCAGGACTTGCTAAACGAAGTTGGAAAGCTTCAAAATCACGAGGTCTATGCTCTTCTTTTATCTCAACTGGTTTTAAATTAGTTAGTTTCATTTGTCTCATCCTCATCATATACTTCCACATCAAGAGCTAGTGATTTTAGCTCGTTTGTTAGAACAAAGAACGTCTCAGGGATACCAGTCTCAGGAACGTTTTCACCTCTTGTTAAAGCTTTGTAAGCAGAAAGTCTTCCCTCAACATCGTCTGATTTTACAGTTAGCATCTCTCTTAGTGTATGAGCAGCACCATAAGCCTCAAGTGCCCAAACCTCCATCTCACCAAACCTTTGACCACCAAATAGCGCCTTACCGCCGACTGGTTGTTGTGTAACAAGGCTGTATGGTCCGGTACTTCTTGCGTGAACTTTTTCATCAACCAAGTGGTGAAGTTTTAGCATATACATACAACCAACATTAACGCGTTCTCTTATCTTTGAGCCTGTGCGTCCGTCATATAGCTCAGTTTTGCCGTCACTATCTATCTTTGCCATCTCAAATAATTTCGCAAATTCGTCAGCCTTAACGCCTTCAAAAATTGGAGTTGCAAATCTTACGCCATTACTCCAATCTTTTGCATACTCAAGAAGCTTCTCATCGCTCATCTTACCAAGAGCTTTTTTAGCGTCCATTAGCTTAGCAACGCCTGCTATCTCTATCATCTTAGCTCTTAGCTCTTTTATCCACTCGCCCTTTTTGGTCTCAAAAATTTCATTGATCTGCTCGCCTAAGCGGTAGCCAACAAGACCAAGGTGGCTCTCCAAAATTTGACCGATATTCATACGGCTTGGAACGCCTAGTGGGTTTAGCACGATATCTACGATCTGACCGCTTGGAAGATAAGGCATATCGACTTCTCTAACGATATTTGAAACGATACCTTTGTTGCCGTGACGTCCAGCCATCTTATCGCCAACTTTTAGTTTGCGTTTTGTAGCTATATAAACTTTTACAAGTTTTACAACGCCGCTTGGTAAAATGTCATCTTTTTCTAAAATTTCTATCTTAGCGTCGTGCTCTTCTTTAAGCTTTTTCTTCTCATTTTGGAAGTAATTTTTTAGCTCATCATATTTCTTTTGGATATCTTTTGAAAAGCTCTTTACGATAGCGTTTAGGGTAAATCTGTTGATATTCTCAAAGTCGGCTTTGTTAATCTTTGAGCCTTTTTTATACTCTTTTTTATTTACCTCTTGATCGCTCGCTAGTTGGTTTTTAGAAAGAAGCGCTGTAACTTTTAGCATCTCTTCGCGGTCAAGCATAAGCAATCTATCGTGGTGCTCTTTTTCTAAAAGTGTCTTCTCCTCTTCATAAGCCTTGTTTGTTCTGCTATCTTTTTCATAACCTTTTTTGGTGAAAATTTTAACATCAACAACTACGCCTTCCATCGAAGCTGAAGCATATAGTGATTTATTTACCACGTGGCCAGCTTTTTCGCCAAAGATCGCACGCAAAAGTCTTTCTTCTGGAGTTGGCTTAACCTCGCCTTTTGGCGATACTTTGCCAACTAAAATCATACCAGGCTTAATCTCTGTACCGATTTTAACGATACCACTTTCATCAAGGTGCATAAGCTCCTCTTCTTTGACATTTGGTATATCTTTTGTTATCTCTTCAACGCCATCTTTTAGCTCACGAGCCTCGATCTCTTTTCGTAGATGTGAACGCTTGTAAAGGCATCTTCGCGTATCATTTTTTCACTAATAACGATCGCGTCCTCGTAGTTGTAGCCGTTCCAAGGCATAAATGCGATTAGCGCGTTTTTACCGATAGCTAGCTCGCCTTTTTCCATACTTGGGCCATCAGCTATGATTTGATTAGCAACGATCTCATCGCCTTTTTTAACGATCGGATGTTGTGAAAATGTCGTATTTTGGTTTGTTCTTAAATTTTTCTCTAAAGAGTAGTGATCGATATATGGACCAGCTTCATCTTCACCAAGGATAAAGATATTTTTATTATCAACCTTTTCAACCACGCCGCCACGTCTTGCCTTTACGCTCTCCCAGGCATCTCTTGCGATAACGCTCTCCATGCCTGTTCCTACGATAGGAGCTGTCGAGCGAAGCAAAGGCACTGCTTGACGCTGCATGTTTGAGCCCATAAGCGCACGGTTAGCGTCATCGTGCTCAAGGAATGGGATAAGCGAAGCTGCAACACCAGCTATCATACCAGAGCAAAGGTCGATCAGGGTAACATCTTCTCTACGAGCAAGCATCATCTCGCCCTCTTTTCTAACCTCGATCAAATCCTCAACGATATGTCCATTTTCATCAAGTTTAGTTGATGCTGGAGCGATAACATTGCCCTCTTCTTGAGTTGCAGTTAGATAGACTATCTCATCAGTCACCTTGCCATCAACGACCTTTTTATAAGGTGCCTCAACAAAGCCAAGCTCATTTACTTTTGCATAAGTTGAAAGAGTGTTTATAAGACCGATATTTTGACCTTCTGGGGTCTCAACCGGACAAATTCTGCCGTAGTGAGTTGGGTGAACGTCACGCACCTCAAATCCAGCACGCTCTTTTACCAAGCCGCCCTCGCCAAGTGCAGATAGACGGCGCTTGTGAGTAACCTCACTAAGTGGGTTTGTCTGATCCATAAACTGGCTTAGCTGACCGCCTGTGAAAAATTCCATAATTGTCGCTGTGATCATTTTCGGATTGATGAGATCATAAGGCATGATCTCATCAGTGTTATTGCTCAGGCTTGTAAATTTATCACGGATAGCCTTTTGCATCTTAACAAAACCAAGGTGAAGCTCGCTAGCAAGTAGCTCACCGATCGATCTTATACGGCGGTTGCCAAGGTGGTCGCGGTCGTCAATGTGGCCTTGTCCATTTTTAACTTTTATAAGATATTTTGCAGTTTTGATGATATCTTCGCTAGTTAGCAAAGTAACATACTCTGGCACATCAAGCGAAAGCTTGTGGTTCATCTTCATACGACCAACTTTTGTTAGGTCATATCTTTCAGGGTTAAACAATATATCATTTACAAAGCTTTTTGCAGCCTCTTTAACTACCGGCTCGCCAGGTCTCATAACCTTGTAAATTCTAATAGCAGCAAGGTCATTTTCATCATCTACACCCTCAGTTTGTTTTAAAACTTTAAGCATATCATTGTCAGCGATAAATGAATTTATAATAGCGTCATCAACACCGGCTGCGGAGTTATTTATGATCTCGATACTTTCATGCTCAGCTAAAATTTTTGCCAGTTTATTCTCATCAAGAGCAGATAGTGTGTCATATAAAATTTCGCCGCTTTCTGTGTTTATCACAGGGTTTGCCAAATATCTACCAATAAGTGCTTCTATTGGATACTCAACAAAATTTAACACCATCTTCGATTAATTTATCGGCTTTTTTCTTTGTTAGACGCTTGCCAGCTTGGTGAAGAATCTCTCCATCTTCATTTTTTATATCATACTCAACTCTTCCTAGATAATCCTCTGGATTGAAAAGAGTTAAAAATTTATTATTTTTAATAACTGAAATTTTGTATTGGATAAAATAGCTTAATAATGTCTTGTTTTTTATATCCTAATGCCCTAAACAAGATAGTTACAGGCACTTTTCTGCGCTTATTTATCCTGACATATAAAATATCTTTTGTATCATATTCAAAGTGCAACCAAGATCCGCGATCTGGGATTATTTGAGCTGTATAGATAAGTTTATTTGCAACAGTCGCACTCTCTTCTTGTTTAAAGATAACACCAGGGCTTCTATGAAGTTGATTTACAACAACACGCTCAACACCATTTATAATAAATGAAATTCTATCTGTCATCAATGGAATTTCACGTATAAAAATTTCTTGCTCTTTTATATCTTTAACGCCAACTTTATCACCAGTCTTATCATCTTTTTCATGGACAATAAGGCGTATTTTCATCTTTAAATTTACAGAGTATGTAAGACCTCTTTCTATGCACTCTCTGATTGTATATTTTGGTTTTCCAATCTCTGAGCTAACATATTCTAAAGTCAAACGATTTTGCGGATCATGTATAGGGAAAATCGACTTAAAAACTTTTTCGATACCGCTTTCTGTCTGATTGTTATTTAGATTTAAAAAATTATCAAAGCTCTTTTTTTGTAGTTGTAGTAGGTTCGGAACGTCTATCTCTTTAACGACATTAGAGAAGTCAACTCTAAGACGATTTCCTGAGTATAAGCTATTTAACATTGCATCTACCTCGTGGTAATTTTGAAAGAAAAGTATAGCCTTTTACAAGGCATCTAAAATTTAAAAAGAGAGAGCCTCTGCTCTCTCTTGAAATATTAAGCCTAAATAATAAAAAATTATTTAAGTTCAACCTTAGCACCAGCCTCTTCAAGCTCTTTTTTAGCTGCTTCAGCTTCGTCTTTGCTAACGCCTTCTTTAAGAACAGATGGAGTTCCTTCAACTGCGTCTTTAGCCTCTTTAAGACCAAGACCAGTAAGTGCTCTAACAACCTTAATAACGTTGATTTTCTTATCACCAGAATCAACAAGAACAATGTTAAATTCTGTTTTTTCTTCAGCAGCAGCTGCACCACCAGCAGCAACTGCACCACCAGCTACCATTACAGGAGCTGCGCTAACACCAAATTTCTCTTCAAACTCTTTTACAAGTTCGCTAAGTTCAAGTACAGAAAGATTAGATATAAACTCTAATACGTCTTCTTTTGTAATTGCCATTTTTAATCCTTATTATTTTTTTAATTTAATTAAGCTGATTGTTCTTTTTTCTCTTTAAGCGCATTCAAACCAATTGTGAAATTTTGAATTGGCGCATTCCAAACTTGCAAAAGCATCGCAATAAGCTCATCACGGCTAGGCATTTTAGATAGAGCTTTAACTTTATCAACGCTTGCAACTTCGCCATCAATATAAGCTGTTTTAATTTTGAAAAGATCTGAATTTAACTCTTCAAATTTTGCGGCTACTTTAGTTACTGCCAATTGATCTTCACTCCAAAGATAGATATTTGTATCTTTGAGTTCCATTCCGACTTTATCAGAATTTTTAAGAGCAATATTTGCAAGAGTATTTTTAATAACTTGAACTTTTACATTTTGTTCTTTTGCAGAATTTCTTAAAACTTCAAGTTTTTTAACTGAAAGACCACGATAGTCACAAACTACAATAGCTTCAGCAGTTTTAAATTCACTCTCTAATTTTGCAACAACTTCAGTTTTTTCGTTACGTGTCACTTTTTCTCCTTTCCGACCGGTAATTTCAAGCAGAGCGGGTCGAATCAATTAAGCCCAATGGCCTCGGCTATCTCCAATCTAAGATATAAATTTCTCTAAATTCTTATTTTAAATCCATAACTTCTTGAGTATCAAGAGTTACAGAAGGGCTCATTGTTAAAGACAATGAAGCATTTTTTACATATCTACCTTTTGCAGTAGCAGGTTTATGTTTATTAATAGCTTTAATAAATGTTGAAATATTTTCATTTAATTGTTCTTTAGTAAAATTGACCTTACCAAGACCTGCATGTATATTTCCTTGCTTATCAACACGGAAATTTACTTGACCACTTTTTGCATTATTAACAGCTTGTGCAACATCCATTGTAACTGTTCCAGTTTTTGGATTTGGCATTAAACCTTTAGGTCCTAAAATTCTACCGACTTTGCCTACAAGACCCATTAAAATTTGGAGTAGCTATAAGAACATCAAAATTCATTACACCTTTTTGGATATCCTCAACTAGATCATCAGCACCAACTATATCGGCACCAGCAGCTTTTGCCTCATCAGCTTTAGCGTCTTTTGCTATAACAGCAACTCTTACAACTTTACCTGTACCAGCAGGTAAAACAACTGAACCACGAACCATTTGGTCAGCATGTCTTGGATCAACATTTAACTTCAATGCAATCTCAACTGTCTCATTAAAATTTAGCAGAAGCTAAAGTTTTAACTGTATCAATAGCCTCGCTAAGGTTATAAATTTTATCTTGCTCTACTTTTTTGAGCAATTCTTGAAATCTCTTACTAGTTTTTCCCAGTAAATTTCTCCGCATATAAATTGCTTCCGTCTTTTGAAAATCAACCTGACGGTAAAGGTTTTAGTCTACTACTTCGACACCCATTGAACGAGCTGAACCAGCAATAATCTTAGCTGCTTGCTCTTTATCATTTGTATTTAAATCAACAAGTTTTCTCAACAATTTCTAAAACTTGAGCTTTTGTTAATTTACCTACTTTATTTTTTAAAGGATTATCTGTTCCTTTTGTTATACCCGCAGCCTTCTTAATAAGATCTGTAGCAGGTGGTTGTTTTGTGATAAATGTAAAACTTTTATCAGCATAAACTGTTATAACGACCGGGATATTAAATCCAACCATATCTTTTGTTTTTTCATTAAAGGCTTTACAAAATTCCATAATATTAACGCCTTTTTGTCCTAATGCTGGACCAACTGGCGGGCTAGGATTTGCTTTTGTTGCGGCAATTTGTAATTTTATTTCACCTATAACTTTTTTAGCCATTTCTTGCTCCTTAAATTATCTTCTCAACTTGTGAATACAAAATATCAACAGGGGTACTTCTACCAAAAATAGAAACATTGAGTCTAAGCTTACCATGTATCATATCGTATTCTTCAACGATACCTGTAAAGTTAGCAAAAGGACCTTCTGTTATGCGAACGCTTTCACCATCCTCAAAAAATATTTTAGGTTTTGGTGCCGCTCTTTTTTGAACTTTCTCCAAGATAGTATTTATATCTTTTTCAGTCAATGGTGTAGGCTTTTAGCCTCACCAATAAAACGTCCAACCTTTGGTAAAGACTGAATCTTATGCCAAAGAGCTGTATCAAGATCTAAACATGCAAAAGCATATCAGGATAAAGAGTTCTTTCATTAATTTTTTGCTTACCGTTTTTTATCTCTATTACGTCTTCTGTAGGAACTATAACTTCTTTTAGCTGATCTTCAATACCGTGATCTCTAACTAAAATTTTCAATTCCTCTTTTACTGCCATTTCGCTACCAGCGTAAGTTTGTATAGCATACCATTTGTGTGACATTATTTTTCCCTATCCTATATAACTTTAGAAAGAACAAAGGACATAATAACATCAACAAGAGCTAAAAAAAGTGAAACAACAGCGACCACGATAAAAACTGCAATAAAAGCATTTCTAATTTGTTCTTTAGTAGGAAAGATAACTTTCATTATTTCCAATTTAGATAGCTTTATATAATTTATAAATTTTTCCATAATCTTAACCTTAATTGTGGCAGGGCAAGAGGGATTCGAACCCCCAACCATTGGATTTGGAATCCAGCGCTCTACCGTTGGAGCTATTGCCCTAATAGCTACTTATTCTTAATTAGCTTTTTAACTTAACTTCTTTATGAACAGTATGTTTTTTTAATCTTGGGCAATATTTTTTGAGCTCAACCTTATCTGTAGTGGTTTTGCTGTTTTTTGTAGTAGTATAATTGATATCACCACACTCAGAGCATTTTAAACCGATTTTAATTCTCATATATATTCCTTATAGAAAGCCAAAGGGTTTCCCCTTTGGCATAATTTTATAAATTAACCAAGTATTTTTGAAACAACACCTGAACCAACAGTTCTACCACCTTCACGGATAGCAAAACGAGTACCTTCTTCTAGTGCAACTGGAGCGATAAGCTCAACAGAAATTCTTACGTTATCACCTGGCATAACCATCTCTGTACCTTCTGGCAATGTAATAGAACCAGTAACATCAGTTGTTCTTACATAGAATTGTGGTCTATAGTTGTTAAAGAAAGGAGTATGGCGACCACCCTCTTCTTTAGTTAGAATATAAACCTCACCCTCAAATTTTGTGTGAGGAGTAATTGATTTAGGTTTGCAAAGAACCATACCACGTTCAACGTCTTCTTTTTTAGTACCACGAAGAAGAACACCAACATTATCGCCAGCTTCACCTTGATCCATCTCTTTTCTAAACATCTCAACACCAGTAACTGTTGTTGTTTGTGTAGGTTTGATACCAACGATTTCTATTGTGTCACCAACTTTAACAACACCTTTCTCAATTCTACCTGTTACAACTGTACCACGACCTGAAATTGAGAAAACGTCTTCGATTGGCATAAGAAGATCTTTGTCTGTAGCACGAACTGGAGTTGGGATATAGCTATCAACCGCATCCATTAGTTCCATAATTTTTGCTGACCATTCGCCATCTTGTCCAGCTTTTGCCTCTTCAAGAGCTTTAAGTGCTGAACCAGAAACTATTGGAGTATCATCACCTGGGAAGTTGTACTGGTTAAGTAGTTCGCGAATTTCCATTTCAACTAGTTCAAGTAACTCAGCGTCATCAACCATATCTGCTTTGTTCATGAAAACAACGATATAAGGAACACCAACTTGGCGAGATAGCAAGATGTGCTCTCTTGTTTGTGGCATTGGGCCGTCTGCTGCAGAAACAACTAGAATAGCGCCATCCATTTGAGCAGCACCTGTAATCATATTCTTTACATAGTCGGCATGGCCTGGGCAGTCAACGTGAGCATAGTGACGTTTTTCTGTCTCATACTCAATGTGTGAAGTAGCAATTGTAATACCACGCTCTTTCTCTTCTGGAGCATTATCAATATTATCATAATCTTTTAGCTCAGCAAGACCTTTGCGTGAAAGAACAGCAGATATTGCAGCTGTTAAAGTAGTTTTACCATGGTCAACGTGACCGATAGTGCCTATGTTTACGTGTGGCTTGTTGCGTGAAAATTTTCTTTAGCCATCTTTTCCTCCGTTATGATATGTGTCTTTATCTAATTCAAATTCGTATAGTAATATAAAATCATATAAACCAGTGGAGCTCATAGCGGGACTTGAACCCGCGACCTCTTCCTTACCAAGGAAGTGCTCTACCTCTGAGCCATATGAGCGAAAAACGCTTGGCTGAGATGATTTTAATCAACATACAAACAACTAAAAATTCATGAAAATAAAGATGGAATAACTGTGTTTAGTAAAATCTAGATACAGCTCCCAGTTTACTTTCCCAAATTTTGGAGCGGGAAACGGGGCTCGAACCCGCGACCCTCAGCTTGGAAGGCTGATGCTCTAGCCAACTGAGCTACTCCCGCATAACAATGGTGGTGAGACGTGGATTCGAACCACGGAAGACATAGTCAGCAGATTTACAGTCTGCCCTCGTTGGCCGCTTGAGTATCTCACCTTAAACATTAATAAGTTATTTTGGTATTTTCTGGTCAAACACTGTTACAAAATGGAGCTGGTGAACGGACTTGAACCGCCGACCCACTGCTTACAAGGCAGTAGCTCTACCAACTGAGCTACACCAGCACCTGTTTTGTGAAGTGGCAATTATAGCCCAAAATAAAATAAAAGTCAAGGAGATTTTGAAAAATATTTCATCTAACTTTTTTGCAATCAAAATTAGATGAAATTTATAAAAATTTCAAAAACAGCCCACTAATCTGAGCCCCTTTTACCAAAAATCTAAGATAAAATTTTACATATATAAAATTTCATATTTTCATAGTTTTATTTTTTTTAAAAGCTAAAATTTCTATAATTACGAAAAATTATAAAGGATTTAATATGCAATTTTTACCTTGGGCGGTAATTTTACTGCTAATTTACGTGATCTACTTCTTAATGATCCGCTATGAAAAAAAGATAGCGACGCTAAGTAAGATGATCGAGCAAAACAGTGATGGCATCAAAGAAAATAGAGACCTTATAGGTCAAAACAGATCACTAATCGAGAAAAATAAACACAACATTGAGAAAAATACTAAAGATATTACAACAAATGTTGAAAAAATAGACATCGACTTGGAAGATTAATTCTTCCAAAATTTCTCTTCTTTTTCCTTTTTTATCAAAATTTTCATAAGTTTGCATTCTTATATTTACTGGCTCTAAATTTATTCCATCTTTTTTTATCTTAAAATATTTTCCATCCATCAAGCAATACTCTGGCACAAGGTCATAACGCTTCGAAAGCGGCAAAACTCTAAAGCTTAGATTATCTAGTATCAAAGGCTCTTTGTGTAAATTTTCCCAAACAGCTAGCACCATATGATATTTTTTCGTATTTTTTTCCTGAACGACTAGAAGGCATTTTTGATTATCTACACCAAGATCTTTTAGGCTATCACGCTTTGATATCGCGTACTCCTCACAGTCTCCGCCACCTCTCCTTAAAAACTCGCTCCTAGTGCTCCACACATCGACATTTGTATTGTAAAAATCATCATATCTTGGCATCAAAGAATTTAGATATGAATTTACTGAGCTCTAGCTTTCTGATAAAGCTTTCGTGTTCTATTTTTTTCATAAAATTTGCATAGTGATTTAGGATATTTTTGCAAATTTGATTTTTGCACTGAGATATATTTTTTGGAGAAATTTCAAAATTATTTGCAAAAAGAAAAGAAGCAAAAAAGAAAAGAAGCAAAATTTTACACATGCAGCTGCTTCATCAAAAGCACAAGACCTATTCTATCTTTCACATTTAGCTTGCTGTAAATCGACGTAGTGTGCGCCTTTACCGTCCTTAAAGTAATGCCTGTTTGCTCTGAAATTTCATTGTTTGTTAGACCTTGGTAGATTAAGTTTGCGATCTCTTTTTCGCGTGAGCTAAGCTCGCTTAGATCAGACTTTTTCTCTAAGGTTTCACTTTCATTATTTATATATGAGCCCGTTAGTTCTCCGATCATCGCTTGGATAAATTCTGGATAAAGCCAAACTTTGCCATTTAAAATTGTCTCAAAGGCATCTTCAAAGTGTGTCTTTCTCATGTGTGAGTTTGCATATCCTTTGACACCAAGAGCCAGCAGATGTTTGCCTTCACTAAAATTTTGGTTCGTTTGCAAGGATTAGACATTTTATATTTGGAAAACTTTCATGAATGGTTTTAATATTTTCATCAAGGCTATCTTTAAAAGCATTTGTATCGATACCGACGATATCGACCTCGTCGTTTAAATTTGCAAAAAAATCCTTTTTATTGTGAGTAAATTTCACACTATCATCTGAAAAATACCCTCGCCAAAGATTATTAAGCGAACCATTTTGAGTAAAAAAAACCACATTCATAACCTTATTTCCTTATATCACATATAGGTTTGCTCGTAAATTTTGACTCATTTACGAAAACGATTAAGTAGCGCTCCTTGCCACTATTTGCCTCAAATTTATAACTAAAAGTGGATAAGAATTTCTCAACCACTTCTTTGTCTTCTTTTAAAAAGATACTCATCTCAAAACAACCATTTGATATGGCGTATCTATATGGCACACTAAGAGATAGTAAATTTAGATCAAAGTCCAAGCTATCGCTGCTTTCATCGTAGCCACTAATAGATATTTTGATGCTGCTTACTAGCTCATCTTCTATCTTTAGCCTAGCTAAGCTGATATGCTCTTCTCTTTTTAAATTTCTCATCTCATCAAAGCTTTTTTCACAGTCTTTAAAGAGAAATTTGACGACCTCTCTTCCGATTAGATCGCATATTTTGCCATCATTTACAATGACAAATTCCTCAGCCAGCTTTGCTCTTGAAATTTGATATTCGCTAAAATTTCGCTCAAAGCTAGCTGACTTTTGCATTATCGCTCCGTTAAAGCGTTTTGTTTTGCTTTTAAGATAGGTTTTAACAGATAGTCAAGTATCGTCTTTTTACCAGTGATGATATCAGCTGAAACTATCATACCAACCTTGATCCTAAGTGGCTTCTCTTCGCTACCAAGATAGTTTTTCTCAGTTTCTATCCTGACTAGATAGTAGCTCTCGCCTGTTTTTTCATTTGTCTCGGTATCGGCACTGATCTGCGTTACTTTGCCTTTTAAGCCGCCATAAATACTAAAATCATACGCCGTAAATTTAACCATCGTATCAAGTCCAGAGTCTTAAGAACACAACGTCAGCTGGCTTAACCTTTACCTCTGCGATGAGCTTATCTTCTAGTGGGACGATCTCAGCTATGTTTTCACCTGGCTTGATAACGCCTGAGACAGTATGCACCATCATTTTACTAACGATACCATTTACAGGAGATCTCACATAAGTTCTTTCAACCCTATCGCTTAGGCTGATTTGCGACTCGTTTATCCTTGCGATCTCAGCAGAGACTTCGTTTAGCTCTTTTTTTGCATTATTTTTAAACGCCAGCTTTGCCTCTTCTATCTTATTTTTCGCCTCTTTTATGGTTGATTCGACCCTTGGCACGGCAAGCACAGATGCGTCAAGCTCGCCCTTTAGGTCATTTACGCGTCTTTGAAGCTGGATATACTCGACCTCACTAACAAGACCTTTTTTAAAGATAGGCTCCATGATCGCTTTTTCTTTTAAAACAAGGTTATAACTATTTTGAGTTTGAGAAATTTTATTTCTAAGCTCATTTAGCTCACTTTGGCGTTGATGGATCTGCTCTGTTAGAATTCCTATTTGCTCATTCAAGTGATCGATGTTTGAGTTATGCAAGCTTATCTCGTATCTTACAGCTTTGCTATTGTTCATATCTCTTGTTTCGTTATAGTCAAATTCTTTATCATTTGCTTCAGCATCAAGCCTCATAAATTTAGCCTGAAGCTCATCAAGTCTTAGCTTTGACTCGCCGTAGCTACTTGTAAAATTTTTATTATCAAGCCTGATTAGAATTTGATCTTTTTTAACCTCATCGCCCTCTTTTACAAAAATTTGATCTACTATACCACCCTCAAGATTTTGTATCGCTTGGTTTTTACCTGATGGGATGATCTTGCCGCTACCTCTTGTTATCTCATCTATCTGTGCCCATGAAGCCCACAAAAGTAGCCAAAATACAGTTATACTAACTGCATAAAGTATCTTTTTTGAGGTTGATGGAGCCTTTGCCAAAACCGCTTCTGAGAGGCTTGACATAAATTTTAAGTCATAGGCATCGTAGTTTTTAGCTTGGATGTTTGACTTGATGCCATCTACGCTATTTAAAATTTGATCTCCAGCGCTCTCTTGCTCTTTTATGTCGCTTTTTTGAACCGGCTTTTCGTCTGGCTTTAAATTTTCATTTTGTTGATTTTTTATATCTTCTTGCATAATCACTTCCCACTAAGTCTAGCTAAAACTTCGTCTCTTGGACCATCTAGTAAAATTTTGCCGTTGTCCATCACTATGAGCCTATCTACAAGATCGAGCATCGATGTTCTGTGAGTTACTAAAATCATGGTTTTATTTACGGTATTTACCTTTAAATTTGCTTTTAGCTTGCTCTCAACAGTGTTATCTAGTTGAATTTGTAGGCTCGTCAAGCAAGATAATAGGACTATCAAGCAAAAATGCCCTAGCCACAGCTATACTTTGACGCTGACCGCCGCTAATGCCATCACCTCTTTCAAATACTGGCATATCAAAACCAAGCGGGTGAGCATTGACATATTCATCGACGCCACTTACCTTAGCCGCCTTAATGATCTGCATATCATCGACATAAGGAGCTTTTTGAACGATATTTTCTCTAACCGTTCCCTTAAATAGCACAACATCTTGTGGCACGTAGCCGATATTTCTTCTAAGGTCAGCTGGGTCTATTTGATTTATATCGATACCATCAATTAGCACTGAGCCCTCAGTCGGTGCGTAAAGACCTAGGATTATCTTTTGCAAGGTTGTCTTACCAGAGCCATTTCTACCGATGATGCCTACTTTCTCACCCGGCTGAATGACAAAATTTATCCTATCAAGCGAGCCTTTTGTAGTATCTGGATATGTAAAGCTAACATTTTTAAACTCTATCTTGCCATCAAAAGAATTTCTTCTAACAAATTTCTTGCCCTCAGGTCTTTCAACTGGCATCTGCATGATCTTGCTAAGGCTTTGATAAGCTGTCTTTGTCTGCTCGAAAATTTGCAGCTAGTGAGGCTACTTGACCCATAGGGGCGATTGCACGAGAGCTAAGCATAACAGCAGCGATCAAACCACCCATTGTAAGGTGCGTATCTTGTATCATATAAACACCAAGAACGATGATGGCGATAGTATTTAACTGCACCAAAAACGACGTAACTGTCGTGATTGAAGTAGTTATTATTTTTGATTTGATACTTCTATTTGCTATCTCACCAGTCGCCTCTTCCCAGTTCCACTGCACATGGCCGCTAGCACCAAGAGTTTTAATGGTCTCTAAGCTGCTAAGGCTCTCTATCAAAATTCCATTTTTCATAGCTGAAGCTTCAAATGTGCTTTTAATCGCGTTTTGAAGCGGATCTTTTATAAAAAATGTGTAGCACAAAATAGCTATCATAATAACGATAGGCACAAGCACAAGGTAGCTTCCTATAAAGTAGGTAACTATCAAGAAGATTAACGCAAATGGCAGATCCACAATGGCAGCAAGCGACGCAGATGAGAAGAAATTTCTAACTGTGTCAAATTCTTTCAAGTTGCTAGCAAATGAACCAACCGACTTTGGCTTATTGCTAAATTTCATATCCATTACGCGCTCAAAGAGGATCGAGCTCATAATGATATCGCTCTTCTTGCCTGCGATCTCAAGAAAATATGAACGAACAAATTTTAAAAATAGATCGATGCCATAAACGACGCTCACGCCAAGCGCTAGAACCCAAAGTGTCTCAACTGCGTTATTTGGCACAACGCGGTCATAGACGTTCATCGTAAAGAGTGGGCTTGCAAGGACAAATAAGTTTATGATAAAGCTTGCTATCACGACGTCAAAGTGAAATTTTCTTAGAGCGCTTTAAAGTGCCCCAAAACCAGTGGTCATTGCCAGCGTCGATAAGCTTTGTCGAGCTTGTATCTTCTGGACAAATTCACGTTTTAGATAATAAGCATAGCCTAAATACTCATCTTTTAGCTTACTTGTTTCTATCGTACTAGTGCCAGTTGAAAGATCAGGCGTGATGATGTTTGCCATCTTTTTGTCTTCGCTGAAAGATTGCAAGATGCAAGCTTTTTTGCCTCTAAGCATCAAAATGCAAGGCAAAACTAAAGGCGAAATTTGATCAAGATCTTTTCTGACAAGCGTCGATGCAAAACCAGCACGTGAAGCTGCACGAGAAAATAAAGACTTCGAGCTCTTTAGTGAAAAAAGCTCGATCTCTTCGCCATCTTTTACGGGCAGACCGATAGTCAAAGCATCGGCACTATATGGGTTATTGTGAAGTTTGGTAAAGATCACCAAACATTGAAGCAGTTCGTCTTTTATCTTATCGCTATGCATCTATCATCCAATATTTTTGATTTCATCTATGTAAATTCCTTGCATATTTTTAATGCCAAGCTCAATTAGCTTACTCTTTTGCTCTTCACTCTCAACACCAATCGCAATCAAAATGATATCTTTTGAGCTTAAAACAACATCTAGTGATTGTTTTGTGTTTGCTCCTGATTTATCACTTAAAAAGTCGATTAAGACATTTGACTGGATCTTTACGTAGTCTGGATTAAATTCTTTTAACTTCTCAATGCCTTTTGCATTAAGATCAAAGTGGTCAAATCCAAAACCAAAGCCGAGTTCTTTTAATTTTTTAGTAAGTCTAACTATACTTTCGATACTAATATCGTCTTTGTTTGGAATTTCTATATAGTTTTTAGATTTTGAAATTTCGAGCGATTTTCTTAAGCGTAGCTTCAAGTTTTGAGAAATTTTCATCCGAACTTAATATCTCTTTTCCTAAATTTCATCGCCAAGCTTCCTTGAGGCAAGATATTTTCAGGCAAAATTCTAGCGATCCTATTTAGGATATGAAGATCAAGCATCGCACCTAAATTTAGCTCATTTACCATCGGCATAAAGTATGATGCCATACGCCATTTGCCTTCGCTATCAACGAGCCTTAGATAAAGTTCATACTGCTCAAAGCTTGAGTCAAAACCAACTACTTTTTGAGCTGCAAATTTAAATTTATCCTCTTTTATAGAGTCAAAGATAAGCTCTTTGTATTTCTCTTTGCCGATGACTAGGGTGTTTTGATTTGCATTAAATTCTTTGCAAGTAAAGCAGCCAGCCAGTCTTGCACTAGCCAAAGTGACGTCAGCTGATGTAAGTAGTGTCCTCATATCAGTGCTTGGCGAGTACTCGACAATAGCAGCATTGACTGGGCATTCGCTATCATTTATAGAGAAATTTGCATAGAGTTTTTTAAACTCTGCCATGATCTTATCGTCTAAAGCTGAGAAATTTGACAAGTTTTTACCGTAAGAAAGCAAGATAAAATCGTTGTCATTTAGCCTTGCAACGATCGCATTTTGGTCATTTTCGGTTGATTTTTCTTGTAAAATTTGAGCTATTTTTATGATGACGCTTTGCCATTTTTCAAAGCCAAGAACGCCTTTTAATCCAGCTAGATCTTTAAAGCTAATAAGCGATGCAACACCGCTTGAATACTCTTCACTCGCTAGATACTCGCTAAATTTCAGTTTGGAAAAACCTTCTATTATAAGTGCCGCTCATAGAGTCTTTATATAAAAGCTCTTGATACTTGCTAAGTGTAGCAGCCTCTCTTTCAAAGATGTCTTGAACCTTGCTAACCATAGAATTCATGGCGAGCACCATCTTTTTAAGGTCAGTTGTGAATGGAATTCTCTTTTGAATGATAAATTTATTATCAAGTATCGCTTCAGCTTGATCTTGAACCTTAACAAGTGGTCTAAATATCGCCTTGAGGGCAAAAAATGCCACGATAAGAGCGATGATGATCATTAAAGCTAGAAAGTTAAAAATATTTTTTGAGTTTGAGTAAAGCTCATTGTAAGCAAGTGCTGTACTGCCTTGAACATAGAGTGTGCCAAATTTTGCCCAGCCAGTCATGATCTCACTTCTTGCCACTGGAGCTTCAAATTTAGCGATCTTATAAAACCACTCAGGGATATCTTTAACGATAGTTTGTTGAGAATTTTCTATAAGTACCTTACCATCGACATCTTCAAGTTTAATGAGCTTGTATCTGCCGCTATCAAACATAGAATTTCATCATCGTTTGTGCTAAAGACATATCCTCAGGATCAACAATCGGCTTTAAAGCAAGTCCAAGTGAGTTTGCTGTGTGTCTTGCGTTTTCACCGAGCTGGTCGTTGATGTATCCATTTAGGCTCTTAAAATTTAAGTAGCCAACAGCCATAAAAATCACGATGCCAAAAGCTATCACAGCGATCATAATCTGTTTAAATAGCGTCATAAATCCTCTTTTCCTATCCTATCTATTAGTTCCATCCACTTAGGATTTTGTTTTTTATTTCCACCTGGTATTGCCTGACCAAGACCTTCTTGTTTTGCCAAGTATAGCGAATCACCGTTGAAACTATAAACTGGCACGAGGTCTGTTCTTTGAGTTGCGATTTTTATTTTACCATTTATGTTGTCTAAAATTAATGGAATAGACTTTGGTGTATCATAATATGCCAAAACCATATGTGCTTGGTTGTATCTTAAGGCTTTAACGTATGTGAAGTATAATTTTTGAGTTGGAATTCCAAGTTGCTTTAGGGTGAAATACTTTGCGATAACGTAGTCTTCGCAGTCACCAGCGCCTTTTCCTACAAATTCCATTCTGGTAGCCCAGTAATCTTTTTTATGCCAAAGTTGCATATCATCAACCCACCTAAAAGAGTTAAAAAAATCATTTACTTTTATTAATTTCTCTTGTTCGGTTGCATCTTGCAATGAAGTCATTAAAGAATTTAATGCCGATGCCCTTCTTCTTGCATCTTCTCCATAAATTTTAGCCACCTTTGCTATCGTTGTTTGTTTTACAAAATCCCCAACAGCATTTATTGCTAATAACGAAAAAAGGACGCTTAAAGTAAGCGTCCAAAATTTTGCTTTGACCCTCATGGTCATCACTTTTTAAATTTTTATCTTAAGTCGTTTTGAATACTGCAAGCGCCTTGAATATATCTCTTAGCAAAGCCTGGCTCAAAACTATCTGAAACCATACCCATGTTATCTAGCAATCTATATTT
The DNA here is from genome assembly GCA_037292345.1 of Campylobacter concisus. Taxonomy (GTDB): domain Bacteria; phylum Campylobacterota; class Campylobacteria; order Campylobacterales; family Campylobacteraceae; genus Campylobacter_A; species Campylobacter_A concisus_AX. The sequence goes on along the minus strand of CP147773.1, from coordinate 822,516 downwards.
TGCATAAGATAGTGCAGTCTCAGTTGTAGCGATCTCTTTTAAAGCTGTGTTGTATTCGTTTTCTGCATCAAGTAGGTTGATAAGGTCGCGGCGACCAATTCTAAACTCATCTTGGTATGCATCAAGAGTAGCTTTTGAATATTCAACGTGTTGATTTAGATATCCCATTTTTTCTTGGTTAAGAACATAGTTTTGCCATGAAAATTCCAAAGACTCTTTAAGCTCTCTTACAAGGTTGTCCATAGTTTGTTGCTCTTGTTGAACAGCAAGTTGGCTCTTCTCTTTATCAAGTTTATCATTACCTTTGTTGTAAAGGTTATAGTTTAGTCTTAAAAGAGCGTCAAATGTTTGCTCTTCATAATCATCATATAAAACATTTGAGTGATCATAAGCACCTGATACAACAAGATCTAGTTTTGGTAAGAATGGTGCATTTTTCTCTTTTACAACAGACTCTGCCATAGCGATGTTTGATCTTTGAACTAGAAGTGTTGGGTTGCAAAGAACAGCTTTGTCATAAACAGCCTCTTTAGTGCTTGGTAACGGCAGGTTGAACTCAGGCATTACTAGATTTTTAGCTGCAACTTTTCTTCCATATAGTTTTTCAAATGTAGAAAGTGCATCTTCATAGTTATTTTTTGCAGCTACATAGTTTGATTGAGCCAAAGTATAGCGTGATCCAGCTTGTCTCTCTTCAGAAGCTACGCCGTAACCTGATCTTGCTCTATCTTTGATCTGGCTATAAATTTCTTCGTGGCTTTTTACGTTTTCTTCCTCAATGTCAAGAATTTCTCTTTGTTTGAAGAACTTGCAAATAAGCATTTGCAGCGCTTAGTGTTAGTCTATCTGCAGCTTGAGCTACTGTGTAAGCAGCTGAGTCAAGTCTTGCGCTTTGAGAGTTGATTCTGTTTTTATCAGCACCACCATTGTAAAGGTTTTCAACTAAAGTTAAAGATGTGCCAGATACTCTGCCATCGCCTCTTCTTGTTGTAAGACCGTCATCAAGACGCTTTCTCTCATATCCTACTCTAGCAGCCGCATCGAGTGTTGGATAGTAAGCATTTTTAGCTATTTTTAGATCTTTGCCAACTTGTAAGTAGTTAAATTCTGTAGCTTTTAAACTTGGGTTTTCATTTAAAATAGTTTTTACAACTTGATCCAAAGTCAATACACTATCATCAGCTTGTGCTGTAGCTGCTGCTTTAGGCTCTGCTGATATAGTTTGCTCTATATTAGATTTTTTAGCTGACTGAGCATTTGTTACAGGTGACTTAGCTCTCATTAAAGCATCTTTATAACCTGACTCATTTTGAACTTTAGCTAACAACTCATTAGCTTCATTTTCAGAAACTGGAGTTGTATCAACATATAAAAACTTTCTTCCACCAACTTCATAAACGCCAGTAGTTAGTCTGCTATCTGATATTTTGCTGTTTACTTTGCTAACAGCACTATCGATTCTAGCAGCGCTATCATCTTGAGCGAATGAAGCTAGAAAAATCCTATAAGGGACATCTTGAGCAGACAGCAACGTTGCTGCAGCCAAAGCACTAATTGCTAACATCTTTTTCATAACTAGATCCTTTTACCTTTTTATTGTCAAGCTTTGGCTCGACTTTTAGTGCGAATTATACACCAAGAAATATTAAACGTATTTTAAATACCTTATGACAAAAAAATAATTTTTATATCGTCTTAGAAATCGCCTTAAATTTTCAGGAATTTTCTTAAGATACTCATCAAAACACATTGCAATATTTCGTATTATCAGCGTTCCTGTCTCATTTACACTGATTTTATCTGTCGTAACATCGACAAATTCACTTAAATTCTTTAGCTCTTCAAGCTCATTTTTGAAATGTTCAAAGAAATTTATATGAAATTCATCCTCGACTGCCTTGATATTAAGCCCAAAATTACTCATCAAACTCATGATCACACTTTTTCTAAGCAAGTCTTCATCCCTTAGATAAATTCCCTTTGCGTATGGCAACTTTCCACTATCGATCGCTTTTTCATACTCATCCATATCTTTATGATTTTGCGCATAGTGTCTTTTGCACTCTCCGATACTTGTGATGCCTATACCGATAAGATCAGCGCCACCTTTTGTCGTATATCCTTGAAAATTTCTATGCAAAGTGCCATTTGCCAAAGCACCAAAAGCTCATCATTTGGCTTTGCAAAGTGATCCATTCCTATCATTTTGTAGCCATTTTTAGTTAAAAACTCAGCTGTAAATTTTAAAATTTCAAGCTTCACTTCTGGATTTGGCAGGGTCGTCTCATCAAATTTACGCATTGATTTTTTTATCCATGGCACGTGAGCGTAGTTAAATACTGCAAGCCTGTCAGGATCAAGCGTAAGAGCAAGCTCAAGCGTCTTTTTAAAGCTCTCCAGACTTTGATACGGCAGGCCGTAGATCAGGTCCATATTTATTGATTTTATGCCCTTTTGCCTAGCCATTTTTACGGCATTTTGAGTGATCTCATAAGGCTGAATTCTATGAATTTCTTTTTGCACTTTCTCATCAAAGTCCTGCACGCCGTAGCTTATGCGGTTAAATCCGTGAGATATTAGCACATCAAGCTGCTCATTTGTCAAAAATCTAGGGTCTATCTCGCAGCTTATCTCAGCCTCTTTTGAGAAATTTTTAAATTTAGCCTTGATAAGTTTGATGATCTCATCAAGCTGAGCGGCGTTATAAAACGTCGGAGTGCCGCCGCCAAAGTGCATCTGCAAGACCTCTGTACTGGTGTCTAGGTGGCGAGCTAAAATTTCAAGCTCTTTTTCTATATATCTTATATATCTCTCTTTGCGGTCCTCTTTGCTCGTGTAGATGACGTTACAGCCACAAAAATAGCAAGCGCTCCTGCAAAATGGCAAGTGCAAATAAAGCGAAAGCGGCCTTTTTTTATCGCGGTTTTCAAGCTCTTTTACGTAAGCTTCATAGCTAAATTTATCACTAAACTCCGGTGCTGTCGGATAGCTCGTATATCTTGGCCCTGGCCTTGAATACTTCACATACGCGCTAAAATCAATCATCTGCCCTGCTCCTTGCCATTTGGATCATCTCTTTTATATCTACAAATAAATTTGGATGCTCTTTTTTGATATTTTTTACCAGCTTATCAAGGTCGATGTTAAACTGCCTGCTCTTTTTATCGTGAGCGATCTTTTTGATCTCATCCATCGCAACCACCCAAACATCGCTAAAATCAACTGGGATATTTTGCCAGATCGTCTTTTCAAGCCTTAGGTCAAAATTCTCTTTTTGTGACTCTTTTAAGGCCTCTATCAAAGCTGAGAGCGATTGTACAGAAATGACCGTATGTAAATTTTGATTTTCATCAATGCCAAACCACGGCTCTTTCGAGTCCCATGAGCCACTTTTTAAATTTAAAATGTGCTCGTTTGGATTTTTCGTTGAAACTATCTCAAAGACCGTTTTTTCAGGCTCGCTTAGCCCAAGGTTATTACCGATCTCATCTATCTCATCATATATACTTTTCTCTTCACTCATCTTCTTCTCTCATCTAGCCAGACCATCACGCCCTTTTGCGCATGAAGTCTATTTTCCGCCTCGCTAAAATTTCATCCGCGTGCCTTTCAAAGACCGCCTCGCTCACCTCGTAGCCTCTGTAAGCTGGCAAGCAGTGCAAAAATATCGCATCTTTTTTAGCTAGGCTCATCAAATTTTCATCCACGCAGTATCCAGCAAAGTCTTTTAGCCTCTTTTCTTTCTCGGCCTCTTGCCCCATCGATACCCAAGTGTCCGTAGTAACTACATCGGCACCATTTACCGCTTCTTTTATATCATTTGTGATAAAAATTTTCGCACCTGAAATTTTTGCGTTTTCATTGGCCATTTTTAAAATTTCAGCATCCACCTCGTAGCCTTTTGGGGTGGCTACTCTTAGCTCAAGTCCTAGTTTGCTTGCTAGCATGAGCCACGAGTGGGTCATGTTGTTGCCATCTCCTACGTATGCAACCTTTTCGCCTGCGCTAAATTCAAGCATTGTTAGATAGTCTGCCATGAGCTGCACTGGGTGAAATTTATCGCTTAGTCCGTTTATCACTGGCACGCTTGAAAATTTAGCAAATTCTTCTAACGTTTCGTGACGATCAACCCTAAGCATAGCCATATCACACATCCTGCTTATCACTCTAGCGGTGTCACGGATTGGCTCGCCACGGCCTATTTGTATATCGTTTTTACTTAAAAATAGCGCATATCCGCCAAGCTCATGCATGCCTACATCAAAGCTCACTCTAGTTCTGGTTGAACTTTTTTCAAATATCATAGCAAGCTTTTGATCTTTGAGATATGGCTTAAATTCTCTAGCCTTCGCCTCTTTTTTGATCTTGCGGGCTAAATTTATCATCTGCTCGATTTCATCTTTGCTAAAGTCATTTAGCGTCAAAAAGTGCCTCATCTTAGCCCCTTAAAATTTTAGCCGCTTCTTTTGCGTGATAGGTGATGATCAAATTTGCCCCTGCTCTTTTAAAGCCGATCAAGGTCTCCATCATGACGCGCTCGTAATCGATGATGCCAGCTTTTGCGCCAGCTTTTAGCAGTGCGTACTCGCCGCTTACGTTATAGACGCAAAGTGGCAGAAGTGTCAAATTTTAAGCTCTCTAACGATGTCAAGATAGGCAAGCGCTGGCTTTACCATCAAGATATCAGCACCTTGCGCTTCGTCTTGCAAGCTCTCGTTGATCGCCTCCAAGCGGTTTGCGCTGTCCATTTGATAGCTCTTTCTATCGCCAAAGCTTGGAGCGCTTTGCGCCACGTCACGAAATGGTCCGTAGTAAGCTGAGGCAAATTTCAGTTGAGTAAGCCATCACTGGTAAATTCTCAAAGCCATTGCTATCAAGTGTCTCTCTTAGCGTTGCGATGATGCCGTCCATCATGCCACTTGGCGCGATCATGTCGGCGCCATTTTGAGCGTGTATCAAGGCTTGCTTAGCTGAAATTTCAAGCGTTGCGTCGTTGTCGATCGTGTTATGCACGTGGTCGATTATGCCGCAGTGGCCGTGGTCTGTGTATTCGCAAAAGCAAAGATCGGTGATGACAAATAAATTTGGAAATTTATCTTTTTATCGCTCTAAGTGCGGTTGCGATGATGCCGTCGCTACTTAGTGCATCGCTGCCAACGCTATCTTTTAGGCTTGGTATGCCAAATAAAATGATCGATTTTATGCCTAAATTTACTATCTCTTCGCACTCTTTTAAAATTTCATCGATACTCATTTGATAAACGCCTGGCATCGAAGCAATCTCGTTTTTAACGCCTTTGCCCTCGACCACAAAGAGCGGATAGATGAAGTCATTTACGCTAAGGCTCGTCTCTCTTACCATGTCTCTTAGGGCTGGATTTATTCTTAATCTTCTAAAACGTTTAAACATATTTTTGCCTTTTCTTTGTTAAAATGCGTGATTTTTAGCTAGTTTAGCACAGTTGGAGTAAATTTAAAATGAAAATAGAAATTTCAAATGCCGCAAATCTACCCTCAAGATTTGGCACTTATAAGGTTCAAGCCTTCAAAGAAGGGGCAAAAGAGCACCTTGTGATCTACAAAGAGCCTTTGAGCGAAATAGTAAATCTTAGAATTCATTCCGAATGCCTAACTGGCGATGCGATCGGGAGCCTAAAGTGCGACTGCCGCGACCAGCTTGAAGCGAGCCTAAAATATATCGAAGAAAATGGTGGCATGGTCATCTACCTGCGTCAAGAGGGCAGAAATATCGGGCTTTTAAACAAGATAAACGCTTATAGCCTCCAAGACAAGGGCTTTGACACGATAGAAGCCAATCACCAGTTAGGTTTTAAGGCTGATGAGAGGACGTATGAAGTGGTTGATTTTATCCTAAATCACTACGGCATAAAAGAGGTAAATTTACTCACAAATAACCCATTAAAACTTCACGGACTAAGCTCAGTAAAGATCGTAAAACGCGTGCCTATCGTCATCAAACCAAATAAATTTAACGAAGGCTACTTAAAGGTCAAAAAAGAGCAAATGGGGCACATCTTGTGATGAAAAATGGGCTTTGCTTGCCAGCTGAATTTGAGGAAAAAGTAAAGGCTTACGCTCAAATTTTTGCTAAATTTAATAAGGTTCATAGCTTAAGCAACTATAAAGATATAAGCGAGCAGGTGCTTGATAGCATAAAACCGCTTGAGATTTTTGACCTAAGCGCCAAAACGGCGATCGATGTGGGCAGTGGGGCTGGCTTTCCAGCGATATTTTTAGCCCTTGCGATGCCGCGCACGAAGTGGCATCTTTTTGAGCCGATAGCCAAAAAGTCATCATTTCTAAGCTACGCTAAGATCGAGCTTGGCTTGCAAAATTTAGAAGTTCATAGCCAAAAGATCGAGCTTGCAGGTAAATTTACGGCTCATCTCATCACCTCAAGAGCGCTTAGCAAGACAAAAGAGCTTATAAAAATTTGCTGAGGGGTTTTACGATGAAGATACTAAATTTCTCATCTACAAGGGTTCAAGCGTCATGGATGAAATTTCAGGCATAGACGCGCAAATTTATAATGAAAAAAATAGAAACTACATATATTTTAATCTCAAAAACCAAGAGGAGATACGTTGAAATACTTGCTTTTTGTAGCGATTTTGGTTGCGATTTACATCATATTTTTTAAAAATAGAAAAAAAAGCGACAAGATAAGTACCAGCAACTTCGAGGAGTGCAGCAAATGCGGTGTCTTTAGCGACATCGATCAAATGGTGCTAAGAGACGGAAAATACATCTGTAAAGAGTGCATAAAGGGTGAGAGATGAAAATTTTAGGTGATGAGCTGATCAAATTTGAACCGCTATTTCTTTGCAAAAGCGAAGATGAAATTTCAAGCGGCAGGCAAAATCTCTTTAAATTTGATAGAAATTTGATAAAAAGAGCGTTAGAGGCTGGAGCAAACTTTAGCATCATCGCAAATGACATCAACGAAGCTATCATCGCAAACGCCGCTGGAGCAAAATTTATTATTGCCGATATTACGCTAGCAAAAGATCTGGCAAAAGTTGCGCAAAACTACCTATTTGACGCACTTATCGCTGTTTTGATAGAAAGTGAAACAAGCCTTTGCGAGCTTGCAAAATTTGAGATCGACGCGGCGATCCTGCCAAATGCTATAAAAGAATAAGGACAAAAATGGAAATTTTCAAAACCGCTTTTTTAATGGTTGCTTTAATGCTAGTTTTTATCGCTGTTGGCGGCTACGTGGGCGGCGAACAAGGCATGATGATCGCCTTTTTGATGGCAGCTGGCATGAATATCTTTTCTTACTTTTTCAGCGACAAGCTCGTGCTAAAAAGATATAACGCCATCCCAGTCGATGAAAACAACGCTCACGGCCTTTACGAGATCGTCTCTCGCCTCACACAAAAGGCGAATTTGCCAATGCCAAAAATTTACATCATCCCAGAAGAGGTGCCAAACGCCTTTGCCACAGGCCGCAACCCAAGCCACGCAGCCGTCGCAGTAACCGAGGGGCTTTTAAAAATATTAAATGAAAACGAGATCGAAGGCGTGCTAGCTCACGAGCTAAGTCACGTAAGACACTACGACATCCTAACTGGCTCAGTCGCTGCCATACTAGCTGGTGCCATCGCAATGGTCGCAAATTTCGCCAAGATAGGCACCGTAGCAGGGCAAAATCAAAACTCGCAGCGAAACGCCAACCCAGTAATTATGCTAATCATCGCCGTTGTGATGCCTCTAGCTGCTACGGTCATCCAAATGGCGATCTCAAGGGAGCGCGAGTATAAGGCAGACAAAGGCGCAGCCTATCTAACAGGGCACCCAGAGTGGCTTGCCAGCGCGCTAACAAAGCTTGAAAACTACTCAAATTCTTACGTCATGCAAAATGCAAGCGAGCAAAGCGCACATATGTTTATCGTAAATCCATTTGGCTCGCTAACTAGCAAGCTTGGTGTGCTTTTTAGAACGCACCTAGCACTAGCGACAGGATCGCTGAGCTTCAAAGACTAGAGCAAGATATAAAAAGAGGTATGTAAAAATTTAGCCCTTAGTAAATTTGGGCTATTTTTTTTGTTTTTTGCTTTAAATTTTAAAATTTCATGAGCGAGTAATTTCGGCTCTAAAATTTGAGCTAAGCGTTAAGCGAAGCCAAATTTTAGTAGTCAATTCTTGCGAGTGAGTGGAATTTTAAAATTTGAAAAATAATAAATTTCTATTTTTAAAAATACAGACCTTAAATTTAAAAACTCTTTTATTCAAAAGGGAGACAAGGGGACTTGAATTACGGTCTGCTTGCAGTTGCGAGCTAGCGAAGCAAAGCCGTCCCCTTATCCCCCTTTTTAAATCCCCTAAACCCCTCGCACGTTAGAGGGGCATGCCTCAGTGCTTCGCACTGCATGCGTTTTGTGTAATAGAAAATCAGGCAAATTTTAAAATTTTCATGAGCGAGCATATCACGGCTCTAAATTTCAGTGCTAAACGTAGTGCAGCCTAAATTTAGTAGTCTGCTAAGGCAAGCGAATAAGATTTTAAAATTTGCAAAATAGTTTTTTAAAAATTTAAAGTTTTGCTTCTTTGTTAAGGGGAAGAGGCTTGAATTACGAAGTCGCTCTCTTCCCCCTTAACGATCCCCTAACTCCGACAACGTTAGAGGTGCATGCTTCAGTGCTTCGCACTGCATGCGGTTAAAAAACTACGACAAATTTTAAAATTTCATGAACGAGTAATTTCGGCTCTAAAATTTGAGCTAAGCTGCAAGCGAAGCCAAATTTTAGTAGTCAATTCTTGCGAGTGAATGGAATTTTAAAATTTGTAAATGTTCATATCTCAGCTCTAAATTTAGTGTTTTATTAAGGTAAGTGAGCAGAATTTTAAAATTTGCAAAGCAGTCTAATCAAATTTAAAACCCAAAAACTGAAAATTTAACCCCAAATTTCACTGCACTCTCTTGCAATCTTCATCTTTTATGGTGTATTCAAAGATTAGTTCGCCGTTTTCTGAATAGAAAATTTCATCCAAGCTAACGCCGATGCTTAGCATATTTAAAATTTCTTTATCCTTGCAGGCAGTTCTTAAATTCTCTTTTTTATAGCCTCGATAAATTCCAAAAGTTCTTTTTCTTCAAGCCTTTTGATCTCTTGCTTTCTTGCGTGTTTGACGGCGTATCTGTAGATGAGCGTGTCGCCCACGTTTAAGATATCATTAAGCGTTAGCGTAGGCGTGCAGATAAATGGGAGCTTTTTTTGTAGTATGTTGCGTGATTTTTCGCTGCCATATCTGGCGTCAGAGCCAGAGCTAGCGAGCAAAAAAACAGCGCAAAAATGGCTACTCGCAACTACTTTTATCCAGCTTCAAATCAAAAAGATGCCTGCCCTCAAAGCCATAGCTACCACTTAGTGTGATGCCGCGATTTAGCGCAGCTCTTGCCATGCCTGAGTTGCAAAGCGCCTCTTTTCCGTTTTGATAAAATTCATCCTTTAAAGCCGAAATTTGAGCCTTGTTATAACCTTTTAGCTTCTTTGTCTTAGTCTCGTTTAAGACAAACTCGCCATGTATATTTAGCCCGTCGCTGCTTACATCTTTTAGCGTGATCATCTCATCGACTCTGCTTGGTAAATTTGGCTTTGCAGTTTGGACGACAAAGGCTGGGATCTGCTTTGTATCAAGCTGATTTAGTATCTGCTCATAGACTTTAAACTCACTCTCTTGCACACCAAAAGCAAGGCTTGCAAGAGCTAATAAAACGATCTTTTTCACATATTACCTTTATATAAATTTTCTAGTGATATTTGGTGAGAGTTTGACCAAGATGTCGTAGTTTATCGTGCCAAAAAAGTTAGCCCAAACATTTGCGTCCTCAAAGACACAGACCCACTCGCCACTATCTTTGCAGCTAAAACTATCCATCGAAATTTTACCAAGTACCATCTCGCCGTTTGCAAGCCTTAGCTCGCCAAGTCCGTTGTATCTTAGCAGTCCGTCACCATATCCAAGGTCATAAGTAGCGACGTTTATATCATCTTTTGCTATAAATTTAGCCCCATATCCCACGCTTTGACCACTTTTTAAAACCCGCCTGCTAACGCGCTTTGCCCAAAGTGAAAGCACTGGCTTTAAATTTAAAGAGCCATTAAACTGAGCATATCCATACTGAGCGATGCCCACACGCACCATCTCATCTTCAACCGCACTAGTTCTTTCAAGGGCGGCTGAGTTGTGAGAGTGAAAGATCGGTTTTTTTATACCAAACTCATCGCAAAGAGCTAAAATTTTCGCTTTTGCGGCATTAAAGTTTTCTCTTTGCACGAAATAATCAGCATTTAGCTCATCGCTTGCGCGAAAGTGCGTATAAGCGCCAAGAAGTTCCAAATTTCTTCTGGCTAGAATTTCAAATGCATAATCAAGCTCGCTTACATCAAGCCCATTTCTATGCATGCCTGTGTCGATGGCAAGGTTGATTTTTGTATTTTCTTTTATCTTTAAAAGTGCGTCTATGTCGTTTATGGCGTAGGTAAATTTAGCGCTCTCATCGCCTGTTGGGATGTGTGAGAGGATCAAGATATTTTCAAAGATATCAGCGATCTCATTGGCTTCAAATTCGCTCTTTACAGCGCAGTTTTTTATGCCAAATTTCTTAGCCTCGCTAGCTATGAGCCTTGCGCCGTGCCCATAAGCGTTATCTTTTAGCACGACGATCACTTTTTCTTTTCCGCCAGCTTTGTCACAAATTTTAGTTAGATTGTGGATGTAAGCTGCTTTGTTTAGGCGTATCTCAGACATTAAAATTCACATCATAAGCTTTATAAACGTCAGGCAAGAGCTTTCTTACGTTGTAGTCAAATGCGTAAAATTTAGCGTAAATTTCTTTTAGATCAGCCTCTTTGACCTTGCTAAAGTCAAAGACGTCAGTGCCATTTTTCTTTGGTACTTGGCGGTCTAGCTCAGCAAAAAATGCAGACCTCGCCTCTAAAATTTTCTCTATCTTCTCTTTTACTTCTTGAGATTTTTCCACTTCTACTCCTCTATAAAAATTTTCATCTCATCGCCATAAAGCTTGACATAAAGGGTCTTTTGACCTGCAAATTTATGCGTATCAGCAGCGTAATCCTCATAAAAACTCACACGAAAGAGCTTGTCATTTTTAAGGTTTGGATAAGGCGTGATGAGAAAATTTTGAAAAAGTGATATGTTTTTTCTCTTTTTAGAAAAGATCGCTCGTTTCATATTTTTAAAATTTTCTAAGCTCATGCCGTCATATCGCTCAAAATCTTTATCATAAAATTTCAAATAGCTATCAATGTCACTCTCGCTCCAAGTCTTTTTCCAGTTAAGAATTCCAGAGATGATCACCGCTATGTCGTTCGCGCTTGCTTCTGGACGCTTGTCCTCGTAGATAAATGCGAGCGTTTTTTTGTGGTCTATAACTTCGTCAAATTTCATCAAGATGTCATTTTGCATAGCCACGCAGCCTTTTGTCTTTAGCTCATCTGTCCTTTGGCCATCGAGTGGATAGCCATGTATCCAGATGCCGCTGCCATTACGTTTTGCAAGTTTATCAAGTAAATTTGGATATGAAAGAGAAAAGGCAAGAGGTCCAAGATATCTGTCATTTGGCGTAAATCTACGTGTGAGCTGATAGACACCAACTGGCGTTTTTAGGTCGCCCTCAAGCAGTTTATCGCCATTTTTGCCAACGATGACGCTTGAGCTAAAGAGTTTTTTTGTAACTCCGTCTTTATAAGAGATGACCTCAAGCTCTTTGTCAGTCTTATCAACCACGCTTAGAAGTATCTCGTTGTCGTAATATCCGTATCTAACGTCCTTGTCTTTGAGCTTGTTTAGCCAGTAGTCCTTACTTAAAATGTTCTTTTCAATGGCTTCTATGACAGCAGATGGGCCATTTTTTAAGTAAATTTCTTCGTAATTTTGGGCAAAAAGACAAGGCGCTAACGCGATGAAGAAAAATAGTATCTTTTTCAAGTGAAGTGTCCCAAAAAGTAAAATTTCAGTGCGTAATTATAACCTAAAAAATTTCAATTTTTAAATTTTAAAGGGAATTTTAGTTTCTTTATATGTATAATCTGAAAACCATTATTAATTTACCATAAAGGAAAAAATATGAAAAAACTTGTTTTTGGTGCATTGCTTGCGGCTTCTACACTAATGGCAGCTGACATCAGTCTAGAAAATGTCAGAGCAAGAGACACAAAGCCTGGCACAAACAACAGCGCTATTTTCATGAATATCAAAAACGCTTCAAATGCCGATGTAAAGCTAGTTGGCGTTCATTCAAGTGTTTGTAAAAGCACTGAAATTCACACTCACAAGATGGAAAATGGCATGATGGCTATGGTTCAGGTTGAAGACGCTGTTATCCCAAAAAATGGCGAGACAAAGCTAGCACCTGGCGGTCTTCATATCATGCTTATGGATCTAAATAAGCCCATAAAAGATGGCGACAAGGTTGATTTGGAGCTTAAAATTTAGCAACGGCGAAAGCATCAAGCTTGATAATATCGGAGTAACTAAAAACTTTAAATAATGAAAAAAATTCTAATCATTTTTTCACTCATCTTTATCGTAGCAGGCGCTTTTTGGATGGGTCATAAATTTATGGTCAGCAAAGAGGATCCGCCTGAATTTGCCGATGTAAATACATCGCTTGATCCTCTAAAATGCGATCTAAACAAAGATGCTTGCGAGGTGAAATTTAATGGCGTTAAGCTAAAGATAGAGATCTCGCCAAGACCGATCTTTGCGATGAGGCCGTTTAGCTTTAAGATCATTAATGGCAAAAATTTAGGACTAAAAGATCCAAACCTTGCCATCGAGGGCATAAATATGAACATGGGTTTGATAAAAGCTAGGCTTGATCAAAGAGGCGATAATCTAATAGCCCAAGTCGTGCTAAGTGCTTGCGTGGTCGATCTTATGAGGTATAGATTTAAGCTGCTTGATGGCGAAAAAGAGACTGGATTTTTTGTCGATCTTGATCTAAAAATGTAAGGGCAAATGATGAAAAAGACACTTTGGGGCTTGATAATAATCTTAATATGTGCTGGTCTTGCGATGCTTTTTATAAAGCCTAACAAGTATGATTTTAAGGCACTTTCAGAGCATGGCGAAGTGAGCCTTAAAAATTATAACGGCAAGTATAAAGCGATATATTTTGGTTATCTTTACTGCCCCGATGTCTGCCCTACTACGCTCTCTCTTGTGGGCGATGAGCTAAATAAACTAAAAAGAGACGACTTTGAGCTACTTTTCATCACTCTTGATCCTGAGCGTGACACGCCTGAAAATTTAACCCTAATGGCAAAAAATTTCTACAAAGATGCAGACGGGCTAAAGATGAACGATCTGCCAAAAGTTGCTAAAAACTACGGTGTAAAATACCAAAAAGTACACCTTAAAAACTCTGCTATGGGCTACTCTGTCGCTCACAGCTCCGCTATCTATCTGCTAGATAAAGAGGGAAATTTTTATAGCGAAATTTCAAATTTAACTAGCGAAAATATCAAAGAAAATCTTTTAAATTTAATAAAAGATAGACCTTAAATTTATCTTGTAGATCAAAATTTCTTATTTTTAAAGAAAAATTTCTTAAACAGCTATACAATTCTTTTTAAACTAGCCGATATTGCGACAATGTAAATCATATGTAAAGGAATTCGTGTGAAGTCAATCACCAATAAAATAGCACTAATGCTAATAGTTGCTCTATGTATCTCGTTTGTGGCTATGTCGGCCGCTAGTTACTATACTGCTCAGAGTAAAACCATCGAGCTAGTCATCCAATCTCAACGTCAAATTTTAAAAGATGTAAAAAACGCTATGAATACATTTTTTGACGAGAATACACATGCCGCAAATGGCATCGCCCAAAGGCTAGAAAAGCTAGAGGATAGAAGCCAGATAAATGAAATTTTAAGCACGACAAAGCTAATCGTATCGCCTGAGATAGAGAGAATTTTTGTTGGATATGAGAGCGATGGTGCGATGTACCGCTCAAATGGTAAGAATGAGATGCCAAAAGACAATGGCTACGACCCAAGAACAAGAGACTGGTATAAGATCGCAAAAGGCGCAAAAGCAACTTTTTCTGATCCTTACAAATCATCAAGCTCAAATGCCATGATGATAGCATTTTCAGCACCTATCGGTGATAAAGGTGTAGCTGCAATGAATGCTGATATTTCAAGCCTCAGTGAAGAGATCATGAGTATCAGCAAGACTGATTATAGTTATGCTTACGTAGTAGATAAAGATGGCAAGATCATCATCCACCCTGACAAAGAGTTAGTTGGCAAAGATAATCCAACTACGATAGGTCTAATTAATAGATATAAAAATAAAGAATTTAATGAAAACGGACTAATTGCTTATAAAAACACAAAGGGCGAGGATAGATATGCTGACTTCATAGAGCTAAACGATCGTGGCTGGCTAGCTATAACTGCCATGCAAAAAGATGTATTTACGTCAAATACAATGCCCCTCCTAAAGATCCAGCTAATCCTAGCAGTGCTATTTATCGTTATCCTCTCAGTATTTGTCTATTTCTTACTTAAAAAGTCTCTTAACCCTATAAAAACTATCCAGTCTAAGCTTGATGATCTATTTAAATTTGTAACTTACGAAGCAAAAGCACCAAGCAAGCTAGAGGTAAGATCAAATGATGAATTTGGTGAGATGAGTAAAGCTATAAATGAAAACATCGACAAAGTCGTAGCTGGCATCAAAAAAGATAGCACTATGATAGATGAGCTAAATAAGGTAGCAAATTTAATGATCAAAGGAAACCTTGGAGCAAAGATAGGCTCAACTCCAAACAACCCATCGCTAAATGAGCTAAAAGAGCTACTAAATAAAATTCTTTACATCTATCTCAGGCAAATTTAAAAGGCATAACAAACGTTCTTAGCTCATATACTAAAAACGACTTTACAGCAAAGGTTGAGATAAATGACGAGCTAGAGGCTGATCTAAAGGCTATGATACTTGGAGTATCGAATATGGGCGAGGTAGTTTGCTCTATGCTAAACTCAAATTTAAGCCAAGCACAGCTACTTGAAGAAAAAGCTACAACTTTAGCTTCAGCTATGAAAGAGCTAACACAAGGCGCTAGCACTCAAGCAAATAGCTTACAAGAAAGTGCAGCAGCAGTTGAGCAAATGAGTAGCTCAATGAATGCCATCTCTCAAAAGACAGCTGATGTTATAAGACAAAGTGATGAAATCAAAAACATCATAACTATCATTAGAGATATAGCAGATCAAACAAATTTACTTGCTCTTAATGCTGCAATTGAAGCAGCACGTGCAGGAGAACATGGCAGAGGCTTTGCCGTTGTTGCTGATGAAGTTAGAAAACTAGCAGAAAGAACTCAAAAATCACTTGGTGAGATAGAAGCAAATACAAATGTCCTAGCTCAATCAATAAATGAGATGAGTGAATCTATAAAAGAGCAAAGTGAAGGTATTAATATGATCAATCAATCAGTTGCTCAAATAGATCACCTAACAAAAGAAAACGTGGTAATTGCTAACCAAGCAAACGAAGTCACAACAGAAGTAGATGAGATGGCTAAAGCTATAGTTGAAGAGGTTAGGAAGAAGAGGTTTTAACTTCTTAATAAACAAACTTAAATTTGTTTAAGGCAAACTACTGAATTTAATAAACTCCAACCTGGTTTAGGCTGGGTTGGAATTTTATCTTTTTAAATTCTAAATCTTAAAATTTAATGCTCAAGAACTATCTATCAAATTTTAAAATTTCTAATTACAAACCAAAAATATTTTTTATAAGAGAAACTCGAGTGAATTTTAAAATTTCATAAACGAGTAATTTCGGCTCTAAAATTTGAGCTAAGCGATAAGTGAAGCCAAATTTTAGTAGTCAATTCTTAGGGGTGAATGGAATTTTAAAATTTGCAAAGGCAGCTTTATTAAATTTGTAATTTCTTTATCCAAAAGGGAGACAAGGGGACTCGAGTTACGAGGCTGTCCCCTTATCCCCCTTTTTAAATCCTCCAAACCCCTCGCACGTTCAAGGTGCATGCTTCAGTGCTAAAGCACTGCATGTGATTTATTGCTTTAAATTAAATTTCACCTCACCTTATAGTGCACACTACCACCATATGCGATATCTTCGGCTTTTACGTCATCACTTGTTAAGATTTCACTTATCTTGCCGTTTGCTTCAAGCCTCTCTCTATTCTCCTGAGCGTCCTCTTGATAGCTATAAACCATCGCAACGCTTACAACGCCGCTAATGCCCTCTATCATCTTAAAAACTCTGATCTCATCTTCGATGCTCTCTGAGCTAACGACCACCACGATCCTATCTTCTGCATCAGTGATGATCTCGCACTCTTTTAGCTTGCTTATCTCGCCTTTTACGCTCTCATTTTTATTATCCGTATAGACTATCAGGCTTGAAATATTCATCTAACTCTCCAAAATAAAATTTTCTTCTCATAAGCAGAGGTTACGACCTCGTTGTCGCTTATGAAAACTATGCTATTTATCGTGCTTTGTCCAGTTTTTAGCATCGCGATCTTATCCAAAGTGACGCTATCAACCAAATTTACATCGCTCATCTCATCGCTCATATAGGCTGCGATCTTGCCGTCGCTACTAAGCCCCACGCCATAAACTAAAAAGCCAGTATTTATCTTTTTTAGCGTCCCAGCTGAGAAGATGCCAGCGATCCTGTCGGTGCCTCCGCTGATCATGACGCCATTTTTATAGGCGATGTCGTAGATATTATCAGTGTGGATGTCTAAAATTTTGTCCATCTTTTTAGTGCGAACGTTGTAAAAATAGACCTTACCACTCTCACAAGCGATCGCTAGCGTGCCCCTATCTTCGCTTATCTCCATGTCTGAGAGCATCGCGATAGAGATCTTAAAACTATCATAAATTTCGCCACTTTTTAGGTTTAAAAAGTAAATTTCATTGCTGATTGACGCAAGTGCTATATGCTCATCATCTAAAAATAGAGCCTTTTTTGTCGCTTGATTAGCCATTTTTATGCTTCTCATCTGCCCATTTTCTCTTATATAAAGCACCTTTGTAGCGTAGTCACCCTCGCTTAGGATGAGCATCTTGCCATTTAGCTCATCGACATTTAAAATTTTTGGCCTTTCATGGTCGCTAACGTAGGTTTTTATATCATCCATTTTGATGATCTCATCAAATTTAGACTCTTTTGGATCGTAAATTTCAACCGTGCCGCCATCAGTTGCGATAAAAAGTTTGCCATTTATCAGCGTGGTGTTAAGCACATTTGCACTAGCTTCTATCTCTTTAACAGGCGTTGTGATCTCATTTGCAAAGATAAAATTTAACAAACAAAAAAGAAAAAATAAAACTCTCATAAAGCCTCCATCTCAAGCGAATTTTAAAACAAGCATCAAAGCACTCGCCGCAGCTTACGCAATTTTGATTGATTATAGGGCGAAAAACGCCAAGAAACTCAACCGCTTTAAATTTACAAGCATCAAGGCAGTTGTAGCAAATCGTGTCATTCCACGCTAGGCAGCTAGCGACGTTGATGCTAACCTTTGCGTTTATGCTCTTTGGCGAGCTTAAATTTAGTGTTCTTCGGCCGCTACTTTGACAAGCTTTCGCGCACTCTTCGCAAAAGTCGCAGCCTAGCTTTTTAACTTTAAAAACAACTCTTTCATTTTCAAAGCTAAGAAGCTCTTTTTCACAGGCACTTACGCAGCTAGCCTCACAGCCAGCACAGTCAAATTCTCCGCTAAAAAGGGTGGATCTATAAATTTGGGAGCAGGTTTTGCCCCCAAAATTTTACCAAAAGCTCTCGCCTGCTTTGCATTACTTAACGCCGTCATTTAAAACGTCTAGTAAATTTGACTTATGTGAGCCGTTTTTATCTCTAAAGTCAGGCTTAAATTTATTGCCAACAAGCTGCGTTACGCCATTTTGTTGCTCGACGTGGCAAGTTGTGCAGTTATATCTCTCATCATCAAGCTTGCCTGCAAGATCTTTTTGTTTCTGATGTCATAAAGGTGAGAAGCTGGGATCGGAGTTGCTCCGCTATCTTTTGCAAACTCAGGCATGTGGCAGGTTACGCACATATTTGAATCTTTTGTGATAGGCACCAAGCCCTCAGTGTCGTGTGGGATAAATGGAGGTGCATTTTCAAAAGATCTATCAAATCTCTTTGCCATACCTGCTGGCTCTTTTGTGTAGTTGATGTCTTTTAAAACAACGTCTTTATCATCTAACAAATCAACATTTCTAAGGCCGATTTGCGAATCACTAATGCTTGGATTATTCAATGCACATGCCGCTAAAAAGGCAGCGCATAGTGCTCCAAGCGCCATTATTTTCATTTTCATTTTTCTCTCCTTAAATTTCTAATACTAAAATTTAACGCTCCGTCGCCGCAAACGTCGATGCATCTACCGCAGCTTATGCACTCGCTTGAGCTAACCGCGCGGCTCTCTTTACCGATCATATCTAGCACTTGCACCTCTGGGCAGATGAGCTTGCACTTCATACACTTTGTGCAGGCATTTGCGTCGTGTTTTACTCTGATGAGTGCAAATTTTGATATCACCGCGTAAAATGCACCAAGCGGGCAGACATGTGAGCAAATTCCGCGCTTTAGCACGAACATATCAAATGCCACTATGCCAAGGGCGATGCCAATGGCGCTAACTGAGCCGTAGATGATGCCACGCTGGATGATACCAACAAAGCTAATGCTCTCAAAAGCTGGCACTGACAGAGCAAGGCTTAAGATAAGAGCAAGTGCTAGCAAGTAGTAGCGCAAATTTTTACTTACGTTTAAAATTTTCTCACCCTTAAAGCCAAATTTCTCTCTTAGCTTGTAAGCAATGTCGGTTAGGTAAATTTACCTGGGCAAACCCACGAGCAAAAAGCCCTTGGAGCGATGAGTGCGTAAAATGCAAAGACGATCATGGCGCCTATTACTGCATTTATGCCTACGCTAAAGCTTGCTAGTAAAATTTGAAGCACCGCAAATGGATCGCTTAGTGGAATTTGTCCAAAAAGCGAAGATGAGCTTAAATTTCCGCTAAGTATCTTAACTCCATAAACATTTCCTAGGATAAATAGCACTAGGATGGAAATTTGAGTTATTCGTCTTAAGATTAAAAATTTCATAGCTCACCGCCATTTAGATAGTCAGTCGCCTTTTTGATGTCGAGCTTTATCTTGCTGTTGGCATCATCCACGCGCCTTTCATCTTCTTTTATCCAGCCTTTGACGTAGTTATCGCCAACTTTACCAAGCACAACCTCGCGGTTTAGCACGGTAATGGCTGCTTTTCGGTGATACAGGCTCGCTCGCACACGCCACAACCAGTGCAGATATCGCTATCAACTACTGGGAGCAAAATGCATGCTTTTGCGTCCTTTCGTTGCGGCGATACTCAAGATACAAGGCCTTATCTATGAGCGGACAGGATCTGTAGCAAGCATCGCACTGTATGCCCCAGTATGCCACGCAGTTTTTCATATCGACCACTGCAACGCCCATTTTGGCTTTGTTTATGTCTAGTTTGCCAGCTGTGCTAACTAAATTTGCATCTAGTGCCCCAGTCGGACAGACTGGCACGCAAGGGATATGCTCGCACATATGACAAGGAATTTTTCTAGGCTCAAAATAAGGCGTACCGGCACTTATACCATCTTCAAGAGTAGCAAGTTTTAGCGTATCAAATGGACAGGCCTCTACGCAAAGCCCACACCTAATACAGCTTTTCAAAAACTGCTTCTCCGCTTTCGCACCAGGCGGTCTAAGAAGTACAAGCGGTGAGGCTTTGGCACTAAGTGACCATATAAAGCCTCCGCCAAGAGCTAAGATCGCTGCCTTAGCTCCAAATTTCAAAGCTTCACGCCTACTTGAAAATTCCATATCAGCCACTTTTACGCCTTGTAAATTTTAACTGCGCACTTTTTATAGTCTGTCTCTTTTGAGATAGGGCAAGTAGCGTCAAGGCAGACTTTATTTATAAATACGTTTTCATCAAAGAAAGGCACATAAACAAGACCTACTGGCGGCTTATTTCTGCCTTTTAGATCTACTCTTGCTTTTACCTTGCCACGACGTGACTCGACCCAAACGATCTCGTTTTGAAGCACGCCAAGTTTTTTAGCGTCATCTTCATGCATATAGCAAAGTGCCTCTGGGACGGCTCTATAAAGCTCAGGAACACGCATAGTCATCGTGCCTGTATGCCAGTGCTCTAGAACACGGCCAGTACATAGCCAGAATGGATAATCTTTGCTTGGCATCTCGCATGGATCCATGTAAGGGCGGAAGAAAATTTTTGCTTTGTTTGCAAGAGGAGTTTTCTCTTGATTTTTTACGCCTTTTAGATCGCCTGTTGGAAGGGCTGCGTTTTTGTTGCCGTAGAATGCAAATTTATCATTTGGAGCAGCTTTTTTCGCGTATGGGTCAAATTTGGTGTTAAATCTCCACTGAGTCTCTTTACCATCAACAACCGGCCATCTAAGACCTCTTACTCTGTGGTAAGTGTCAAAGTCAGCTAGGTCGTGACCGTGACCAACGCCAAATTTTCTATACTCCTCCCAAAGATATTTGTGGATGAAAAATCCATATCCTTTAAATTCTTTACCATCTGAGCCGATCACCTTTCTGCTATCGCCAAAGACTTCTGTATTGTCATAGTTTTCCATGATCGGATCGTTTGCGCTAAATTTCTTAGCATCTTCATTTGCAAAAAGCACGTCAAATAGCGTATCTTCTTCGCTATATCCCATAGCTTTTGCAGCTTCAAGCACGCTTGGAAGTGTCACTTTGTCATTTACTTTTTTCTCGCCCCAAACGTCTTTTAGCTTAAAGCGCTTACTAAACTCAAGCATTTGCCAGATATCAGGCATCGCTTCGCCAACAGGGAGTACTTGCTGTCTCCAATGCTGTGTCCTTCTCTCAGCATTACCGTATGCGCCCCATTTTTCGTAGATCATCGCAGTTGGGAGGATAAGGTCAGCTACTTTTGCAGAAATTCCTGATAAGGGTCACTTACAACGATGAAGTTGTCCATTTCGCGGGCTGCTTTGATCCAGTGGTTTGCATTTGCAGTGTTTTGCCATGGGTTATTTACTTGAACCCAGATAAATTTAACCTTGCCATCTTCAAGATCACGCATCATTTTTACATAGTGTGAGCCTGGAGTGCCGCTTAGTGTGCCAGCAGGGAGTTTCCAAATTTTCTCAGTGATCTCTCTGTGTTTTGGATTGCCGACAACCATATCAGCTGGTAAGCGGTGAACGAATGTTCCAACCTCTCTTGCAGTTCCACATGCGCTTGGCTGACCTGTTAGTGAAAAGGCGCCTGAGCCTGGAAGTGCTTGCTTGCCAAGCAAGAAATGCACCATATAAGCTTGCTCATTTACCCATGTGCCGCGTTGGTGTTGGTTAGCGCCCATAGTCCAAAAACTAACAACTTTGCGGTTTTTCTCGATGTAAAGATCAGCAAGAGCTTTTAGTTTTTTCTTAAATTCATTGATATCTTCGTTTGGATCGCCTTTTGCTACCTTAGCTGTAAAGTCAAGTGTGTAAGGCGCAAGAGCTTTTTTAAACTCTTCAAATGTTATTTGCCAGTGTGCATCAGCCTTGGCAGCATTTTTGTTTTCAAGCGTATCGCCAGCTTTTAAACCAAGATAAGCAAGTGTAACGCCCTCAGCCTCGCTTAGCACTTTTGATTTTTCAGTAGCAGCGGTATCTAGCTCGCTTGGAGCATATTTTTTGTGGTGGATGTCTGGGCGAAGACCATATCCGATGTCGGCTGGACCAGCTGTGAAGACGCAGTGTTTTTTAACAAATTCTTCATCTATCATCTCAGGGTGGTTATAGACTATCTCACGAGCGATGTAGTTCCAGATAGCAAGGTCAGATGACGGAGCAAAAATGATCTCGATATCGGCTAAATTTGATGTTCTAGTTGAGTAGGTGCTTAAATTTACGACCTTTACTCTATCAGGATCGCTAAGCTTTCTATCACTGACGCGCGCCCAAAGGATCGGGTGCATCTCAGCCATATTTGCGCCCCAAGCTATGACAGTATCTGTTAGCTCGATGTCATCAAAGCAGCCTGCTGGCTCATCGATACCAAAAACTTGCATAAAGCCAACAACCGCACTCGCCATACAGTGTCTTGCGTTTGGATCGATGCTGTTGCTTCTAAAGCCGCCTTTTATAAGCTTAACTGCTGCGTAGCCCTCTGGGATTGTGTATTGACCAGAGCCAAGCACGCCAACGCCGTGAGGTCCAAGCTCGTCATAAGTCTTTCTAAACTGAGCTTCCATCACGTCAAATGCTTGCTTCCAGCTTACTTGCTTAAATTTACCTTTTTTGTCAAATTCGCCCTTTTCATTTACACGTAAAAGTGGATGAGTGATCCTATCTTCGCCGTACATGATCTTAGCGTTAAAGTAGCCTTTAATACAGTTTAGACCGCGGTTTACTGGTGCTTCTGGATCGCCTTTTACAGCTACTATCTTGCCCTCTTTTGTAGCAACCATGATGCCACATCCGGTTCCACAAAATCTACAGGCAGCCTTATCCCAACGCCAGCCTTTTTCAGCTTCGTTTGCCGCACTTAGCGAGCTTGGCACAGCGATACCGGCACTAGCACAAGCAGCACTAGCTGCAGCACTTTTGATGAAATCTCGTCGATTCATTTTTTCTCCTTAAAAGATTTAACACAAAGTTAAATAAATATTAACTTTGCAAAGCTTAATTTACGCCTGATTTACATCGGCTAAATTTTAAGAAACTTAAATTTTTAAATTATAAATTGCTTCAAAGATTTTTTATAAAAAAGAGCCTTGCCAAGAGCGCAAAATGGTAAATTTAAAATCAAAAATATAAATTATTATATAGATTTATTTTTTGCTAATCTTAAAAAAATATATTAAATATTTCATTAAATACTGTGTAGAAAAGTAACATATAAAATGGATTAAATTTATTTTTTATTTAATCAATTTCTCGAAAATACAATAGATATGATGTTAAAAAATTTATATCCAAGATATTTTTAATATTTGGCAAGGTTTGTCACAATTATATATGTTTTATGACAGGAAAAATTATAGTGAAAATTTAATATTTTAGATAAATAGCATACGGTTAAAAAACTCAGGTAAATTTTAAAATTTTATGAGCGAATAAAGTTTTAAAATTTGTAAATTTATCTTATTTGCAAATTCACAAAGGAAGATAAGGGGACGGCTTCGTAATTCAAGCCCCCTTGTCCCCCTTTTGATAAAAAGCTAGAATTTCTTCTTCCTAACCTCTTCAACTATGGCTTTAGCCATCTCATCTACTTCTGATGTTACTTCGTTTGCTTTATTAGCAATTACAACATTTTCTTTCGTTAAGTGATCTATTTGAGCAACTGATTGATTTATCATATTTATGCCTTCACTTTGCTCTTTTATTGATTCACTCATCTCATTTATTGATTGAGCTAATACATTTGTATTTGCTTCTATCTCGCCTAGAGATTTTTGAGTACGTTCAGCTAGTTTTCTAACTTCATCAGCAACAACTGCAAATCCTCTACCATGTTCTCCTGCACGTGCAGCTTCTATTGCAGCATTAAGAGCTAGAAGATTTGTTTGATCTGCTATATCTCTAATGATAGTTATGATGTTTTTAATCTCATCTGATTGTCTTATGACATCAGCTGTCTTTTGAGAGATGGCATTCATTGAGCTTGACATTTGCTCAACTGCAGCAGCTGATTCTTGTAAGCTATTTGCTTGAGTGTTTGCTGAGCTTGCTACTTTAGAAACTGACTCAGCTAGAAGTTTAGCTTTTTCTTCAAGTACTTGTGCTTGGTTTAGATTGTCATTTAGCATTTTAGAGATTTCAATGCCAAGAGAGTTTATACCACTTGCTATCTTACCATCATCATCAAGTCTTTTTGTAAAGTCTTGGTTTTTATAAGTGTTTAGTAGATCAAGTACATCTTTGCCATTACTTGAGATTGCATTTTTAAGAGCAAGCTGTAGATCTTTAAATGTGCTTTTTAGTTGATTTAGAGCTGGGTTATTAGTATCAGCTTCTAAGCTTGCTTCATAGTTGCCATCTTTTATCTCATTTACAAAGGTGTTGGCTTTTTGGATGAAGATACTTTGGTCTTTCATGCCATCTTCAATGGCCTTTGTGTTTTTGTTTATTAGCTCTGCCATTTGACCAAATTCATCTTTAGATGTTATCTCTATAGGCTGGGCTTTATTTGTCTTGTGATTTAGTAGATCAAAGAAAGATAGCAGGCCTGTTTTTAGTTTGAGGATGATTTTTAGGAGGTAAGAAGACATTAGAAGTGAAACAATCACAGAGATGATGATCGCTGCTAAGATAACGCCGATAGCTGAGTAAAATAGCGTATGCAAATCTTTTAAAAGCACATCCTCGTCCATCTCGCCAAAGAGATACCAATCAAGGCTAGGGATATATTTTGAGCCAATTATCAAATTTCTCGTGCCGTTAAAGTGATGGATGACGCCGCCATTTTTATTCATCAAGACATCAAATTTCTCTTTGCCAAGGACGTCTTTTACATTTACTTTGCCAACCCGGTCGCTCTTTTCTATCTTTACGATGCCGCTTGAATCAACCATTAGGAAATTCACTGCCCTCGCCCATGGTTTTTGAAGTGACTAAATTTACCATGTCATCAAGATTCATGCCTATCGCACTGACGCCATAAAATTTGCCGTCTTTTTCAACCTTACTATTTACATAAAGCGTTAGCGAGCCAGTAGCTTCTGAGACTTGGATATTTAGAGAATTTACCTCTTTGCCGTTTTTAACGTCAAAATACCAGCTATCACGTGGATTGTCCTTGCTAAGCTGCTTTAAAATTTTGTCGTTTGTGTAGTAATTTAGTGTTCTATCAGAGACAAACATCGCCGTTGAGAGGTTAAACGCCTTCATAAGGTCGGTGTTGTAGTTAAAAAGCGTTGCTAATCCGTCCTTTGGCTCGCCCTCGTCGATCCACTTTAGAAGATAGTCATTTTTGGTCATCTGATAAGAGGTGTTGATGATCTTGTCTATGGCATAGCCGATCTCACCTGCAACGTTTGAGACAGCTAGTGGTAGCTCATCTTTCACAACTTTTTCTGTATATAGATTGCGAGCTATGTTGTAACTAATGAGGCTAACGCCGATTAGTAGCAGCACGATCACAGCTGTCAAAATAACAGAAATTTTAATCCTTAAAGACTTCATAAATCACTCCTTGATCAATATTTGCGTAATTATTCAACTTTTTATATAAAAGTAAAATTAATTTAAATAAATCTGAAATTTTGTTTTAACTATGTCACTTTGTGGGGTTATAATGACACAAATTTAAATCACTCCTTGTCATAAAGTGCTAAAATTTCTAAGCAATTTTTCAAACTGCACACCATATCTTGTGCGATTATCATCTTTTAGCGTGATCTTGATGCTCTCAAGCACAAAATTTGCTGCCTTTTTGATAGCATTTTGCATGCTTTCGCCATTTATGAGTGAGCCAAAAAGCACTGAGGCGAAGATATCTCCAGTGCCACTTGCATGAAATGGCAAATACTCGTGAAAATACTCTACTTTTTCTTTCGTCTTTGCATCATAAGCTATGATGCCACACTCATTTTGCTTGTATCTAATGCCCTTTAAAACGATCTTTCGCGCACCAAAACTAGCCAAGCCATCAAGCAGCTCTAAAATGTAATCCTCGCCGTATCCCTCGCTCAAAAATGGCTTGCCGCACATAAAACTTGCCTCAGTTATATTTGGCGTGATGACGTGAGCCTTTGTGCAAAGTTCCCTCATCTTTGCCACAAATTTCTCATCAAAGCCGTGATAAAGCTTGCCATTATCACCCATGCAAGGATCCACAAGCCTTAGCAAAGAGCCGCTGTCAAATTCAGCAAAGACCTTCTCGATAAACTCAAGCTGCCTAAAACTACCTAAAAATCCAGTGTAAATTCCATCAAAACTGATGCCTTCTTTGTGCCAAACCTGCGTTATAGCGTCAAATTCATCAGTTAGATCACGAAAAGTAAAATTTTAAAGCCAGTGTGAGTTGAGAGCAGTGCCGTTGGCAAGATGCACGTCTCGATGCCTTGGGCGCTGATTATGGGAAGTGCGACAGTGAGCGAGCATTTGCCCACGCACGAGATGTCTTGTATAGTTAAAATTCGCTTCATCTATCATCTTAATTTATAAAATTTAACGCCAGCAACGTCAGTTTGATAAACCACGCCGTCTTGTAAAAGGCTGCTTAAAATTTGCTTTGAGTGCTCCGAGAAATTTTCTTCTACATTTGCCGTAGTTTGCGGACGGCGCTCTAGCATGGCTAAAATTTCACTCTTATTAAATTCATACTTTTGCTCTATCTTGTGAGCCCTAGCTATGGTAACTGGCACGCCGTTTATCTTGCTTGCTAGCTCTTCAAGCCTGCTAGCATCAACGCATTTTACGTTGTAAGCTGGCGGGCGATCTATCGTGCCCACATCCACTCGGTGCGGAGCTATCTCATTTATAGCCTCATTAAGCGCTATAAATTCCTCTTCTTTGTCGTTAAATCCAGCCACGACCAAAATTTCAAGCACAAGCTCACCCTTAAATTCCTTGCGAAATTTAGCCATTGCTTTTACAAGCTCGCTAACTTCTATGCCACTTTTATTGCGGTCTATCTTTTTAAATGTGCTTTGCACGGCGCTATCAAGACTGAAATTTAACTATATCAAGCCCTTGCAAGGCTTCAGAAATTTTTTGATCTCTCGCGCCTGAGCCGTTGCTTAGGATGAGAGTTTTTGCCTTGCCTTTTAGCTCATTTACTTTTGCCACCAGCTCTTTTAAGTGCGGATAAAGAGTTGGCTCGCCATTTGCTGTAAGCGTGATGACATCGATGTTTTGATGAACTTTTAAAGCTTCTTTTAAAGCGCTTATGATTTCATTAACGCTTGGTGGATTTTCTATCTCTTCAACCGGCTTTGCACCCTTTAGCTCGCAATAAACGCAGTCAAAATTGCATGATTTTTGCTTTGGGCTTAGATCGATGCCAAGGCTCATGCCAAAACGGCGCGAATTTATCGGTCCAAAGACAACAGTGCTATCTTGCACTTTTTCTTTGAATCTCTTTTATGAAATATTTTGCGTTTTCAACTGGCACATCTGGCAAGATCCCATGACCAAGGTTGAAAATGTGCGGCGCGCCTTTCATCGTGCTTAAAATTTTATCCACGCCCTCATCGATCGCTTTTTTGCTATATAGCCTTGTTGGCTCCATGTTGCCCTGAAGGACGTATCTTGGGCTAAGTTTTTCTTTTGCTAGTTCGATCGGCGTGCTCCAATCAACTCCAAAAACGTCAAATTTACCCTGAAATTTTATCTAAATAGCCGCTGATGCCTTTTGGGAAAACGATGACTGGGATATCTGGAAACTCAGCCTTGACGCTATCAACTATTTTGTTTATGTAGTTAAATCCAAACTCAAAATATGCCTGCTCTTCAAGTGCAGCCGCCCAGCTGTCAAAAATTTGCACCGCATTGACACCTGCTTTTATCTGCTCTTTGACGTAAAGGATGAGCGCTTGCGTCACTTTTTCTAAAATTTGATGTAAAATTCTGGATTTCATAGAGCATCTTTTTGCAGACCGCATAGTTTTTGCTGCCACCACCCTCTATCATATATGTAGCTATCGTCCATGGCGCACCACAAAAGCCAATGAGCGCCTTATCTTTGGCTAAATTTTCTCTTGTAAGCTTGATCGTATCATAGACGTATGCTAAGCCTTTAACCGATCTTTCGATACTAAGCGCATCAAGTGCGGCCTCATCACGCAAAGGCTTTGTAAAAACTGGCCCCTCGCCCTTTTCAAAGCGCAGATCCATGCCCATTTCAAGAGGTACGACAAGGATATCGCTAAACAAAATCGCCGCATCAACACCTAGGATTTCAACTGGCTGAAGCGTGACCTCGCTAGCCTTTTTATAGTCTTTGCAAAGTGACAAAAAATCCCCTGCTTTAGCTCTTACAGCCATATACTCTGGCAGATACCTGCCAGCTTGGCGCATCATCCAAACAGGTGTATATGGGGTCAGTTTTTTAAGGCAAGCGTCTATGAAAATCATCAAATTTCCTTTAAATTTTTAAATGGATATTATCCAAAAATAGCTAAAGAAAAGATGTAGGAGAAATTTTAAGCGTAAAAACGCTTAAAATTTTAGTGATCTCCCTTGTGAAGGAAGTAAAGTCCAAGGCAAAGTGCGAGGATAGAAGCCGCAAGATAGGCCATCTCAAGCGGAGTTGTGAAGTTTGCGTGAAGCACTCTTTGGAAGAAATTTACGATTAAAACCATGACGATCACTTTGCCAAGCTTGTCTTTTAGCTCATCAAGCGAATGCACTTCAAGCACCTTGCTCTGCTTTGACTGCTTTAGCTGTGTGATCTCTGAGATGAAAAGCTGGTAAATTCCGAAGCTAAATATATAAAGAACAAGCGCCATCAAGTATAGATCGATCGCTCCAACGACCTCACCAACGACCTCTGAGTGGAAATTTTCAACGTGAAAATCTGCAGCGAAGAAATATTTATAAACCTCTAAAAGCACCTTGCCGACATCATAACTTGCGATGATGAAAAGCACGATCGCACCTAAAAGTCCAAAGACTACTGGAAAAAGCGTGAAACTATTGCTTGCAAGCAAAATTCTCTCGAATATTTTACGCAATAAAAACCCTTTTTGTGAAATTTAAAAAGGGGGTATTTTATAGTTTTTTCCTTAAAATTTAGGTGCAAAATCGCAATTAATTTTAATGCAAACTACTCCTGCATCGTGATCCATTTTTGTGCGATCCTCATGGCATTTGTCGCAGCTCCAACGCGGATCTGATCGGCACTGCACCTTAATTACGGCTTATTTAAATTTTAGTAGCTAGCATGTAGAAATTTAGTGGCGAGGTTTCATTGCGATTTTTGTTTATTTGACTTTAAATTTAGGCTTGTAACAAGCAGGATTTTAAGCCTTTTGGCTTATAAATTTAACCCAAAAGATAAATATCAATTAGCTAAAATGAATAAATTTAGCAGGCTAGAGCTCCAGCCTGCAATGGTTACTAAAATAAGCTATTTACGCTTTCGTTGTGATAAACACGGCGTATCACTTCGCCAAAGAGTGAAGCTGTGCTTAGCACTTTTATACAAGGGAGTTCTTCTTTTAATGGGATCGTATCAGTCACCACTAGCTCATCTAAAAAGCCAAGTTTTAGCCTATCATAGGCTGGTCCGCTAAGCACTGGATGCGTGCAAAACGCCATTACGCTAGTTGCGCCGCGCTCTTTGAAAATCTCAGCCGCTTTTACGATAGTGCCAGCGGTGTCGATCATATCATCGACCAAGATCACATCTTTGCCCTTAACATCGCCAATCACGTTCATCACTTCGCTCTCATTTGCTTTCTCGCGGC
This sequence comes from Campylobacter concisus, assembly GCA_037292345.1. Classification (GTDB taxonomy): domain Bacteria; phylum Campylobacterota; class Campylobacteria; order Campylobacterales; family Campylobacteraceae; genus Campylobacter_A; species Campylobacter_A concisus_AX. Next base: position 793,026 of record CP147773.1, on the reverse strand, counting down.
GTTTATCAACGATGACCATATCTAATAAATTTAGATTTTTCGCCAAGGCTCTAGCACGAGCCACGCCGCCTACATCTGGGCTTGCGACGACTGGATTTGGTAAATTTTAGCTTTTACGTAGTCGTTAAAGATGATGCTTCCATAAAGGTTATCTACTGGGATATCGAAAAATCCTTGAATTTGTCCTGCGTGAAGGTCCATAGTAACGACCCTATCGATGCCTGCTGTTTGCATCATATTTGCCACAAGTTTTGCAGTGATCGGCACTCTTGGAGCTGCTTTTCTGTCTTGTCTAGCGTAGCCAAAATACGGCACGATCGCTGTTATAGAGCTTGCGCTGCTGCGTTTTAAAGCGTCAGTTAAGATAAGAAGCTCCATTAAATTTATATTTGCTGGGGCACATGTTGGCTGGATGACAAAAACATCTTTCCCACGCACGCTTTCGCCGATCTGCACGCTGATCTCACCATCGCTAAATCTTTTAATGCTAGCTTCACTGAGTGGAAGCGACAAATATTGCGAAATTTTCTTCGAAAGCTCGATGTTTGCGGTGCCTGAGAAAATTTTATAGCCTCTCATAATAGTAACCTTTTTTAGTGATTTTTATGTTGGGATTTTATCAAAATGAGCTTTAAATTTAAATTTTATTTACCAACTAATTTTAGCCAAATTTTATACTCCAAAAGGCAAAATTTACACCAAATTTTTAAACCATTTTATATTTATAAATTTATGAGGAATAAGATAACAAACATGTTTAAGATATGTAGAATTTACGACTTTATTAAAAGCGACGACGAGAGTTTTAAAGGTGTCTTTATCGATAGACTATATCCTAGAGGCGTGAAAAAGAGATCTTTTCTAGCTTCATCTGGCTAAAATCAGTCACTCCATCAAACGAGCTAAGGTCATGGTTTCATGAGGATAAGGAGGCTAGATTTGATGAGTTTTGCAAAAGATTTAGGCAAGAGCTAAATGGCGAAGAGGAGCAAGAGGGGCTAAAAGAGCTTAAAAAGCTAGAAAAAGAGTATAAAAACGTGGCGCTTCTAACTGCTGTCAAAGAGCCAGAATTTAGCCACGTCAAAGTTATAAAAGAGGCGCTTAGTTCTTTATAAAGCCACTTGCGATGACGCGATCACCATCATACATCACGCAAAGCTGACCTTGCGCTACGCCAAGTGCGTTTTGATTTAGCGTTAGCTTTGCGGTTTTGCTAGCTTTATCAACCTCTACAAAAGCCTCAAGTTTAGGGCTTCTATACCTTATTTTTGCCTCGCACTCAAATTTATCTTCATCAATAAATAAATTTACATTTTCAAGCTCGACCGTCTTTTGAGCAAGGTCGTCCTTCGTGCCGACAACTATCTCGTTTTTATCGGCATTTATCTTGATGACAAAGTGTGGCTCATGAGCGCCAAAAACCTCAAAGCCACGGCGTTTGCCGATAGTGTAGTGCATGTAGCCTTGGTGGCGACTGATGACTTTGCCATCTTTACCCACCACATTGCCTGGTAAATTTGTGTTGTAGTGCTTGTTTAAAACCTCGATGTAGGTATTTTCCACAAAGCAAATTTCACTGCTTTCTGCCTGAGTAGCGAACTCTTCAAGCACTTTTACGCCTCTTGCTAACTCTTTTATGTCTTTTTTAAATTTATCCCCAAGTGGAAAAATGACATCTTTTAGCACCTCTTTTGGCACCTGAGCTAAAAAGTAGCTCTGATCCTTGCTAGGATCTTTGGCGCAGGTTATAAAACCATCAACCACCTGCACGTAATGCCCAGTAGCAAGCTTCTCACAGCCATTTGCCTTTGCAAAGTCAAGTAGCGCACCAAGCTTTATAAATTTATTACACAAGGCGCAAGGATTGGGCGTTTTGCCCTCTTTATAAAGCCTGACAAATGGATCATAGACATATTCGTTAAATTTATCCTGCAGGTCAAGGATATGCACTTTGATACCAAGATATTCGCCCACTTTTTTGACTTTTCTGATGTTTTCTTCGTGATATCCTGGCTTTTGATGAAGCATCATGTAGCAGCCTTGCACCTCATGTCCGGCCTCTTGCAGAAATTTAGCCGTCATCGTGCTATCTACGCCGCCGCTCATTGCAACCATTACTTTCATATTTTTACCTTTTTTAAATTTAAAGGCGATATTTTATATCTTATTTTTAAATAGCCAAAATTTCGCTTACAATAAGCTCTATATCATCGGTGATTTTATATAAATTTAGATCTTCTTCGTTTATCGTTTTTTGAGGGATCAGCGTCTTTCGTATAAACTCATCAAGCCCTTGCCAAAACTCGCATCCGTAAAGAAAAATTTTCACTTTTTTGCTGCCAACATGAGCTAGCACCAAAATTTCAAATAGCTCATCAAGCGTGCCAAAGCCGCCAGGAAGACGACAAATGCGATAGAGCTGTCAGTCAGGGCAAATTTTCTTGGGCTTAAAATTTGAAAAGAGATATTTTGCGGTGACGTATGGATTTGTATTTTGCTCAAACGGAAGTCTCACGTTTAGTGCGACACTAGGGGACTTTGCACTGTCAAATGCACCCTTGTTTGCCGCTCTCATTATGCCGTCCCCACCGCCAGTTAAGATAGCAAAACCTAGCTCATTTAGCTTGTAAGCTAGCTCGTATGCCTTTTTGCAGTAGAAATTTTCTTCATCAAATCTAGCCGAGCCAAAGAAGGTTACATTTTTGTTTTTATACTTTAAAACGCTTGGAAATTTTAAGAGGTCATTTACTAATTCATTCATTATTTTAACTGCTGAAGCCTCTCGCGTTTTGAGCCTATCTGTGTGATCTGTATGCCAAAATTTCCGTCTATTATGACAACTTCGCCAAGGGCTATCACCTTATCTCCTATCAAAATTTCAAGCGGGTCGTTTGCGAGTTGATTTAGCTCGATGACTGAGCCTATATCCATAGTGAGCACATCTTTTAAGAGCATCCTTTTTGAGCCGATACGAACGCGCATAGGAAGTCTAACGTCCATGATAAGGCCGATATTTCTCATCTCTTCTGCGCTAAATTCGCCCTTTAGTGCATGAGGAGCAGCTTGAGCCTTTGCGCCATCTGCTGGCTCGCTTTTAGCAGGCTCGAAAAATCTCATAAGCGTGTGATCGCAGACAAAAGCCACGTGCTCATTTAGATCCTCGATCTTTATGTTAAACAAAAAAAGCTTTTCAAAAACGCTAAAATCAAGCGATGAGTTTTCATCTAAGAAATTTACATTTATCACCTCAAAGCTGATCTTTGGCATGCCTTTTTGTGCTCCAAGAGAGGTGCTAAAGGCGCTAAAGAGGTTTGAAAATATCTCTTTTGCAGCGTCAAGCTCGTCACTACCGAGGTTTTCATTATGTGAGATTTCCTCTTCGCCCATCATCCACTCACTAACCGCGCTTATGAGCACTGGCGTACAAGCGATCTCAGCTTTTGCATTGATGTCGCCACTTAATGTCACGCTAGCCATGACAACTGGCGGTTTTATGCCATTTTGCGCTGGCGCGTCAAATTTGTTTCTCTCGCCGATCTCTGGTGCTCTGCCAGTTAGCCCTTCGATGGTCGCTTTTAACTCATTTGAAAAGATGTTAAAAATTTCATTCGTCATTATCTTCGCTCTCTTCTTCGTTGTTGTGTTCGTTGGCCTCGTCGTATGCCATTAGTTTTGCTTTTCGCTCTTCTTCGTATTTTTCTAGGATGTGTTTGATCTCGTCTTTGTCAGAGCGGATTAGCTGCTCGATCTTGATAGACTTTCTAAATCTATGAAGCCCAACTTCAGCTAAGAATACCTCTTTTTATCGATGCAAACGATCGCCTTATCATCAGCGCCTCTATCAAGCCTTAAGATATCACCCTCTTTTAAATTTAAAAACTCATTTACGCTAACGATTGATTTACCAAGGATCGCCTCATAAAGCACCTCAGCGCGGCCTATTAGAGTTTTTAGCTCTTTGTTTCTACTCTTTTTAGCGCTAGTTTCGCCAAGCATGATGTCCCTATTTGCAAGGCGCGAAAGGATCGGCTCTAGGTAGATGACTGGATAGCATAAATTTATCATGCCGCTTGAGCCACCAACGATGATCTCCATGACGACCATGATGACAATCTCGTTTTGAGATACGATCTGCACAACGTTTGGACTGCTCTCTTTAGCCTCAACGTTTGGATACATATCAGTTATCATCGACCAGCTCTCTTTTAGGCGTTGCATGATCATCCTAAGCACCGCATCGAGGTAAATTTACCCTCGATATCAGTTAGCTCCCTGTTTGCCTCGAAATTTTCACCAGTTCCGCCAAGTAAGCGGTCTATCATAGGAAATGCTATGCTTGGATTTATCTCTAAAATGCAGTTTCCATCAAGTGGCTTTATCGAAAAGACGTTAAAGCTAGTTGGGCTTGGCAAACTCATCAAAAACTCGCCGTATGTCATCTGATCGACGCTGTGAAGCCTAAGCTCGACGATACTTCTCATAACGCTTGAAATTTGACTAGCTAAATTTCTAGCAAGCTTGTCGTGGATACCTTTTATCGCACGGAGTTGCTCTTTACTGACGCGGTTTGGTCGCTTGAAGTCATAGATAATGATCTGTTTTTGCTCGCCTTGTGGGCTCTCTTCTATCTCGATATTGCTCGTATCGCCGTCTTCATCGACGACTTCAAGTAGCGCATCTATCTCTTCTTGACTTAAAATATCAGCCATTAAACCCCCAAGCTGCGTCTGATGCGATCAAGCAAACGTTTATGAATTTGTGAAATTCTACTCTCGCTGATGTTCATTATCTCGCTGATCTCTTTTAAATTTCAGCTCTTCGTAGTAGTAAAGCTGAACGATCATCTGATCACGCTCATCAAAGTCTTTTAGCGCACTTTCGATCTTTAAGATAAGATCCTCTTTTCTACACTTTTTTCAACATCGCTTTGACCGATTAGCTCCATTTGCTCGTCTATTGGCAAAATGGTGATGATGCCACTAACACCCCTTGCCTCTCTTATTTTTTCGATATCTTCATTTAGCTTTTCAGCCAGATACTCGTCGCTTGGCTCTTCTTCATGTGCGTTAAAGTAGTTATCTATCTCAGTATTTATGCTCTTTACTAGCTTTCTGTCGCTTCTACTAACGACATCAAGCGCTCTAAGGTAGTCAAGCATCGAGCCATAAATTCTCTTTTTGCCATATCCCCAAAATGAGTCGTTTTGCTCTTTGTCATACTTCCTGCTAAGCTTTATCATCTCTTCAACGCCAACGCTTATAAGATCATTTACGTCGATACTTGAAGGCAAGCGCTCCTTTAGTCTAAACGCCATTGCACGCAGAGCTGGCATGTATTTTAAGACGATCTCGTCTTGCTCTTTTTTAATGGTGCTTTTATAAGCGTTAAGCTGCTTTTGCTTTAGTTCGTACATTTTGCTTACCAGAGTCTAAATTTTCGGTGGTTACTTTTAGCATGATATTTTCCATCTGTTTTTCCCTAACGTTTAGCTCAGAGATGAGATAGTCTGCGATCTCCTCATGTCTTTGCTTGTCAAAAAATTTCTTCAAAGTCCTTTTTACATCGACGTAGTTCATTATCACGATGTGAATTATAAGGTAAAAAAATAAAGTAATAACTAGCGTATAAACGAGCATTTCGATAGGCTCGCTCACCTTTAGCAATGTAAAAACTATACCTATGAAAAATCCACAAACCGTAAAAAATGCTATAAAATTTTCTGCACGCAAAGCTCAATCTCCATTAAAATTGTTCTATCAAACGCTTAAAGAAGCCCCCAAAGCTCCTGCTTTGCTCATCTTTAAGCACTTTTCGTTCCAACCTATAAAGCAAATTCGAAGCAATCTGCTTGATCTGCACGCTAGCAGAGCCGTAAGCTTCGTCATCTGTAAAGAGCGTCCTTTGTTTTATGCTCCTTGCCACGCTCTTATCAGAAGCCACGTAGCCAATTAGCTCTAAATTTAAGCTTGGCCCGATATTTGCATTTGCAACTCGCTTTACATTTTCATAAATTCTGAGTGGCCTCAGCCTCGTTTTTTACCATATTTAAAAGCAAAAGCTCGCTATTTTTAAACCTTGAGACGATCTTTATGACCGCGTACGCGTCGGTTATCGCCGCAGGATCAGGCACAGTCACCACGACAACCTCATCAGCTGCTTCCAAAAAGAGCTGCGTACTGCCGCCTATGCCAGCTCCAGTGTCGATGATCAAAAAGTCAAGCCCATCAAGCTCGCTAGCCTCATCTAAAAATCTCTCAAATAAAAATTGATTGTTAAATTTCAAAATTTTCATCGCCGCTCTCGCCAGGGATGAGGATGAGATTTTTATTTATAGGTATCAAGATATCTTTTAAGCTGCACTCGCCCTTTAGCACGTGAAGCAAATTTTTGCCCATTTTGACGTTTAAGATCACATCAAGGTTTGCAAGGCCGATATCAGCGTCAAAAGTCCTACTTTATAGCCATTTTGCGACAAGACATTTGCTAAATTTGCACTTATCGTACTCTTGCCAACGCCACCTTTGCCACTTGTAATCGCTATGAAATGCGTATTTTTAGCCTTATTTTGAGACTGGACTGAAATTTTGTAGTTTTTGCGCCTGGTTATTCATCGCTAGCCTTTTGCTTTGTAAAGCCGTCAAACACGCACTCTACTAGAAATTCGCTCTTCGCCTCCACAAGATCATCAGGCACCTCTTGACCCACGCTAAAGTAGCTAACTGGCGTGTTTGTCTCATATATCAGCGAAAAGACGTTGCCAAAATTTTCGGTCTCGTCAAATTTTGTGATTATTAAGGTGTCGATCTCTAAAAATGAAAATCCATTATAAATTTCTATCAGATCCTCGACCTTTGAGCCAGCTGAGAGGACTGAAATTTACATCGATCTTTGCGCCGCTATGCTTTAAAAATTTATCAAGTCTTTCAAGCTTTTCTTTGTCATATTGCGAATTTCCGGTGGTGTCGATTAAGATCACATCGCAGTAGCTAAGCTGCTTTATGGCGTTTTGAAAGTCCTCGACCTCTATGACATCAAGGATCGGCAGCTTCATCATCTTAGCATACTGAAATAGCTGTTCGACCGCTCCGATACGGTACGTATCAAGCGTGATGATGCCCGTTTTATAGCGCTTTTCGTTGCCGTATGCAAAACGAGCCGCAAGCTTTGCAAGAGTCGTCGTCTTGCCAACTCCAGTTGGACCAACTAGCATCATTATGCGCTGTTTTTTATCGTTTAGCTCTTTTCTGCAAGGCAGCATATTTCGCAAAAGTGAGTAAAAATACCTTTTTACCGCGGTTGGGTTGCTTTTCATAGAGACTGGCAAATTTTCAAGCGTCGTTTGCATGATCGCCTCTAGATGCTCCTCTTTCATGCCGCTTTGTTTTGCGAGCTTGTAGATACTAGCAAACTCTGGCGGGATCGAGAGATTGTTGCGATTTGGGCTTTTTGTCCCAGATCATGTCAGTTATCAGCCCTATTTTCTCGCTAGCACGCTTACTTGCTTTGCTACGTCATCTATTTTTTTATTCATGCCATTTGTATTTGGCTCTTTTATCTCGTTCATATCGACATTTGCGATCGCGCTTATCTCTTTTGCGACGTCTGAGATGTTTAAAAGCACGCTCTCATTTGGATCGTAAGGCTCAGGCGACGTCGTCTTTGCCTCAAATTTAGCAGGCTCCTCTTTTATCTCAAATTTTGGCTTTGGCGGCTCGTAGTTTTTACTGAAATTTAGAGTAGGCATTTTCATAGTTTATTGCTTTTATATTTGGTTTTGGCGGCTGCTTTACCTCGTCCTCTTCGACGCTTACTAAAATTTCATAAAGCGGCTTTTTGTTTATCGTTTTGGCTTGAATTTGCTTTGTGGTAACGAGTATGGCCTTCTCGCCGCACGCCTCTTGAGCCTTTTTCAAAGCCTCAATGGTGCTCTCGCCTGTAAAAGTATGAAATTTTGTAGCCATTTATATCCTTTAACCTCTCATAAGCCCTAGTGGCACGATCACGCTGAGCCTCTTACTAGCCCCTGGGTGCGGGACGATAAGGCGCGGCGTCTTATAGACTTTTTTACTAAAATACAAAATATCCAGATCAAGCGTGCGTGGCGCATTTTTAAAAGTCCTCACGCGCTTAAATTTACTCTCATAATGCCCAAAATTTTAGCAAATTTCTAGGGCTCATAGATGTTTGTAAATTTATAACAGCGTTACTAAAATCATCCTGCGCTTCGTAGCCAAACGCCGCATTTATAAGGATCGGCGAGACTTCAACCACGTGAAAACGCCTATCTTCACTAATCGCTCTTATAAATTTATCAAACCTCTTTGCGCTATCGCCGATGTTGCCACCCATGCCAACTAGCGCCTCATACTTAAACTCATCTCTTTTTTGAAAAAAACTAGGGCAAAAACGGCTTTTTACGATCTTTCTTGCTCCAGCTAACCTCATAAGATCTCGCACCCACCTTCTCTTGCGACCACCACGTCCTCGATGCGCACGCCAAATTCATTTTCTAGATAAATTCCAGGCTCCACACTAAAGACCATGCCCTCTTTTATGAGTGTTTCGCTCCTTGCTGAGATGACTGGAAGCTCGTGTAGATCCACACCCACGCCGTGTCCTGTCGAGTGAAAAAAGGCCTTTTCATATCCAGCCTTTGCTATCACGCTTCTTGCTGCAAGGTCTATCTCACACGCCCTAACGCCAGCTCTTGCGACCTTTATCGCAGCAGCCTGAGCCTCTTTTACGATCTGGTAAATTTCTTGCATCTTGGCGTTTTTAAATTTTTGCTCCTTTGAGAAGTTAAAATTTTCATCAAAGCAAGCAGTTCTGGTGCGATCAGAGCAGTAACGCTTAAATTTCACCCCAGCGTCAAGTAGGAACAAATCGCCCTTTTTTAAAATTTTATCCCCAGGCAGTGCATGCGCCTTTGCGGCATTTTCATTTATCGCTACGATCGGATCAAAGCTAAGACCTAGCTCGTTTTTTTGCCTAAAGATGAGCGAGGCGTTAAAATGAAGCTCTTTTTCGCTCATCCCTTCGCCATTTTCACGCAGAAATTTTGCAAATTCGTCAAAGCATTTCGCCCCAAATTCGCTAGCCTTTTTTAAAATTTTTATCTCATCTTCACTTTTGCAATTTCTCTTAGCCTAGAGAAATTTGCCTTTGGCTTGAAATTTATCTTAAAGCCTTTGCTAAGCGCGTTAAATTCACTTAGACTTAGCTCATCAGGGTTAAAAACGAGGCTGCTTGGCTTCATCTTTCTTAAAAATGCCCTAACCTCGCTTATTAAATTTCTCTGTGCTAAAAGAACGACCACGCCTGCATTTACGCAGCTTTTTGCCTCGAAATAATACCTCGCGTCCGTGAAAAAATATTTCACGCCATCAACACATAGCAAAAACTCATTATCGCAGCTGTAGCCGCACTCGTAAAATACGGCATTTTCGTCCTTTAAGATGAAATTCATTGTGCTTTTTGATTTGCTCTTACTGCTTTGATTTGCTCAAAAATTTGAAGCATGCCTATCATCGCTAAATGATAGCCAACTGGTCCAAAGCCCACGATCTGGCCTGCTGCAACTGGTGCGATGAGGCTTTTATGGCGGAACTCTTCTCTTCTATAAACATTGCTGATATGCACCTCGATAACTGGCAGCGCAACCGCACTTAGCGCGTCACGGATAGCGATAGAGGTGTGAGTGTAAGCGGCTGGATTTATGATGATGCCATCAGCATCGCCCAAGCACTCTTGGATCTTATCTACTAGCTCGCCCTCAAGGTTGCTTTGAAAAAACTCGATCTCAACGTCATTTTGATCGGCAACGATCTTCATTTGAGAGTGGATATCCTCCATCTTCATAACGCCGTAATTTCGCTGCTCTCTAGCGCCAAGCATGTTGATATTTGGGCCTTGGATAACCATTATTTTTAGCTTCTTATCCATGTCACTCCTTTTTGATTAAATAGCCCAAATTATACATTTTCGTTCCTAAAATTTTCGCTACAATAACGAAAATTTTAAGGCTAGAAATGGAAATTTTAAAAGCAAAAAAGATCATCACTGGCGGAGAAAATCCAAAATTTTAAGAAATTCTTGTGTCGTTATTGATGATGATAAAATTTTAGAAATTACAAGCGAAAAAGAGGCGCAAAAGAAATTTAAAGAGGCGAAAATTTGCGACTTTGGTGATAGCGTGATCACCCCAGCGTTCGTAAATACGCACGTTCATTTGGAGTTTAGCTCAAACGTTAGCACGCTAAAATATGGCGACTTTATAAAATGGCTTGGCTCTATCGTTGATAAAGGCGGCGAGCTAGCTAAAATGGACGCTAAAAAAGCGATGAGTGAAGCCATAAATTCGCTACTAAAAAGCGGAGTTTGTACCATTGGCGAGATATCTAGCTTTGGTAGTGATCTTGAAATTTTAGCCGCTAGCCCACTAAAAGTCGTGCTTTTTAGTGAAATTTTAGGTTCAAGCGAACAAATGTGCGAACGAAAATTTCAAAATTTCCTAGCCAAATTTCGAAAAAACAAAGGGCTATAAAAGTAAAAATTTCACCCCAGCTATCTCGCTGCACTCGCCCTACTCTGTGCACCCAAAGCTCGCCAAAGCCGCCCTTGAGATAGCTAAAAAGGATGGTCTTCTTGTAAGCACGCACTTTTTAGAGAGCAAGGCTGAAAAGCAGTGGCTAGAGCACGGCACTGGTGGCTTTAAAAAACATCTTTTAAGATTTAGCCAAGATCCAAAGCCGATGTATGACGCGAAGAGCTACTTTGCGATGTTTCGTGAGATAAATACGCTATTTACGCACTGCGTTTATGTGAGTGATTTTGCTAAATTTAAGCCTCATCACAGCGTGACACACTGCGCCGTTTCAAATAGGCTACTTGGCAAAAAGGTGCTAAATTTAAAAGAAATTTTCAAAAATAACGTCAGTCTAAACATCGGCACAGACGGCCTTAGCTCAAATATCAGCCTGAAATTTTTGGCATGAACTAAGAGCTGCTTTATTTACCCACGCTAGCCTTGATCTAAACGAGCTTGCCACTAGGCTTTTTGTCGCTGCAACGCATGGGGGCGCAAAGGCACTTAGGACAAATAACGGCGAGATAAAGGCTGGACTCGCGGCTGATATCGCAGTCTATAACGACCTAGAGTGCGATGATAGCGAGCTAATACTTCAGCTCATACTTCATACAAACGAGGCTAAAAAACTATATATCGGAGGCAAAATTTGCAAATTTTAAGGCTTATTTTTAGAGGGATTTTGGGAATTTTTAAATTTATCAATAACTACTTTAAGGCGCTCATATTTTTACTCATCTTATTTTTTATTTTCGCGCCAGATGGCAAGATGAAAGAGCCAAATTTAGCCCGCATAGACATCACCGGCACGATAATGGACACAAGCGAAATTTTAGAAGCGCTCGAAAAAGCAAGGAGTGATAGCAACATCAAAGGCGTGCTGCTCTACATCGACAGCCCAGGCGGTGCGCTAAGTCCTAGCGTGGAGCTAGCCATGGCGGTCAAGAGGCTAAAAGAGAGCAAAAAAGTGCTCGCATACGCAGCTGGCAACATGGCAAGTGGCAGCTACTACACTGGCGTAAATGCCGACACTATCGTAGCAAACCCTGTGCTCTTCATCGGCTCCATTGGCGTCATCATGCAAGGGGCAAACATCGAAAATTTAGCCAAAATTTAGGCGTGAGCCAGCAGGTAGTGAAGGCTGGCGAGTTTAAAGAGGCTGGCACCTTTATGAGGAGCTGGAGTAAGCAGGAGCGTGAGAGCTTACAAGGGCTCGTAAATGACGCTTATATGCTCTTTGTAAGTGACGTGGCGGAGGCTAGAAATTTAGACATCAAGAAAAAAGACGAGTGGGCAAATGCTAGGGTCTTTTTGGCGCACAATGCCCTAAAAATGGGGCTAATAGACAGCCTTGGTAGCTACATAGACGCTCAAAATGAACTAGCAAAAATGAGCCTCGTAGATGAGCCCATCTGGCAAGAAAAACCACAGCTCGAAAAGATAATGGAGAAATTTACAAAGCAAGGCATAAACTCGCTTTTTGGCGCATTTTTCGAGACAAAACTTAGATAAAAACCAGCCAGTTAAATTTAACTGGCTGGCAAAGCTTTTGTAGTTAGCTTATTTCAAAATCCCCTTGTTACCCACTAAAAGTTCTCGCCCTGCTATTTTTATCAAAAAAGTAGTTTCATTTATCCTTTGAAGCACCTCAAATTTACCATAAATGCTATTTTTGATAACGACACTAAAGTTTTCATCCAAAAGTCCAAATTTATCATCTAGCCGTGATAAATAGAAAAAGTCGCTAGCAAAATCAAATTCATTTTATATATCATTTTTCTTTTTATAGATCATGGTTGTTTTTAATTTATGCTATTTAAAAAGTGAGTAAATTTAAGAAAATTTAAAGCAAGATGGTGGAAGCGAGGGGGATCGAACCCCTGTCCAAAAACAAAATCCATACAGCCTCTACACGCTTAGCAAAAGTGAAAATTTCATCTAAAAAGGCTCACTTTCCAAAACCAAAATTTAGACTAAGACTTAAATTTCAGCTAGCAAACAGTCACTTTGCTGGCCTACTCTAGCTAAATTACTCGCTTACATCCTAGCTAGAATGAGACAAAGCGAGGCTCAACTGAACTTACGCAGCTTTAGCGTAAGCAGGAGCGAAATTAACGTTGTTTGCGTTTAAATTTAATTTGAGCTTTTTGCGCTTTGCTCAAAGCGACGTGCCACCGTACACACTCTGCTCCTGTCGAAGCCAAGTCGCTCCCATAAAAAATGAAATGGTTTAGTTGGATTGTTTAGTCAAGCTTTGCAGGTACGTCAATGATCTTTGGCTCAAGGACGCTAAAATACTCTAGGTCTTTCTCGACGTCGCCTTTGTATTTATGAAACTGATCGCTAATGAGCAGCAACCAATCTATAAATTTATCATTTGCTGGACCTTTTAAGCTTCTAGCCTCTTGAGTGACCTCTTCAGCCAAAGTCGTTAGTTTCAAGATCGGGTCAAGATGCATAAAACCTGCTGCTGATTTGATATTGTGAAAGATCCTAGAAAGCTCTAAAATGCTCTCCTTATACTTATCAGCTCTTCCTAAATTTATTATCAAAGGCTCTAGTAAATCGCACATCAAAGTGTAGTGAGAGAGAACTCCTCAACTATATCGTAAGAATAATCGACTTCAAGCCTTTTTAATATACCCATTTTCATGTCCTTAAGAAATTGGCGTAATTGTAGCAAAATTTTGATAAAATTGTTAGCATTATCACAAATTTTACCGGAACTTAGCCATGAAAGATGAAACAATCGCAAAGAAAAAACTCACTATAAATGATATAAAAAATAAAAAAGGCATCGAGCCTATCGTGATGATAACTGCCTACGATGCGCTTTTTGCGAAGATTTTTGATGATTATGCTGATATAATCCTTGTTGGCGATAGCTTAAATATGAGCTTTAATATGAAAGAGAGCACGCTAAGTGCTGATATGAGCACCATGCTTTATCACACAAAGGCTGTTTGCGCCTGGGCTACAAAGAGTTTTATCCTAGCTGATATGCCGTTTGGCAGCTACACAAACGAAAAACAAGCGATCAAAAATGCGATGAAATTTTTAAGCAGACAAATGCCGATGCGGTGAAGCTTGAAGTTGGCATACATCAGGTAAATTTAGTAAAACGTCTCTGCGAAGAGGGCATAAACGTGACGGCTCACATCGGACTAAAGCCGCAGTTTTTTAAATTTGAAGGCGGATACAAGATAAAAGGTAGAAGCGAGCTTGAGGCAAAAAGGCTGGTTGATGAGGCTTTGGCATTTGAGCAAGCTGGCGCGTTTAGCATACTGCTTGAGGGCACGCTTAGCAATGTAGCAAGCGAGATAACAAGACAGGTTCGTGTGCCAGTTATCGGTATAGGCTCTGGGGCAGACGTTGATGGTCAGGTGCTTGTCTGGTCTGATATGCTGGGATTTTTCGAGGACTTTAAACCAAAATTTGTCAAGCGCTATCTTGATGGAGCCACTCTTGTGCGAAAAGGCGTGCAAAGCTACGTTAACGAAGTAAAAAACAAAATTTTCCCAAGCGAAGAGTTTTCGTATAAGGGCTAAATTTATACCCCAAATTTATAAAAACTCTGCAAAAAAACACTAAGCAAAACCCAGTTCTAGCAACACCAAAGCGCTAGAGCATACTTTTTTATTTTAAAAAAGCTCTTCTGATTCAAGATAATTTTGCGAGATGTTTCGCTCTTTTTCGTCGGTATTTACGTGAAGGACGTAGTAGCCTATCTGCGTGTTGCTAGCATCAAGTAGCGGCACAACGCAAAAATAGTGCGTCTTATAGACATAAAATTCATACTTTTTAAGATCGATATCGCGCAAAATTCCAACTATATTTAAATTTGCACTGCTTAAAATTTTCGATGTAATAATCACTTAAAATTTGATCACTTGGCGCGCTTTTATGTGCTGGCATCTTATCTTTTGATAGGAGCACAAAGAGGTCGATGCCTTGCGTTTTATAGAAATTTCCAAGCGAGTCGTAGTTTAGTAAAACCTCGATGCTACCGATGTTTTTACCCTCATGCATCACATTTGAAACAGCCCTTATATGCACTCCAGCATACCACGCCTCGATACCAACCATAGGCCTATCTTGACGCCTTGACTCTTGGACTAAAAACCTACCGCTAGCGATCATGTCGCCATATCTGTTTAGATCCCAGCTTCTTACGTAGCTTTTTAGATCTTTGTCGTAAAGATGAAGTTTGATGTTGTTATACATCGACGCTGCGCCAAGGGTTTTTGTCAAATTTTCGATATTTTTTACGCACTCGTCGCGGTTTTGACCTAGCAAGCACATCTGTATAGACTCATTTTGAGCAAGCAGGATCGAGATCGCCATTGATGAAAATTTCTCATCATCGATGCTTTTGTTTAGCTGCTTTACATGGTAGTCAAAAAAGACACGCATATTGTTTTGCTTTTTTTCAGCCATGTATGAGCTATAAAGAAAGTAAAAAAGGCTACCAAGCACCGCAAAAACGACTAGGACGATATAGATATTAAAATATTTTTTGTATTTACTCAAAACTAAGCCTTAGTTTTTTTTCTAAAATTTAGCAAATTCATCAAATTTAGGCAGCACAAGCTCGCTTTTTCTCTTTGGGTTAGCCCAAACGCTATCTGGGAAAAATGCATCATTTTCAAATCTCGCAATAACGTGAATATGCACGTGTGGCACGTAGTTTCCAAAGCTTGCGATGTTTATCTTAGTTGGTTTATAAAACTCAAGCATAGCCTTTTCAGCCACTAGCATCGCTTCAAAAAGCCTAGCCCTACTCGCCTCATCGCAATCACTTAGCTCCCTATATGGCTTTGCGCTAAAAATTTTCACCCACGGAAGCTCGTTCTCTTCGCGCTCAACTCTTATAAATTTATCTTCATATATCATTTTTGCCCCTATTTTATACGAAATTTCTCTCTCGCAAAAGCGTGTAAAGCTTGATCGTTGAGATAAAAAATGTCACGATCGCAGGTCCGAGGATCACGCCCAGAAGCCAAACGTCGTGATACCAGCGATCATCGCAAAAAAGATGAGTAGCTCGTTTATCTTTGTTGGTATCTTAACTAATTTTGAGTTTATAAATTTAATGACAAGCGGCTTTAGCAAGGTATCTGCGGCAAACGAGATCACGATAATAGTGTAAAGTGCGATCGTGATAGCGGCTGCTGTGTTGCCATTTGCAAACTCATAAATGCTAATAGGCGCCCACGCCAAAAAGCCGCCAACAACTGGGATGAGTGAAGCGAAGCTAAAAAAGATGCCAGTTAGCACGCCGTCATAGCCGTAAAAACTGGTGATAATGGCAAACAAAAAGCCCTGAATGATCATATTTGCGATGGTTGAGTAAAAAACGACGCCCATCACGTTGCCAACCTCGCTTAGTATCGACTCAGTGTCCTCTTTTTTAAGAGGAAGCGCCTCTTTTAGGTAGTTTATAAGCTCGTTGCCGTAAAGGTTGCAAAAGAAGAAAAAGACTAGGATGATGATCATATCAACGCCAAATTTAAGGCTTAGTTTGCCTAAATTTGCAAGATTAGCAGCGACTTGCGAAAATAGCATCTTGATATCAAGCCCGCCTATAAATTCCTTGATCTTTGGTTCTAAGAAATTTATCGACTCTGGCAGGCTAAAGTCGTAGTTTTTGATAAACTCGATCGTCTTTGTGACGTTGTTTATGTCAAAGCCAGCTGCGTATTTCGCGATCTCCACGACTGCGTAAAGAAGTGGCGCGATAAATAAACAAAGAAGTGCAAATGTCGTAAGACCTGACGAGAGCGTTTTGCGGTTTTTAGTAAGCGTTAAAAATGCGATCTGCACGTTTGCAACAGCCACCGCGAGCAGCGCTGCGATAAAAATGTCAAGTAAAAATGGTTTAAAAAGATAGACCACCAAAGCCAAAGCACAAAACGCAAAAATTCCAAAAAACAGCCTATTATTCATCTCGCTCCCTTAAAATGGGGTAATTATAGCAGATTTATCAAAGCTACTCATTTGCTTGATAAATTTGCTAAAACACTTCGGCACCAAATTTGCAAAGAGTGGGCTTTTGGCATTTTTAGCCTGCCACCGCTTAATAAATTTAGATAAATTTATGCCTTACATAAATTTTCTAGCTCAAAAGCTCCTATAAATTTAGCCTTTTACGTGCACTGAAAATTTGCTCCGACAACCTCACACTCATCACAAATTTGCATATAGATAGTGCCCTCGCCGTCTATCAAGCCACCAAAAGGGATTTGCGCTAGATATTTCATCGTTTTAGCGCATTTTGGGCAGGCTAGATACTCGCTGTCTTGCTGCCACTGCGGATATCCGCCAAGCAAAATTTCACCATCGATCATAGCCGCATAGTGCATACAGACCTCGTTTGCTAGCTCGAAATTTCTGCCCGTCAAGCACCGCCACAGCGTCTCTTACATAGTCTTCGCTCTCGCCCTCTCCAACGGTGTCAG
The DNA here is from genome assembly GCA_037292345.1 of Campylobacter concisus. GTDB lineage: Bacteria > Campylobacterota > Campylobacteria > Campylobacterales > Campylobacteraceae > Campylobacter_A > Campylobacter_A concisus_AX. The sequence continues at coordinate 775,983 of CP147773.1, read as the reverse complement.
TTTGCACATTATTGCCGTCATTTTGGCAAAAATACTGCACAAAACCAACGCAGGTCGGACGAAAATTTAAGCACAGCGTCATTTTTAAGCTCCAAGCCAAACTGCTTTAGGCTCTCCTTTTGATGCTAAACTCAACTATCTCGCCGCTACAAAATTTACATTTTTCATCGCTTAGTGCTTTAAATTTAACGCTTGCGTCTGCATTTTTGCTTGGCTCGCAGGTAAAGCACTTATCAAAAACTAGGCTTCTTCTCTTGCCACTGCTATCAAAACTCCAGCCAGCAGTCTGCGAGTATCCATCAGTGTCGGCATAAAGCTTCGTCTTCCAAGGCTTTGGCGCACCATAAAGCCTAAAAAATAACTCCCTTACCACCTCATCGCCCTGCCACGCAAGTGCTGAGAGGATGTGATTTAGCTTAACTATATTTTCTTCGCTTGAGAGCCTGCTTATAAGCTCATCTCTAAGCCCTTCTGAGGCCTTTTTGTAAATTTCAGGTGGGTAGTACTCGCCGTTTTTTGTCAGCTCTTCGATGATCTGCTCATCGCAAATGCCATGCAGGTAGAAAATATAGACAAGATCGCTGTAAATTTCACCGTATTTGCCTATCTCATCTATGTGAGCTAGGACATTTTTTAGCTTTTGTTTGATCTCGTCTTCGCTTAAAATTTTCATAAAACTCCAGCTTCTCTTTTTGCCTGCACCAGTAGCAGATCCCGTCAAAATAAATCGTCCTTTGCTTGCACTTAGGACAAAGATGTGGCTCGCCCATTTTTGCTCCAAATTTAAATTTCGCTACTCAAAAAGCCCTTTTTCGATGTCGATCTTGACGTTAAAGGTCTCAAAGCACTTCGCACTTGCGATCCTGCCCTTTGCTGTGCGCTCGATAAAGCCATTTGCAAGCAGATATGGCTCGATAACATCCTCAACCGTGCCCTCGTCCTCGCTAAGAGCTGCTGCGATCGTGCTAAGCCCCATAGGACGGCGCCTTGCTTGCATCAAAATTTCTAAATACCTAATATCCATCTCGTCAAACCCAAGCGAATTTACACCAAGCGCATTAAGCCCCTCTTTTGCGCGCTCGTGGCTGATGATTAGCTCGTCATTTACCTCGGCAAAGTCGCGAATTCGCTTTAATAGTCTAAGAGCGATCCTTGGCGTGGCACGTGAGCGTTTGGCGATCTCAAGTGAGGCATTTTTATCGCACTCTTTGCCAAGCTTGGCAGAGGCGATCTGCACGATACGGCTTAGCTCGCTGCTTGTGTAAAACTGCAGCCTAAAGTCCATTCCAAAGCGGTCTCTTAAAGGCGCTGAGATCATGCCAGCACGCGTCGTTGCGCCTATTAGCGTAAATTTTGGCAGGTCTATCTTGATAGTCTGAGCAGCTGGCCCTGAGCCTATGATGATGTCTAGCCTAAAGTCCTCCATCGCAGGGTAAAGCACCTCTTCAATGGCTGGGCTTAAGCGGTGTATCTCGTCGATAAAAAGCACGTCGCCTTCTTGTAAATTTGTAAGGATCGCCGCGAGATCGCCACTCTTTTCTATCATCGGCGCTGCGGTCATTTTGATGCTTACGCCCATTTCGTTTGCGATGATGTGAGCAAGGGTCGTCTTACCAAGTCCTGGAGGGCCGTAAAATAGCACGTGATCTAGGCACTCATTTCGCTTTTTGGCTGCTTTTATAAAGACGTCTAAATTTTGTTTTATCTTTTCTTGTCCGATGTAGTCTTCAAATTTTGTCGGTCTAAGCGAGACTTCAAAGTCATTTTCAAAGCTTACTTTTTCGATTTCAACGATTCTGTCCAAAGTTTTTCCTTCTAAATTTAAGGCTTCATTTTACGCTTTTATGCTTAATCTAAGCTCGTTTAAATTTATAGTAAAAGGTGCTGCCTTCATTATAAACGCTATCGACGCCATATAAAATGTCATGTTTTTGGCAAATTTCGCTGACGATATTTAGCCCAAGGCCAAAGCCGCCTTGGATTTCATCCTCTCTGACGTATCTTTTCCAGACCCTTTTGACGTCCTTTATCCCCTTGCCAAAGTCCTGCACGCTAAGATTGATGCGATCTGCTCCAAGCTCTAAATTTACTATTATCTCGCTCTCTTTTGGGCTGTATTTTATGGCGTTTGTGATGGTGTTATCGATGATGCGCTGGGCTTCGACCTTGCTTAGCATAGTAAATGCCTCGCTTGCTAAATTTGTCTTTACTGCGATGTGCTTAACATCAGCCACGCTTGAGAGAAATTTCACTCGCTCTTTAACGTATTCGCCTAAATTTAACCTCTCAAGTGGGAATTTGATATAGCCTCGTTTTATGAAGTACTCGACATCTTCGTAGGTTATTTGCATCTGTTTTAGGGCGTTTTTGATGCGGGTTATATACTTGTTTTCAAGTCCAAGCATCTCAAGGTTCATACCAGCTACGCCAAGTGGGGTCTTTAGCTCGTGCATAGCGTCGTTAAAAAAGTTGTTCATATACTTTTGAAACTCTTTGTAAGGCTTAACGCTGCTTAGATATAAAAAATAGACGATGAAAAGCACCGCCACAAGGATGACAAGCAGCATGATAGCCGTTAAAAAGATGTTCTTTTTATTATCAAGCTCATTTTCTACGACGATGTAGTAAGGGGTCTTATCTTTTATAAAAAAGCTCTTGTAAAAAAGGTACCCGCCCTCTTCTAGAGTTAGAAATTTAAAGCTGCTTGGCTCTTTGGTAAGGGTTGAGATGACTGGTTTAAAATTTACGTCGTAAATCGCAAATTTATATTTTAATGAGCTAGCTATATTTTCGTTTTTTAGAAATGAATTTTTGATGATGGTTTCATGCTTCATAGCACCAAAAAGGGCTTTTGAGCTGCTGTTTTTCTGGCTTAAATTTAAGATCACAAAGCTTTGAAAGCAAAAAAGCGACATTATGACAAATGTCGCTATGATCTGGATCTTAAAGCTCTTGTGCATCTATCTTGTAGCCTATGCGCCTCTTTGAGATGATAAAGTCGTTTGTTGTCTTGTTTCTTATCTTTAAAACGTGCATTCTTATATCAGCGCCCTCGATATCTTTGTCATTCCAGACAAGATCTCTAAGCTCTTCTATGCTGACGTAAGAATTTAGGTGTGAGACCAGGCACTCGACCAAAGCGACCTCTTTGCACTAAGATCAACAGCTTTGTCGTTTTTATATAGCACACGCTTGTTTAGGTTAAAGCTAAACTCGTCATTTATCTTAACTATGTTTTTATCGTCAGTGCCATAGTATTTTCGCATAAGCTCAGCAACTCTAAATTTAAGCTCAGCAAGCTCAAATGGCTTTTTTAGATACTCATTACAGCCAAGCTCGTAGCCAATCGCCATATCATCAATATCAACTAAAGATGTCGTTATCATGATAGGAGCGTTTGGATTTAGACTTCTTATATACTTGATGACTTCGTGACCATTTACTCCAGGCACTTTTATGTCAAGTATAAAAAGGTGATAGAAATTTTCTCTATCAGATTGCAAGCCTCTTGACCGTCGCTCACCGCTGTAACTTCATAACCAAGCGTCTGCAAAAACTCACAGACGCTCTCTTGAAACCCCAAATCATCTTCTAAAAGCAAAATCTTCAAAACGCTCTCCTAAAAACAAACTTTAATAAGATTTTTATCTATTGTAATACTTAATAGGTAAATTTCAAATTAAAATTCTTTTTTAAGTATTAAATAAAAATTTGTCCTGCATAGACTATGTAATATCTTAGCAAAAAGACACCACAAATGACTAAAATAGCGTTAAGCACGGCAAATTCGCGTTTGAAATCATGCACCTTTAAAACGCTTAAGTCCAAGATGATAGGCACAGCCATACCAAGACCTATGACGCCAATATAAAACATCAGCCCAAGAGAATTTGCACTAAGTGCGTTTGAGACGCTCTGCGCACCACTTACGCTTGCACCTTTTACAACCATGAAAAGAGCGACTATCAGCAAAAACTCAACTATTATCGCAAAAAAGTCAAATTTTAATAAAAAGTGTGCAGTTTGATTTTGCTCTCTTGTTTCATCTTTTAGCACTCCAATAAGCAGTGTAAATGCACCAGCACAGCTTAAGCCAGAAACTAAGAATAATAGTGGCAAAACTGGCGTATTCCAAAGTGCGATCTTGTGAGCTGCACTTAGCAAAAAGCCTGTATATGCGCCAACGCCGATACCTAAGATGAAAAGCAAAACTCCAAGCAAACCTGAAAGCTTGCTAGCTAAATTTGCAAGCGTGTCAAAAAGAGAAATTTTAAGTGACGAGGTCTCATTTTTAAACGCACCAAGCGCGTATATAACGCTAAGAGGCGTATAAACTAGAAGCAGCGCAACGCCTATTGACATAACTGAGTCAAAGTTATAAAGCAAAAGTATCCAGTAAAAGCTAAGCGGCTTGCCAAGGTCAATCACCAAAAGAGCAAGTCCAAGGATGATCGCCACTGGAGCGATAGAGCGGCTACTTTAAAGTAGTAGTTATCCTTGCCAAATTTGTTTGAGATAAGCACAGCAACGATGCTAGCACCTGCACTAAGTCCTGCTAAAAATAGATAAAAAGCTATCGGCCATCCCCAGGTAAATTTCTGTGTATTGAGCTAGGCTTCCTGACATGTTATTCATGGTGTGCTCCTTTTGTGTTTGCGATCATCGCAAGTGAAGGTTTTGTGTTTAACTCCGCTTTTGGCAAGTAGTATTTGCTCTCTTTTAGTTTCTTTGAAATTTTAGAGTTTTCATCATTTACGTCGCCAAAAGTTAGGGCATTTGTAGGGCAGACGCTAACACAAGCTGGCTCTTTGTCCTCTTCTAGCCTACTCTCATAGCAAAATGTGCATTTGCCTATCTCGCCATCTGGTAAGACGTAGCGAGCGTCGTATGGACAGGCTAGGATGCAGTACTTGCAACTAACGCAAATTCTATGATCAAGCAGCGTCACGCCATCAGCCGTTTTAAAGCTAGCGCCAGTTGGACAAACCTCGACACAAGGTGCATCTTCGCACATAACGCAGCTTTGACGCAAAAAGTCGGTCTTTAAATTTGGAAATGTCCCACTCATCTTCGCATGCACCTGCAAGCGGTAAAGTCCCCTTGGCACGTTGTTTGCACTTCTGCAAGCTACCGAGCAGCCTTGGCAGCCGATGCAGTAAATTTTCATCATGTATCATCATATATTTTTTCATTTTCTATCCTTACGCTTTACTTATGCTAACGCCAACATTTGTAACCATAGTCGCAGCCACCGGACCCTCAGCTGGATCAAGAAGCACGCTTGTGTTAAGTCCCACGTGATCTATGCTCTTAAGGCCTGGCGTGATGTGTCCAAAGCCGTGATAGATAAAGAGCGTATCTTCTCTAATGCCCTCAGTCACCATAAGCTTGCCCTTTTGCTCGCCAAATTTTATTTTTGACTAAGACCGTGTCGCCGTCACGTAAATTTTGCTTTTTAGCTGTGTTTGGATTGATCCAGATAGGGCTATCGCTCATAAGGTCATTTAAAAATGGCACTGCTTGAGTGTGACCGTTGGTATGAATAGGCGTTTTGCCGCATGTTAGGCAAAGCTCGTGTCCGTCAAATGTGTCCATATCTTTGTCATTTAGCGCGCCATATCCTGCAAACTGCGCCTCAACATCAGGTAAAAATAGCTCTATCTTGCCACTTTTTGTTTTAAGCTTAGCCATATCGTCCATCAAGCCATTTTCACCTACAAATTTAGCAGCGACTGGATATTTAGCGATAAATTTCATCGATCATACCTTTTTCTCTAAACAAAATTCCAGGCTCATCCCACGTGATAAAGCCATCTTTTTCTAGTGCAGCAAGTAAATTTACATCTCCGCCAGCTTGCTGCATCCTAAACTCACGTATGTCGTTCCAAGTGTAAAGCTCATCTATCTTCATACGGCGTGCTAGCTCTCTAAAGATAAACGCCCCATCTTTCGTGTCGCCAACTGGATCAACGACTTTATTTCTTATCATATAAGCTGGTTTTAGACCTGACTTGTCCTCTATGCCCTCGTCGCGCTCTAGGTAGCTGCTCTCAGGCAAGATGACATCAGCGAAGGTCGCCATATCGTTTAGATAGACATCGCTCACTACGATGAGCTCAAGCTTCTTCATCGCCTCTATGCTCTTCATCGTCTCAGCAACGTTTATTAGGTGATTAAATCGGATATTAAACCAACCTTTTATGGCGTAAGGCTTCTCGTTTAAGATAGCGTTATCTATATCCATCAAAACGCCATGTTTTCTGTTTACAAATTTATGCGCTCCAGCATCGCCAGCGAAGTCTAGTCTAGTGACTTTTGGCACTTTAAATTTATCATCTGGGTTTTTAAGAACTGGGAATTTATCCTCGCCAACTAGCTTGTTAAAGGTCTTTGCGTTTTTGCCACCAAAAAGACCGCCCTTAACCTCCCAGTTACCCATCATTGCATTTGCCACCATGATGGCTTTTGTCCTCATGTATTCAGCTCTTGTGGTGGTTGTCTTGTGACCAAAGTCGATGATAACTCTTGGAGCAGCTTTGTAAATTTCATCGGCGATGCGTCTAACATCACTTGCTTTTATGCCAGTGATTGCTTCTTGCCACTCAGGCGTTTTGCCCTCGACGCTCTTTACGATCTCATCAAAGCCAGTTGTAAATTTCTCAATAAATTCTTTATCGTAAGTGCCATTTTGTATCCAAGTGTTAATGAGCGCTAGCACAAAGGCAAGATCAGTGCCAGGTTTAACTGGTAGCCATTCATCAGCCTTTGAAGCTACAACGCTAAATCTTGGCTCAAGCACAAGTAGTTTTGTATCCTTGCTAGCTGCAAATTTAGCAAGCTTTTTAGCATCAGCTATGACGATGCCCTCAAAGAGGTTGTGACCAAAATTTACAACGTATTTTGCATTTGCAAAGTCTCTTTTTAGCTTAGCGATACCATACATCTGCTCGCAGACCATTTGATAGGTGATCGGACAGCATGAAAAGTGCGAAAAGCAGTTTGGTGAGCCATAAGCTGAGGCAAAATTTACCATTAGCTTGTGCGTTTGTGAGCTTTTACAGGTAAATACAAAGCTTTCAGGACCATACTTTTGCTTGATATCAAGCATCTTTGAAGCGACATAGTCAAGCGCCTCGTCCCAGCTAACCTCGCGCCATTTATTTTCGCCTCTCTCGCCAGCTCTGATTAACGGCTTTTTGATCCTATTTTCATCATAGAGCTGACTAAGTCCTGAGCCGCCTCTTGCGCAAAGAGAGGTTACTGTGCCGCCAGCTTTTGGATTGCCACTTAAAAAGCGAACTTTGCCATCAACGACTTTTGCTTCGATAGGACACCTTGAAGAGCACATCTCACAAAAGCTATGAACGTGCTTTTCGCCTCCATTTGCAGCACCTTACAAAGCACCACCTGATAGAGATGATGCAGCTGCGCTAACTCCTGCACTGAATTTTAAAAATTCTCGTCTATTTAAGCTCATCTTTCTCCCTTTAAAAGAAATTTTACTTTTTGTTATTTTATTATTTAAAGTTGAAAGTAAAATTAAATTTTATTTAATAATTTTTTTTAATTTTAATTTTTTATGATATGTGAGATTAAATATCAAAATAGAGCAAATTTTAAAAATGATAAATTAAGGAGGATTAAATTTTAATGCGATTTTTGTGTGATTTGTAAAAATAAAAAATTTAAATTTGAAATTTAAGAATTTTGATATAAAAATTGAAAATTTAAAGTGGATTAAAAAAGCCGAGAGAGATCTCGGCTTAAGTTTTATATAAGAACTGGAGCTACTATAAATCCAAGGATAACTGATAATGCAACCATTATAGTTCCTGGGATGAAGAATGAGTGGTTAAATACAAATTTACCAACTCTTGTAGTTCCTGTATCGTCCATCGCTATCGCACCTAGTGTTGTAGGATATGTTGGCAATACAAATAGACCAGAAACTGCAGCAAATGAAGCTACAAGGATCCAAATTTGACCTGAATTTTCAGGGCTAGTCATACCAAGAGCAGCAGCAACAGCAGGCATCATAACCTTTGTTGTAGCAGCTTGCGAGTATAGCAAGCAGCTTAAGAAATAAAGCGCAACAGCTAGGATAAATGGATACTGAGTAACGAAGTCTTTTGCAGCCTCTTTGATAGCGTCAAGGTGTCCATTAACAAATGTAGTACCAAGCCATGCGATACCAACAACGCAGATGCACGCATTCATACCGCTTTGGAAAGTGCTAGTTGATAGAAGTTTGCCTGTCTCAACCTTGCAAGCTACTGCTATAGTAAAGCCGATAGTTAGCATAAAGCTAATGATAGCTGCATCTCTTGAAAGGATAGGTTTTTCTACAAGACCTAAGCTCTTTGAGATATATAGCGCATAGCAAACAACGATCAAAACACCAACTGCAAAGATAGCAACTGATCTTTTTGCGTATGGTTTTGGCTCGTGATACTCGACATCCTTAACCTCTGCAACCAAACCTTTTGCAAGTCTATCTTGATAGATAGGATCTTTTGAAAGGTCAAGATCGTAAAATTTATTGATGATAAACGCAGTGATAATCATCGCTACAAATGTAGTTGATATACAAATAAATAACAACACTGGATAGCTAACACCTAGCTTCTCACATAGACCACTCATAGCAACAAACGCAGCTGAGATCGGGCTTGCAGTGATCGCTACTTGAGAAGAGACAACTGAAAGCGCAAGTGGAGCTGAAGGTTTGATGTTTTGAGTTTTTGCAACCTCAACGATAACAGGGATCATAGAAAACGCAGTGTGTCCAGTTCCTGCAAGGATAGTTAAAAAGTAAGTAACTATCGGAGCAAGAAAGTTGATTTGTTTTGGATTCTTGCGTAAAATTTTTGTTGCTACTTGAACTAAATAGTCAAGTCCGCCAGCAACTTGCAAAGCTGTGATCGCTGAGATAACTGAAGCGATGATCAAGATAACATCCATAGGGATGTCTTTCATATCGACTTTCATACCAAGTAAAGCAAGTATCACAACGCCTAGACCACCTGCGTAGCCAACGCCCATACCACCTAGTTTGACACCAAGATAGATGCCGCCAAATAGGACTATAATCTGTAAGATCAGCATTATATCCATCGAAAACTCCTTTATTAAATTTTATTACTAAAATCACCACTTAAGCGTGTCAGAATTTTGGCACGCTTTTAATAATACTTTGCTTAAAATTTTACTTAACCATGCTCGGATTTAGCATATTTTTAGGCTCTAAAATCTTATCGATCTCTTCTTTGCTTAGATAGCCTCTCTCTAAGCAGATATCGCCAACTGCTTTGCCTGTTTGAAGGGCTTCTTTAGCAATACTTGCTGATTTTTCATAACCGATATATGGGTTAAATGCTGTTACGATACCAACTGAGCCAAGAACTGATTTTAAGCAAGCCTCAGGGTTTGCAGTAAGTTTTTTGATAGCTTTTTGGGCTAGTGTTTTCATAGCATTTTCAAGGATAAATATAGAGTTAAATAGCGCATAAGCGATGCCTGGCTCAAACGCATTTAGCTCAAATTCGCCTCTTTCAGAGCAAAGCATGATAGTTACATCGTTGCCGATAACTTCATAGCAAGCCTCGCCTACAACCTCAGCGATAACTGGATTTACCTTACCTGGCATGATTGAGCTGCCCTGTTGCATTTGAGGTAAATTTCATCTCGCCAAGGCCACATCTTGGACCTGAGTTCATTAGTCTTAAGTCATTTGCGATTTTTGAAAGTCTAACAGCTGCGGTTTTAAGCGCACCACTTACGTGGACAAAGTCTGCAGTATCTTGTGTAGCTGCGATAAAATCATCAGCTTTTTTGAAATCAACGCCAGTGATCTCTTTTAGTTTTTTAACAACTACGTTTTTGTAGTCTGGGTGGCAGTTGATGCCTGTACCTATCGCAGTTGCGCCCATGTTTAGGTATGTCATTGACTCACGAGCAGCTGTGATCTTTTCGATGTCACTTTTGATATAGCTTGCAAATGCGTTAAAAGTGTTGCCAAGTGTTGTAGGGACAGCATCTTCAAGCTCTGTTCTACCCATTTTGATGATATCTTTAAAGTCTTTTGCTTTTTCTCAAGCTCATCTTTTAGCAAATTCATAGCAGCAAGCAAGTCAGTAAGCTTTGCATAAGTTGCTACCTTAATAGAGCTTGGATAAGTGTCATTTGTGCTTTGTCCAAGGTTTGTGTGATCGTTTGGATGGATATATTGATACTCGCCTTTTTTATGGCCAAGGCTCTCAAGTGCGATATTTGTGATAACCTCGTTTGAGTTCATATTTGTACTTGTTCCAGCGCCACCTTGAACCATATCAACGACAAATTGATCTAAAAACTCACCAGCTATTACTCTATCAGCAGCTTTTGCCAAAGCATCAGCTATCTTTGGATCTAAAACGCCAACCTCTTTATTTGCAAGCGCAGCAGCTTTTTTGATCTGTGCAAATGCTTTTACAAAGTATGGATACTCTTTTAATGTTCTACCGCTCATGTGGAAGTTCTCAGTAGCCCTAAATGTTTGGATACCATAGTAAAATTCGTCAGAAATTTCCAACTCGCCAATAAAATCATGTTCTCTTCTGGTTGCCATAACAGCTTCTCCTTAGTAAAAATTTGTTACCGAGTGAAATTATATAGGTATTTGAGATTTTAAATATTAATGACTACTTAATTTTTTTAAGCTTTAAGTTTTTGACTTGATATGGCGCTCTTTGAAAGAAAATTATATTTCATATTTAAGCTAATTTTTAGGAATTTGCTTGTCTAAATTGTTATATTACTAATAATATCACTTTTTTATTATATAAAAAGGGTTAAATTAACTCAGATTTGTCCTACACTTTAAGTTTAAAAGCTATTTTTGAGAAAATTTAATATAAAATAAATATAAATTTACAAAATTTATAACAGCCAAGCTAAAATTTCATAGTTAAAAAAATTTTATAACAATATTTTGTTTAGCAGTAAGTAAGGTAAAAAATTAAATTTTATTAAATTTGCTATCACCTTTTAAAGCAGCTCTTAAAAAGGCAATCACAAGAATAATAATTGATTAAAAATTTATCATTTGTCCTTATTTATTTTTAAATATAACTAAAACTATCTTAGTGTAAATGCTATCGGAAAACGAAGATAGCGAGCTTCTTTTGGCTTTGGAAACTCAGAGCTTGCTTTTTTGACATTTTCTAAAGCACCGTTGTCAAGCGACTCAAAGCCTGAACTTTTAGTAACCTTTAGCTCGTCTATGCTGCCATCTGTTTTAAGCAAAAATCTAACTTCAACAACGCCTTGATGCTTCATCCTTCTAGCGTTGTTTGGGTAGCTTTTATACTTTTTCACAGCAGCTATGACCTTGCTAAAGTCCTCGTCGCTCTGTGCGTTTGCTAAATTTAGCTCTTGGGCTACTTTTTGAGCTGGAGCTGAAGCGATTGATTTGTTATTTGCTGGTAAATTTGAATTTACAGCAGTTGCTGGTGTCGCAGTAGGAGCTGGCGCAGTGATAGCAGGTTTTGGCTCCACCTTTGGCTCGATTTTAGGCTCAGGGCGAGGCTCAGGCTTTGGCAGTGGCTTTTTCTCCACTTTTTTAGGTTCAGCTTTAGGCTTTTCTATCTTTTTTGGCTCTGGTTTTGGTAGTGGCTTTGGCTCGACCTTTGGTTCAGGCTTAGGTTCTGGTTTTGGTGGCTCTGGCGGTGGCGGTGGAGCTGGGGGTGTTGGCTCTGGGATCATTACTTGTTCGCTTATCTGCGGAGCCGAAGTTTGCGGCACCGGAGTAAAAGAATTTAGAGCTATTTTTATAGGTTTTTGCTCGCCTATCTTTATCTCACTAAAATTATGTGAAAGCAAGAAATAAGCCGCTGCCACGTGTACTATTGCTGATACCGCTAGGCCGCTATAGTTTGAAATTTTACTCAGAGATTGTTTGGATTGCAAAGTTTTCGTGACCTTTTTCTTTTAAGATATCAATTACTTTGACAAAGCTGTCAAATTTAGCGTTTTTGTCGCTTTTTAGTTCGATTAAGGTTTTTATATCCACAGCATTTAGCTTATCTTTTAGCTCATCTTCTGAAATTTCTGCATCGTCTATGAAAATTTTATTATCTTTATCGATAACGACACTCACTTTTTTCTCATCCTCTTTATCCTGCTGTGCACTTTTGGCGCTTGGTAGATCGACTGCGATCTTGCCTTGGGCGATGAAGGTCGAGATGCTTAGCACGATAGCTAGCAAAACGAGCATGATATCGATAAATGGGACGATATTTAGCCCATCTTTTTTATTTAGACGCATTTTCGGCCTTGTATCTGTTTATCATGACATCGACTTTTCTAACAAAGCCATTGTAGATCATGAGCGTCGGGATCGCCACAAGTAGGCCAAATGCGGTAGCTTTTAGCGCTAAAGATAGGCCGATCATGATACTTTTTGTATCGATGCCACCTGCCATACCCATGTCGTAAAATGTGATCATGATGCCAGCAACTGTGCCAAGAAGTCCGATATATGGGGCATTTGAGTAGATGATGTAAAGCGTGGTTAAATTTTTTGTCAGCGCCTCATCAAGCTCTTCGATGTTTTTGTAGCTATTTATATTAACGCGTGAGTAAAAAATGATACGCTCGATCGTATACCAAAGCACAAAAAAGCTCATAACGCCCAAAATACCGATGATTATATAGTCAATGTTGTGTTTTAAAAGTTCCATAATGCCTCTTATTTTTAAAATTTAGAGCGTGATTATAACTATATTGATAGTTAATGTCAAATATATTGTAAAAATGTAATCTAAAAATATTTTATAAGAAGAAAAATTTAAAGAGAACAGATCTGAAGATTAGCGCAAATCTGCGTTATTAATTATATTAATACGATAGATAAGCGCTAAATTTTATAATTTGATAATTGTTTTTAGTATAAATATATGGCTAAATTTTAGCTCTTTTACCACACGTGCATTCAGTGCTATTTGCATGTGGTGTAAAAATACATTTTGGTAAAAGTCGCCATTATGCCCTGGTGCATTGTAGGTTTGCACCAAATTTGCTGGCACGATGATCTCTCGCTTTAAATTTTGCTCATTTGCGCTAAGTCTTAGGTGAGAGACAAGCTGATAGATGCACATATCGGTGCAGTCGCCCATGATGACAAAACTATCAAATTTACTTATAAATTTCATTAAACTCCTGCGAGTAAGCGATGCTAAGTGAGTTTTTGTAAAAAATTTTCATCTCATCATAAAAGTCTAAATTTCGCAGCTCATCAACTGCCTCTGCCTCATCTTGCCCTTTTAAAGCATGAGCTGGAAAGCTCGCAAACTCAGCTGAATTTGGCTCATGCGCATCTTGGATGAGGATGTAGTTTTTAAGGTCAAATTTCTCTCTTGCGATCTTAAAAGTATCTGCTATAGAGCTTGCTAGCTCGCCCACACGCCTGCTAGCAAGCGCGCCTTCACAACAAAAGCCATTTATCATATCAACGCTTATAAAGGCTACTTTTTCACTGCCATTTTTAAAATTTCGCTAAATTTTAAGTGCCTGTAGGCCTTTTTGCCACGCATTTAGCTCATCTAAAATTTCTCTCATTACTTCTCCTTTATAGGTAAATTTATACAAAATGTCTTTGGCTCAAGGGTTATCTCTATGCTGCCCTTGTGCGCCTCGATGATCTGCAAGCAAAGGTGCAGTCCCAGGCCATTGCCCTTTAGCTTGCTCGTCTTAAACGGCTCAAAGACGATATTTTCATTTTTTATAGAGACGCCACTGTCATAGACTATAAATTTATGTTCATTTGGCGTCTTTTCGTAGCTTAGCTTCACCACGCCTTCGTCATTTTCGTCCTCTTCGATGGCGTCGATCGCGTTAAATAAAATGTTTTGAAAGACCATCGCGATGAGGTCAAAGTCGCCACAATAAAAGGCGTCAGGGAAATTTAGCTCAAAAGTTATATCTTTTGAATACTCATAAAATTTAAGCGCCTCCTCGCACTCGCTTTTGATATCTAAAAAGTTAAATTCCTTTGGCGTGATGCTAAGCCCTTTTGTAAAAAGAAGTGTGGCTTTGATGATGCGCTCAACCCGCCAGATTCCCTTTTGTATCTGCTCGACGATAGGCAAAATTTTTGGCTCAGCCCTTTTTAAAAGCGTGGAGTTTAGAAGCGAGATAGAGCCTATGGGGTTTCTTATCTCGTGAGCTAGGTGCGCTGCTACTTGACCCATCGAGGCTAGGCGCTCGGTGCGTTTTTCCTGCGTTATGTCGGTAGCTGAGATGATCTTTTTATCATCTTTGACCACCTTTTTTACTAGATAAATTTTGTAAGCCAAAATTTAGCTCACCCTCATCTTTTGGGACGAAATTTAGCGCTTTGCCAAGCTTTTGCGCCTCCGAGTTTTGCAAGAAAATTTCATCATTTTCATCAAGCACCCAAATGGCATTTGGCAAAATTTCCACGATATCTTTTATAAAACCTTGCAAGCTCATATAAGAAGCGGTCAAATTTTTATACTCACGCTCTATCAGATAGGTCTGCTCTATTAGGCTTTTTAGGCCATTTTGTATATCGATATCACTCACAGCAACTCCTCATAATCTTTTATCTCATAAAGCCTAAGCCGCTCATCTTTTAAGCCCAAAAGCTCGTTGCTAAAGCCACTTTTTGAAAAAAGCGCCACGATATCAGGCTTTATGCCTAGTCTTTCGCACTTGTGAAGGACTAAATTTAAGACATTTTTGCAAATTTTCGCTCTTTGTACTTTGCTTCGCCGACTATTATCTTACCATTTATGCTAAAAAGCATGTCTAGCTCAATGTTTTTGCTCCAAAACGAGCTTAGTAAAATGCCGTTAAATCCAAGCTTTTTAGCCATTAGCTCGCCGCTTAAAAGCTCAAAGCCAAGGCTTGCGTACTCGTCAAATTCTCTTCTTATAAGCTCTAAAATTTCTTCACTCCTGCCCTCTTTTAAAAGGCTTAAATTTGGCTCGATAAATCTAAACCAAAACCTTGAAAAATGGCTGTTAAAGTGAATTTTATCCTCTATCTTATAAGCTCGCTCGCTCTTTTTTAAAATTTGGCGTTTATTTTTTACTCGTGGCTTTTCTTGGCTCTTTTCAAGTACTAAAAAATCCTTGCTAAAAAGCTTTGCATAGACCCTATTTGTCATGCTTTGGGGCAAAATTTTATTTACGCTAAATTTCTTTCTGTCGCTTCTAGCAAGCTTAATAAGAGCCATTTTGATGGCCTCGTCGCTGTCCTCGTCAAAGTAAAACCTAGCCATCAAATTTTTATAATCATCTAAAATTTCAGCCCTAATCGCCTCAAAAACATCGTAGTATGAGCCCTTTAATAAAAAGTCATCAAAAACAAGATGAAATTTTATAACTTCAGCAATACCAAGGTGCTTCATCCGCTCAAATGTCGATTTTATGGCTAAAATTTCGTATCCTTTGTGTGGCGGATTGTAGCATATTTTTAGAAAATTTTAATTATAATCACGCAAAAACTAAAAGGCTAAAGTTGGTAAATTTAGAGCACATTAGAAGAGATATTATTTTAAAAAAAGGGATACATTATTTCGACTACACCGCCTCAGGACTTGCGTATAAGCCTATCGAGGACGAGGTCGCTGATATCTTAAAAACCTACGCCAACACCCACTCGCTAACATCATCAAACGCCTATAAAACGCAGCTTTTATATGATAACGCTAGAAGCGAGCTAAAACGCGCGCTTGGGCTTGATGATAGGTTTTATCTCATAGCCACTGGATACGGCGCCACTGGTGCGATCAAGAAATTTCAAGAGCTTTTGGGACTTTACGTGCCTCCAGCTGCTAAAAGAAGGTTTGATCTAAAGCCAAACAACGACTCGCCGTTAGTTATACTTGGCCCTTATGAGCACCACTCAAATGAGATCAGCTTTAAAGAGGCGCTTTGCGAGGTCGAGCGCATCAGGCTTGCAAAAGATGGCAGTATAAATTTTGGTCACTTGGAGCAAATTTTAAAGATAAACCAAGGACGTGAAATCATCGCTAGCTTTAGCGCAGCCTCAAACGTCACAGGTGTCATAAGCGACTACAAGCAAATTTACACGATGGTGAAGAAATTTGGCGGTATCGTGGCATTTGATGTGGCGAGCCTTAGTGCATATGCAAATTTAGACTGCGACTATTTTGACGCTCTTTTTATCTCGCCGCACAAGCTTCTTGGCGGAGTTGGCAGTTGTGGGCTACTAGCTATCAAAAAAGTGCTAGCAAATGACGATGTGCCAAGCTTTGCAGGTGGTGGCACGGTAAGCTATGTGAGCAAAAACTACCATATATTTTTAAAGGATCAAGAGGCACTTGAGGAGGCTGGCACACCGCCTATTTTGGGGCTCATACGTGCAAATTTAGCCTATAGGCTAAGAGAAGAGATAGGGCTTGCTACCATTTATGAAAACGAGAGCGAGCTTAGCGACTATCTTTGCCAAAGGCTAAGAGAAGTCCCAGAGCTTATAAGCTACTGTCCGGCAAATTTAAAGCGCCTTGCCATTTTTTCATTTAATGTAAAAAACGTAGCTCCATACGAGCTTTCAAAAATTTTAAGCAAAGAGTATGGCATACAAACACGCGCTGGCTGCTCGTGCGCAGGCTCATACGGACACGACCTTTTGGGGCTAAAAGAGGATCCAAGCTTCACCCACAAGCCAGGCTGGGTGAGGGTCAGCCTGCACTATACGCATACCTTTGAGGATATTGATTATTTGGTGAGTGCGATCAAGAAAAGTATCGAGAAATACGCACTTTCGTGGCAGGTCAAAGACCCTTTTGACGTAAAAGAGATAAGTGGGTGTGTCGGTGAGTAAGAAAAATGTTTTGATAGTTGCTGGAAGCGACAGTGTCGGCGGTGCAGGAGTGCAGGCGGATATAAAAAGCTGCGAGGCATTTGGTTGCTTTAGCGCAAGCGTCATCACAGCCGTGACCGCGCAAAATACAAATGGCGTTAGCAGCGTGCTTGCGATGCCAACAAGTATGGTGAAAGCTCAGTTTGAGATGGTGCTAGCTGAGCTTGATATAGACGCTGTGAAGGTTGGCATGCTCTTTAATGAGGAGATAATAGCCGTTGTAAGCGCGTTTTTAAAGGAGTTAAGAGCTAAAAATGTGCCAGTTGTCATAGACCCAGTTTGTGTGGCAAAGTCAGGTGCAAAACTGCTTGAAGATGGGGCGATCGAAGCGCTAAAGGAGCTACTAAAGCTCGCAAGTGTCGCTACGCCAAATGTAGATGAGGCTAGGATTTTGGGCATTGACTTTGCAAATTTGCCTTGCGATATGGTGCTAAAGCGAACGAAGATTGATGAAATTTGCGAGGATACGCTCTATCTAAAAAATGGTAGCGTGATGAAATTTAGCGAGGAGATTTTTGAGCCTAGAGTGATGCACGGCGCTGGTTGTAGCTTCTCAAGCTCGCTAGCGGCCATTTTAGCGCAACAAAACGATCTAATAAGCGCCATAAAAATTGCTAAAAAATTTGTGGCAAATGGGATAAAAAATGTTCATAAAAGTAAATTTGGCGCACGGCTTATAGATCATAAAGCAGGGCTTAATGGCTGAAATTTACGCTATTAGCGATGATATTTTAATGCCTGAAAATTTGGCTTTGGAGTACACTAGAGAAATTTTGGAGTGTGGGGTTAAATTTTTTCAGTTTAGGTCAAAAAAAGCGGTCAAAAACGAGAAGCTTGCAAGTGAAATTTTAAATTTATGTGAGAAATTTGGCGCAAAATTTATCGTAAATGACGATGTCGAATTTGCTAAAAAGATAGGTGCCAACGCCGTTCATCTAGGCAAAGACGATGAAAATATAAAAGAGGCGTTTGAGATTTTAGACAAGAACGCATACGTTGGCGTTAGCTGCTATAACGATATAAGCTTAGCCATAAATGCCGCTAAAAATGGTGCTAGCTACGTTGCTTTTGGCTCTGTTTTTGTAAGTCCCACAAAGCCAAATGCCCAAAAATGTGGGCTTGAAGTGGTTAAAGAAGCAAAGCAAATTTTAAATCTACCTGTTTGCGTGATAGGTGGCATAAATGAGACAAATATTGGCTCACTCTCTCTTGCCAAACCCGATCTCATCGCCGTCATCTCAGCGATCTACAAAGATAGCAACATCAAAGAAAACATCAAAATTTACAAAGAATAATTGAGCTAAATTTCTGAAACTAAGCTGGTTTTAGCAAAAAATTGTTTTGAATCATGATAAATAAATTTACAAATTCAGTAAATTTTTTTGCATATTTTAAAATTTCACTCGCAAGAATTGACTGCTAATTTTTTTCATTTATAAAATTCAAATTTTCTAAACTATTTTAATAAATTATATTTATGTAATTTATTTTAATAAAATCATAATAATTTAAACTTTAGTTTGGTACTATTTTGTCAAATTTACAAAAAGGTAAAATGATGAAAAAGGCTCTATTTCTAGGATTTAGCGCACTTTTATTATTAGTGGGCTGCAAGGAAAGCAACATAGGCATTGTTAAAAACTACATTTTAAAAGGTAACAAATCAATAACGATAGGTTCAGCGATAGATAGCTTTAAAGGCTGTACAAGCACCCAGTGGCAAGACATCAGTAGCGACGATAAAAAAGTGGTTAAAGTAAGTTGTGTTGTGGGGAAAAATGTGCTTGAAGATGAGTTTGAAAGAAAAAATAGCGGCTACATAAAAGCTCTAAATAATGCAAAAGCTGCTCAGCAAAAAAGAGTTGATAACAGCCTGGAGCTAGCACTTGATAGCGCAAATAGCATATTAAAAAGTGGTAAAAGTATAGATAAAGAGACTATTTTATCCATCGCAAACAAGCACTGTAAATTTGATCCGACAAAAGAAAGTGCTGGCTACCTAGCCTCTGTTAGCTGTGACCTTGAGTTTAAAAATAAGCTTGCTCAAATTTTAGATATCAAGCAAAAATGGGTCTTTGACAATGTAGTAGCCCAAAGCAAATACGCCGCCTACTACTCACAAAAAGAGCCGGAAGTGATCTATTTTGGTGAAAATGCTAGAAAGGTAAATGAGAGAGTTATTGAGCTCACTTTCACGATAAATAGCGATAAAAGTGTGAGCATCTCAAAGGTTACGAAGATAGATGATGGTGATACTAAAGATATAAACCGCGGTTTGGTTGCGATGTTTTATGCAAGATAAATTTTGCTACTAAAATAAATATCTTTAAGTTTAAAAGCATTACATTTTAAAAGCATGCTATAGCTCATTCGAATAGGAGCAAATTCGCTATTTTGAGAAGTTAAAATTATATTTTATAATCTACTAAAGCTCGTAACTCTTCTTTGATAGCTTCATAAGTAAAAATTTAATAAAATCCCAAAATATCAATAAAAAGAGTCTTTATGGATGAGTTTTTAAACAGGCTTGGCGTGCGAATGAAAATTTATACAAATGCTGCTGCTAGCGTGCCATTTTACCCAGATCTGCTAGCTCTTCTTTTGGTTTGCGACGAGAGAAATTTAGATCAGTTTATGGCGCTTGATGAGTTTAGAGCGGTGCTAAAAAGGCTTAAGGTTGAGCTTGGTATTTTTAGCATACAAAGTGCGCAGCTTGCGACTCTTAAAGCACTAAACGAGGCTAAAATTTCAAGTGATGAGATAGTAAAATACCTAGAAAAATTACGTGATGAAAAGATCATAGATGACGAGAAATTTGCCTTTTTAGAAAAGATCATAAGCAAAAGCAAGGGCGCCAATGAGGTTAAAATTTCTCATACCAAGCCAAAAGATCACTTTCATAAAAACCTAGACTTTTTAAATGAGATAAACGAAAAAGCAAGCTTACTTGATAGCGATAAAATATTTTTAGAGGCGCTTATGGCTGCCAAAAAAAGATCAAACGAAACGCTTTTTAACATAGCTGCAAGTGGCGTCATAAACTCTGGCAAATCAACCCTTTTAAACGCTCTTTTAAACAAACCCGTCCTTGGCGCTTCAAACGTGCCAGAAACGATAAATTTAACCATTTTAAAATACTCCAAAGATAGCTTTGCAAGGGTAAATTTTACAGCAAAGATGAGCTTTAGCACTTGGCGTACCAAGCGAAAATTTACCAAGCAAAAGCGTAGATATCGGCATAGACGAGATAAAAAACTACACCTCTTCAAGCTCAAAAACAGCAAATCTCGTAAAAAGCGTCGAGCTTTATGACAATTTGGAGCTTTTAAAGGACAATGTCTGCATCATAGACACGCCAGGCATCGATGATGCGGTGGTTTTAGAGAGCAGATCACTACAAATTTTATGAAGAAGTGCGACCTTTTAGCTCACCTCATGAACGCCTCGCAAAGCGCCACACAAAAGGACGCGCTCTTTTTGAAAAAATGCCTTGAAAACTCGCATATCGTAAGGCTTGCTGTGGTGCTAACTCACACTGATGAGCTAAGCGCTAAAGAGCTAAATGAGACGCTAAACTACACTAAAAAAGCGATCGGCGAGCAGATAAATGGCGTGGAGATTGATTACTTTGCGCTTAGTGCAAAAAGCTACTTAGAAGGCGCTTCAAATAGCGGCGTAGAGGAGTTTAGGGACTATCTTTACGAGGTGCTCTTTGGCAAAAACTCTAAAAAATCAGCCCTTATCTTAAGCTCGTATCAAAAGGAGCTAAAAAATATCCTAAATAGCAAGCTTGAAGCCACTAAGGCTGAAATTTTGTCGCTCAAAGCTTATGAAGTTGAGCTTAAAAAGCTTCAAAATGAGCAGGCAAGCGTCAAAAACGCACTTGGTGAAAATTTCTCTAAACTTGAAAGCCTAACCAGAAACGAGCTTGCAAAGCTTGAAAGCAGCAACACCAAAAACATCTATAAAATGGGGCTTGAGACGCTTTTGCAAAACCTAAACGACAAGATAAAAAGTGAGATAGCCTACTGCAAAAGCAAAAAGCAAAGCTTAAATTTTGAGCGCCTAGAGCAAATCGCAAAAACAACGCTTCGAGACGGTGTGATGGCACTTATGAGAGAGGCTAGAAATGAAACTTTGGTGCAAACAAGATCGTGCGAGCAAAATATCGCTTTAAATTTTGATGATTACGTTATGAGCAAAGATGAGATTTTTAATATCAATGACTTTTTAGAGCAAATGGGCGTAAAGCTTGAATTTAAGGAGCTTTTAGCTGCATTTAGAGCGAAAATTTCAAATGACGCAAGTGAAGCACTTTTAGGCTTAAAAGAGGGCTTGTTAAAAGATAAAAATATCTCTCAATTTTGTGAAATTTTAACTGACCATGAAAAAAATCGCCTTTTAAACCTCATAAAAACCTATGAAAGCGCTCAAAAAGCCACGCTTGATAAGAGGCTAAAAGAGCTAGATCGTGAGCTAGAAAAGCTTAGCTCGCAAAATCAAAACTCACTTTTAAAACTAAAAGAGCAAAACGCCTTGCAAGATGAAATTTGCTCGCTTTTAGGGGAGCTAGAAAATGTTTAACGAGTTTATAAATGCCTATAAGGCGAGATATTTTAAGGTTTTTACAAGTGACTTTAAGGGCGAGCTAGCAAGGCTGGTAAATGAGCTAAATGATCCAAGCCTGCACGCAAGCGATGAGATAAAAGAGAGCCTAAATTTACTAATCGATACGCTAAACGAGCCGCCTCTAATCGCCGTCATCGGCCAGTTTTCAAGTGGCAAATCAACATTTTTAAACGCTTTGCTTGGACAAAACATCTTGCCATCAGGTCTAACGCCTGTCACGGCAAAGGCTGTGCGGTTAAAATTTGCAAAGATACCGCTTCTTAGTGTGAAATTTACAAATGGCAGCGAGAGCTTGCTAGCCAGCAGCGAGCTTGCCCAGCTAAACGCCATGAGCGAGCAGATAAAAAGTATGACACTTTATGCGCCAAGTGAAATTTTAAAAGAGGTAAATTTCATCGACACGCCAGGGCTAAACTCGCTAAGAGATGCCGACACAAAAGAGACCAAAAACACGCTAAAAAAGGTCTGCGGCGCGATCTGGCTAAGCCTTGCAAACAACGCCGCAAAGGCAAGCGAGCTTGAAAGCGTAGAAGAAATTTTAAAGACAAACGACCTAAAGGCGCTTTGCTTCATCAACCAAAAAGATAAGCTAAGCAAGGACGAGCTTGAAAGCTTGCTAAAGCACGCTAGGCAAACTTATGGCGAGCTTTTTGAAGATATCATCGCCATCTCGTCAAAGCAGGCGCTCCTTAGCATTGCAAATGAAAACAAGAGCGAGCTAGAAAGCTCAAATTTCGCTAAAGCACTAAGCGCGGTAAAAGAGACGTTTTTAAACGCGAGCTTTAAAGAAAATTTCATAAAAGCAAGGGCGAAAAAGATAGTAAATTTTTTAATAGCTGAGCAAGAAAATCGCCTCAAAGTTTATAACGCAGCTGGTGAAATTTTAGATAAATTTAACGGCACGCTTGAAGAAAAACTAGAAGCTATAAAGGAGGAGTTTAAGCCTAAAATCGCCCTGCGATATAGCGATATGAGCGAGGCTATAAAGCTTGCAAGCGATGAGGTTTTTAAGCTGCTTAAGCCATTTTCTAGGACAAAATTTAACCCATCAAAGACGCTTTTAAACAAAGAAATTTATAAGCGCGAGAACTTTGAGATGATAAGCCTTGATACGGACGAGGTCTTTTCAAAGCTCATCTATGAAGATATCGTCTTTTCTAAATTTTTTAAACGCTACAAAAGAGATCTAAAAGAGCTTGAAAACGAGATCATATCGGCTTTTGATGAGCTTTATAAAAGCTTAGAAGATGAGCTTTTTATTTACAAATCTCGCTACGAGAGTTTTAACCCATTTGATGAGTTTGCCTCAAACTACGAGACAAAATCGATAAACACCTACGCTGGCAGAACCTATGAGAATTTCTTAGAGAGTATGAAAATGCCAAATTTAAGGCGACGCAAAAGATATCGCTCTTTTTTGAAAAGCTTGACGTAAAGGTCGCATCAAACTACGAAAATGCGCTTAAGCTTGCGGTTTATTTTCTAAAGCAAAAGATAGAAAACTCGCTAAATTCGCACCTGCAAATGGGCACACCACTTTATATCCCGAGCGCAAAAGAGGTTTTTGATCGCATGCTAAATGCCTTTAGTCTTTATGAATTTGACGATCTTATGTGCTCAAACAACTCTTTTTTAAATAAAACTTTGCTTGATATAAAGGCTGATTTTAATGAAATTTACACCCAAAAAATAGCGATGCTTGAACGCCTAAAAGCAAAACCAAATGAGCAAATTTTAAAGCTAGAAAAACTGCAAGAGAGTTCGGTGATATTAAAGTGAAATTTGACTTCAAAGTGCATGTGTGAGCTGTGAGCACCTTGTAAATTTTAAAATTTCATAAACGAGTAATTTTGGCTCTGATTTTAGTGGCAAGCTTTGCGAGACCTAAAATCAGTAGTCAATTCTTGCGAGTGAATGAAATTTTAAAATTTGTAAAATATTTTTTAGAAATTTAAAGTTTTTATAGAAAGGGAGACAAGGGGACTTGAATTACGAAGTCGCTCCCTTCCCCTTAACAATCCCCTAACCCCAACAACGTTAGAGGTGCATGCTTTAGTGCTTCGCACTGCATGCGCAGATATATCAACTAAATTTTACTCTATCCTGCCCCTTGCCAAAACAGGCACTTTCTCGCAGACCTCGTCGCCACTTACGAGATAGGCGTAGTCGTATAAATTTACCACCGGGCAGATGTGATTTGGATAGATGCGCACGAGATCGCCCACACGCACGCTGTTAGCAAATTTCTCATTTAAGATGATCGCATGCTCGTCAAATAGGCTATCTATCCACACTTCATGCTCTGCGATGAGCCCCATGCCAGGCGTCGTGCAAAAGCCCTCACTGCGCCTCTCTTTAGTTAGCGCCTTTGCCCCAGCATCAAGGATCGTGCGGGTCGCAGTCGGCCTTGAGATCACGACGCTAAGCACGCTAGCAGCGTTCATATCAAAGCTGCCATAAGCATTTGCCTGCGACGCATCCATAAATATATATGTGCCAGGGCGCAGCTCTGTGACGCCTTTTGGTATCTCAAAATCGTTTATCAGCGATGGCGTAGAGCCGATGCTAACGGTAAAATTTTCATATCCAAACTCACGTGCAATACCAGGCAAATTTTAGCGTTCTCTTGGTCGCTACTTAAAAATTTGCTCGCATTCACGTTTATTTTTTGCCTTGTATGAGTGGCCATCATGCGAGAAAACGCCGCAAAATTTCACGTTTTTGCACTCTTTAAAAGCACTCATCAAAGCTCTAAAATCGCCCTCTTCTATGACACCCGAGCGATTTTCGCCAACCTCTATCTCCACAAGTAGCTCAGCCACCTCTTTAGCCTCACCAAAGACCTCATCAATGAGCCTTAAAACGCCCACGCTATCGACGCCAAAGCTCACTTTAGTGCCAGCTTTTTGCATGGCTATGATACGAGCAAATTTCTGCCTTGTGACGATCTCATTTGCGATGAAGATGTCATTTAGCCCCTCTTTGCCATCACTTCAGCCTCGCCCACCTTTGCCACTGTGATGCCCTTTGCGCCGCGCTCTACTTGCAGTTTTGCAAAGTATGGCATCTTGTGCGTTTTGGTATGTGGTCTTAAGCTTACGTTAAATTTATCAGCGTATTTTTGCATTTTGTCTAAGTTTTTTAGCACTATCTCCCTGTCTATGAGCAGTGCTGGAGTGTCTATTTCGGCTATTTTCATGAGCTATCCTTTCTTTTTTCTTAGATTTTAACTCTAATTATTTAAAAAAGGATAGCTTTTAGCACTTTAAATTTTCAAAGTGTTACTTTTAGGCCTTTCTTGCGCCGATCTTTGGTGCGTCAAACGCCCTGACACGTTTTGGCGTGCCCTTAAATTTCTCGACCTCGACAAGGCTCGTGTGAGCGGTGTTGCTCTGGCTCATCTTGCTTGATGGCACGTCTTTTGTGAGCACGTTTAAATTTCCATGCAAGCAAAGGCTCTTCTCGCCTGGCACATCTGGGTCGTACCAAGCGCCCTCGCTCACGATGACGACGTTTTGTGGCACGTCCTCGGTCACAAATGCACCGCACAAAATTTCGCCCCTGTCGTTGTAAATTTTCACCATCGTCACCCATTTTTATCCCTCTAGCTTCGGCTGTTTTTGGGTTTATGAGCACTGGCTCGCGCTCTGCGATCTCGTTAAAAAGGCGAAGCACAGAGTTGTTTAGCTGCGAGTGAAGTCTAAATTTAGAGTGCGCGCCGCTGATGGCGATAGGGTATTTTTTATTTTTTGCGCCCAGCCACTCAAATGGCTCAAGCCACGTCGCATGCGGTGGGCAGTCGTCGTAGCCAAAGCCAGCGACCGTTTCAGAGTAAATTTCTATCTTGCCAGATGGCGTTTTTAGCGGATTTGCCACTGGGTCGTCGCGGAATTTCTTGTAGTTTGTAAAGTAGCGTTTTTTCTCATCGACCTTGTCAAATCTAAAATAACCCTTCTGCCAAAATTCATTAAAGCTTGGCATGCTCTCATACCCAAGCCCAGCAGCCTTTTTAACGGCATCTTCGGTAAATTTCCTTAACCCACTCTAGCTCGCTTTTGCCCTCGCTAAATGCCTCTTCCCTGCCCCACTCTTTTGCGATGAGCCTTGCGATCTCGAAGTCGCTCTTACTCTCGCCAAATGGCGCAACAAGCGGCTTAATGGCAAAGAGATACTCGTTTGTTGAGTTTGCCATCTCTATGTCCGTTCGCTCGCACTCAAGCGCAGCTGGCAAGACGATGTCGCTAAATTTAGCCGTGCTCGTCCAAAATGGCTCGCAAGTGATGATCGCTTGCACTTTTTGCATAGCTTTTATCGCCCTGTTAGTCTCTGGATGCCTTGTAAATGTCGAGCCATTGGCGTTAAACATCACTCTGATTTTTGGTAGCTTGTAGCTTTTGCCATTTCTAGTTATCTCTTTGCCAGGACTTAAAAGTGCGTCTATTAGCCTTGAGTTTGGAAGCTCATAGCCCTTAGTCTTTGGCACAAGGCCGCTATCAATGAATTTTTGTGGCACCTTCGTCTCAAAAGCCGCTAGTTTAGGCGCTATGAAGCTTTCATCAGCGTTTTTGTGCATGCCGTCATTTGTGACAAAGCCACAACCTTCTTTGCCAATGTGTCCAAGCATCGCGTTTAGCGTCACAAGCGCCCAATACGCCATCTCGCCGTGATCTTGCCTTTGGATGGCGTAGCCACTAACTATGACTGAGTCGTTTTTGGCTAGATCCTCGCTAAATTTAGCAAGATCTTGCTCGCTCACGCCACAAATTTTGCTTGCCCAAGCTAGGTTTTTATTGACCCCGTCTTTTGTGCCGAGCATATACTCTTTAAATTTATCAAAGCCAACGGTGTATTTTTCTATAAATTCTTTGCTATAAAGCCCCTTTTCAAAAAGGTAGTTGCACATACCTATCATCATCGCCGTATCGGTACAAGGCACGACTTCAAGGTACTTTGCGCCAAAATATCTTGCGCTTTCGTTGTGATAAACATCGACGCTATAAATTTTCATCTCGCCGCTCTCGCCTTTTTTTCTGATCTCATCGTAGTATTTATATGAGTTGTGAAGCGGCACGCCAATGGCGATCTTGTTTGAAACGACTGGGTTTGTGCCCCAAAATACGATCGTTTTGGCATTTTTTAAGATAGCCTCCCACTTTGTTGGCGCGAGCGTTGGATCAATCGAGCCTGTGATGTGCGGCATGATGACAGTCGCTGCGCCGTATGAGTAGCCACCAAGCTCATTTACGTATCCGCCAAGCACGTTAAGTAGCCTCTTTGCGGTCTTTTGGCTGTGGCCAACTTTACCAAGGCTACCCCACTGATAAACCTGTCCGTATATCGCTTCAGCGCCGTATTTATCAAAATTTTCTTTTAAAATTTTCGCACTTAGTTTTATAGCTTCGTCCCAGCTCACGCGCACAAACTCCTCCTTGCCACGAAGCTCTGGCTTTGGGTTGTTTGGGTCAGCCAAAAAGCTCTTTCTAACAAATGGATATTTTACACGGCTTTCATTTTGGATATGATCAAGAAGTGCGTTGTTTAGCTCATTTGGGCACGCATCGCCCTCAAATGGCTCAGTCTCTACAACGCGACCTGCGATAGTTCTTACATAAAATGGGCCAAATTTGTTCGCACTTAGCCCGCTTTGCTTGTCAAAAAGCGCCTGAGCTGCTCCGTCAAGCTCTTTTGCTTGAAGGCTTGCTGCGCTTAAGGCACCAAGCTTTAAAAAGTCTCGTCTTTTCATTTTCTCTCCGATTTTGGTTAAATTTATTGTTTTTGGTTGGTTTTATGAGTTATAAATTTAGTATTTTGTATCATCTAGTCATGAAAAGGCCTTGTAATGTAATACGCAAACTTGCGTCTAAATTGCGTTATTTTAGCCAAAAAAATATTAAAGGATAGGCAAATGGTAGGATTTTATGTAAATGTAAAATTAAAAGCTGGATGTGAGGCGAAATTTGAAGAAATTTTAAAAGAGATCGTGCCAGCTTCAAGAAAAGACAAAGGCTGCATAAGCTACGAGTGTGGCGTGGTTGCAGGCACTAAAAGCGAATACTGCTTTATGGAGAGCTGGGAAAATTTAGAGAGCCAAAAAGAGCATATGAAGAGCGCTCACATGGTGAAACGCAGCTGCACTGGAGGCTTGCAAAGAGAGCCAAGAGGTGAAAATAATAAATTTCGTGGACGCAAAGGAATAATATTTGCTTAAAAAGGAGCAAAATTTAAAAAAATGAGCGAAGAAAAGATGCTTGAGATGATAAACGCGACTGCCGATATTATGTTTATGGCTATACTTAGAGGGCGTGTGAGCCTTGAAGCCTGTAAAAAGGACAAGGAATTTATCGACGCCCTAAGAGAAGAGCTACTTAGCAAAAACCCAAACAAGCTCAAAGTCGCGCAAGACTCGCACCAGATGATCGCCATTTTCGAAAAATACCGCAATAAAAAATAATTCAATTTAAAATTTAAATTTATTTGCCGATATTGTGTTAAAGGATTTGACATGATAAACGCGCTAAATGGACTTAATCAAAGCTTTAACTATCAAGACACTTTTAATAAGCAGCCAACAACTATTGAAAATTTTAGACAGAGTAAAAATTTCTCCCAATGCCCTAGACATCAAGCATCTATCACTTTCTGGCTACTCATCAAATGATAAAATTTCTATCTGGGGCAAGATGAACGGGCTTGATAGCTCTATGGGTAAAGATGAAGTTGCTAGCCTTAAAATTTCGTTGATAGCACGAAGCTTTGGAGGTTAAATTCCATCATCACTAGCGAGAAAAACGGCTTTAGCGTAGATGAGTTTAACAAAACCTATCACATATCCGCTAATGCCACCAAAGCTCTTGGCGCTCTAATCAATCACGACATTGGCACACTTCATCTAAACCGTGAGGCTAGAAATTTGCTAGATTCTGATCTAAGCGTCGATAAATTTAAAGACAAATGGCTGGAATTTACCGCCGAAAGGATACTTGGCGAGCATGCAAATGTGAAAATTTCTTTTAAAGACGGTGCCTTGCACTACGAGCAAACATCGGCTAAAAAACGCATAGAAATCATAGGCCAAGCGATGGCGCATCGTGTAAGCTACGCTGATAAAAACAGCAAAGATGAGTTTTTGAAATTTCTAAAAACAAGCTATGAAAAGGGCGAAAATATCGCTGATGTGCTGCAAAATATCGCCCTTACGCCAGTTAGAGAAGATGGCGATGAAGATATAGAAGAAGAGAAATTTAAGCCTATGCAAGTAACCAAAAAGAGCATGACTTATACAAATAAGGATATAAAGCGCGAGTTTTTTGAGGAATTTATCAGGCGCGAGGTCGAAAATGGCGCGAGCTTTGATGATCTAGTGCAAAAGCTAAACAAGCTAAAGCCAAAGGATGTACTGGCTTAGCTTTAGGGTTTAAATTTTGGGGCTGGCATGGCGCGCTAAATTTTATTCAGGCTTAAATTTAAGGAGCCAGCTTTGCTCTTTAAAATTTCTATTTATATTTAAATTTCTTGAAGCCAGCTTAGCTCTCTAAATTTTAGCTCAGACTGAAATTTAAAAAGCCAGCTACCCCCACCCACCAAAATTTCTACTTTGGATTATTTATGCTTATCACCATATTTTTCTCATCAAGATATAGCCTAGCAGCCTCTTTGATATCGTCATTTGTGAGCGCTTTGACCGCATCTATATACTCATCAGCCGTGTAAAGTGGCGTGTTAAAAATTTTATTTGAGATGATGAGATTTTGCCAAAACTCAGGCTTTTCGTAATCTTTTTTATAGAAATTTCACTCTGCGCCTTAAAATCCTCCAAATGTTTTGGCATAAGCGCGCCATCACGCTTGATGCTAGCTATTATCTCCTTTATCTCAGCGATGATCTTGTCCGTGTTTGCAGGGTCGCAAGTAAAGCCGATCACCGCCTTTGAGTGCTCATACGGATAGCGAGCGAGCTTAGCGTTTAGGCTAAAGCCGTATGTTTGACCTTTGTCTTCTCTGATCTTTTCTCGAAGCGCCGTTTTTAGAACCGAGCTTAGCGCTCTTAGCTTGACCACCTCTTTGAAGCTGTATTTTGTATCTAAATTTACCATATCCACGCTCACATCGCTTCTTTTTGTGCTTTGATACTCCCTTTTAAAGGTGTGCTCTCCCTTGATGCTTCGCACGCCGTCATCCTTAAAATTTTCAGCCTCACCAAGTTTTGGCAAGGTGGCGATATACTTTTTAACAAGTGGCAAAAGCCTCTGCTCGTCGGTGTCGCCGATGATTACAAAGGTATATGAGGCTGCGTTTGTAAATTTATCTTTGATAATCTCTTTTAGCTCATTTAGCTTTAGCGCGTCGATCTGCGCCATCTCAATGGGCGCTACACGCTTATTGTTTTCGTAAAAAAACTTGCTAAATTTGGTGCTAAATTTCATATTCAGGTAAATTTTGCTCTTTAGCTAGCTCATCTTTTGCTCTTTGCTTTATCCTCTCAAGCACGTTTGCATCGGCTCTTGGTGAGTTAAACTCTAAATTTATAACAGCTAGCAGTGAGCCAAGATCGCCACTACTTGAAGAGCCGTAAATGCCCTGTGTAAGCGCCTCTATGCTCTTTTCGTAGCTTACTATCTTGTCGTTTAGCACCTTTGAAAGCTCGTAGTTGTTAAATTTGCCAACGCCACTTTCATTTGTAAGCGCAACCGCAAAGCCGCCAAGCTTAGGATCAGCAAGATCTGAAGTGCCACCCTTGCTAATGGCCGCAAACAAGATGCTATCTTTTTTGGTGGTTAGCGGCTTAAAGATGACTTGCGAGCCATTTGGCAGCTTATAAGTGTAGATGCCATGCTTTTGGTCAAATTCTTTAGAAAGGATATCTTTTGGCTCTAAATTTTCATTGCCAAGGCTCTTATTTAGGCTCTGGCTAGCCAAATTTGTATTGTAAGGGCTAGCCTCATCTTTTAGCTTCAAAAAAGCATCTTTGCTAAGCTTAAAACCATCTTTGCTAAAGACCCTCACGCGCTCATCAGGTATGGCTAAAATTTGCCTAAATCTAGCATTAACATCCTCTAGCGTGATCTCGTTTAAGAGCTTTAGGCTAAGGTTTTTGCTATCTTCATCGCTTAGCACAAAGCCTCCATTTTCGATCATATTTAAAATTTCGCTTGCATAAACGCTTGATTTTTTAGTTTTTGAGCGTTTAAATTTAGCCTCTACATTTGCTACAAATGCTTTTTTCACATCGCTAAAGTCGCCTTTATTAAAGCCAAATTTCTCAATGCCCTTTAAAACGCTTAACATATCTTTAAGGCTAGCGTTAAAATCATCTCCGATCACATTTGCCTCAAAACTATAAATTTTTTGCTTTGCTTGAAGCGTTTGCACCATAAAATCAACACTTAAATTTGATGAATTATTTGCATTTTTTTGCTCATAAAGCATATTTATAAGGCTTGCTATTAGCGCATCTTTTAAATTTCGCTTCACATCAGCCTCGTCTGAAACTGGCTTAAATTTATCAAAAAAGCTAAGTCTTACAAACTGAGCCGCCGTCTCGTTTGCGTCGTAGTTAAAGACATTTAGCCCATCTTTAAAAGCGATGCTTTTGTCTGGATGAACGTAAGAGTTGCTATTTTTTGCTGCGCTAAAGCTTTTTTCTATCAGAGCTTTTATCTCGTTTTTATCAAAGTCACCAACCGCTACAAAGCTCATAAATCTTGGCTGATAAAGCCTCTCGTAAAACTCTTGCATGTGCTTAGCATCCACGCTTTTTATCACGTTCATGTCGCCTATGGGCACTCTTTTTTGATAGATGCTACCAGCAAAGATGTCCTTGCTCTGGGCAAGATAGAGCCTATATGCTGGCGTGTTGCGCTGGCGCTCCTCCTCCATTATGACGCCGCGCTCCTTATCAAGTTCGCCTGCGTCGATCTTTACGCCATCTATCCAGTTTGAAAAGACCTTAAAAACATCCTTTAAATTTTTCTCATTTACATTTATGCTTAGCGTGTAGCTCGTCTGGTCGTAGCTTGTTTGAGCGTTTAGATCAGCGCCAAATTTGACCCCAAGGCTCTCAAGCTGTTTAATGAGCTCATTTTTGCTAAAGTCACGGCTGCCATTAAACGCCATGTGCTCCAAAAAGTGCGCAAGCCCCTGCTCGCCATCTCTCTCATCAGTCGAGCCTGAGTTTACGACTAGGTAAAAGATGGCTGTATTTTGCGGGAGTTTATTCTCTTTTATATAGTATTTAAGCCCGTTTTCAAGCTCGCCACTTAGCATATCTTTGTCATTTTGCAAGGCAAAGAGGCTAAGTGCTAAGCACAAAAGTAGCAGAATTTTCTCATAATCCGTCCTTTAAATTTCTATGTAAAAGCGGATTTTAGTGTAAATTTTAAAATGCAAGATAAAGCTAGCCTGCTAAATTTGCAGGCTAGTTGAGAGGTGTTATTTTAGTTCGTATTTTTTAAGCAGTGCGTCGTAGCTGCCATCTTTTTTCATCTCATCTAAAATTTGATTTATCTTAGCGATAAGCTCGCTCTGCTTATTTTTATCAAAAGCTATTGAAAAGCCTTCGCTACCATCAACCTCTTTGAAAAACGCCTCTACTTCAGGGTTTTTCTTGATAAAGCCATAGCCGATCGAGCTATCAAGGATAACTGCGTCAAATTTGCCAACTTTTAGCCCCATGATGAGTGGCACAGTATCTTCTGAAGGCACTACTTTTGCGCCATTTATCGCATTTGCAGCTAGCTCTTGGATGGTGCCTTGTTGCACGCCCACTTTTTTGCCAGCTAGCTCCTCTTTAGCTTTTAAAGCATCGTTGCCTTTTTCTTTAGGTAGATGTTTTCAGTTAGATAGTATGGCTTTGTAAAATCGATCGACTTTAGTCTGTCTGGAGTCGCACTCATCGCACTTATGATGCCATTTATCTTACCAGCTTTAAGCGCTGGGATGAGGCCATCAAAGCTCATATTTATGATCTTATATGAAAAGCCAGCACGCTTTGAAATTTCATCTATCAAATCGATGTCAAAGCCTGTTATTTTGTTGTTTTCATCGATGTATTCAAATGGCGGGTAGTTTGCCGCTGTACCAAATTTTAGCTCGTTTGCACAAAGAGCAACAAAAGCTGTCAGTAAAAGAGCAAAGATCTTTTTCATGTCTATCCTTTAAGGTAATTTAATGCCCTAATTATCGGCATTTATCTATTAAAATTTGTTTAAATTTAGCATAATGACAGAAATTTACATAAGCTTGTAAAGCGTATAGGTAAGTACGATAAAGAGGTCGGGCAAATTTTAAAATTCCACTCACCCCTAAGAATTGGCTACTAAAATTTGACTTAGCTTATTGCTTAGCTAAAATTTTAGAGCCGAAATTACTCGTTCATAAAATTCTAAAATTTAAGGTAGGTTTTTTAGAATAAACTGCATGCAGTGCAAAGCACTGAGGCATGCACCTCTAACGTTGTCGGGGTTGGGGATTGTTAAGGGGAAGGGAGCTTATTTGCTTTGCAAGCTCACAACTGCAAGCAGAGCGTAATTCAAGCCCCCTTGTCCCCCTTTTGATAAAAAAGCTAGAATTTCTTCTTCCTAACCTCTTCAACTATGGCTTTAGCCATCTCATCTACTTCTGATGTTACTTCGTTTGCTTTATTAGCAATTACAACATTTTCTTTCGTTAAGTGATCTATTTGAGCAACTGATTGATTTATCATATTTATGCCTTCACTTTGCTCTTTTATTGATTCACTCATCTCATTTATTGATTGAGCTAATACATTTGTATTTGCTTCTATCTCGCCTAGAGATTTTTGAGTACGTTCAGCTAGTTTTCTAACTTCATCAGCAACAACTGCAAATCCTCTACCATGTTCTCCTGCACGTGCAGCTTCTATTGCAGCATTAAGAGCTAGAAGATTTGTTTGATCTGCTATATCTCTAATGATAGTTATGATGTTTTTAATCTCATCTGATTGTCTTATGACATCAGCTGTCTTTTGAGAGATGGCATTCATTGAGCTTGACATTTGCTCAACTGCAGCAGCTGATTCTTGTAAGCTATTTGCTTGAGTGTTTGCTGAGCTTGCTACTTTAGAAACTGACTCAGCTAGAAGTTTAGCTTTTTCTTCAAGTACTTGTGCTTGGTTTAGATTGTCATTTAGCATTTTAGAGATTTCAATGCCAAGAGAGTTTATACCACTTGCTATCTTACCATCATCATCAAGTCTTTTTGTAAAGTCTTGGTTTTTATAAGTGTTTAGTAGATCAAGTACATCTTTGCCATTACTTGAGATTGCATTTTTAAGAGCAAGCTGTAGATCTTTAAATGTGCTTTTTAGTTGATTTAGAGCTGGGTTATTAGTATCAGCTTCTAAGCTTGCTTCATAGTTGCCATCTTTTATCTCATTTACAAAGGTGTTGGCTTTTTGGATGAAGATACTTTGGTCTTTCATGCCATCTTCAATGGCCTTTGTGTTTTTGTTTATTAGCTCTGCCATTTGACCAAATTCATCTTTAGATGTTATCTCTATAGGCTGGGCTTTATTTGTCTTGTGATTTAGTAGATCAAAGAAAGATAGCAGGCCTGTTTTTAGTTTGAGGATGATTTTTAGGAGGTAAGAAGATAGATAAAGTGAGAGCAATAGCCCTAAGATAAGCACCACTACAAGCACTCCAACAGATGCATAAGCAAGTGAGTTTAGATCCTCTAAAAGCTCGTCTTTGTCAAGCTCGCCGATAAGATACCAGCCCATACTTTTGATATATTTTGAGCCGATCAATAAAATTTCTGCCATCTTTATCTAGCGATATGTAGCTGCCATTTTCGTTGATTAGCTTTTTAAGGTTTGCATCGCCAACTAAATCTTTTAGATTGCCGCTTACATCTTTGCCGATCTTGATGTCGCCTTTTTCATCGACTAGTAGAAATTTACCGCCGCGACCTATCTTTTGTGACTGGACAAAATTTCACTATCTCGCTTAAATTTACGCCAGTCGCTGCGATACCATAAAATTTATCATCTTTTTGAACTTTGTAGTTTATATACATCATTATCTTGCCGCTACCGTCTTCAGCCTTGTTGATGTCGATTAAGCTTAGGCTGCTGCCATCTTTTAAGGCGTAGTACCATTTGTCATTTTCTGGGTTAATGACCTTTAAAATTTTATCTTCAACGTAGTAGTTTAGGGTTTTGTCTGAGCCAAACATTATTGTATCTAGCTTTAAATTTTAGCAAGAGTTTGAAAATAATCAAACAAGACCTTTCTGCCGTGCTCGTCCTCGCCATTTTTGACCCAGTCTATTAAGAAGCTATTTTGAGTTATTTGATAAGAAGCGTCGATTATCTTATCGATGTAAGATTCTATTTTATAACCAACTTCATTGATAGCAAGTGGAAATTCTTTGCTTTCAACTCTATCGGTATATAAATTTTTAGCCATGTTATAGGTCACAAGACCAACCACACTAACACAAACCAAAAGCATGACACTTAGCACAAGTGCCGTTCTCATCCTGAGTGACTTCATTGCATTCTCCTTAAAGTAAATTGACAATTTTATTACAATATATTTAAATAATATTTAATTTTATAAATTAGAAATTTGTGAGATTTTTTGCAAGAAGCATCTTGCCTCTTGCAAATTTATATTAGGATTTATTTTTTAAGGTCGTATTTAGCGAGCATTTTGTCAAATTCGCCAGATTTTTGTAGCTCTTCGATCGCAGCATCTATCTTTTTGATAAGATCAGTATGTTTGCCCTTATCAAATGCCATCGCAAAGCCCTCTGTGCCGTCAGGAAGTCTTAAAAACTCCTCTAGGTCTGGATTTTGTTTCAAAAACTCAACACCTATCGGGCTATCGGTTAGCACAACATCGATCTTACCGGCATTTAGTGACATTATAGCTGCCGCTACATTTTCAGCTGGGATTGACTGAGTTGTGATCTTTTTAGCTGCATCCTCTTGGATTGTGCCAACTTGTGCTGAAATTTTCTTATCTTTAAGATTGTCTTTATTTACATCTGAGCCTTTTTTGCGGATAAATAAATTCTCTGAGAAATAATATGGCTTAGTAAAATCAACAGACTTTCTTCTCTCGTCAGTCGCGCTCATACCGCTTATCGCGATATCGATCTTGCCCGTTTTTAAAGCTGGTATTAGCCCATCAAAGCTCATATTTGCAACGTCAAATTTGATCCCAGTTTTTTTAGTGATCTCATTTAGAAGATCGATCTCAAAACCAACGATTTGATTTTTATCATCAAGATACTCAAACGGAGGATAATCAGCGCTTGATCCTACCTTATAAACTACCTCTTTGCTAGCTTCTGGCGCACTTGCAGCGGTTTTTTTGCCACTATCATCGCCACAACCTATAAAAAATACAACTAACCCTAACGCTAGAACTTTTAATAAATTTTTCATTTTACTCCTTATTAGTGATTTAAAATTTTACCTAAAAACTCTCGCAGACGCTCGTGCTGCGGATTTGTGAAGACATTTTTTGGTGTGTCATCAACTGCTATCTTGCCTTTGTCCATAAAGAAAATTCTATTTGCCACATTTCTTGCAAAGCCCATCTCATGAGTCACCACAAGCATCGTTATGCCCTTGGCTGCGACATCTTTCATGATATCAAGCACCTCGCCGATCATCTCAGGATCGAGCGCGCTTGTTGGCTCGTCAAATAGTATCACCTCTGGATCCATAGCTAGGCTTCTAGCGATTGCGATACGCTGCTTTTGACCACCTGAGAGCTTGTGCGGATAGGCAAATTTCTTATCGCTTAGCCCAACGCTCTTTAGCAGTTCATCTGCCCTCCTCTCGGCACTCTCTTTGTCTAATATCCCAGCTTTTATCGGGGCAAGGGTCAAATTTTGCAAGACATTTTTATTTGCAAAAAGGTTAAAGTGCTGAAACACCATGCTTACTTTTTGGCGAATTTTATTTATGTCTGACTTTTTATCGAGGATATCTTCGCCGTTTATCTTGATATGTCCGCTATCTGGTTCTTCAAGGCGGTTTATGCAGCGCAAAAATGTACTTTTTCCGCCACCACTTGGACCAATTATCGCTATGACTTCACCTTTTTTGATGTTTACGCTAATATCATTTAAAACACGCAAATCGCCATAGCTTTTGTTTAAATTTTTAATCTCAATCATGGCGATTTAATCTCCTCTCAAGTAGCTTCACCAAAAGGGTGAAAAATTTAACGCTCACGTAGTAAACGATACCTGTAAAAATGACCGGCTCTGGGCTGTAAAAGACCGCTTGAAGGCTCTTACTTTGCATCGTAATATCAACAACACTTATGTAGCCAACGACTGAAGTCTCTTTAAAAAGCGATATAAATTCATTTGCAAGTGCTGGCAAGATATTTTTAGTAGCTTGTGGAAAGACTATCTCACGCATCGAAACGTAGTAGTTTAGACCCATCGCGCGTGCTGCCTCCATCTGGCCTTTATCGACACTATTTATGCCGCTTCTTACGATCTCAGCGACGTATGCCGAGCTATTTAGTCCAAGTGCGATCACAGCGACATAAAAGTTGTCACTCCAAGTGGCAAAAATGACCACTGAAAATATAAGAAGTTGAAGTATTACAGGCGTTCCACGCAAGATGTCGATGTATTCGTCTATTATAAAATTTATAACTTTGATGTTTAAAAATTTAATAAACGCCAAGATAAATCCAAGCGTAATACCTATGGCGACACCACCGATAGTAAGTCCCAGCGTCACTCCGTAGCTCTTGATATAGGCTAGCTGCTGAGCATCGCTAAGCTCTCTTGGGTAGAAAAAATATGCCCCCAATGAGACGATTGTTATAAAAAACAGAAATTTAGCTAAATTTTGAGCCTTCAACTTCGTCCTTTTCTTTAAAATGTAGCCTTAAATGATACGAAAAAAAATATATCATTTTGCTTAAAATTTTTTAAGGAATAAGCCCGCTCATTGAAATTTAAATAAATTTTATAATAACATAAGCGTTTTATTTTATTTGAAAGGAAATTTACTGAGCTTTGGGTCTTATTTAGCCATCGCCATCTATTTTGGTTTCTTGCTCTTCATCGGACGATATTTCTACGATAAAAATGCAAGTATGAACGAGTATCTACTGGATAACCGCCAAATGGGTCCAGTCGTCACCGCACTTAGTGCTGGCGCTTCTGATATGAGTGGTTGGATGCTACTTGGCGTGCCCAGGGGCCTTATACGCAACTGGCGTGACAAATGTCTGGATGATAGCTGGCCTTATCGTGGGAGCTTACTGCAACTACTTATTTCTAGCAAAAAGGCTTAGGGTCTATACTGAGGTTGCGAGCGACAGTATCACGATACCTGATTTTTTAGAAAACCGCTTTAAAGATAGGACAAAAATTTTAAGGATCATCTCAGGTCTTATCATCTTGATATTTTTCACACTTTACGTAAGTAGTGGCATCATCGCTGGCGGCAAGACTTTTGAGAGCTTTTTTGGCTTAAAATTTGCATACGGAGCGGTCTTTACGCTCATAATCGTAGTCTTTTACACATTTTTTGGCGGATTTAAGGCTGTTAGTATAACTGACGCATTTCAGGGTCTTTTGATGTTTTGTGTCCTAGTTTCGATCCCAGTCGTGGCATATCTAAATTTAGACCTGCCAAGCGATACAAATTTTGATAAAAGAGATAAGCAGACTTGATGCAAATCACCTAAACCCATTTAGAGACCAGACTTTCTGGGGCATTTTGGGCCTTCTAGCTTGGGGCTTTGGCTACTTTGGACAACCACATATCATAGTTAGATTTATGGCGATACGCGACTCAAAAGAACTTGCAAAGGCAAGAAGGATCGGCATTGGCTGGATGACGATCGGCCTACTAGGCGCTATTATGAGCGGACTTATCGGATTTGTCTATTTTAGCCAAAGAGGCGGACTAAGCGATCCTGAGACCGTGTTTTTAAAGCTTGGTGAGCTACTTTTCCCACCATTTTTTATAGGTATCATCATCTCAGCTGTGCTTTCAGCGATCATGAGCACCATCTCAAGCCAGCTTTTAGTCACATCAAGCTCGGTGACAAAAGACTTCATCTTTGCCTTTTATAAAAAAGAGGTGAGTCAAAGCACGCAAACAGCGATCAGCCGCTATGCAGTCGTGGTTGTGGCACTAATCGCCACAGTGCTTGCCTTTTTATCAACAGATAATGTCTTAAACGTCGTTGGCAACGCTTGGGCTGGATTTGGCGCGAGCTTTGGTCCGGTGCTGCTTTTTAGCCTTTACTGGAAACGTATGAGCGCACTTGGAGCGCTTGCTGGCATGATAGCTGGGGGTGTGACCGTGATATTTTGGATAACATCAGGGCTAAATGCCTATGTTTATGAAATTTTACCAGGCATTTTAACCTCAAGTCTAGCCATCATCATGGTCAGTATCTGGGGCGACGCAATAAATAAAATGACTAGCGAGCCACACGAACAAGTGATAAAAGATGAGTTTGAAAAGATGAAGACAAGGCTTTAAATTTAAGCAAGGTGGCTAGCTTTAGCCACCATCAAATTTACTCTAATTTTAAATTTCAATTTTCTTAAAACTAACCCTTGGATTTATAGTTAGCTCGCCGTGCTTTATAAACTCTTTTTTTAGGTATTTTTCGCGACCAGCTCTTGCTATCATCAGCGCATTATCAGAGCAAAACGCAAGTGGTGCTAGCAAAAGCTCGCACTCATTTTTTTGGCAAAGAGTTTCAAGCCTTTTGCGTAAATTTCAAATTTGCACTTGCTCCACCAACCACGCCAAAACGCTTGAAATTTCTTAGCTTGAAAACCTTTTCAAGCTTATTTAAGATGTGCTCACAGGCCGTATTTTCAAAGGCGTAGCAAATATCTGCGATATCTTTTTGCGCGATAGTTTCAAGCTTTGAAATTTCAACTCTGACTTGGTTTTTAAGCCCTGAAAAGCTGTATTCAAGGCGTTTGTCGTGAAGAAGTGGGACGGTAAATTTAAACCTCTCTTTATCCTCACACAAAAGTGCATTTTGCTGCACCACAGCACCCCCGGATAGCCAAGATCAAGCATCTTTGCCACCTTGTCAAAGCTCTCGCCAAAGCTATCATCGCTTGTGCTTGCAAGCTCCAAAATCTCGCCATTTTCGCTAATCTCAAGAATCATCGTATGTCCGCCACTAACTAGCAAAACGCCAAGTGGGAAGGTGGCTTCGCGGTCTAAAAATAGCGAGTAGATGTGGCCAACTAGGTGATTTACAGCGATTAGCGGGGTATTTAGGGCGATGCTTAGCGATTTTGCCATGCTGACGCCGCCTATCAGGCTCACGCTTAGCCCCGGCTCGTTTGTCACAGCGATGGCGTTTATATCTTTTAAATTTGGCAAGATATCATTTAAAAGTGCTGGCAGCGCCTTTGTATGAAGCCTTGCTGCAAGCTCTGGAACCACGCCACCAAAGATAGCGTGCTCCTCTTCTTGCGAGATCTTTTTATAATAAATTTGCTCCAGCGTCTCTTCATCTATGAGCGCAACAGAGCTGTCGTCGCAGCTACTTTCGATGCCAAGTATCATCTAAACTCCGCTAGTATCATGCCAGCAAATTTCTCTTTGCCACTTTCACTTTTGTAAAACTCAACTCGGTAAATTTTGCCATCTTTATCTATGCTGTAGCTTTTGTTTAGGCTGTTTTTATCGATATCTTGCTCGCTCTCATCAACGCTTTTAGTGCCGTATCCTATGACATTTACGCGCGTGTTTTTGAGCGCTTTTATCTTAAAGCTCTTTTTAACGCTAAATTTCATCGCCACTTTTTAGCACAAGCTCGTTGCCATCGCTCAAGAGAGAAATTTTATCAAGTGGCTTTGCAAACTCAAAGTATTGCGGTTTTAGCCTTGTGACAGAGCGGTTGCCATACTGCACTTTGTAAGTGTCATTCTCTTTTATGACGGCGATTAGCGGATTTGGCGAGTGGTAGATTAACTCGCTCTTTTTAAATGGCACGAAGCTTATCACTGGCTTTAAGTTTTTAAGGCTTAGTGCGTAGCTGTCAAATAGCTCAAGCCTGATCTCTTTTTCGATCGCCTTTTTCACGCTTTTGACATCAAGCTCAAATGGCCTAGTAAAGCTAATGCCAGCCTTTTTCATATACTCTTCGATCGCTATAAGGTGATAATATGTCCTTTGCTCGGCGTTTAAATTTTTGCTAGCTTCGTTTGCAAAGGCGGACTTGTTTTGCGTGATAGCGTAGTAGGTGAGGCTTTTTAGCATCTCTTTGTCGCCCATCGCTGTGTGCGTATTTTTGACGTGATACTGATGTTTTGGATCTATAAGGTGCTTATTTAGCACGTCTTTTACACTTGATGCGATACTTTCAAGCTCTGGGTACTTTGAGCCTGGCAATGTGCTTTGGTCAATGATGCAGGTGTTGCCCCATTTGTCTGGATTTTCGTCCTTGCTTATAAATTTCATCTCTGTAATATCCGCTGCCATCGTGTAAATTTTAAGATGAGAGTGACGTTTTTATCGGTGATGACGTCCTTTATCTTCATCACTGAGTTATAGTCTGGATCGTCCTTTTCGACGTGGGCAAATTTTCTATTCATATCGCCCTTTGTGCCGCGACTTCGCTCGATGATGCTTGGGAAATTTAAATTTGGCACGACCCAAAGCGAGCCTTTTGTGATGTTATAGTCAGTCGCCACGATAGAAGCCGCCAAAAAGCCGCCTGGCTCGTCGCCTTGTATGCCACCGATTAAGAGCATAGTATTGCTACTTGGCTCACCTTTTTGATAAGTGCATAGTCCAGTGCGCCTGCATTTGCAAGGCTTGCAGCCGCTAGAGCTGCTAGAAAAAGTCTAAATTTACGCATTAATATCCTTCGTAATGCTTTGTCTTTGGCAAAAGCAAATTTAAAACTATACCAGTAACCGCGCCAAGTCCGATACCTGAAAATTTAACCGCTCCAAGGTCAAGCACCATGCCACCGATGGCAAAGATGAAGATGAGGGCTACGATTATCATATTTCTAGGATCAGCAAGATCGACTCTGTTTTTTATAAGTGTTTCCATGCCAACGCTTGCGATGATGCCAAAAAGTAGTAGCATGATGCCACCGATAACTGGCGCTGGGATAGTCGAGAGCACCGCGCCAAGCTTGCCAACGAAGGCTAGCACGATAGCAGTGATCGCTGCAAAGGTCATGATCGCTGGATTATACGCTTTTGTGAGGCTAACCGCGCCTGTGACCTCTGAGTAGGTAGTGTTTGGCGGACCACCAAAGGCAGCAGCTAGCGAGGTGGCTAGGCCGTCACCTAAAAGGGTGTTTTTAAGCCCTGGATTTTTCAAAAAATCCTCTTTTGTGACATTTGAGATAGCGAGCATATCGCCGATGTGCTCGATCGCTGGGGCGATGGCGATAGGTATCATATAGATGATCGCTTCAAGTTCAAATTTTGGTGCGCTAAAACTTGGCACTCTAAACCAAGGGGCGCTTGCGATGGCGCTAAAATCAACCATGCCAAAGCAGTAAGCCACGATGTAGCCAGCGATGATACCAAGCAAGATCGGTATGAGCCTAAACATCCCCGTCCTAGCATCATGACAACGATAGTAGCAATAAGCGATGTGGCTGCAACTATCATCGCTACGTTTTGAGTGTAAGTCTGGGTAGCTGAAGTAGCCATCTTAACGGCATTAGGAGCTAGTATCAGACCTATGGTCATGATGACAGGACCAACGACAACTGGAGGCAAAATTTTATGCAAAATTTTCTCGCCGCCAAAGCGAACCACAAGACTTAGCGCGACGTAGAAAAATCCAGCAAATATAACTCCGCCCATAGTCACTGGTATGCCCCATTTTTCGATGCCGTACTGAAGCGGAGCGATGAAGGCAAACGAGCTTGCTAGAAATATCGGTGGGACATTTTTCCTAGTTATTAGCTGAAAAAGCAGCGTGCCAAGG
Source organism: Campylobacter concisus (assembly GCA_037292345.1). Taxonomy (GTDB): domain Bacteria; phylum Campylobacterota; class Campylobacteria; order Campylobacterales; family Campylobacteraceae; genus Campylobacter_A; species Campylobacter_A concisus_AX. The sequence continues at coordinate 733,524 of CP147773.1, read as the reverse complement.
CCAGCCGTAAAGAGCGCTACGTTTGCATCAAGCCCCGTAAGTATAGGCACGAGCACGAGCGCGCCAAAAGCGACAAATAAAAACTGCACACCGATCAAGCTTTGCCTAAGATCAAATTTATACCCCTCATACCTTTGCATTTAGCATCCTTTTTGCGTATTCTCTAACCTCTTTATCAACTTCATAAATTTCATCTACGCTTGAAATTTTTATATCTTTAAATTTCTTAGCCAAGCCCAAAATGAGCCTTGAGATATCTAAAAATGAGCACTTTTTCTCTAAAAAGCTAAATACTCCAACCTCGTTTGCAGCGTTTATGACGACACCTAGATCAGGACTAGCTAAGACTTCATCTTTTAGCGAAAAGACTGGATATTTTTTAAGGCTAATCCTCTGAAATTTGATATTTTTTAGATCAAGCAAATTTGCGTGAAAGACGATATTTTGCTCAACTTTTTCAAAGATAGCATGCGAAATGGCTAGCTTCATATCTGCTCGCGAGAGGTGCATCGTGCTTGAGCCATCGATAAACTCGACTACGGCGTGGATGGCTGAAGTTGGCTCTATCACGGCCTCGATATCTTTATGCCGTAAAGCCAGTAGGCCTCCATCACCTCAAAAAGCTTGTTTGTCATCGTCGCACTGTCAATCGTTATCTTTGCGCCCATATCCCAGTTTGGGTGTTTAAGCGCGTCGCTTGGCGTGGCATCTTTTAGAAATTTGATCGGTTTTTTATAAAATGCCCCACCGCTTGCTGTGATGATGAGCTTGCTTGGGGTAGTTTTGTTTTCTAGTAGAAATTTAAGCCCAAAATGCTCACTATCAATGGGCAAAATTTCTCTTGTTTTTAAAAACTTGCCGCCAACTACAAGGCTCTCTTTGTTTGCAAGTGCTAGCTTTTTACCAAGTGCTTGCGTCTTTAGGCTAGGAGCAAGTCCAGCAAAGCCAACAAGGGCGTTTATCACCTTTTTTGAGCTTGAAATTTCAAGCATTTCTAGCAGTCCAGCCTCGCCAAAAAAGATGTTTTTGGCCTCAATGTTTTTTACATTTTTAGCTAGCTTTTCATCGCCCACGCAAACAAATTTTGGCTTAAAATTTTAAAATTTGCTCGTTTAGCAAAGCTACGTTTTTAGCGCAGCTTAGCGCCTCGACGCTAATGTCAAATTTCTCGCAGAGCGCTAGAGCATTTTTGCCGATCGAGCCAGTTGAGCCAAGTATTACCACGATAGCGACCAAAGTAGCGCAACAACGCCAAATAAATAGCCATCTATCCTATCAAGCATACCGCCGTGTCCGGGAAAAGCGCGCCGCTGTCTTTGACACCGCAAAGTCTCTTTAGATAGCTCTCAAAGAGATCTCCCCAGACCGCAAAGACGCAGACTAAGAAGCTTGAAAATAGAATTTGAAAAAATCCATCTGTTACGAAATTTCCAACGACGCAGCCAACTATGGTGCCTACTACCACGCCGCCAACTGCGCCTTCTATGGTTTTGTTTGGTGAGCTTGGGCTAAACGGGTGCTTGCCAAAGGCTTTGCCAACGAAAAATGCGCCACTATCGCTTGCAACGACACTTAAAATAAGCCACGCAAGATAGCCCATGCCATACTCCGAATAGAGCATCCACATCATAAATATAGGAGTTGTCGGATAGACAAAAGGGGCAACTAGCTTTAAATTTTCGCTTTTTATGTGCGCAAGGATAGATGCTACCAGCATGATAGCTAGTATCGCGATGAAGATCGGATTTGTAAAATATGTAAGCACGTAAAATGCGAGTGCTGCATAAACTAGCTGTTTGTGATCGATGCCATAAAGCTTGAGCGACTCATTAAAGGCAAAGTAAAGCACCGCGCCAAGCAAAATAAAATTTAAAATATAATTATCTATAAAAAAAACTACCAAAATAGCAACAAACATCAAAACGCCAGTGATAATGCGTGAAGACATACACTCTCCTTAAAATCGTTATTTTGCCGTAATTATAACACTTAAAATTTAGACGGCGTTTATAAGAGTGAAATTTGGTTTAAAATGTGTTTTGAGTTGGTAAATTTTAGATTTATTTGGGTGGCTACGCAAAAAATTTATGTGATAAAAGCAAAAAGATTGTTTATTCTTATATCTAAAAATTATTTTCGTCAAAAAAGTCAGTGTCGATCTTGCAAATTTCAGTAAATTTGACTTGTTTGGACTCTGGCTTTATGCTTTATTATTAGTTTGGCTAATCTACCACCATCTATCAGAACAACGCTAAAATTTTGACTATCTTTGGCAAATTTCTCGGTATTTTTTGTAAATTTTGGTGTGGTGATAAAGACGCCTTTTTTGGCATTTTTGTTTGAGATAGCGCCGATGAATTGCTAAATTTCTTGGCTACCTATGCTGCTGCTATCCTTATATCTTTTGTAAATTTTGGAAAGTCTAGGCTCATCCATGATGTCGTCTAATCCTTTGTTTGTAAGACATCCAGTTTCATAGTCCATTTTTTCTAAAATGCTAGATAAATTTTCATCAATTTTGTAATCTTAAAAGCTATAATCACCACATGAAATATATAAGCCTAACAGAGTTTTTCTCTGATAATATCAATTTGTTTATAAACGTGATCGCTTCATTGTTTGCGCTATTTTTTTGCTTTAGCACCAGATTTGATCTTTTATCTTTTATTACCTTGCCGCTTGGTTATATAATAGGCATAGTCTTGTCGTTTCCGCTTTTAATATTTGTATTTTTCTTATTTGCAGCGCTAGATATTTGTATCTGTATCTTGGCGTCAGTTTGTAGAATTTTTAAATAAATTTGGGGCTTTTTACAGCCCCTTTGCTACTTTATAGCAGCCATTTTTCTACGCATATAAGCTATGCGGCTTTGAAGTGGTAGGTGTTTTGGGCAGTTGTCTTCGCAGCCAAGCAAAGTCATACAACCAAATACACCATCATCATCGCCAATTAGCTCGTAAAAGTCCTCGTCAGTTCTCTTATCAAGCGCGTCTATCTTAAATCTAGCAACCCTGTTTAGACCAACAGCGCCAATGAAATCAGGTCTCATGATAGCTGTTCCACAAGATGCGACGCAAATTCCGCACTCTATACAGCGATCAAGCTCGAAAACTTCTTGAGCAACTTCTGGCTCAACTTTCTCTTCAAGCTTAGAGATATCTGTCTCGTGATCTGTGTGTATCCAGCTCTCGACACGCTTACTCATAGCGTTCATCCAGTTGCCAGTATCTACGCTTAGATCTTTTAGTAGTTTAAAGACTGGTAAAGGCATAAGCTCGATGACACCGCTTTCAAAGTCTTTTGTTAAGGTTCTGCAAGCTAGGCTTGGTTTGCCATTTACTAGCATGCCACAACTTCCGCAAATTCCCGCACGACAAACAAAGTCAAAGCTAAGATCTGGATCAAATTTCTACAAATTTGATTTAACGCGATAAATAGCGTCATACCATCAGTCTCTTCAAGCTCATAAGTCGCAAAATGAGGCTTTGAAACTTTGCTTAAAGGATTGTATTTAAAAGCTTTTATGGTTATTTTTCTACTCATTTCCTATACCTGCTCTTTCATTTGGTGCTTTATATTTTGGTTGAAGGTCATAGTGCATCAAAGCCTCTTGAATTTCTTGTCTGCTCTTGCCTTCTGCTTGCATTTTCTCGCGAATTTCATCGACCTCTTTTGGCGGATAGCGCTGTTTGGATGCTCGATGATATTTCCTTTTGCACCATAACCTCTAAATGCTGGTGGCATCTCCATCTTCATGATATCAAGTGGCTCATAAGTGATAGTTGGCATAGTGTCGCCTTCTTTCCAGCTTGTAAGCGTTCTGTTTAGCCAGTTAAGGTCATCTCTTTTTGGATAGTCTTCACGGCAGTGAGCACCACGGCTCTCTGTTCTATCAAGCGCACCTTTTGCGATACAAAGTGCTAGTTTTAGCATCTTTGGCACTCGGTAAGCCTCTTCAAGCTCTGGGTTGCCAAATAGTGCTTTGTTGCTTACTTTTACATCAAGTGACTCTTTGTAGAGTGCTTCAAGCTCTTTAACAGCAAGCTCTAGGCCTTTGCCTGTTCTAAATATCACAACGTGTTCCCACATTACTTCTTTCATCTTGTTTTTGATATCAAAGACGTTAAATTTGCCCTCTTTTGTGACGAGGCTATTTAGATAGTCTTCTTGTTTTTTAACAAATTTCTCGATATCAGCTGTGTTTATCTCGATCTCGTGGCTAGCGCAATAATCTGCAAAATAATCACCAACGATCATACCAGCGACGACTGTCTCAGAAACTGAGTTACCACCAAGGCGGTTAAAGCCGTGCATATCCCAGCAAGCAGCCTCGCCAGCACTAAATAGACCAGCTAGTGTTGGGCTCTCGCCAGTTGGTTTTGTCTTGATGCCGCCCATTGAGTAGTGCTGCATAGGTAGGATCGGCGCCCAGCCTTTGCCACGCTGATGTCCTGTCTCGTCAGTATATACTTCAGTGTCAGCAGGATCGATGCCGTTAAAAATTTCGCAAATTTCTTGAACGTCACGTAAATTTTCTCAATGTGCTCGCGTCCGAGGATAGAGATATCAAGCCAAACGTGATAGCCATAAGGGCTAGGCACGCCTTTGCCTGCACGGATGTGCTCCATGATACGGCGGCTAACGACGTCACGGCTAGCTAGCTCTTTTTCTCTGGTTCATAATCAGGCATAAAGCGATATCCATCAACATCACGTAAAATTCCGCCATCACCGCGGCAACCTTCTGTTAAAAGAATGCCAGATGGGACGATCGGAGTTGGGTGAAACTGAACAGCTTCCATGTTGCCAAGCTGAGCTACGCCAGTCTCAAGTGCGATCGCAGCGCCGATACCTTCGCAAACAACAGCGTTTGTAGTGTGTTTATAAACTCTACCATAACCGCCAGTTGCTATAAGTGTGCCTTTTGAAACATAGGCTGTGATCTCGCCATTTACCAGGTCACGAACGATCGCGCCGTAACAGCGATTATTTTGGTGTATCAAAGCGATCGCCTCTTTGCGGTCGTGAATTTCTACATTGTGCTTAAGAGCTTCGTTTGCAACAGCAAAAAGCATGGTGTGACCAGTTGCGTCAGCTGTGTAGCAAGTTCTCCATTTTTTTGTACCACCAAAGTCACGTGAGTGGATAAGGCCATGAACCTCTTCTTTTTCAACGATAGTTGTCTTTTGAGCGTTGATGATAGCGCTTCTTTCGCCTTTTGTGATCCTAGTCCAAGGCACACCCCAAGCTGCAAGCTCTCTAATAGCTTTTGGAGCAGTTTGACAAAACATACGTGCAACTTGTTGATCACAACCCCAGTCGCTACCTTTTACTGTGTCAGCAAAGTGTACATCTTCGTTATCGCCTTCACTCATTTTAGAGTTACCAAGACTTGCTTGCATGCCGCCTTGTGCAGCAGCAGAGTGAGAGCGTTTTACAGGGATGAGGCTCAAAACTACGGTGCTTAAGCCCTTTTCTCCAGCAGCCACAGCAGCTCTAAGACCAGCTAGACCGCCACCAATTACCAATGCATCATAATATTTTACATTCATCTTCTAGCTCCTTTTTAATGGCTGATCCACACGAAATCGGCGATCAAAGCGATCACAGCAAGTATGCCATAAATGACAAATACAACTGTCTTTGCCTTATTTCTTTTAGCAAACATTTCGTGTTTATTTACGCCATCAATGCTTACCCATTTGACATATAAGCGGTACATGCCAACGCTAGCGTGAACGACCATGAAAACAAGTAGTGCGAAGTAGAAAATTTCTAGTTTGTGAAAAGCAGCAGCTGATTTGTCAGCAGTGATGTGTCCGCCAAAGATAATATCTATAAGGTGGGCGCTTGCTGCAAAAAATAGAGCAAAGCCTGTTAAAAACTGGAACCACCAAAGTGTGGTATCAAGGTGCTTCATGCGGTCTTTGTGGCCTCTAAACATTAAGTATTGTCTATAATTTGCAGGAAATTTTCTCATTGCCAAGAAGGCGTGAGTTACAAAAACTACAAAGATAACAGCAGCTATAACATTTGTGATCCACCAAGTAGCCTCGCCAAATAAAAATTTAGCCTCTGCAAATCCTACGACAGCGTTAAATGCGTCTTTGCCAAGTAGTATAGTAGAAGTAAAAACCATATGGCACAATATGAAACAGGCTAGAATAAATCCTGTAATACTTTGCCATCTATCCCAAGCGGCTGGAGTGCGGCTTTTTTTGCCGTCCGACCGTTTCCCCAAAAAACCTTCTATAAGCCCGGTCATGAGCCCTCCTAAGAAATTTGAAATAAGTTATCATTTCTTAATACTAATTTAAACATTAGCATTAATTGATAAAGCTAATGTTATCAGAACTTTACTTTAATAAAATTTTAAATATTGACATTAAATTTTCGTAAATCTCTTATAGAGTTTAATATAGACAAAAATTCCGAACCCGCACATAATAAGTGATAAAATTTGCCCCATTGATAGACCAAAGATAATAAATCCAAGTCCAGAATCAGGCTCTCTGTAAAATTCACAAATAAATCTTGCAAATGTGTATAAAATGGCGTAAAGTGCTATGAGCTCGCCATTAAATTTCTTATATTTTCTATATAAAAATAAAATGACAAAAATAACTAAACCTTCTAAGAATGCTTCATAAAGCTGGCTTGGATGTCTTGGCTGACCAAAGACATTTATCGCCCAAGGCACGTCTGTAACCCTGCCAAAAAGCTCTTGATTTAAGAAATTTCCTATCCTGCCAAAGGTGTAGCCAAAAGGTATGCAAATGGCGCAAAGATCAAGTAGCTGCCATGCGTTTTGCTTATATCTTTTGCAAAATAAAATTGTCGCTAGCAAAAAGCCAACCACAGCGCCGTGATAGCTCATACCGCGAATTCCTATAAACTCGCCGTTGTGGATTGGATTAAAAATTTGCCAAGGCTGCGTTAGATAATATCCCGCTTCGCCAGAATAAACTAAAACCCAGCCAAGCCTAGCGCCTAAAATGACGCCTATTTCTACCCAAAAAAAGTAGTTATCTAAAAGTTGATTTGAGATAGGGATATCATCTTTTTTAACGAGATACTTCGCCATGGCAAGTGCCAAAACAAGGGCCAAAATATACATAAGCCCATACCAGTGCACGCTAAAACCAAAGATGCTAAAGGCGACTGGGTTAAAGTGGTTATAAATGTCGTTCCAAATTTCCATTTTTTACTTTCTTTTTAAATTTACTGCGATTTTACAATTAATAAATAAACAGCGCTTTGCTGCCAAGTGGCAAGGCTAGAAATTTAAACTCGCTTGCTTCAAATTCTTTGCAAAATTTAAATAGCTCGGCAAACTCGGCCTCATTTAAATTTACGCTCCAGATCGCTCCAAGGTCATTAAATTCTCTTTCAAACTCGCTTAAATTTTTAGTGGCGAAGTAGTGTTCAAAGCGGCTCATCAGCGAAAATGGCGTAAAAAATTTAACCTCATCTTTTATCTCAAATTTTATCACGCCACCATCTTTTATCGCTTCGTTTATCGCTTCGTTCACAGCCCCTGAGTAGGCTCTGACTAACCCTCCAGTGCCAAGCTTTATCCCGCCAAAGTAGCGAACTATCAAGACCCCAACGTTTATAAGCTCCGCCCCTCTTAGCGCATTTAGGCTTGGCTGGCCGCTAGTGCCCTTTGGCTCGCCATCATCACTTTGATTTTCAACGATTTGACCGTATTTGTTTAGCTCCCTTGTCGCCCAAACTACGTGAACAGCCTTAAAATGCTCCTCTTTTAGGTGTTCGTGCAAGCTTTTAAACGAGCTTATCGGGCATAAAAACGCTAAGAAATTTGACTTTTTTATATCAAGCTGGGCTTTAAATATCCTATCAATCGTCTGCAAATTTGCTCTTTTTTTAAAATTTTAAAAATCTTATCAATTTGCTAATTAAAGCCTTGTAAATTCAAACAAATTTATATTATTAAGGAAAAGATAGTAGAATTTTGCAATTTTTCATGAAGGACTAAAATGATACAAACTTGCCTATTTCCAGCGGCTGGATATGGAACGAGGTTTTTACCAGCTACAAAATCGCTCCCAAAAGAGATGTTGCCGATCCTTACAAAACCGCTCATTCACTACGGCGTTGATGAGGCGCTTGAGGCTGGCATGGATAATATGGCCTTTGTCACAGGACGCGGAAAAAGGGCGCTTGAGGACTATTTTGACATCAGCTACGAGCTAGAAAAGAGATCGCAGGCAGCTCAAAAGAGTCGTTGCTTAGCGAAGTTAGAAATTTAATGAACTCATGCACATTTTCATTTACTAGGCAAAATGCCATGAAAGGGCTTGGACACGCCATTTATACGGGCAAAACTCTAGTTCGAGATGAAGCTTTTGGGGTCATTTTGGCAGATGATCTATGTATAAATGAAAACGGCGAGGGCGTGCTTTCGCAAATGGTTAAAATTTACTGAAAAGTATCGCTGCAGCGTCGTTGCAGTAATGGAAGTGCCAAAAGAGCAGACCAAGTCTTATGGCGTCGTAAGCGGTAGGTTTATAGAAGATGATCTAATAATGGTTGATGATATGGTTGAAAAGCCTGATCCTGCCGAGGCTCCGACAAATTTAGCGATAATCGGTCGCTACATCCTAACGCCAGATATTTTTAACATCTTAGAGCGAACAAAACCAGGCAAAAACGGCGAAATTCAGATCACTGACGCGCTAAAACGCAGGCAAAAGATGGCATGGTGCTAGCTTATAAATTTAAGGGCAAGAGGTTTGACTGTGGCAGTATCGATGGCTTTGTAGAGGCTACAAATTTCTTTTACGAGCGCAGTAAATGATAGAAACTTCATTTAAATTTAACTTTGCAAGCAGCGAGGTCATCGACTCCTACGCCAAACGCATAAATGACGAATACGAAAGCGGCGAGATAGGCTACTACCACCTGCCAGTGCTTGGGCAAAATTTACTTGGCGAGATCGAGGAGTATGAAAAGGGGCTGGCTCATATCAAAAATGTAGTACTTGTTGGCATCGGCGGCAGCAGTCTTGGCGTAAAGGCGCTAAAATCGATGCTTGAAGGCACAAAAGGGATAAAAAGAGAGCTTTTATTTTTAGATAACGTCGATCCTTGCAGCTACAAAAGCGCGCTTAGTGGGCTAAATTTTGACGAGACACTTTTTATAATAAGCTCAAAATCAGGCAACACGATCGAGACGATCACTATTTTTAAATGCTTGCTTGATGACTTTAAGCCTCAAAATTTAGGCAAAAATTTCCTCATCATAACTGATCCAGGCACAAATTTAGAAAATTTCGCCAAAGAAAATGGCATTAAATTTTTTAATATCCCAAAAAACGTGGGCGGGAGATTTAGCGTGCTAAGTGCGATCGGCCTCGTGCCTCTTGGTATCTGTGGCTACGATATAAAGGCACTTTTGGAAGGCGCGCTTGCTTGTAAAAAGCAATACATCGAGCAAAAAGATAGCTCAATAGTCGCTAAAGCCTACCACTACGCAACTAGCAGAAATGCCAGTATAAATGTTATTTTTAGCTATTGCGATAGATTTTTTGAATTTAACGACTGGTATGTGCAGCTTTGGGCGGAGAGCCTTGGTAAAAAAAGAGGCTATAAAAGGGTCGGACTTACGCCAGTTGGACTTGTCGGCAGCCGCGATCAGCACAGCTTTTTGCAGCTTATCATGGACGGCGTAAAAGATAAGAGTGTGACATTTATAAAGATAAAAGATCACGCGAGCGACAAGACTATCCCAAATTTAAGCCTAAAAGGGCTTGAAGAGTGCGATTTTGTAGCTGGTCTAAGCCTAAATGAGCTTATAAATTTGCAGTGTGACGCGACGGCAATGGCGCTGGTGCAAGAGGGCATAAGTGTTGATACGATCACACTTGAGAGGCTTGATGAGTTTCATGCTGGCTGGCTCATTTTTTACTACGAGCTACTAACCTCGGCCACTGGCATCATGCTAGGCATAAACACCTACGATTAGCCAGGCGTTGAGATAGGAAAGCGCATCTTAAAAACTATGCTTTTAAAGTAGAAAATGAAGAAATTTCTACTTTTAGCTCTTTTTTTCACGCAAATTTTTGCCTTTTCGGCGAGTAAATTTGTAAATGACGCTAGGTCACAGATCGGCGTGACGCTAAGCTACGACCCAAGCTAAGAAAGGCTTGCTTACCCAATGGGCGATGTGGATATCAAAAAGGGCGTTTGTACCGACGTTGTGGTAAGGGCGCTACGTCATCAGGATATGGATCTGCAAAGGCTCATTTTAAAAGATTTGAGTAGAAATTTCGCAAGCTATCCTAAAAATGGGGCTTAAAACACTGGTCACAGGCGCGTTTAATACCACTTGCATAAGATCACGGAGCATTTTGGACTAAAGTAGCAAAATGGCTTTTTAATCAAATTTTAGGCAAAATCGCAAAAAATAAATTTAAGGAAAAATAATGTTAGAAGTTAGGGGACTTACTCAAAGATTTGCAAGCAGTTTGCTATTTGAGGATGTAAATTTAAAGCTAAATCGCCACAACAGATATGGACTAATCGGTGCAAATGGCGCTGGTAAATCGACATTTTTAAAATTTTAAGCGGAGCTATCGAGCCAACTAGCGGCGAGATCATCATAGAAAATGGACTAAAGGTTGGCGTGCTTGGGCAAGATCAGTTTGCGTTTGAAAATTTCACGCTAAAAGATGCGGTGCTTTATGGCAACAAACGCCTATATGACGCTGTCAAAGAGAAAGAAAAGCTCTATATGAGCGAGGAATTTACAGATGAGATAAATGAGCGCTTAAGCGAGCTTGAGATGATAAGTGCTGAAGAGGATCCAAGCTACGAGTACGAGACTAGGATAGAAAAAATCCTAAGCTCGCTAGGGCTAAATGAATTTGATAAGCTTATGAGCGAAGTTGAAAACTCAGATAAAGTTAAGGTTTTGCTAGCTCAAGTGCTATTTCCAAAGCCAGACATCTTGTTCTTAGACGAGCCAACAAACAACCTTGACATAGACGCGATCGCATGGCTAGAAAACGAGCTAAACCGCCACGAGGGCACGCTTGTAGTTATCAGCCACGACAGGCACTTTTTAAATAGAGTTTGCACAAATATTTTGGATGTGGATTTTAAGAAAATTCGCGAGTTTTCAGGCAACTACGACGACTGGTATATGGCTGCAAATTTGATCGCAAAGCAGCATGAGATGGAGCGTGATAAGAAGCTAAAAGAGAAAGAGGAGCTGGAGAAATTTATCGCGAGATTTTCAGCAAATGCGAGCAAGGCAAAGCAGGCGACTTCACGTGCAAAACAGCTTGAAAAATTAGATATCGCAGAGATCGCAGTCTCAAGTAGGCGTGATCCTAGCATTCTATTTCGTGCAAACCGCGAGATAGGCAATGAGCTAATTGAGCTAAAGAACATAAGTAAGAAATTTGATGATAAAGTGATATTTGAAAACTTTAACTTTAAGCTCGAAAAGGGTGACAAGCTAGCCGTCATCGGTCACAACGGCGTTGGTAAAAGCACACTTTGTAAGATCATAATGGGCGAGCTAAAGCCTGACGCGGGCGAGGTGCACATAGGTGCGACCATCGAGCTAGGGTATTTTGCGCAAGATACGGTAAATAAGATAGATGGCGAGCTAAAGCTATATGAATATTTGCAAGATGCCAAAAACAAGGACATCGACGAGATCAGAAAGTGCCTTGGCAGGATGCTATTTAGCGGTGCTGAACAAGAAAAAGCAGTTGGCGCGCTAAGCGGTGGTGAAAAACACCGAGTAAGACTAGCTCAGCTCATGCTTCATAGACCAAATTTACTTGTCATGGACGAGCCAAACAATCACCTTGATCTTGAGGCCATCATCGCACTTGGCGAGGCGTTTTACAACTTTAATGGCTCAGTCATCTGCGTAAGCCACGACAGGGAGCTAATAGATGCCTTTGCAAATAGAATTTTGCACCTAAAAGGTAACGGCGAAGTCGTTGATTTTAAAGGCACATACGAAGAGTATAGAGCAAATTTAGGACTTGAGAGTTAGTTTTTTATCGTTTAAACCGCGCTAAGCTAGTTAAATTTGCTTAATGCTTATTGCGACATATAACGAGCATTTTAGCCACTTATTAAAGGCGAGTAAAAAGCAAGCTCTGAGTTTCCAAAACCAAAAGAAGCTCGATATCTTCGCTTTCCGATAGCATTTACATTAAGATAAATTTTAAGCTCATTTGAGCTTAAAATTTCTTAGATCAAGTGTTTAGATCAGGATAGTCCCAGCAGTTAAACTCAGCGCTCAAGTCGTCATTTTCTTGCCCTTTGCAGCATAGCCACTCAAGCCCTGCTCGCCTCTCCATAACGACCTCTTCGTCAAGTCCAGCCACCTTTGTGCCATTTACTCTTGCATTTACGCACGCCCAGTGGTAGCGATAAACTAGATCTAACTTACTTAAAATTTCATCCATACTGCGAAGCTTTGAGCGGCTTTTTAGCCCGCCCTCTCTAAAGACATTCATCACAAACTCGCAGTCGCAAATTTTATCCATCTGACCGATATCTTCAGCTATACCAAGCGCCCAAAGCAAGATCCAAAGCGACTCATATTTCCAGCCCATATTCACAGCCGTGTCCATATCGGCTCTGTCTTCAACAACCTCTTTTTCTTTTGCGCTTAGTCCGTCGTAAGCTTCACCCAAAAAGCTCTTTGCCCACGCCATATTTTCTTCGCCCAAAGAGCCCTCATCACGGATCGTGCAAGCGCACATTATCGCTGTAAATGAGCAAACTGCGCGCTTTACTATCTCGTCAATATCTCTTGGCGTAACCTCGCTATTTTCATAGCGAAGCGGCAAGCTCTCAAGCACCGCCACGCCCTCTTTTTTAAAATTTTTATGTTCTCATCTTTTCTTTGTTGTGCTGTTTTTGGCATATCCACACCTCTTTTAAAAATATCAAATACTCCCATTTCCTACCCAAAAAACTCGGCGTTAAATTTCTCTTCGTCAAAATTTTTACCCGAAATTTACAAATTTCCTCCATATCAGCCCTCGCCGTTTCAAAACAGCTAGTAGCCCAGGACTTGGCGTCATATTAAAGCTTATGCCCTCGCCTGTGCTGATCTTGCCCTCGCCAAGCTCTAACCTTTTTTATTGCGGTCGATCACCTGCGGCCTTACACCACCAAAATTTATAGCGTAGCTTAGGTCATTTTCGCTTAGGCTTGGCACGATCTTTCTGGCGTCTTTAACAAATTCTTTTTGTTGATAAATGGCACTTCAAACAAGAAATTTCTTAGTATATACGACCTGATGTCCTCGTCTTTTAGTAAATTTGTAAAGACTTCAAGGACGTTTTTGTCAAATTTTAGGCACTTTAAGAAGTCAAAAAAGCTAGAACAGCCGTGAAATCTCTCAAGCTTTGGTATGACAAGAGCTGTTGGGCCAAAGCGAGTGTTGCCATTAGCTAGGATGTCTGGGTCGCCGTGAAGTGCGGCAAATGGCAGCTTGTCGTTTTGCACCATATAGACTTTGCCATTTAGCAGACGCTTGTTAGCAAAGTAAAAGCTTCCAGCAACTGGCAGCGTGCTAAGATGTAGCCCATAACCCATCTTGTGAGCTAGAAATAGTGAGTGCGCTCCAGCATCGACTACGACGTAGTTTGCAGTGATCACTTCGCCCTCATTTATCTTGATGTGAAAGGTATCGCCCACCTTTTTCATATCAGTCACTTCTGAGCTTAGGCTGATCTCATAGCCATCTCCGCCCAAATTTAGCGCATTTTGCACGAGCAAATTTGCCACGCCACCAAAGTCCATCGTCGTGTACTGCCCATTTTGCGTGCCAATGGCGATGATATTTTCTGGGCGTTCATTGCCATTTGCGTCAAAAACGACATTTGGCTCGATCTGCTTTAACTTCTCTTTGTCATAAATTTCAAGATAAGCAAACAGCTCCTTAAAGCTCTCATATCGCTCCTTGATGCGCTCTACTTCGGCATCTCCGATGGCTAGCGTCATCTTTTGATGAGCAAACATATATTTGCCCTCTAAGTTGTATTTTAGGGCATATTTTACTGGCATATTTGCCACTTGTGAGACCTTTTTTGCCTTTTCTAGCGTGTAGTTTGTCTCGATGTCACCGCAGTGGATGGTCTGCGAGTTGCCTTTGCCGCTTGAATTTAGCGTCGCTACGCCGTCATATTTTTCTAAAAGCGCGACCTTTTTTATATCGCTAAATGCAGCCAACTCGTAAAAGAGTGCCGTCCCGCTAATGCCCGCTCCAACAATTGCCACTTCAAAGTGCTTTTGCCTCATTTTCTCCCCTGAAAGTTTAGTCGCACAAATGATACTATATTAAATTTAAATCAAACAGCAAAAAGCGAGGTATGAAAAATAGGCTGTGTAAAAGTGAAATTTGGCAAGGCTTTCACCTTGCCATAAAGCTAAAATTTATAAGAGACATTTACCTTGAAATTTCTACCTGGCTCCCAGTCTACATAGTCTGGATTGCCTGTATAATCAGCCATTCTTTGAGACTGCGAAGCATAAGTTTTATTAAAGAGGTTGTAAATTCCAGCATTTATCTCTAGCCCTTTAAATTTACCGCTACTTGGCGCATAGGTAGCGTAGATGTCGCTAACTGCGTAGCTTGGTATTTTAGCGCTCTTATCATTACCGGCTGAGACGGTATTTTTCGAGGCAAAGTAGATTAGGTTGTAGCCTATTAGCGTATCGATCCTTGAAAATGCGTACTCTGCGTTAAATGTGTATTTATCGCCCTGATCGCGGTAACCAATGACGTTTGAAGCGTAGTAGCCGCCTATTGAAGTATTTACAACTCTATCTTTATATTTTACATTTTGATGAGTGTAGCTAGCAGCTAGGCTTAGTGCGTCTAAATTTAGCCTTGCAAGTAGCTCAACGCCGCTTATATCAGCCCCGCCAGCGTTTATCCTGACTAGAGTTTGATTTACACCACCACCTGCTGCGTTGTTATCAACTATTAAATTTTTATATTTTGTCATGAAGTATTTTGCAGAGAGGTTATATGAGCTAGCTTCGTTTATATCGCCGTGGTATTTAAGACCAGTTTCATAGCTATTACCAGTCGTTGCTTTTAGATCTTTATTTGCCGCCCAGTTTAAAGCCCTGCCCCTACTACTTCCACTTGCCATCATCGACTCCATGACGTCAGGTCCTCTAAAGACCCTCGCATAGCTTGCAAACGCGTTAAGACCTTTAATGATCTCATAATCAAGCGCAAGCGCTGTGGTAAATTTGTTAAATTTCATATGTGTAGCTCTTTACATTTCCAGCTCTGCCGTCGTAGCTTTTTAGCTCGTGATGAGTGTATCTGATACCAAGAGTAACGGTTAGCGAGCTAAAATTTAGCGCATCTTCTGCGTAGATAGAGTAGTTATTTACCTTTTCTGGGTAGTGATTGTCTGGTTTGTTGAAATTTTTACTTTGGTAAAACTCAGCGCCATATCTAAAAGTTTGCGTCAAAGCGCCGCTCTCTACTACGCTCTTAGCCTTTGCATTTATGCCGTTCGTCTCTACGCCCCATTTTGAGCTATCAACCCTTTGGTGTCTTGTGTTGTAAGCCGTCACATCTAAATTTAAAAGATCACTAGGTTTATACTCATATTTTAGTGTTGTTGTGTCGCGCTCATACTTGCGGTTATCGACACTATTTGAGCCACTATACCAGCTACCAAATTCTGCTCTAAATGGATAAATTCCTTTAATTCATTATGTTCTCTTGAGATAGAAATTCTATGCGCATCAAGGAAGCTATAACCAAGCTTTAAAAGATAGCTAAGGTCGTTGCCGTCGCCGCCTATCTTTCTTTTGTTGCCGCTTTTGCCGTAGTCGTAGCCCTTGTGATTAATAGCTGCTATAAAGTCAAGCCCTTCAACTGGAGCAGTAAAGAGCATAAGACCTTGAGAAAATTCGCTGTTATTTGAGGCGTATCCAGTCTTTATCTTTGCACCGATCTTCTCGCCGCTTTCTAGCAAGTCTTTTGCATCGACCGTTTTAAAGGCGACTGAGCCACCAAGCGCGCCAGAGCCATTTACGACCGATCTTGAGCCAACCTCGACGTCTATTGCTTTTATTAGATCAGGATCGATCAGCAAGTCGGCGTTGTGGTGAAATGTATTTCCATTTTGTTTCGCGCCATCTATCGTGATATTTAGACCGCGGTCACTTACACCTCTCATATAAATTTTTTGATTCATGCCGTTTGTGCCGCCCACATAGACGCCAGGGATGTCCCTCATCACGTCTTTTGCTAGGCCAGCGTTTCTAGTTGAAATTTTGATGTCATCAACGCCGTATCCACCGCTGCTACTTGTCACCTCAACACCGCTTAGCACGCTCTCGTCTGCTGCGTTTGCACAAACTGCCACGCTTGCTGCAAGAGAGAGCTTAAATAAGCCCTTAAATCTCATCTCTCCTCCTAGTTTGATTATTAAAATTACTATTTTAGTTTATAATCTAATTTTGAAATTGAATATTATAATTTTAAATATAAATTTTAGGTAAAAATTTAAAATAAATGCGATTTTATAGCTATAAATATAGAAATTTGTATTTGTTAGTGTAGAAAAATAGCAAGTAAATTTTAGTGATTTTATTTAAGAAAAGTGAAATTTGGCAAGGCTTTCACCTTGCCAAGAAAATTTCAGTAAGCCCTTTTGTAGGCGTTTTCTATTTTGTCATTTTCGCCAAATTCTTTCATGGCGTTAAAAGCAAAATATGGGTTGCGTAGTAGTTCTCTGCCAAGCGCCACACCGTCGCAAACATCGCCTAGCAGCAATGCCTCGCACTCGCTTGCCTTTGTGATGAGACCGACTGCAAAGACTGGGATATCAACTGCATTTTTCACAGCTTTTGCGTAGCCAGCCTGATAAAGAGGCGTAAATTTAGGCGCGCTATCAACTTTTGCATAGACTCCGCCAGCTGAGACGTGGATGAAGTCAGCTCCATTTTTCTCTAGCTCACGCGCTAGCTTTACGCTCTCATCTACGTCCCAGTCGCCCTTAAGCCAGCTACTTGCACTTATCCTAACACCAACTGCGATATTAGCGCTAGCCTTGATCTCTCTTAAAATTTCAAGCAGCAGCCTTATGCGGTTTTCAAAAGTGCCGCCGTATTCGTCACTTCGCTTATTTGTGCCAACGCATAAAAATTGATTTATCAAATATCCATGCGCCGCGTGTATCTCCACAGCCTCGTATCCTGCGCTCTTTGCCCTAATGGCAGCATCCACAAAGCTTTGCTTAACGCTTGCGATATCCTCTGCGCTCATCTCTTTTGGCGTGGCGTATTCATCGCTAAATTTAACCATGCTTGGAGCGATGATGCCCTCACATGTGCCCTTTCTGCCAGCGTGAGCTAGCTGGATGGCCATTTTGGCGCCATATTCACTGCAGCCTTTTACCAGCTCTGCGTGAGCCTCGATCTGCTCGTCACTCCAAAGCCCAAGGTCTTTTTTGGTGATCCTGCCGCGCGCCTCCACAGCCGTCGCCTCAACGATGATCATGCCAACACCGCCGATCGCCCTTGTAGCGTAGTGAAGCTTGTGAAAGCACCTTGGACGGCCATCCTCTTTTTGACCTCGTACATACACATCGGAGCCATGATAATGCGGTTTTTAATCTCGATACCGCCTATCTTAAGCGGCGAAAAAGCTTATTTTGCATGAAATTTCCTTTAAATTTTTGGTTATTTTAGGATATTTGTTTAAATTCTTGGATTTGTAGGAATTTACTTCTTGCGACTACAAAAGTGTTTAGTAAATTCGTAAATTTAAAAACCTGCTCAAACGAGTAAGCAAAGTTTTAAATTTATGAATTTATTTTGTCAAATCAGGTGGGTATCAGGCAAATTTTAAAATTTCATGAATAGGCAAAGCCAAATTTTAGTAGTCAATTCTTGTGAGTGAATGGAATTTTAAAATTTAAAAAACGCAGTAAGTTTAGGTCTTTGTCTAAAGAGTAGCTAAATTTAAATTAGCCAGCTGTGAAATTTAACAGCTGGCTAAAATTTTAGTTTTTATGGATGCGAAGGTAGCTATTTAGTGCGCCGACATAGGCCTTAGCGCTTGCCATCATCGTATCGATATCAAGTCCGTGACCCATTACGGCTGTTTTGCCCTCAAACTCGACTTTTACATCGACCTTTGCAAGAGCATCTTTGCCCTGAGAAACAGCTGTGACCTTGTAGTCTTTGAGCGTGCCGTTAATGCCGCTGATGCGATCAACTACCTTAAATATCGCATCTGCTGTGCCATTGCCAAGGGCTGAGTCACTAACGATCTCGTCGTTGTGCCTGATGCTCATAGAGGCACTTGCTAAGCTGCCGCCGCTACTTTGAAGCAAGTCTGTGATCTCGTAAGCTTGCGGGATCTTGGTGATCTCCTCTGCAACAAGCGCTCTGATATCATCGTCAAATATCTCTTTTTCTTATCTGCCAAGTCTTTAAATTTCTCAAACGCCTTATTAAGCGCATCGCTATCAAGGTCAAATCCAAGGCTAGCAAGCTTATCTTTAAACGCATGGCGGCCGCTGTGTTTGCCAAGAACGAGTGAGTTTTTCTCTAAGCCGATGCTCTCAGCACTGATGATCTCATAAGTCTCTTTGTGCTTTAGTACGCCGTCTTGATGGATGCCACTCTCGTGCGCAAAGGCGTTTTTGCCAACGATTGCTTTGTTTGGCTGTGGCTCGATGCCTGTGATGCTAGCGATCAGTCTTGAAGTTGGATAAATTTCTTTTGAGATGATGCCTGTGTAAAGTGGAGCAAAGACGTCCTGACGAGTTTTTATAGCCATCACGATCTCTTCAAGTGCAGCGTTTCCAGCGCGCTCGCCGATGCCATTTATCGTACCTTCAACCTGCCTTGCACCAGCTTTTATAGCAGCTAGTGAATTTGCTGTTGCCATGCCAAGATCGTTGTGGTTATGCACTGAAACTACCGCTCTACCACCTATAAATTTTACTATTTCGCTAATGCGAGCTGTGATCTCCTCTGGATACAAGTAGCCAACTGTATCAGGGATGTTTATGGTTTTTGCCCCTGCATTTATCGCTGCGTCGCAAATTTCTTTTAAAAAGCTCATCTCGCTTCTGCACGCATCCTCGCAGCTAAACTCCACGTCATCGCAAAAGGTTTTTGCGTATTTTTATAGACTCGACTGCACGCCTGATCACCTCGTCTGGGCTCATTTTTAGCTTGTACTGCATGTGGATCGGACTTGTTGCTATGAAGATGTGAATTCTCTTGTTTTTTGCTGGAGCTAATGCCTCGCCAGCTGCCTTGATATCACGCTCAACCGCACGTGCAAGCGAGCAGACAGTGATGTTTGAAGCTTGCTTTGCGATCTGATTTACCGCGTCAAAGTCTCCAGGGCTAGCCGCTGCAAATCCAGCCTCCATCACATCCACACCAAGCCTTTCAAGCTGAAGTGCGATCTGAAGCTTTTCAGCTGTGTTCATAGAAGCTCCTGGGCTTTGCTCGCCATCTCTTAAAGTCGTATCAAAGATTATAATTTTATTTTTATCCATTTTTTGTCCTTTTATGATTTTTTATATTTAAATTTTAATGAGTTAAGTAAAGAAGAATTTGCTACCTAAGTAGCAGCAGTAGAGAGTTTTTGATTTCGATTTTTGGTAAAAATTTACGCGATTTTATTATGCCGTTTTCGCTCATTCGCTCTCCTTTTTTTTGTGATTTTTGCTAAACATTATCGCCGCTCTAATAATACCATAAAGTACGTAAACACTCATTACTAAAGTTGCACTCTCGAATGGATATAGATAAAGCATAGAAAAAACAACTACAAGTGCTACTAAAATCCGTATAACATGAGTTTGCTTTAAATTCATTTTTTTAAAGCTTGGGTAGCGGATGTTGCTAACCATCAAGATAGCTAAAACTGCTTCAAGCAATATCAAGCACCACTCAAAACCCTCTAAGAATGTGTAGTCTACATAAATGCCGATCCAAAGCACACTGACAATCGCTGCTGATGGTATAGGAAGTCCGATAAAAACATTTGGTTCGTATGTGCCAGTAGTGACATTAAAACGAGCAAGTCTAATAGCTCCAAAGACTACAAACATAGCTGCTATTAGCGCACCAAATCTGCCAAATTTTGCACCAACTGTTAGATAAAATAAAATCGCTGGCGCCACGCCAAATGCTACAAGGTCTGCAAGGCTATCAAACTCTACTCCAAATTTACTTGTAGTCTTTGTAAGTCTTGCCACGCGTCCATCAAGTCCGTCTAAAATCAGTGAAAGAATGATATAAATAATAGCTTTAAAATAGTTCCCCTGAATAGATGAAATAATGCTTATAACGCCCAAAAAAGCGCTTGCTGCGGTAAATAAATTTGGCAATATATACATTAACTGCATTTTTTGTATGCTATTCATTTTATTTTTCCTCTTCAAAGTATCCAAGAAGTGAAGCAGCTTTAACGCTCTCGCCAACGCTTACGCAAATTTTAGTATCTCTTGGCAAGTATAAAATCACTTCACCGCTTCCTAAAAAGCCAAATTTTCTAGAGGCTTTTAGGCTGGTAATGTTATAATTTTCTAAACTTCTACTAAAAACTCCAGCTATGATCTTCATAGCAAATTTGATATTTCCTTTTTCAAAACGAATTATCGCTCTTTCATTTAGCATCTCTGAAATTTTCATCGCCTTACACAAAAATAGTCCGTGCCTTCTTTTGATATCAACGACCTTAGCGTCACTAACTGCCCTTAGCGTGCCAACGCCAAAAAAGGGCTTTGAGATAACTATCTTAGCCACCTCTTTATCATCAAAATTTGAAACACTGATCTCTTTTATCTTGCCATCTATAGGTGAAAGCAAGGCTAGTTTATCGTCAGTAAAAGGCTCTCTTTCAGGGTCTCTAAAAAAATAAAGAGTTAAAAGAAGCAGCGCTAGAAAAAATAGTGGCGCAATACCAAACAATGCAGATATAGCAAATAAAATCAAAAAGAATAATATAAATTTATACCCTACTTTTGCGATGTAGCCACTCATTTTTATTCCTCTTTTTTGCCTTTTTCCTCTTCTTCAAGCTCTACAAGCCTGCTTTCAAGACCATTTTCTTCTTCGTAGTTTTTGATGATCTCTCTAACTCTTTTTCCCTCGATTGTCTCTTCTTCATAAAGCGCTGAAACCATGTTTTCAATGGCACCTTTATAAATTTCAAGAAGACCGAGCACAGCTGTATATCTCTCATGAAGAAGCGCTTTTACAAACTCATCAACCTTTTCAGCCATCTTGTCGCTATAGTCTTTTATGCTTTGTCCGCCATTTAAAAATGTCGCGCGCTGCTTTTCAAGTACCATGAGACCAGCGACATCGCTCATACCATACATGCTAACCATAGCTTTTATGATATCAGTTGCACGCTCTAGATCGTTACTAGCTCCAGTTGATATCTCTTTTATAAATACCTCTTCAGCAGCCCTACCAGCCAAAAGAACATCCACTTCTGCAAGTAGTTCATGCTTTTGCATCATAAATTTATTCTCTTCAGGCGTATTTAGCGTATAGCCAAGCGCTGCAAGACCACGTGGTACGACTGAGACCTTTGTCACTCTTTTTGCACCTTTTGTTAGCTCAGCTATCAAGGCATGACCGCTTTCATGGTAAGTGACTATCTTTTTCTCTTTTGGATTTACGCGGCGTGATTTTTTCTCAAGACCAGCTATCGATCTCTCGACAGCCTCCACTAGATCAGCCTGCTCGACAAAAGTCTTTGACTTACGTCCTGCAAGAAGTGCCGCCTCATTTATGATATTTTCAAGATCAGCACCTGCTAAACCAGTAGTAAGCCTTGCGATATCCTCGATATTTACATCTTTGCCGATTTTCACGTCTTTCATATGGACTTTTAAGATGTCGCAACGTCCTTTAAAATCAGGCTTATCAACAAGCACTTGCCTGTCAAATCTACCCGGTCTTAAAAGTGCAGCATCCAAAACTTCAGGTCTATTTGTAGCAGCTATAACTATGACTGGCGACTTGTCCGCATCAAAGCCGTCCATCTCAGAAAGAAGCTGATTTAGCGTTTGCTCTCTCTCGTCATTGCCACCCATCGGACCAGAATTTCTGCTCTTACCGATCGCATCGATCTCATCTATAAAAACAATCGCTGGAGCTTCTTTTTTGCATTTTCAAAAAGATCCCTAACCCTACTTGCACCAACGCCAACAAACATTTCGATAAAGCTTGATGCTGACATAGAGAAAAATGGCACACTAGCCTCGCCCGCAACTGCTCTTGCAAGAAGCGTTTTACCAGTGCCTGGAGGGCCAACTAACAAAATACCTTTTGGAATTTTAGCTCCAAGTCTTAGATATTTATCTGGGCTCTTTAGATAATCAACTATCTCTTGAACCTCTTCTTTTGCCTCTTCAACGCCTGCAACATCGTCAAATTTAACTTTTGGTTTTTCAGAATTTATAAGCTTTTTCGCACTTCCTATACCTAGTATGCCACCGCCGATATTCTTTTGCATACGACTAGCGATAAACATCCAAATAGCAAAAAATATAAACACCGGTATGATCCATGAAAATATAAGATCTCCAAACCAGTTATTTTCGCTATAAACGCTGTAAGTTATGCCGTTTTGCTCAAGTATGCCAATGAGCGTTGGATCATTTATGCGCTTTGCGAGATAGATGGTTTTGTCATTACCAACGCCTTTTATCGTGGTTTCAGATATCGCAACCTCATTTAATTGCTTATTTTTTAGCATATCCTTAAATTCAGAATAAGCTATCATCTTGCTTTGAGCGTTGCTACCAAGCCCAAAAGTACCGCCTAGTCCGTCGCCACTAAAGCTTCTAAAAGCTAGAACTATAACTATCGCAAAAATAGCAAAGATAAAGATGGGATTTTTGTTGAAAAACCCGTTATTATCGCCATTATTTTGGTTATTATTTTGATTATTCATCCATTTCCTTATAAACAAAGCTAACCCAATCATTAGCCTGTTTTATCTCAACTAGCTCCAAATCCTTAAACGTATCTTTAATCCTATCTTCGTATTTGTTCAAAATTCCTGACAATACTAAATAGCCGCCTTTTTTAAGCGATTTTTTCAAGTCATTTGAGAGCATAAAAATAACATCAGCAATGATATTTGCTACGACGATGTCATATTTTTGCTCTAAATTTGCAATAGAACCTGTCCAAATTTTATTAAATTTAACCTCATTTAGCTGGGCGTTACTTTGCGAGCTTTGCGTGGCCTGCTCGTCTGTATCGCAGGCATCGACATTGCAGCCAAGCTTTGCCAAAGCTATGCTTAATATCCCGCTTCCGCATCCCACATCTAAAGTGTTATCACCACTTTTTGCATATTTTTGTAAAAGTTGCAAGCAAGAATTTGTACTTTCATGGTGCCCTGAGCCAAAGGCTAGAGCTGGGTCGATTATGATATTTGTTACGCCTCTAAGTGGCTCTTCCCAGCTAGGTCTAATATAAATTTTATCAACCAAAATAGGCTTAACTGCCTTTTTATATTCGCCTAGCCAGTCTTTATTTTCTTTTAAATTAAGAGAAATTTTTAAATCATTTGGAATTTTACGAACACTAGAGAGCCCTTTTGCATACTCTTCGACACCCCAAGCTATATCTTTTAGATCATACTCTTCCCTGATGATGATCTCATGATCTAGCTCTTCTACACAGGTGACCCCAAAAGAAAAAACTAACTCTAAAATTTCATCATAAAAATTTGATGTTTTGATGTTTAATTCGTAAAATTTATCTTTCATTAACCAAGAACGTCTTCAAGCTTCTCTTTTAAAACTTGTGGCGTAAAAGGTTTAACGATGTAGTTATTAACACCTGCTTTTAAAGCTGTTATAACCTCGGCTTTCCGCCCTCTGTTGTTACCATTATGATAGGCATATCAACATATTTTTGCTCAGCTCTTACCTTTTTAACAAGCTCAAGACCGTTCATCTCAGGCATGTTCCAGTCAGTAATAAGAACCTCAATACCCTCGTTTTGTGTCAAGATATTCCAAGCTTCAAGCCCGTGCTCAGCCTCGAGAATTTCTTGATGTCCTAACCTTTGCAAAGTATTTTTTATGATCCTTCTCATTGTTGAGCTGTCATCTACAACCAAAATCTTCACATAATATCCTTTTAGTAAAAATTGCCCTATTCTAGCTAATTAAAAATTTATAAAAGCTTTAACGCTAGCCAACTTGTTTGAAAGCATCTTTCAAATCAAGTCGTCCCTCATAGTAAGCTTTACCAACGATCACGCCAGCTATCTCTTTTGTCTCTTTTAGCGCCAAAATGTCGTTTATATCGCTCACACCGCCACTTGCTATGGTCTCAAGCTTGCTGCTTCTAGCTATTTGCAAGCTAAAATCAACATTAACTCCGCCAAGCATTCCATCTTTGTTAATATCGGTGCAAATCACAGCTTCTACACCCACATCTGCAAATTTTTTTGCAAGATCGACTGCTTTTATGTTTGAAACCTCGCCCCAGCCTTGCACTGCCACATAGCCATCTTTTGCGTCTATGCCAACTACGACCCTATAAATTCCAGCCATTTTTGCTGTAAATTCTGGATCTTTTAGAGCAACTGAGCCAAGGATCACTCTGCTAACTCCAAGGTCCAAATAGCGCTTTATTCGCTCTTCATCCCTTATACCACCACCCACTTGCACCTTTAAATTTGTAGCTTTTACTATCTTTTCGATTGTCTTAAAATTTATAGCTTCTCCCGCAAATGCTCCGTCAAGATCAACCACATGTAGCCATTTTGCACCGTAATCTTCAAATCTTTTAGCAAGCTCACTTGGCTCACTGCTATAAATTTTAGCGCTTTGCATAAGCCCTTTGCTAAGCCTAACTGCTTGCCCCTCTTTTAGATCTATCGCTGGGAAAATTTCCATCACAACCTCGCAAAATTTCTAAAATTTTAAGCCCAACCTCGTGGCTTTTTTCTGGATGAGGCTGAAAACCAAAGAGATTTTCATGCTGCACCGCACTTGTAAATTCATATCCATAAGTTGTCTTTGCAAGCGCAAATTTCATCATCACAAACCACGTGATAGCTATGCACAAAATATAAATACTCAAGCTCTTTTAATCCTAATCTTAAAGGGCTGTTTTGTTTAAACTCGAGTGTGTTCCAGCCAACATGTGGGATCTTTAGTGGCCTGTCAAATTTAGCTTCATCAAATTTAACGACCTCTCCCGGCAAAAGTGAAAGCCCCTCGTGCTCGCCAAATTCAAAGCTTTTTTCAAATAAAAGCTGCATACCAAGGCAAATTCCTATAAAGGCCTTGCCATTTTTTACAGCCTCTTTTATCGCTTCATCCATGCCATTAAATTTGAGCTTTTTCATCGCCTCGCCAAATGCCCCAACACCTGGTAAAACGATGTGAGAGTGCTCTTTTAAACTCTTGGGCTCGCTTAGTAAAACGCACTCATGCCCAAGAAATTTAAAAGCATTTATCACGCTTTTGATGTTTCCAGCACCATAATCAATAATAGCGATCATCTGTTCTCTTGTCTTTTTACGCTAAAGAGATAAAAGCTAAGTGCCGCCATCAGCATCGCCACGCCGCCTATTAGATAGATAGCGTTTATGATATTTTCAGGTGCAGTGATAGCAAATTTAAAGACTAGCATGAGCGCCTCGATCGCAAGTGCGATGATGATAGAGCCGATAAATCTAACCATCGTCTTATAAATAACGCTATTTTCTTCGTGATTTTTACCTAAAACTTCTTCTTCAAATATCGTCTTTACAAGGTCAAAAATGGCAAGAGCCAGCGTTAAAATGATGGTTGATTCAAAAATTTCTTCGACATTTATATGCTCGATGCTCTTTGAGATAAAGCTCTTTACGCCGTGCCAAAATAAAAATGCGCAGATCATAAAAAGCGATGCACAAAAGAGCGCATAAACTGTCTTTAAAAATCTACCAAAGTGCTCCTCGACAAAGCCGCTATCGACCATATTTAGGATATTTTCTAGGCTTATGTCGATGCAAGCGATAAATTTAGCTTGTTTTTTTCATTATAGATAGGCACGCTTGCTGTAACGCACAAACCTCCATTTAGACTTGATGGATATGGATCGCTTAAAACGCACCTTTCTCGCGCACGGCGGTATAGTAGTAGGCTTTATTTGCGCGGTTTTCACCTTTTGGAATTTTATACTTTTCATTTAGGCTGATCGAGTCTTCGATCTGTATGCCATTTTCATCTAAGATGTATAGTGCATCAAAATTTTCTATCTCGTGACTGATCTTATCAAAGCCAGCTTTTATATTTTCTAAGCACACTCCAGGCAGTCTGTTTGGTAAATTTCTACTAAACAAATAGCAGATATACGCCCTTGCCTTGTATCTCGTGTCACTAAATCTCTTAATATCTTTTATAACCAAAACTAGCCTTTTAAATTTAATGCATGATTAAATTCTGGCACGATCACCTTAAGAGCAGGTGCCACCTCATCATCTTCAAGCTGCAAAAGCCCATTTATCTGTGAATTTAAAAGGGTCAGATCATAAGGCTGCGAGTGTGTCACAAAGATCGACTCATACTTAGTTTGAACGTCATCTTTGTTGATAAGTAGCTCCTCATAAAGCTTCTCGCCAGGTCTAAGTCCTACAAATTCGATACCTAAATGCTCTTTATTTGAAAGTAGAAGCATCTTTTTAGCAAGATCGACGATCTTAACAGGCTCGCCCATATCAAGCACGAAAAGCTCTCCGCCTTTTGCGATAGAGGCTGCTTGAAGGACTAGCTGGCACGCTTCAGACGTAAGCATAAAGTATCTTGTGATCTCTGGGTGCGTGACGCTTAGTGGCTTATTTGCAGCGATCTGCGCTTTAAATTTAGGTATGACTGAGCCACTTGAGCCAAGTACATTACCAAAGCGCACACAAACTATCTCGCACACACCTGCTTCGTTTGAATTTAGCGCATAAAGCTCGCAAACACGCTTAGTTGTACCCATTATGTTTGTTGGGCGCACTGCCTTGTCTGAAGAGATCATGACAAATTTCTTAGCACCATATTTTTTAGAAAGATCGACTGCATTTTTTGTGCCAAGGATGTTGTTTTCAACTGCTGAGCGAGGATTTAGCTCGCAAAGTGGCACGTGTTTGTAGGCTGCAGCGTGGATGACGATCTCTGGTCTAAATTCTTCAAAAACCTCTTCAAAGTCTTTTAAATTTGTGATATTTACAAGCTTGCTAACAGTTCTTTTATCCCTTGTATCTTCGCCTATTTTATAAAGGTTAAACTCGCTGTGTTCAACCATTATAAGCTTGCTTACGCCATATTTCAAGCACTGCTTACAAATTTCGCTTCCTATACTTCCGCCAGCTCCAGTGACAAGCACTTTTTTATCTTTTAAGAAATTTGAAATGGCTTCTGGATTAAGGTCTTTTGGCTTTCTAGCGAGCAAATCTTCGATCGAGATATCTTTGATCGGCTCATTTTCAATAAGCGAAAAGAGTTTCATATCTCTTATGCCATATCCAGTTAGCTCATCTACTAAAGCTTGAAGCTCGTCTTGATCGAGCGCAAGTGCGATGATAGCAGTCTTTGCATCATAGTCTTTTATAAGGCTTGGTATATCTTTTTTATCTTGAACTAAAAATCCATCGCAATATGTGCCAACAAGATCGCTTCTGCCATCTACCACGCCAACTGCGTAGTAGTCAAGATAGCCCTGCTTTAAGCCACGCAAGACGTGAAGTGCCTTTGAGGTCGCGCCTATAACGATACAAGGCTCGCCTTTGTGAGGTCTGTTTGAAAAGTCAAGCACCATACGCTTTGAAATTCTTAAAAGCCCGATAAGTAGGCATGAGATGAGAAGGTCGATAAATATGACGCTTCTTGGGTAAGGATTTAAAAAATCTTGTATGATGAAAAATACGATCGTAAATAAGATCGCCGCACAAACATGAGCTAGGAAAATTTTACGAGCTTCATTTAAGCCAAAAAATCTCCACGGCACCTTGTAAATTTTAAACATCCACATAAAAAAGAGCTTAAATACGATCAAAAATCCAGCCGTTACAAAAAGCCCTTGCACGTAGATATCTGGGATGTCGGCGTTAAATCTTAAAAGATATGCCGCATATATCGAAAAAACAAATATAAAAACATCACCAAGAAGGAAAAATACGAGCCTTTTTAACTTCGTTGCATGAAACATTTACGCATTTTCCTTGACTATTTTTATCACTCTTTCTTGTGTCTGCTCGCTCATATCGCTGCCGCTTGGCAAGCAAATTCCTCTTGAAAATAGATCTTCACTATATCCATCAACAAAGCTTAACGCACCTTTAAAGACAGGCTGCAAGTGCATAGGCTTCCAAAGTGGGCGGCTCTCGATGTTTTCATCAGCTAGTGCTTTTATAACCTTTAAATGTGCATCTTTTCTAGCAAAAACGCCAGTTGTGAGCCATCTGTTGCCACGAGAATTTGGTAGCTCTGGCATAAATTCTAAAATATCGCCAAGCTCTTTTCATAGATATCAAATACTCTTCTCTTTTGCTCGACTCTTTTTCTAAAACCTCCATCTGAGCCACGCCAATAGCGCCTAGGACGTTGCTTAAGCGGTAGTTGTAGCCGTAGTCTTTATGCTCATAGTGAAGCAAAGGTTCTCTTGCTTGCGTGCTGTAAAATCTAGCTTTTTCTACAAATTCGCTATCTCCAACTAGCATGCCACCACCTGAAGTAGTGATGATCTTGTTGCCATTGAAGCTATATCCACCCATCACGCCAAATGTGCCAAGCGCCTTGCCGCCGTAAAATCCACCAAGTGCTTCAGCTGCATCTTCGACCAAAGCGATGCCCTCGTTTTGGCAAATTTCGCAAATTTCTTTCATCTTTGAAGCTTGTCCGTAAAGATGAGTGACGACTAGCGCTTTTGGCTTTTTAGGTAAATTTGATATCGCTTTTTTAAGTAGCTCTGGGCTTAAATTCCAGCTCTCATCGCAGTCGATGAAGACTGGAGTTGCCTTTTCATAAAGTATCGGCGAGACTGAAGCCATGAAAGTAAAGCTAGAAGCTAGCACAAAATCGCCCTCTTTTACACCAAGGACGCGAAGTGCTAGGTGAAGTGCCGCGGTTCCAGCGCATAGTGCAAGCGCATCTTTGGCGCCAGTATAAGCCTTTATGCTATCTTCAAATTTATTGACATATTCGCCAAGTGGCGCTATGTAGTTGCTTTCAAAAACTTTTTTTATATATTCTTGCTCTTTTCCACTCATATTTGGTGGAGATAAAAAAACCCTATCCATTTTCATACCTTTCGTGATTTTTTGGCGATTTTAGCACTTATTTTTAAATTTATATCTTAGCGCGCTCACATGCAGGCACGCCATACGCCTTTATGCCGTCCTTTATATCTCTAACGACCACGCTTCCAGCGCCGATGATGCAGTTTTTGCCGATCTTTATGCCTTGAATGACGCTTGAGCCAATGCCAACATGCGTAAATTCACCCACGCTCACATTTCCAGCAAGGGCTGCATTTGGGCTGATGTGAGCAAATTTACCTATCACGCACTCATGCTCTATCACCGCGCCAGAGTTTATAATAGCGCCCTCTTTTATGCGAGCTTTTGCGTTTATCACGGCATTTGGCATGACAACCACACCTTTTTCTATTACAGCGCTTTTGCTCACAACCGCACTTTTATGGATCAAATTTACCTATCTCAAAGCCAGCGACCTCGACCTTTTGGCTGATCTTTTGCCTTGTTTTATTATCACCTATGGCTATTATGATGTCGGCTTTTTCAAGCTCTGGGCTAAATTTAAACTCGCTAGCATCGTCTAAAAAAACTATCTCATCATAGCCGTTATCTCTAGCGATGTCAGCGATCACAAGACCATGCCCACTCGCTCCGTAGATGTAAATTTTCTTAGTTTTTGCCATTAAATTTCTCCGTCGTCGCCTGCCCCTCTTTGCTGACACCACTTCGTTTTAGCACCTTTTCGATGGTCTGCAAAGCGATCTTTACATCAAGCATAAAGCTTAAATTTTTAGCGTAATAGACGTCGTATTCAAATTTTTTCTCCCAGCTTATGGCGTTTCTGCCATTTACCTGCGCTAGACCCGTGATACCAGGGCGCACGTCGTGGCGGTGCTTTTGCGTTTCGTTATAGATTGGTAGGTACTCGACCAAAAGCGGCCTTGGTCCGATAAAACTCATATCGCCTTTTAGCACGTTAAATAGCTGTGGTAGCTCATCAAGGCTAAGAGAGCGGATCAGTTTGCCAAATTTACCAAGACGCTGCTCATCTGGCAAGAGCTCGCCATTTGCGTCACGCTCGTCGCTCATCGTCTTAAATTTTAGAAATTTTAAAAATTTTCTCATTTAGTCCTGGTCTTGCCTGCGTAAAAATGACGTCTCGGCTTACCTTAAAATAGATAAAAATAGCCGTTGCTATGATGATGGGCGATGTTAAAATGAGCAAAAACAAAGCTCCCAAAATGTCAATCACCCTCTTTAAAAAATTTCTATACATCTATAAATTTCCTATAAATTTCTATATATCTTTTTGCGATTTGCTTCTCGTCAAACTCACTAACTGCCCAGTCTCTGCCATTTGCTCCAAGCTTAGCGCAAAGCGCTTCGTCATCAAGTAAAATTTTTATCTTACTAGCAAGATCGCTTGCATCTTTTACCTTGCATAAAAGTCCGTTGTAGCCATCTTTTACAGCTTCATTGCAGCCTGTCACGTCACTTGCGACGACTGCTTTAGCCATGCTCATCGCCTCTAAAACCGTTCTTGGAAAACCCTCTTTGTAGCTTGGCAAAGCCAGCAAGTAAGAAGCTTTCAAAAGCTGTGGTATGTCGTTTCTAGCGCCAAGATATCGCACCTTGCCACCTTTTAAAAAGCTCTCGTCTGCGGTTGATTTATTACCAGCAAAGCCCTCACCCACAAAGACAAATTCGCAGTTTTTATAGCCATTTAAAATTTCTGCTGCCTCGTAAAATTCACGAACGCCCTTGTGCCACATGGCTCTGGCGATCATTAAAATAACCTTTTTTTCACCCAAGTCCGCTGCCTGCGTGATAGCTGGGTCAAATTTAGCAGTATCGACGCCGACACTTTTTATGCGGTACACCTTGCTTTTATCTATCAAATTTCTTGAGATCAGATAGTCTGGATCTGCGTCATTTACGAAGATGCAAGCATCAGCCTTTGCAAAGAGAGCTTATAAAGGCTCTCCATGACAAAACGCACAGCCTTTGTCTTAATATCATCATCGATATAAAAGCTACCAAGGCCTTCGACCAAATTTATCACGTGCTTTATGCCAGCATTTTTAGCAGCAAAAGTGCCAAAGACATTTGACTTGTGAGCGCCAGTTTGCAGCAGGTCTAAATTTAGCTCGCCTAAAATTTGAGATAGTTTTTTTGAGTTGTTTATCACGGTTAGCGGATTTAGGCTCGCCTTATCAAGCTCGTAGGTGACGGTGTGAAAGCTTTTAGCAAGCTCATTAGTGAAATTTCCTTTTGGAGCGATAGCAAAAACCTCATGCCCCATATCTTTTAAAGCCTGCATGATAGGGCGTCTAAAAAAGTGTATGCTCATATCAGCGTGGCTTAAAAATCCTATCCTTGCCATCTCTACCTCTTTAGCCTATAAACTTTTGCCGCCCCATCAAGTATGACTGGCTCAAAGACCTTAGGATCGTATCTTTCAAGCACGAAAAGCTGGATGTAGGCGCTATTTAAAATGCTCTCATCAAGGATGATGAATCTACCATAATCCCTCATAAAAATGACAGAAATATTTGAACTTTCATTATTTTTATACTCTTTTACGTTTAGCTTGCCAGCCTCGTTGTAGTAGGTCTCTATGAAAGATCTTAGTGGTAAAACATTGCCATCATAGATCAAATTTGTGACATCACTTGTTAGAGTAAATCCACCACTTAGCCTAATGCCCTTTTCGCTTTGCGAGATCGCTCTTGTGGTGATGAAAAGTCCGTTGTTTAAATTTTTACCACTTTTTAGATCGATCTTGCTAAACTGCAAAATGGTCGGGAAGATGCTAAGCATCCTATCTGGCAGGTAATAATATATCTCTCTGCTCTTTGCTGGCAAGCTAAAATTTGCCTCTTTTATCTCGCTAAAAAACTGATCAACGCTTAAATTTCTATCTTTTAAAATTTGAGCCAAGTTGCCATTAAAGTGCTCTTTGAAATTTCGCTC
The DNA here is from genome assembly GCA_037292345.1 of Campylobacter concisus. Lineage (GTDB taxonomy): Bacteria > Campylobacterota > Campylobacteria > Campylobacterales > Campylobacteraceae > Campylobacter_A > Campylobacter_A concisus_AX. The sequence continues at coordinate 701,282 of CP147773.1, read as the reverse complement.
AGTGTATTCTACATCGAGCCTTGCCATATTTGCCGAGCTCATCTCGTCGCTTCCAAGCGCAAAGCTCACGGCAAAATTTTCACGTCCAAGGTGCTTTCCGCCGTCAATTAGCGTCTTAACATCGCTGTAATATCTAATCGGATATCCATAGTCCCACCACGCAACCACGTAGTCCTCGCGTCCTGCGATACTTTTTAGCTTATTTAAAATTTCAACCTCTTTATTTACAAAGACTGGCTCGGCCTTGTAGCCATAGATGTGAATGAGCGCTGGAGCAAGCACAAGAGCTGCTATGAACGCTCTTATGAGATTTAGCACGGCTCCTTTTAGCTTTAAATTTGCAAGCACGAACTCTACTAAGTAGCCAAAGCCAAGCGCCATGATAGGCACAGCGTAAATGGTAAATCTAAGGCCGCTTTTAAAGGCCAAAAATCCAAGTGCGAGCATGCCAAGCGAGACGGCAAATGAGCGGTGCTTGTAGCAAAACAGAGCGACGCCAGCAAGCGAGATCAAAAACGTGATGACATTTGCGCTGATCCTCTCGCAAAATAGCGTAAAATCAACGACGCTTGACTCTTGGATAGTTTGATTGACATTAAAAAAGTGAAAGCTCATGCCGCCAACTTCAGGCGCATCTCTAAAGACGTAAAATTTAAGTTGAAAGATTATCGGATTTAGCCCACCACGGATGACAAAAATGACAAAGATAATTGCCAAAATGCCAAGAGTAATTTTTAAATTTATCACCTCTTTTTTAAATAGGCAAAGTGCATAAATAACGATAACAGCGACAAATTTAAGAGCTAGATCAAGGTTTGAGATAGCGAGTAAAAGCAGAGAAATTTCAAGGTAAAAAAGTGGATTTTTCCTATCAAAAATGAGCGTATAAAGTAAAAATAGTCCAGTTAAAATGCTAATAAGCGAAAAGGCGCTCATATACCACCACATATAGATAAGCACGCTTAGAGGTGCTATTATCAGGCTCTTTGCGTCCTTTTTCTCAAGCACTCTAACAAGCCCCCAAACGACAAAGACGCTAAGAGTGATGATGAGCATGTCGGTGTCGTAGTAACCCGCCATCGTGCGGTTATAGTAGCTATTTGCGATCACTGCAAGAAGTGCAGCGATAAAGCCAGCCATTTTTGCTTTGTATTCATTTGCGATCAAGATAACTGGCACAGCCACAAGCGATGAGAAAAATACGCTCATATAAATCATCGCCGTCTCAAGCTTGACGCCTAGAAATTTCACGATCCAGTAGGTAAGTGTCGAAAGCGGATAGCCGTAGTAGCTAAGGTCGTTTTCTTGGTGAAAGCCAGCTAGCATGTCCCTTGCACCCTCGGCAAATGCGTAGCCATCGTTTGTGCTGATCATCAGCTCGTTGTTCCAGAAAAATACCGGATACTCGCTCGCCCAAAAGACCCAGTAAAGCCTGCAAACCATGCCAAAAAGGACTGCAACAAATATCATAAAGTATAAAGAGTAATTTTTAAAAAATAAATTTCTATTCATTAGGATTTTCCAAAAAATTTATAAGCTCGCTCGCTATATTTTCACTATCAAAAAATTTAGCCCGATTATACGCAACATTTTCAAAATTTTGCCTTATCTTTGGCTCGTTAAGCACCTTTATCATCGCTTCTTTCATCGCATTTTCGTCATCAACTGGCACTAAGATGCCAAACTCGCTATCGCCCAAAAGCTCCTTTGCGCCACTCTTGTGCTCGGTTGAGATGATAGTTTTCTCGCACGCTAGTGCCTCCAAAGGCACGTTTGAAAAGCCCTCAAAACGCGAAGCGCAAAGCAAGCAAGAGGCGTTTTTTATATGCCTAAAAGGATTTTTATCAGTGCCAAGAAGTTTTGCTCGATCACCCACGCCAAATTTGTCTATCAAATTTTGTAGCTCATCTTTTAAAGGTCCTTTGCCAAGGATGCCAAGCGTGGCACGAGGGTCGCTAATGGAGGCAATTATTTTTATTAGCATGGCTTGATTTTTACCGCTATCAAGGCGGCCTATGTTTATGAAAAATGGCTTAAAGCCATCCTCAAGTGGCTCATCTTTTAGCAAATTTATAGTTTTTAGATCAAGGGCGTTATAAAGCACCTTTGTCTTTGCTTCGCTCATGCCAAAATTTCGCACCAGATCCTCTTTATTGCCAGCTGCATTTGCGAGGATTAGATCGGCTTTTTTATAAAGATGAGTAAGTAAAAATTTATTAACTCGTCCGCTTAGATCGTTTTTATATAAGATCGACGGACAGCTTCGCTCGCTGATAACCAGCCTAGCCTTTAGCCCTAAAATCCTAGCAACCCCAGCGATATAGCAAGGGCGGTTCATCAGCACAAACTGCGTGTCGATGTTTAAGCTTTGACAGAGTTTTTTATATTTAAAGGCAAGCAACGGCATCGCTAAAAAGAGCCTTGCAAGCTTCTTTAGCCCACTCTCGTAAGGATCGCTATTTTCTATAAAGTGGATCTGCACCTCACTTGGGATCTCGTAAGCGATGACCTTGCTCATTAAGATGAGATGAACTTCATAACGTTTTACCAAAAATGGCAGGTAAATTTGCCACATTTCGCTCAGCCCCGCCAGGCCCCATCGAGTATAAAAAAACGGCTAATTTTTTCACTTGCTAACAACCTTTTTTATAAATTCTCGCCACTGCTTGATGATATTTTCTTTGCTAAATAAATTTGCACTTTCACTGGCGTTTTTTGCTAGTTTTTGCCTTAAATTTTCATCTTTTAAAAGCATTTCAAGCTTCTCTTTTAGATCATCTGCATCGCCATTTTTAAAGATAAGCCCGTCTATGCCGTCTTTTATAAGCTCTCTTGCGCCCACGGTGTCGCTACTTAGCCTAGCGCAACCAAAAGCGCCTGATTCTATTAGCACATTTGAAAGCCCCTCGCTTCTTGAGCTAAGAGTGAAAATTTTTGCCTCGCTATAAAGCTTTGTGACGTCGCTCATGTGACCTAGAAATTTGATATTAAGCCCTAAATTTGACGCCATTTGCTTCAGTTCGGCCTCCTGCCTGCCACTGCCTGCGATCTTTATCTCCCAGCCATCAAGCAAGCTCTTATCCACCTTGCTAAGCGCTTCAAAATAGATATCATAGCCCTTTACCGCCTCCAGCCTCGCCACGCTTAAGATGATGTTTTGCTTCTCGCAAATTTCAGGCACGTCGATAAAGAGTGGGTTGTGGATGACCTCGCGATTTTTGGCAAATTTATAGTAGTCGTAGTCGCTTTTACTTAGCACGCTTAAGCCATCTACAAAACGGTAGCTAATATCACGCATAGCGCTTGCGATTTTGCTTTTTAGGTAGCTGTGCTCGTGATGCTCGGTTGCTATTAGTTTGCTCTTTAGCCCAGCATTTGCTAGCACGCAAGCGACGTTTGTCCAGTCGATAAAGCTAATTATCAGATCAGCTTTTTGCTCTTTAAAAAGCGCTCTAAGAGCGAGGATTTTTTTAAATTTTAAAGCAATCCCTGAGCCAGTGACGCTAAGGTTTATGATATTTATCTTTTCACTAAATTTATAAAGTCCAAGATCCTCTTCAAGCAGGGCGATAGTGATCTCATTGTCTTTGCAAAGCTCATTTGCAAGCACATTTAGCACGCGCTCGGCTCCGCCATTTCTAAGCGCAGCTATTACAAAAAGAATTTTCACTTCACACCTCCAAGCCTTAAAAGCTCCAGCCATTTTTTATAAATTTGCTCCACGCTAAACTCATCAAGTCTAGTCCTTGCATTTTTAGCAAATTCGCCCATTTTTGCCTCATCTTGGATCAAATTTGCAAGCTTTTTGCTCATCTGATCAGCGTCATTTATCTCGCAAAGCAAGCCATCAAAGCCATCTTTTATAAGCTCTTTTGCCCCGCTAGTTCTCGTCGCAACCCGCACGCAGTCATAGTTTATCGCCTCTATCAAGGTGTTTCCAAGACCCTCGAAATTTGAGCAAGAGAGCAGCACCTTTGCCCTTTTATAAAGCGAGGCGATGTCGCTTACATTGCCTAAAAACTCTACATCAGCGCCTAAATTTTTAGCTGAAATTTTCTAAATTTAGCCTCTCACCACCATCTCCAGCGACAGCAAATTTATAGCCGCTTTGCTTTAAGCTTGCAGCTACTCTTACAAACATTTCGCAGTTTTTTATCTTATTTAGCCTGCCAACAAAGATGACTGAAATTTTCTTTAGCAAAGCCCTCACTGCGCACCTCTTCAAAGAGTGGGTTGTAAATTTTCATCACATTTTTGCAAAATTTCGAGTAGTAGCCAAGATCCTCGTCACTTAGGACGCTAAGTGCGTTTGCAAATGGATAGCTTATGCGTCTTAGCACCTTAAAGATCGCCCTTTTTGGCGCAAGATAGTTTGTGTGCTCGCTTATGATTATAGGCGTTTTTAGCCCAGCCGAGCTAAAGAGCACCAAGGCATTTACGGCGTCTAAAAACGATATCACAGCGTCAAATTTGCCCTCTCTTATGAGCGCTCTTAAAGCAAGCACCTTTGAAACTCTCTTTTTAAATTTCCAACAAAGCCAAGCTCATCAGCCCCAACGCCTAAATTTACTGAGCTTCACGCCGCTTGCCAGCTCGTAAAATGGCTCGTCCTTGTCAAATTTAACAAGGCTTACATCATGATCCACACTAAATCTTGATGCGATCACCGCGCAAACCCGCTCTGCACCGCCACTTCTAAGCGTTGATGTGACAAATAATATCCTCATACGCCAAACCTTTGTTTTATCTTCACTCTAAGCTTTGAAAGTGCTGGTAAAATGCCACTTGGAAGCGGGCTAAGCAGTAAGAAAATAAACGCTTCTTTACTGAAATTTAATGCTAAGGCTTTTAAAGATACACCTTAGCATAAGGCCATATTCGCCTGCTATTTTGGCGTAGTAAGCGGCGTTTTTATACTGCATAGCTAGAAATTTTGGCTCATTTTTGATAGCGATGTCGTAGTGCAAATTTGCCGTTTTGATGTAGGCGTTTGCCACATTTAGCGCGTGTTTGCCAGCATTTAACGTCGCACTATCGCTTCTTGCGATGCGGTAGATGTAAAGTGGCTTTTTAAGATAGAAGACATTTTTTTCAAAAAAGCGGATATAAAGCTCATTTTCGCCGCCAAAACTGCTCTCATCAAACCTAAAGCCGTCTATAAATTCACGTGAAAAAAGCTTAAAATACTCGCCATTTATCCGCCCGCAGTGATAGTCCACTTTACTCATCGCCCCACTCTTGCTATACGGGCTTCTACCAGCTATCACCTCGGTCATCACGCCATCTTTCTCGCAGATCGCGTCAGCAAAGACGCACGAATACTCGCCACTTTTTAAAATTTCATAGCACTGGGCAATCGCCTCTGGCAAAAGCTCATCGTCATCGTCAAGCAAGCAGACAAACTCGCCTGTTGCGTTGTCAAAGCCGTTATTTTTATTGCCATTTGGGCTCTTTTTGTGAGTGGTGTTTTTTACAAATTTGATCCTAGCGTCGTTAAAACTCTTGCAAATTTCACTCGCACTCTCGTCATCGCCGTCGTCCGTTACTATGATCTCTAGGTTTTTATAGCTTTGAGCTAGAGCGCTTTTTATGGCCTTTTGTAAAAGCTCTGGACGCTTGTAAGTCGCGGTTACGATGCTGATTAATGGCTCACTCATTTAGCCCCTTTTAAAAATTCTCTCATAACCTTTAAGTTTTTCAAGCCGTGAGAAAAGTATAAATTTAAATGTTTTTATATAGGCCTTCAAATTTGCGCTGTATCCCCTCTCAAGGCGCTCGCCCTCGATATTTGAGCCGCTAAGATCTGTTGGGTGCGCAAAAAGATCGCAAAAATACATCTGCATATCATTAACACCTAGCAAATAGTCCCAAACATCGGTCGTGCAAAGCGCTTTTTTGTGGATTTGAAGGCAAATTTTGAGCGCTTTTTTTAGTTAGCACATATGCCCCTGCTCTATAAATGCTCGAAAATGAATGCTTTGAGACCTGCCAAAGTGGCTTACTTAGGCTAGCATCCACCTTTTTGCCAAAGGCGCTAAACCTGCCTTCTAGCCCATCTTGCATGCCACATATGAGCACGCTGTTTTCAGGCATCTTGCTAGCTGCTAAAAATGCCTCTTTTATGGCATTATCATCTCCTATCACGTCGTCTTCAAAGATGAGGGCAAATTTGGCTTCAGTTGCCAAAAACGCCTCATAAGCCTTCACATGCGAGAGCGAACAGCCAACCTCTGCTGGGCTTAAAACCTTGCCATAAGCTTTAAATGACGGCGAGATGATCTTGTAGTACTCCCTCGCGTTTAGCTCCCTGCCATCAACTGCGTCTATTAGCTTAAAGCTATCATAAGAGCCAAATTTCTGCTGTAAAAGCTCGCGCCTTTTGGTATCTTTTGTCAAAGAGATCAGATAAATTTCATTCATTTAAGACCTTTTAAATTTTTTTAAAATTTTACGCCAGACTATGCCTCGCTCGTAAGCATTAAAAAACAAAAAATATCCCAAAACATAAGCTGCGCCGGCGTATATCGCAGCAAAGATAGCAAATTTTAGCCAGTTATCCAAGCTCACAAAGTCCTTGCAGGCAAACATCGCAAGCACGCAAAGCGCAAAAACGGCTAAATTTTAAAATAAACCCCGTAAAATGTGGTGAGTTTTACCTCTAAATTTAAGGCGGCATTTATGAGGTCAAAGCCGAGAATTCTTATGCTATAAAAAATGGCTGCGACGATGACGATACCATAAACGCCGTAGTCACTGAAATTTAAGCAGTGCGATCTGCGCTATGATAGTGCTAACGCCAAGGATAGTGTTGGCAATGGCTGGTCGGCGAAGCTTGTTTGTCGCGCTATCAAGGTTAAAAAGCGAAAAGACAAAGCTTATAAAGACGATAGGAACTAGCGTGATCATCGAGACGCTATATATAAATTTAACCTCATCTGCGCTTTTAAAAGGTAGCCAAAGCGTGTAAAAATCAAGCCCAAAAACGACGAAAAACGCAGCCGGAGCGCTCATCACAAAGGCGATCACCTTCATCGAAAATTTAGCCTCGTTTATGAGGTCCGTGATCAAATTTTTAGAGTAAAGCTCGACAAATTTTGGTGCAAAGATACCGCTAAGCTGCGCTACAAAGCTCTCAAGTATGATAGGGGCGGCCTTGGCGACTGAAAGAAGGCCAGTGGCGTTTGCATTTACGAAAATGTTGCAGATAAATAGGTCCATGCCTGTTAAAAGTATGCGGTTTAACGCATTAAAGCTGTTCCAAATGCCAGAGCTTAGAAGCTCTTTGATCTTAGAAAAGTCAAATTTTATTAAGGCTAAATTTTAGCTCTGGCGTGATGCGAGCCGACATAAAAATGGTGCTAAAAAAGACAAAAAGGCTAGCAACTAGCGCTGAAATGGCGATGTATGAGATAAATGGCTTAAAAAAATAAAAAAGTGCGACGATAAGGATCGCTAGGATCGCGCTTGAGATGGCGTTTCTGATGGAGAGCAGATAGAGCTTGTTTGTCACAAAGGCACAAACCGTCAAAACGCCGTTAAATAGCCCAACGCAGAAATTTATAAAGTAAAAAACAAGGGTCATTCTCACATCAAAAAGTAAATTTTCAGGGACGTTTAAAAAGCTTTGCAAATTTAGTATGAAAATGGAGCTTAGAGCCGCGACAACGGCGCAAAAGAAGATATTTACAACAAGGACTGATGAGTAGTAGGTGTTTGCAAGGCTTAGATCTTTTTTATGCCACGCATGAGCGACAAAGCGCCCACTAACCGAGTTTATGGCTACGCTTACGACTGCGGCGTAGCTAACGATGGCGTTACTAAGACCCACAAAGCCAAATGCCTCGTTGCCAAGGCTCTTTAAGATAAATGGCGTAAGAAAGAAATTTATGCCCATTGATACGACAAAAACGACAATCGAGCTTATTAGATTGATTAACATTAGACTTTTAACCTGTAAATTTTTACGCCACTTGAGATGGCAAATGGCTCAAAGTATCTCTCATCGGCTCGCTCAAATATAAAAAGCTGCACAAGAGCTGAATTTAAGGCATTTTCATCAACTAAAACCACGCGTGCATAGTCCTCTAAAAACAAAACAGAAATTTTCGCCTTTTCGTCGATAGTTTTCTCATCTATTTGCAGCTCTTTACCAGAGCCTTTTATCTTATAAAAGGACTTTACAGCCACTTTTTCGCCGTTATGTGTGATAAATTTTGGCTCTTTTAGTGGCAAGATATAGCCATTTCCAAGGTCTATGCCAGCCTCGCTAACGCTACTTATAGGGCTAATGTAGTAAAAAAACTCCTCTTTTGGCCGCTCGCCACTCATAACATCGATGTAGCTATACCTAAAGATATTTGGAGCGATATCTATCATGTCTGGCACAAGATAGTAAAAAACCTCTTTTTTTGCCGCTGGCAGAGTAAAATTTGCGCTTTCAAGCTGGCCTAAAAAGGTGTTTAGATCGCTTGTGTCGTGATCTTTTAAAATTTCTTCTAGCGCTCTACTTTTTTTCTCAAACGAGATGTCGCTATACTCGCTCACTACTCTAGCAAGCTTAGCTGAGATTGCCTCATTTTTTCTTAAAGCAAGGCTAACAAAGTAGTTATTCTCGCCGCCTTGCCTACCAGGATCATTTAGCGTCTTAACATCAGCAAAGTATCTTACCGCATATCCATAATCCCACCACGAAAGCACGTAGTCATCGCGCTTAGCAGCTTTTTTAACTGATCAAGTGCCATTGCCTCATCGTGCGTGATCAAAGTATGCGGTCTATAAGAGTAAGCGATCTCTAAATTTGGAGCAAGCGCAGCTGCTGCGAAGATAAAAAAGGATAAATTTTCAAGAAATTTCTAAGGTCAAATAAATTTAAAAAAAGTGTAAGAAATACCCAAACCCAAGTGCAACAAGCGGCGTTATATACATAGCAAATCTAACTCCGCCAAATAGCGATAAAGCGCCAAGTCCAAGCAGTGGCAAGCTAAGTAAAAATGGGTGAAATTTAAAGCAAAGCGCCAGATATCCAATCACTGCAGCTAGCAAAATAAGGATGTTTCCAGCCATGAAATAGACAAAGTATAAGGGACTAGCGCTTTTTACCTCGTCAATTAGCGTGTATTCGCTTATAAAGTGAAATTTACTTGCAAAATCCAAGCTGCTTTTTAAAACGTAACTGCCAATCTTTGAGATGATAAGATCAAAACCGCCAAAATAGATAAAAATAGCTAGCATAATAGCTAGAAAAATGCTCAAATTTCTAGGTGAAAGCAGTTTTTTATATTTGCAAAAAATGGCGTAAAATAAAGCAATGACCGCTAAATTTAAAATCAAAATTTTATTTGCGATAAGCGGATCTTTTGAAAAAATATTGAAGCTAACGATGCTTATAAACATAAAAAATATCGCTTGGTAGTTTTCTATCCTGCTTCGCATAAAAGCAAGCGTGTAGATAAAAAAGATAAAAATGATGCTTAAAATAAGAGCATAAGAGCTTTGATACCACCAAAGATAAAGCGATACAAAAAGCCCCGGTAAAACGATAAATTTTTGTTCATTTGCATTTAAAAGTCTGATCAAAAGATAGATGATAAAAAGCGCAAATGTGACATTTAGCATATCGCTATCAAAGTAACCAAGTGACGTTCTTACAAGATAGCCTGGCAAGATAACGCTCATAAATGCCGCCACGGCCCCAGCTTTTAGAGCTTTAAACTCATTTGATATCAAGATAACTGGAAGTGCGATAAGAGGTGCTAAAAGCGCGCTCATATAAAACATCACGCTTTCGATCTTGAAAGGTAAAATTTTGCAAATATAAAAAACTATGGTTGAGATTGGGTGATTAAAGGGGCTAAAGTCATTTTGCTGATGAAAGCCAGCAAGCATATCTCTAGCGCCCTCTGCGTAATAGTATGCGTCATTTGTCGTAAGCATAAATTCGCCATTAAAGTAAAACTCTGGCATATCCTTTGCCCACAATACCCAAAGCATCCTAGCTGCAAATCCAAACAGATAAGCAGCCAGAAAGATAAGTAAAATTTTACAATTTACGCTTACTTTGTGCACTAAATTCCTTACAGCCTAGCGTCAGCCTCTGGGTAGATATTTTTTATATCATAAACCAAGTGGCCTTTTAGGTTGAGCTTTTTAAATTCATTGTGCGCTACGGCGATCACGATGCAGTCGTAGTCGTCTAGGTTATACTCTTTTACTAGATCAAAGCCGTACTCGTGTTTTACCTCAGCGCTATCAGCCCAAGGATCAGTCACATCGACCTTGCAGCCAAAGTCTTTTAGCTCATCAACCACGTCTATAACGCGAGAATTTCTTATATCTGGGCAGTTTTCTTTAAATGTCATACCAAGAACAAGCACACGCGCTTTGTTGATAAGCACACCTTTTCTTATCATTAGTTTTATCACTTGATCGGCTGCGTATCTGCCCATATCATCATTGATGCGGCGACCTGCTAGGATCATTTCAGGGTTGTAGCCTACCTCTTGAGCTTTGTGAGTTAGATAGTATGGATCTACGCCGATGCAGTGACCACCGACTAGACCTGGGCTGGAAATTTAGAAATTCCACTTCGTACCTGCAGCCTCAAGCACGTCTATGGTGTTGATGTGAAGCTTTTCAAAGAGCATCGCAAGCTCGTTTATAAAGGCGATGTTGATGTCGCGCTGAGTGTTTTCGATGACCTTTGCGGCCTCTGCCACTTTGATGCTTGAAGCTTTGTGAGTGCCAGCTGTGATGATAGAGCGGTAAATTTCATCGACCTTGTCAGCGATCTCTGGGGTTGAGCCACTTGTGATCTTTTTGATCTTTGTAACAGTGTGCTCTTTATTGCTCTGGGTTTATGCGCTCTGGAGAGTAGCCGCAGAAGAAGTCTTTGTTAAATTTAAGCCCACTCTTTTCAAGAAGTGGCACGCAAATTTCTTCTGTAACGCCTGGATAAACGGTGCTTTCATAGACAACGATGTCGCCTTTTTTAAGCACTTTTGCCACGCTCTCAGTCGCTTTTACCACTGGAGTTAGATCAGGGCGTTTGTTCTTATCTATCGGAGTTGGGACGGTTACGATGAAGAAGTTGCAACTTCTGATGTCATCTAAATTTAGGCTAAATTTCATGCCATTATCGATCGCTTTTTTCATCTGCTCATTGCTAAGCTCAAGCGTTCTATCATAGCCACTTTTAAGCTCTTCTATACGTTTTGCATTTACATCAAAGCCGACTACTTCGTACTTTTCACTAAAAGCTGCTGCTAGTGGAAGTCCCACATATCCAAGTCCTACTACTGCTATTTTCATTTCTCTTTCCTTTTTAAAATTTTGGTTTTATCGTTTTTAAACGTTAGTAAATTCTTATCTCTGCGCCCACGCCTTGTGGGGTTACGATCTTAATGGGGCTAATGCCAGGCAAAATTTGGGTAAATTCATAATAAATTTGCCTCTTTTTATTTTTGCCATTGCAAGGCTTAAGCGGCTCATCTTCTGCGCTAAATTCATAATAAACCCCGCTTTTATCCTCTTTTTTATCTAAATGCCCGCCCTCTAGCATAGCAAATTCACAATCCGTTTGCACCTCTTTAAAAAATGAAGCTTCATATTTAAAATAATCATTCGGCATCTTTGAGATGGGCAGCTCAAAAACCTGCTCTTGCGTCTTTGCTTCGCTTTTACCTGAAGCCTCGCTAGCAAAAAGCACAAAAGGCAATAAACAAGCTATGAGAGATAAAATTTGCTTCACGCTTTGACGCCTATCTGAAAATACTTAAAGCCATGCTCGGCTAAAGCTTTAGCGTTATACTGGTTACGCCCGTCAAATATGACAGCGTTTTTTAGCCTCTCTTTGATCTCCATAAAATCAGGCGATCTAAACTCGCTCCACTCAGTCACAAGCACCATAGCATCGGCGTTATCAAGAGCGTCATATTTATTTTTAGCATATTTCACATCTAAATTTGGCATATATTTTTTAGCTTCTTCGCTCGCTTTTGGATCGTAAGCGACCACTTTTGCGCCAGCCTCGTCTAAAAGCTTTATCAAAGTTAGCGAGCTAGCCTCTCTCATATCATCGGTATTTGGCTTAAACGCAAGTCCCCAAAGTGCGATCGTCTTGCCCTTTAGATCGCCGCTAAAGAAGTTATAAATTTTATCAAAAAGCACTCTTTTTTGAGCCTTATTTCTTGACTCGACCGCGTTTAAAAGCTCTGGCTCAAAGCCATTTTGCCTAGCTGTGTAGATGAGCGCCTCGACGTCCTTTGGAAAGCAGCTACCGCCATATCCGCAGCCTGGGTAGATGAAGCTATATCCGATCCTTGAGTCGCTGCCGATGCCTTTTCTTACTAAATTTACATCAGCGCCCACACGTTCGCAGATATTTGCTATCTCGTTTATAAAGCTTATTTTGGTTGCCAGCATCGAATTTGCAGCGTATTTTGTCATCTCGGCTGATTTTATGTCCATACAAATGAGCCTGTCGTGATTTTCATAAATGGCTCATAAAGCTCCCTCATCACGCTAAAGCCCCACTCGCTGCTAGCTCCGATAACTACGCGATCTGGCTTTAAAAAGTCCTCAACCGCCGCGCCCTCTTTTAAAAACTCTGGGTTTGAGACGACTTCAAATTTAATATCTACATTTCTCTTTTTAAGCTCAGCCTCGATCACCTCATGCACCTTGGCTCCAGTGCCCACTGGAACGGTTGATTTATCGACTACGATTAGCGGTTTACTTAAATTTTCTCCGATTGACTTGGCAACTGAAAGCACATATTTTAAATCCGCCTGTCCATCAGCGCCCATAGGCGTGCCAACTGCGATAAATAGCACATCTGCATGCTCTAGCGCCTCAGTTATCTGCGTACTAAATTTAAGCGAGCCATTTTTGTAGCACTCACTCACGATATCAGCAAGCCCTGGCTCATATATAGGCACGACGCCATTTTTTAGCGCTTCGATCTTTTTGTTATCGACATCGACGCAGATCACGCTGTTGCCCATCTTAGCAAAGCATGCGCCACTCACTAGTCCAACATATCCAGTTCCGATTACTGCTATTTTCATGCTTATCCTTAAATTCTCTTTCCCACTCAAGGGCGGTTTTTATGATGAGCGCTAGATCGTCTCTTTTTGGCCTCCAACTTGTTAGCGAGCGTAGTTTGCTTGCGTTTGAGATAAGGATGGCTGGGTCGCCGTCCCTTCTTGGCGCATTTAGCACTTTAAAATTTACTCCACTTACTTTTTTTGCAGTCTCGATGACCTCTTTACGCTAAATCCCCTGCCATATCCCACGTTAAAAGTTTCGCTGCCATTTTGGCTGATGTATTCAAGCGCGCTTATGTGGGCGTCCGCTAGGTCGCTAACGTGGATGTAGTCTCTTACACATGTGCCATCTTTTGTCGCATAATCATCGCCAAAGATACCCATGCTATCGCGCTTGCCAAGTGCTGTTTGAACGGCTACTTTGATAAGGTGAGTGGCGTTTGGATAGTTTTGACCGATAAGCCCCTCTTCGTCTGCGCCTGCTACGTTAAAGTAGCGCAAAATCGCAAATTTGAAATTTTCATTTGAAGCGGCGTAGTCTTTGATGATCTGCTCGCTCATAAGCTTGCTTCTGCCGTATGGATTTATCGGGTTTGTAGGCGTTGTCTCGCTCACCTCTGCCACGTCTGGCTCGCCATAAACTGCAGCAGTTGAGCTAAATATAAATTTATTTACATTGTAAGTTTTTGCGTATCTTAGCACCCTTGCGACATTTGCGGTGTTGTTTAGATAGTATTTTAGCGGTTCGCTCATACTCTCAAAGACCTCGATAAACGCTGCAAAATGGATGATCGCATCAAATTTGCCATTTGCGAAAATTTCGCTTAGATCGTCCTCTAAATTTGCGTTTATAAATTTGAAATTTCCTATCTTTTGGAGTGCTTCAAGTGCTTTTTGTGAGCCCTTGCAGAGATTGTCGATGATGGTTATCTCATCTTTGCCTTGCTTTAAAAGTGCTTTTACTACGTGGCTGCCGATGTATCCAGCTCCACCTGTTACTAAAATTTTCAAGTTTAAGCCTTTCATTAAAAGTGTGTAATTTTATCAAAAATAGAGTAAAGCAAAAGTAAAGCAAGGTTAGTTTTTAAAATTTGCCTAAAAGCTGCAAAATAGATATTTCTCTTTATAAATTTAAAATAGACTTACAATCTATTTTAAATTTAATCTTTATAATCTTTCATCTACAAAAATAAAAGGATAAAAATGAATGTCTCGATATTAAATTTACTACCGATAAAACAAGGCGGTGATGCAAAAGCTGCCATAGATGCAGCCGTTAGACTGGCTAAATTTGCCGAGGATATCGGCATGAAGCGCTACTGGGTCGCCGAGCATCACAACATGAGAAATTTAGCAAGCTCAGCCACACAGCTCATCATCGCGCACATCTTAGAGCATACAAAAAGCCTGCGCGTGGGCTCTGGTGGCGTAATGCTACCAAACCACAGCCCATACTCCATCGCCGAGCAGTATGCCACCCTTGAGACGATATTTCCTAACCGCGTCGATCTTGGGCTAGGCAGAGCTCCAGGGACTGACCAAGAGACGGCTGCAGTGCTTAGACGCGGCGCAAGAGAGGTGGAATTTAACATGCAGATAAACGAGCTAATGGACTATTTTAACGCCAAAAGAGCCGTGAAAGCCTATCCAAAAATTGAAAAATTTCCGCCCATCTATATACTTGGCTCAAGCATATATAGCGCATACGTGGCGGCTGAGTTTGGCTTGCCTTACGCCTTTGCGTCGCACTTTGCGCCACGTGCGCTAGAAAAGCGGTAGAAATTTATCGTCAGGATTTCAAGCCATCCCACTTTCTTGCCACACCTTATGTCATCGCAGGAGCAAATGTGATAATAGCCCAAAGTGACGAGCTAGCAAAGAGTTTGGCGACTACGCAAACGCAGTTTTTCTTAAACGTAGTAACTGGCGAAAAGAGTATTTGCAGCCGCCAAAAAAGGATAACGACGAGGTCTTTGCCACCTCTTGTAAAACAGGCACCAAAGCTCCACATTTTGGACCGATCGACTTTAGGCAAATAGAGCTAAAAAATAGAGAAAGAATCGTCACAGAGGAGATGATGGCGTGCTCTTTCATAGGCTCAAAACAAAGCGTTAAAGAGCAAATTTTAGAGTTTCAAAATAGACTTGAAGTCGATGAGATCATGGCTCAAAGTTTTATTTTTGATGAGGATGCGCAGTTTAATTCTTTTAGGGCGTTAAAAGAGATCGCGGACGAAATTTAATCCTCTCTAACCCTTAAAAATATAGGAAATCTTGGCTTGCCATAAGACGATAAATTTTGAAATTTATATGTGACGATAGAGCCTATCTTTGGGGGATTTGTGCGTTGCTCGTCGCTTAGTCCTGAGCCTATTTTAAAGATAGTGCCAGATTTTGGCTCGCCAGCTTTTTCTTCACCCTGCTTGCCACCAAGCGCTTTGCAGCTAAGCGAGCCAGCAAGATTGGCATATTTGCCGCTGCCTTTATTTATTGAGACCACTTCGCACTCAGCATCTTTAAATTTCTTAAATTTAAGTGCATTTTTGCTTCGTTTTCGCTCGTAGGGCGCATTTGGCTCACGCACGACTGCTCCCTCGCCGCCTTTTGCGATAATGTCCTTTGTAAATTTTAAAAACTGGGCGTTATCACGCATCTTTATCTGTTTTATGATGATTAAATTGTCATTTGGCTCATTTTTTAAAAATTTAGCCAAAACTTCAAGCCTATCAAGCAAGCCACCACTTGCCTCTGGCACGTCAAAAACGTGAAATTTAAGCCTGCTCCACGCCTTTTCATCTGGCAGCTTATCCATCACGGTCGCTTAAATTTCTTCAAATTTAAGCTCCTTTGCGTAAAGCTCGCCATCAAGTGCAAATTTAGGTAAATTTTACGTAAAACTTTGCGGTGCATTTAGCTTTTTGCCCTGCCTTGAGAGCAATTTCTCTCCGTCCCAGTAGGCACGTACGCCATCAAGCTTCTCGCTAGCTAGCCAGCCTGAGACGTTTTGATCTTTATACTCGCTAAGGCGCAACAGATCAAGAGAAAATGCAAAATTTAAAAGCACCAAAAGTGCAAAAATTATTCTAATCAAGCCTTGCACTTACAAAAACAATAGTCCATATGATCATCCACCACGCCCACACTTTGCAAAAAGGCATAGGTGCTAACAGAGCCTAGAAATTTAAATCCTCGCTTTTTTAGCTCCTTTGCCACAAAGTCAGACATCGGCGTGGTTGCTGGCACTTGCTTGATATTTTGGTAGTGATTGATGATCTGTTTGCCGTCAAATTTAGGGTCAAATTTTCTTAGCAAATGTCCCCAAAGATAATCATAAAAGCTGCCAAATTCTTGCGTTACCGATAAAAATGCAAGGGCGTTTGTGGCAAGCGATTTTAGTTTTAGTCTATTGCGTATCAGCCCTTCGTTTTGCATAAATTTAGCTATCTCAGCCTCGCCATAAAGCTTGATCTTTTCTGGATCAAAGCTGTCAAACGCCGCTCTCATAGCCTCTCTTTTTGAAGTACCCCATGCCACGAAAGTCCCGCTTGAAAGCCCTCTAAAACTATCATCTCAAAAATTTTCTATCATCTTTTATGACTTTGCCCCACTCATTATCGTGGTAGGCTATGTCAAGCTCGCCTTTGGCCCACTCGCAAAGTCTCATCTGCGTCCCTTAAATCTTAACTCCGTAAAACTCGCAATACCACTCGACAAATTTAGCCACGCCGTCATTTACTTTTGTATTTGGTTTGTAGTCAAAGTCAGCTACCAAGTCGCTCACGTCTGCAAATGTCGCTGGTACGTCGCCTGCTTGAAGTGGGAGAAAATTTTCTTGATCTCACGGCCGATCTTTATCTCAACTGCTTTGATGTAGTCCATGAGCTCAACTGGGCTATTATTGCCGATATTATAGACCTTAAACGGCGCTTTTGAAGTGGCAGGGTCTGGGTGCTTTGCGTCCCAAGCTGGATTTGGCTTAGCAGGGTTATCTATGCACTTGATGATGCCCTTTACGATGTCGTCCACGTAGGTAAAGTCGCGCTTCATCTTGCCGTAGTTAAAGACGTCGATGCTCTTATCTTTAAGTGCGGCATCAACGAACAAAAATAGCGCCATATCAGGATCGTCCCATGGTCCATAAACCGTAAAAAAGCGAAGTCCAGTCGTTGGCACATTAAATAGGTGGCTATAAGTGTGCGCCATCATCTCGTTGCTCTTTTTGGTCGCTGCGTAGAGGCTTATAGGGTGATTGACCCCCTCGTGCGTAGAAAATGGCATGTTTTCATTTAAGCCGTAAACCGAGCTAGAGCTTGCATAGACTAAATTTTTGATCTCATTGTGACGGCAGCACTCGAGGATGTTCATAAAGCCTGTGATGTTGCTGTCGATGTAGGCTTTTGGATTTATGAGCGAGTAGCGGACGCCAGCTTGTGCGGCTAAATTTACCACTACGTCAAATTTCTCTTTAGCAAAAAGCTCTTTCATCGTCTCTTCATCAGCAAGGTCTGCTTTTATAAAATTTTAAATTTGGATGTGTTTTTGATGTGATGAGCTTGCCGTAGTCTATCTCGCTCATGTCAAAGCCAGCCGTTTTTAGGCGTGCAAGCTTTAAATTTACGTCGTAATAGTCATTTATCACGTCATATCCAACAACCTCATCCCCACGAGCCACAAGGGCATTTGCAAGGTGAAATCCTATAAATCCAGCTGTTCCAGTTACTAAAATTTTCATATTTTTCCTTTCATTTTGGCTTATTCGTCGTCTAAATTTCTCTCAGGCACTTTCTCTTCAAAAAGTGTCTTGCTCTTTGGCTCTTTTGGCTTTAGATCGCTTGCTTTTTTAAGCAAACCGCCCAGCATATCGCGGTTTAGCTCCTCTTTGCTAATCGGCCTTACATCATCAAATTCGCTAAACTCCAAAGCCTCTTTATCTACCTTTATCTCGTAGTCTAGCTGTCCGCTAAGCCTTGCTAGCTCGTCGCTTATCGCAGAGCAAAAGACCTCGCTGTATCCCCTATGAGCGCAGTTTTTAGCTAGAAATTCGCTCATCACGTTTAGGTGATTTATATAGTCATCTTGCAAGATATTTGCCTGCAAAAGCTCAAATTTCAAAAATAGCCAGTAGGTGTTAAGCACGTCGCTTTCGCAGTATTCGTTTATCTTATCAAGCTCGCCTGCGTAGTATAGCTCAAGCACCTGATCGCCATGAACGTCGTATTTGCCAGGTAAATTTAAGCTAGCACAAAGCGTATCAAGCTTTAGCCCTCTAACACTTCCAAAATCGCTTATAAAATCAAGCAAATCAAGGTGAAATTTAGGCGAATACCTTGCCCTATAATTTTCCCATTTGTTTTTGTTTAGCTCTTTGTTTTCGCTCTCATAATATGCCGCTGCGTTTAGGTTGTAGCGCATCGCACGCACCATTAGCATAGGCAGGTCAAAGCCACGGCCGTTAAAGCTAACAAGCCTTGGGTTATAATCATTTATAAATTTTAAAAATTTAGCGATGATCTCGCGCTCGTCCTTGCCCTCCATCGTGCTGACTTTTAAAATTTGCCGTACTCATCGGCCATCACCGCAGAGATCGCCACAACTCTATGAAACATCACAGGCAAAAACTCACTCCCACTGGCCTCTTTTTGCAAGGCCATAGCCTGCACGCTCACATCTTCGTCGCTTCCGTCGATGCTGTAAACTTTTCTTATCAAATTTGCATCAGGTATCGTCTCGCAGTCAAAGACGCAGATGTAACTTTTCGCCATTTTAGCCCTTTTTTAAGCATTTTTTTTTAAAATCATACCAAAAATTTATATTTAAAGTAGCCAATGCAAGATAAAAATCAACTAAAAATAGCCATCGTAAAGCTTTCGGCACTTGGGGACATCGTCCATGCAGCCATCGTGCTTCAGTTTATCAAAAAGCACTGCCCAAATGCTCACATCACATGGCTGGTTGATGCCCGTTTTGCAAGCCTTTTAAAAGACCATCCACTTATCGACGAGCTAGTCATTTTGCCGCTTAAAGAGAGCTTTAAAAAGAGTTACAAGATCATAAAAACGCTTGGTAAATTTGACAAGATCATCGACCTGCAGGGACTTTTCAAATCAGCCGTCGTCGCAAAACTACTTGGCAAAGAAATTTATGGCTTTAGCAGAGAAAGCGTCAAAGAAAAGATCGCAGCCAGGCTTTATAGGCATAAATTTAAGATCGACTACAACGAAAATATCATAGTTAGAAACCTAAGCCTCGTTGGATACGCCTTAAATTTTAGCTTTGACAGAGATGAAATTTTAAAAAAATCGCCCTGCTTTGAAATTTGCAAAAAATTTAAAAATGAAAGTGGCAAAAAACGCGTACTAATTGCTGCTTTTGCAAGCGAAGAGAGCAAAATTTATGACAAATTTAAAGATGTGATTAGACTACTTGATGGTTGCGAAATTTACCTTTGCTACGGGAGTGAGAGCGAAAAAGCAAGGGCTGAGGCGATCATTTCAGGCACCAAAGCAAAACTGCTTGAAAAACTAAGCATAAAAGATATGATAGATTTTATCGCGAGCTGCGATCTGGTAATCGGCAACGATAGCGGTCTAACGCACCTTGCATGGGCTGTAAATAGGCCTTCTATCACGCTTTTTGGTAACCGACCAAGCCACCGCAATGCCTATGTCACGGACAAAAATCTTGTTGTTGATATGGGCAAGGAGATAGATGCTAGAAGCATCGATAAAAACGACTTTTGCATAAGAGAAATTTACCCTGAAACGGTTGCAAATTTCGCAAAAAGGCTGCTAAATGGATAGGCTCTATCTAGCTGGCTTTTATACTTTGAAATTTCTTATATTTATAATGCCTAGCTCGCTTCAAAACATGCTTGCTAAATTTTTGGCATTTGCCTTTATGAAGCTTAAAAAAAAGCGCTTTCACGTCGTGATGACAAATTTAAACCTTGCATTTGGCGAGACAAAAACTAAAGAAGAGAAGCTAGAGATCGCTAAAAAATGCTACTACAACTTTGCAAAATATCTTGGTATAAATTTCATCCTCAATCAAAACACGACAAAACAAAAGATACTTGAGCAAGTTGTTTTTAAAAATGAGCACTTTTTACTTGATGCGATGAAGTCTGGCCGGCCTATCATCGTCGCAACTGCGCATTTTGGGCAGTGGGAGATATTTGGCCTAGCAGTTGCAGCTCATTTTGGGCCATCTTCAGTGCTTGGCAGAAGGCTTGATAGCAGCGTCATGGATAAAATTTTAAGAGCCAACAGATCGCAGTTTGACGTGGAGCTAATCGATAAAGATGGCGGTGCAAAAGATATCTTAAAAGCGCTAAAAGCTAGGCGAATAGTAGGAATTTTAGTTGATCAAAACACCGCACCAAAAGATGGCATAAAGGTGCAGTTTTTCGGCAAAGATGTGCTTCACACGCCAGCAGCAAGCGTGCTAGCGCAAAAGACAAATGCTTTAATCATAAACGCATTTATCTACCAAAAAGGTGAAAATTTAAATGAAATTTGCTTTGAAGAGCCAATAGACATAAACGCGTTTGATAGAGAAGATGCTGTGCAAAAAGCAACGCAAATGCAGTGTAGTGCGTGCGAAGAGATGGTTAGAGCAAGGCCAGAAGAGTACTTTTGGTTTCACCAAAGGTTTAAGAGATTTTACGAAGATGAGTATAAATGCTAAGCGTTGTCATTTTGACTTTTAACAGCGAAAAGTACCTAAAAGAGGTGCTAAAGAGCGCTAAATTTGCTGATGAGATCATCGTGGTTGATAGCGGCTCAAAAGATAGCACAAGGCAAATTTGTGATGGCTTTAGCAACGTGAAATTTCACGAGCAAGCTTGGCTTGGATTTGGCGCGCAAAAGCAAAAGGGCGTGGATCTAGCCAAAAACGAGTGGGTCTTTGTGCTTGATAGCGACGAGGTGATTACAAATGAACTTAAAAACGAGATCATTAGCGTGCTAAAAGAGCCTAAATTTATGGCTTACAACGTTGCTAGGCTAAATTTTTCTTTGGCAAAGCGATAAAAAATATGGGGCTATATCCAGACTACACTGTGAGGCTTTTTAATAAAAATTTTGCCAAATTTGATGGCAGAGCTGTGCATGAAAAGGT
Organism: Campylobacter concisus; assembly: GCA_037292345.1. GTDB lineage: Bacteria > Campylobacterota > Campylobacteria > Campylobacterales > Campylobacteraceae > Campylobacter_A > Campylobacter_A concisus_AX. Next base: position 680,122 of record CP147773.1, on the reverse strand, counting down.
TGTTTTAAATGACGGCTCACAAAGGCTTGGCACGCTTAAAAATCACTTCTTGCACTACGCGTATGAGAGCATCGAGCAGTTTATCGCCAAGCAAAATCGCTACTCAAGCATGGGCGCAAAAAGAAATTTGCTAAAGGCACTTACAAGCCCTGCTTGGACATTTTTTAAGCTTTATGTGCTAAAAGGCGGCTTTAAAGAGGGCTTTACGGGCTACGTTATCGCTAGACTTTATGCCCAATACACATTTTGGAAATATATAAAATGAAAATACTTGTGATTAAATTTAGAAACATCGGCGACGTGCTTTTGACAACGCCGCTCATTGAAAATTTACACCACTACTACCCAGACGCTACCATCGACTTTGCCCTAAATAAAGGTACAGAAGCGATGATAGAAGGCAATCCTTACATAAATAAAATCCACATTTACGATAGACAAAGTGCAAATTCTGGCTTTTTTAAAAAGCTAATGACCGAGCTAAAATTTATAAGAGCGATCAAAAAAGAGAAATACGATATGGCGGTGCAAACGACCACTGGAGACCGAGGCGTCATCATCTCAAAGTACGCCAAGATAAAAAAAATAGTTGGCTTTTTAGGCAAGCACAAGGCGATAAACAAGCTTTTAAGCGTAAAGGCAAAATACTACGAAAATTTCTCTCACACGGTTGATCTAAATTTAAACGCACTAAGAGCTTTGGGTTTTAAGCCGGTTAGTAAAAAAGTGAGCGTTTTTTCAGACGAGAGCGTGGAATATCTAAATTTACCAAAGCGCTTTGTGCATGTGCATCTAACAAGCCGCTGGATGTTTAAATGCGCAAACGACAAGAGCATGGCGGAGCTCATCGACTACTGCGAAAACGAGCTAAATGTAAAAGTCGTGCTAACAAGTGATAACAAAGAAAATGAGCTAAATAAGCTTGCAAATGTGCTAAAAATTTGCAAAAGTGAGCCTATAAATTTAGGCGGCAAGCTAAGCCTAAAACAAACGATCGCCCTCTCAAAACGCTCAAGTCTCTTTATCGGCGTCGATACTGCTATCATGCATATAGCCGCAGCAAACGATGTGCCTGTGATCGCCTTTTTTGGCCCGAGTAACGCTTTTGAATGGGGGCCTTGGGATAATAGCTTGATGCAAAATGGCTACACAGCGCAAAATGGCATACAAAGCATGGGCAAGCATATCGTATATCAAAAGGAGTGGGACTTTGTGCCTTGCGATAAAGAGGGTATAAAAGAGCATGGCGTCGAGAATACTTTAATGGATTTTAGCGATGAGATGGGGCAGATAAAGGCGAAAATAAGATCAAATTTGGAGCTAGCGCAATGAACATCCTCCACACACAGACGCTTTTTAACTGGGGTGGTGAGCAAAACAAGACGCTAAACGAGATGCGTTTCATGCGTGAAATGGGTCATGAAGTGATGCTCTTTTGCAACCCAAATTCGCAGATCGAAAGCATCGCGAAAAAAGATGGATTTAAGGTCATCACGCACGAGATGAATAAGAAAATTTTCATAAAAGCGTGCCAGCACTTTGCGAAGTGATAAGATCAAACAACATAGATGTCGTGATCACACATGGCTCAACTGATAGCTGGGTCGGCGCCATAGCTGGGCTTTTTTACCGCAAAAGAGGCGTTAAATTTTATAAAGAAAGACACAATCTTTTCCCTATAAAGGGGTTTGTTTCTAAATTTATGCACAAAAAGCTTTTTGATAAAATTTTATACATCTCAGGTAGCGTCAAAGAGTATCTTCTAAGCATCGGTGTTAGCGAAGATAGGCTCTTTTTTATGCCAAGCACGGTTGATGTCGAAAAGATTGATAGCACAAAAAGCACTTTTAGAGATGAGTTTCATATCGCCAAAGATGAGCTAGTCATCGGTACTTTCACCTCACTTTACCGCAAGAAAGGGATCTTTGACTTTGCAAGTGCCGCAAAAGAAATTTTAAGGACAAAGGATGCGACTATCGTATTTTCTGGCAACATTAGCGACGGCACAAAAGAGCAGGTCGCCTCTATGTTTGATAAAAAAGACAAGATCATCTTCACTGGCTTTAGAAAAGACGCAGCAAATGTTATAAAAAGCTTTGATATCTACGTATTTGCCTCGCACTCTGAGGGGCTTGGTACGGTCTTACTTGAGGCGATGAGCTCAAAAGTACCTGTTGTAGTCTATGATAACGCCCCGATGAATGTGCTGGTTAAAGATAAAGAACGTGGGCTTTGTGCTAGAAATTTAGATGAAATTTCACTAAAAGAGTGCATTTTAGAGCTAATAAATGAGCCTGAAAAAGCCAAAATCTACTCTCAAAACGCCTTTAAATTTGTGGATGAAAACTTTAGCCACAAGGCGCTAAAGAAGCTATACGAAATTTACCTGGAGCAAAAATGAACTACCCAGTTTGCGTGCTAACGATGCACCACTGCAATAACAATGAAAACGACTTTGCCATAAGGCCCGAGCTATTTAAAAAAGCGCTTCTAATGGCGCTTGATGAGGGCTATAAATTTATAAACTACACCCAGTTTCAAGATATCGCTGCTGGCAGAGTAAAGGCTCATAAAAAGAGCATTTTACTAACTTTTGATGATGGGTATTTTGACAATTATAAATTTGCATTTCCCCTCTTAAAAGAGCTAAATATCCCAGCTGTTTGCTTTTTGATCACAGATAAGATCAGGGATTTTAAAAGGCAAGATTATGATTTTACGTTTAAAAAACACAAAGAGATCGACTACGATAAGGACGCGGAGTATTTTTTAAATTTAGATGAGATTAGGCAGATGCAAGAGAGTGGGCTTTTTGAGTTTGATAGCCACACAGCGAGCCACTTTTCTTGCAGAAACGACGATGAAACAAGGCTAAGAGAGGAGCTTTCTAGCTCGCTTGCCAAGATAAAAGAGCTATTTCCTGAGAAAAAGAATTTGGATTTTGCTTTCCAAAAGGACATTTTAACGAGCTTTCACAAAGGATAGTTAAAGAGTATTATGACTTTGCTTTTAGCGTGATAGATGGTGGATATTGCATGGGAGACGATGAAATTTAAGATAAGACGTATCGATATCTCAAACAATGCAAAGAGTGAGGGTGACTACATTTTTAGAGTTAAAAAGAAGCTTTTTATATATTCGACTCCATTTATAGGCAAAATTTACTCAGACTTTAGAAATAGAGATTTTAAATAATGCTTAGCTCTAACTCCTAAGAAAAGCATAAATAGATCCCAAAAAGTCATTTTGATAGATAAACATAGTCTTTTTAAGCCATTTTTCATCTCGCTTTGTCACTATGCGTTTTATCTCCTCTAAGTTGCCATCAGCCTTGTTTATGCCGCGTTTTGTCGTGAAAAACGCCTTATAGCCATGCTTTTTAGCGGCATTTAGATACTCGTCATTATATTTGCCTCTTGGCCAGCAAAGTGCCTCATCTTCAAAGCCAAAATTTGTCTTCATAAACTCACGGCAAAGACCAAATTCCTCATCCAAGCTAAGCTGTCCAAAATATCCATCAAAATGCCCGTGCGTATGCGAATGAAAATAAAAGCAGTCCCTCATCTTCTCGATCTGCTCTAAATTTAAGATCACATCTTGCGGCCTACTTGGAGCAAGCCCCTTGCACTCATTGTGATCAACGTTTAAAAAACTAGCAGGCCTTAACTCATGGGCCTTTTGCGCTGCCTCTATCCAGCCAGTTATTATAAATATATTTGCTTTTAGTCCAAATTCTTTCACGATAGGATAGGCATAGATGTAGTTGTCCATCCAGCCATCGTCAAATGTTATGCAAACACTCTTTTTAGGCACCTCAAGCTCGCCTTTTTTGTATGCGATAAATTCATTTATGCTTAGTGTTTTATAGCCATTTTCGGCTAGAAATTTCATGTGCGATCTAAACTCATCCACGCTACTAGCGATAAATCCGCTCTTTTCAAGCACGTGGTGATACATCAAAACTGGTACGCTCATTTTACAAGCTCCATATATAAATTTTGTGTGTTTTCTATCATTTTTTCGATGCTAAATGTCTTTTTGACGTACTCTCTGCCAAATTCACCCATCTGCTTTCTTAAATTTTCATCCAAAATGAGCCTTTCAAGCACCTTTTTTAGCTCCTCTTTGTTGCCATTTCCAAATAAAAATCCGCTTTTGCCATTACTCACTGCCTCGCCAAGACCGCCTACATCGCTTCCGATGGTGGCTAGCTTGCACGAAGATGCCTCAAGTAGCGCCCCGCCGATAGCCTCCATGTCTGAAGGTAGCACGCAGATATCAAGCGAGCCCAAAAAGTCGCTCACGTCGGTTCTGTTGCCAAGCATGAAGATATTTTTCTTATCTTTTATATACTCGTGTAAATTTTTATTTTGAGGACCATCACCCACGATAAAAAGGGCTGATTTTTCTAAATTTAGCTCGCTAAACGTATCGATTAATAGCTTGTGATTTTTAGCTGCTCTTAGCACTGCGACGATACAAACGCCTACTACGTCGTCACTTAGCCCAAATTCTTTTTCATATTTATCTTAAATTCTGGCGTGTATTTTTGCGTGTCGATGCCTGTGTAGATTTTTAGCACCTTCTCTTTTTCACACCTCTTTTGATAAGATCAGCGCAAACTGAGTTGCAAACGCCAACCACTTTGGTGCTTAGGTTGTAAGGTATGGGAGAGCTTATAGGCAGCTGCAAATGTCTAGTGCGAACGACGCTAACGCCACAAATTTTGCCACAAGCGCGCCTATGGTACCGTCTTTGCCTGAGTGAGTTGAGATGATTTTTATATTATTTTGTTTTACAAATTTGCAAATTTTTAAAATTTCAAAGATATTAAAAGATTTTTTGAGGTTAAACTCGACAAATTCACATTCTATCTGCTTTTCAAGGCTTTTTGAGCCAGGGTTTAGCCCATAAAAAACCTTAAATTTGCTCTTATCTAGCCCATTTATCACGCGCTGCGTGCGGTGCTCCTGCCCACCAAATCCTAAAGAGCTTTCAAGCTCAAGTATGTTTATCATTATTTTTCCTAGCTTCAATATCGCTTAAATTAGCGATTTTTAGGGCATTATAGCTAAAATTTTTTTAATTTTATTTTTAAGTATTTTACTATTTGTTTTTGATAAAATAAATCCCTTAAAATAAAAATCAAATGCCTTATTAATATAATTAATGCTACTTATCTGGGCACTGGCTTTAGGAGTTATAGATGAAAAAAATAGTATTTTTAAGAACTAATCCAAACGCAGTTGGAGGTGCTGAAAGATACTTAAGAAGGCTTGTTAAGGCCATAAATGAGCTTGGTATCCAAACAGAAATTCGCTCATATCTTGGAGATGCTGGCATATCTTCTTGGAAAAAAGCTCTAAATTTTAACCGCCAAGCAAAACGCCAAAAAAAAGAGGACGAGTTTTATTTTAGCCTAGAGCGAGTAAGCTGCGCCGATATCTACAGGGCTGGAGACGGCGTGCACAAGGTTTATAGGGCGACAAAGAACTTTTGGTGGCTAAACCCCCTAAATTTCGTCTATCCATACTTAGAGAAAAAGTGCTTCAAAAACTCCCAAAAGATCATCACAAACTCAAATTTCATCAAAGAGCAGATCATCGCGACTTATGGCATAGAGCCTGAGAAGATCACGACCATTTATAACGGAGTAAATTTACCACAAAGGGTGCAAAAAGCCGAGGCAAAGCTCGCACTTTGTGAGGAATTTGGACTTAAATTTCGAGCTTGCGACCCTGCTTTTTGTGGGAAATGGCTTTAAAAGAAAGGGGTTAAAAGAGTTTTTACTCCTTACTTCAAAGCTAAAAACGCCCGTAAATACGCTCATTGTCGGCAAAGACAAAAACATCTCAAGCTACAAACGCCTAGCTAAAAAACTTGGGCTAAACGCCTATTTTGTCGGCGAGCAAAAGAGCACGGCGAAATTTTATGAGGCGAGCGATATTTTTATCTTTCCAACGCACTATGAACCATTTTCAAATGTCGTGTTAGAGGCACTTAGCTTTAAAAACGTGGTCTTTACGACGGCTCAAAATGGAGCTAGTGAGATCTTAGAAGATAAATTTGTGCTTCAAAGCCCAAGTGACGAGAGCGCGCTGGAGTTTATAGATGAAATTCTCACAAAACATGAGCTTTTAGCGAGCCTGCAAGAGAAGGCTTACGAGCTTTCACTAAATTTTAGCATCGAAAAAAACGCCGCTCTTACGCTTGATGTTATAAAAGATGCCTTAAAATGAGAGTTTTTATCGAGCTTCCAACCTGGCTTGGTGATAGCGTGATGGCAAGCGCTGCGATCGAAAATTTGGTGCAAAATAAGAAAATTTACAAATCGTTTTTTTTGGCTCATTTGTAGCCTGCGAGCTTTACAAAAACCATCCAAACTGCGAAAAAGTGGTCGTTGATGAGAGCAAAAAGGCTAAATTTAGATTTTTATCCCTTGCTAAAAGTGCAAAAAGTCTTGGTAAATTTGATCTAGCACTTAGCTTTAGAAGCTCGTTTGCTAGTAAATTTTTGATATTTTTTATAAACGCTAAGAAAAAAGCCATATTTAAAAAGAGTAAAATCGTCCTTCATCAGGTGCTAAAATATGCAAATTTTGTAAAAAATGCCCTAGGCCTAAGCGAAATTTCTACTAAGCTAAAGCTACATTTTACACCTCAAATTTCAGCTAAAAAAACACTAGCTCTAAATCCAGGTGCGAGCTACGGAAGTGCGAAAGATGGTACCGAGAGTACTTTGCGCAGGTGGCGCTGAAATTTTAAAGATGAGTTTGAGATAGTCATTTTTGGTGGCAAAGGCGAGCAAGAAATTTGCGAGAAATAGAGCAAATTTTAAAAGAAAACGGCGCAACTTGCCAGAATTTAGCTGGCAAAACAAGCATCAAAGAGCTTTGTGAACGCATAGCTGGGCTTAGTAAAAATGGCATTTTCGTCACAAACGATAGCGGCCCTATGCACGTAGCTGCCGCCTTTCATGTGCCAACGATCGCTCTTTTTGGACCAACAAAATTTAGCGAGACCTCGCCCTGGGCAATGAATTTGCAAAGATAGTACATCTAAACCTAGAGTGCATGCCCTGTATGAAGCGAGTTTGCCCACTAAAAACGCATTCTTGCATGAAAGATCTAAAGCCACAAATGGTAATAGATGAGATGAAATTTACTAAGAAAAGAGAGTGGGATTTAGGTAAAAAATAAAACGAGGCAGTTGCCTGCCCCGCTAGTTAGCATTAAGCCGACTTTTCTTTGAGATATTTGTTTATAAGAGTTGTGATCTCTTCGCCGTGTGGGAACCTTGACTCATCGTTTCCGATGCGATCTTTTTTAGAAAAGATAACGTTTCCATCAACCTCGACGATGAAATTTCCACCATCTCCTACAACCAACTCGACTCTTGCATCACTAAAGTTCGCTTTTATTTCATCTTCTACACGAGAAGCTACCGGACGATAGTTTCAAGAGTTGCAGTAAATAATTTTTACTTGCATGCTCTGTCCTTTCTTGTGAAATAAGCTTTGATTATATAAAATTTATCCTAACGAACAGATAACATGAGAAAGGACGATTTTATGAAAAAGGTAGCCGTAATCCTAGCTGATGGTTTTGAGGAGATCGAGGCGCTAACCTCCATCGATGTTTTGCGTAGAGCAGGCGCGATAGCATCTATCGCTAGCTTGAAGGACGCGCATATCAGGGGTGCTCACAACATAAGTGTAAAAGCTGATGTCACGCTTCGCGAGGTGGAGGAGCTAGGCTATGACGCGATCGTGCTTCCAGGAGGTCTGCCTGGCGCAGAAAATCTTGCAAATGACGCCAAGCTAAGAGAAATTTTGCAAGAATTTGACAAAAAAGGTAAGCTAATTTGTGCCATTTGTGCTGCGCCCATGGTGCTTGAGCGAGCTCATGTGCTTAAAGAGCATTTTGTTTGCTATCCTGGCTTTGAAGAAAATGTAAGAAGCGACAAAAGAGGCTACGTGAGCGATAAAAACGTGCTAAAAGATCAAAACATCATCACTGGCAAGGGACCAGCTTTTTCTATGGAATTTGCGCTTTTTATAGTAAAAAATTTGCTTGGCGAAGAGGCTTACCATAAAGTAAAAAATGATTTACTTTATAAATAGTTTATAAAAAAATTGTAATTTTTTATTTAATTATTCTACTTAAACTTAAGGATAAATTTTGTTTAGTGATAGATATTATAATGCCTTGCTGTTGCGATTTGTTGCATTTAAGGATATTTTTTAAAAAATTGTAATATTTTTCTTGGTTTTTACATCTTTTTGACGGAAATAAGCTATTATTTCTCTAATCGATCAGATCGATAATTTTTTTAAGGAATAATCCTGTGAACATTTATGTAGGAAATTTGTCGTATAGAACGACAGAGGCAGAGTTGAAGGAAGCTTTTGCACAATTTGGTGAAGTAAGGCGCGCAAAAATCGTAAAAGATAGAGAGACAGACCGCTCAAAGGGCTTTGGCTTTGTTGAAATGGACGACGCGAACGAGGGCCAAAAGGCGATCGACGCACTAAATGAAAAAGAACTTGGCGGACGCACTTTAAGAGTAAATGAGGCTAGACCAAGGGATTAATGACTATTTGCCACCATCTGGTGGCATAGTCTCGCGCATAGCTCCGACGCCAAGCGGCTACCTGCACGCTGGCAACGCCTACAACTTCATCTTGACTTACCTTTTGACGCGCTCACTGGACGGCGTTTTGCACTTAAGGATTGATGATTATGACCTTGGAAGATACCGGCGCAAATTTGTTCAAAATATCTTTGACGTTTTAGAATTTCTGGGGCTTTGCTATGACAAAGGTGCTAAAAGTATAGATGACTTTGAGCAAAATTCTAGCTTCAAAACAAGAACCAAAAGATATGAAAACGCACTTGAAAAGCTAGATGAAATTTACATTTGTGAATGCACAAGAGCTACCAAAGATGCCTATAAAAACGGCATTTACACTAAAATTTGCAAAGATAAAAAGCTAAAATTTATAAAAGATAAAACCGCTATCAGGCTAAGCGTGGATGAAAATGACGAGCTTGGTAGGCAAGTGGCAGCGCAGATGGGCGATTTTGTCATTTATAAAAAGGATTTTACCCCAGCTTACAACTTTGCAAGCGTCATTGACGATGAAGATATGGGGGTGAATTTCAGTCGTTAGAGGCGAGGACTTGCTGCCTTGTACGCTAGCTCAAAGATATCTTGCAAAAAGGCTAAATTTTAGCTTTTTAAATGCTAAATTTATCCACCACAAGCTACTTTTGGACGGAGCCAAAAAGCTTTCTAAAAGCTCCAAATCGCCACCTATTGATCTAAGCCAAAATCCTCAAATTTATTACAAAATGTTAGCAAGTGATCTTGGGCTAAATTTAAACTCAGCAGATAAAATTTCAAACTTGCTTTATGAATTTAGGCTTAAAAATATGGCTGAATTATTGCTAAATCGCACCTGAAATATTTACGAGCCTATTAAGATCATCAAATTTAAAGCTAAGTTCATCTTTAAACTTAGCTACGATCTCATCTTTGTTTTCGCTAAATTTTATCTCGCTGCCCAGCAAAAGTCCTTTTATAAAAAGCCTGTGATCAAGTTCATAGGCGCTTATGCACTCATTTACTACGCTAACTACTTCGTTTGCTAAAACTGGCTCTTTAAAGATAGTCTCCGCCCTAAATGCCACGTACGCAGCACCTCCGTCGTAATCGATCTTATAGTAACTTAGCTCCTCGCCAAGCGCCACGCAAGCGACCATGCTGAGCGTATGACCATTTACAGTTTCGTCCAGCTCAAACTGCGTCGTGCTAAACGCTTCAAGCCCAAATTTCTCGCCAAACTCACGCGCCCTATTTGCAAGGCTAAGCAAGCGCTCATCAAAGCCATTTACATTTTCATAGCCCCAAAGCCAAGTGTTAGACGAAAAGCTCTCAGAGCCGATGAACTGCATATCAAACTCCTGCTTGTCAAAGCAAATTTTGCCGCTTTCAAAGTCAGCCTGCCACTTGCTAGTCTCAACCACTTGCTTAAATAATCTCTTTTGAAGCAGCATCACTCTGCCAAGGCAAGCGCTAAAAAGCTCGCTCCAGTTACTTTTATCTATGCCAAGCTCATCTAAAAAATGGCTCTTTTTTCTAAAAATATCAAACATTTCTAGTCCTTAAAATTTACGCTGATGCAGCGAGCTTTTCTATCTCTTCGCCCACATCGTCGCTTACGATAAACTCAGTCTTATAGATGAAAATTTCGCCTGTCGTTTCATTTTTTATCTTCAAAATTAGCCGTTTTTGATTATTTGGAGCATTTTTGCTAAAAACTAACGAGTAAATTTGCTCCAGCTTTTGCCTGCTAAGCTCGCTAAGACTCAAAAGCACCTCTAGTTCGGCATACTCTCTTACTTTTTGAGGGGCGCTCGCCTCTTCATTTTTACTAAATTTAGAGTTTTGCTTTAGCTTTCTAGTCTTAAAGTCTAAATTTTGCGCATCTTCTAGGCTATAAACCTCATTTAAATTTGTCCTTACAAACTGATCGTCGCGCGAGATATTTATCCTAAATGCATAAGGCAGATCGCGTTTTGCCTCGTCTTTTACGATATCTTCGATGTTGCCAAGCTCCCTTTCAAAGACGGCGATCTCGATGTTGCCGTGAAAGTCCAGCACATTTATCGTGCCCATTTTCTTGCCGCTTTTAGTTATCCTAGTAGCAAAGTCCTCGATCTTGCCAACTACCAAAATTTCAGCACTCTGCGGCAAGGTTTCAAACTCCGAGCTTAGCGTGTATTTGATCTTATTTATCTCGTCCTTATAGTCATCAAGCGGGTGACCTGAGAGGTAGATGCCAACGCTCTCTTGCTCAAATTTCAAGATCTGCTTGATGTCAAATTCATCATTTATAGTGACGAAATTTCATCTTCACATCATTCATGCTATCATCTTCGCCAAAGAGGCTCTCGGCTGCATTTTTACGTATCTGGGCTGCATTTTTGCAAGCTTCTACGATATTTTCTACATTTTGTAAAAGCATCTTGCGACTAAAGCCAAACTCATCAAAGCAGCCAGCTTTTATGAGGCTTTCAAAGACCTTTTTATTGACCTTAAATGGATCGATCCTTGAGACAAAGTCATCCATGCTCTTAAACTCGCCCTTTGCGTCGCGCTCAGCGATGATGTTCTCAATTGCCGCTCCACCAACGCCCTTAATCGCTCCAAGTCCAAAGATGATGCCATCGTGCTCGCCATTTTTAACGACGCTAAATTCTTTGGTTGATTTATTGATAGATGGTGGCAAAGTATCGATGTTTATGCGTTTTATCTCATCGATGTAGCGAACGATCTTATCGACGTTGCTCTCCTCACTTGTAAGAAGTGCCGCCATAAATTCAGCCGGATAGTAAGCCTTCAGATATGCCGTCTGAAACGTGACATAAGCGTAGGCTGCGGAGTGAGACTTGTTAAAGCCATATCCTGCAAATTTAACGATAAGCTCGAAAAGATCGTCCGCTTTTTGACCATTTAGCCCCTTTGCCTCAGCGCCTTTTACAAACTCGCCCTTTAGCCTGTCCATCTCTTCTTTGATCTTTTTACCCATCGCACGGCGCACAAGGTCCGCACCGCCTAAGCTAAAGCCGCCTATGGCTTGCACGATCTGCATGACTTGCTCTTGATAGACGATGACGCCGTATGTTGGCGCAAGGATCGGCTCAAGCTCCTTAAATGCGTATGTTATCTCCGCCTCGCCATGTTTTCTTTTGACGAAGTCATCAAGCATACCACTCTCCATCGGTCCTGGGCGATAAAGTGCTAGCATCGCGACGATATCCTCAAAGCAGTCTGGGCGCAGGCTAGTTCCTAGCTTTCTCATGCCCTCGCCCTCTATCTGAAAGATGCCGATGGCTTGGCCACTTTGTATCATTTTATAAACGCCAGAGTCGTTTTTATCGACCTGCTCCCAGATGATGTCTCTGCCAGTGCGCTGTTTAACGAGCTTGATCGCATTATCTATAACCGTTAGCGTCTTAAGACCAAGAAAGTCAAATTTTATTAAATCAACGTCTTCTAGGTATTTTAGACTATACTGCGTCACAAAGCGATCTTCTGGGCTGTTTGGCTGGCGAAATAGCGGGGTTTTGTTCCAAAGCTCTTCGTTTGAGATGACAACGCCTGCTGCGTGCTGGCCGGCGTTTCTGTTTAGCCCCTCAAGGTCAAGGGCAAATTTCCAAATTTTAGCCGCCTTTGGGTTTTGGCTTATTAGCTCAGCTATCTTTGGCTCTTTCTCGTAGGCGTCTTTTAGCGTGATGTTAAGCTCATCAGGGATAAGCTTTGCCATCGCATCAGCCTCCGCATAAGGCATGTCGCAGACTCTAGCGACATCTCTAATGACACCCTTTGCGAGCAATTTACCAAATGTAATAACGCCAGCGACGTTAAATTTGCCGTATTTTTGCGTGACGTAGTCGATGATCTCGCCGCGTCTGCTTTGGCAAAAATCCACGTCGATATCTGGCATGCTAACGCGCTCTGGGTTTAGAAATCTCTCAAAAAGCAGGTTGTATGGGATAGGATCAAGGTCAGTTATCTTTAGCGAGTAAGCGACCAAGCTACCAGCCGCAGAGCCACGTCCTGGGCCAACTGGCACGCCTCTGCGCTTGGCTTCGTTGATGAAGTCCCAAACGATCATCATATATCCTGGGAAATTCATCTTATTGATGATGCCGATCTCTATCTCAAGGCGTTTTCTATACTCTTCGTGTAAATTTTCAGGGACAAATTTCAGCCTCTCTTCAAGGCCTTTTCTGCACTCGTGCTCGAAAAATACAGCGTCATTTTTGAAGCTATATCTGTTTTCTGGCTCTGGGAGGGTCAAATTTCTCTCCTTAGCGCACTCAAGAGGTAAATTTAAAATTTGGCGGAGTTGGGTTGCCAAGCTTGATCTCAAGGTTGCACTTATCCACGATCTCTTGGGTATTTTCTATCACTTCAGGGATGTCTAAAAATAGCTCATTCATCTGCTCTTTGCTTTTGACAAAAAACTCATGGACGCTGTGGCGAAGTCGGTTTGGATCATCTAAGGTTTTGTTCATCGCGATGCACATGAAAACCTCGTGCGCGGCGGCTCTTTCTTTAAAAGTGTAGTGGGTGTCGTTTGTGGCGATGACCTTGACGCCAGTCTCTTTTGCGATACGCAAGATGTCATCGTCTATGCGCCTTTGATCGCCGATGCCGTGGCGCATGATCTCAAGGTAAAAGTCATCTCCAAAAATTTCTTTATACTCAAGCGCGACCTCTTTGCCCTCTCGTAGCCTTTAGCACCAAATTTAACGTTACGCTCACTTAAATTTAGATGCCAGCTCACCTCGCCCTGCAAGCAAGCAGAGCTGCAAACTAGGCCCTCGCTGTGCTCTTTTAAGATTTTTTTATTGATACGAGGATAGTAGTAAAAGCCCTCTATGTAGCTCATGGAGCTTAGATACATCAAATTTTTATAGCCAGTCTCGTTTTTGGCGATTAGGATGAGGTGAAAGCGCTGTTTGGTGCTCTTGTCGTCAAGCTGCTCGCCGTTATGCACGTAAGCCTCGATGCCAATTAGCGGTTTTATCCCATTTTTTTTCATCTTTTTGTAAAAATCAATCGCGCCAAACATGTTGCCGTGATCCGTGATCGCTGCTGCCGTGTCGCCTCTGTCATGGAGCGTATGAGCTAGCTCTTCTATCTTATTAGCTCCGTCTAGTAGGGAGTATTCGGTGTGTAAATGTAGGTGTGTAAAGCCAGAATTTTCACTCATTTTTTATCCTTTTTAATGAGCGGATTTTACAAAATTTTGGCTAATAAGGCGCTTGATGAAAGCTTAATAATAGCTTTAAAATTTAGAGAATTTTCTGTCTATGACAGGAGCAAAGCGCTTGGTTAAGCTGTCACGCTGCGCTATTTAGCGTTTGAGAAATTTTAAAATTAGAGCTGACAAATCACGGCTTTAAATTTGGTAGTCTGCTAAGGCGAGTGAGTGAAAATTTAAAATTTGCAAAAAAATATTTTTTAAAATTTAAAATTTTGCTTTTCAAAAGGGAGACAAGGGGACTTAAATTACAAAGCTGTCCCTTATCTCCCTTTATATCCCACAATCCCCTCGCACGTTAGAGGTGGCATGCTCCAGTGCTTCGCACTGCATGCGTTCTATTCAAAAAAAGCCTCCATCAAATTTTAAAATTTACTGAGTAAGTATATCACGCTTCTAAATTTAGTGGCGAGTTTTACGAGACCTAAAATTTAGTAAGTTGCTAAGGCGAGTGAGTAAAGTTTTAAAATTTGCAAAATAATAAATTAGATCGCGGACTAAGCCGCAATCCATTATAGATAAACTGGGATATTTGTATGTTCTAAGAAAAATCTTGATGTTCCGCCAAGGACCATCTCCATTAGTCCGTTTTCGCCGTATCTGCTGGCTACGATAAGGTCTGCGTTTCTATCATTTGCAGCTTTTAAAAGTGCCTCGCCAGGTATCGTTGTAGTTGCTATGATCTCAAAAGACGCGCTGATACCATGAATTTTAAAATACTCTTCAAGCTTTTTAAGATTTAGCTCGGCGTTATCGCCAAGGCTTGCTTTTGAAGTGATGCACTGAACCTTTTTAGCGCTCTTTAAAAGATCGATCGCGCCAGTTAGGGCTCTTGAGCTTTGGGTCGTTCCTGTCCAGCTTACAAGGATGTTATCAGCTTTAAAATCACGCATCTTTCTAGGGATAACGATCGCATTTTTACCACTTTTTAAAACAGCTGACTCAAATGTGCCAGTGATCTTGCCATCAAGTGGCACTGCAGCTACAACTAGATCGCAAAATTTACTCTCTTGCTCGACTATGGCGCTTCTTTTTCCATTATGGATCGTGAAATTTGCAGTGCAGACATCTTCTATGACCTCATCGCTCACCTTTATGCCAAGCTCTGCGCAAATTTTATTAAAAAGCTTTTCGTTCTCTTCGTGCTCAACCGCAAGCTCTGACTTGGCTGATTTTAAAAACTCCTCAAAAAGCACTCCACCACGAAGCGTCATTTTCATATTATAAACCACGCTTGGATCTAGTTGGCAAGTGAGGATCTCCATGTGAGCTTTAAACCATTGTGCAACCTTTAAAGCACCGTAAATTCTGGCTCTATATCGTCCCCTGCTCCTATTGGAAAAAGCAACTTTTTGTATTTCATCATCTATCCTTTAAAAATTTATTCAACCAAAGAGAGCGAAATTTTATTTCCTTTTTGCTCGCTCACACACACTTTTACCTGATCGCCTACGTTTAATGGGCTCTTTATCTTTGAGATGTGAAGCAGACCATCAACACCATCTTTTAACTCGATAAATACTCCAAAATCAACCACGCTTTTTACGCTTCCAACAAACTCATCTCCGATATTAAATGTCGGTTTTACACGCTCTTTGTCGTGTTTAAACGGCTTTTTGCCAAATGAGCGAGAGTTCTCTTTTGAAGTGATAGAGATGATGTAGTCTTTTGCTGCATCGACGTTTTTCTTGGCGCCGCCTGCGATTTTGACCTCGCCTTTTTCTCTATCAAGGTCGATCGAAACTTCAAATTTCTCGATGATCTCTTTTATAGTCTTGCCAGCTTGACCGATGATATCTACGATCTTGCTTGGATCAACGTTAAATAGCTCAAGTTTTGGCAATACATCTTCGTTTATCTCTATATTTTTATCAGCCTGTGTCATTAGAGCAAGGATGTGTTCTCTGCCGCGTTTTGCTTGATAAAGCGCCTCTTTTAGCACTTCTAGGCTGATACCTCCAAGCTTGATGTCCATCTGAAGCGCTGTGATGCCATCACTTGTGCCAGCAACTTTAAAGTCCATATCGCCGTCATGATCTTCAAGACCCATGATGTCAGTTAAAACAGCATGTTTATCGCCTTCAAATATAAGACCCATCGCAACACCAGCGACTAGTTTTTGGGTATTGACCCCAGCTGCTCTAAGTGCGAGCGAACCACCGCAAACGCTAGCCATAGAGCTTGAGCCGTTGCTCTCTAAAATTTCTGAAACGACTCTTATCGTATATGGAGATGCTAGGTCGATGCTTGGTGTAAGGGCACGTTTGGCTAAATTTCCATGTCCAAGCTCACGTCTGCCAGGAGCTTTAAGTGGGCTTGCTTCGCCTACGCTAAAGCCTGGGAAGTTGTAGTTAAACATAAATTTCTCAACCAAAGGAGCTTTTTCAGTTAGGATGTCATACATCTGAGCATCGCTATCTGTGCCAAGAGTGGCGACAACTAGCGCCTGAGTCTGACCTCTTGTAAAGAGGCATGAGCCGTGAGCATTTGGAAGGACATTTGTCTCGATGCTAATAGGTCTAACCTCTTCAAGCCCGCGTCCGTCGGCTCTAACGCCCTCGTTTATGATCTGCTCTCTTACTATTTTCTTTTTATATTTACCAAGGACATTTGAGATAACAGCCTCGTCCCAGCCCTCTTTTTGAGCTACTTCATCGCTTGAAATTTGCTTAGCGATCTTGCCAAGCTCGCTTGCACGCTCACTCTTTGCCATTTGGTTGATCGCGTTTTTAACCTCTGCTTTATAAAATTTATCGATGTAAATAGCGATATTTTCATTTTCTATCTCAGGTTTTAGCTCAAGTGCTGCATCCTCTTTTTATGCTCCTTAAACGCCTCCTCGTAAGCGCTACTAGCTCTTAGTATGGCCTTGCCAGCAAAGTCGATCGCCTCAACCATCTTATCTTCGCTAAATTCATTCATCACTTGCTTTTGCGCCATGCTATCGCTTAGGCTTGGATCTATCATCGGCTCGATCGCTACCATCGGTATGAGTTGCGTAGTTTGCTGAGGCAAGCTTCTCATCTCGATCATCAAAAGCTCATCTTTTGTGCCAGCTACATAAAGATCGATCGCACTTTGTTTTAGCTCAGAGTTGCTTGGGTTTATGACAAATTTATCATCTATATATCCAACTCTTACACCACAAACTGGGCGATTTACAGGGATGTCGCTAAGGTAAAGTGCAACTGAAGCCGCATTTAGGCTCACAACTTGCAAATCAACCTCAGGATCAGCTGAAAGTACCATGACAACGATCTGTGTTGGGTATGCGTAGCCTTTTGGAAAAAGTGGGCGAAGTGATCTATCTATGATGCGAGCTGTTAGCGTCTCAAAGTCGCTCTGGCTTAGTCTCACGCTTGACGTAACCTCCTGGTATTTTGCCAGCAGCGTAAGCTTTTTCGATGTATTGTACCGTTAGAGGTAAAAAGTCCTCTTCAACTTGCACATCTTCTCTTGCCACAGTTGCTAAAACTACGGTGTTTTTCACCCTTAAAAGCACTGCCCCACTAGCTTGTTTAGCTACTTTATTAAGGTCAAAAATTTCGACCTGATTATTGACTTCTATACTATATTGCATTATTTTTATCTCCTTGTTGTTTTTGTAACGGTAAATAGTGAGGGCTCTCTTCTAATATCGACATGATGCGCTCGCTCGTAGCCTCGATCTTTTTCTCATAATACGAATCCACATCGATAAAATCAACGATCTTGTTTATCGTGTAAATTTCATCGACCATATCATTTAAATTTGCAAAGACATCAGTGGCTATCATCGGCGTTGCGTATGAGATGGATTTTACCTTCACATCAAGCAGCGTCTTTATGCAGATGAGTGCCGTCATGCCAGTCTCACACCCCTCATCGATTAGTAAAATATTCTTGCCCTTTAGCTCTCCTATCAAATTTCCTTTTCTGTATTTATAGACATTTTTTAAAATTTTCTCTTCATATTTTCTATGCGCTTCGCCGTAGATGTAGTCATAGCTTATGTTAAAAGCTTTTATGAGAGGATCGTTTAGCACTATATCCTCAGTTTCGCTAACTATCGCTACGTCGCATTCGCTGTTGTTTGGCGCAGGGATTGGCTCGCTAAAGAGCATCTCATAGCTTAAATTTAGCCCCCTGCAAACCACATCAGTCAGGATAACTGACTCAAGCGACATGCAAAGAACTATCGTCTTAGCGTCATTTAGCTCTTTTTTTGGCAAGATCTCGATGAGCTTATTGGCTGCATCCAGTTGATCTTTAAATTTAACGCTTGCCATTATCTAGCCATCTTATTTGCTACTTGATGAAGCGGTGCTGCTTTGTGAAAAGTCATAGTGCAAGCCGCCCATCGGATAGAAATTTATAGTAAAGTAGATGCCACTTTTCTTAGTTGAGGCTGAGCCATTTGTCGTTGTTGTCGGCTCGACATCGTGTTGATAAATTAGCCCGTAGTTCCAGCACTTTCTTTGATGAAGCACGCCAACTCTCCAGCTCTTTGTGTAGCTTCTCTCAACGTCGTATTGCCAGCCGCCAATTAGACTATATTGATGCGGGAGCTTCACGCCTGCACTGCTTGTAAAGTAGCTATCTTTTGTTGCGCTGTTTTTAGCAAGACTATCGCTCTTTTTCATCGTATGGAGCATATTTATCCAAAATAGATCGTGCGTATAGTAAAGTCCGTTTTGCACCTTTTTAAGCTCTCTATCTTTGTGTGAATACTCTAGCTTGTTATAAAGGCTAAAATTCTCAAACGGATATAGGTAGATGGCATTTTTTAAATTTGAATACTCATCATCTTTTGTGTAGTAACCTTGTGAGATGCTGTGTCTTACGACTTTTCTACCACTGCCGTTAAAGAAATACTGCGTCAAATAGCCAGAAACTTCCTCTTTGCTCTGATCTTGAGCTAAGAAATTTTCATACTCATTTAGATCTTTATCGTAGATAAACTCGTCGTCTAAATTTCCTTTTCTATATCCTGGTAGTAAATATTCAGCACCAAAATTTAAAGTGTGATAAAAGCTCTCATACGCCTTTGCAAGGTCTGTATGAAGGGCAAATTTATGGTAGTTATTTACAAAATTTGCGTGTTTATCTTCTCTTTTGTCATCAAATCAATTTATCTTGTTTTCGTAGTTTATCCTTGAAGCGTAAAGATACTCGTAAAAAGAAAACGTTAGGCTATCATCAAATAGCGGCACATGCACTGAAGCTGGCAGCGTAAATTCATACTGAGTTGCTCTAACGCCTATCTTTCTATCATATCTATGCGATTGAAGATCGATTGAATATAAGATGTTTGGCAAGACTATATCGTCTGTAAATTTATGATACTGAAGCGATGGAAGCTCTTGAAGCGTATCTTTGTTTTCATTCTTTGAGCCGATCTTTTCGGTATCTATGTAGTATTTCGCATAGGCACCAAAGTAGTGATCGTCATTTGCTATGAAGTAGTTAAATTTAGAGGTCACAAGTGAGTCATAGTCATCGTCCCTGCCCTTTAAATTTAAATAGTCTATATCATTTAGCTTGGTTGCATCTATCCACATGCCCTCTTGCAGATCGGCCTCGCTAAGGTATTTTATAAGCTTATCTCTTTCATATTTTAGCCCGACACCTTTGTGAGTTTTGTTTTTTAGCTCAGCTCTGTTTGAAGTCTCGCTTTTTTGCTTGGCTCGGTAGCTGTTTTTATCAGTAAATGAACCAAAGCTGATCTCACCTCTTGAATCAGGCGAATCAGTAAATCTAAAAGCACCGTAAATTCCAGCGCCCCTGTTTGTTCTTATCTGCGGATCAAACTCCAGATCCCACTCATTATAAGGTGCAAAATAGACTGGCTGCTTATAGTAAAAGCCCTCTGACTTGCCATATCCAAGCTCTGGTGGTAAAAGCCCTGTCCTTCTTGTAGTATCAGTTGAGAAGCCAAAGTATGGCAAGTAAAATACTGGCACGTTTGCTATGCGAAAGACTGGGTTAAAAAGATGCAGAAATTTGCTCTGTTTGTTTAGCATGGCTGAGCTTGAGGTGATGCTCCAGTCAGAATCTTGGACGTTGCAGCTTGAAACCATCGCCTTTCTTACTCTGTAGTACTCGCTATCAGAGCTGCTCTCATCGCTTCTCATCCACACTTCCATGTCTTTATTCATCATAAAGAGCGACTCAAAGGCAGCGTTGTTATTTTTCAAATTTAGCTTAGCGTAGTTTGAGCGAGAGACCTCATCTTTGCCCTTCATCATATTGACATTGCCAAAGAGCTCAATGACTGAGTTGTTTTGATCATAAACAGCACAATCAGCCGTCACAAGATACTCTTGCGAATATACAACGACGTTTTTGTTTGCCGTTACGATGCCCTTATCTTGCTTCACATCATCAGCTAATAGCTGCACATCTTGCACTGCTGCACTTAAACTAAAAAAACAAACCGGAATTAAAAATAAAATTTTACGCATTTATCACCACTGTTTTTGCTATTTTGTCTTGCCACGTCTGCCTTGCAGGGTTTGAAAGTGCCCACGCAAAGCCAAGATAAAAGCAAGCTTCACTAACTATCCTAAATATCGCTCTAACAAGACTTTGAGTTAAATTTGGCTTATCTAAAATTTCTACATTTATACACATCGTCTTTGTTATCATCTGCCCTAAGCTAGCACCATAATACCAAACAAAAAATGTGTGATAGATGACTTTTAAAGCTACCACTTGCCAAAATAAATTTAATACTGAAATTTCTAGCGTCATCATAGTTAGTGCTAGTAGAAAGAGGCTCCCAATAGATGATCATAAAAAGAAACGAAACTATGATCTCATCGATAGAAAACGCCATGATCCTCTTAGCAAAAGGAGCAAGTGAAATTTCTTCGTTTTGAAGCTTCTCTTCTATCTGCATACTCATTTTAGAGCCTGCCACGCGATATCTTTTCTATAGTGTGCTCCGTCAAATTTGACATTTTCGCAAAGCTCATAGGCCTTATCACGTGCCTCTTTTATGCTCTTTGCAGTCGCCACGCAGACTAGCACTCTGCCGCCATCTGCGTAGATTTCATCACCCTCTTTGCTCACGCCTGCGTAAGCTATATGTGCATCTTTTACATCATTTAAAACTGAAATTTTAGCCTTTGGGCTGCTTTTATAAGGATAATTTTTGCTAGACATCACGATGCCAACAGCAAATTCATCTTTTAAACTAATAGGCTTTAGCTCACCCTTTGCAGCGTTTAGCAAAATTTCACTCAAATTTCCGTCGATTAATGGCATCAAGACCTCGCACTCAGGATCGCCAAATCTCACGTTAAACTCAAGCACATAAGGCTCATTTTTCACGATCATCAACCCCACAAAAAGCACTCCACAAAACGGACTGCCCTCGTTTTTCATCCCTTTTAGCGTAGGTTTTACCACCTCTTCTTCGACCCTTTTTATAAGCTCTTTTGAAGCAAGCGGACTTGGAGCGTAAGCGCCCATGCCACCAGTATTTGGACCCTCATCGTTATCAAGTAGGCGTTTGTGGTCTTGCGCCACTGGTAAGCTTACAAAATTTTCGCCGTCACAAATGGCAAAAAAGCTTAACTCAAAGCCGTCCAAAAACTCTTCAACCACCACAAATTTACCAGCATCACCAAAGCTAGCCCCACTTAGCATGTCGCTAACTGCCTCTTTGGCTTCTTCTTTGGAATTTGCGATGATCACGCCTTTTCCAGCGCAAAGTCCATCAGCCTTTACGACCATCGGAGCGCTTAGGGTATCAATAAATTTAAATGCTTTTTCTTTATCGTCTGTGTTTAAATATTTTGCAGTTTTTATATTATTTCTAGCTAAAAAGTCCTTCATATAGGCCTTGCTAGCCTCAAGTCTAGCAGCTGCTTTGCTTGGTCCAAAGATGAGCAAACCCTCTTTTTTAAAGATATCTACCACGCCTTCGCTAAGAGGCGCTTCAGGTCCCACGATAGTTAGCTCGATACTATTTTTTTTGGCAAAATTTGCTAGCTCATGAAAGTCTTTTATGTTTAAATTCTCACCAAGGCGTGAGGTTGCACCATTTCCGGGCGCAAAGTATAAATTTATATTTTTTTCGCTTTTTAGTTTTAGAGCAATGGCGTATTCGCGGCCGCCACTTCCTATTATGAGAATGTTCATATTATCTCCGTAAATTTAAAAACCCAAGTGGGCGTCGCATAGAAGAGTGGCCCATAAACAAAGCCAATCTTGCAAATAGATGGATACCAAAAGGTTGCAACTTCTCGCTGTTTAAGGCTCAAACGAAGCCACATCGCAAGGCACCCATACCTTTTCGCTAACAAAAAGTGTTGGACCCCGTAAAATGCTGACTCGCTTCACTCAGGCAATAAAATTATATAAATTCTTTGCTTAAAGTAACGTTTTGGCAAGTGCGATACAAGCGTTTATATCTTGACTTTGACTAACAAGTGGCGTGCTAAATTTTAGCTCTTTTGCAGTTACCTTTCCGATACTTATCGTCTGATAGCTCTCGTCCCAGCCAAAATTAGTTAAAAAATTTCTCACATTTATTGGAGATGCGAAGATCAAAATGCTATTTTTTGGTGGTTTTAGCTCCATTTTGCAAGGGTTTAAGACATTTTCATAGGCAACGATCGCCTTTATATTTACGCCGCCATCTTGCAAAATTTCTAAGAAATTTGAAGCGCTATCTTTGCCTTTTAGATAAAGAACCTTTTTGCCTTTTAAAAGTGGCAAAATTTCTCTTGCAAAGTCATCTCCATGAGCATTTTGCCCAGTGTAAATTTCTCTAAAACCAAACTCTCTTGCAGATGCTGCACAACTATTTGCGATAGCAAAAACTGGTAAATTTATAGGCGAAATACCATTAAATTTTAAAGCTTTAAAGGCATTTTTAGAGGTTGCCACAAGCGCGTCATATTTGCTCAAATTCAGATCAAATTTTAAAAACTCTATTCTACTAACGCTTAAATTTATAACGCTCTCATCGGCTGTTTTTGTGTTTGAGACAAGATGAAATTTTACGCAACTCTTTTTAACCCTAAAAATGAGATAAAAGCAAGCACGCTACAAGCTAAAATAGCTATTGAAGTCGAGTAAAAAATGTCGCCAAGCCCAACTAATGGCGAGATGATGCCACCTAGGAAAAATGGGCAAAATCCAAGCACCGCTGAGGCCGAGCCAGCGTACTCCCTGCCCTCATTCATCGCAAGTGATGAGGCCGTTGGCAAGATAAAGCCAGTAAAGAGCAAAAGCAAGAAAAATGCGATGATAACGCCGATCACTTCAAATTTAGAGCAAAGCACAGACGCTATAAAAATGCTAGCGAACAAGGTGCCAAAAAGACCAGTTTTTAGCGCTTTTCGTTCATTTAGCAAGCTTGCAAGCCTAGCACCTATGACGATGGCTAGGCCATTTGCCCCAAAGCAAAAGCTGTAGCTTACTGGGCTTAGCAGGTAAAACTCTTGTAAGATAAAAGAAGATGCCGCGATATAGGCAAACATCGCAGCCATCGTAAATGTCTGGATCGCGATAAATAACGTAAATTTCTTTTTTCTTAAAATTTTGCCAAAGACGCTGTAGGTCTGAAGCAAAGGCAATTTTAGGCGGTTAGCAGGACTTAGACTCTCTTTGAAGTAAAAATTTGCGATAAATAGCACAATGCCGATGATAGTTAGCGCCATAAAGATGCCGCGCCAGTCGGTAAATTTAAGTAGCAAGCTGCCACCTATTGGTGAAAATATCGGAGCAAGACCATTTACAACCATCATAAGACTAAAAAATTTAGTCATCTCGTGACCCTTGTAAAGGTCGCTCACAACGGCTCTTGAGATAACCAGACTGCCCGCACTTGCAAGCCCTTGGATGATGCGCATAAAGATAAAAAACTGGATATTTTGCGTAAAAAATATAAAAATCGTGCTAATCGTGTAGATGATGAGCGAGATGGTAAGTGGTGTTTTTCGCCCAAATTTATCGCTGATTGGACCAACTATTAGCTGACCTATCGCAAGGCCTGCCATCGAGGTCGTAAGAGTTAGCTGGGTTGCTGAAACGCTTGTGCCAAACCACTCAGTTATGGCTGGAAGTGCTGGCAGGTAAAGGTCTGTGACAAATGGGCCAAAAGCTGAAAGCGCGCCCAAAAATAGTAGTAAAAATAGTTTGGAATTTTCTTTTTTCATAGCTCTTCTTTAAATTTTAAAGGGATTATATTATGACTTTGCTTTTTGGGTTATTAAGGGTAAATTTAATGTGATTTATAAAGAGAAAAGCCCTAAAATAGGGCTTATTTTTACATTTTGTCTTTTGTGACGATTAGAAGCATTTTGAATTTGTCTTTCACTTTTAGACCATGTGGGATCTTACCTGGAAGCACGATGCTATCGCCCTTTACTAGATGAAAGCTCTCGTCAGCTATCTTTAAATCAAGCTCTCCATCAAGCGCGATAAGTAGCGCATCGCCAGGGGCAGCGTGGGTTGAGAGCTCTTGGTCTTTGTCAAAACTAAGCAGCGACATCGAGCCATTTTCGTTTTTGACAAGCGTCTTGCTAACTATCTTGCCACTCTCGTAGCTAACGGCATCTGCGAGACTAAAAACACTCGCTTTGTCTAAATGATCTATCATAACATTCTCCTTAAAATCTATTAGTAAATATTTTGTCTTCTTTGTAAATTTGAGCTTTCGCCAGGTTTTTGCCTCGATAAGGCAGGCTTCATCACGTCTAAGCTTCATCTGCTTCTCGCCATACTCAAGCTGCGCTTCGCCGTCAATGACGAAGGCAAGGCTATCTATAAAAAGCATCTCATGATCTAGCTCCTCACCCTCATCAAATGCGTATATATCAACACTTGCGTTTTTGTTTTGAAAGAGCCTTTTGCTAACGACGCTTTTTTCAACTATCTTTGTGTCTTTGTCAAGATTATAAATTTTGCTCAAGTTGTATCCTTTTTGCGAAGGATTATAATGCAAGTTTTGATAATAGTTCTTAACTTATGTTAAGGAATTTGACTATTTTAGTCCTTTTTTTAGTTTTCTTATCAAAAATCTAGCAGGATGAAGCTCAAAAAATAGCGATCTTTCTATGCAAAGTGGGCGTGCAAGCACAAGATCCGTTATCAAATTTGCTCCAAGTATCGCCGTACCAAGGCCACGCGAGCCGTGAGCGAAATTTACAAAGACATTTTTTTCGTAGTTTGCTTTTGGATTATTATCTTTATTTTTACTCCAAAATAGCCCTTTGTAGTTTTGCTTGTAAAACTCCTCATCGTGCAAAGCGCCAATTATCGGAAATCTATCTCCGCTATAACTTCTATATCCCACACGTGAGCCGATGATGGTGGCTTCTTTGGTGTCAAAAAACTCACTCACGTCGCTTAAAATTTTAGCATTATCCTCTTCTTTAGGCGTGTCGCAAATTTCATTTCTAGCGTAGGTTGCGCCGATGACTTGCACACCTTTTACAGCTGGGCAGATGTAGCCTTTTGCGCTTAGTGGTAGCTCATTTTTTAGCACTGGTTTTAGGTGTGTGACTTGACCTCTGACGCTGCTTATTTGCATGTCATAGTCTTTAAATATCTCGCTACTTTTGCTACCTGTGCAAAAGACTAAGATATCAGCCTCCAAGCTTTTTTTATTTTTAAATTTAACGCTTATCTTGCCATTTTTCAGATGTGTCCTGCTCTCATACTCGTGGTTAAATAAAATTTCAAAACCGCCTGATAGAAATTTACAAATTTCTCTTGGTCTAGCATAAGCCGCCTCTTTTATAAATATCCCAGGATATGGCTTTAAACTCTCGTCAAATTTAAAAATATACTCCGCGTTTTGATCCTGCCACGAGGCATACCTTTTAACTAGCTCATCATCAAACGCATAGTCGATGCAGCCATTAAATTTGATGAGACTTTTTGGCAAATTTGCCTTGTAAAATCTCACTGCTTGCAAAAACGCATTTATGTGCATGCGGCCTAAATTTACCCAGGCTTTCGTAACTAGTGGCATCAAGGCGCCACAGTGATTACCTGAGCCATTTGTCGCGACCTCGCTCTTTGCCTCGGCGATCACCACTTTAAAGCCATTTTTGGCTAGCTCTCCAGCAGTGGCAAGTCCAGCCACACCTGCTCCTATAACAAGCGCTGTTTTGCCTTTTACGCTGGCAACTGGCTCGCACCTCGCAAACCAAGCATCCTTTAAATTTTCATCCTTTTTCTCTAGCACGGCGCTGCTCATCTGGCGTTTTCTAGCATAGCCCTCTTTTAGGCTCAGTAAAAAGCCAGCATTTTTTAGCCCTACTTTTACCATTTTTGCGCACGAGTAGGTTCTAACTATGGTGCCAATCCTGCTTAGCCTTGCGATATGCTTAAAAACCTCTTCGCTCCAGATCGAGCCATTTTTGCTTGGGGCAAAGCCGTCTAAAAACCAGATATCAGCACTAAAATCAAGTTCAGGCAAAATTTGATCTGCCTCGCCGTAGCAAAGATCAAGGGTGATGTTTGGGCGAAATTTATGCGGTGTATGCCTGGGATTAGCGGTGGATAGAGCGAAACTAGCTTTTTGGCATAAGCTTTAAAAATGCCTAAATTTTCAGTAAATTTTTAAAAGATCATCTTTTTTGATAGGACTTTTTTCGATACTAACAAAGTGAAGCTTTTTGGAGCTATTTTTAAATTTTTTACAAAGCGTGAAGAAATTTAGCCCAGCACCAAAGCCAGTCTCGGCAACTATAAAGCTATCTTTGCTCTGCCAAATTTCATCAAGTGCGCTCGCAAAGACAAATTCGCTCTCAAGCCAGGGTTTTCAGTGTTAAAGTAGATATCGCCAAACTCTTCGTTAAATGGAATTTGCCCTTTAAAGCTCAAATTTGCATTTTTCATCTATTTTTTGCGAAATATCCATCTATGCCGTTTGCGATGCCGTTTGCAAGGGCTTTTTGATAGGCTTCATTAAAGAGTTTTTCGCCTTCTACTGGATGCGTGATATAGCCGATTTCTACAAGAACCGCTGGCATAAGAGCGCCCACAAGCACCCAAAATGGCGCCTCTCTCACGCTGCCGTCACTGGCTGCATAGACCTTTCTAGCACTTGCTAAAATTTCCTTTTGGATGTCGATACCAAGCTTGTTTGAGGCGATGATCTTCTCGCGGTTTAGCACGTTAAAAATGTCTGTTGCGAAAAGTAGTTCATCTCTTCGATGTCTGATTTGTTTTCAAGTGCGGCTGCGTTTTTGCTGCGCTCGCTCCTTGCAGGCGATAAGAAAAAGGTCTCGATGCCGTGCATGCTCTTTGCTTTAGCAGCGTTTGGAGCGGCGTTTGCGTGGATAGAGACAAAGAGGTCAGCCATCTTGTCGTTTGCAAATTTTGTTCTTGATCTTAAATTTATAAAAACGTCAGTTGATCTGGTGAAATAGACCTTGTAGCCACGAGATTTTAGTATCTCGCCAAGCTTTTTGGCTACACCTAAAACGGCTGTTTTTTCTTTTAAACTGCCATTTACCGCACCAGCGATCTGTGCCACCATGACCTGGGTCGATAACGATCGTTTTGTTGCGTGAAAACTTACCCGTCGCAACTGGAGGCAAAGGCTCTTCTACTGGCTCACTTTGTGCTGGCTCAGACTTTAAATTTGGCTCTACTGCGCTTTGTGCTGGCTTTTCATTTTTATTTTTAAGCTTATTAAGTGGCGCTCTTACATTTTCATTTGAGATGAAATTTTGAGCGCTGATTATTAGCAAATCCCCAGTCGCATTTGCTTTTATCGTCTTTTGCACCTTGTCAGAAAAGATGATCCTGACGGTGTTTTTGTCGTACTGCGAGATGTGGATGTAGTCTGAGATGAAATTTTTATAAGTTAGTGGGTTGCCATTTAGCCTGCCATCAATATCCATGATATTTTTGTAGGCGTTTTGCTGTTTGGCAAACGATGTTTTTAGCCTTGCAGTATCTAACTTTGTGTTAAATTTAAGCACCAAAGTATCATTTACCTTTGTGGCACTTAGTAGCGTTAAAGCTGGCGAAACCGCTGGCGCGCTGGCACCTTTTACGCCGTTTATCGCATTTAGGTCTCTTATATATGCGCTTGAGTCAAAGCCAAGCGCCTTTGAGCTTGTTATTAGCCTAGTAAGTGCTTGTTTTTTCGTGTTTTTGTCGTTTTTAATGATCGCATCAACATAGATATTTTTTATATCGTTGTGAAGCTTGATCTTTGCGCTTCTGTTTAGAGCCATAAAATTTCTATCAAATTTGGCAAAAGTCTCCGAATTTGTCGCCGCAAAAATAAAGCTAAATGCTAGAAAAAGAGATATTAAAACCCGTTTCATTCACCATGTACCAGCTTATGCATTAGCTCTTTTACGCTTATTAGCTCTTTTAGTTTGTAGCCATTTGCTCCAGTGAAAAATAGCCCGCTCTCTTTTTGCCGCTATATGCGTCAAATAGCCTATCCGCGATGCAGTATCCCACCTGCTTTGCCTCTTTGCCTCTTTGGCAAGGGCTCAGCGCAGTTGCTTATGCACTGGATCTTTGGCCCCATTCTTTTATCGACTAAATTTATCAAATTTGTTCTTATGCCACGAGCTGGGTAGCCAACTGGGCTCTTTATAAGCTCGATGTCTTTCTCTTCAGCTGCTAGCAATACCTCTTTAAAGCCGATGTCTGCGTCACACTCGTGAGTGCCGATGAAGCGTGTGCCCATCTGAACGCCATTTGCTCCAAGCGATATCGCCTTTTCGATGTCATTTTTATCCCAAATTCCACCAGCTGCGATGAGCGGAAAGTCGCCCCACTCTTTGATCTCGGCTTTTACCTGCGGGATGAGGTTAAATAGTGAAAACTCAGGGTCAAGACACTGCTCGTATGTAAAGCCCTGATGCCCACCACTTAGCGGCCCTTCAAGCACGACAGCGTCTGGCAAGCGCTCATATCTTTGAAGCCAGCGCTTACAGATGATCTTTAGTGCTTTTGCGCTTGAGACGATCGGCACAAGTGCTATCTCTTTAAAATTTTGTGTAAATTCAGGTAAATTTGTAGGCAAACCTGCACCTGAGACTATGATATTTATACCAGCCTCGCAAGCGTCTTTAACCACCCTTGCGTAGTCGTTTGCAGCATACATTATATTTACGCCAAGTGGCAAGTCACCACAAATTTTACGTGCATTTTCTATGACTGCTCGAAGGCCTTTTGTAGAGTAGAAATTTTCGCTTCCAAAAGGCTTTGCATTTAGCTCTTTATCTATAAATTTGCGGTTTTCATAGTAGCCTGTGCCAACTGAACTAATTATGCCAAGACCGCCTTCTAAGCTCACATTGCCAGCTAGTTTGTCCCAGCTGATGCCAAGCCCCATACCGCCTTGAAATATCGGGTATCTTATCTCGTATTTACCTATTTTTAATGGCTTTAACTCCATTTATTCAACCTTTATCTTCGCAAATTTACGCTTACCAACCTGCAAGATATACTCGCCTGCTCCTAATTTTAACTGCTCATCACTAATTTTTTCTTGATTGACGCTAACTGCGTTTGCTTTTATATCTCGCCTTGCTTGAGAGTTTGACTCACTTAGCCCACACTGAGATAAAGCTTCGACTATCCAAATCGGCGCTTTTAAGCTAAATTCTTTCATATCAGTTGGTAGCTGATTTTGAGAGTGCACGCTGTTAAATTCAGCCATAGCAGCCTTAGCAGCCTCCTCGCCGTGGTACCTCGCTGTTATCTCATAAGCAAGATCCTCTTTTGCCTTTTTTGGATGATATTTGCCACTATTTACATCATTCATCAGCTCTTCTATCTCGCCAAGAGTTTTTGTGCTTAGTAGCTCGTACCAGCGCCACATTAGCTCGTCGCTTATGCTAAGCGTTTTTGCAAACATATCATTTGCATTTTCAGTTACGCCTATGTAGTTGCCAAGGCTCTTACTCATTTTATTTACGCCATCAAGCCCCTCAAGAAGAGGCATCATGATGACGGCTTGCTCTTTGCCGACGTTATATGTGCGTTGCAAGGTTCTACCCATTAGAAGGTTAAATTTTTGATCTGTGCCGCCCATCTCGATGTCGCACTTCATAGCAACGCTATCATAGCCTTGAAGAAGCGGATACATAAACTCAGAGATTGATATAGGATTGCCCGCTTTTATCCTCTTTTCAAAGTCATCTCGCTCTAGCATTCTAGCTACTGAAAATGTGCTAGTTAGCTCAATTATCCCAGCAGCTCCTAGCTCATTTGACCATTTTGAGTTAAACATTATCACAGTTTTTTTAGGATCTAAAATTTTAAAAACTTGCTCTTCGTAGGTTTTGGCATTTTTTAAAACGGTCTCTTGATCTAGCTTTTTTCTAGTGGCTGACTTGCCTGTTGGATCGCCTATTTGAGCGGTAAAATCGCCTATCAAAAACTGCACTATCGCGCCATGCTTTTGAAGCAAAGCCATCTTGTTTAAAACGACTGTGTGACCTAGGTGAAGGTCTGGAGCTGTTGGGTCAAAACCTGCTTTTACGTAGAAATTTTCGCCTTTTTCATAATAATTTTTAACTAAATTTTCAACTCTCTCAGCATCGATCATCTCGGCAACGCCGCGGTTTATCTCTTGTAAAATATCGTCTATATCTTGAACCATTTTTCTCTCCTAATTATGATATGGGTCGCTTTGCGAAACAAAATCAATAATCTTATATCTATCTTTGATCTTCTCTTTGATCTCGTTTGCATCGATGTTTTCTGCTATTTCGACGCTTATTTCAAACGTATCTCCGCTAAGATCATTTGCTTCGTTTAGCGAGATTGTAGCTAAATTTTATATCAAGTCTAGCAAGATATGTTAAAAATTCAGCCAACGCACCTTTTCTGTTTTCTAAAATTTAATAAAATTTTATACCTATGCGGGGCATTTCTCGTCCATTTGACAAAGATGATCTCATCGCCTTTATCCATTAGCTTGCCAGCACGCTCGCAAAGCTTGTGATGCACTGTCACGGTGTGACCATTTTTAAAGCCAACTATGCTATCGCCCCTTTTTGGATTGCAGCAATAATCAAACTCGACATTTGAAATTTTGTGGTTTGAGTAGATCACTATATTTTCAAATTTTTGCTTTTTGATCTGATATTTGTCGCCCAAAGAGATCATAAATGGGCGCTCTTTTCTGATATATTTTTTAAGCATATTTGCCACTTCTTGCAGATACTCGCTATCAGTTGCTGCACGAAAGACCTTTTTACCTAAATTTTCGCACTCTACCCACTCTAAAATTCTATCTTTTGAGACGTTAAATACCGACTTTAAGATATCTATCGCCATTTTGTAGTTTATATCTTTGATCTTTTGCTTACAAAATGACCTTATCGTCGCCTTTGCCTTGCCTGTTCGCACACTATTTATCCACGAACAGCGAAATTTAGCCTCTTCGCCAGTTACTATCCTAACGATGTCGCCATTTTTTAGCTCCGTTAGAAGCGGCATCCTAACGCGGTTTATATAAGCTTCTTTTGCGTAAAGTCCGATCTCTGAGTGGATCTCATAAGCGTAATCAAGCGCCGTAGCACCACGTGGCAGAGTAAAGACCTCGCCCTTTGGAGAATAAACTGCGATATCTTCGATATAAAGGCTATCTTTTGCGTATTCATATAGCTCTTCGACGTTGCTCTCGTTCTCGCTATTTTGCATGCTGATGTCATTTAGCCAGTCAAGCTTTGGATTTAAGAGGCTGCCCTCGCCGTTTTTATATTTCCAGTGCGCAGCGACGCCGTATTCAGCGGTTTTATGCATATCATAAGTGCGAACTTGCGCCTCAAATATGCTTTTGTTATCAAAGATGGTTGTGTGTATCGTTTGATAGCCATTTTGCTTTGGAAGCGCGATATAGTCTTTAAATCTTGAGATGAGAGGGTTAAAATTTATATGCAAATTTCCAAGTGCAAGGTAGCAATCAAGCGGCTTTTGCACGATGATCCTAATGGCAAGCAAGTCAAGCACCTCTTCGATAGAAATGCCCTTTCTTTGCATCTTTAGATAGATCGAGTAGTAGTGTTTTATGCGTTTTTGTATCTCAAAAGTGCCCTCGATAAAGCCATTTTCAAGTAAAATTTGACTTACCTTTTCGTGAAAAGCATTTAGTTTTAAGCTAAGCTGCTGCTTGTTTTTGTTTAGGTAGCTATCGATCTTTGCGTATTCTTCTGGCATCGCATACTTAAAGCTTAGATCTTCAAGGATGTTTTTGATCGATGAAATTCCCAGTCTATGAGCGATCGGAGCATAGACCATAAGCGTCTCTTCGGCTATGCGTTTTTGCTTTTCAGGCCTTAGCGCCTCAAGAGTTAGCATGTTGTGAAGTCTGTCGCAAAGCTTTACGACAAGGACTCTCACATCTTCTATGGAGATTAAGAGCATCTTTCTAAAAGTTAGCGCTGAGCTTGCCAGTTTTTCGTTGCTATCTGAGCTTGCGAGCTTGTTTTCTCTAATGGCAACTATCTTTGTAAGCCCTTCAACCAGCTTTGCAACCTCATCGCCAAATTCAGCTTGAAGCTCGCCTAAAGTTACGTCAGTATCTTCGACCACGTCATGAAGAAGTGCAGCTATAACCATGCTCTCATCGCCGCCCATATTTGCTACGATAGAGGCTACTAAGATGGGGTGGATGGCGTATGGTTCGCCACTTTTGCGGTATTGTCCAGCGTGAGATGTGACGCAGCTGTCGATAGCTTTGTCTAAAATTTCACTTCTCTCACAAAGAGAAAAGAGCAGTTTTATCGCTTCTGAAACGTTTTTGCAAGCTAAAATTTGCTCTATTAACTGCTCTAAAAAAAGACTATTTTCCTTCAACTATTGCCTCTAAGCCTATTTTGCCCTCAGCCACTTCAAGTAGTGCGATATCGGCAAATTTCATCTTTGAAGTATCAGCATCAACTAAAGCTATAGCGCCATTTGCTAGTGCTTCTGCGCGCTTTGCAACGATAAGTGAAAGCTTATATCTGTCATCTCCTACTTGTTTTAGCGCTCTTGCTGTGATTTGTTCTGTTCTCATTTTTATCCTTTTTGAAATTTATTTTACAACTGAGTATAGGGCTGCTTCTTCTTCATTTATTATTTTTAATAAATTTCCAGCCTTAAACATATTACAAACTAAGATCGGCAGTGCGTTGTCCTTTGCTAAAGCTATGGCAGTGTCGTCCATAACCTTGATATCATCGCTCATCGCCTTTTCGTAGTTTAGTGATTTTAGAAGTTTTGCATCTTTGAATTTTTTAGGATCTTTGTCATAAACGCCATCAACTTTTGTCGCTTTTATGATCATATCTGAGCCGATCTCGATAGCTCTTAGCGTAGCTGCTGTATCTGTCGTGAAGAATGGATTACCAGTGCCTGCAGCAAAGATAACAACTCTGCCCTTTTCTAAATGGCGCTGCGCACGTCCTACGATAAATGTCTCACAGATCGCCTCCATCTTGATCGCGCTTTGCACTCTTACTTCAAGCCCACTTCTCTCTAAAGCTTCACGCATCGCGATCGAGTTGATAACGGTTGCTAGCATGCCCATGTGATCGCCACTTGTTCGCTTGATGATACCATCTTTTGCAGCGCTCACACCGCGCACTATGTTGCCACCGCCTATTACGATGCCAACTTCGATATCATTTTCTATAAGCTCTTTTATCTCGCTTGCTATAAATTTAAGCACAGCTGTGTCTATACCAAAACCATTTTCTCCAGCCAAGGCCTCGCCTGAAAATTTGACCAATACGCGTTTTCTCTTACTCATTGTCATGCTCCTTGAAATTCACGCATTCTAGCCAAAAAGGCTTTAAATTTAGCTAATAACGCTTACAAAGTGACTATTTTGAGATCATTTCAAGCGGGTCGATATGGTAGTTTCTTTGCGTTACTTCAAAGGTTAGATCGTTCCTAACCCTACCTATAACATAGCCTTTTTGCACGACTGAGCCGACCTTTACAGTTGGCGCGATCTGGCTTAGGTGAGCATAGATCGTGTGGATGCCGTTTTCGTTTTCGATGATGACGACATTTTCAAGCATCGGAGTCGCTTTTGCAAAGACGACCTTGCCATTTAGCACGCTTTTTACCTTCGCATCTGGCGTGCTTGAGCGAAGTATGACTGACTCATTGAAAATTTTGATGTTGTATATTGGATCTACGTAATTGCCAAATTTTTGCTTTACAGAGTAGCTATCAAGCGGAGCGATCGTCCTTGAGCCTGAGTATCTCTTAACAGAGCTTGTCTGATAGCCTCCGCCCATTGGCTGGCTCTTTTCGCCCTTTTTGCCACCTTTGCTAGCTGCTCTTTCTTGCTTTTCTCTGGCTGCACGTGCGGCTTCATCCTCTTGCTTTTGCATGATAGCAAGCTGCTCAAGCGTCTTTCTTAGCTCGTCTTGCTGAGCTTGAAGCTTGGCTAGCTTTTTGCTGTAAATTTCTTTATCACGTTTTAGCCCGTTTATTGTATTTTTCTGCGTGCTCTCTAGGCTTTGTAGATCATTTTGCTTGCGTCTATAGTTTTTTATGCTTGAGTTTATCTCATTTATCTTGCTTGATTTGTTTTTTATCTTCTCAATCGTATCTTCGTAGTTCTCGCTAAGCCTTTTAAAGTCCTCTTTGGCTATGGCATTTAGCTTGGTTAAAATTTGCGATGAGATGATGCTCTCTTCACTTTGTTTGCCCTCGCTTGCAGACATCATAAGATCAAACGAGAGATCTTCTGCGATGATCCTTATCATATTTTGCTCTAGCTCTTTTTGGGTGCGCTCTAGCTCTTTGTTTTGCTTTGTTAGATCATCAAGCTCAAGAAGTGCTTTTGAAGCATTTGTCTCAAGAACTGAAATTTGACCCTTTAAATTTGTGATATCACCACTTATGCCGCGCAGTTTTTTCTCGCCAGTTACGATATCACCAGCCAAGTCATCAAGCTTTTTACTAAGCTGCTCACTCATCGCCTGCGTCGATCTTAGCGAGTTTTTGGAGTCTTTTATCTTCTCTTTAGTATTTGATGCAAAAGCTAGACTAAATGCTAGCAAAAGTGTAAAAATTCCTTTTTTCATATCGTGCTTTTTCTAGCCTTACTCATCACTAAACTAACAGCAAAAATGCTTAAAACCACAGCCACGCCAAATAAGATAAATATATCTCTTGAAAGATCAAGGCTAGGCAAGACTACATCGATACTTGCGGCATTTTCTCTAAATATTTCAAAATTTGGTAAGAAAAAGAAAAACGCACCAACAACAATGGTCGCAACTATGCTATCAACCATGGCTGATTTATATAGCATGGCTGATTTTAACCAAAATGGCGCGCCAAAAAGCGTCATGATCTCGATGCGCTCTCTATGCTCAAATAGCCAAATTTTAGTCTGCTTAAGCATAAGCATAAGCCCAACAACACAAAGTATCGCCATAAATGCATAAGATATGCTTTTGGCTAAATTTAGCATCTTAAAGACCTTGTCATGGGTCTTTGAAAATGTCTCGACCTTGCTTATACCATCAAATTTCAAAAGCTTTTGCTTTATCTCCTCCATATACTCTGGAGATGGAAATTCGCTTAGTCTTAGCGAGTAAAATTTAGGTAAGGCATTTTGAAGGATGGATAAATTTTTAGCTGAGATGTCGTTTGATAGGCGGTCTATTATCTTTTGCGGGCTTAGTGGCTCGACGCTAGCTAGCGTGCTAACTACTGGCTTTAGCACGGGCTCACTTAGCTCTTTGTTTGAGACCACCACGATGTTGTAGTCATTTCCCATAAGCCTCTCATACTCTCTTACGATCTTGTCTGCGGTGAGGCTAAACTGCACTGAAAATAAAAGCGCGATTAACGGCAGGATAAATCCAAGGTGGTTTTTAAGCGATCTCATGCACGCCTCCATTTTCTATGACGAAGTGGCGGTATGGGATGCGAAGCGTTGATGGGATGTGATGCGTCACCACGACGACGCTTGTGCCTAGAAATTCTCTGGCTGATTTTAGAAGCGACCAGATGACGTCGCTTGAATATTCGTCTAAATTTCCCGTTGGCTCGTCGCATAAGAGCAAATTTGGATTGTGCGCGAGCGCTCTTGCCATGGCAACTCTTTGCTGCTCGCCGCCACTTAGCTCACGAGGGTATTTATCGGCTTTGTGAAGCATATTTACATGTTTTAAAAGTTTAGCCACCTGCTTTTTGCTCACATTTTGATTGACGCCTTTGATGATGAGTGGCAGCATGACGTTTTTTCGACATTCCACTCATTTATCAAGCGGTAGTTTTGAAATATAATGCCAACTCGCTGCCTAAGCTCGCAAAGTCTTTTGTCATCGATATCGTCCATTTGTGTCATGCAGACATTTAGCTCGCCAGCAAGGGGCGAAATTTCTCCGTAAAATGACTTTAAAAGCGTGCTCTTTCCGCTTCCGCTCTTGCCTGTGATAAAGACAAAGTCATTTGCGTAGATGTCTAAATTTACGCTATTGATCACAACCTCGTTGCGCTCATAAGCTAGGCTTAAATTTCTTGCACTAATTATCTCTTGCATCAGCCAAATACTCCTTCAAAAGCTCGTGTGCTGCTAAATTTTCACGTATTAAGATCGGTTTTTTTATAAAATATTCGCTTTTTTCATCGCTTATTTTGATGAAACACTGCTCTGGTTTGTTAAACGCTCCAAAGGCGACTTTTAGCAAAATTTCACCCTCGTTTATAGTATAAATTTCTTCAAAATGTAAAAAGTGATCCTCTTTTTTATGATGAAATTTTTGAAATTTTTAATGATATTTTTTACGCTTGTCTTTTCCTTAAAGCTAAAATCTCCAGCCAAAACGCTCTCATCGCTTTTTGCCTCACAAGTATAAATGACATCGTAAATGTCCTTATCTTGGCGTCTCCAGCGGTCTTCATACTTGCTAGTTACCTCTAAATTTCTATTTTTAAAAGCCTCTATCTTTGAGTTTGCGGGCTCTAAAAATTTACTCAAACTAAAGTCGCAATACTCCTTACTATCAGTCCTTAGCTCAAATTTACCGCCAAGCTTTAGTATCCTCTCGCACTCAAGCGCAAACGCCGATGAGACCACACGTCTATGCTCAGCCTTATCCCATGGCACTGGAAAGTGTAAAAATACTCTATCAACTGAAATTTGATCCAACTAGCGAGAGCAAGAGCCTTGCGTCGGTATTTATAAGCCTCACGTTTTCTAGGGCATTTGCCTTAGCTAGCTTTGCTACTTGCTCGATGCTTGGTTTATAGACCTCTATGCCGATAACTAGGGCATTTTGGTTGTTTTTAGCCTGATAGAGCAAGTGCCTGCCAGAGCCAAAGCCGATCTCAATAAGAATCTCTTTAAATTTTATCTTTTAGCTCGCAAAAAGCTGGCACAAACTCTTCAAGGCTTAAAATTTCACTCACTTTTTTGGTCAAATTTGTCTTTTTTACAGCAAATGCTTGACTGATGATGTCGTTACAACTTTGCTCTTTAAAAAGCTCAAGTGCCTCTTGCAAAAGGCCAACTTTAGCAGGCTTTGTAAGCTTTTCTCCCTTTACGACGACGCCAGTTTTACCAGGCTTTACGACTAGAAAAAACCTTCATCTTCATTTTTTGTGTAGATGAGCCTCTCGTTTCGGCCATTTGCCTGCCAAAGAAATTTGATCTTGTCGTTACCAAATGGAAACGAGAGCTCTTTTAAGGACGAAGCGATGAAATTTGGCATTATTTTATGCTAACTTCTGCTTTTGATGACTTATCAGAGGCGATGCCGTATTCATCGACTGCTACGACGCTGTAAGAGTAGCTAGCGCCAGCTTGGACGCTGTCATCTCTAAGCCCAGTATCACTTATACCGCTAAAGACTTTCTCGCTAGCACCGCTTCTATAAACTGTATATGAGCTAGCTCTATCAACTGCACTCCAGCTTACATTTACGCCGCTGCCATCGTAGCTAGCGCTTATGCTTGGAGTTTTTGGTGCGCCAAGTGTGCTACCAACGATAGGTTCATCTTGCTTCAAGCTCTCAAGACCGTCTTTATCGACAGCTGTGACTCTATAATACCTTGTCGCTGCGTTTGTGTTTATGAGGTCCTCGTAGGTGTTGCTAGTTGTTTTTGCTAGATATGTATAAGGTAAAATTTTACTTGTCGTTCTATAAACCTTAAAATAAGCAAAATCCTCAGCCGGCGCGTAATCCCACGTTAAGATGATCTTTTTTGGTGCATTTTTGGTCGCTTGGACGTTTGTTACTGATTTAGGGTAACTCCTTTGTTGTGGCGCTTATATTTTGGCTTGGTTTTGAGATGACGCCAGAAGAAGTTTTTACTAATATCCTATACTCATAAGACCTACCAGGTTTTACCTCAGTATCGATATACTCGGCGTTTAGTCTGCCATTTACCTCTGCGATCTGACTAAATTTATTAGCTCCTGCATCGCTTCTTTGGATGATGTAGCTTGCTACGGTGCTATCAGGATGTGGTCTCCAGATCACTTTTACGCGGCCTGGAAGCCCTGTGATAGCTTGCGCAAATGGCACAGAGTCAAGTAGTGGCTTAGTTGTAGCGGTTGCGATCGCACCTGGTTGAGAGATGGCGTTGCTTGAGTAGGTTCTCATCTGATATGAGTAGGTGGTCTCTGGAGCTAGGTCGCGATCCACATAGTGCGTAGCAAAGCGGTCTTTTATGTTTGCAACTAGTTGCATTTTTGAGTTTGCATCGTTTGGATTTGAGCGGTAAAGATAGTAACCAACGACGCTCTCATCGCTCACTGGGTTCCACTCGAAGCCAACTTCTGTCATGTCCGAAATAGTTTTTAAGCTTGTAATTGTTGGTAGTGACGTGCTTTGCTGAGTCGGTACACTAGAGCCGCATCCCGCTAAGAAAGCTACTAAAAATGGTGTCAATATGCGTAGGCAAATTTTTCATCAAAAATCTCCTTGGGAATTTTTTTGTAAATTATTTGGTTAAAGTCATCATACGTTTTTGCGGTAAATTCTACCCTTTTACCAGTTCGTGGATGGATAAAATAGAGCATATAAGCGTGAAGCATAACCCTGCTTATTTTATCGCCTTGGCTCTTAAATCCGTATAAATCATCGCCTAAAATGTGGCGATTTATGCTAGCAAGATGCACTCTTATCTGGTGCGTCCTGCCTGTAAAAAGCTTTGCTGCTATCAAATTTACTCCGCCTTCGCTTAGCAAATTTACAAAGGCGCTTTTGGCAAATTTCAGCGTCCGCCACGATCGCTTTTTTTAGGCGGTTGTTTGGATTTCTGCCGATTGGCTTGTCGATGATGATCGTCCTCTTTTAGAGGTAGGTCGGTGAGTGCTAGATAGATCCGCCCCATGCTCTTATCGCTTAGCTGCTCGCTTAGTTTTGCGTGGGCGAAGTTATTTTTAGCAACCACAATAGCGCCGCTCGTGCCCTTATCTAGGCGGTGGACGATGCCAGCTCTTACGTCGCCGTTTAAATTTGAAAGCATAAAGCCTTTTTTATTTAGCCACTCAACAAGTGTCGCCTCTTTGACGCTTGGGGCTTGATGAACGACGATTTGCGGGGGCTTGTTTAGCACTATGAGATCGTCGTCTTCATAGATGATAGGGATGTCAAAATTTACTTCGTATTCGTTTTGCACCTCTTTTTTGGCAAAATTTACGCAAATTTCATCATTTTCGCTCAGTAAAAAGCTTGGTTTTGAGACTGGTTTTAAATTTACGCTTACAAGAGAGTCTTTTATCAAATTTAAAGCTTGATTACGTGAAATTTGAAGCTCATGTGCTACTGCAATGTCGAGTCTTGAGCTATTTAAAACATTAAATTTAACCAAAATCAAAGCCTTGTTTGTGATATAATCTAGCCCAAAAATTAAGGTTTGCTTCTTGATAAAACTAGATCGGCGTATTTTAACACATTTTGATTTTATTCAGCCGTTTTTGATCATCCCAATCATAACCATCTCATACATCCTAGTCTCCGAAGCAAACGACATTTTGGCAAACAAACAGCTTGTATATTTTGGCATAGGATTTGTCTCATTTTGCATCGCATTTTTGCTGCCTATTAGACGCATCGACTGGATCATCCCAATGTTTTACTGG
Source organism: Campylobacter concisus (assembly GCA_037292345.1). Taxonomy (GTDB): domain Bacteria; phylum Campylobacterota; class Campylobacteria; order Campylobacterales; family Campylobacteraceae; genus Campylobacter_A; species Campylobacter_A concisus_AX. The sequence goes on along the minus strand of CP147773.1, from coordinate 640,257 downwards.
GTCTGCATCGTGCTGCTTTTAAGTGTTGATATCTTTGGCGTTAGTAAGCTTGGAGCTAGGCGCTGGCTGGAGATCCCTTTCGTTCACTTCACGCTTCAGCCCTCAGAGCTCATGAAGCCAGCCTTTTTGCTGATGCTAGCCTATCTAGTTAAGCAGCGCCCGCCAGAGGCCGATGGATACGGGTTAAAAGACTTTTTAAGGCTTAGTTTTTACATACTTTTGCCATTTGCGCTCATCATGAAAGAGCCTGATCTTGGCACCGCGCTCATACTTTTGATAGTTGGCTACACCATCCTTTTTGTCATCGGCGTAAATAAAAAATTTGGATCTGCATCATCCTTGCCATAGGATTTTCGGCGCCAGTTTTATATGAAAATTTACATGATTATCAAAAGAGGATCCACGACTTCATCGCCGAAGAGCCAAGCTACCACGTCAAGCAAAGCATCATCGCCATAGGTAGCGGCGGACTAAAAGGCAAACCAAAGGACGAGGCGACGCAAACGCACTTTAAATTTTTGCCAATCGCCACAAGTGACTTCATCTTTGCTTATAATATCGAGCGTTTTGGTTTTTACGGAGCGCTTCTTTTGCTTGGGCTTTATGGAGCGCTTATAACGCACTTACTTAGCCTAAACTACGGGCTTAAGAATGATTATTTCACGCAGGTGACCGCCACTGGCATAGCCGCACTCATCTTTGTCTACGTAGGGGTAAATGTCTCGATGACGATCGGTTTTGCGCCGGTTGTGGGCGTGCCGCTGCCGTTTTTTAGCTACGGCGGAAGCAGCTTCGTCACCTTTATGGTACTTTTTGGGATACTGCAAAATCTGCTAACATTTAGGTTTGATCAGACCTACCGCTCAGTGAAATTTAAATTTTAAAATTTGTGACCACAAACTAAAAATATTTAATTTTTTTACAAAAATATTCAAGCGAATTTTAAAATTAGAGCTGGCATATCACGGCTCTAAATTTCAGTAGTCTGCTAAGGTGAGTGAGCAAGGTTTTAAAATTTACAAATTTATTTTGTCAAATCAGACAAGCGTCAGGCAAATTTTAAAATTTCATGAACGAGTAATTTCGGCTCTAAAATTTTGAGCTAAGCGGTAAGCGAAGCCAAATTTTAGTAGTCAATTCTTGCGAGTGAATGAAATTTTGAAATTTACAAAATAGATTTTTAAAATTTAAAGTTTTATTTCTTTGTTAAGGGGAAGAGGCTTGAATTACGAAGTCGCTCCCTTCCCCTTAACGATCCCCCAACCCCGACGACGTTCAAAGTGGCATGCGATAGCACTATAGTGCCACATGCGGTTAAGATACTCTGATAAATTTTAAAATTAGAGCTGGCATATCACGGCTCCAAATTTAGTGGTGAGCTTTGCGAGACCTAAATTTAATAGTCTGCTAAGGCGAGTGAGTAAGATTTTAAAATTTGTAAAATTGCTTCATTTGATCTTGCAAATATCAAACAAATTTTAAAATTTCATGAGCGAGTAATTTCGGCTCTAAAATTTGAGCTAAGCGGCAAGCGAAGCCAAATTTTAGTAGTCAATTCTTGCGAGTGAATGGAATTTTAAAATTTGTAAAATAGTTTTTTAGAAATTTAAAGTTTTGTTTCTTTGTTAAGTTGCTAAGGTGAGTGAGTAAGATTTTAAAATTTGCAAAAGCCAAAATTTACAAAATCAATCCTATTTCTCCCCCTTAAACAAAGAAACAAAATACTTATCGATATTAACGCCGTCTTTTTTCATATCTTTTAGTCTTAGCCTTATGTCGGCGTCTTGCCAAAGAAGTGGTGGCAGCGCAAACATAACCTTATCAAGGCTAAAATTTCTCACGTCCTCGCGCCAGCCATCCCAGCGGTAAAGCTCGTAAAATTTAGATATATCCCCACATAGCGCCCAGTATAAAAACTGAGAGTAGCCAAGCTGTGTATCTTCCCATTTGCCACTATCTGGTGCGTAGTAAAAGACGTTGCCAGCTTTGCCACCAAAAGCGCCGCCATTTACCGCAAAAAATCCGCCCAAAACATCATCCGCCACAAGCAAATAGCTAGGCATTTGCCCTGCTTCGCTAAAGCTTTTACCAAGGTTAAAGCTGTAAATTCCGCGCTTCATCTGCTCGCATCCTGAGCCAAGCAGGCGCAGCCAACCGCCATCTATCACTATGCCACCGCACCCATAAACAAGCGCTCCCATCGGCGATCGAGTGGTGACCTGAAGCCCTAAAAGCTCACTTTGCGCCCTGCTCTCATCGCAAGGTAAAATTTCATAGTCATTTTTGGCCTCTTTTAGCCACTCTTCGATCAGTGCCCAGCCTGGCTCCTTTGTATCTATAAGCTCGTCTAAAGCTCTCATTTTCTGTCCTTGCGATAAATTTGGTGAAATTTAAAAGAAGAATTTGGCGAGCCTCCCCGCCAAATTTATATCAGTAGATTATTTTGCGTCCCAAGCTAGGATAGTGTTGCCCTCGGCGTCGGTAGCCACGTCGCCCATACCCATGATGTTGTAGCCGCAATCTACGTAGTGGACTTCGCCCGTTACGCCGCTAGCTAGGTCGCTAAGCAGATACATAGCGCTGTTGCCGACGTCTTCAGTCGTGACATTGCGTTTTAGCGGGCTATTTACTTCGTTGTAGCGCAAAATCATCCTAAAATCGCCTATTCCGCTTGCAGCAAGCGTTTTAATTGGGCCTGCGCTGATCGCATTTACGCGGATATTTTTAGCGCCAAGGTCGTGTGCTAGGTAGCGAACTGAGCTCTCAAGTGCCGCTTTGGCAACGCCCATGACGTTGTAGTGTGGCACAAATTTTGGTCCGCCAAGGTATGTAAGAGTTAGCACCGAACCACCCTCTTTTAGCACCGGTAGGACCGCGCGAGTAAGGCTTAGTAGCGAATAAACGCTAGTGCCCATCGCTATGTCAAATGCCTCTTTTGTCGTATTTACAAACTCGCCCTCAAGCGCTTCTTTTGGTGCGTAAGCCACCGCATGCACAACAAAATCGATCTCGCCAAGGTCTTTTTTGATTTGGCTAGCAAGCCCATCTAAATGTGCTTGGTTATTTACATCAAGCTCGTAGACAAATTTGCTACCAAACTCCTCAGCGATTGGCTCTACGCGCTTTTTAAGAGCGTCGTTTAGGTATGTAAATGCCATCTGCGCACCTTGATCGTGACAAGCTTTTGCGATGCCATAAGCTATTGATTTAGCATTAGCAACACCTACGATCAGACCTTTTTTACCTTTTAGTATCATCATTTCTCCTTTTATTTTGTTTGACTTTTAAGCGATATTTAAATTTTAAACACAAACCAACAAGCGGATATATCGCTAGGTAAATTTAAATGTTTCGCAGTAAATTTCATCCCAAGACTAGGCAAATAGCCTGTCGCAGGGTGAAATTTGCAAGATCGTTTAAATTTATCAGCGAGATGCCGCGCTAATAAGCCCTAGAAAATTATTCGCGTCCCAGCTGGCTGTCCCTACTAGTACCCCATCGCAGCTTTTTATACCTGCGATATCAGCGATATTTGCTGCATTGACGCTTCCGCCGTAAAGTAGCGGCACGTTTGCCTTTGTCTTTAAAAAACTTAGCACCTCATCTATCTGCTCTATGCTAGCACTTTTACCGGTTCCTATCGCCCAGATCGGCTCGTAGGCGATAACTGAAATTTTTATAATCTAGGTCTATATTTTCAAGCTGGCGGCTTAGAAATTCTTTGGTCGCTCCGCTTTCATTTGTGCTTAAATTTTCGCCGATGCAGTAGATCACGTTCCAGCCATTTTTTGCGGCAAAGTCAAATTTCGCTCGCAAAAACTTCTCGCTTTCGTTTAAAATTTCACGCCTCTCAGAGTGGCCGATCAGCACATCTTTGATCTCAAATTCATCAAGCATCGCCTTGCCGATCTCTCCAGTAAATGCCCCACTCTCGCACGGGTAGAAATTCTGCGCCCCAAGTCTAAAAAGATGCCTTTTTTCATCAAAGGCACTAGCTGGAGCAAATACGCTCACGTCGTCGTTTGCGCTTAAATTTTCGTCTAAAATTTTCGCGTACTCTCTAAAGCTTGCTCTTGTGTGGTTGCACTTTAAATTCGCTAGAAATTTCAAGACCTACTCCTCTTTTCTAAGCGGCTTTATGCCAGGCAGCTCTTTGCCTTCTATTAGCTCCAAGCTAGCACCGCCGCCAGTTGAGATAAATGTCATCTCATCAGCGTCGCCTGCGCGCTCGACCACGTCAGCCGTATCGCCGCCGCCAACGACGGTTGTCGCGTGAGTGTCGATGATAGCGTGGCTCATTTTGATGCTGCCTTTGCTAAATTTATCCATCTCAAAAACGCCCATAGGTCCGTTCCACCAGATGGTTTGCGCATCTGCGATAACCTCTTTAAATAGCCTAATCGACGCAGGCCCAATGTCAAGCCCCATCCAGCCATTTGGGATCTCTTGGGCAGGGACGTATTTTACGGCACTTTCAGCTGAAAATGTCTGAGCAGCGACGACATCCACTGGTAGGTAGATTTTCACTCCTAGCTCTTTACCTTTTTGTAAAATTTGCCTTGCATCTTCGATGAGCTCTTCTTCAAGGAGCAAATTTCCGATGTTCTCGCCAAGTGATTTTAAAAATGTAAATGCCATACCGCCGCCAATTATGAGCTTATCTACGCGTGGAAGAAGGTTATGTAAGGCTTGAAGCTTGCCGCTAACCTTCGAGCCGCCCACGACTGCGACAAATGGACGTGATGGATGTTTTATCAAATTTTGAGCGAAATTTATCTCTTTTTGTAGTAAAAATCCCGCTGCTTTGTGCTTCTCATCGTAAAATTTCAGTGATCGCTTCAACCGATGCGTGAGCCCTGTGGCAAACGCCAAATGCGTCATTTATGTAAAATTCGCCAAAACCTGAAAGCTCTTTTGCCAAAGCCTCATCGTTTTTGGTTTCGCCCTTTTCAAAGCGTAAATTTTCTATCATTAAAATTTCGCCTGGCTTTAGAGCTGCAACCTTTGTTTTAGCGTCATTTCCGATCACATCTTCAGCAAATATCACCTCTCTATCAAGCAGTCTTGATAGCCTCTTAGCCACGCCTTGAAGTGAAAATTTCTCTTCATAGCCATTTTTTGGACGCCCTAAGTGACTGGCCAAAACCACGCTGCAGCCATTATCCAAGCAGTAGCGGATAGTTGGTATCGCTGAGCGGATCCTGCGGTCATCAGTGATGTTTAAAAACTCGTCCATAGGCACGTTAAAATCACACCTTATAAAGACTTTTGCACCATTAAGCTCAAGGTCGTTGATCGATAAAATATCACTCATTTTTCACCCTTTAAATTTACTTTGTAGCCACGATCTTAGCAAGATCAACAAGCCTTGTTGAGTAGCCCCACTCGTTGTCATACCACGCAAAGACCTTCGCCATATCATCAGCGATGACCTGCGTAGTGTCACTCGCTACGATGCTGCTAAAGGTGCTTGTGCAAAAGTCGCTGCTAACTCTGTAGTCGTCATCAACGAATAAAATTCCCTTTAAATTTGACTCCGCAGCCGCCCTAAATGCCTCGTTTATCTCCTCTTTGCTAGCTGGTCTTTTTAAAACCGCAGTTAGATCGACCATTGAGACGTTTGCCACTGGTACGCGCACTGCTTGACCGTGCAATTTGCCGCTTAGCTCGGGGAGCACTTTAGCGATCGCTTTTGCAGCTCCGGTGGTCGTAGGTCCGATATTTAGCGCTGCAGCGCGTGAGCGGCGGAAATCTTTAGCTTTTACATCAACTAGGCTTTGGCCATTTGTATATGCGTGGATCGTAGTCATCAGCCCTTTTACGATGCCAAATTTATCGTTTAGCACCTTTGCTACTGGAGCTAGGCCGTTTGTGGTGCAGCTTGCGTTTGAGACGATCGCTTCGCCTGCGTATTTATCGTCATTTACGCCAACTACAAATGTCGCCGTGTCGTCTTTTGCGGGAGCGCTCATGACGACTTTTTTGACGCCGCGAGCAAGATATGGCTCACATTTTTCAGTGGTTAAAAACTTGCCAGTGCACTCTAAAACCACGTCCGCGCCGTAGTCTGCGTAGCTAAGCTCGTTTAGATCTCTTGTAGAAAAAACTCTTATCTTTTTGCCATTTACTTCTATAAAATCGTCGCTTATCACCTTAACGTCTTGCTTAAATTCGCCATGCACACTGTCGTATTTGAGCAAATACCTCGTCATATCCCTTGTTGCGGTGTCGTTAATAGCGACAAGCTCAACATCATCACGCTCTAAAATAATACGAGCAGCACACCTACCGATACGCCCAAAGCCGTTTATTGCTACTTTAACTGACATCTTAGCTCCTTTTGATATAATTACGCCTAATTCTACAAAAAAGAATTTTAAAACAAATATAAACAAGGCACTTTAATAGATGAAGTTAGCACTTTTTGGCGGGAGCTTTGATCCGGTTCATTTAGGACACGATAGCATTGTGAAAATGGCACTAAGTGGCCTTGACATCGACAAACTCATCATCATGCCAACTTTTATAAGTCCCTTTAAGAGCGAATTTTCAGCTCCGCCAGAGCTTCGCCTAAAGTGGATAAGAGAAATTTGGGGCGGCCTAGAGAAGGTCGAGATCTCAGACTATGAGATAAATTTCAGCTCGCCCAGGTGCCTACCATAGAGACGGTTAAGTATTTGTATGAGAAATTCAAGATAGAGAAATTTTATCTCATAATAGGCGCGGACCACCTAGCCACGCTTGATAAGTGGCATGGCTACGAGGAGCTAAAAAATTTAGTGCAGTTTGTGATCGCCAAGCGCAATCACATAGAAATTCCGCAAAATTTACAAAAAATGGACAGTGCACGTGGATGTTAGCTCGTCGCAGATCAGGCATCAAAAAGGGCTTGATGAGCTGCCTAGCGAGATAAAAGATGAGATTATAAATTTTTACCAAGGATTAAAGATGCAGGAAAGATCGATGCAAGAGCGCACCGAAAGTATAGTTAAGGTTTTAGACGCAAAAAAGGCCGAAGAGATACAAGTGTTTGATATGAGCGGGGATGATTATTTCGTAAAGGCCGTAGTTATCGCTACTACGCTTGGCGAGAGGCACGCTTACTCGCTGGCTGAGGATCTAAAAGAGGAGCTTAAGCCTCTTGGAGAGAAATTTATAGGTACGGAGAGCTCACCTGATTGGATCGTGATGGACCTTGGCGACATTTTGATACATCTTTTAAGCCCAGCTTACAGGGCAAAATACAACATCGAAGAGTTTTTGCAAAAACTAAAAACTAGCAAAGAGTCTTAACAAAAACAAGCGATGAGCAAATAAGCCATAAAAATATAAAAAATGCTAGCAAAAATGGCTTTTTGCCTGTCGCTTTAAATATACTCCTATCTATCCCAAACCCCAAAGCACACATCGCGACGCAAAGGCAGATGCTAGCTGCTAGCTTTAAAATTTGCACCAAATTTTCAGGGAAAAATGGCAAAGATCTAATGCAGATCGCCACTAAGAAAAATAGCGCAAACCAAGGTATGCTTTTTATTTTTGAGCCACCGCTATTTTGGCTTAAATTTAAGAAATTTAGCAAAAACAAAAATGGTACTAGCATGATGACGCGAAGCATTTTTATGATGACAGCGGTGCTGCTTGCTGTGCTATCAAATGCTGCTGAAGCTGCCACTACATGGGCTACTTCGTGAAGTGAGCCGCCGATAAAAAAGCCAGTTTGGTGTGGCGTGAGAGCTAGAAATTTAGCGATAAATGGATAGATAAACATACCAATCGTCCCAAAGAGCACCACCGTGCAAATGGCGATAGCAAGCTTGTTTGCGTCTGCTTTTATCTCATTTGTGTAGCCATAACAGCAGCTGCACCGCATATACTTGCCCCTGAGCCAATGAGCACGGCACTATCCTTGCTAAGCCCCAAAGCTTTGGCGGTAAAAAGCGCAAAGCAAAAGGTCGCAAATACCATAAAAGCTGCGTATGTCACGCCAATGGTGCCGACACTTGCGATCTCGCTAAGGCTTATATTAAAGCCAAAAAGTATGATGCCTAGCCTTAAAATTTGCTTCCCTGCGATCGCTACGACGCCACTACTTTTTAAAATTTGAGTTTGTTTTGTGAAAAGATTTGCAAAAATGGCACCTAAAATGATAGAGATGATGAGTGGGCTTGTGTGAAATTTAGCCAAAAATGTGTTTGAGAGCGCAAAAGAAATGGCGCATATGAGCGCTAAAACAAGCACAGCAAGAAATTTACTGAGACATATTTTAACCTTAACTCTTTTTTTAAAAATGCAATTAGCACGTTTGGGTATAATTAGGCGAATTTTATAATGCAAATTTAAAATAAAGATAAAGGGATAGGCCTATGATCATCCTTGGCGAAAAATATGCTTTCACCAAACTCGAGCTAGAGAAGCTTAGAAAGAAATTTGTCCAGGTGAAATTTTTATCCCCTGAAAATAGCGACGCTAAAGCTTTGCGAGGTGCGCTAGAAAATCTCATAAAATCAGGCGATCAAAGACTAATAGTGCTAAATACCCAAAAGCCCGTTGATAGCAAGCTGGTGAGATTTCTCACGCTTTTGCAGTTTAAGACGAAGTATAAAAAGATCAAATTTCTAAATGTGGAGAGCTTTTTAAAATTTACTTGCAAAAGTGCTATATCCCAGAAAATGGCGAAAATTTAAACTTTTTAAACGATATAAAGCCTTATAATGCCTTTGAATACGCCTTAAAACGCGTGATCGACTATGTAAGCTGCTCGCTGCTTCTTGTGATACTTTTTGTGCTTAAATTTTATGTAAAGAAAAAGATAGACGAGCAGTCCCTGGCAGCCTTTACTTCTTACAAAATAGGGTTGGGCTGGAAAATAGAGAATTTGAGTGTATCAAATTTCGCTCGATGGTGGTTGATGCTGAAAAAGACGGGGCTAAATTTCGCTAGCAAAAACGATGAGAGAGTCTTTGAATTTGGCGAATTTATGCGTAAAACTCGTATCGACGAGGTGCCACAGTGCATAAATGTGCTTCGCGGTCAGATGCACCTGATAGGCCCAAGACCAGAGCGAAGATACTGGATAAATTTCTTTGAAAAAGAGATACCTTACTACAATGAACGCCACATCGTCCGCCCAGGGATTACCGGCTGGGCACAGGTAAATTACCCTTATGGCGCGAATGCACTTGATGCCAAGCAAAAGCTAATGTATGATCTTTACTACATAAAGCACTGGTCGCTTTGGCTGGAGATAAAAACTATATTTAAAACATTTGAGATAATACTAGGCAAAAAAGGTATTTAGCTGTTTAGTCCATAATAGCTTTCGTATATTTTTCTAGGACAATATTCTCATCAAAAGATAAAATCATCTTTTCTCTACCGTTTTTACCCATTTTTTCAAGAATGCTTTTATCAAGATTTAAAATTTTTTCCATTTTTTCAGCGAGATCTATAGAGTTTTTTGGCTCACACAAAAAGCCATTTACTCCATCATCTACTATTTCTTTACAACCACTAACATTTGTAGCTATTAATGGCTTTGCCATGGATGCGGCCTCTAATAAACTTTTTGACATTCCCTCTTTGTATGACGCCAGTACGACGCACTCAGCACTAGCTACAACCTTACTTACATCATCGCTCATACCAAGATAGTCCAAAAAGTCGTTTTTAAGCCACAAATTTAACTCTTCGTCGCTAATGGCAGTATTATTTTTGACATTTTTTTCTCCGAGTAGCAATATCTTAAAATCATCTCTTTTTTTCTTAAAATTTTACCAGCCTCGACTAACTCAACAATACCCTTATCTTTTATAAGTCTTGCTACACACAAAAATTTAAATTTTTCGCCTCTTTTGCTCTCTTGTCTTGGGGCAAATTTATTTATATCTACACCACTTCCTGGTAGGAGGTCGCATTTTTCTTTTGAAATAATGCCCAAATTTACAAATAGATCTTTATCGTCTAAATTTTGAAAGAAGACAACCTTGTTTGCATTTAGCGATATCTTATAAAGAAATTTAACTATGCTTGTTACAAAACTTTGTTTTATAAAAACTGTCCCAAGTCCCGTGATATTGCTAATACAACAAATGCCTAAAATTTTACAGGTAAGTGAGCTATAAATATTTGGCTTAATAGTAAAATTTAGGACACAAGTTGGCTTCTCCTTTTTATAAAGGGCCAGCAAGCTAAAAAAAGTTTTTAGATCAACTAACGGATTTATACCTTTTGCATCAAAATTTATATGAAAAACTTCAAATTTTTCTTCCAACAAAGCTGAGTATTTTTCATCAAATGGAACAACAAACGACACTTTAAAACCATTTTTCTTTAGGTGATTTGCAAGGCTCAGTCTAAAGTTGTACCCACTCCAAGCACTATTTGTCACTATAAAGACGCTTTTACTCAAGCCATCTCCTTTGCCACATTTGATAAACCACAATAAACCAAATAAGACTTTGAAGCTCTTCTCCAGCATAAAATCTATCTTTTAAATTTTGTATTTGTTTTACATCAAATATCTCATCATTTAAGACTCTAGAGTCCAAATTCTCTTCAACAAGCCATCTTAGATCACCCCTTAACCACTTTGCAAGCGGGATCTGAAAGCCTGATTTTGGCTTGTCTATTATATCTTTTGGGATATATTTGTACAGAATTTGTCTTAGCAAATATTTTGGCTGATTATTCTTATGTTTTATACTTACTGGAACGCGTGCCAAATACTCTATCAAACGGTGATCCAGTAGTGGCTCACGTCCCTCTAAGCTAACACTCATTGTAGCGCGATCAACTTTTGTAAGCACATCATCGCACATAAAAAGTTTATAATCACACATCATCATATGATCTAAAAAATCAAGCTTGAGCTCATTTTTCCACACATTCATATACTCTTGTTTTAGCCCTATTTTTAGAAATTTAGTTACGTCCGACCTATCTACATAACTACTTGCATTTATAAACATTTCGTCTAAATTTTTACTATTTATAGCTCTTTTTAACTTTAGAAATTTATCTCTGAAATTTGTCTGGCGGATATTATTTGGCAGGGCTTGATTTGCCATGTCAGCTATTTTTTCATTTATTAAATTTAATCCAATTTTTATCAAATTTCTCTTGAGCGAAGTAGAAAAAATATCCTGAAATTTATGTAAAAAGAAATACTTGCTATATCCACAAAAATGTTCATCTCCACCATCTGCGCTAAGTGCAACTGTTACATCTTGTTTTGCCATTTTTGAAACTGCCATGGTCGCTACCGCGGAGCTATCCCCAAAAGGCTCATCATAAAAGAAAGAAAGAGTGTCGATATATGAAAGCATGTTGGCTTCATTTATATAATACTCATGATGATTTGTACCAAAGTGCGTGGCCACTTGCTTTGCGTGGGCAGCCTCGTTAAATCTAGCATCATCAAAACCTATAGTAAATGTATCAATCTTTTGCGTTTTGCTTAGTAAAGCGGCCACCAGTGAGCTATCATATCCGCCACTTAAAAAGACGCCAACTGGCACATCAGCAATAGTACGTAAATTTATTGCACTGTCTAAAAGATCTTCAAGTTCGTTTAAAATTTCACTCTCATTTTTATTAAATTTTGGCTGTGCATAAAAATATCCTACATCCCAATATTTTGTTATTTTAAATGTCGTTTTGACAATATCAAATTTTAAATAACAACCAGCAGGAAGTTTAAAACAATCCTTAAAAATACTATAAGGCGCAGGAATATAGCCAAACTGAAAAAAATAAGCTAGCGCATCTAAATTTTGCTCTTTCTTAAATTTTGGATGCTTGTGAAAAGATTTGATCTCAGAAGAAAAAATAAAATTTATACCATCAAAATAGTAATAAAGTGGTTTTACGCCAGCTCTATCACGGCATAAGAATAGCTCATTTTTATTTTTATCCAAAATAGCAAATGCAAACATTCCTATAAATTTAGCAAGACACTCATCACCCCACTCTTTATAAGAGTATAAAATAACTTCGGTATCAGAATTTGATACAAACTTATAGCCAAGGGCTAATAGCTCTCCCTTTATAGCTTTAAAGTTATAAACCTCTCCATTAAAAACTATCGCATATCCACCGCAATCACTCAAAAAAGGCTGGTGTCCATTTGAGCTTAGATCCATTATAGATAGGCGGTTGTGGCCAAGGTGAACACCACTTTTTTCATCAAAAAAAACACCTCTATCATTTGGACCGCGATATGCCTGCATCTCTAGCATATCTACTAAAATTTGCTCATTTTTATTTTTATCTATAAAACCAACTAACCCGCACATGTTATGCTTTCTGTTTTTTGAAAAGCTTCCAAATAAATTCTCTCATGCCTCTCTACTATTGCTTTAATTGAATACTCATTTTTAACTTTTAAATAAAGTTTATTTGCTTTTACCAAATAAGCATCATAGTTATTTATCATTTTTATCATTTCCTGCTTAAAATCAGCAATAGAAGAAAGTGTTGCATTCGTATCATCTAGAAAATCCTTTATTCCTCCTACTGGGGTTGAAATTATTGGCAAACAACTAGCAGCAGCCTCGAGAAGTACAATTGGCATACCTTCCCATAACGATGGCAGTAGAAAGCAATGTGCTTGATTTAACAACAAAGGAATATCTTTTCTAAATCCTAATAGCTTTACGTTGTCACTAATACCTAATTCATCGATCAATTTTTGCAATTCGCATTTAAGTGTTCCATCACCAACTATTTGCAGCTCAAAATCAAACCCATCTTTCATCTCATAAGCTATTCGTATTATATCTTTATGGTTTTTTACCTCTTCAAGTCTTCCAATTGATATAAATGTAAACCTGTTATTCTTTTTTTATTAATACTATAACGAGAGATATCAATTCCATTTGGTAAAATTTCATAGTTTTTAATATAAAAAAACCTAACCATTCTTTCAGAAAAAACAATATCCTTAAAGCGTAAAAATTTAAATATAAAAAGACAAATTTCACGACACAATGATTCCATTTTTAAACTATGTGATGTAGTTATAATCTTGATTTTTGGTTTCGTAATTTTTAGCAACGTAGCAACAATGATTGAATGCGACATATGGGCATGAATAACATCAATATCTTTTTCATAAACAAACTTTACAAGTCTTATAAACATGCAAAGCAAATCAACCAAAGATTTTTTTTTATTTAAAGATATTACACTAATTCCAGAATCTATAAATTCTTTTAGCATATCATTTTGTTTAGATAGCGAAACGACATAATTATTAAATTTATCTTTATCTATATTAATAGAAATATCATATACTACCTTTTCAGCACCTCCGATACCAAGTCCAGTTATGAGTTGCAATACATTTATTTTCTTCATGACAAGTTATTTTATATATTTAAAATACCACATTTGAAATGCTAAAATAAACCATAGTTTATTTATGTTTCGCTGTTTACCATTTTTTAATTTTTTAAGCTCATTAGCCATACAATACTCACTTAATAAATTATGTTGTATTCTATCTTTCCTTAAAAACTCATCGAATAAATACGATAAATCGCCGCTAAACCACTCTAGCATAGGGATCCCAAATCCCATCTTTGGTCTACTAAACATTTTACTTGGCACATATCTTTCTAAAACCTTACGTAAAATATATTTACTTGTTTTATTTTTATATTTTAACTCAAATGGAACTCTAGCCATAAATTCTATTATTCGATGATCGAGCATAGGTTCTCGCCCCTCTATTCCTACACTCATCGTAGCTCTATCAACTTTTGTTAGTATATCATCTGGCATATATCTATCAAAATCCCACAACATCATATCTTGCATAGTATGTTCATTTGAGCTATTTAAAGATCTAATGTTTTTTTCAATAAATGTTCGTTTTTTAAAAAGCTCTTCTATTTCATAGTTTTTATTAGTTTGAACCATAAGCTCATAGAAATTTAACCATTCATTACAATTCAATATTTCTTTTAACTGATAATACTTATGCTTTAGATTTTCAGAAAAAGCCAATAATGGTAAAACATACCCTTTTGATGAAGTCATAGTATAGGCTATATATTTTCGTAATATTTTTGGGACTTTAAACATCCCTTTTCCGATTTTATGTATATTCCAATATCGTTCATATCCACAGAATATTTCATCACCACCATCAGCACTTAAAACTACTTTTATGCCATTTTTTTTTGCAAACTCGCTAACTAAAACAGTTGGTATTCCACTACTATCAGCAAAAGGTTCGTCGTAGATATCCGGAATTTCTTTAATATAGATTTTGCCTGTGAAATATCTAGATATTCCTCATGATGATTTGTTTTCAAAATTTAGCTATGCTCTTCGCATATTCTGCTTCATTATATTTTTCATTATTAAAACCTATAGTAAAAGTATTAACATTACCACAATGCTTTTGTAGTATTGCAGTTACAATACTACTATCTATGCCACCGCTTAAAAAAACACCTATAGGAACATCGGATACAGTTGTGCAGGTAAAAGCATTAACAAGAACTTCTTCTAAATTATCTATGAGCTTCTCTTCGCTCATATCAAATTTAGGCATATCAAAAAAAGGTAAAACAGACCAATACTGTTCTAATTTAAAACTTTTTTGATTTAAATCAAATACTCCAAAATGTCCAGCTGGTAGTTTATAACAATCCTTAAAAATAGACAAGTTTGATGAAATATATCCATAGCAAAAAAACTCATTTAGTGCATCATTTGATATATCTAAATTATTTTGAAATTTCATTATCGGTCTTAATTCACTAGCAAAAATAAAATCATTACCATTAAAAAAATAATATAATGGTTTAATCCCAGTTCTATCTCTTATTATTGTTAGAGTTTGGTTACTTTTATCATAAAATGCAATAGCAAACATGCCTATAAATTTATTAATAGCTTTTATACCCCATTTATGATAAGCTTTTAGAACGACCTCACTATCGGTGTTTGATACAAAATGATATCCATAGTTTATAAGCTCTTTGCGTATCTCCTTAAAATTATAAATCTCACCATTATAGACCATAACAATATTTTCAAAATACATTGGTTGATCACCATTTTTGCTAAGATCTAATATCGACAATCTAACATGGCCCATAGAAAATAAATCGCTTTCAAATTTGCCAACTCCATCAGGACCCCTATGTTTTATACTATCTAACATGGCATCTATTTTTGCACTATTTTTACTATTAAATCCAACTATTCCACACATTTTATTATTTCCATTTGGGTACTTTCTATCATATTCTTTATAGAAAAATTATTTAGTATTCGATCTCTACACATACGACCAATATGTTTATAATTGCTTTGCAATGCCCTATCTATTCCATAAAGTAGTGCATCAACATTATTTGGCTCAACAACCACTCCAATATCCCCCACAATCCTTCTGCTATCACCAACATCAGTAACTACAACCATACACCCAGAGCTCATGGCTTCTGCTATTGAGTTACTAAAACTTTCACTACTGGAAGAAGAAACAACGATATCAAAACCGGCATACAGTCTTTCTACATCATATTGCTGTCCAAGCCAAATAAACCTATTATTGTATTCTAGCACCTTTTGGCATTCTATTTTAATACTTTCATCACCACATCCTACCGAAAAAAATACTGTATTTTTATGTTTTTCAAGTATTTCTTTTGCAGCTTTTGAGAGTACCATATACCCTTTCATAGGATCTAGTCTTGCAACTATACCTACAACAATGCCTCCTTGATCAATGCCGTATTTCTCTCTAAAGTTATTATTTTCTTTTTTATTTGGCATAAATTTATTGACATCTATTCCGTTTGGAATAACAACGGATCTATCCATAAAATATCCAACACTTTTATGAAATTCTATAGAACTATATGAATTCGCAATAATAAGGTTTGCTTTATTTGAAAATATTTTTTGTAATAAAAAACAAGCTTAGCAATATTATTATATTTATCTAAATCTATATTTGAAGCACGAAAACCCCAAATAATTTTTGTTTTTTTAGGCTTGCACCATAGGGAAAAAAGATTCATCTCAGGCATAAAACTATAAACGACATCTGGTTTTATACGGTGTAAAAGCTTTTTGTAAGTCAAATAAAACCCTAGAATATCATATGGACCTTTTTTTTTAAGGTTATAATATTCTATATTTTCTATACCCATAATATCTACTTCTTGACAACCACCATACATAGTACAAACAGATACTTTAAATTTACTTTTATCAATATTTTTTAAAAGCTCTATAAATTGTCTTTCTGCGCCCCCGATATTTAATGAACGTATTGCTAAAACAAGGTTAATCATCAAGAACCTTTTGGATTACGCTATCCCATTGTTTTACTATTTTTTCTAAAGAAAATTTTTCTTTTACCCTAACGGCTTCACTAGCTATTTTTTTTCTCATATCATTATCCATTGTTAACGCCCTAATTTCATTGGCCAATTCTTCAAAATTTTGATCTTCTACTAAAATTCCATTTTTTCTATTTTCTATAATTTCTCCAGGTCCATAATTGCAATTAAAGCTCACAACAGCACAGCCACAAGACATTGCCTCTAAAAGTACATTTGGAAATCCTTCTCTTTGAGAACATAGTACAAAAATAGAAGCTACTGCATATTGACTAAATATATCTTTTTTATTGCCAAGTAATTTAACATTATCTAATCTTAATTTTTTTATTAAATTCTCCAACTCAATTCTTTGTGGACCATCCCCTGCAATATGTAGTTGCCAATCATCTAATTTTAGTTTCTCAAAGGCTAAGATCAAATTATAAAACCCCTTTTTATTTTCCAACCTACCTACTCCTAAAATTATATTTTTTTTATTCATTTTCATATTTTGAATTTCACTAACAGGATTATAAATAACAATATTATTAGTTGCAAATTTATAGTTATTTTGATCAGACAATGTTTGCAAAACTAGCATATCACAAAAGGGATAGATTATTCTTCGTAAAATGTTTAAAGCTAATGAATTATAAAAATCATATGCTGCACGCTCAGAAATAATAATATGTTGCCCATTTAGTTTTGATACAATTATACTTAAAATATTTGTGTGGGTCATAAAACTTATATTAATGTTCGCATTAATATCTCGTAGTGTCTTCTTTAAAACAACTAAACGTATTAAAAATTCTTAATAGATTGAAATATGTTTTTTGATTCTTTGTCTATACCTAATTTTATATGTTCTATCCTGCTGTCTAGACTATAAAAAGGATCATCACTTGAAAAAGTAATTATGTATATTTTATATTTTCTTATAAGTTCATTCGCCAATATTGTTAAGACTCTCTCAGCTCCTCCAGAAGCTAAAGAGAAAATTATAAATCCTATTTTATTCATTATTTAAATAATTTAAAAATTGCTGTGCAATTTTTTCTCCATTAAAATTATTAATCACAAATTCATAACCATTTTTAGCAATTCTTTGAAGCTCATCATTATGTAACTGAAAATATCTTATTTTTTTTACCAAATCTTTTAAACTACCATCATAAGATATGTAATGAAAATTTTCTATAAGCCCCATATCCTTATAGATAGGACTACTTAAACCGATAAAAGCTGCACCGCATGCCATTCCTTCAACAAAGCCTATAGCTGGCAATCCAGTAATCTCTTCTGGCACTATAAACATTTTATATTTATTATATTCATTAACCATATCAAACTTATAATATTCTTTTTGTTTTACATAAAATAGGTTGTAAATTTTTGCAAAAAAATCTTTTATAATACTTTTTCCTAAAACCTCTTTTGATTGAATTTCACTAGTAAGGTCAGATATCCTAGAAAAAATCACATCCTTTAGTTCATCTTGCTTTTCATAAATTTCTTTTCTCATTGGATGGAGAGTATCGGTATTGTAAAAATCTATACAGTCAATAATATCTTCAGTTCTTTTAAAATAAAATAGACTGCCTGTTGCCAAACATAAAATTTTCTCGCATATTAAAATCATTAAGTAACATAAATCTTTTATTATAAACATATGGCAATATCAGAACACTATTTTTATACCATTGAAAGTAATGTTTAAAATATTCACTATTTTTAGCCAAATCGCTTTCAGCCAAAAATCTATAAACACCAACCTTTTTAAGGTTATCAGAAATCTTACTAGTATAAATATGATAATGGTTTAGAAAAAAAAATTTCTTGCATTTAGCTTTAGTAAATTGCACCATTTTAAAATCATCTTTTATATTTTTAAAGGCAAACGCTACCAAAGCATCTTCACTTTCCACACCATCTATATTAAAAATTATATTTAATTTAAAAAAATTTACTTTATTCAAAACACACCAAAACAAAAATTCAAATAATGCAAATATTTTACAAATAAAAGGACTTTTAAAAAAGGTTCTATAAAAGGAATTTTCTTTAAGATCAAGATATATATAAACATTACTGTAATATTTTTTTATTATATTTTCTAGAATATACCAATATTTATACACATTATGTCTTCTTGTTACAAAATTAAAAACATTTTTACCATACCACTGCTCTATATATGGGTTATAAAATATAATTTTTTTCATCTATTTTAAAACTACTCCAAAAACTCAATATTCTTATTAATATTGTTTAAAATATCGTCTTTGATTTCTTTATTATAAACTCCTGCCTGTAGTATCACTAAAGAGTTATTTTTATCTTTTAAGATTTTTGGTGAGGCAACAAAAAGTTCCGTTCCGTAGAGTCTCTTTCCTTGCTTATCTGGATTATTATCTAATATAAGTTTTATTTTGCTTACATCAAGACCAAAAGAAATAAGATATTGTGTGAAAACATGGGCTCCAAATAAAAATATATCTTTATTACTACATTCCATTTGCTTATTTATCTTGGTTACTAGTTTTTTATGGTAACACAAATATTCCAAATAAAGTTCCTTGTTTTTATTATATAAATTTTTGTCAAGCTTGGTAATTTGACTTACTGATTTTTCACTTTTTATAAAACTATAAAAAATGCTATGGTCATCCAAAAAGTATTCTTTTTTCTCTAAAACAAAACCATTGCTACTAAGAAGATATTCTATATAAGGTTCTGAAAGAAAAATAGTATGTTCAAAATTTATACAATTTGTATACTTTCTTTCTAACATCACTTGCATATTTGGCACACTAAAAATTAATCTTTTACCTTCTTTCATAAAGTTAGCAATATGTTTTACAAAAATATTTGGATGATAGATATGCTCAAATACATGAGAATGAAGTATCGCATCATATTCATGATTAAATTTAAATTTTTCATCAAAAAAACATTTTACAAATTTAGCTTTAACACCATCAATCGGAGTTGGATTTGGCTCTACAATGGTCCACTCAATATCATTATTTTTTTGATACTCCTTTGATAATATCCCAGAGCCACCACCTATTTCAATTACACTTTTAGGAGAGTAATTTGATATAAAATCCGCAAATTGCAAATGATGTTTCAACCATAAATCGCCTATAATACCAGCACCATGAGCTTCTGGATAAAGAATATCAAGAGGTAAAAGCTCATCAAGTTGTATGATACCACTACTCTTTGATATACTCCAGCTCATATCGTGCAAAATGTCATCTTTTTTGTCTTGATTAGTACAACCCATGAACACTGGAAAATTCTTAAACGTATAAAGGTGTTCCATATCATTGGAACCAGTTATTTCGCATTTCACCCTTTTTTCAGTTTCCATCTTTATCCTTTAAAATCTCATTTAAAATATTTTTACCAAGATAGAACAAAAGTAAACTATAAGGATAATGATGCAAAGCTGCTATATTTAAGTAAATAATAGCCGTCATCAATCTAACTTTAGTATAATCATATCCTTTATTTTCTATCCATTCTTTAAAATATTGCTCACAATCAACCAAACTTTGCTTTCTTAAAAAATCATAATGAATATTGTTTAATTTACGACTAACATTAAATAACTTTTTGTCAACTATCTCATGAGACATTATTATGCCGTGATTTAGCTTTCCAAAATCATAATAAATGTCTCCATATTCCATGCATCCACCAAAATTCTGCCTCCAGTCCAATAGTGTAAATGGCGCCTTTTCATCATCATTTATTAAAATATTTTCAAAATGCAAATCACCGTGAAATCTAACTGGTAAGCCATTGGACAACTCTTGCCAATCTACTTTATCTAATAAATCAAAATTTTAGGTGCTTTATTTTCATTAATAAATTCTTCACTATCAATCTGTTCAAAATTTGTAAAATATTGTTTTACTCTCTTGTAAGTTTTTTCTTTATAAAAATCCATACATATGCTTTTAAATTTTTCTTGTTCTTGTAAATTTAAATCCTTCTTAATCCAAAAACCGTCCATCCAATCTAAAAAGTACTTAAATGTAGAAATAGTTGGATTTTTTGAGAAAACATCACCATTTACTTTTTTATATGCATACATATTTTCGGTCGAGTTTTCTATCTTAGGAATAAAATTTCCGAGCAATTTAGCCCTATGGACTCTATCTTGTATAAAATTTTTATCAATAGAAAATTTAATTACACGCGTATCAACAAACCAAATGGCTTCTTCTTCTTTTTCTAGGATATTTGCATCTATATTTTTTGCAAAGTACTCTCTTGTTTTTTCAAGTTGTTCTATATTTCCAGTGTCAAACCATGTAAAATCAATAGGCTCTATTCCAAAGTCTATAAGTGACCTTAAGCCAAAACTTTCGCCTATTTCTATAGAACCTTGATTTACGCCATCATTCATAGCATCCCAAAACTCTTTATAATTAAATATGCCAGCCAATCCAATATACGCCTTACCATTCTTTGAGCCTTTTGGGCAAATTTCTATAACATGGCTGTTTTTGCTTACGATTGTTCTATACTGTGAGTTATCGTCTGTGTCAGCCTGCCCATCCAATTATGAATAGGCGGCTTTATATTTTCTAAGACAATAGTATCATTTGAAGTAAATATAAATGGGCACTGAAGCTTGTCTTGGCATTTCATGATAGTATAACCAAGTCCAGATCCATCTCCTTGATATAAATCAATATTCACAAATGTAAATTTTCTATCAGGATACGCTAATTTCAAGCAATCTTTTACTGTTTGTGCCTTATATCCAACAGGGATTACAAATTCTATATCTTTGTCAAATTTATCAATGATATATGAAATAGCTGGCTTGTGTGCAACTGATATCAATGCTTTGTTTACATTTTTAGTCATACCTTTTAAACGATTACCAAGACCAGCCGAAGCAATAAGGACTTTATATTTCATGACTATACTCTTTTATACCTATCTTGTAATCTTATAACATCTTCTAGCTCTGGTGTTGAAGCCTCCAAATAAATACAATCTTCAATAGCTTCCATCCTATGAATTTTAAATGGGTTTAGTGTAATTACATCATTTGGTTTCATAATGATTTGACTTAGTTCATGCTCATTATCTCCCAAATATACTTTTAAAATTCCACTTAGTAAATAAACTGTTTCTACCTTAATTTCATGATATTGAAGGCTGCAAGCATGGCCTTTATACATAGTAAGTCTTTTAAACATGTATCGATCGTTCTTTTCTAAGAGCTCCTCTTTTCCCCATGGCTTTTCTATAACAATAATTTCCATTTTAATATCCTTTTATACCATCTTAAATAATCTAATGTATCTTGTCATTGCCTGCTTTATTATTCTTTTTAGATAATTATCTAAATCTATATTCTTTACAATCAATTCTCTAGAAACCTTATCTCTCATATTTTTTATACTTTCATTTGCAAAGATATAGTGTCCACAAATAATTGCCTTGTCTATATCTGTTGCTTTGCTATTTTTTAACATCCATTTTTTCCATTTATTTGAATTCAATGCTGTTTGTATAAAAAAATTAATTTCCTCATCATATCCAAACATTTTCAATATATATAACAACGCTTTTGTTTCAATAACGCCAAATTCTGGAGCTACATTTGAAGCATGTATTCCTATAATTGGCCTTAAAGCTAGTGCTTCATCTGATAAATAATCGGTATTATGTTCTTTTAGCAAAACATCAAACTTATTGCATATTTCAAGTGTCTTCAATAAAATATTTAAAGATATTTTTTTACTCTCATTAAGATTTGATCCAAAAATACCTATGTTTTGCATCTCCATAACCTTAGTACCGGTCTGAGCTACAACAAATGTTGGTTTTGTTACTTTATTTTTAATGCAAAATTTTTGAACTTCATTTAAAAAATACTCAAATTTTTCTAGATCTTGAGCATAACCATTTTGTTCTTCTGTACCAAGTTCAAATTCTATATTTCTATTATTTTGTTTTGCAAACTCATATGTATAACCATATAGCTCAAAAAGTCGACTTAATATTTGTTCTATCGTTAAATTTTCGTTTTGTATAGGTATGCTTGGGTCAATATGAATAAAATCAAATCCAGACAATATATCTGTTTCAAAAGATTTTTTTGCTGACTTCATAGAATCACTAACATTTAAATTACTATTTTGTTCCACTAAGCTTTGCCAAGGACCACCGTGATCTCTTGCGATAAAAATATTATCTGATTTTTTTGATCTTACATAATTTGCAAAACTATGTGTGTCAAAATTTTCTACATAACCTCCACCAAACTCAGAAGAGTCAATTTGTCTTCTGCTTGCTATTAATATTTGTGGGATACGTAGTTCATTAGATAATTCAATGGCAGCATCAATACAATTTTTACTCATAGGTCCACTACAAAGCATTGTTGCTTTTTTTGCTTTTATAAATTCTCTTATCATATCGTCCATTCTCCGCTAAATTTAATTTGTTTATCTGGCAATACATCAGGATTATATGGCACAAAAATTTCTCCAAGATATGCAAAGATGCTTCAGCGACTGCCCGTTCACTTCCACTTGTTTTTGTTACATAACTTGCATACGATTTTGCTATACTGCTAGAGTTGGCTGGTGCAATTGAATACATTACATTCTTAAAAACATAGTGATCAAAAATACCATCTCCCATATATATAACTTCGTTTGGATTCCATCTTTCTTTAATCCAGTCTATTCTTTTTATAGTGCTAACTAAATCGAGTGGCATTTTCATATCGTCTACGATTCGAGCCTTTGTTATTTCAAATCCTCGATGATCACCAGTTACAAAATGTATAGACATATGTGGCTTTAACAAAGAAAGAGCATCATGGTCATCTGATCCAAAATTTTCATAATCTTACCATCAGCACTATAATAAAATTTACCATCTGTCATAACGCCGTCAACATCTAAAATAAATATTTTTGGTTTTACTTTCATTCCAACGCCTTTTCTTTTGCTTTTCCAATATATATAATATAGGGAGAGTTGATTTTATAATTCATACTAATATTAAATAAATTTAAAAAATAATATAGAGGTTTCCCAGGTAAAGAAAAAAATTTTTTTATTATTTTATTGTATTTGATATTTGATATATTTACAACACCAAATTGATAAATCCCAGCGTAATCACAGAATAATGTTTTATAGCCATTTGTTTCATGTGCTAATAAAATATCATTTTTATCATACGGAATATGTATGTCATAAATTCTCTTATCAAAATTTCTTTGCAAAAAACCAAAAAACCCGCACATATTAGGAATAACAGTAACTATAGTCCCATTGTCCTTTAAATAATATTTACTTAAATTTACTGGTACTATTTAAATCTTCAAAATGTTCAAATACGCCAAAGGATGTCAAAATATCATATTTTCTACAATTTTTTATATCAAAGAAATCGTGGTGGTATATGTTAGAACAATAGCCCATATTATCGTATATTTCTTTTGTTTTTTTTACAGAAATCCCTTCGTAATCAAATCCATTAATCCTATAACCAAAATGATCATGAAAATACAATAAATATGGCGAAAAAGCACACCCTATTTCGCATATATCTTTTTCCTTATTGTAATTTAAATATTTAGTAAAAATTTTATGCAATAACCTATTTGTATAATAATTAATATCAATTTTTGATATCTCTAAGTATTGGTTCCAATTCTTAGCCCAGTAACCCAAACCTGCTTTATCCTTATTCATTTGAAGAATTATCCTTTAATAATTTTACATCACCATTGTTCACTTTATATATTTTATTACATCTAGAAACAGTAGTTAATCTATGAGTTATAATTAAAAGAGTTTTTTCTTTACTTATTTTATAAATTTCATCCATAATTTTTTCTTCCGTATTTTCATCAAGCGCAGAAGTTGCTTCATCAAGTACTAGTATATCAGGATCATTGTATAATGCTCTAGCAATGCCTATGCGCTGTTTTTGACCACCGCTAATTTGTATACCTCCATTTCCAACCATAGTGTTTATACCATCTTTAGCGGCCAGAAAATCGTATATATTAGCTTTTTTAAACAGTCTATAATCTTTTTTTTATCATATTTATAACCAAAAGAAACATTTTCTCCAACAGTACCATCAAATAGATAAACTGATTGTGGTATATATCCTATTTTTGAACGATAATGCTGAATATTATTGCTGCTTAATTTTACGCCATCTAATAAAATACTACCTTCAACTGGCATATAAAGTCCAATAATTAAATCAACTAGAGTTGTTTTGCCTCCGCCGCTCCTACCTACAAAAGCGATTCTATCGTACTTATGTATAGTTAAATTTATATTATTTAATATTGGTTTACCGTTTGTATATTCAAAAGTAACGTTATTTAAAACTATATTTTTTTTAAACTCTATACTATCTTCACCTTCAATTACATATTTTATACTCAGCTCATTGTGTATAGATTCTAGTGATTTTGATAAAAATAAAGTAGTATTATAACTGCCTAATATTCTATTTACTCCAGGTAATATTCTATATAGAGCTAATGCGTACACTGAGATAATTGGTAATACAAAGTTAGGATCATCGTATTTAAATAATACGTACATTACAATAACCACAAGAATCGTGAAGCCAATATTTTCAAGTAGTATTTTTGGTAAATTACTTAACACATTATTTAAGATATTGACTTCAGAAAACATAAGTGAAGTTTTATAAAAATTTTCACTAACCTTCGCATTATTTTTAATGAATTTTAATAATTTAAAATTCCCAAACATTTCATCTACTATTTTAAAAAATTCTGATTGAACTGATGCTCTTTTAGCTCCTTCTGTTTTTATTTTATTTCTTAAAAAAAATATTAAAACAGATACCATAAAAACAATAAATACTGTTAAGACAATAGTCATTTTCCAGTCAATAGTCAATAATACAACATATAGTAATAAAATAGTAAAAATTTCAACAAATATCATTAAAAGATTTTGGATATAAATGGATAAATTTATAGTTTCATTTGTTATTATACGCATAAGATTGGATGTGTTTTTTTTAGTGAATTCAGCATATGGTAATTTTATATAACTTGCAAAAAGTGCATTGGTATAATAATTAAATAAATTGAACGTAAATTTATTTAAGAAATAATTATATAGAATAGTATAAACTATTCTGCAAATATAAAAAGCTACCAATACAAATCCGAAATAAATTATAAAAGTCACTGAACTTTTAAAAGAAAAATAATCAAAAATGGCTTTAGAATAAACATTATTAAATATTTGCTCAGGATTTGAGGCAAGCGTAATAAACGGCATAACAATGGAGACACCTATAACTTCAGCAACAGATAAAAAAATACTCATAGCTAATAAAATCAAAAAAATAATTTTGTAATTATTTGGAATAATACAAATAAGTCTCTTTATATCATGCATATAAACTTCTTTTTTAACAACAAGAAAAATAACTTTTATTTGCCAAAACTTTACATCCTATCTTTAGCTGTGATTCCCATTATATTAAATGCTGTTTTTATTGAAACAGCAACGACTGCAAAGACTTTTAGCAAGCTATCTTCATTTTCATTGCCAACTACACGGTTTTCATTATAAAATTTACTGAAAGCTAGCAGCTAGTGACTTTAGATAGTCTGGTATTTTTTGAAGCTGCCTTGAGACAAAAGCATCCTCTAAAATTTCAGGTAATATCAGTGCTTCAAAAAGTAAATTTTTAGCATTTTCATCTAGGCACTCAAAATCTGCATTTATCACGTCACTAACGCTTTTTCCAGCCTTTGCAAAGATCTGATTTATCCTAGCGTGAGCGTAATTTATATAAAAAATAGGGTTTGAGCTATCCTCTTTTTAAGCTCATCCACGTCAAATTCCAAACTGCTCGTGTTTGCTTTGCTTATAAAGATAAATCTAAGTGCCTCGGCACCGATCTCGTTCGCGATATCGCTCATCAGCACCGCATTGCCAGCGCGCTTGCTCATTTTATATGGCTTGCCCTCTTTTAGCAGGCTAACCATCTGCATAAGTATCACTTCAAGCCTATTTTCGTCGTACCCAAGGAAATTTATCGCAGCCTTTAGCCTTGCGATATATCCATGGTGGTCTGCACCCCAAATATTTATATAGTGGTCAAAATTTCTTTCAAATTTAGCGTTATGATAGATGATATCTCCAGCTAGATATGTCGGTCTGCCGTCATTTCTAACCACAACCCTATCGTTATCGTCGCCAAGTGTGGTAGAAGCGATATATATAGCGCCCTCTTTTTCATACATTTGATTTGAGCGTTTTAGCTTGTTTATAGTTGGCACAAGATGGTCATAAAGGGCTTTTTCACTAGCCCAGCTCTCTATAAAAATCCCAACATCAGCCAAGTCTTTTTTGATGATCTCAAGCACGATATCCTTGCCAAATTCGGCAAGCTCAAGGTTTCTGCTCTCGTCATAAAAATTTCCTTGCCAAATTTCTCATTTGCAAGCTTAGCAATATCTAAAATATAATCCCCGCGGTAGTATTTCTCTGGATAGACGACACTTTCGTTAAAAAGCTGCTCTTTAGCCGCAAGAGATATCGATGTACCAAGCAGATCTATTTGATTGCCCGCATCGTTTATGTAGTATTCTGTTGAGATAGCGTAGCCAAGTCTTTTGCCAAGTCTTGCCAAAGTATCGCCATAAACTGCGCCTCTAACATGCCCGATGTGAAGCGGTCCAGTTGGATTCGCGCTGATGTATTCTATTAAATAGCTGTCTTTTTTCGCATCTTCTTTTGCAAAATTTTCACTATCTAGCAAAATTTGCTTTGAAATTTCATCTAAAAATTCGCTCTTAAGCTTGAAATTTAAGTAGCCATTTACCGCACTGGCTTCAACTATCTTGCTACCACTAAATTTATCAGCAAATTCGCTAGCTATCATAGCTGGAGACTTTCTTAGCTCTTTTGCGAGGCTAAAAAGTGGCGTCGCATAGTGGGCTAAATTTTTATCCTTTGGCTTTTCAAGTACAAATTCTCGCTCTAAAACCTTTGAAATTTCAGCTTTTACTTTATCTTTCAACTCTAAAACCTACGCGTTTTTAGTTGTTTCTTCTATCTTTTGACTAGCTGCGCCCTCTTCTTTATGCTCGACTTTTTCGCTCTTTTCAGGAGTTGTGTCCTCCATCTCAGCTTTAAAAGTCTTTATGCCTTTGCCTAGTCCTTTCGCAAGCTCTGGGATCTTCTTTGCTCCAAAAAGTAATACAATGATCGCTAAAACGATCAACCAGTGGCCAATACTAAAAGAACCCATCTTTTCTCCTTATCAAATTTTCTCAAAATATTATCATAAATTCCTAAATTTCTAACAATCTATCCACTCGTCAATGACGTTTCTTAAGTTTATCTTAGCACTTTTTAACCTCATCGCCCGAAGGATTGATTTTAGCCCTTTATAGCTCTTTTCTATATCATCATTTACTAAAAAATAATCATACTCTAAAATATGCTCCATCTCACCAACTGCGTTCATTAGGCGATTTTCTATCGTCTCGTCGCTATCTGTTCCGCGGTTTTTCAAGCGTCTTTTGAGTTCTTTTTTATTCGCAGTCGTTATAAAAACTGAGGTGATATAGCTTTTAAATTTCTCAAGTGCGATGTGAAAGCCCTGCACATCGATGTCAAATATCACTATCTTGCCAGCTTCAAGTGCTGCTAAAACTGGCTTTAGGCTCGTGCCATAGTAGTTTTTATGCACCTGCGCCCACTCTAAAAACTCGCCTTTTTCTATACCGCTTTTAAATTCATCTTCTGTTATAAAATAATAATCCACCCCATCAACTTCGCCTTCTCTTTTGGCTCTTGTTGTGCTTGAGATAGAAAAATATAGGTCTTTCTCCTCCTTTAAAAGACGGCCCAAAAGCGTGCTTTTACCGCTTCCACTAGGTCCCGAAACTACTAAAATTTGTCCTTGCAACTACTTTTCCTCGAAACTTATATTTATCTTGATGTTCATATCTTTTAGCACATCTCTTAGCGAGCTCTCATTTAGCGACTCGTGGACGTGTTTTGTGATCTTTTTAGTTAGCTCTTCTTTATAGTCCTCTTTTGCATCATTTTTTGAGCTAGTTTGAGGCATATCTTTTAGTCCAAATGCCGCTAACATCGTGTTTTCATCTATATCGTCTATCGATGCTGCGTCAAAATTTAACTCACTTGATGCCGCGTCTTTACTCTCTTCTTGAGCATTTTCTTCTTCGAAAGTTTCATCCGCAAGACCTAGATCTTCTTTGGCTTCTGGCTCGCTCACATCTTCTAGCTCTTCTACTGGCATCTTGCTAGAAGCGTTTTCGCTTTCGCTAGACTCTAAATTTTCTAGCTCCTCACTTGAAATTTCATCCAAAGCCTCTTCTTCTATATCTTCTTCTACTTTTTCATCATCTACTTGAATTTGCTCTTCATCAGCCTCAGAGCTCTCATCTAAATTCTCATCATTTTTAGGCTCATCTTCCAAATTTATCTCATTTTCAAGTCTATCTTCATCATCAAATTTAGCTAACTGGTCTATATTTAGCTCTTCTTGCTCTAAATTTTTAGTATCAGTCTCGTCAGCATCATCTAAATTTTTATTTTCCTCATAAGCCTCTTCACTATTTAGTTCTTCATCAAGCGAATCGATCTCACTAAGCTCAAATTTACTCTGATCTATCTCGTCAAGCTCGCTACCCGCGTTCTCTTCATCAACCAAGCCTGCAACATCATTTTGGCTAATAATATCATCTAAATTTTTATTTAGCTCTTCATCTGCTTCAGACTCTTCTGGCATATTTTCTATCTCATCGACAAGCGCGCTAAGCTCTGCTAGATCGCCATCTTTGCCCTCTTCACTCTCATTTGCATCACTTATCGCTTCGCTAGTCTCTTCATCCACGCTCTCATCAGCAAGGTCTTCGCTAGCAAGCTCTTGCAGGTCCTCAAGCTCTTCTAAAGACTCCACATCGCTAGCTTTATTTTCCTCTTGCAAGTCGCTCTCGTTAATCTCCTCGCTTGGGCTATCTATGCCACTTTCTAAAAGCTCTTTATCAAGGTCTGCGAAATTTTCTAAATTTGTATCTATATCAGGCAGCTTAAACCCTGACATCTCGTCAAAATTTATGGCCTCGTCGCTAAAATCACCAAAGTCACTTTCGCCCTGCTCACTAGCATTTTGCTCGGCAACTGGCTCATCTTTTGGGATATTTTGCTCAAAAACACTTATAAATTTAGTCGGTAAAAATGGTTTTTCAAGCATCAAAGTAGCAAATTCTGGTTTGCTCTCGCCACGACTTGCTAGATACATCACATCTTTTGTAGTCGCAAGCTCGCTGCTGTCCACGTCACTATCGATTATGATAAAGTCAAACTGAGTATCGTCAAATCCATTTAGATCCTCAAATTCGCTATATTCGGTACCGATTTTATTCAGACTTAAAGTTATCAGACGTGAAACTGCTGGATTTTTATTTATTAGAGCAACTTTCATCATCCCTCCTTGTAATAGTAAAAGCTTATTCTATGATAAATTTCATTGCTATTTTCTTAAAAAAACAGAGCTGGCAGATCATTTATCACTTTTAAAAGTAGGTCACTCATGATCTTCATAATGCCTGCTAAAATGGCTATCAAAACGGAAAATCCGATCGTTACTTTGATAGGATAGCCGATGACTAGTAGGTTAAACTGCGGCATCGTCTTCATAAGCATGCCAAAAATGGAGTCTGAGAGCAAAGAGAGGGCGATGATAGGAAATGACATGATAAAGCCAAACATAAACAAATTTGTAAATAAATTTATCGCATAGCTCATGATGCCAGGGCGTGGATAAAAATCTCCTAGCGGTACGACAGCAAGCGAACTAGCGTAAAACTGAAGGAGTAAATGATGTCCATCAAATGCTAAAAATGTTAAAAGGGCAATAAAATTTATAAGGTTTGCTATGACTGGGGAGTTTGTGCCAGTTTGCGGATCAAGCACAGAGGCCATAGAAAAGCCCATAACCATCGAAATTTGCTCGCCTGCCATTTGAAGTGTGGCAAAGATGATGGTTAGCATAAGACCTGCACTTAGACCCAGCATGACCTCGCCTAAGATCTCGCCGATTAAGAAATTTATAGAGTTTTCATGAGCTTTTGAGATGGGAAATAGCACGATGCAAAGGACAAAAACTAAAAGCGTTTTTACGCTAAGAGGAATTTGATTGTGTGAATAAAATGGAAAAAAGACGATGAGACCGCTTAGGCGTGCAAACAAAAGCATAAAAACTATTGCTTTATCGGCTCCAAAAATTCTACTAGTTCCATTTTGCTCTTTTAAATTTTTTGCTAATTTTACAAAATTTTACTTTGTTTTTTAAATTTAAGCGGTAGTTTTTAGAAATTTGAAGCTGAAATTTTAAGAAATTTGCACAAGCTCTTTGTTCTCAAGTTTGTATGAGTTGTCACATTTCGCGGCTAGGTCGTTGTCGTGAGTGACTAGAACAAGAGCAGCGTTATTTTCATTTATATAGTCAAATAAAACTTGCATCACTTCATTTGCTGTTTGCTTATCAAGGTTGCCTGTTGGCTCATCTGCAAAGATGATCTTTGGCTTTTTAGTAAGCACTCTAGCGATGCTGACGCGCTGCTGCTGACCGCCGCTTAGCTCACCAACTTTTTGATTTATCACACTTGAAATTTTAAGCGCTTCAAGATCATTTTTTTCTATATTTTCACCAGACAAGATGCTTGCAAGCTCAATATTTTCATAAGCACTAAAACCTTTAAAAAGATAGTGCGACTGAAAAATAATGCCAAAATGAAGCCTTCTAATAGCCAAAAGCTCGTTTTGAGAAAGCTCATAGATTGATCTGTCTTGGTAGATGACCTCGCCAAAATTTGGTTTTAAGAGCGTTGAAAGTATGTGTAAAAGCGTTGATTTGCCACAACCGCTAACGCCTGTTATCGCGATGCTTTGTTTTTGATTGAGAGTTAAATTTATATTATTAAAGAGCGTATAATCATACGCAAAGCCTAGATTAGACGCTCTTAAAATTTCCATTAGCCTATTTGAGCAGCAACTTCTGCAGCAAAGTCATCTACTTTTTTCTCTAAGCCTTCGCCAAGCTCGAAACGAACGTATTTTACGATCTCGATCTTGCCGCCAAGCTCTTTGCTTTTCTCTTCGATAACTTGTTCGATAGTCTTTTTATCGTCCATTACATAAAACTGACCTAAAAGTGTAAGGCGTTGGTCAAGCACTGTGTTATCAGCGTAAAATCTCTCGATCTTGCCAGGGATGATCTTGTCCCAAATTTTCTCAGGTTTGCCCTCAGCTTTTAACTCTTCTTCGATCGCTTTTGTAGCTTTTGCAAGCTCAGCCTCACCTATCTGGCAGCGGCTAGCATACTCAGGGATGTGGTGAAGTGGCTTGCCTAGGCGTTTTAGCTCTTCATTTTCTTTTTCAAGCTCAGCGCGAAGTGCGATAAATTCTTCTCAACAAAATCTTTATCAAGGTCTTTGTAGCTTATAACGCTTGGCTTCATAGCAGCTGCATGCATACATAAAATTTCTTATAAATTCAGCTGCTTTGTTTGCAACTTCAGCACTTTCGCAAGCTGCACCGATAAGTACGCCAACACGGCCATTTGAGTGAACATAGCCATTTACCACACCCTTATCATCAGCGCTAATAGTCTCAAAGCGGCGAACTACAAGGTTTTCACCGATAGTTGCGATCTGAGTTTTGAAGTATTCTTCAAATTTAACACCATTTAAAGTGCTTGTATTTAGCTCTTCAACTGTTTTTATGCCACTTGATTGGATGTGAGCTGTTGTGTCTTTTGCAAGTGCTTGAAACTGTGGGTTTCTAGCAACGAAGTCAGTCTCAGAGTTGATCTCACTGATAGTTGCTTTTTTGCATTTTGAGCAAACTTCAACGCTTACTAAGCCCTCGCTTGCAAGGCGGTCAGCCTTTTTAGCAGCTTGACCTAGGCCCTTTTCGCGAAGGATGTCAACAGCTTTTTCCATGTCGCCATTTGCTTCGCCAAGTGCCTTTTTGCAGTCCATCATGCCAGCTCCTGTTGATTCGCGGAGCTCTTTTACCATTTGTGCAGTTATTTCCATTACTCTTCGTCCTCGCCAAAGTCTTCTTCACTCATAGCCTCAGCTACAACTGCGTCCTTCTCATCTTGGCTTACTTCTTCGCCAGCAGCTTGCTCGCCACCATCTTGCTCAAGAAGTGATTTGCCTTCGTTGATCGCCTCAGCCATCTCTTGGCAGAAAAGTTGAACAGAGCGTATCGCGTCATCGTTTCCTGGGATAGGATAATCAACAACGTCAGGATCGCAGTTTGTATCGATAGGTGCTACAACTGGGATTTTTAGGCGATTTGCCTCTTGAACGGCGATCTTTTCTTTAACTGTATCAACGACAAATATCATATCAGGTAGGCTTTTCATATTGCGGATACCGCCAAGAGTTGCGATAAGCTTCTCTTTTTACGGCGAAGCATCAAAGCCTCTTTTTTAGTTAGGTAAATTTATCGAACCATCTTCTTCCATAGTCTCGATAACTTCTAGTTTGCGGATAGACTGGCGGATAGTACCGAAGTTTGTCATCATACCACCTAGCCAGCGGTGATTTACATAAGGCATTCCACATTTTTCAGCGTACTCTTTTATAGCGTCGATAGCTTGTTTTTTAGTACCGACAAATAGCACTGACTTACCTTCAGCAGCTGCGTCACGAACGATGTTGTAAGTGTAGCGGAAGTAGCGGATAGTCTTTTGTAGATCTATAATATAGATACCTTTTCTCTCACCAAAGATAAATTTTTTCATCTTTGGGTTCCAGCGGCGTGTTTGGTGACCAAAATGTACGCCACACTCTAATAAATCTCTCATAGTTACCATGAGTTTCTCCTTGTTTTAGGCGTTTTGCCTTAAATTTTAGTTTTATCCTCCACGACCATTAATGCTTTCGCACAACCAAATTTAGGATTGTCGTGTGTGAAATAAAGCTTGGATTATATTGAAACTTGGCTTTATTGAAGCTAAATTTAAAGATTTCTTTAGCTACAAATAAAGCTCAAATTTCTTTAAATTTACTCGAAAAAGCCTTTTTTAACGACCTTTTCATCCTTGACGCAAAACTCGCCTTTTGCGATCACGTCGTATAAATTTAGCTCCTCATCAAATACACAAAGATCAGCGTCATTGCCGACTTTTATCTCGCCTTTTTGGCTTAAATTTCAATATCTCGCCACGTTTTTACTCATCAAAGCCAAAGTGTCTTCTATCTTTAAAATTTTATTTCTTACCAAAGCTTGCAATACCTCTAAATTTGACGCACATGACGCGCAGCCATATCCCACTAGCTCGCCATTTTCGTTAAATTTAGGCACGCTACCGTTGCCATCTGAGCTCATCGTTAGTCGCTCTAAAATTTAGCCCATTTTCAAGGCCGTAAGCCACCACCTCGTGAAGTGGGCAAATTTACCTCCACCACTTGTGATATCGACGTTTCTGCCCATTTTTTGAAATTTTAAAGCCTCGTTAAAGAGATCCTTCGTCCTAGCGCAGTGCGTCGGCGAGAAGTAATGAACTGGAAATTCATAGTCTTTTATCACCTTAAAGACATTGTCAAATTTCTCGCTTAGTCCGCCCATGTGCATGTGAAGCACGCCACCTTTTTTAGAGACCATGCCGCCTATGCGTATCTTGCTTAGAATTTTGATGAGCTCCTCTTTTGAGACGTAGCTGCCGCGGTTATCGGTCAGCGCGATCTTTACGCCGATCACTTTGTCGATTAGTATGAGGTCCTTTGCGATGTCGCCGGTAAATGTCACACAGGGGCTTGCGTATGAGCCGGTATGGATGAAGGTCGAGATGCCCTCAAACTCGAGCGCTTTTGCTTTGGAGTAGAGATTTTCTAGGCTTCTGGTCACGCCATCAGTCCCCAAAACGCCAACAAGCGTCGTAGTGCCGTATTTTACGATCTCGCTAAGCGTGATCTCAGGCGTTCTTGAGTGATATCCAGCCTCGCCGCCGCCACCCGTGATATGCACGTGCTGATCAATGAGGCCTGGAGCTAAAACCTTACCCTTTAGGTCATAACTTTCAAGCCCTTCTACACTAAAGCTTAACCCCTCGCCGATGGCTGAAACTTTACCGCCACCTACCAAAACATCGCGCTTGCCAAGAAATTTTGGCGTGTATAGATTAGCATTTTTAAGTAAAAGCATATTTTCTCCTTTATTTGCTAAGTTGCACTTTTTCTTCTATCTCCATCAGTTTTATAAAAATTTGCTCGATATTTTCCCTATCCACGGCGCTTAGCTCCATCTTTTTTGAGCTAAGCAGCATCTGCACAAACTCTTCATTCATAAGCTGCTCAAAGCCCAAATTTCTAGCGTTTTGAGCTATTTTTGCTGCTAGTGGATTTTTAAAGCTCTCATATCCCATTTTTATCCTTAAATTTCACTGCAAATCCGCAAAATCTACCGCACACGCCGTCTCTTCGGTACGAAAAATATCTCTCGTCGCAGTGCGTGCAGACTTCGCTAAAGTTTAAATTTCTAACCCCAAGTGCGCTAAATTCATCCCTCAAAGCCGCGTTCATATCAAAATTTCTACCTATCTTATATGCGTTAAATTCCCAAGATCAAGCTCGCCCACCTCGTAGCAGCCGCCTTTTATATTTGCTCCGACAAAGACGCTCATCTCGCCCGCTCTTGAGCCAAATTTCTCGCTCATAAGCTTAACTGCTTTTGTGCAAATTTTTAGCATCACGCCGGCTCTGCCCGCATGAGCCACGCCGATAGCGCCCCGCCTCTCATCTATCATCACAACTGGCGAGCAGTCCGCCACCAAGACGCAGATGCCCACATCACTTAAATTTGTGATCACAGCGTCGCACTCTGGTAGCTCCTCCTCCTCGTTTTCAAGAACAAAAACCTTGTCCGAGTGGATCTGCTTCATAAATTTAAGCTGCCTAACGCCTAAATTTCTAGCCAAAATTTCTCTATTTTTGATGACATCTTTTGGCTCATCACCCACGTGATCGCCTAAATTTAGCGAGCTAAATTTACCCTCGCTCACGCCACCAAATCTATTTGTAAAGCCAGCAGTGATGCCATTTTTATCAAAAACGATCTCTAAATTTTCACGCATCTTCGCTCACTTAGTAAAGGCTTGAAATTCTCTCGACCTCGTCCCAGCTAAGGTCGCCATCTTGTTTAGCTTCAATCATCCTAGCCACGTAGCGAGCCAGCAGGTCGCTCTCGATATTTACGCGTCTGCCGACCTTGAAAGTGCCAAAAAGGCTATCTCTAAACGTGATCGGTATGATGGTTAGTCTTATGCCCTTTGGCAAAATTTCATTTATCGTAAGGCTCACGCCCTCGACGCCCACCGAGCCCTTGTTTGCCATCAGAGCCATCGCCTCACGTGGCAAGTCTATGTAAAAATCAACGCCGTTTTCATACTTTTTATAGCCGAGATCACGCCGATAAAATCGATATGCCCTTGCATCAAATGCCCATCCACACGCTCTCCAAGCTTCATCGCAGGCTCGATATGCACCAAGCCACTTAAATTTTCAACCGCGACATTTGCCCTGCTCTCTGCGCTTAGCTCCACGCTAAAGCCATCATCGTATAGTTTGATAACGCTTAAGCAAGCGCCATTTACTGCAATACTGTCGCCTAAATTTGGACGAAATTTTGCCTTTAGCCGTAAAACATTTTGCGAGTAGCTAATGACCTCGGCAAGCTCCCTGATTAAGCCATTAAACATATTTTGCCTTTAAATTTTTAAGGATTTTACTGAAATTTTGCCTAAATTTGGCGCATGGATAGATTTGCTGGTTTTGTGAAATTTAAGAGCGCTAAAATAAATTTACGACGCCACGCCAGAGCGTAAAATTTCGCTATGAATTTTAGGTGGCATGCCAAACATCCTTGCGTATTCGCGGCTAAACTGCGACGCGCTCTCATATCCTACATCAAAGGCGGCCTGCGCAACGCCGATATTTTTATTTACGAGCAGGTTTTTAGCCTCCTCAAGGCGGATCTTTTTTGAAAGGCTACTGGGCTTAGCGAGGTTACGATTTTAAAGTTATGATATAGCGAAGACTCGCTCATATCGCACTCTCTAGCGACATCTTTCATATTTAGTTTTTGCGAAAACTCGTTTTTTATCTTTGCTACGGCTTTTGAAATTTTATTTGAAACGCTGCCTTGCATTGCAAATTTACTTAAAAAATAGCCGCTTTTATCGTTTGTTGCGAGCATGTAAAGTATCTCTTTTTAGCAAGGTCTGAGAGAAATTTGACCTTATCTTTTGGCTTTTCTAGCAACCAAACAAACCTCGAAACAGGCTCTAAAATCTCATCCGTCAGCTCGCCAAAAAATATGCCTTTTTCGCTTTTTTGCAAGCTCTGCTCTTTTACATCCACGCCTTTTAGCACTTCATAGACCTCATCTAGGCTAAATTTAATGCAGAGCGAGATGTAGGGCTTCTCTTTTGAGGCGTCTGTTAGGCTTACATTTAGCGGCACATGAGTAGAGGCTAGCGCGTAGGTTTGCTCGTCATATCCATACATCTCATCGCCAAAGCCTATCGCCTTTGCTCCTTGCAGTATTATGCACAAAGACGGCTCATAAACCGTGCTGATAAAATCATGCGTTTTATCGCTGATATAAAAGTCAAGCGAGCCAATGTCGCTTTGCGTAGATCCCACTATGCCGTATCTATCTAATAAAAACTCTTTTGTCTGCTCTTTTAGTAAATTTACATCAGCCATTTTTGCGCCTCAAAACTGAAATTTTGCAAGATTATACAACTTTTTAGAAATTTTGCAGGATTAGGCATGAAATTTAGAGGATCGTTCTAACGTAAAATTTACAATACAGATATAATGCATCACAACAAAAAGGTATGCTGGGAAGCAAAAACCAAAGCTCGCCAAAATATCAAAAAATTTATGTTGGCACTTGTAGCGTCAAGTTTTATTTTAGGAGGCAATTTAATGGCTAGTACAAACGTAGTAAAATCACCACTAGAAGCGGTATCTATGGTAAGCGAGTGGGACAAAGTTTTCGCTAAAAGCGATAAGGTAGATCACAAGAAAGTTAAATTTAAAAATCGCTACGGTGTTGAGATAGTAGGTGATCTTTATACGCCTAAAATTTGCATGGCAAAGCAGCTGCGATCGCAGTTAGCGGACCTTTTGGCACGGTCAAAGAGCAATCAAGCGGCCTTTACGCCCAAACTTTAGCCGAGCGCGGCTTTATCACGCTTGCCTTTGATCCAAGCTACACTGGAGAAAGCGGCGGCGAGCCAAGAAATTTAGCAAGCCCAGAGATAAACACTGACGATTTTAGCGCTGCAGTGGATTTTCTAGGCACCAAGAGCAATATAGATCGAGATAAAATCGGCATTTTAGGCGTATGCGGCTGGGGCGGTTTTGCTCTAAACGCAGCTCTTGCCGATCCTCGCGTAAAGGCGGTTGCGACCAGCACGATGTATGATATGACGCGAGTGATGGCAAAAGGCTACATCGATAGCGTGGGCGCCGATGAGAGATATGAAACCAAAAAGAAGCTAGCCGAGCAACGCTGGCTCGATCTCCAAAATGGCAAACCAGCATATACTGGTGCGATAAATGTTGATCCAAAAAAGATAGACGCAAGCACGCCGCAGTTTATAGCTGAATATGCTGACTATTACCGCACGCCACGCGGCTATCACAAACGCTCTGTAAATTCAAACAGCGGAGAGAGCGGCTGGATCGTCACAAATCCTATCTCGTTTATAAATATGCCAATCCTTGCCTACGCAAGCGAGATGAGAACTCCAACCCTTATCGTAGCCGGCGAGAAAGCGCACTCAAGATACTTTAGCGAGGACGCCTTTAAATCTCTTGGCAACAAAAATAAAGAGCTAGTTATCGTCCCGGCGCACGTGCATACAGATCTGTATGATAATAAAAATAACAAGATCCCATACGATAAATTTGAGGAATTTTTCAAAGCAAATTTGAAATAACCCGCTGCCCCTGCACCTTGCAGGGTAAATTTAGAAAGGAAAACAATGGAAAATTTTACATTTTATAACCCAGTAAGAATAGAATTTGGCAAAGGCAAAGAGGCTCATATCGGCGAGTATATGAGAGAATTTGGTGCTAAAAAAGCCCTTGTATTATACGGCAGTGAGCGCGTAAAAAGAGCGGACTGCTTGGCGTAGCTACCGATAGTCTAAAGGCAAATGGCATCGAATTTACTGAGCTTGGCGGCGTAAAGTCAAACCCGGTGCTAAGTAAAGTAAATGAAGCGATCAAAATAGCCCGTGAATTTGGCGCCGATAGTGTGCTAGCTGTTGGCGGTGGCTCGGTGTTAGACTCTGCAAAGGCGGTCGCTGCCGGAGCTAAATACGATGGCGACGTGTGGGACTTTTTCGTAGGTAAAAATCCGGCCGAGTCGCTCATGATATTTGACATCATCACGCTAGCGGCAACTGGCTCTGAGATGAATCAAAACGGTGTCGTGACCAACGAGGCTGCTAAACTAAAGCTTCATCTGGGCGCGCCGTGCCTTTTCCCAAAAGTATCTGTCGTAAACCCGCAGCTACAAGCCACCGTCAGCCGCGACTATCTAGTTTATAGCGCAAGCGACGTTATCGCGCACAGCATCGAGGGCTATTTCACGGCTACAAACTATCCGCTAATCGCCAGAATGCAGGTAGAAGCAAACATCAAAACTATCATCCGAACGACTGAAATTTTACTCGCAAACCCTGATGACTACGACGCTAGAGCTGAGTTTGCCTGGGCTGCGACGATGGCGCTAAATGGCATAACTATGGTCGGTACTTCAGGCATCGAGTATCCAAACCACATGATCGAGCATGCGATGAGCGCAGTAACAGACTGTGCGCACGGAGCTGGACTAAGTGTGGTTATGCCTGCGTGGATGAAGTGGTATAAGGATAGAAATTTAGGCGTATTTGAGCGTTTTGCGAGAGAAATTTTTGGGCTTAAAACCGCAGATGAGGGCATAGAGGCGCTAAAAGCGTGGTTTGACAAAATAGGCACTCCAACAAGACTATCGCAGCTAGAGATAGATAGCGAGGCGCTTATAAATGAGATCGCGGGTGTTGCCTATGAAAACGCAAAGGCGTGGGCGATGCAAGAGCTCTATCCAAAGAAAAATATCGCTCAAATCCTTGAACTGGCAAAATAAATTTAAAGTGAGTCAAAATGAGAAAATTTTAGCCATCTTTATGCTTTTTGCTGGGTTAAATTTGGCAGCAGGAGAGAAATGCAAAATTTAAAGATAATCCTAAAGAGCTCTAACGGCGAAGCGACGGCTATCCTAGACGATACGGCAGCAGCAAGAAGCTTTGCCGCACAGCTGCCGCTAACGCTAAATTTAGAGGACTACGGCGGACACGAAAAGGTCGCTAAGCTACCAAAACCGCTTGATACAAGAGGCGCTCCGAGCGGCAGCGACGGCAAAAAGGGCGAGATCTCCTACTTTGCTCCGTGGAACAACTTTGTCATCTACTACGGCTACCAGCCCTATTATGAAGGCATCATGCGCTTAGGCGTGATCGAGGGCGATGTGAGCTCGGTCGCAAAAGACGGGCAGATCGAGATCGAGCTAGTAAAATAATATGAAATTTTAGGATGCTTGAAAATCTTGATAAATAAAATTAAAACGCTTAAATTTTCAGTTAAAAAAGACAACTGCCGCCCACGACAAAGTGGGCGATAAAATTTTGCAGACGTCTGCCTAAGATCACGCTACTTTTTGGCGCGACACACACATCACGCAGGGCAAAATTTACACTGGCGCAGCGGACAGCAAAAAAATAACGTGGATAAAGCATTTAAATGAAGAAAAATACGAAATTGATCAAAAATTTATATTTGATTTTGGTATATTTTATTTGCCGATGACGATAAAAAGATCTTATGCAGTAAAATGAGGCACTTTGTGCAATAGGACTAACTTTTTAGTGGTTGCACCAAAAAATTGCAAGTATAGCTAATAAAAGATTGCAAAATTCACTCAAAGAGCGAAATGATTAGTGAGCAGAAATTTAAAGAACATAAGGGTACTAGAAATTTTAGTGATAAGCCGCTAGTTTGGTAGCAAAAGTCACTTGCAAGGTAAATTTAACTGGCGGCAAATTGCAAAAGGTTTTAAACTTGATCCAGCCAGTATAAATTTCATCTACCATTTGCCTTTAAATTTACATATTCTAAGCGCTAAATTTATATGGCTCGCCAAAAACAGCAATAATAATTTTACTACCAGACGTGTATCAAAAGCTTTTGGCTAAATTTCGCCCTAGCTTGTCTGCAAAACTAACCACGTCTTGCTAAAATCGCGCACCGCCAGGTCGTCCCTCTTTATCCACAGATAAACTCTGCCCTCTCCGTCCCAGTCCATGTCGCTATCCCAGTCGCTATCTATCTGCAAAAGCAGCTGCCACTGGGCAGCATTTTCTGAACTCCGCGATATTTGGGTGGTGATAAGCGCTGCCATCGCCGCAGTCAAGGCCATTTGCCACGAGCTCGCACTCTAGCTCCATGCCATCTTGGATGTTGTCAGAGTGACCAAGTAGCTTGTTTTCTTTGGCCTGCCAGCTTGGCTCGATAATCTCGTGATAGGCCTCCCACTCCTCCTCGCTAAATTTACCAAATGGCACGAGCGAGCTTTGCAAACTCGGCAAATTTCAGCTCGTTTTTAAAGCTAAGAGAGCGTGCGCCAAATGTGAAATTTCCGCTATCCACGTTTTGTCGAGCAAGCTGGTCTTGAGCTGCCTCACTAAAGATCACGGCAAAGCCCTTTTTATCAGCAGGGTCGTAGCCCCAAATGCGTAAATTTATATCATAAAAAAGATAGAGCATGCCACTTTTTGGTAGGAGCCCGTCGGTGTCAAATTTACCTAACTTCGGCAAAATTTATCTGCGCCACAAAGCTAAGCGCGCCGTTTTCATTTGAGGGCCAAGGCACACTAGCTGGTAGATCTGGCTGCCCGCCAAATTTAGACGCTCCAACAACGATATCGCCGTCATCTTTAGCCTGCGTATCTATCTTTGTAGCATTTTTGGCCATTGGCTTTAAAAACTCAAAAAGCCCATCCAAACCGCGCTCTTTGCAGCCTTTTGCAATTTCATTTAGTTCCATATTT
Source organism: Campylobacter concisus (assembly GCA_037292345.1). Lineage (GTDB taxonomy): Bacteria > Campylobacterota > Campylobacteria > Campylobacterales > Campylobacteraceae > Campylobacter_A > Campylobacter_A concisus_AX. Next base: position 598,693 of record CP147773.1, on the reverse strand, counting down.
TTCCCTTTCTAGCAAGCATCAATGTAGATGTGATACTTTTTGCAGTGCAAGCAGCGAAACAAATACCCAGCAAAGTCGCCGCCCGCTACGAGTAGCTCGCGAGCCATTTTCGCGTCGTAATCGTCTCTTTTTGCGTAGTCCGCAAAGACCTCGTCTGCGATGCCGAGCTCCTCAAGCTCCTTAGTGCCCACATCGCCCAAAAATGCGCAATAATCATCACAGCACGCCACCCAGTGCTCGCCCTGCCAGCTCTCATAGCCAGGTGTTCTTTCAAAGAGCTCATCATCTTTTTGGCGTCATCTGTGGTAAGCTTGTCGGCGCCCTGCACAAAGGTAGCGTCAAATTTCTTAGCAGCTTCGCCATTTGCGATGCAGGCCGGGCAAAGATAGGTGATATCTTGCTCGCTATAGACGCCATTGTTGTAATAAATTTCTGTGTTTTTGCCACAGCACTCGCAAATGACACTCATATCATCTTTAAATGCACCAGTTTTTAATGGCTCTGGGTGATAGCGAAATTTTGGCAAGGTGGCAGCCTTTGCCTTTTGGGCTAAAATTTGCTCTTTACTCTTTGGCCTTGGCACCGCCCATTTGTCGCCCTCATCCACAAACTGCGCAAGGTAACCAAGTGTTTTTAGCTGCTTTTTATCGTTTTTATCGTGTATCTTTAAAAGTAGCTCGTAAGCACTCTTTTGCATAGACAAAATTTGATAAATATCTACTAAAACGCTCTTTGCCTGCATATCCTCGCTTGCCTCAAGCTCTTCTTTGAACTGATACAAAGCCTCCACGCTTGCCGCATTGCCGTTATTTTTGTAGTAATCTTTTGAAAGTTTTATATATTTTTCTTGAAATTTATCCACAAATAGCCTTTATGAAATTTGCTAAGAATTTTAGCTTTAAAGACTTAAAAGTCGCATAGATGAGTTAATAAAATTTAAAAGAGTGGGATAAAAATATAAAATTGTTTAATTTTTAAAATTTAAAAAAGTTACATTAAATTTAGCGTCAAGGAGAGCCACAAGCAAATTTACTTAAACTTTCAACTCACTTGCGACTATAAATTTTACTCTTCATAAGCCCCGATAGAGAGGATTTTGTCTATTCTTTTTGCTACAAGCTCGTTTATATCAAGCTTCTCAAGCTCGGCTAGCTCTGAGATGAAGTAGTTTGCAAGTGCTTTTGCGGCACCGTCTTTATCTCTATGGGCTCCATTTATCGGCTCGTTTATCACGTCATCTATAAGCGATAAATTTTTTAAGTCATCAGCCGTTATCTTCATAGATTTTGTAGCTTGCTCTTGTTTAGCTGGGTCGTTCCAAAGTATCGCTGCACAACCTTCTGGCGAAATGACTGAAAAGACAGAGTTTTTCATCATGGCAAGTCTATCAGCCACGCCTATTGCTAAAGCACCGCCACTTCCGCCTTCGCCGATAACGACAGCTATTATTGGAGTTTTTAAATTTGCAAATTCAAATAAATTTCTAGCTATGGCCTCGCTTTGACCTCGCTCTTCAGCGCCAACACCAGGATATGCGCCCGGAGTGTCTATTAAAAATAAGATAGGTAGGTTAAATTTCTCAGCCAATTTTGCTACGCGTAAAGCCTTTCGGTAACCCTCCGGATGAGGCATACCAAAATTTCTTTTTAGTTTATTTTTAGTGCCACGACCTTTTTGCTCACCTATAACGACAGCCTTTTTGCCACCGATATAACCGATGTAGCAGACTATTGCTGGGTCGTCGCGAAATGCCCTGTCGCCATGGATCTCATAGCCATCAACTAAAAATGAATTTATATAATCAATAGCGTATGGTCTATCTGGGTGGCGAGCAAGTTGTAAACGTTGATATTCGTTTAAATTTTTATATACTTTTGATATCTCTTTAGATAGGTTCTTATTTAAAATTTCAACAGCATGTTCATCGCCTCTGATCTTAGCATTTGCTATATCTTCATCAATTTGTTTTATGCTCTTTTCAAAATCTAAATAATTTGACATCTTAATCCAACTTTTTAAATATCACGACGCCGTTTGTTCCGCCAAAGCCAAATGAGTTGCTCATAACAGCTTTTATATCAGCTTTTCTAGCTTTATTTGGAACGTAATCTAGATCACAGTCTGGATCTGGCGTTTCGTAGTTTATCGTTGGAGGGATGATGCCATCTCTCATTGCCATTATAGATATGACAGCTTCGATCGCACCAGCACCACCTAAGCAGTGTCCAGTCTGACCTTTGGTTGAACTAACTGGTGGGCACTTATCACCAAAAACAGCCTTTAACGCAGCTGTCTCATTTTTATCATTTACTGGTGTTGAAGTACCATGCGCATTGACATAGTCTATCTTTATACCTTTTGCCATATCAAGTGCTTGCTTCATCGCGCTTAATGGACCTTCGAGTGTTGGTGATGTGATGTGGTGTGCATCTCCGCTCTCACCAAAGCCAACTACTTCAGCGTAAATTTTAGCACCTCTTGCAACAGCTGACTCATACTCTTCAAGCACAAGTGCGCCAGCGCCTTCGCCCATTACAAAGCCATCGCGGTTTGCATCAAATGGCCTTGATGCCTTACTTGGTTCATCGTTTCTTGTTGATAGCGCTTTCATCGCTGCAAAACCACCTATGCCAACGCCACAGATAGTTGATTCAGCACCGATAACTAGCATATTTGTTGCTTGACCGATCATTATGCATTTTGCAGCTTGTGATATCGCATGAGTGCTTGCCGCACAAGCTGTTACACTTGATAAATTTGGACCTTTTAGTCCGTGATTTATTGAAACTATGCCACCTAGCATATTTACAAGTGCAGATGGAATAAAAAATGGCGAAATTCTCTTTACACCTTTTTCAAAATATGTGATTGAGTTTTTCTCAATATTTGGCAAACCACCTATACCAGCCGCTGAACTAACGCCAAATTTATGAGCGTCAAACTCCTTAAAATTTGCATCAGCCATAGCTTCGTTAGATGCTTTTATGCCAAGCTGTATGAAACGATCTACTTTTTTCACCTCTTTGCCGTCTAAAATGCTATTTGGATCAAAATCAGTTATCTCGGCAGCAATTTTAACAGGGAATTCGCTTACATCAAAGCTCGTGATCTCTTTCACACCTGTTTTACCCTCGCAAATAGCCTTAAAAGAGCTCTCTTTATCAAGACCAAGTGCGTTTATCATGCCAATACCAGTTACAACAACTCGTTTCAATACATCTCCTTAAATCAAACTATGCAAATTTAAATTATTTGCCTAGTTTTTCTATATAATTTACAACGTCTTGAATGCTTACTAATTTCTCTGCTTCGCTATCAGGAATTTCTACTTCAAATTTCTCTTCTAAAGCCATAACTAGCTCTACAACGTCAAGTGAATCAGCGCCTAAATCTTCGATGATTTTAGACTCTAGTTTTACCGCTTGTGGATCTACGCTTAGTTGCTCTACAACTACGTCTCTTACGTCTTCAAATACTGCCATTTAAGGTCTCCTTATAAAAAATGTCTGTTATCTTATAATATTTACGCTTTTATTTATTTTAAATTTCAAAACTTGTTGAAATTTCATTACATATAAAGTCCGCCGTTTATTTTAAGCGTCTCGCCAGTCACGTAGCTCGCGTGATCACTTAGTAAAAATGCCACGGCCTCGGCCACCTCACTAGCGCTGCCAAAGCGTTTTAGCGGGATATTATCGCTATAAGTTTTTTTCACCTCATCACTTAGTCCATGCGTCATATCAGTCTCGATAAAGCCCGGAGTTACACTGTTAAAGCGGATATTTCTACTTGCGCCCTCTTTTGCAAAGCTCTTGCTCATGGCGATTAGTCCGCCCTTACTAGCTGAATAATTCACCTGTCCTGCATTTCCCATCTCACCAACGATAGATGCGACATTTACGACCGCTCCAAAGCGCTTTTTACTCATCACTTTCAAAGCCTCTCTACATCCTATGAAAGCTGAAGTTAAATTTGCATTTATCACATCTGTAAATTCGCTAGTTTTCATGCGAAGCGCTAGTTTGTCATTTGTGATACCAGCGTTATTTACAAGGTAGCTTAGCTCGCCGTCGCTATCAACTATCAAATTTATACCTTTTATAAACTCATCTTCGTCTGTCGCGTCAAATTTTATCACCGCAGCCTTGCCGCCATTTTGCTCGATCTCAGCCTGCAAAGCGTCTGCTACTTCAGGCTTTGAGCGGTAGTTTATCCACACCTTTAAGCCCATATTTGCAAGCGTCTTTGCGATCTGTGCGCCGATACCTCTGCTTGCACCTGTTATTAGCACGTTTTTTCCGCTAAATTTCATAGATTCTCCTTATAAATTTTGCTTATATTATCAAATTTAAAATAACGCCTCGTCCATTTCAGCCGAGATATCAAGCCCCATGAGCTTTAAAACGCTTGGCGCGATGTTGTTTAGACCGCCATTTTTTAGCTCTTTAACCCCATCAGCCATCACAAAGCAAAAGACATCATAAGTTGTGTGATTTGTCAGTAGCTCGCCGCTGCTATCACGCATCTCTTCGCAGTTTCCGTGGTCACTCGTGATGATCATAGCGTAGTTTTTCTCTTTTGCCTTGGCGTAAATTTCTCCAAGAGCCCTATCCACCGCTTCGACTGCCTTTATAGCGGCCTCGTAGTTGCCAGTATGTCCCACCATATCGCCATTTGCGAAATTTACCACGATAAAGTCTTGCTCGTCATCCATGCCCTTTAGTACGGCTTTGCAAACCTCAGCAGCGCTCATCTCTGGCTTTTCGTCGTATGTTTTTACTTTTGGACTAGGGATGAGCACCCTAGTTTCGTTGCTAGCTAGCTCCTCGACGCCACCATTAAAGAAAAATGTGACGTGGGCGTATTTTTCAGTCTCAGCCGTGTGAAGCTGCCTTAGTCCAGCAGCCGCTATGACCTCGCTTAGGGTGTTTTTTATCTTTTCATTTTTAAATAGCACTTCAAATTTAAAATTTGCGTCGTATTCGGTCATGGTGATAAGATTTTTGATAGCAAAAGGGCGCTCAAACTCGCTAAATTTCTCTTCACCTAGAGCTTGACAAATCTCTCTTGCCCTATCATTTCTAAAATTTCATTACGATCACGCCGTCATCTTTGCCTATGCCTTTAAAGCCATTAAAGCTTGCTGGCTTTACAAACTCGTCAGTCACGCCATCATCATAGCTTTTTGTAGATACTCGCTTGGTGCTAGATCGCTTAAATTTGCTCCCTTTACCAAGCTATCATAGGCCTCTTTTACGCGCTCCCAGCGTTTATCTCTATCCATCGCGTAAAATCTCCCACAAACCGTTGCTACCTTAAATTTAGCCTCCAAGCTTTTTATGAAATTTAGACCGCTATTTGGGCTAACGTCGCGTCCGTCGGTTATAGCGTGGGCAAAAACTTCGCAGCCACTTTTGCTAGCAAGCTCGCACATGCCATCAAAATGCTCCATGTGAGAGTGCACGCCACCGTCACTATAAAGCCCTATGACGTGGATCTTTTTGCACTTTTTAAAAAGAGCTTTTAACGCTTCATTTTCTGCTACCGAGCCGTCAGCAAAGCCGCGTGAAATTTTGACTAAAATTTTGATATAAAACTCGACCGCTTCCTATGCACATGTGCCCTACTTCGCTGTTACCCATCTGCCCTTCAGGTAGCCCCACAGCATTTCCAGAGGTTTTTATGAGTGAGTTTGGAATTTCTTTAAAAATTTATCGTAGTTTGGCTTTTTGGCCGCCTCAAATGCGTTAAATTTGCCATTTTTGTTTGATCCAATGCCATCAGTTATTATAAGTATAGTTTTTTGAGCCATTTTTAAATTTTATCCTTAAATTTAGATAATTTTTAAGGCCATTATACTAAAATTGCTTTTTTTTAAAATAAAGGCCCCTATGTTTTACTATATCTATGAAATTTTAAATTTTAATATCTTTCAGTATATCACCGTTCGCGCTGGCATCGCATTTTTCATCGCATTTATCTTGACAGCTTATCTGATGCCTAAATTTATCGCTTGGGCAAAGGCAAAAAACGCTGCCCAGCCTATCTACGAGCTTGCCCCGCAAACTCACCAAAAAAGGCAAAAACGCCAACCATGGGCGGACTTGTCTTTGTCTTTACAGCCGTGATCGCCACGATCATCTGCGCTAGGCTTGATAACGCCTTTGTGCTAGCCTCGCTCTTTTGCCTAGTTTGCTTTACTCTGCTTGGTTACAAGGATGACTACAGCAAAATTTTAGGTGCGAAAAACCACGCCGGTCTAAGCCCAAAGGCAAAGCTCTTTTTTCAGTTTCTCATCGCCTTTTTACTCGCAGCATTTCTCTACTTTAGCAAAGAGCTAAACACCGAGTTTTACCTGCCATTTTACAAGCAGCCGATCTTTGATATGAAAATTTTGCCATTTTCTTTTGGACGCTAGTCATCGTCGCAGCTTCAAATGCGGTAAATTTAACAGACGGACTTGACGGACTTGCCGCCGTGCCATCGATATTTTCGCTTCTAACTCTTGGCGTTTTTGCCTACATCTGCGGCCATGCTGTCTTTAGCTCGTACCTACTTTTACCAAAGATAGCAGGCGTTGGCGAGAGCGTCGTCGTAGCCTCTGCGCTCATTGGCTCACTTATGGGTTTTTTGTGGTTTAACTGCCATCCGGCCGAGGTCTTTATGGGCGATAGCGGCAGCCTAAGCGTTGGCGCATATATCGGCTTTATGGGCGTTGCGACCAAAAATGAAATTTTGCTCATTATCATTGGCCTCATCTTTGTCGTTGAGACCCTAAGCGTCATCTTGCAGGTTGGCAGCTTTAAAATTTTTAAACGCAGAATTTTCCTCATGGCGCCTATACATCACCATTTTGAGATAAAGGGCTGGGCGGAAAACAAGATCATCGTGCGCTTTTGGATCATCGCGCTTTTGGCAAATTTGATCGCACTGACCGCGCTAAAGATCAGGTAGATCATGCGAGCGCAGATAGAACCTGACTTTGAGAGTGCTAGAAAAAAGTATGATGAAATTTTGGAGCAAATTTTAGCCTACACCGACTATTGCGATGAATTTGGAGATGAGGACGGCGAAGAGTACCGCAAGGTAGAGCAGCGTCTAGCCAAGATAAGCAGCAAGGATATGAGTAAATTTAGCCTGCACGAGTGGTGGGAGGCCGAGGGCGCTGAAAATCTCGCCTTTGACATCGCTTTGCCAGAGCCAAAAGTGGTGCCTGATATAACAAAAGACGAGCTTAGCGAGATCGTAGAGCGCATGTTGGCACCTGTGCCTGAATTTGATGATGATTTTTTAGAGGCATTTTATGTAAGAGTGACATTTGCTTGCAAGGGTGCTTATTTTGCAGAGTTTTTAAAGCTAAATTTTGCCAAAACCTTTAGCTTTGAGCTCTTTGATCGCCGCGAGATAGAGGGCGTGATGCGTGAGCTAAGTGCTAACGAGATAGTGGAAATTTTATGGGATAAAAGAGGATAAAAGCATGAGAAAATCACTATTTGGCTATGGTGGCACGACAAAGGCTATCGCTAAAAACTTCGTAAATGACGGGCTTTGGGACATCTATGACGATAAATTTCGTGAAGCTTCAAAGGATGAGTTTGGCAATGCTCTTTTACCAGTTAGCGAATTTGACCCAGCAAAAAGCGGTCTGAGATGCCAAGCCCTGGCATCCCGCCTCACCACGAGCTTGTCAAAAAAGCTAAAATTTGATCAGCGAATATGACTATTTTTATGAAATTTATAAGGCACATTTGCCATTTAACGTCTGGATAAGCGGCACAAACGGCAAGACGACGACCACAAAGATGATGCAGCACCTGCTAGAGAGCAAGGGCTCAGTGATGGGCGGAAACGTCGGCATCGCGCTAGCAAATTTAGACCCGCACGCTAAAATTTGGATACTTGAGACTAGCTCATTTACGCTGCACTACACAAACCGCGCAACACCTGGCATCTACGTGCTTTTGCCGATCACTCCAGATCATCTAAGCTGGCATGGCAACATGAGCGAGTATGAAAAGGCAAAGCTTAAGCCGCTTGCTAGCATGAGCGAAACAAGCGTAGCTATCGTGCCTGAAATTTACGCTAAAACGCCTACAAAGGCCAAAGTGATCGCCTATAAAGATGAGAGCGATCTGGCTAAATTTTGTGGTGTAAATTTAGGCGATATAGCCTTTAAAACGCCGTTTTTACTTGACGCGCTACTGGCACTTGCGGTTGAGAAAATTTTATTTGACCGCTGCGATGTAGGGCTTTTAAACACCTTTGTTATTGAAGCAAACAAGCTTGAAGAATTTACTGATAAGATGGGTCGAAACCTGGGTAAATGACACAAAAGCGACCAACATTGATGCGAGCATTCAAGCCGTAAAACGCTACAAAGATCACTTCATGCACCTAATCTTAGGCGGCGACGACAAGGGCGTTAGCATGGATGAGCTATTTGAGATTTTAAAGGATCTTAAAGTCAAAATTTACTGCCATCGGCTCAAACAGCGACAAGCTTATGAATTTAGCTGATAAATTTAACGTGCCTGCTCTAAAATGCGACTTTTTACAAAACGCTGTAAATGAGATAAGCAAAGAGCTTAAAAGTGGCGAGATAGCGCTTCTAAGCCCAGCAGCTGCAAGCCTTGATCAGTTTAAGAGCTACGCCGAGCGAGGAGATAAATTTAAAGAGTTTATAAGAGCTCTTTGATTTTAAGCTATTTTTTAGATCTTGGCGTTTTGTCTAAATTTTGACACTGAAATTTAAAGAAAAAAGCAAAAATTTTCTCTATAAGAGTTTTTTATTGAATACTTTTTAAGTTTATGCTAATATTTGGTGAAAAAATTAAGGAAGAATTTTATGCCAATTACCCCTAGAAATGATGCAAATTTTAAAGAAAACTTAATAGATATCATCAAACTATCATATAACGCCGACATCAATAAGCCTTTCATTTCTGGCGACAAGCTACTTATGGGATATAGTTTTAGTCTAAAGGACGATCTAGACGCGATATGCACTCAAATTTATGGTGCTAACAAAGCAAAAGTGATCGAGGCTATTAGAAAAACAATAACCGACACTACAACAAAAACCGTTGTTCAAAAGATAGATGTAGAAAAGCTTTTTAACGATATAAATAATGCTGCAAAGGTCGCTTACGGCGCAGAGTTGCCTGAGTTTAAATTTAGCCAAGATGAGCAGTTAAATGCCATTTTAGAGTCAAAACTAAAGCCGCTAGCGGCTGATATAAAAGAGAAGCTAAGAGGCTCGTCGCTTGCAAATTTAGAGGAGGTCAAGCTCACTTCATCTGGGACGTCTAATGTCTCAAAAGAGCACGTCGCACTCCTAGCCTTGCTTCACATAAGTAGCAAGAAAAATATCGACCCAGCCTTAGCAAGCTTCATTAAGAGCAAAAGCCGCTTTAAAGCGTGGTTTTGGCTAGCTCACGAGAGCTTTAGCGGTGATAATCCGCACAACCTTAAACTTTTAAGAAAAAGATCTCAGCTCAGTTTGGCCTTTACGAGTCAGACGAAAACAACAAAGCTCTAAGCGACACGTCTAGCGCAGCTAACATGGAGCACGTTAGCTTTGGCGAGTGTATAGACGTCTTTACTCACCTAAATATCTCAAAAGCTATGTATGTCACAAAAGACAAAAACGGCAAAGAGCACAAAGAAGACGTCACTCACTTAGAAATTTATGCAAAAAGACGAAGAGAGATCAAACAGCACCGCTTCAAAGTGCGAGGAGCTATTTAAGCCATTTGCTGAAAAGCTAAATTCTCTTTTAGCCTCCCAAACATCAAATAAAATTTAGTACCGAAAATATCTACTGCGTAAATTTAACCTCCTCTTCTACATCTAACACTTCAAGGATAAATAAGCTTTTAAAAAGAAGAGAAGAAGAGCTTTATAAACAAGAAGATATGCTAATACTCTGCCCTATAAAGACGGCTACTCCTATTAGGATATTTCAGCCTAAAAAGAGCAACTTTACCATAGTGCTAGCCAGCCAAACAGAATTTGACTGCAGCGAGCTAAACCCAAAAGAGCTAAATCCTAGCAGACCAAACTATGGCAAGCTAAATTTATGCGAACTAATACTGACTGACTTTAAATTTGACTCTTATGAGAAAGAGAACAAGGGCACTTCGTCTGATAGAGATATCAAATTTAAAAACGCAAAGACCAAGTCAGATAGTGTGATCCTTTATAAAGAAAACGATGATGGCAAAGATGATAAAAACAAGACAAAGGGCGCTTGCTTTACTAGTATAAGGCAAAGTAGCGATGAGATAGAGTACAAGCTAGAAGATGGTGTGGTAAAGATGAGCCACTTCCCCCTCCCCTCATCTAAAGACGAATATCTAAATTTCAATCTTCTAAATTTCGCTAAGGAGAATAACTTTACCTTTAGAGATGATAAAGACTCAGCTATGTTTGATATGAAGCTTCGTCTAGCTCTTGGTAATAATGTAGTACCTACATCAACATCTAGCTCAAGCCTTGCTCTAACGCTAAATAATCTCATCATTGAAAACGAAAAAGGTGAAGCTAGTGATATAGATAAGATATATCTTCACCACTGCGGTGATAAAAAATATATATGAGAGCAGCTCTTTAGTTAAAAATAAAGACTCAGATATGAAAAACTCATATAGGGCTACATTTAATATCCCTATAGATAGAAATGATAAGAAAGATACTAAGCTTATAGTCTATTCAAGTGATATAAGTAAAATTTACTGATACCAAAGGGATACATGCCTACACTGGTACAGCTATCATATCTATAGGGTATAAAGATAAAAGTGGTGGTAGCTTTAGCTATACAAACAAAGTATCTTTAAGAGATATAACAGATCATATAGTAAATGTAGTATCTGACAATGAGTATCCATTTAAGACAAATGAAGAGATAAGCCTAAAGGCTATATATAAACAAGAAAAAGGTAGCAAGAGGTATAAAGAGGTACTTTGGGGATATAAGGTGATAAAGAGCATAGAGTATAACGAAGTATCTAAATCAAATCCTAAAGATGTGGTAGAGCTAAAAGATAAAAAGGGTAAAGAGATAAGATTTAAAATTTCAGATCTTATAAAAAAAGATGATCTAGATAAGCTAAAGCAAGGTGGTCATACTATAGTATTTTTTGCATATCTTGAAGGAGAGAGTGATAAATTTAAATATCAAAGCGTATATGGTAAAAACCATATAAGGATAGATATAAAGATACCTCTATATATTAAATTTAAAGATGACAAGCTAATCATATATGAGTTTGAGCATGCTATAAAAGAGAAGAGCTTTAAAGCTAGTCTAAATCATGATGATGCCTTAGTAAATAAAAGTGGCTACTTATATATAAATAAAGATATGTCAGCACAGGATATAAATATCTATGAAGATGACAAACTTACTAAAGAGCTAAAGAGCAATGAAAAGACAAGTAAGAGATATCGAAATTTACATAGATGAAGCAAATTCCGCAAACAATCAAAACCCAAGCAACGCAAAACAAACAGGTCAAACAAAGATAAACCAAGATACCAAGTATGGTATCAACCTACTAAGCAAAGATAATATGAATAGCTTTATCAACTCTTTTAATGAGTCGAAAGAGCATAACAAGAGTAGATAAGGGTATGTGGGTGGATGGGGATAGAGAGGCTTTGGTAAGGATAGAGATAGGAAACGAGATAGTTTTCCCACTAAAAATCAAGCCTTTAAATGATAAAGGTATGAAATATGACTGGACACTTATGTTGGGAGACAAAGGTCAGAGTCAGGCTATATTTAATTGGGATAGACTTGGTGGTAGAAAGCATGCTGCAAGAGATCTATATGCAGATAGGATAGCTAGAACAAATGCAAATGAATTAGCTTTTACATCAAATGTGGAGATAGTATCTATAGCTGATGGTGAAGTAATACAGACTGGTCCTTTTTACTACAAAACCAATCATATAACAATACAATATGACACAGTAGAATTTGGTAGCTTCATAATTAGATATGGAGAGGTGGATCCTTCAAGGGTAAAAGTAAAAGTGGGTGACAAGGTGAGAAAAGGTCAGGTTATAGGATATGCAGGATTTATGATCAATAATGGAAAGCATCCATATATAGTAGAGAACGAGATAGTAACTATGCTTCACTTTGAGTACTTTACAAATGGAGCCAACACAAAAGATGCCTTTACCGTCAAAAATGATCCAAATAATGAATTTAAAAGGCGTAAAGACCTAGCAGATCCTTTAGAGATACTAAAAGAGGGATATAAAAACACGTTTGGAGAAACACTATGAAAACTGCATTTTTTAAAATAGTCTTAGCTTTATTTTTAGCAATAAGTACCTCATTTACAACAGAAAACTATGATGACAACCGGGAAAGAAAGGCAGTACCTAAGAAGTTTTTAAATAAAGATTGTCGTAAATTAGTAAAAAAAATATTTTGTGAAAGCAAATATACATACGTATCAGATTCAATAACTAATATATGGAAAGAACCAATCTTAATGATATTTTTCCCACCAGAACCAGAATTAAAAGATATAGAGCGCATGAAGAACATAAGATATATAGCCTATGATACAAAAAAATATTCTTATGACTTTGATTTTAAATGGATAAATAAAAATACTCTTTTGGTTCAATATTATAGTTCAGAAAAAAGAAATCATTATGAAGACATTTGTGAACTATGGCTATATGAAGAAAGGGATGGTAGTGTAGATGTGTATAAATTTACATCCAAAATTTACCTGATTAATAAATTTATATAAGGATATAAATGAAATTTAAAAACATACTATTATTAAGCTTTCTAATAAGCTTAAATTTAAGTGCTTTTGAGCCTATGAACCCTAGTATAGCTACCAAAAAAGCATCTTATGGAGGATTTTTACAGGTTAATATTCTTATATCATGTGATGAAAACTATAATAATGGCAATTCAATTGCTCCTAGCTTTAAATGCTATGACGATAAAGGGAAATATAAATTTAAAGAGTACTCTTTAGAAGATTTAATATGCCAGTCAGACTATAACTCTTTTAGAGATAACTACTTTGCTGATCTTTATAATCTAATCATAAAAGAAAAACCAAATTTAAAGGTTCAAGCCGAAAAGATAAATAGGGATAGAATAAAAAACAGTAAGAAAAAGTGCATAGCACGTAGTTATAAAAAATTTGAGGTAAATTGCAACGATACTGATGTTATGTCAAATACTATTCACTGCATAAAATCACACTACAGAAGCTATACTGCTAAACTAGCTTTACTTCTTTATAAAAACGACAAAGAGCTATTTAAGAGAATTTACGGCGAAGACTATGAGAAATTTAAAGAAGTCTTTGAAGATACTTTAAAATATGTGCCGATACTTTACTCAGAAGTAGAGCTAAATGATATTAAAAATACAGATGATAAACCATATGCTGAGTTTTTAAGAAAATATGATGACTATACTGGCAACTATGGCGATTATCGTATCCACGACCTCCTTTATATAGTCTTGATACAATACTTCCTAATAGATAAAAATGGTCATTTAGTTTTACCAGAGAATAGAAAAGAGGAGTAGTGTGCCTACTCCTTGCCACTTCCCACTCCCCTCATCTAAAGATGAATATCTAAATTTCAACCTTGCAAAAAAGACAGAAAAGAAAACTACACAAGGATTAGAAATGCTAAAATTTTCAAATTTTTAAATAGTGCATTTTTATTAATATTATTGCTGGCTTGTAATGGCATGGGAAAAGATGAAATACCAAATTTTAAATACAAAGACGCATCTAATTATTATTTTAAAATAGGCAATGATGACTATTCTGTAAAAATTTTACGTGATTATAATGAAGACAATCTAGGTCGGGCAATAGATATAAAAGAGTGCGCCATTATTCACAAAGACAAGATAAAAAAATGGAGTTTTTGTTATGACGATATGTCTATGTGGAGCGTTACGGCCAATGGCAATATAATTGAGTTTAAAGGCGGAACACAAGATAGAGACGGAAACATAGTAGATTTTTATATACTTTTTAAAAATTTAGCCTCAGAATTTTATTTGTATGAGTACTTTTGGAAATTTGGATATATAGATGAAACTACAAACGATGAAAAATTTAATAAAATAGAAAACTACTACACAGATCATGGTAAAAAGAATAGACTTTATATAAATCAAATCACTCCAAAATTCTTAATGACATAAGAAAAAACTTTTATAAAAATAAGCAGTAATTTAGGTAATTTGAGTAACGTATTTAAAAGTAAATATATTTAAATAAGTAGAATATTGTGATGAAATTTAAAATTATATTACTAGCCCTAATTGCTAGTTTAAATTTAAGCGCTTTTGAGCCTTTAAGCTCTGAAAATGCTATCAATAAATTTAGTAATGATTTTTACCAAAGTTTATAAAAAAAAGATGAGGACTATAATAATTAATAGTCAAACAAAAGACAAAAACGGCAAAGAGCACAAAGAAGACGTCACTCACTTAGAATTTATGCAAAAAGACGAAGAGAGATCAAACAGCACCGCTTCAAAGTGCGAGGAGCTATTTAAGCCATTTGCTGAAAAGCTAAATTCTCTTTAGCCTCCCAAACATCAAATAAATTTAGTACCGAAAATATCTACTGCGTAAATTTAACCTCCTCTTCTACATCTAACGCTTCAAGGATAAATAAGCTTTTAAAAAGAAGAGAAGAAGAGCTTTATAAACAAGAAGATATGCTAATACTCTGCCCTATAAAGACGGCTACTCCTATTAGGATATTTCAGCCTAAAAAGAGCAACTTTACCATAGTGCTAGCCAGCCAAACAGAATTTGACTGCAGCGAGCTAAACCCAAAAGAGCTAAATCCTAGCAGACCAAACTATGGCAAGCTAAATTTATGCGAACTAATACTGACTGACTTTAAATTTGACTCTTATGAGAAAGAGAACAAGGGCACTTCGTCTGATAGAGATATCAAATTTAAAAACGCAAAGACCAAGTCAGATAGTGTGATCCTTTATAAAGAAAACGATGATGGCAAAGATGATAAAAACAAGACAAAGGGCGCTTGCTTTACTAGTATAAGGCAAAGTAGCGATGAGATAGAGTACAAGCTAGAAGATGGTGTGGTAAAGATGAGCCACTTCCCCCTCCCCTCATCTAAAGACAAATATCTAAATTTCAATCTTCTAAATTTCGCTAAGGAGAATAACTTTACCTTTAGAGATGATAAAGACTCAGCTATGTTTGATATGAAGCTTCGTCTAGCTCTTGGTAATAATGTAGTACCTACATCAACATCTAGCTCAAGCCTTGCTCTAACGCTAAATAATCTCATCATTGAAAACGAAAAAGGTGAAGCTAGTGATATAGATAAGATATATCTTCACCACTGCGGTGATAAAAATATATATGAGAGCAGCTCTTTAGTTAAAAATAAAGACTCAGATATGAAAAACTCATATAGGGCTACATTTAATATCCCTATAGATAGAAATGATAAGAAAGATACTAAGCTTATAGTCTATTCAAGTGATCTAAGTAAAATTTACTGATACCAAAGGGATACATGCCTACACTGGTACAGCTATCATATCTATAGGGTATAAAGATAAAAGTGGTGGTAGCTTTAGCTATACAAACAAAGTATCTTTAAGAGATATAACAGATCATATAGTAAATGTAGTATCTGACAATGAGTATCCATTTAAGACAAATGAAGAGATAAGCCTAAAGGCTATATATAAACAAGAAAAAGGTAGCAAGAGGTATAAAGAGGTACTTTGGGGATATAAGGTGATAAAGAGCATAGAGTATAACGAAGTATCTAAATCAAATCCTAAAGATGTGGTAGAGCTAAAAGATAAAAAGGGTAAAGAGATAAGATTTAAAATTTCAGATCTTATAAAAAAGATGATCTAGATAAGCTAAAGCAAGGTGGTCATACTATAGTATTTTTTGCATATCTTGAAGGAGAGAGTGATAAATTTAAATATCAAAGCGTATATGGTAAAAACCATATAAGGATAGATATAAAGATACCTCTATATATTAAATTTAAAGATGACAAGCTAATCATATATGAGTTTGAGCATGCTATAAAAGAGAAGAGCTTTAAAGCTAGTCTAAATCATGATGATGCCTTAGTAAATAAAAGTGGCTACTTATATATAAATAAAGATATGTCAGCACAGGATATAAATATCTATGAAGATGACAAACTTACTAAAGAGCTAAAGAGCGATGAAAAGACAAGTAAGAGATATCAAATTTACATAGATGAAGCAAATTCCGCAAACAATCAAAACCCAAGCAACGCAAAACAAACAGGTCAAACAAAGATAAACCAAGATACCAAGTATGGTATCAACCTACTAAGCAAAGATAATATGAATAGCTTTATCAACTCTTTTAATGAGTCAAAGAGCATAACAAGAGTAGATAAGGGTATGTGGGTGGATGGGGATAGAGAAGCAAATGTTTTAATAGAGATCAAAGACTATCCTTTTACGCTAAATATGCTAAAGCAGGTATTTACCAATATAAAAACAAATCAAGAATATATCTTGCAAGAGATGGTGGATGAGCTAAATAGAAGAGATGATGAAGATGGAATTCAAATGTATGTAAAATATAAGCTTGATACTAGAAATAGATTAGAGCATTTTTTTGGGCAATGCTTTGTAGAAGCGCAGGATTCTGGGAATTTTGAACTAGAGGAAAGTTTAAGGTTTTCAAATACCACACTAAAACGCGTATTTACATTTGTAACAGAAGATGAAGCTAAAATGTACGGAAAAATAAAAAATGTTCAAGAGGCAAACAGAGAGGCTATAGCCAACATAATCTATGATGACAATAGAAGAAAACCCGCAAATTGGTCTTTAATTGGCAACACTCAAGAAGGCGACGGATGGAAATAGAGGTAGAGGAATCAAACAATTGACAGGCAAAGATAATTATAGAGGATTTAATAATTTTTCACACGCAAACCAATGGGTAGAAAATGGTATAAATTTTCTAGATTCACCAGATTTGTTAGTACAAGACGGCAAATATGCTTTAATGTCCGCTACTTATTTTTGGACGACAGCTAGAGAAAAAAATAAGAAGAAACTTTACGAAACAGCCGATGAAAGCAAATTAGATTCTAATAATAATGATATAGTAGAGCGCATAACCACTGTTATAAATCCTAAAAAACTTGGATTAGAATATAGGAAAGAATCATATAAACGCATAAGAGAAGCAAACATATTTAATATGTTTAAATAAAAAGGAAAAAATATGAAATTTAAAATTTTACTACTAGCATTAGTATTTATAGGACAAAATTTATATCCATTTGAACCTCTAACACCAAGTAAAGCAAGTAAAAAAACAGAAGAGCTTGGGCAACTAGATTGGATTATGAAATTCTACAAATGATTATGGCTTAGAGAGCAAGCCAAGCTTTGCCTGCTATGATGCCAAGGGTAAATATAAATTTAAAAAATACTCTTTAGAAGACTTTATATGCCAGTCAGACTATAACTCTTTTAGAGATAACTACTTTGCTGATCTTTATAATCTAATAATAAAAGAAGCTCCACATTTAAAAGAAAAAGCTCAAAAAATAGCTAGAGAGAGGATAGCTAAAACTCAAAAAGAGTGTATGATATATAGCCAAAAAGATTACATAAACTCTATAGAAAACTATCCAAATCCAGATGTAGGTCCAGGCTATATACATATGACAATTAACTGCATAAAATCACACTACAGAAGCTCTACAGCAAAACTAGCACTGATGCTTTATGAAGACGATAAAGATCTTTTTAAAAGAATTTACGGCGAAGATTATGAGAAATTTAAAGATGTATTTGAAGATACTTTAAAGTATATACCCATAATCCACTCTACTCCAGAAATAACACATATAAGAAAAACAGACAATGCTCCATATGCCAAATTCCTAAAAAAATATGATGACTATACTGGCGATTATGACGAGTATCACATCTATGACCTCCTTTATATAGCATTGGTCCAATACTCCCTAATAGACAAAAATGGTCACTTAGTTTTACCTGAGAATAGAAAGAGGAGTAGTGTGCCTACTCCTTGCCACTTCTCCCTCCCCTCATCTAAAGACAAATATCTAAATTTCAATCTTCTAAATTTCGCTAAGGAGAATAACTTTACCCTTAGAGATGATAAAGACTCAGCTATGTTTGATATGAAGCTTCGACTAGCTCTTGGTAATAATGTAGTACCTACATCAACATCTAGCTCAAGCCTTGCTCTAACACTAAATAATCTCATCATTGAAAACGAAAAAGGTGAAGCTAGTGATATAGATAAGATATATCTTCACCACTGCGGTGATAAAAATATATATGAGAGCAGCTCTTTAGTTAAAAATAAAGACTCAGATATCAAAAACTCATATACAGCTACATTTAATATCCCTATAAACGGCGTTTTAAAAGAGTACGAATTTGGTTTTGAGTATCCGTGATTTTATATAGTTTTATAAAAACCAAAATAACCACAAATAGTCCAAATACTCACCAAACAATGATAAATTTAAAGATATTACTTTGACATAAAACAATGATAATATCTGGCGCATCTTGTTACAATCCCCACAAAATAAGAATTTAGCTATACATATTTTATAAATTTATCCGATATGGCTTAGACTAAAACAAGGAAAGATATGAAAGAAAAAAAGCTGATCATAAAAGACATTCAGGGTGAAATTTACATCATAAGCCAAGACGGAAGCATAAAAATGCTAAAAGATGGCGATGAAATTTACGCTGGTGAGAAAATTTTTACTAAAAATTTAGATGCCAAGATCACTTTAGAAGATGGCGAGCAGATAAATTTAAACGCTCATCAAAGCGTAAATTTAGATGAAATTTTAAAAATTTCAGCAAAACCAGCAGAAGAAAAGGGCGAGAGCGAGCACGGATACGGATCATCGGCAAGCGAGGGCATATCTCTAAGCGCGGCGAGCTTTGTCACAAGCGGACATAGCGCAAATATCCATCAAATTTACAACCAACACAGATCTTTAGAGCCAAACGTAAGTAGTACCCAGTTAGCCCAGCTAAAAAGCGCCTCAGGCGCTTCTAGCACGCTGGTAGAAAAAGCGGCGGCGCTGCAGAACCAAAAGAAGAGCCATTTATAGATACCATAAATGTGTTAAATGTCACAAACAGAGGACTGGACGCAGATATCTGGCTTTATGACTCAGCTAGAAATGATGGACGAGGGCTTGATTATTATGATATAGAGCATAATAGCAAAAGCATACTAAAAGAGTGGAGTGCAAGCCATCACGTAAGTGCGACAAGTACTTTTAATGACCTATATTACTATAGTGGGCAACAGGCTGATCCTGGATATTTCGACGCATCAGATTCAGCTAAAGCTAGCAGATTACGCGACCGTACTCCGACAGCTATGGAGCTCGCTAAGATAGGCAGAGCTTCAAATGCAGACTATGCCAATGATAGACTAAGCGAAAATATGACCAGCCCCTTCAAGCCACACAATTTAAACGGACACTATAAACTATATGATTCCAAGATAACAGCAGATGGAGTAATGGTCAGCATGGATGGCTGGATATTTATAAAAAATCGTAGTGATATTAACAATTTTTATTATGATGCAAAGCCTGAAAGGCAAAGTATTAAGTTTGAATTTGATGGTAGAGAAATTTCATGGCAGCCATTTGGATCGGCAAGTAAAAATGGCGGCAGAGACGAAGGCAATGCCCCACAAGGCGTAAGCACAAGTAGCCTAAATTTAACAGAAGACTACGGCTTTTATAAAGTACATATAGAAGTATCTGATGATAGATATAGTTATAATTTTACAGCATTCTCTGGCATCAGCCCTACTAATAAAATTATTTCAGATGACCCTAACATAAAACTAGTCAGCAATGCCTACATGGAGGCTCTTGCTCAAAAAGGCCTTGTAACAAAAGAGAGCGATACATTTTATAAGGCAAAAGAAACAAATGGTGTGAAATTTGGCGATAATGCAAGCGATTTTGATAAGCCATTTGATCTAGAATTTAAAGGCACAAAAGACGTTGGTAGTAACTATGATGATGAAATTCATCTTTAACTCACACGATATCGACGCAAAAGGTGGTAAAGACACGCTACTTTTTACCCAAAACGTGGATCTAACAAAGATAGAGGATCTAGATAAGCGCCTTGAGAGCTTTGAGCGCATCGAGCTTGATCACACAAAGGCTGTGAAGCTAAAGCTAAACGGGCAAAACATAAGCGACATGATAGACTCCAACCCTACCAAAGGGCCTGATGGCTTAGAGAGCCTAAACACCATCCTTAAAATTTCAGGCGATAGTGACGACGTGGTGCAACTAGTTGGAAATTTCGTAAAGGCTACAAGAGACGAAGTAGCCGCACTAAATGAAAAGCATAACGTTATCGGAGCTGATGATAACAAGCTCGACGAGGTTGGTGGCGAAGCGGTCAATCAAGTCTATAAAGGCGAAAATAACGCTGGGCAGACATTTTTCGTCGAGATAGATAAAAACGTGCATGTCGAGGTGATGTAGTACAAACTATATCAATTTTAAGAGATTTTCCGATATTACAATACACACTTTTTACAGGGATGAAAAAATGCCAAAATTTGACGCCATAAGGATCGGCGTTATCAAAAAGATCAAGGGTGAAGCCATCGCCATAAGCAGGGACGGCACTATGAGGGTGCTGCACAAAGGCGATGAAATTTACCTTGGTGATGATATAAAAACGAGCGAAAACTCGAACCTTACCATTGCTTTTGATGACGGTGAAAAGGCTTATGTCGGCTTTAGCTCGGTATTTCACACTATAAATGTCTTTGCCGAGCATAATGGCGAGCTAGTCATCCCAAAAAACGCAAACATCCTTGAAAACCACAAAGAACACGCAAATGACGATGATCAAATCTCCCATCAAGAGCTATCTTCTCACGGCTCATCATCGCAATACTCTGCTTCAGTGGGCAGTGGTAGCATCAAATTTGAACTAGGTGGCCACTACTCAAATATCTACGACTTCTACACTGGTTTGCGTACCCTTGAAGCTAGGCATGACGAGGTCAAATGGCCAGTTGGCGAGGCAAAAATCGGCGGGGTCTCATACGCTGGATTTGGCGATCAAAACCTGAAATTTTACACCACAACCAGAGCCAAACATCGTGCTAAATTTTAACCTCACAAGCGACACTGGCGAGAAAAAAGGCTTTCTAGGAGGAGCACAGCTAAACTCGCTACCAAAAACTCCTGATGGCAAAAAGATCATCACAAGCATAGACGCCCATATCCCAGATGTTGCTAAAAATGGCGACATCATCACGATAAAGACAAATATGAAAGGTGGCGGCAAAACTAGCAACTACAAAGTAAATACTGCTACAAACGAGCTAATCCCAGTTGATAGCACCGGCACGCCTACTGGAGCGCCTCCTATACCTATCGTAAATGGCAAAGCAGAGATCACTGGGGTTGAAAATTTTAAACCATGGCAAAACAACCGTAACAAGCTCATACACCACTGGTGGCAGGACATTTACCGCGCCACCAACTGCCTATGAGCTAAACGACACGCCAGCCATCTCAAAAGTGACAGCCACGCTTGATCTTGATAAAAATGGCGACGGCGTGATAGATGCGACCGAGCTAGGATATGGCAGCGGCACGCAAACTAGCGGTATGAAATTTGTAGTGCCTGACGAGCTTAGCACTGGAGATAAGATCACGTTTAAGCTAAATGAACCGGGCAAACCACCAGTTGAGAAGAAATTTACGCTAGATAAAGAAAATGGCACAGCCACTGACGAGGACGGCAATACCTATACATTTACTACCGATGAAAATGGCGCAGTTAGCTTTAGCGTGCCAAATATCGCAAACATCACAGCAGGAAGTAGCATAGAAACTGGCGTAGTTGATAAATTTCGCAACGTTCAGCCACAAGCACTACGCCAAGCAGCAGCGTAAGTGACACCGTCAAAGTGACGCTAACAGCTGATAAAAACGGCGATGGGCTGATAAGTAGCGACGAGATAGGAGATGGCACTTCAAAGGTTGAGATGAAATTTACCTCGCACCATAAAACCAAAAGAGAGCGTCACTATAAACATAGGTGGCTCGCCAAAAGAAATTTGTCGTAAGCGACGATGGCACAAGCGTCTATGATAAAAATAACCCAAGCGTAGTAGTGCCAATAGTTAATGGTAAATTTGAAGTGCCAGGCGTAAGCGTGCCAGTGACACCTGGCTCAAGTGTATCTATAAACACAGCGGTTAATGACGGGCATGGCACGCCAAAACCAAATGGCACAAGTAGCCAAACCACTCCAAGCGTCGTGGTAGCTCCACCTGTAAAATCAGCCAAGATAAGCTTTGATAGTGACTTGGGCTCTAGCAATAGAACTCCAGATGGCAGGATAGATACATCAGAAAACAGATACAATGACGGCGACCCAACAAAAACTGAGGCCTCTATAAAAATCCCAAGCGTGATAAAAGAAGGCGATAAGATAGCCATCGATGTCACCAACCCAGACGGCAGCAAAACGCACAAAATTTACACATACACTAATGGCAAGATAATCGCCCCTGATCACAATGAAGTGCCACTAAATGATGGTAAATTTAAGATCACAGTGCCAATAGAGCATGGCAAAACCACAAGCATAACGACAACCATGATGGACAAAGCTGGCAACAAAGGCGAGAGCGATACAAATGAGATAAAATTTAGCGACAGCCCAGTGGCGAAATTTGTCAAAGACGCTGACGGAGATGGGCTCATAGATGACACCACTGGAGCCATAACGACCTCTGATGTAAAGGTCTATCTCCCAAGTAGTGCAGTGCCAAAAGATGAGCTAAAGATAAGCATCCTAAACCCACTGACCAACAAACAATCAACCGTGAGCTACATCCTAGACGATGATGGCGTGCATATGATAAACAAAAAAGACCCAAGCGATATAAAAGTGATAAGTGACGGCGCTATCACCATACCAGATGTGATAGTAAGTAGCAAGCGCCCTACCTTAGTCGATGCGACCCTTATAAAAGATGATGGAAGCGCCATCTCTGGCACTTCAAGCGGTAGGCTATTTGCCTTTGGCGTGCTTGACTACATAGACGATGTAAAGCTTGTTACAAAGATAGATAATGCCGATATCCACTCCGCAAAATACCTAAACGAAGAGGACTACGAGCACATCATCTCGACAAGCCAGTATGAGTCAAATTCGACCCAGAAGATAAACTACAACATCGCCCTTACGAATGACGAACAGCCATACATTAAATTTGGTATAAATAAGCCAGATACCACAAGTGACGGCAAAGGCTACGTGCTAATCGAGATAAAAGACGAAAATGGAGGTCTAAGTGATAGCTTTATAGCCAAGATCGAAAACAATACCGTCGTAGCAGACTTTGAAAAGGTTGGCAAAAAGCTAGATAGAACGCACCATATCATAGACGCCACCTACGTGGGAACTGATGGCGTGCCTCAAAGAGATGATAACCTAACTATCACGGTTGATCTTGACTCAAAGCCTGATAAGCTAATAGAATCTGACTTTGATAATATAAAAAATAGCTCTGGTAGCTACGCTATAAATTTTAGCGGCAAAGGCGAAGCTGCAAACAATCCGCACGATGAAAAATCAAAAGATGTAGAGGTCATAGATGCTGAGACATCTGAGAAGACTACACTGACACTTGATAGAAATTTAAGCTACTCTGGAAGCTTTAACGTAGCGCAAAACACTGGCAGCAAAAACTACATAGTAGAAAGACTAGATGACGCAGGAAATTTAGCCGTTCAAACCGTGACTATGGTGGCAAACAAAGGCCTTGATGTTGATATGTGGTTTTTTGACTGCACTAATACAGAATTTTGGTCATATGACCCAGCAGTTACAACTGGTCCAAGAGCGGACAATATCTCACCTGGAGGATATGGATATCACGTAGCAAATCACTATGAGGCATGGACCAAATGGGCAGGTGTAAGTGCTACTACTACTTACAATGAGCTTTCTTTTCAAGGAGGTAAAGACTGGCAGCTAAAATCAACAAGACCGCACGCAGGTGAGCTAAACACAAACGATATGGCAAAAGTAGGACACTCTCCAAAAGCAAGCGACACCGATCATACTGGGGCACACTATAACCTAAACAAGACAGGAAACTACGTCCTTGAAGAGGCAGAGCCTGTAGGAACTGATCTGATCATGAAAATGAAAGGTTGGATATATATAAAAGAAGATGGTCAATACAATATAGCAGCAAAACACTTTCAAGATATGATAGATGTAAAAATAGCAGATAAAACTTTTGGAAAGTGGGCGTATTGGTGGGGTGTAGGAAATCCTGGTCTTCACAATGGCACTTATATTTATAATCTAAAAAAAGGATTTTATAGGATAGAGGTTGATTATGTTGATAGGATAGGAGATACATCCTTAGACATAATGATCAAAAAAAGGTCACAAAATGCTAGCGACTATAAAATAATAGGCTCAGAGGGTAGCGGCACGCATCTTTTTAGTGATAGCTATGTAAAAGCCCTACATGATAAAGGATATGTTAGCGATGAAAAAGATGGTATTGAAGCTGGTAAAAAAGGGTATAGAAGCTTAATAAATCAAGAAAAAGATAGTAGTAAGCCGACAAAATATTTTGGCGATGACACGGATGACTTTAACAAAGTAATACATCTCAAACACAATAATGATAACCTTGAAGGTAGCAACCTAAATGATGTCTTTATCTACAATGGTAAGAGCATAGACGCAAAAGGTGGCGTTGATAAGCTGATATTTGTTGAAGATACAAAATTAGAAAAGGTGAGTAATTTAAATGATAATCTAAAAAGCTTCGAACGCCTGCAACTAGGCACAGAAAACCAGGCTGTTTCAATATCATTTAACACAAAAAATGTTCTTGACATAATAGACTCTAGAACAACAAAGATAACAGAGGGCGAATACTCAACTCTAACAACCGTATCTGGCACTGAAAGCATAAATACAGTTTTAAAGATACTAGGAGATAGCAACGACATCGTAAAACTAATAAATGATGGCACAAATAAATTTGAATTAGCAACAAACGAAGAGGTCACTTTGCTAAACTGGAAGCACAGCAAAGCTATAGGTGGCAGCTACAACAAAGTAGAAACTGACGGTAACGGACATGTAAGAGAATTCCAACCAGATCCAACGCATAACCCAGACGTGTGGAAAACATATAAAGATGCAAGTAGCAAACCGATCATCGACTCCTACGACACTCCAGTAAATCACGTCTACAAAGGCACATACACTGATGGAGCTAACACAAAAACATTTTTGGTTGAGATAGATAAAAATATCAAGATCACTCACGAAGGAGATGATCAAAACAATACCTTTACCTACGAAGGCAACAAGATAGATGCAAAAGGTGGCGTTGATACGCTCATCTTTACTGAAAATATCGATCTTAGCATGGTGGCTGATCTAAACGATAAACTAAAGAGCTTTGAAAATTTACAGCTTGGTAGCAAGAGCACTCAGGCGGTCTCCATAGGACTAGATGCCAAAAGCGTGCTTGATATCATAGACGCACAAATAACAGATGGTGGTCTAAAAAGCGTAAATACCGTGCTAAAGATCAAAGGCGATAATAATGACAAAGTAGCACTAGAGGGCAAAGGCACTATCTTTACACAAGCTACAGATGGCGAAGTGGCAGCACTAAATTTAAAGCATAGCGCTTTAGGCGATATACACAACCAAGTAGCAGTTGATGGTAGCGGACATGCGCTAAATCAAGTCTATAAAGGCATATATGGCAGCGGAGCTGGTGCACAAACATTTTTTATCGAGATAGATAAAGATGTAAGTGTAGTAAATTTGGTGCATTAAATTTAACTCTGTCAGGCTAAAATTTATAGTTTTATATTTAAATTTCTTAAAAACAAAAGCTTCTTGTAGATTTTTAAACTTAGTTTAAATATTTAAAATGTATAATCCAATTTCTTTTATCAAGGTGGTTGGATAGCTCAGTCGGTAGAGCAGCAGACTGAAAATCTGCGTGTCGGCAGTTCGATTCTGCCTCTAACCACCATTTCTTTTTAATAAAATTTTCTTGAACGTGGACAGATGGGTGAGCGGCTGAAACCACACCCCTGCTAAGGGTGCAGCTCTTAATCGGGGCTCGAGGGTTCAAATCCCTCTCTGTCCGCCACCACTTATAAACAATCACAAACTTTTACCAACTTTTGCAAGCATTGAGCCATGATTTTAACGTTATTTTAAAGCCTTTATTCATAAAATTACAAACAATAGCAAACTATTATTATCACAACTTTTTAGCTGACTATTTGGCTGACTAGCTCAAAAAAGCAGCCAAAACTTTTGCCTTAGTCAGTCAAAAAGATACAAATACCTAAACTTTCACGCCATCTAGTTATCACAGAATTTAAAAGTTAAAGCCAACAAAGCTTTTAGCCGACGCATACAAGCTTTAAAAAGTCTAAGAGCCTTGATAGATGTAAAAAATAGAGATAGCACTTCATAGCAATTTTATACAACCCATTCTTACTATGAAAATTTCATCTAAAAACAATAGAAAATTTTAGTTAATAATAGTTGATTTGCTATGAAAATTTGAATTAAAAATTCAAGGGCATTGTGCCCTTGAAATTATGATCTAACAGGTGAAAGATAAGGTTTTTCAGAGTGCATAGACATCTCGTTTTGTTGTCTAAATGCTATATACTCCTCTTCGCTTAACCTTTTTATGTTAGCTATAGTGATCTTAAGAGGTGTGATACCTGAGAGTGGGTCGTGGTCTTGTGCGTTTGCAAGCTCGTTACCGTCAGCCTCACTATAGTGGAAAGTTGTAAATATCGTACTTTCTCTAAGGTCAGGATTTACGCGAAGTTTAGCTGCGATCCTACCACGTTTATTCTCTACCATTGCGTAGCAGCCATCTTCTAGCTCTCTTTCTCTTGCGATATCAGGGCTTACTTCGATTAGCGGACCTTCGATGCCAGCGCCATACTCTAGTGGTGGGCACTCTCTAGTCATCGTACCAGTATGGTAGTGATAAACTTTTCTACCTGTTGTAAATAAGCAAGGATAGACCTCATCTGGTACTTCGCTCATCGCACCTGAGCCTACTGGATAGCCATCAGGTATATGCATTTTGGCTTTAAATTCAGCCTCCATGCTCGCACGCTTATCTTTATCGTCTGCGTAAAGTACTGGAGCTAGGCGGAATTTACCATCAGGTAGCATTGATTTGTGATCAGTATAGAGATCAGGTGTGCCTGGGTGATCTTCATCAGGGCATGGCCAGCTGATGCCACCTAGTTTTTCAAGCCTATAGTAGCTGATGCCGCCGAAGAATTTAGGCATTAGTTTTCTAAGCTCGTCCCAAACCTCTTCTGCGCTTAAGAAGTCAAATCCCTCAAGTCCCATAGCTTTTGCGATGTTGCAAACTACTTTCCAGTCAGGCTCTACGCCACCTACTGGTTCGCTTGCTTTTCTAGTTCTTTGAACGCGGCGAGATGTGTTGATAAATGTTCCATCTTTTTCGCCCCAACCAGCTGCTGGTAAGACGACATCGGCCTTTTGAGCACTTTCAGTAAAGAATAGATCTTGCACGATAAAGCAGTCTAGGTGGTGCGTAGCATGCACAAAGTGCTCTGTCCAAGGGTCACTCATAACAGGGTTTTCGCCATAAACGTAAAGCACTTTTAGCTCGCCGCTATCCATCTTATCAGGTGCGTATGTTAGTTTAAAGCCAGGCACTGGGTTTAGCTGGAAGTGCCAAACTTTGCGAGCTTGCTCTTGTGCGTAAGCGCTATTTACTGCACCTGCTGGGATGACGTTAGGTAGTGCGCCCATGTCGCATGAGCCTTGAACGTTGTTTTGTCCACGAAGTGGATTTACTCCAGCGCCTTTTTTACCTAAATTTCCTGTTAGGATCGCTAAATTTGAAAGTGAGAAGACATTTGATGTGCCGTCGCTAAACTGAGTGATACCCATAGTGTAGCAAATAGCAGCACTGCCAGCTTTTGCATACATCCTAGCAGCCTCAGTGATAAGCTCTTTTTGACACCAGTCTCACGCTCAAATCTCTCAGGAGTGAAGTCTTTTACAGCTTCTTTAGGTACTCAAAACCCTCTGCATATTTTTCGATAAATTCACTATCTTGTAAATTTTCAGAGATGATGACGTTCATCATTGTGTTTAGTGTTTTGATGTTTGAGCCGACTGGAATTTGCAAGAATATATCGGCTTTTTTAGCCATATCGGTGCGTTTTGGATCCACAACGATCATTTTTGCACCACGCTCTAAGCCTCTTTGCATCTGCATAGCGATGATAGGGTGGCATTCGCTTGTATTTGTGCCTATTAGTAAAAATACATCTGTATCAGTCGCAAATTCAACAAGATCGTTTGTCATTGTTCCGTTTCCAAGGGTGCTGGCAAGACCTGCCACTGTTGGAGCGTGTCAAAGACGAGCGCAGTGATCTACGTTATTACTTCCTAAAGCACGAAAGAAATTTTGAAATACATAGTTGTCTTCGTTGTTTGAACGAGCTGAACTAAAGCCCATGATAGAGCTTGGACCATATTTTTCAACGCTATTTTTAAAAGTCTTTCCTAAAAATTCATAAACCTCTTCAAAGCTAACCTCTTCAAGTTTGCCCTCTTTGTTAAACTCTCCATTTAGTTTTCTCATCATTGGTTTAGTTAAACGTTTTGGAGAATTTGCAAATTCCCAACCAAACATACCTTTTAAGCACAACTCGCCATCATTTACATGGTGGTTCTCAGTCGGCTTTGCATCGACTATCCTACCGTTTTCTACGATAAGGTCTATGCCGCAACCAGTTCCGCAATACGGACAGGTTGTTTGAACAATCTTTTGCATAGATTTCCTTTCAAGTAATATTTCTAATAACTCGGTTATTATATACCTTAGAATATAAAATTAGTTTTAAAATTAATATTTTTTTTTAATTTTCTTTTAAGTAAATATGCAAAATTTGCATATTTCTTTGACACTGAATTTACGGAGCTTTTTGCCGTTTTTGTCTTATTTTGAATTTTGTTTTTTAGCTTAAGTGATTAAAAATAAATTTAAAAAATATGAAAATTTATAAAAAGATGGGCGATTGCTCGCCCTTTGAATTAGTTTTTGCGTGTGTTTGCGTCTGGAGTGAAAAGTGGCTTATCAAGAAGTTTGAAGTCACCTATAAATTTCTGACCCTCTTCGCTTGTCGCCCATTTTATAAATTTCTCTGCATTTTCGATGTCAGTTTTAGGGCAGTGTTTTGGATTTACTGCGATTAGAGAGTAGAAGTTTTTAAGGTCGTTGTCGCCCTCGTTGATGATGACCATCTCAGGATGACCTTTTTGGTTTGCTTCATATTTAATGTAAGTACCGCGGTCAGTAAATGTAACGCCTTTTTGCTCAGCAGCAGCATTTATCGTAGCTAGCATGCCTTGACCTGTTTGCATATACCAGCTATCTTTTTCAGGGACTTCGCCAGCGATCTTTTTCCAGATGCCTTTTTCTTTATTGTCTGTGCCTGATTTGTCGCCACGTGAGAAGAATTTGATACCATCTTTTTTGATAAGCTCAAAGCTTTGTTTGATATCTTTACCTTTAAATTTATCAGCGATAGATTTATCAGCGATAACGACGAAATCATTGTACATTACGGCATTTCTTTTTAAGCCAAAACCTTTTTCTACAAATTCTTTTTCAACTTTTGGTGAGTGAACGAAAAGTACGTCAGCATTGCAGTCTTCGCCAAGCTTTAGTGCAGCACCTGTACCAACAGCTGTCCATTTTATATCAACACCTGTTTTTGCTTTATAAGCTGGGTAGATCGCATCAAGCAAGCCAGTGTTGTCTGTACTTGTTGTAGTCGCCATAATTAGTTCATTGTCAGCGCCAAACGCCAAAACTGCGGCTGCTAGTGAGCCTAAAATAATCTTTTTCATTTTTCTCCTTTAAAAAAAATTGTGATATTATAGCACATTTAAAATAATCTTAAGAAATATGCTAGGAAAGAATAATTGGATTTTTTACTTAATGGCTTTACAGAAGCCTTTAATCTACTTTTAAACGGCAACCTTGAAACATATTCAGCTATCAAGGCTACCCTTTACACATCAAGCGTGTCGATACTTCTTGCTGTTATTGTGGGTTTTCCACTTGGTTTCATGCTTGGCTTTTATGACTTTAGGGGCCGAAAATTTTACGCCTTTTAAGCGACACAGCTCTTGCTATGCCAACAGTTGCGATCGGTCTTATCTTATACGCATTTATCACTAGAAACGGCCCGCTTGGCAGCTTAAATTTACTCTTTACGCTAAAAGCAGTCATGCTAGGTCAGTTTGTGCTCGCACTTCCTATCATCATCTCGCTTACCGCAAGCGTGGTTGAAAATATGGAGAAAAAGCACTATCTAACTATCCTAAATTTACGCCTTGCACCGGCAAAGCTAGTTTGCTGTGTGCTTTATGAGCTACGCTACGCCCTCATGGTCGTCATCGCCACCGCATACGGCAGGATCGTGGCTGAAGTGGGCGTTGCGATGATGATAGGTGGCAACATCAAGTACTTTACTAGAACGATCACCACAGCCGTTTCGCTTGAGACGAACAAGGGCGAATTTGCCATGGGTATAGCGCTTGCCATGGTTTTGATATTTATCGCATTTTTAGTAAATTTAGCGATCTTTGCGCTCAAAAAACTAGATAAATAGGAGCAAATTTTGATAAAGATAAGAAATTTACACCTAAGCTACGGCAAAAGCGAGATCCTAAATATCCCAAGCCTTGATATAAATACCAAAAAGATAACCGCTCTAATGGGCAGTAATGGCAGTGGCAAAAGCACGCTAATAAGAGTACTCTCGCGCCTGCAAAGCCCAAATAGCGGCGAAATTTCACTCTGGGGTGAAAATAAACCAAGCCTTGAAATGCTGCGTAAAATTTCAGTTTTACTGCCTGAGCCTGCCCTTTTAAAAAGAAGTGTGAGAGAAAATTTCAAAGTCATCTTAAAAAGTAGAAATTTACTAAGCGAATTTGATGAGCGAACTAGCGAAGCTCTGGCACTTGTAGGACTTGATGAGAAGTTTTTAAACAAGCGCCACTTTGAGTTAAGCTCGGGGCAAACGCAGCGCATCGCATTTGCACTTGCACTTTCTTTAAGAGCGCCATTTTATCTGCTTGATGAGCCGACAAACAGCGTTGATATCGGCACTTCAAAGCTTTTTAGCAAGGCTATAAATTTGATGCACGAGAAATATGGCTGCGGCTTTGTCATTGCAAGTCACGACGAGAAGTGGCTTAGCATGCTAGCAAACGAGTGCGTGTTTTTGCACAAAGGCAGAGTCTGCGAGTTTGAATACAAAAATATCTTTGAGATAGAGGGTGGCGTGCTAAGCTTTGGCGATAATGCGAAGCTAAATTTACCTTCAAATTTTAAAGGTAAAAGCAAGATCACGATCAATCCAAGCAAGATAAAAATTTCTAAAACAGGTGGTGAGGGTCAAATTTCAGGGATTTTGCACTCAGCCTCGCTTTACATGGGCGATGAAAAGCTTTTGAAGGTCAAAGTTGGCGACTTTTTGATCAAAATTTTTAGCCATGATAATGAAATTATAAAGATCGGCGAGAGGGTATTTTTAGAATTTGAAGATGGCTCGATGTTAGCTTTAGAGTAAAATTTACTCCCACTCTTTAAATTTAGCTCAAATTTAAAAATGGATATCAAAAAATAGCTAATTTTTAATAATCCTGCTAAAAAATCATATCTTACATAACTCCCTAAAAATGGCGTTTTTAAATATGCAATTAAGGCATATTTAAGCTTTTTTAACTTTTCTAATTTATTTTATTTTAAGCCACATTAATAAGGCAATTAATTGTATAGTTTCAGTGTCGTTAAAAAACTATTTAAGGAAAAAGGTGAGCACAAAAGAGGAATTTGCAGCTGGCAGAAAACTTTACTATGCTACTTTCTCTAAATTCTTCGTATTTAGTGAAGATGAAAAGAGATTTGATGGTCTTAGTAAAATGCTTGATCTCATAGAAGAATACAGCCTAAATGATGAAGTCTCGCATGCTGTTGCAAAGATAAAAAGCAAATTTAATGAAAAAAATCCAGAGAATTTGATCACCAAATTTGATGACATTTTTCACACTCCGCCAAGTCCGCTTCGAAACTCGCTCTCTTTTTACGATGAGGGTTATGAGGTGGGTCATGCTTGTGCTGATGTGCGTAAAATTTTGGCTAAGACAAACATCAGAAGAGATGAGAGTAAATTTAAAGAGAATGAAGATAACGTGGGCTTTGTCTTTACGCTTATGAACGAGTTTATCGGCAAATTTGACGAGTGCGAAGATGAGCTTTTTAAAAATATTATAAATCCAAACATTGATGAGTTTATAGAGAATTTATATGAGCATAAAAATAGTGAAATTTACAAGGATGTGGCCGTTTTGCTAAACAAATTTATTGCGTTTGAGCGCGTGGCACTAAACTCACCAAAACCAGTCAAGATAGACCACAAAAAGAGCGATGGTCTTTCAAGATCTGAAAGCATAAGAAGAAAAAAACAGGATAAGAAAACTAAGAACGGAGGGTACATATGCAAAATAGACGCGAATTTTAAAAAAGTCGGTCTAGTTGGCGCTGTAGCAGCAAGCGGTGCTGTAGCAGCAAATGCTGATGAAAATTTAAAATCAGGAAAGAGTAAAAAGACCGAAGTGCTTTACAAAAGAAGCAAATATTGGGAACTTTACTACAAACAAGCAAAATAAAATTTCTATAGAAATTTAAGAAAGGATGAAAATGTCTGAAGCTATATTAAACGCTACGCCAAACAACATCGGCCGTAGATCGTTTTTAAAAAT
Organism: Campylobacter concisus; assembly: GCA_037292345.1. Lineage (GTDB taxonomy): Bacteria > Campylobacterota > Campylobacteria > Campylobacterales > Campylobacteraceae > Campylobacter_A > Campylobacter_A concisus_AX. Next base: position 565,714 of record CP147773.1, on the reverse strand, counting down.
GGCTGCATTAGCGGGCGCTAGTGGAGCGGCCGGCTTTGCAGCAAGCAATGTCACAAGAGAAGCAACAGCTCAAGAGATGGCAAACCCATTTCCAGACTCAAAAATAGTAAAAACTGTTTGTTCAGTTTGCTCTGTAGGATGTGGAGTGTTAGCTGAGGTAGAAAATGGAGTTTGGGTGCGTCAAGAAGTAGCACAAGATCACCCAGTAAGTGCTGGTGGTCACTGCTGTAAAGGAGCAGACGTTATCGATATGGTGCGCTCACACTGCCGTGTAAAATATCCGATGAAAAAAGTTGGTGGCAAGTGGCAACGCATCTCTATGACGCAAGCACTTGACGAGATCGGTGCAAAACTAAAAGCTTACCGCGAGAAAAATCCAGAGCAAGTAATGTTTTTAGGATCAGCAAAAGACTGCAACGAGCAAAGCTACTATATAAGCAAATTTGTTGCGATGTTTGGGACAAACAACCTAGATCACCAAGCACGTCTTTGACACAGCTCTACAGTCGCCGGTGTGGCGAATACTTGGGGTTATGGAGCTATGACAAATCACCTTGGAGATATCCAAAACGCGAAGTCTATTTTTATAATCGGATCAAACCCAGCGGTAAATCACCCAGTTGGTTTTAGACACTTTTTAAAAGCAAAAGAAAAGGGCGCTAAGCTAATAGTAATTGATCCAAGATATACAAGAACGGCGGCAAAGGCTGATTATTTCGCACAAATTTGCCCAGGAACGGATATACCTTTTATATATGGCATGATGAATCTCATCTTTGAAAATGGCTGGGAGGATAAGAAATTTATTGATGACCGTGTTTATGGTATGGATCTGATTCGTGAAGAGGCTGCAAAATGGACACCAGAAGTCGTTGAAGATGTGACTGGAGTCCCAGCTGCAACTCTTAAAGAGATCACAGAAATTTATGCTAAAAACCGCCCTGGCTCAGTCGTTTGGGCGATGGGTCTAACTCAGCACACAATAGGTAGCTCAAACACTCGTATAGCTCCGATCTTGCAACTAGTGCTTGGCAACATGGGCGTAAGTGGCGGCGGATGTAACATCCTAAGAGGCCACGACAACGTTCAAGGTGCAACCGATATGGCAAATTTACCAGATAACCTACCTGGTTATTACCCTAAAAATGAAGGAAGCTGGAAATATTTTGCAAAAATGTGGAAGGTTGATTTCGAGTGGCTGCAAAAGAATTTTATCAAGCCTGAGTGGATGTTTAAGCCAGGATTTTCACTTGCACGCTGGTGGGCTGGCACGCTAAATGGTAAAGATGGCAATGATGCGATGGATAATGCAGGAGATAGCCTAAAAGCTCTTGTAGTTATAGGAAATGGTATCACATCTACTGCACAACAAGCAAAGGTTCAAGAGGGTCTTGATGCGCTTGAGCTACTTGTTTGTGTAGATCCGTTTGTAAATGACGCTGCCGTTATAACAAATAAAAAAGATAATGTATATATCATACCTGCTTCAACTCAGTATGAAACTAGCGGCACAGTCGTAGCTACAAACAGAAGTGGCCAATGGAGAAGCCAAGTATGCAAACCACTTTATGAGAGCATACCTGATCATGAATTGTTATTTGAACTAGCTAAACGCATAGGCTTTTATGACGAGCTAACTCGCACTATAAGGGATGCTGACGGCAAGATAGAGTGGCCAGAAGCTGCTACTCACGAGATAGCAAATATTATAAAAACTATAGGTATGACTGGCTGGACACCTGAGCGCCTAAAACGCCACCAAGAGAACTGGGATAAATTTGATGAAGTAACATCTCTTGGCAAGCCTGGCACTCCTGTTGAAGGCGAATACTACGGACTCCCATGGCCATGCTGGACAGAAAATCACCCAGGTAGCCCAATACTTTATGATACACATAAATCAGTTCGCGAAGGCGGAATGGGCTTTAGAAACCGCTTTGGTTTAGAGCACAACGGTGTTAGTCAGCTAGCAGCTGAAGGCTCAGCGCCAGTTGGTTCATCTATAAATGGCGGATATCCTGAGATCAAAAAAGACAATATCGAGAAAATTTTAGGCATCACACTAACTGATGATGAAAAAGCAAGGATCGGAGCTAGCTGGTCAACTGATGATAGTAATATCATAGCAACAAAATGCTTGGAGAAAAACATCGCTCCGTATGGCAATGCACGTGCTAGAACTATCGTTTGGACATTTGCCGATCAGATCCCTAAGCATAGAGAGCCGATCCACTCACCAAGACCAGATCTAGCCAAGAAGTATCCAAGCTTTAAAGATAAAGCAAAACAATACCGCGTTGATACTAAATTTGAAAGCTTGCAACAAAGTAAGGACTTCTCAAAAGAATTCCCTATAAATTTAGTAACAGCTCGTCTTGTAAATTTCAGTGGTGCTGGTATGGAAACGCGTGCTAGTAAATATCTATCACGTATTACGCCTGAGATGTTTGCAGATATCCACCCAGAGCTAGCGGCTAAACATGGCATTAAAAATTGGGATTTTGTTTGGGTTCATTCACCTGAGGGCACTAAGATCAAGGTTCGCGCAAGGATCGTGCCATCGGTTAAGCCTAATATGATCTTCTTGCCATTCCACTGGGCTGGATATATGCAAGGTGTTGATATGACTGGAAATTTCCCTGAGGGGACAAGACCTTTTGCAGTTGGTGAGAGCGCAAATACCGTAACAAACTACGGATATGACATAGTCACTCAAATTCCAGAAACAAAAGGCGGTCTTTGCCGCATAGAAAGGGCATAATATGAGCGCATTTAACGATAACAATAGACTTAAATTTTACTGCGACACAGATAGATGCATTGATTGCAACGGCTGCGCAGTAGCATGTGATGAAGCTCATGAACTACCTATCGGCGTTAGAAGACGCCGCGTTATAACGCTAAATGAAGGTGTGCCAGGTAAAGAAATTTCAACGTCAATCGCATGTATGCACTGCGAAGACGCGCCTTGTTCGCTTGTTTGTCCGGTTGATTGTTTCTACATCAGAGCTGATGGCATCGTGCTTCACGATAAAGATATCTGCATAGGTTGTGGATACTGCTTATATGCTTGCCCATTTGGTGCGCCACAATTCCCTAAAGATGGTGCTTTTGGTGCAAGAGGCGTAATGGATAAATGCACCATGTGTGCAGGCGGTCCGCTACCAACTAATAGTGAAGAAGAGCGCGAAGTATATGGACAAGATAGAATTTCTGAGGGCAAGGTGCCAGTTTGTGCTGCAATGTGCTCTACAAAGGCTTTGTTAGTTGGCGAGTCAGATGTGATCGAAAAAATCTACAATGACAGAGTTGCTGCAAGAGGTTATGGCGAAAAGAACCTAAAACAAACTACTGTTTGGAGGATCGCTTACTACGCTGGCGACAGACTAAAACTAAAAGCGTAAATTTATAGGTGCTTTTTGCACCTATAAAATTTGTTATTTTCTCTAATTTTATACTTTAAGAAATATGCCTATCCTGCATATCAAATTTTAACTCTAATGGCGTTTATTTCGTATCAAAATATGTTTAAGCTTTTTGCTTTGTTTAAGCAAGTTTTTACTACAATTCAAAATTAAATTTAGCTTTTTGGGCTATCATTTGTGAAAACTTCAAGGAGCAAGATGGAACCGATTTATAAAACGCAGATCATCAAATATAAAGGCGAGCAAAAAGCACAGGTTGATGATATTTTGGTGCGTGAGATCAAGCTTGAAATTTACATAAATGACAAAAAATTTGGTGCCGTTATGGCAACGCCTACCGATCAAAAGGCGCTTGCTGTGGGCTATTTGATCAGCGAAAATGTCATCACAAAGCCAGAGGACATAACTGAGGTCAGGCTCTCAAGCGACGAGCTAAGCGTCTATGTAAGCGCCAAAGTGAATGAAAAACGCTTAGAGCAGTTTGATGAAGAAAAGGTCATAATAAGTGGCTGTGGCAGAAGCTCAACGGCAAATATCGACCCACAGGCGATGGCGGCAAGAGCCGTAAAAAGCGGGGCTAAATTTAACAAAGATATGATCCTTGCCCAAATGAAAGAGTTTTACACGCAGTGCGAGCTTTATGAGATGACTGGCTGCGTGCATACGGCAAAGCTCTTTGTGAGCGAAGATGAAATTTTACATAGGCGAGGATATCGCTCAGCACAACACGATCGACAAAGCCGTTGGCAAGGCCGTTTTAGACGGAGCTAACTTAGCAAATTCATTTTTGATGGTGAGTGGCAGGCTTAGCTCAGAGATGGTCGCAAAGGCCGTTATGCACGGCATCCCAGCGCTTATCTCAAGGACAGCACCGACTAGCCTTGGCGTGGTGATCGCTCGGTAAATTTGAGCTCACGCTTTGCGGCTTTGCAAGGGGCGAAAATATCAACGTTTATAGTGGCGAAGAGAGAATTTATGAGTAAAAATTTAGAAGAGCTAATAAAACAAACGCTAAATAAAAGCGGCAAACTTGACTGCGGAACGGCTTTTAAGATCGCTAGCAAGCTAGGCATAGAAGTCGGCGAAGTGAGCGATGAGGCAACCAGACTTGGCATCAAGATAGATAACTGCGAGCTTGGACAGTTTGGTGGCTTGGATAAAGACCGCGGTAAATTTACATTGTCACTAAAACTAAAAGAAGTAAGCGACGAAAAGGGCAGAGTTTTTTGCAAAGATGCAAGGGATATGGCGGCAGCTAGCGGTGGCCTAAAGACCATGCGCTCGACGCTTAGAGACTACGGCTTTGACGTGAAGTACTGTCAGCTAGGCTGTTTTAAGGAAAAGAAAGGCAAAAAGATGAGAGTAAAGACAAAGACTTGGATAGAAAACGACGAGGGCGAGCTTATATTTGGCAAGGGTAAAACCGAGGTTTTAGACGTGATAGCCGAGGTTGGCTCGATATCAAAGGCAGCTGAAATTTTAGGTATGAACTATAAAAAATGCTGGTCGCATCTGCAAATTTTGCAAAAAAATTTAAAAGAAGATCTCTTTACGACCAAGCAAGGTGGCGGAGATAATGCTGGCACCACGCTAAATGATAGAGCACACGAGCTTATAAACGCTTATAAGCAGCTTCAAAACGACATCGAAGACTACGCAAATAAGCGCTTTAAAGAGCTATTTTTAAAACAAGACGAGAAGAAAAACGATAAAAAATAAGCCAAATTTTAAAAGGAGAAAACATGTATGTAAAACTAAACGACAGGACTTATCTAAACAAAGATAAGATCACTAGAATCAAGATCGATAGCGTTCAAGACGGTATTCGTATCCGTTTCTATGAGGGTGCAAACCAAGTTGCTAAGAGCCAAAGATTTGAGAGTGAAGCAAAAGCTAACGAGTGGTTAGAAAAAACTTCTTAAACAAATAAGCACACGAGTGGGCACCCTGCCCGCTTGTAACCTCACTTTATACAAAATTTCACTATAATCGCGCTTTTTAGCCAAAGGGAAAATCGTGCCAACTATAGATGAAGTAAGAAAAAATATCATTTTAAAAGATGGAATTTACTATTTTGACTACACGGCCTCAGGCCTTGCCTATGCGCCTATCGAAGATGAAATTTCAAAATTTTTAAAAACCTACGCAAACACACACTCAGACAGCAGCTCAAGTGCCGTGCTAACGCAAAAACGCTACGAAAACGCAAGAGCCGAGTTAAAGGAGCTTTTGGGGCTTGATGAGAGCTTTTATCTCATCGCAACAGGTCAAGGCGCAACGGCTGCGATAAAGAAATTTCAGGAGATAATGGGGATTTATCTGCCGCCAACCACAAGAGCCTTGATCGGCGAAGCAAATTTAAGAAGCGTAAATTTACCACTCGTGCTTGTTGGCCCGTATGAGCACCACTCAAATGAGATCAGCTTTCGCGAAGGACTTTGCGACTGCGAGCGCATAACACTTGATGAAAACGGCGAGATAGACTACGTGATGCTTGAGAGGACGCTAAAACTAAACGCAAAAAGAAAGATCATCGCCTGCTTTAGCGCCGCCTCAAACGTCACAGGCGTGAAAACCGACTACAAGAGAATTTACTCGCTCGTTAAGAAATTTGGCGGAGTGGTGGCATTTGACTGCGCAGCGACCAGCTCGCATGAAATTTTAGATGCCGCATACTTTGACGCAGCCTTTTTCTCGCCTCACAAGCTACTTGGTGGAGTTGGTAGTTGTGGGCTTTTGGCGATCAAAAAGAGCTTTATACAAGCGATATACCAAGCTTCGCAGGTGGCGGCACCATCGCTCTTGCGACGCCATCAAAGCACCTTTTTATAAAAAATGCTGAGCAGCTTGAAGAGGCTGGCACGCCATCTATCTTGGGGCTAGTGCGAGCAAGTCTAGCTTACAGCCTGCAAGCAAGTGTCGGGGTAGAAAATATCAAAGCACGCGAAGATGAGCTGGCAGATTTTTTTGAAAAAGAGCTTAGCAGCATCGAAGATATCACCATTTATGGGCCTAAAAATGCAGAAAAACTGCCTATTTTTTCATTTAATGTGCGAGACATTTCGCCTTATGACTTTGCCGCAACACTTAGCAACAACTATGGCATACAAAGCCGCGCTGGTGTGATGTGTGCTGGGCCCTATGCTTTTGACCTGTTGGGGCTTAAAGAGAATAAGGTTTTAGAGAAAAGCGAGGTTTTGCAAGGGTGAGCATGCACTACACGCACACAAAAGAGGACAATGCTATATCTCATAAACGCTATCAAATCATCTATCAAAAAGCACCGAGAGCTTTGGGGCGAAGAAAAAGCGATGTATGAGATGTTCGGCGGTAAAATTTAGGCTAAATTTATTAGGCATTGAAATTTAAATGCTTTGCCTTAAACAGCTTCTGCAAAATTAGTTTTTCTAAATTTAAGCTGGCTTTACCTATATAAAATTTCAGTCAGTCTGAAATAAAATTTTAAAATTTATCATGATAGCACATAAGCTCAACAACAAACCTTGCCTGCCCACTCAATAAAAATATTCAAATTTAACTTGTAACTTTAGTGGCGGTTACAACTTTCGATTTGCCTAAATTTTAATAGCAAAGTCTTTTAAAAATAGATTTTAAAATTTAAGCATTTTGTTTTTTAAACAGCCTCTGTAAAGCTAGCTCTGTTTTTCAAATTTAAACTGGCTCTACCTATATCAAATTTGGTTTCGAAATAAAATTGATCATGCCAGCTCATAAGCCTAACCGAAAAACATATTTTCGCACAACAAAATACATTCAGATTTAACTTTTAAATTTAGTGGCGGCTACGGCTTTTGCCCTATCTTACTTAGCTTAAATTTTAGTAGCAAAGTTTTTAAAATTTGGATAAAGCTAGCGGCATAAATTTAACATTTCAGTTAAATTTACCTAGCTTCAAAGTAGATAAATTTAGGCGTTTTTAAATTTAGAAGCCAAAATTTCAAATTTTACTTTGAAATTTCATCTTTTATCTTTTGATAAAGCTCCAAAATTTCATCTTTTTTGATGATAAAACTATTTTTATTTGCGATTAGATAGGCTGAGCTTTGCATGATGTCGCCAGCCACTTTTAGTCCATTTTGCTTCATGGTTGAGCCAGTCTCTACCACATCGACGATCGCGTCGCTTAGCCCAACAAGTGGTGCTAGCTCGATCGAGCCATAAAGCTTGATGATCTTGACGCCAACGGCAAGCTTTGCAAAGTAGTTTCGCGTGATATTTGGCATCTTAGTAGCGATCTTTAGCTCAGACCTTGAAAAGTCAAGCTCCTCTTCGTTTTTTATGCCGATGCAGACCTTGCACTTGCCTATTTGTAGATCAAGCAGCCTCACTACATTTGGCTTATGCTCTTCAAGTACGTCAAGGCCGACCACGCCGATATCTGCAGCGCCTTCAGTGACGTAAGTTGGTATGTCTTGGTTGCGAACCATTAAAAATCTAAAATTTCCCTCTTCAAGGATGAGTTTTCTATCCTCAAACATAAAGCTCGAACCAAAAATTTTCTAAAAATTTCAAGCGTATCTTCTGCGATCCTGCCCTTTGGCAAGGCTACTGTTATCATTTTAAAATTTCCTTTTTCTCATCGATTATTTTTTGCATGGCGCGAAAGATCAGCATCTTGTCGCAAATGGCATTTTTAAAAAATTTAGATAAAAAGTCACCATCTCCGCCAGTAAAATAGACCTTTTTGCTGCCTGCTAACTTTGAAATGAGCGTGATAATGGGCTTTATGATGCCATAACTCACAGCGTCGCTCGTCTTTTGAGGCAACGCATCGATGTCTATTTGCGAATTTCAGCGTCACATCAAGGCGTGGCGAGATGCTTTTGTAGGCGTTTAACATAGTTGCGATGCCAGGCAAGATGTAGCCGCCAAGATGAAGCGAATTTGCCATTATATCGACAGTGATAGCACTTCCAGCATCTACTATAACGCCATCATTTATCATATAGCAACCCGCTTTTCTATCTACTCCAAGACCTTGATAGATCGTGTCTATCTCAAAGTAAGGCTCTAAATTTACAAACATTTCGTCCTTATCTATCATCCGCAAAATTTCTTCATTTACGCAGATGAAATAGACCTTTTCGTTTGGCTTGTAGTTTTTAAATTCGCTAACTTTTATGTGTGTGATCTTGCTATTTTGCAAAAAAGAGGCGTTGGTGTTGCCGATATCACACAAAATCATAACAGCTCCAGCCTTGTTCTTTGAAGTAGTTTAGGGATTTTGAGCAAATTTGAGAGTTGTAAAAGATCACACGTTTTTTGATCTTGGTTTGAAATTTTTCTTCAAATTTAGTGCAAATTTCATTTATCTCGCTGGCTTCTTTGAGCAAAAGCCTGCTCTTTGCACTTCTTAAAAAAACGATCTGGTAGAAATTTTTTGTATCGACACCAAAAAACGCCTCAAGCGAGCGTTTCTTGGTAAATTTGCTAAGATCAAGCCTTTTTAGATCCCTTAGCAAGATCTTTTTAGCTTCAAAAAGCTCCCAAATTTTTTGGTTCATTGCCCTAGATTAACATACTCGTTATCGTAGTAAAATGCGCCATTACCCATGAAGCTTTTATCTTTTATCTCGTCGCTAAACTCATAAATTTCAGCTCCGCTAAGGTCTAAATTTGTCTTTATAACATAACCTGTTTTTTCGATGACATAGAGCTTATTGTTGATGATAGTAGCCGCTGAGAAGATAGCAAATTTGAAATTTACCTTATTTTGCTCTTTTAGCATGAGGTCTGTTCTTACTATCGTGCCATCTTTTTTAAAGATGTAAATTTCATCGTTATGAACCAGCACGTCTTTGATCTCGCCGTCATAATATACTGTCTGACTTGGGTTGATGACGATTAGTTTTTTGGCTGTTGCTGCGATTAGGTTATCGCCTTCAACGCCTAAAAATATGATGTTGTTAAAGAAATTTTCAGAGCTTACGACAACGTCGCGTAAAATTTACCAGTATCTTTTTGCACGATGTAAATTTTACCATCAAGCGCTGGATAGACGATGAGTGAGCTCATAAAGTAAGGTGCCACAACTCTTGAGTCAACCGCTGCGATATCAGATGAGCTATACTCCATTAGTGTAGTAGCTGTGTTGATATCGATTAGATAGATGTGGTTTGATGCGCTGATAGCTGCAAGTTGGTTTTGATCAAGTGAGGCTGCTACGATCGCAGTTGGAAATTTACCGCTATAAACGCTGTGGCCGCTAGGATCAGTCACGTTTAGATCGCCATTTATACTAGCTGAGATGACAAAGCCGTTGTTTTCGTTTAAGAAGTTGAAATTTTCAGGCAAGGTAACGCTTTTATTTAGCCCATTTTTAGTGATAATGTTGCCATTATCCAGCGTTGCACCATTTGCATTTGCTGATTTTATGTAAGAAGGAAGATCTTTTGATAAAGATATCTCGCCAGAAGTTTGCGCAGGCTCAAAATATTGTCTTTTTGTGCCGCATCCGCTTAGAACTAAAGCCAAGGCAAAAGCCAAGAATAGTGTAAGTTTTTTCATTATTTTATTCCCTGATAGTGTTTTAAATTTTTAACTAAAGTTTGTAGTTGTGAGTCAAGTGCGATCTTGTTAAATTCGTCGTTTGCCTCTTTGATTTTATTTTGTTTTAAAAGCTCAAAACCTTTTAAAAGTGCGTTATATTCGCTTAAAATTTGAGTATTTGCATCGCCAGTTTGTGAAAGGATGATATCTTTTACGATCGGATTTACTTTTAAATTTGCAAGCTCGCTAATGCCTTTTGTATCGTTTTTATCAAGCATTCGTCCAAGTGAAAAAAGTGCATACATATTTGGCTCTTTCTCCTTTAAAACATTTAAAGCGCTTGTGTCATTTGGATTTAAGATAAGCTTTGAATAGGCTAAATTTGCCTCCTCAACTCTGTTGTCGTTTAAAACCTTACTAGCGTAAAATCCGATGAGTGCGACGATAGCTGCCACGCAGAGCACGATCAGCAAAGTTTTGTATTTCCTAAAAAAACGCTCTCCCTTGATCATACTCTCAAGAAACTGCTCCTGGGCGTCGATCTCTTTTTATCTCGGTTAAGTCTTCTTTTATAGCCAACGTTTTTCCTTGCTTTTGAAAATTTTAATTCGCAGATTTTAGCATAATTAAATTAAAAGTAGCCCAAAATTAAAGCTTGAATGTGATATAATGCCTCAAAATCAATTAAAAGGTTGCTTAATAATGCAAATAGACGACACTCTCTTAAATAAACTAGAAAAACTCTCCGCATTACAAATTAATGATGAAAAAAGAGAAGAGATCAAGAAGCAATTAAGTGAAATCGTATCTTTTGTCGATGTTTTAAACGAGCTTGATCTAAGCAGCGATGAGGCCGTAGTTAGCTCTATAAAAGGCGGCACTCCATTAAGAGAAGATGAACCACATTTAAGTGACGTTGTAGATGAAATTTTAAAGCACGCCCCTTCACGCGAAGGACACTTTTTTGCCGTGCCAAAGATCATAGAGTAAAATATGGATCTAATCGAACAACTAAGAGCGCAAAGCTCGGACGCTCAAGCCAAAGCATCAGAGAGCAATCTCTCTGGTGACATCCAAACACTTCTAAAAACCGTTGTTTTTAATAAAGCCAGTGACCTTCACCTAGTCTCAAGGTCTGAGCCTCAAATAAGGATAGATGGCACTTTAAGGCCGCTTGAATTTGGCGTGTTAAGCGGCAAAGATATAGAAAATTTATGCTACGCGCTTATCACAGACGCCCAAAAAAGCAAGCTTGAGAACAACAAAGAGCTTGACTTTGCCATAGAGCTTCCAAATATCGGCCGCTTTCGTGGCAACTACTACTACACGATGAATGGCGATCTAGCCGCAGCTTTTCGTATCATACCTATCGATATACCTTCGCTTGATGATCTAAATGCACCACAAATTTTAAATATATCATCAAACGAGAAAAAGGCCTTATCTTAGTTACTGGACCAACGGGCAGTGGTAAATCAACAACGCTTGCAGCGATGCTTAATGAGATAAATTTAAATTATAGAAAGCACATCATCACCGTTGAGGACCCAGTTGAGTTTGTGCATAACAACAAAAAAGCCCTATTTTCACATAGAAACATAGGCACTGACACGCACTCTTACTCAAAAGCGCTAAAATTTGCACTTCGTGAAGACCCTGATATCATACTTGTGGGCGAGATGAGGGATAGAGAGACGATCTCTACGGCCATTACAGCGGCTGAGACTGGACACCTAGTCTTTGGTACGCTTCACACAAACTCAGCCATACAAACTATAAATAGGATCGTTGATAGCTTCGATGGAAGCGAGCAGCTTCAAGTAAGAAATATGCTTAGCGTTTCGCTGACTGCCGTCATCTCACAAAGTCTAATCCCAAAAATAGGCGGCGGAAGGTGCGCTGTGCATGAAAATTTTGATAAATAACATGGCGATATCAAACTTGATACGCGAAAACAAAGTGCATCAAATTTACTCTCAAATGCAGCTAAATCAGCAACAAACCGGCATGAGCACGCAGACTCAAGCCATGATGAAAGCGCTAAAAGAGGGCAATATCACAAAAGAAAACGCGCTAGCCTACTCAACTAGCCAGCAAGAACTTCAAAATTTAATAGGAACTGTATGATGGATTTAGTAACTTGGTTTGACATTATCGTCATCGCCCTTGTCCTGATACTTGGTGTAAAAGGCATAATAAACGGGCTTATAAAAGAGTCATTTGGGCTTATCGGGCTAATAGGTGGCCTAGTTGTCGCTAGTAGATTTTCAGATGTAGCTGAGAGCTTCATAAGCAAAAATATCTATAAATTTGAAAATCCTTCATTTTTACAATTTGTCGCATTTATCGGACTTTGGCTAGTTTTTTGGCTAGTTTGTCTGCTAGTTGGCAAATTTTTATCAAAGATAGTTTCAGTAAGCGGACTTGGCTTTTTAGACAGGCTTGGTGGATTTGTCATGGGAAGTGGCAAAATTTTCCTCACATTTTCAGCAGTTGTTGCCGTAATGTCAGGCACTTCGCTAAATAAAATGATCGAGCCATACTTCACAAACAGCAAGGTCTATCCGCTCCTGCTTGAAACTGGTAGATGGATAACAAATATCGATGTGAAAAACATCAAAAATGAGCTAGATGAGATGGTAGTAAGACCAAAGGATACAAACAAGAGTGATGCGTTTATATCAATGGATGCAAATGCAAGCACAAACACCGACACAAACGTCACTAAAGGGGAAGAAAAATGATAGAAAATTTAGAATATGATGCTTTGCTTGAGAAATTTAAAAGAGTTCTTCGCGACAACGGTTTAAAATATACAAAACAGCGTGAAATTTTACTAAAAACGCTTTATAACAACGACGAACACTTTACGCCAGAGAGGCTATATCTTTTTATAAAAGAGACCTATCCTGAGCTAAATATCGGCATCGCAACTGTTTATAGGACGCTAAATTTCACTAGAAGAATCAGAGATGGTAACATCTATCAGCTTTGGTTCGCAAGGCAAGAAATTTGAGCTTGCCACAAAGCCACACCATGACCACATGATATGCAGAAAGTGCGGCCTTATCATAGAATTTGAAGATCCTATGATAGAAAAAAGGCAAATAAGCATCGCAAAAGAGCATGGCTTTAAACTAACTGGTCACATGATGCAGCTTTATGGAATTTGCGAAAAATGTTCAAAAAATAATATAAAGGGAAAGTAAGGTGATATTTGACAACCAACACGAAATTCAAAGATTAGAAAGCATAGATGAGCTTAGAAATTTAGGCATAAATCCATATCCACATTTTCTTAGAAGAGATATGAATATCTCTAAATTTAGACTTAAATTTAACTATATAAAAGATACAGAAGAGAAAAAAGCGGAGGGGCAGCTAGTTGGCCTTGCAGGTAGGATAAAGCTGATCCGTGACGCTGGTAAAGCGGTCTTTGCAAACATCGAAGACGAAAATGGAAATTTACAAATTTATTTTAGCAACAAGACGCTTGATCCAGAGTGGTTTAAAATCGTTAAAAAATATGTAGAAATAGGCGATATCGTCTATGTTAGAGGCTACGCTTTTATAACAAAAACTGGCGAATTTTCAATGCATGTAAATGAGCTTAGCTTGGCTACAAAATCAATTAGTCCGCTTCCAGAGAAGTACCACGGGCTAGTTGATGTTGAGACAAGATACCGCCAAAGATACCTTGATATGATAATGAACCCTGAAGTTAGGGCTGATTTTAAAAAGCGCTCGGTGATTATAAGCACGATTAGAAGATTTTTTGAAGAAAAGGGCTTTTTAGAGGTTGAAACTCCGATGCTTCACCCAATAGCTGGCGGCGCAAATGCAAAACCATTTGTGACATTTCACAACGCCCTTGGAGTTGAGAGATACCTAAGGATCGCTCCCGAGCTATATCTAAAACGTCTTGTAGTTGGCGGTTTTGAAGCTGTTTATGAGATGAACAGAAACTTCAGAAATGAGGGTATGGATCTAACTCACAACCCTGAATTTACAAGTATTGAGTTTTACTGGGCATACCACAACTACCACGATCTAATGGGCATCACAGAGGATCTATTTAATGTCATTTTAGAAAAGCTTGGCATGGAGAAAGTGATAAATTTTGATGGTATGGAGATTGATTTTAGCAAGCCATTTAAACGCATAAGCTATAAAAAAGCCCTAGTTGAGATAGGCGGACTTGCTGAAGATATCGTAAGCGATAAGGCTAAAATTTTAGCAAAACTAAGAGCAGATGGCTTTGAAGCAAACGAGAAGCTCGACCTTGGCCACTTGCAGGCTGAGCTCTTTGACAACTACGTAGAGAGCAAGCTCATCCATCCAACTTTTATCATCGACTATCCGATCTCTATAAGCCCTCTTTCAAGAAGAAGCGATACAAATCCTGATGTGGCAGAGAGATTTGAGCTATTTATAGCTGGTCGTGAGCTAGCAAATGGCTTTAACGAGCTAAATGATCCAATCGATCAATACAACCGCTTTAAAGCGCAAATCGATGCTAAAAACGCAGGCGATGACGAGGCTCACGAGATGGATGAAGACTATGTAAAAGCCCTAGGATACGGCATGCCGCCAGTTGCAGGCGAAGGCATAGGCATCGATAGACTTGTGATGCTTCTAACAGATAAAAAATCAATACGCGACGTTGTTCTCTTCCCAGCGATGAGACCACTAAAAACTGAGACAAAGGAGAATGAAAAATGAGTTTGCAAAGCTACGATAAAGATATTTACGACCTAGTAAATTTAGAGCTAAAACGCCAGTGTGATCACCTTGAGATGATCGCTAGCGAAAACTTCACATATCCAGATGTTATGGAGGTGATGGGCTCAATCCTAACAAACAAATACGCTGAGGGCTACCCTGGTAAGAGATACTATGGTGGCTGTGAATTTGTCGATGAGATCGAGCAAATCGCGATCGATAGATGTAAAGAGCTTTTTGGATGCGAATTTGCAAACGTTCAACCAAACTCAGGCTCTCAGGCAAACCAAGGTGTTTATGGTGCTTTGCTTAATCCAGGCAATAAAATTTTAGGTATGGATCTAAGTCACGGCGGACACCTAACTCACGGCGCAAAGGTAAGCAGCTCTGGCAAGATGTATGAGAGCTTTTTTATGGCGTCGAGCTTGATGGTCGCATAAACTACGATAGAGTTATGGATATCGCAAAGATAGTAAAACCAAAAATGATCGTTTGTGGTGCTAGTGCATACACAAGAGAGATTGAATTTAAGAAATTTAGAGAGATAGCTGACGCTGTTGGTGCGATACTCTTTGCAGACGTTGCTCACATCGCTGGCCTTATAGTGGCTGGAGAGCATCAAAATCCTTTCCCACACTGCGATGTCGTAAGCTCAACTACGCATAAAACTCTAAGAGGCCCAAGAGGCGGTATCATCATGACAAACAACGAAGAGTACGCTAAAAAAATAAACTCTTCTATCTTCCCGGGCATCCAGGGCGGACCACTAGTTCATGTCATCGCTGCAAAGGCAGTTGGCTTTAAGCACAACCTTAGCCCTGAGTGGAAAATTTACGCTAAACAAGTAAAAGCAAACGCTAAAAAACTTGGCGAAGTGCTAATAAGTAGAGGCTTTGATCTAGTAAGTGGCGGCACTGATAACCACCTAATCCTAATGAGCTTCTTAAACCGCGATTTTAGCGGAAAAGACGCAGATATCGCTCTAGGAAATGCTGGCATAACTGTAAATAAAAATACAGTTCCAGGCGAGTCAAGAAGTCCGTTTATCACAAGCGGCATACGTGTAGGTAGCCCAGCTCTTACAGCTCGTGGCATGAAAGAGGCTGAATTTGAGCTAATAGCAAACAAGATAGCTGACGTGCTAAGCGACATCAACAACGCATCTTTACAAGAGAAGATAAAAGCCGAACTAGTCGATCTTGCTCATAAATTTATAATCTATGATAAAGCGACATTTTGATGCAAAGTATTGATACATCTCTTATAAAGATAATAACAACCCACTACTACATCAAACGTGACACGATCGTCAATAAGATAGAGTACAAGGGCAAAATTTTCTTTGATAAATTTGAAAAGATCAATGAACCACTAACTTATAGTGTCATGAAAGAGCATGAGGAGGGCAAAGCTATAATCGCCCACTCGCTAATCAATGCAAGTGACAAGGTTGAAAATATAGTTTTTGACTACAACGGCAGAACTCCAGATAGGTTTTGGCATAGAGCTCAACTTCTTTTAAGAGAAGAAGGCTTTATAAATTTCACAGCCTACGAGACCAAGACGCCAGGACATTTGCACCTTTATGTGCATAAAGGTCACACTACGCTAAATGAAGCTTGCACGCTTGCAAATATGCTAAGCGCAAAGCTCTCACAAAAGCTAGCCAAAGAGTGGAGAATGTTCCCAAATCAAGATATGCCAAAAGAATTTAACATCCTAACTTTGCCATATAACCTCTATCAAAAAGAGCGTGGGGCAAGTTGGTCAAAATATATGTAAGGAGAAATAATGGAAAACGAAGAGTTAAAAGATATACTTTTAGAAAAAGACGATGAGGCAAAGGGCGCAAAACTAAAGAAACTTCTTATGTTTATAGCAGCTCTTGTTATACTATTTTTAATCATCATCGTAGCCATGAAGCTTATAAACTCAAGCGACTCAACACAAGCACAAAATGAAGCCGACTCAAGACTAGTTCTGCCTCCAGTGCCAGCAGAGCAGCCAGTCGATACTCAGGTGCCTGCACAAGATACAAATTCAGATGTTAAAAAAGGCGATACACAACTTTTCGAGCAGGTGCCTATCGTGCCTGAAAACAAGCAACAAGATGATTTTGAAGATATGATCAAAAAGCTAAAAGATAAAGAAGGTGCAAAATCAGCTCCTAAAACTGAAGAGCCAAAAGAGGTAGTAAAAGCTGTAGAAAAACCAGCTGAAGCACCTAAAAAAGCTGAGGCAAAGGTAGAGGCTCCAGCTAAAAAAGCTGAAACAAAAAGCGAATCTAAAGTAGAGAAAAAGCCTGAAGCAAAGCCAGCTAAAACTGAGGCAAAAGCAGAGAAAAAACCTGAAACTAAAGCTGAGAAAAAACCTGAAACAAAGGTAGAAAAAAAGCTGAAGCTCCTGCAAAAGCAGAAAAAGTAGAGAAAAAAGCTGAAACTCCAGCAAAAGCTGAGAGCGTCGCAAAAGGCTCTTATGTTCAAGTATTTGCGACTAGTAAATTTAACCCAAATGCCGACTATATGAAAAAAATAGCAGCCAAAGGTTATAGCTACAAAACTATAAAAGCTGGCGAGCTAACTAAAATTTTAGTTGGTCCATTTGATGAAAAAGGGCTACAAAAAGCTGTAAATGACATAAGAAAAGATGTCAATAAAGACGCTTTTGTCTTTAGAGCAAAATGAAAACCTTCGCAGTTTTTGGAGATCCGATAGCTCACTCGGTATCTCCAAGACTACACAACAAAGCCATTGCCGATCTAGCTCTTGATGCCCTATATACTAGGGTTTTGCTAAAAGATGGCAATGAGCTAATCAATAAATTTAGATCCCTAAAACTAAACGGCGCAAATGTCACACTCCCGCATAAAGAATTTGCTCTAAATTTCAGCCGACGACGCCTCAGAGGCAGCACGTAAAATAGGCTCTGCAAACACTTTGGTGCTAAAAAATGAGAAAATTTATGCCTACAACACTGACGCACCTGGCTTTTTAAAAGCGATATCAAATTTCAAAGAGGCAAAAAGTGCCATCATCCTTGGAGCTGGAGGCACCGCAAACGCCCTAGCCTACGCACTTAGATCGCAAAACATAGACGTTTGCATACTAAATAGAAGCAAGGCAAGACTTAATAAATTTAAAGATCAATACGAGTGCTTTAGCTGGGATGACTATAAAGAGCATAAATTTGATCTAGTGGTAAATTCAACCTCAGCAGGGCTAAAAGACGATCTTTTGCCAGCACCAAAAGAGATTTTAGATGGCATTTTAAAAAGCGCTAAATTTGCATTTGATGTTATTTACGGCAAGCAAACGCCATTTTTAAAAGAGGCAAAAAGGCAAAATTTCAGCATGCAAAGACGGAGCTGATATGCTCTTGTACCAAGCGGTCTTGGCGTTAAATTTATTTTATAATGGCAGCCTCGATGAGAAAAAGATAGAAATTTCTATGCGAGAGGCTCTTAGCTTATAAGGCTTGCAAGACCACATCATTTAAAATCAAAATGGAAAAATCATCAAGCTTGATAAATAAGGCTCTAAAGCTTAGCGATATAAATTTTAACTCCTTTAGCCACTCTAAAAACTGGATAGGCTTTTTTGAGATAGAGGATGAAAGCTGGGCTTCTGGCATAGATACCGCACTAAAGCTTTTTGATAAATATTTTTATAAATTTAAAAAGAGGTATTTGTCATAAGCGCCTTAAACTACGACGATACTAACTTGAGTGATGAAGCGCTTGAAGTAAAAACTTTGCACGATAAATTTAAAAAGCTAGGCATCTTACAAGAGCCAAATGAGTACTTTGATCTTGGTTTAGATGGTGAAATTTTGCTGCCTGCCATCTGCCTTAGGATAGATGCTTTGAGATTTGATGAGATCAAAGATCTGGCTAAACTACTCATGCTCTATACATACTCCTTAAATGAGTGGTGCTTTTTCATCTTTCCAAGCCTAAATTTAGCGCTTTATCCACATGATGAGAAGGGCTTTGGATGCATAGGATTAAATGACAATACAAAAAATGGGAGAGAATTTCTGGGATTTTGTAAAAGAGAAAAATGCAAAGGTTGTTTTAAAAGAGCAAAATAGCAAATAAATTTTACGATCACACAAAACTAAAAGCCCTCCCTTGCCGAAGCAAAGGAGGATAAAATTTACTTTTCAAAAGCTTTTTGCAAGCTAAATGGAAACGCTTGATAGCCCATAGCATTTGTCATCTTTATCTCTATACTTGGCTCTTTTGCACCCCACTCAAACTCATCGATGTGCGGGCTAGGAAGTCCTACTGGGCGACCTTTTGCGATGTCAAACTGCATGCCAGCAACAGCTGAATAGACCATCACGCTATCAAGGTCATCTTGATACTGCGTAAGGCTAGTAACTGAGCTATACCACTCTTTGCCGCGCTCTTTGCCGTACTCCCAGATCTGCTCAACGGTCTTTTTATTCTCATCGATCTTATAAATAACCGCACGAGAGTACTTCATGCCAGCGATGGCTGGTTGCTCCATGCCCCTTGTGTCGCCGTTGTCAAAGACACTTAGATGAAATTTCGCCCTTTTTAGACTTGCTATCTATCCTAAATGCTGTGTGCTGCGTCCATTGCCAGTCAAAGCCACCTTTGTCGCTCTCGTATCCTGGGCATTTTGAGTACTCATCTTCGCAGACTATCTTGTTGCCTTTGCTATCAACTGGCTGAAGAAGCTTATCTTTAAATTTATCGCTCCAACCCTTGTGAGCGCCCATGATCCATTTTACTTGTTTGTCACGGCCGATCTTGATAACTGCGTCTTGGTGGCGGCTTGAGATGATGATGCTATCATCGCTTGGGTCGTAATCCACGCTATTTACGTGCGCCCAGTTGCGTCCAGGACCAGCGCCAACTATGTCGCCCCATTTATCGTGCGTATCCATAGACTGAAGCTCATCAGAGCTTGCTGTATGGCCTGCTTTTTTAGCGTCTATGTTTAAGCAAACTGCGCCTTGATCAAGCGTTTTTAGCACGATGTCGCGGTAAGGATCGAGGATCTCATATAGTCTAAAGTCATCAACTACGTTGCCATCTCTGTCAAGCTCAACGATGACGTCGCGCACTGTTCTTACGTTTTTGCCATCAGCCCTTTTATAGTCGGCATTTGCCACGCGCAAGAAGTAGTGTCCGTTTTGTGCTACGTCCATTGAGTGAGAGAAGTCGTTGTAGCTAGCTGGTAGCTCGCGGTTGAAAATTTCTCTACCCATGATGTCGTATTTTGCATATCTTTGGCCATATCCCCAAGTCATCGCACCATCGTCATTTTGCTTAAAGCCCATCATAACGCCAGCGTGAAATGGCTGTTTAAGATCGGTAAATTTTACTTGGCTCAAGGTACCATCTAACCTCGCCTTTTGTATCAAGGATGAAGTTATTTGGGCTGTAGTTCCACTCGATCGCACCGCCAGCTGGGTTGTTCCAAACGACTTTTGTGCCCTTGCCTGTTTTATTTACAAAATTATTTACGTAGTAGAGGCGGTTTGCAAATTTAGCACTCGCAGGCTTAGTAACTTCGATCTTGTCAAATAGCGCGCCCTTTTGATTTGGCGTGCCAGCGCTCTCTAGGTAGATAGCTGGGGCGTAAATTTTATAGCTCTCTTTTATATGCTCAGTCTTGCCCTTGTAGCTCTTGTCGTACTCGACTTCAACGGTGTTTTGATAGTCAGGATACATGCCAAAAACTGGGATGCCGCCATGTGTGCGAAGATGCTTGTCAGCCACTTTGTAGCTTATAGTTTGACCGCCTTGCTTTGGAACGATGGTTACTTTTGCATTGCTTAGTGTGTAGCCGCCATTTTTGATGACTGCTGTAAGTGGGGCAGTATCGTATGGATTTACCACTACTTCGCCGATCTGCCCAGTGATAGCGTAGTCAAGTTTAGCCCCGCTTGGACCGCCTATAGCAAAAGCGCTCGAGCAAAGCACAGAGGCTAGTGCAACACAACTCAAAGTCTTTTTCATAACATCTCCTTTAGATAAATTTTATAAACTCTACTCATAAAGCTTATAAAATTTACAAAAAGCCCTGGCAAAAACCAAGGCCTCAATCAGTAAAAGGAATAACAAAAATGATTTGCTTTGTGTGTAATTGTAGTAAATCTTTATAACAGTAAATTTCACGCTAAGATTAATAATAGCTTAAAATTTAAAAATATATTTAAAATTTTATTAAATAGCGTATTCAACCTCGTTATCTTCGCCATTTATAAGGTCAAAGATCTTAGCTTTTAGCTCAAAATACTTTAGATCATGCACGCCAAAATTTGGATTGATTATCTCTTTTATGATCACGCCATCGTGCAAGATCACGATCTTATCAGCCAAAAATAGCGCCTCATCGATATCGTGCGTGACAAAGATGGTGGTTTGAGTCTTTGACATCTGCTTTAAGCTTTTTTGTAAATTTGTCCTTGTTATTGGATCAAGCGCAGAAAATGGCTCGTCTAAAAACAGCACCTCAGGGCTTAAGCTAAGCGCCCTAGCGATGGCGACACGCTGCTTTTGACCGCCACTTAGCGAGTGTGGGAAGAGCTCAGCCTTGTGAGAAAGGCTAACAAGCTCCAGAAATTTGCTAGCTCTCTTTTCTTGCTCAAATTTATCCTTTATGCCAGAGCATTTTAGGGCAAATTTGATGTTGTCTTTTGCGCTTAGCCATGGCATTAGCGAGTAGGTCTGAGTGATGATCTGGCGCGATTTGTCTAGTGAAATTTTCTTTGTATAAATTTTATTTTGCATTGAAATTTCACCGCTACTAAGCTCGCTCGTGCCACTTAGGATGTTTAAAAGTGTCGTCTTGCCAGAGCCACTGCCACCAAGCAAAACGCAAAATTCATTCTGCTTTATCTCTAAATTTATCCCTTTTAAAATTTTAGCGTCCCCAAAAGATTTGGTTAAATTTTTTATCTTTATCATCGTCCAAGCCTCTCCCCTGCGTATCTTTCAATGAGCGAAAAGATGAAATTTATCACGATGCCTATCACGCCGATCACAAAAATCACCGCCATTACGCTATCTATCCTAAGCTGGTTTCTAGCGTCTATTATGAGATATCCTAGCCCACTTTGCGCTCCAACCATCTCGCCAACTACTGAAATTTATCCAAGCAAGGCTCGCTGCTAGCTTTAGCCCTGAGATGATGCCAAAAAGGCTTGCTGGCATGATGACGCCAGTGATTATTTGCATTTTGCTAGCTCCAAAGCCACGAGCTGCCAAAACAAGCTCATTTGGCACGCTTTTTACGGCATTTATAGTAAGAAGTAGCATAGGGAAAAATATCGCATAAGCGATGATGAAAATGGTCGGTTTATCGCCGATACCAAAGGCAAGGACTATCAAAGGTATCCAAGCAATCGGCGAAATAGGACGCAAAAGTCCGATAAGCGGCTCAAATGCGTTTGCAAATTTTGGAAAAGTCCAAATATAAGTCCGACCAAAACCGCAACAAGCGAGCCAATGGCAAGTCCTATGGCGTATCTAATGAGTGAGTCAGTGACGCCAAGAAGCAGTTTGCCGCTTTTTGCAAGCTCGAAAAATGCGCTTACCACCTCTTTTACGCTTGGTACTAAGTCCCCACTAAAAGCTTGCCAGATAAGCAAAGCTAGGGCTAAAACGAGAATTTGAAAAAGGTATTTCATCTTTGCTCCAAATATGAGTTTATATCTAAATTTGCTAGTTTTTGATTGCCTAAATTTTTGCTGATTAGAAATTCTTTTAGCTTCTCTAGCTCTTCTGCATTTAGGCTTAGATCGTCGTAGCTTACGATCTCTTTATCAAGCACTAGCTTTAATAAATTTGCATTTTGACTTAAGATCTCATTGCCCAAAAGTGCGCTTTTTTCGTGATCTTTTGTGATAAAGCTTGCTGCTTTTCTAAAAGCATCTAAAAGCTCGTTAAAATAAGGCTTTGAGAGGATCTCTTCTTGAAAATTTAGTGTGCAGCAGATGTGGTTTGGCTTTATATCTTTTGAAAAGAGTAAATTCTTCGCCCTGCCTTTAAAATTTACCGCCATTTGCCCAAATGGCTCAGCCACGATGTAAGCGTCTATTTGATGACTAAGAAGCGCAAAAGGCATTTCAGGTGGCGCCATCTCAATGATATCTGCGCTCATATTTTCACGCTTTAAGATCGTATCAAGTAAAAAATAGTGCATGCTAAATTTTGAAGGCACAGCGATCTTTTTGCCAGCAAGCTGCTTAAGACCGGCCACGTCGCTTCTAGCCACAAGGGCTGAGCCATTTTTGTGAGCTGATAGCACAGTCTTTATCTTTGCGCCGTTTGCTCTTAGCATAAGACCTAGTGGAGCTAGCATAAAAGCCACGTCAATCGCTCCTGCCCTAAGCGCCTCAGCTAGATCAACCCAGCTGGCAAATTTAATAGGCACTATCATGAAATTTTCACTTTTATAGAGCTTTGAAGCGATGATGCATAGATGATCGCTTATCGGCACAAAGCCTATTTTTACGCCGATCTTTGGAGTGCTTGCTAGAGCTTTTTGGCTACTAAGAGCCAAGAAAGAGCCTAAAATTTGTAAAGCATAACGCCTGGTCATAAATTTTCCTGAATTTTATTTTAAGTGTGTAATTATAGTAGCCAAAGCTAAAATTTACACTAAATTTATCCCAAATCAATCTCTGTGAAAATTTTGATGATATAATCCAAGACTTATCCAAAAGATAAAATTTACTTGCATAAGGAGCAAAAATGCAAACAAACGACGAAATTTTAGGTATCAAGATCCAAAAATATGGACTTGATAAAGAGGCTAAGCCAAATGAAAAAGGCTTTTATGACTACAAAGACGAGGCAGAATTTACAGACTACTCAAACGCTATCTCACTTTATAAAAAAACCTTTCCAAATAAGCAAAAAGTAATCGAAGAGACACCTGATCCAGCCGTTAGCGAAATGCTCCTAAAAATGCAAGATATGGGGATCGAGACTGTTTTTGATAGATTTGACAAGCAAAAGCCACAATGCACCTTTGGCATGGCTGGAATTTGCTGTAAGATCTGCTTTATGGGGCCATGTAAGATCACATCAAAGGCAACTCGTGGCGTGTGCGGCGCTGATGCGGACGTCATCGTAGCTAGAAATTTACTCCGTCACGTAGCTGGCGGTGCTGCGGCTCACGGCGCAAGAGGCAGAGAAAACATGCTAGCTCTTAAACGCAGCAACTGGCAAGCTAAATATCCCAATAGAAGGCGAAGAGAAAGTACGTGCAGTTGCAAAGGCTTTTGGACTTGATGAGAGCAAAAGCATAAAAGAGCTTGCCTCGCAGATCGCTGATATCTTACTTGAAGATCTATCTCGCACCTTGCCCCAAGAGCACAAAGCTATAAAGACCTTTGCTCCAAAAGAGCGTCAAGAGGTGTGGAAAGCTTGATATCTTGCCAATAGGCGTCTATCACGAGGTTACAGAGAGCCTTCATAGAACGAGCACTGGCACAGATGGCGACTGGCGAAATGTCATGAAGCAGTTTTTCCGCACAGGCCTAGCTTACGCTTGGTCAAGCACGCTTGGTACGTCTATTGCGATGGATTGTCTATTTGGTCTGCCAAAGCTAAATGACTCTAAGAGTAAATTTAGGCGCTATCAAAAAAGGCTACGTAAATATCGCGCTTCACGGACACTCTCCACTTTTAGTAAGTGTCGTCGTTAAGCTTGGCAAGAGTGAGAAATTTCAAAATTTAGCTAAAGAAAAGGGTGCGCTAGGCATTCAGTTTTATGGTGTTTGCTGCAACGGGCTTTCGGCTATGTATCGCTACGACGGCGTTATACCGCTTTCAAACGCAGTTGGTGCAGAGCTTGTCGTTGGCACAGGGGCGCTTGATCTTTGGCTAGCTGACGTGCAAGATGTCTATCCTACCGTTATGGAGGTGGCAAGGTGCTTTAAAACGACAGTCATCACTACAAGCGACTCTGCAAGGCTTCCTGGGCTGAGCATATCGGCTTTGATCATCATCACTCAAATATGAGCGAAATTCACGAGATCGCAGAGAAAATTTTATATAGAGCGCTTGAGAGCCACGAAGCTAGAAAAGGCATACCAGTACATATCCCGCAATACGAAGTCGAAGCTAAAATGGGATTTTCGCTAGAAAATGTAAATAAAATTTTGGCTCAACGCAGGTTATCGCTGATGCGATAAAGAGGGCAAGATCCTCGGACTTGTAAATTTAGTCGGCTGCTCAAATCCACGCGTAGTCTATGAAAAAGCTGTCGTAAACGTAGCTAGAACGCTTCTAAAAAATAATGTCCTAATAATGACAAACGGCTGCGCCTCATTTCCACTACTAAAAACAGGACTTTGCAATGCAAATGCGCTTGAATACTGCGGCGATAGCTTGAGAATTTTTAGCCCCTTATAAGATCCCGCCGATCTGGCACATGGGCGAGTGCTTGGACAACGCTAGGGCTTCAGCAATGTTTAATGCGCTTAGCCAAAACTTAAGCGCTGACATCAAAGACCTGCCATACGCATTTTCAAGCCCTGAGTGGTCAAATGAAAAGGGCATAGATGCCGCACTTGGCTTTAGACTACTTGGAATTTCATCTTACCACTGCGTATTTGCCCCTGTTCAAGGCTCAAAAAATGTTGAAGAATTTATGGCAAATGGTACATTGCCGATCCTTGGCTCAAAAATGGTAGTAAATCTTGATCCTGTCGCACTTGCTGAAAATATCGTAGCTGACATGAAAGCAAAACGAGAAAAACTTGGCTGGAGAGCGTAAGATAAATTTACAAACTCTAGCACTTTAGTCTGCTCCAAAAAGCCACTTTGGCGGAGCAGATCTTATCAAATGTGATCAAAAATAAGATGAAATTTTGCTTCTAAAATACTTTTGTGATTTTGCTAAAAATAAGGTTAAGTCTTAATCCTAGATGGATTTTTGTATCGCAACTTTAAACATTTATAAAGTCTAAATTTATCTAAGCCTGCGATACAGCCTCTCTTAAAAATCTATCTTCTTTAAAAATTTTCGGAGTGATTTTTGCTCTTTTGGGCCTATTTTGTAGCTTATAAATTTAAGATACCACTTGATATCTTGCTCGCTTATGCCGCGACTTTTAGCATACTGGGCCAAGATATAGTTTGGGATCTTTACATTTTTTTGTAGAAATTTTGTGACTAGCCTTTTGTAAAATGAGCCGTTTTTTACGTAAGAAAATCTACCAAAAACAAATGGCAAATTTGTCTTTTCGTGCCAAATTTGACCAAGGTCGTAAAAGCACTCTTTGCCATCGCTTAAATATGCCTTTAGCGCCCTATCGCCTATGATCACCTCGCCATTTAGATTAAGCACCTTGGCTAAGACATTTGAGCTAGCTGAAGCTGGGTCAAATTTCATAGCGGAGTTTTTTCGAACAAGTACGCTTTTTACATCGTTTTTGGCGACTATTCCAAAATTTAGCTTCTTTAAATTTGCCTTTTTGCTTGCTATGCTTGATATGACCGCAGCGTCGATCTTTCTAGCGTTTAGGGCTCTGTTTAGCTTACTTGGTACGCCTTTTTAAACTCGATCGCCTTTTTGACCTGAGTTTTGAGTGGAGCTGATTTTAAAAATACGTGAAATGGGAGTAAATTTTAGATAATCAATCTTTCCAAATATCATTTTTCATCTTTTACAAGCTCAAATTTAACTAGCTTATTTTCGTTGCAAACATCATGTAATAGCCGAATTAAGCTCTCTTTAGTGCCCTCATCCAAAGCATTTTCATTTTTTAGCTTTATAAGCATTGGCTCATTTATCTCGCAAAGGCAGTCAAAGAGTGCGTCTAAATTTCTACCGTAGTACTCTGGCAGGTCAAATTTCTTTGCAAAATACTCATGCATCTTCTCTTTTTCGAGCATTTTTTTAGCATCCAAGATCACGATTTTCATTGCATCCTCTTCTCATAAAGCAGGTAAAAATGCTCGTAGTGATCGGGCGTGTAGTAGATAAGTCCGTCGTTTGAATATAAAATTCTCTCAGCGCCGCGCCTGCCACCATTATAATTTACATCGCACTCAAACCACTTTCTACCATCAGCCTCAGGCAGCCTCTTTCTCGGTTTGAAAATCTATCTCCACCGATGCTTTTGCCGCCACTTACCTGCCATAAATTTCCGCTTTTTGCGTCCCAGCCAAGTTCAAGTGCCTCTTTTTTAGTTATGAAATTCTTTGGCAGCTTGTTAAATTTATAGATATAAAGTGCGACCTCATCTTTTGAGGTATATGAGCCGTTTTCTGCAAGACTCCGGCTCTTTTGCCCCTCCTTGTTTAGCTGCTCAAGTAAAATTTGAGCGTTTTTATTTGCCTCGCCGCCCTCTTTTGAAAAAAAGAAGGTGCCAACGATGATAGCAATGACAAAGGCGACTAAAGCTGGCAAAAGTCTTTTGTTCAAATTTAGCCCTTAAAGAGTGTTAAAAACTCTATCGCCAGCATCACCAAGACCTGGTACGATGTAGTTTTTCTCATTTAGTTTCTCATCGATCGATGCCGTATAGACCTCAACGTCTGGGTAAATTTCGCTAAATCTCTTTAGCCCCTCAGGTGCGGCGATTATAGAGATAAATTTGATCTCTTTAACGCCCTTTTCACGCAAGAATTTAACCGCATCTATCGCCGTGCCGCCAGTTGCAAACATAGGGTCGATGATGATAGCCATGCGCTCTTTAGCGTCTTTTGGAAGCTTTGCGTAGAAAAACTCAGCCTGCGCTGTTTCTTCGTTTCGCTGAAAGCCCAAAAAGCCAACGCTAGCATCTGGTATGATGGTAAAGACGCTATCAAGCATGCCAAGAGCAGCCCTTAAGATAGGACATATCATCACCTTTGTAGTGAGCCTTTTTGCATCTGCCACCGCAACTGGTGTTTGGACTTTGACATCTTTTACCTTTAAATTTCTAGTCGCCTCAAAGATCATAAGGTAGCTGATCTCATCAACTAGCATGCGAAACTGAAAAGGTTGGGTGCTTTTATCACGTAAAATGGTTAATTTATGCTCGATCAATGGGTGTGAGATGAGCTTCACGTTTTGCATTTTTTGTCCTTAAATTTACTATTTTTACAAGGTTTGTCTTTTACAAAATGCCAAGAGAAGAATTTAGCCCAAATTTGGGCTAAATTTGATTAAAAACCTTTTGCAAGTTTGGCTTTGTAAGCCTCAACATCAAAATCTTTTACTCTCGCTACGCCATCTTCAACCGCAGCTTTTGCAACTGCTGGAGCGACCGCTGTTAGCACGCGCTTATCAAATGGTTTTGGGATGATGTACTCTTTGCCAAATTTTAGCTCGCTAACGCCACTTGCTTTTAAAACTTCAGCTGGCACTGGCTCTTTTGCAAGCTGTGCAAGTGCTTTAGCTGCAGCCATTTTCATATTTTCAGTGATCTTTTTAGCTCTAACATCAAGCGCGCCTCTAAAGATAAATGGAAAGCCCAAAACGTTATTTACTTGGTTAGGATAGTCGCTTCTGCCTGTGCCCATCATAACGTCATCTCTTACAGCTACGACGTCCTCTGGGAAGATTTCAGGCACTGGGTTTGCCAAAGCGAAGATGATAGGCTCTTTGTTCATCGACGCAACCATCTCTTTTGTCACAACGCCAGGCTTAGAAAGACCTAAAAACATATCAGCGCCTTTCATAGCATCAGCTAGTGTCCTATCCTCAGTCTCAAGCGCAAATTCGACCTTCTCTGGAGTTAGGTCTGTTCTTTTTGAGTGGATGACACCTTTACTATCTATCATCACGATGTGTTTTGCGCCAAGCGCTTTATACATCTTAGCGCACGCTATGCCAGCTGCACCTGCGCCGCTAACTACGATCTTTATCTTAGATATATCTTTGCCAGAAATTTCCATCGCATTTATAATGCCAGCGCTTGTTATCATCGCTGTGCCGTGCTGATCGTCATGCATTACAGGGATATCAACTGCTTCTTGAAGCTTTCTTTCGATCTCAAAGCACTTTGGAGCACGGATATCCTCTAAATTTATACCGCCAAATGTCGGAGCTAGAGCCTTGCAAATCTCAACGATCTTATCAGGATCGTGCTCGTCTAGCTCGATGTCAAAGGCATCAACGTTCGCAAATTTCTTAAATAGCACCGCCTTGCCCTCCATAAC
Source organism: Campylobacter concisus (assembly GCA_037292345.1). Lineage (GTDB taxonomy): Bacteria > Campylobacterota > Campylobacteria > Campylobacterales > Campylobacteraceae > Campylobacter_A > Campylobacter_A concisus_AX. The sequence goes on along the minus strand of CP147773.1, from coordinate 536,920 downwards.
TGGCTTACCAGCGATAGCGCCGATGTCACCAAGTCCAAGAACAGCCGTGCCATCAGTGATGACAGCCACTAAATTTGCTTTATTTGTATATTTATAAGCTAGCTCAGTGTCTGCATTTATCTCACGGCATGGCTCAGCAACGCCTGGTGTATAGGCCATTGAAAGGTCTCTTGAAGTCTCGCAAGGTGTCTTTACCCTGATCTCGATCTTACCGCCGATGTGGTAGTTTAGTGCCTCTTCTTTAGTTACATGTGTCATTTCTCTTCCTTTAATAAATTTTGTATTCTGTTTTTAATCTCGTTGCTACCTACTACTTCAAGCACTTCAAAGATACTTGGGCTCACGCTTGAGCCAGTTAGCGCTATCCTTAGGGCCTGAGCTAGGTCTTTTAGTTTTAAGCCATTTTGCTCTAAAAATTTATTAGTTAGCTCCTCATAGCCTTTAGCATCAAGGTCGCGGTCTAAAATTTGAGCAAATTTAGCCAAAATTTCTTTGCTATTTTCATTTATAAATTTAGCCCAAGCTTTCTCGTCGTAGCTTTTTGGAGCGTTGATGATAGCATTTGCGCTGTTTGCCATCTCAATTAGTGTCTTTGACCTCTCACGGAGTGAATTTAGCAGTAGCTCGCCCTTTACCAAAGCCTTAAAATCCACGCCAAACTCAAGCATATCGTGCGCTAGCCTATCGTAAGGCAAGGTCTTGATGTAGTGAGAATTTAGCCAGTCAAGCTTTTGAGCGTTGTAGGTACTTGAGCTTTTGTTGATATCGTTTGGATTAAAGTATTTAAGCATATCCTCGATAGTAAAAATCTCATCATCACCGTGGCTCCAGCCAAGACGAACAAGAAAATTTAAGAGCGCTTCAGGCAAGTAGCCCATCTTTTTATACTCCATAACGTCAGTCGCGCCGTGCCTTTTGCTAAGCTTTTTGCCGTCCTCGCCATTTATCATAGCGACGTGGTAAAATTTAGGTGTTTTAAAGCCAAGCGCCTCGTAAAGAACGATCTGTTTTGGGTATTTGAGAGGTGATCATCACCGCGAATAACGTCTGTTACGCCCATTAGCGCATCGTCTATCACAACTGTGAAGTTATATGTTGGTGTGCCGTCGCTTCTTGCGATGATGAAGTCATCTAAGATATCTTCAACCTTAAATTTAACCTCGCCTTTTATGCCGTCATGTATGACGATCTCGCCGCTAAGTGGGGCTTTTATACGTATGACTGGCTCGATGCCAGCTGGAGGCGTGCCTTTAAAATCTCTATATCTATTATCATATTTTGGACGCTCTTTTCTAGCCTCTTGACTAGCTCTAAGCTCCTCAAGCTCCTCTTTGCTCATGTAGCATTTGTAGGCTTTGCCCTCATCAAGCAGCTTTTTAACGTACTCTTTATAAAGATCAAACCTCTTTGACTGATATGTCACCTCACCGTCATGATCTAGCTTACACCAAGCAAATGCCTCTTTTATAGCTTGTGTGGCTTCTTCTGAGTTTCGTTTTAAGTCAGTATCTTCGATGCGGAGCAGAAATTTTCCATTGTTAGCTCTTGCGTATAAATAATTATAAAGAGCTGTCCTAAGTCCGCCTATGTGTAGGTATCCAGTAGGCGACGGAGCAAATCTAGTAACTATCATTTTGTGCCTTATTTTTATGTTATAATTGCCCAAAATTATATTTACTAAATACTTAAATAAAGGTTTCATTATGAAAAAATTGCTCTTTTTGGCTGCTGGCGTGTTAAGTGCCTTAAATTTATATTCAGCTCAGATGATAAACGGCATCGCAGCTATCGTGGAGAACGAGCCTATCACGCTTTACGAGGTTTATAGCTTGAAAGAACAGCTAAAGACAACAGAGCAGGACGCTTTAAATTTGCTTATCAGAGATAGACTTGAAGATGCGCAGATAAAAAACTTAAATTTAAGCGTGACACCTTTTGAGCTAAACGACAGGATCGAGGCGATCGCAAAGCAAAATGGCATGACAAATTTGCAGTTTAGAAGCTCTATCCAAGCTCAAGGCATGGACTTTTTGGACTTTAAAAACAACTTAGAGCACAAGATGCTTCAAGAAAAGCTTTACAAAAGCATAGCTGCTGAGGCTGGCAAAAATATAAACGAGCAAAAAGCAAAGGCGTATTTTGACGCTAATCCTGATAAATTTAAGGTCTTTAGCACCGCTAGAGTCGTAGTTTATAGAGCAAAAGACCCCGATCTGCTTGAAGCTCAAAAGACAAGTCCAAAGCTGCTAGATGGCGTGCAAACACAGGAGGTTAGTTTGGACTATCAAAGCATAGATCCAAGGCTTGCTGCTATCATCTCAAGCACAAATAACGGCGACTACACACAGCCTTTGCAAGGACCTGACAGCTTTGATATGTTTTTAGTAAAAGAGAAGATCGGCTCATATACGCCAAGCTTTGCTGATGTAAAAGATAACGTTATAAACGAGCTTTACCAAGGCGAGCAAGAGAAATTAATGAGTGATTACTTCGAAAAACTCCGCGCAAAAGCAAAAATTCAAATTCTAAGATAACTTCAAATTTAGCCATCTTTGGTGGCTAAATTTCTCCAAAATTTAAAATTTAAAATTTATAAGCAAAAACCTGCAAAAGCAGCCAAATTCAGTTAAACTTTTTAGTGAAAAATTCAACGTAAATAGCGTAGATATAAGGGTTACTACAGCATAATGGAGCAAAAGGTGTGATGCCAGCTCCTGAGCTTGCTAAGATAAAGTTATGACTTATCACAGCTACAGCTCCCATGCCTAAAACAAATACAGCTGAGCTTCAAAGCCAAATTTGTATTGATTTAGCACTAAATTTGTGATACTTGCGCAGACGATGATAGAGATGACGCCATAAAACATCGAAAAGTCACACTCGAAAATTTTACTGATAGCTCCCACTGAGCAAAATTTACTTCTTTGCATAAATGCGCCGATGATGATGGCGCAAATAAGTGAGATAAATAAATTTGCATGCTGTGAGCCTGAGCCTTTTGCTGAGCTAAATATGTGCTAATAAAATGGCGATGGTTGCGGCAGAAATAGTCGCCTTTGCAGTGTGAAAATTTATCCTAAAAACGCTAGAAGTGGCAGCTAAATTTAACTATTTAATGAAAAAGAGATTAGCGGAAATTTTCTATGAGATCTTTAAAAACTTCATAAAGTTTATTTACTTCGCTGATGCTGACACGTTCGTTTTTGGCGTGTATGCGGTCATTTATGACGCCAAATTCTATCGCATCTACGCCAAATTCAGCAAAGTGTCTAGCGTCACTCGTGCCGCCCTTTGTATTTAAAAGTGGAGCAGTGTCTGTGATCTTTGTGACAGATGCCATTAAATTTCTTACGATCTTGCTATCTTTGTTTGTTAAAAATCTCTTCGAGCTTTGCTTTATACTAAGCTCGTAACTAAGCCCATCTAAAACGCTTCTAAGATAGCTCTCAACATCATTTACATCGGTTAAATTTGAGTTTCTAACGTTAAACATTATGCTAAGCTCGCTTGGCGTGACGTTGCAAACCTGCATGCCGCCACGAATGTCCGTCACCACGATCTTGCTTGGGCTAAAAACTCGCTCCCTCCGTCCATATCATGGTCAGCTATCTTACTTAAAAGTGGAGCTATCAAATTTACTGGATTTACACATTTTTCTGGGTATGCCACGTGTCCTTGAACGCCCTTTATCACGATCTTGCCATTTATCGAGCCACGTCTGCCGACCTTTATACTATCGCCAAATTTCTTATCACAAGTTGGCTCAGCCACAACGCAAAATTTGGGCAGATCCCCTATCTCACGCAGATACTCAAGTGCCAAAGGCGTGCCATAAGTGCCATCGCCCTCTTCGTCACTTGTTAAGATGAGGCTTAGTTTGCCATCAAATTTTGCATCTTTAGCAGCACAAACAAAGGCAGCCACGCCGCTTTTCATATCCTGCGCACCCCTTGCGTAGATGTAGCCATCTTTTTCTAGTGGGCTAAATGGCTCGCTCTCCCAGCCATCTCCTGGAGGCACGACATCGACGTGTCCTGCAAAAGCTAGATGCTCCCCGTCTCCATAAAATTTTAGAAAGTATGAGATTTTTTGTGCCGTTTTTTTCTATAAATTTCAGCTTCAAAATCAGGTAAAAATTTAGCGATAAATTCCAAACTCCCAGCATCATCTGGCGTGATAGAACGAAATTTTAAAAGCTCTTTTAAAAAGCCAACTACCACTAAAACGCCTTTTTAGAAGGAATTCCCAAGTAAAATCCCTGGAATTCGTCGATGCCTATCTCCTTACAGACGTTAAAGATTTCTTTAGAATGAACATACTCTGCGATCGTTTTTATGCCAAGATCCTTTGCAAATGCCACGATCGCGCTTGCGATGGCGTATGAGTCCTTATTGATATCGATATCTTTGATGATAGAGCCATCGATCTTCACGTAGTCTGGCTTGATCTTTATAATGTAAGAGAAGTTCGAGTAGCCAGAGCCAAAGTCGTCGATCGCTATCATAGCGCCCATGCTCTTTGCACGCTCAACAAAGACTGAGACGCGCTCAGCACTTTTTAGCTCCTCGTCTTCAACTATCTCAAAAACTATCCTGCCAGCGACATTGTGCTTGTTTAGTAAAATTTAAAACAAGTGCGCTAACGTCGCCATCTATCATATCTCGGCTGCTTAAATTTATAGAAAGAACCAAATTTGGATCTTCAGTGAGGTGCTCAAAGCACTTTTTAATGAGCTGTTTTTCAAGGTCTGCGTAACGCTTGATACGCTTTGAGATATCCAAAAATACACTTGGCGAGATGACGTCGTCGCGGTCTAAAATTCTTATCAAGCATTCATATTTTATAGGGATCTTTTTCTCGTCAAATATCGGCTGAAAATACGGCACAATGTTGTCATTTATCGTAGCGTTTTGGATCAGCTTTGAACGCTCGATCTGATTTGCGTATTCATCTTTTTGACTTAGCCCTTTAAAGTAGCAAACATAGTCTTTATCGAGTGATTTGGCTGATTTTAACGCGATGGTTGCCTTTCTTAAAGTCTGATCGCTATCAAGCGCAAAGCCTATGGTGTTGTGAATTTCTATATCATCGACCTCTACGCCATTTTCATCTTTTATGCTAAGCATCCTGCCTTTAAAGATATCTAGTAAATTTTCAGCTAGCTCCTCGTATCTGTCGATAAAGTCGTTATTATCTTCGACCAAAGCAAACCTATCTGCCTCGATACAATAAGCCTTCATATTCTCATTTTTTGCAAATTCTTTGATGAGATTTGCCATCTGTTTTAGTATCTGGTCGCAAACGTATTTGCCGTAGTAGTCGTTCATCTTGCCAAAATCATCGATATCCATAAGTATCACTTTTGGATATTTATACTCGCTCACATCTTTTATGAGTGCTGCCTTGTTAAAAAGTCCAGTCATCGGATCGATATATAGCTTCTCTTGTAGCTGGGCGATCTTAGTAGTGCTCTCTTCTTTTACTTTTAGATAGTCAAATTTGATGTTTAGATACTTAAATACAAACCAAAGACAGACCGCAAGCCCTAAAAATAGACCAATAGAGCTTAAGATCAAAGTGACAGTCATGTTTTTCATCAGCCACTGAAAATAAAATGGGTCGCTAGTGCCAGTTATCCTTTGATCTATATGCGCTTTAAAGCCTAAAATATAGTCATTCACGGCGACAAACATACATACTTTGGCGCTGTTTTCTGGCAAAATTTCAGCCCAGAAATAATCCTTTTGAAAATCATGCGAGTAGATGTCGCCACAGCTCTTGTCTTCGTAGTCTTTATTTACGAGGCTTTTGTCTGAAGAGGCCTCTATCTTAAAGCCGTTTTTGCCATTTTCTTTTAGTAAAAAGACATCGCCAACAGCGTTATCGGTTATATAATTTTGAAAATCTATAATATTAAATTTACTTATATTTTTAAGGTAATTTACATATTGAGATGTTAGATACTCGGTCTTTTTTTTGAGGTCGAAGTTGTTCGTAGAGAGTGCGTTGTTGTATTTATACGAGTAGATAGTTAAATTTTCAGTTACAAAGAAAGCAAGAAGCAAAACCACGACCAAAGTGACGGTTTTAACCATACTAAAGTGCTTTTTTTGCGATTCGTCACCTGGCATAAAGTTTAAACTTCCTTTCTTAAAATTTAAATTTTTCTACTAGATTATATCCAAGCTAAATAAAAAATTTCTTTCATTTTTTAATTAAAAATTTAGCTCAAAGCTTAACGATCTTTGCACCGTATCCGCCTTGATTTGCCGGTGCATCGTGAAATTCTTTCACGCTTGGATGCTCTTTTAAGAAATTTTAACAGCAAAGGCTAGCTTGCCAGTGCCGATGCCGTGAAATACGCTAACCTCATCAAATCCCATAACAAGACTATCTGAGATAAATTTATCAAGCTTTGCTATCGCCTCATCAGCTCTCATGCCGTGTAGATCAAGCGAGAGCGAGGCCGTTTTTGGCTTATCTACGCTTAAACTTACGCCGCCTTTTTTAGGCAAGACCACTTCGTTGCCATTTTTTCTTAAAAGCTCGAGTGGCACGCGCAAATTTACTGCCATTTGACTCGATCATCGCGTCATTTTTAGAGATGCTTAAAACCGTGCCTTTTATATTTTCATACTTCACTCTGTCGCCTACTTTTAGGCTCTCACGCTCAGTTTTTTTAGGCTTAACGATGGCAGCTTTTTCTCATTTGCCACGTTTAGCGCTCTTTGCTTGTCTTTTATCTCTTTGAAATTTATAACAGCTTTTGCCGCATTTATCGCTTCATAATACTCTTTTCTAGGCGCGAAATAGTCGCATTTAGCTTGATCTCATTTTTCTCTTTAGCTCTTTTTGCTCCTCAAGCAAGCGCTCCAGCCGCTCCTCTTTTGCCGTGACCTCTTTTATCCCCTCATCAAGCTTGGTTTGTAAATTTAGCGTCTTTGTGATGATCTCATTTAAATTCTCTTTATCTTCGCCATAAATTTTCTTTGCCTGCGCCACTAAATTTTGAGATATGCCGTATCTTGCTGCCGTTTCAAAGGCGTAAGACTTGCCGATCGTGCCCTTTAAAAACTCGAAATTTAGGCCTTTGAGCCGCCTCGTCGTAAAGTGCCGCCACTAGCTCAACCTCTGGATTCTTAGCTAGCAACATCGCAAGGCGCTTGTGGTGGGTCGTGATGATCATTTTGATATCTTGAGTGATGAGGCGCTCTATCATGACGCCATACAAGCTCGCAGCCTCCTCAAAGTCGGTGCCAAGCTCGATCTCGTCGATACCGATGATGATCGATTTTTTAGTAAAAAGCCTTGCAAAATGCACCATCCTGCCAGCAAAGGTCGAGATGTCGTTTTTCACACTTTGCGGATCTTCTATGATCGCGTCAAATTCTTTAAAAGAGCCGATCGTTGAGCGGTTTGCGTCGATACGCATAGGCAGCAGATACTTTGCAAGTAGCGTGGCTGAGATGATCGATTTTAAAAGCATCGACTTACCACCAGCATTTACGCCGGTTATTAAAAGCACCTTTTTGCTAAAATCCACACTCACGCTCTTTGGGTTTTTAAGCGCTGGATGGGCAAATTTCTCAAGCTTTATGACATGCAAGCTATTTGGCAAAACAAACTCATAGTCACGTGATCTAGCCAAATTTACACGAGCCTGATATGCGTCAAACTGATCAAAAGCGTTATTTATAAATTTCAAAAAGAGCAGGCTCTTGCTCATCTGCAGGCTAAATTTCTTGCAGTGCTCAAAAATGATCTCCTCTTTTCTATCAAGTAGCTCGCTTTGCTCCTTTTTAGGCGCTCAGTGCTTGCAGGTGCGACGTAGAAGTAGCCGCCCGAGCTTCTGGCGATCACGGTGCCTTTTAGGGCGTGATTAAAGCCGCCACGCACCAAAAGTGCCTCTTGCGAGTTGATGTAGTGCGTCTGGGTATCGACTAGATAGGGCGTGATGTGCTTTGAGTATATGAGCTTTTTAAGCTCGGCGTCGATCTGGCGCTTTTTCTCGCTAAAAGCCTGCTTTATCGCAGCAAATCTCTCATCCACGCTGTCACTAAACTCGCCGTTTTCATCAAAGCTGTTTGCCATATGGCTCATCGCTTCAGGGATTTCAACTTTAGCGATCCACTCGCCAAGCCTGCCTTCAAATTTTTGCTTTTTTAGATATGAAAAATACTTAATAATCTTTGCAAACTCGTAAATTTCACTGATGTGAAGCACTGCTTGCTTGCTAAGTCTCATAAGCGCGTCATCAAGCTCTTTTATCTCGTCAGGCGCCTTAAAATCATACTTTGAAAGCTCGTTTATATTTTCAAAGTGGATTTTACTGTCGCCTTGTAAAAATAGCGGTTTTTGCCTTGCTAAAAAGGAGTTAAATTTATCCAGATACTCGCCTAGGTCTAGCTTTAAAAATATCTCTTCAGTCATTGCTCACAACTTTTTATAGGCACGATAACGCCTGAGAGATCACTAAATTCTCGCTTTGGTAAAAATGACGCCGTGCCAAATTCGTAGTTAAATTTCTCAGCGCTTACGTTGTATTCGCCACATTTTAGCACTTTGCCCTGCTTAAAGTCAGTCACTAGCTTTGAAATGGCGTCCTCGTTTTTTGATAAATTCTCTTCGTAAAAATAGACGCAAACAAGGATCGCTACAAGCACCGCGCTAACAAGCGCTTTAACGCCTTTGCTGATCTTTTCATCTTTTATCGCCCAGATCGCTCCAAAAAGTAGCATCACGCCGGCGATTATTATCAAATTTCTTACCATTTCACGCCTTTATACTTTGCGATGAGCTCTTTGTAAAGCTCAGCATGAGGCTTGATCTTTTCTAAAATTTCAGCCCTCACCTCGCTGATATCTTGCTTTTCAACCAGCAAGCAAACGGCTAGATAAGGGGCATTTGGCAACATATCTTTTATCTGGGCGCTACTTAGCTTTTGCGACCTTGCAAGGGCTATCAAGATATCTTTTTTGCCTAAATTTATAAGGCTTGAAATTTCATCCTCGCTTAGCTCTTTTTCTTTTATCTCTTTTAAAATTTCATTTTCATCTTGAGGCTTGAAAGTGCTTAGATCCATTAATATCCGCCTCTTAACTGCACGCTGATATCGCCCGCTCCAAAGCCAACTACGATACCATCACTTAGGCGGTTTTTCACGCCAAATTCATCTATAAATTCAATTCCTTCTTCAACCCTCTCGACCTTGTCTGTAAAGATCGGGTTATACTCGCTAAATTCGCTCTTCATATCAACTTCGATAGGATTTTCTCCAGCTGCATAAACCGGCAAGATGACAAGCTCATCAACGCCTTTAAAGCACTCTTTAAAGCCAGGTAAATTTGTGCTAAGTCTTGTGTAGCGGTGCGGCTGAAATATCGCTGTGACGCTGTTTATACCTAAAATTTTGGCGTATTCAAAGACTGATTTTAGCGTCGCTTTTATCTCAGTTGGATGGTGCGCGTAGTCGTCTATTAGGACGAAATTTTTGTTTGCGCTAAGGATGTCAAAACGCTTTTTGATGCCTTTAAAATTTAATAAAATTTTCTCTTATATCTTTAAGCGGCGTCTCATGCATAGCAGCAAGGATGGCTAAAGATGCGTCTATGGCGATGTGCTCGCCCATGCCAAAGGCTTCAAATTTGCCTAAATTTTTAAGGTTAAAGCTGGTGTATGGCTGATAGTCTCTTACAACCATCGTAAGCTCCGTGATATCGGTGCTTGGATAAAGCCTGATCGCATCAAGCTTAAGCGTGCTTAAAAACTCATCCTCAGCGTTTATCACTCTAACTTTCGCGCGCTCCAAAAAACCCTTGTAAGCTGCGTAAAATTTAGCTAGATCGTAGTCATAGTGCTCCATGTGCTCTGGCTCTGCGTTTGTGACGATGGCTAGATATGGGTTTGAGTTTAGAAAACTAGAATCGCTCTCATCAGCCTCAAATACGACGTTGTCGCTTTTGGCGTAGCGCATATTTGAGCCAAACTGCTTTGAGATGGCGCCGATGATGACTGAGCCCTCAATGAGGCTTGCTAGCATCGCTGAAGTCGTACTCTTACCGTGCGCGCCAGCAACTGCAAAAACGCACTTATCTTCAAGTACATAAGGCAAAATTTCTTTTCTTGAAAAGCACTTTATACCCTTTCTTCTGGCCTCCACTAGCTCGATGTTGTCCTCTTTTATCGCAGCTGAATAGACCACGAAGTCTTGGTCTTTTATCGCCTCTTTGCAGTGTGGCGTGATGACCTCGATGCCTTCATTTTGAAGTTCAAGCGTCGTCTTGCTCTCTTTGATGTCGCTGCCGCTTATCTTGTGGCCTTTTTCGTGTAAAAATCTAGCGATGGCTGAGATGCCGATGCCGCCGATGCCTATGAAATGGACTTTTCTGATCTCGTTGTTTAGCTCTTGCAAATTTTATCCTTAAGTTTTTCGTGATTTTAACAAAAACTACTAAATTTAAGGCTGAAAAATGGCTTTTATTTGCTTAGCTCAAAGCTTTCATCTATCAGGTCAAAAACTGTTTTTTGTGAGATTTTGGAGTTTAAATTTACGCTTATCCAGTGCTTTTTATTCATGTGATATGCTTTAAAAAAATGCTCTTCATCAACTAGCACCATGGCTAGATCAGGGCTACATTTTAGGTTTAAAACCTCGATCATCTCGTCACTTTTAAGACCAAGCTTGCTAGCACTTAGCTGCATAAGTAGCGCAAACCACTTCTTGTTTTTCTTGTGACGAAATACACTAAATTTTGGATACTTTGGGAAAATTTGCTCACCCAAAATGTCAAATTTCTCTTTTATATATTTTTCAATGTCACTTCGTTTCAAATTTCACTCCGAAATTCCTTTACAAAAGCACTCATTTTCGTGATCATCGATGACGCCAACGCCTTGTAAAACGAGTAGATAATCACAGCGCCTACAAATTTAAAGCCACGCTTTTTCATATCTTTTGAGATGCGCAGCGGAGCTCACTACTTGCTGGCATGTCCTTGGCGCTTTTTATGTCGTTTATCGCGCGCTTGCCATCTGTAAATTTAGATATGTAGCTATGAAACGAACCAAACTCTGCACGAAGCTTCAAAAAATCTTGGCACTCTTTGGCAGAGAGTAAATTTTAAGGCGGTTTTTGATCGCTCGATCGTCACTTAAAAGACTTTGAAGCTTTGCCTAGTCGTAGCTAGCGATCTTTTTTGCCTTAAAGCCGTCTAAAATTTGAGCAAGCCCAGCTCTTTTTCGTAGCACGTAGTCCCAGCTAAGCCCTGCTTAAAAGCCCTCTAAAATGAGCATTTCAAAGAATTTCTTATCATCTTTGACCGCTCTGCCCCGCTCGCAGCCCTGATAGCTCCTGCTAAATTCGCTCTTGCTCGCTCAGGTGCAGCGTTTCACTTCCTACTTCCTAAATTTCGCCTCTATCTGCATAAAGCCCCAAGTGCTTTTAGCCTCACTAAGCTCCTTTTACTAAGCTCATCGATCATCATCTCTTCATTTTTGCCAAGCCTGTTTTTGACCTCGCCAAATGGGCTAATAAGCATCGAGTCGCCGTAAAAACTCCACTGCTCATCCTCGCTCTTATGGCTTCCCACGCGATTTACGCGAAGTACATAAACGTTGTTTGTAAAGGCTCTAACCTTTAAAAGCTCCTCCCAGCGCGCCTGCGAGAAAAACGTGCAAGCCGTTGGCACAAGCACGATATCGACCTTTTTAGCGCTCATATACGCCCAGCACACATCAAAATGCGCCTCGAAGCCAAACATGACGCCAACCTTAAATTTATCGTATGTAAAGATAGGTAAATTTCAGCTCATCGCTTGCGTTGCTAAAAATTTAGCCTCGTTCCAGTGCGCGTAAGGCATGAGAATTTGCTGGTCATATAGCTTTACTTGCGTTTGGCTAAATTTAGCTAGGCTCTTAAAAATCTCCTTGCCTTTTAAATTTACTGATAGGTGCGATGATGTTTAGATCATACTTTTTTGCCATCGCAAATAGCGCCTCTTTTTGCGCTCGCTCTGCTCTTTTATGAGGCTTTTTGGCATGCTAGCAAGCTCTTTAAAGAAGCTATTTAGCACGTATTCGCCAAGGACAACCAGCCTTGCGTTTCATCCGCGCAAATTTTAAGGTAATAATCAAGCCTCGCCTCGCTTAAGGGCTGCGTTGGTAGCTGAAGGGCGCAAATTTTACTCATCATCCACCTGCTTTATGCTAAGTTTTGCGTTTTCTAAAATTTCTCTTGCCTCGTTTAAGAGCTTTTTGCCCTGCTCGTGTAGCTTTATGCTGTTTTCTAAGCTCACATCATCTTTGTTTAGATCGTTTAAAATTTTATCAGCAAGGGCTAATTTCTCTTCAAAACTTTGCTCTTTTTGCTCCATTTTCTATCCTTTTAATATATTTTTTATATATCCATCAAATTTTTCTATCTCGACCAAAAAGGCGTCGTGGCCGTAGTTGCTATCTATCTCTATAAAATTTGTCTTTGCTTCTCGCCCCATCTCGCAAAGTGCGTCATAAATTTCTCTCATGCAGCTTGGCGGAAAGAGTAGATCGCCTTTGAAAGCAACTAGATGCAAATTTGCTTTGATCGGCGCAAGGGCGTCTTTTAGGCTATCGTAGTGCCTTGTGCAGTCAAAGATATTCATCATCTTTACGATATATAGGTAGCTTAGTGGGTCAAACCTCTTTGGGAAGTTATAGCCGTTGTACTCCATATAGCGATCGACCTGAAAATGTCCAAAAAGATCGTAAAGGCCGTCAGTTTCGACGTAGTTGCGTGCAAATTTCTTATCCATGCTATCAGGGCTTAAGAAGCTGATATGCCCTGCCATCCTGCCGTAAGCCATGCCTTTTAGCCCATTTTTTCTTATAAATTCCACGTCGTATTCGCCGTTTTTAAAATTTTCATCGTTTAAAATGGCTTCGATGGCTATTTTATTAAACGCTATCGCCCAAGGCTTAGTCTGGTAGGTGCTTGCAAGCATTATGATATCCTGCGCAAATTCTGGAAACTCGATAGCGTAGCAAAGTGCCTGCATACCGCCAAGACTGCCGCCTATCACGGCTCTTGCCCTCGTGATGCCAAGCTCGCTAAATAGCCTCATCTGCGCCTTTACCACGTCGCTTATGGCAAGGACTGGGAAATTTAGCCTATACTCTTTGCCGTTACTTCGATCAACACTTAGCGGCGAGGTCGAGCCAAAGCATGAGCCTAAGATATTTACGCAAATAACGTAAAATTTATCGGTATCTACCGCCTTTTTGCTGCCTATTAGCCCGTCCCACCAGCCAGCTTTCTCATCGCCTGCGTATGTGCCAGCAGCGTGGTGCGAGCCAGTTAGGGCGTGACAGATCACGATAACGTTGCTTTTATCAGCATTTAGCGTGCCGTAAGTCTCATAAATAAGCTTGAAATTTGATAGCATACGGCCACTCTCAAGATAGAGTGGCTCGTTAAATTTAATAGTTCTAGTTTGCAGCTCTAACACTAATTAACTTTGTAGTTTGGTGCCTCGTGAGTGATAACTACGTCGTGGACGATGGCTCTCTTTTAGTCCTGCACTTGTTATCTCGACAAATTCAGCTCTTTCTTGAAGAGTTGGGATATCTTTTGCGCCTACATAGCCCATAGCGCTTCTTAGGCCGCCTATTAGCTGATGTATTACATCTTTTATGCTGCCAGCAAATGGCACACGGCCTTCGATGCCTTCAGGCACAAGCTTGTCTTGAGCGGTGCCCTCTTGAAAGTAGCGGTCTGAACTGCCCTTTGTCATAGCGCCTATTGAGCCCATGCCGCGATATACTTTGTACTGGCGACCTTGGAATGTTATAAGCTCGCCTGGGCTCTCTTCGCAACCTGCAAGCAAGCTTCCCGCCATAACGCAAGCTGCACCTGCTGCAAGGGCTTTTGCCACGTCGCCTGAATATTTTAAACCGCCGTCAGCTATAACTGGGATGCCATATTTTGCTGCTTCGCTTGCGCAGTCGTCAATCGCTGAAATTTGAGGCACGCCAACGCCAGCAACGATCCTTGTGGTACAAATAGATCCTGGTCCGATGCCTACTTTTATGCCGTCAGCGCCTGCTTCTGCTAGGTCTTTTACAGCTGCTGGGTTTGCGATATTGCCAGCTACGACATCAATATTAAAATTTGCTTTTACCTCTTTTAAAGTGTCGATGATGCCCTTTGAGTGGCCGTGAGCTGAGTCGATGACGATGACATCTACGCCAGCATCAACTAGCGCTTTAGCGCGGTCTATCTGACCCACGCCAATAGCCGCAGCCACGCGAAGTCTGCCGTAGCTATCTTTGTTTGCGTTTGGATACTCTTTGCGTTTTTTTAGATCTTTTATGGTGATAAGTCCGTCAAGTCTGCCGTCTTTATCGACGATAGGTAGCTTCTCAACCCTGTTTTGAGAGAAAATTTTCTCCGCATCATCAAGCGTGCAGCCCTTTGGTGCAGTGATAAGAGGTGCTTTTGTCATGCGGTCTTTTACCAAAGTGCTCATATTTGTCTCAAATCTCAAATCACGGTTTGTTAAAATTCCTATTAGTTTGCGGTCTTTGTCGATGACTGGAACGCCTGAAATATGAAGATCTGACATAAGGCTTAGAGCTTCGGCCACGGTCGCTTCTGGATTTATAAAGATAGGATCAATGATGACGCCACTTTCGCTTTTTTTGACGCGTTTGACCTCTTTTGCTTGGCTTTCGACGTCCATATTTTTGTGAATGACGCCGATGCCACCGAGCCTTGCCATCATGATAGCAGTTCTATGCTCAGTCACCGTATCCATCGCAGCAGAGACGATCGGGATATTTAGCGTGACGTTTTTGCTGATCCTGGTTTTGACATCAACTTGCTTTGGCAAAATTTCAGAGTATTGTGGCACAAGAAGCACATCCTCAAATGTTAAAGCTCTCTTTACTATCTTCATATTTTTATCCTTTTATTAAATTTTCTAGGCTCTTAGCACCATTTATCAAGGTCTGTTCGTCCCACGCTTTTGCGATGAGCTGGGCGCTTACGTTTAAATTTTGATCATCTTTGCCAACTGGCACAGAGATAGCTGGCAGGCCTGCTAAATTTACACTGATCGTGTAAATGTCGCTTAGATAGGCTTGAAGCGGATCGCTGTGTGCTCCAAATTTATAAGCTGTGCTTGGAGCAACTGGCATGAAGATGAGATCATTTTCTTCTAAAATTTTCTCATACTGAGCTTTTATATGCGCTCTTGCTTTTTGCGCTTTGATGTAGTAAGCGTCGTAGTATCCGCTACTTAGCACAAATGTACCAAGCAAAATTCTTCTTTTTACCTCTTCGCCAAAGCCTTCAGAACGCAAATTTACATATAGCTCTTTTAAATTTCTAGCATCTGCGCGTCTGCCGTATCTCACGCCATCGTAGCGGCTTAAATTTGCGCTTGCCTCTGCAGTTGCGATGATGTAGTAGGCTGCGACGTCATATTTTGAGTCTTCAAAATTTGTGTAAGTTACGCTGTGACCGTGTGATTTTAGCTTCTCGATCGCTAAATTTAAAGCAGCTTTTGTCTGCTCGCTTGCGTTTCTACGTAGTTTTTGATGACGCAAATTTTTAGCTTTTTGTCGCCATCTATCTTGTCGCTAACGCTCACAAACGGCACATCTGCGCTCGTGCTATCTTTTGGATCATGTCCAGCGATCGCATCATATAAAATGGCTGCGTCTTCTACGTTTTGAGCGATAGGTCCTATTTGATCAAGGCTGCTTGAGTATGCACCAAGGCCATATCTGCTCACTCTGCCATAAGTTGGCTTAAGTCCTACGCATCCGCAAAATGCCGCTGGCTGGCGGATCGAGCCACCAGTGTCGCTACCAAGTGCTGCTACTGCAAGACCAGCTGCGACTGCTGCTGCCGAGCCACCGCTACTGCCACCTGGACGATGAGCGTGATTTAGTGGGTTTAGTGTTTTGCCATAAAATGAGCTCTCAGTCGTGCTTCCCATCGCAAATTCATCCATATTTGTGCGGCCAAATGGAGCTAAATTTTTGCTAAGTAGCTTCTCTATAACGGTTGCGTTGTAAGGCGCTACATAGCCTTGTAAAATTTTAGAAGCGCACGTGACACTCCAGCCTTTTACTTGGATGTTGTCTTTTATAGCGATAGGCACGCTCTCGCCTAGTTTTGCGATCTCTAAATTTGCTAGCTGCTCGACATAAGCGCCAAGCTCTTTTTCTTTATGATCTTCACCTCAAGCTCGGCTCTTAAATTTTTTATCTCTTCAGCTGAAAATTTCAAAGCTTCTTTTAAAGTTACCACTATTTTTATCCTTTAAATTTATTAACCAAAAATATGCCAAACAAGCTAACAACGACCACCGCAGCGATCGTTGCTATTATGATAGTTGCGCTTACTGGCTCACTCAGCACTTATGACCTCTTCACATCTTGGGCATAGCACATCTTCTTTGCTAGCGTTAAATTTCCAGCATCTTGGGCATTTGTGAAGGTTGCTTGCTATGATCTTAAATTTATCGCCCTCAAGCTCAAACTCAGCTAATGGCTCGCTATCATCATAAGCTCTAACTGAGCTTACCATGTAAAGATCGGCCACTTCGCGCTCGTCGTAGCTTGTGATGTTATGGTTTGTGGTCTCTAGGCTTAGCTCTAGGGTTGATTTTATCTTTTTCTCTTTTTTAAGAATCGTCCACGATCTCGTCAAATTTCTCCCTGCTGGCAAAAAGCAGCTCATCTTCAAAGCTAAGGTCAAATTTGATTGGCTCATAGACTAGATCAAACGCGTCTTTTGCGTCGCCTTTGATGATCTTTGGAGCGTAGTCCATCACCTCATCAACGGTGTAAGTAAGCGTTGGAGCGATGAGTGGCAAAAGTGCCTTTGTGATGATCGCCATCGCACTTTGAGCTGATCTTCTTCTTGGGGCGTCTTTTGCGTCGCAGTAAAGTCTATCTTTACAAACATCAAGATATACGCCGCTAAGATCGGCTGATAAGAAATTTAAAAGGATGTTAAAGCCCTTTGAAAAGTCATAATTTTTAAAGCAAGCACTCGCCTCATCAAAGACCTTTTTAGCACGTGCTAAGATCCACTTATCAAGGATGTTAAATTCTGTATTTAAGCTCTCTAGGTCATTTACGTTTGCTAGTAAAAAGCGTATAGTGTTGCGAATTTTGCGGTACTGCTCGCTTATTTGTTTTAATATATCTTCGCTTATTTTTAGGTCGCTTGAATAATCACTCATACCAACCCAAAGGCGTAAAATTTCCACGCCGTGAGTTTGGCCACGTCTTGTGGAGCGATGACGTTGCCCTTGCTCTTGCTCATCTTTTCGCCCTTGGCATCGACAGTAAAGCCGTGAGTTAGTATGCTCTCATAAGGTGCGTGAGAATTTATAGCTGTGCTTACTAGAAGCGAGCTTTGAAACCAGCCGCGGTGCTGATCTGAGCCCTCAAGATACATGCTTGCAGGGTATTTGCCAGCGTCGTAGTTATCGCTTTGCAAGACAGCATGCCACGTCGAGCCGCTATCAAACCAAACATCAAGAATGTCCATCACTTTTTCTAAATTTTCAGCCTTGTATTTTGTGCCCTTTGGTAAAAGCTCGTCTATGCTTAGCGCCCACCACGCGTCAGCGCCTTTTTCTTTAAAGATAGCCACGATGTGGTCTAAAATTTCACTATCAAATATAACTTCTTTTGTCGCTTTATCTCTGAAAAACGCGATCGGCACGCCCCAGTCACGCTGACGAGAGATGCACCAGTCTGGACGATTTTCTATCATAGAGCCTATTCTTTTTATGCCTACGCTTGGATAAAATTTAACCTTTTCAAGCTCTTTTAGCGCTGTTTGTCTAAGTGTTTTGCCGCCTAGTTTAGCCTCATCCATAGCTATAAACCACTGCTTTGTGGCTCTATAAATAACTGGCTTGTGCGTTCTCCAGCAAAATGGATAAGAGTGCCTAAATTTAGAGACGCTAAGCAAACTTTTGCCAAGTAGCTCTAAAATTTTCTCATTTGCTTTAAAGATGTGCATACCGACAAACTCATCTACCACGTCACTTCTAAATAGTCCGTGATGTTTTATGCTCTCATCGTAGCAGCCACCATCATCAACTGGCATCAAAATTTCGCTAAAGCCATATTTCAAACAGACGTAGTAGTCGTCCTCGCCGTGTCCTGGAGCTGTATGAACAAGTCCAGTACCCCCATCCATCATAACGTGATCGCCTAGTAAAAATTTAGACTTTCTGCCGTTTAGTGGATTTATCGCGTGAGTGTTTTCAAGTAGGCTTGATTTAAACTCTTTTTTGATTTCGCCTTTGCTTAGGCCGCTTTGCACAACGCTTTCAAGTAGTGGCTTTGCAAAGATCAAATTTTCAGCCGTTAGCACATAAATTTCATCTGGTTTTAGGCTTATGGCTTGATTTGCTGGGAGTGTCCAAGGCGTGGTAGTCCAGATGACAGCGCTTGCCTCTTTTACGCCAAGCTTTTCTAGCGCATCGCCATCAAGCTCAAATGCTACGTAAATAGAGTAGTCCTCTTCTCCTCGTACTCGACCTCAGCTTCAGCTAGCGCCGATCTAGCTGCCCAGCTCCAATAAACTGGCTTGCTTCTTTCAACCAAAAGGCCTTTTTTAGCGATCTCGCAAAGTGCTTTGTAGATGTCAGCCTCAAACTCAAATTTCATCGTCATGTATGGATTTTCAAAGTCGCCGATGATGCCAAGGCTTTTAAATTCATTTCGCTGAATGTCTATGAAATTCTCTCGCGTGCTGTCTGCAAAGCTCCCTGATCTCGACCTTGCTAAGCTCTTTTTCTTATCGCCAAGCTTTACTTCGACTTGCTGCTCGATCGGCAAGCCGTGGCAGTCCCAGCCTGGCACGTAGCGGACGTTTTCGCCGTAAAAATAGTGCGTTTTTGTGATGATGTCTTTTAAAATTTTATTTAACGCGTGGCCTATGTGTAGGTGGCCGTTTGCATACGGAGGGCCGTCGTGGATGTTGAAGTTTTTAACCGCATTTTGGCGATTTTTCTTCATTTTTTCATAAATCTTGCGGTCTTCGTACCATGATTTTAGTCTTTGTGGTTCATTTTGTGGGAGATTTCCGCGCATCGGGAAATTTGTCTCTGGGAGTAAAAGTGTCTCTTTGTAGTCCATTTTTTACCTTGATTTTAAAATTTGCTAATTTTACACCTGTGCTGGTTAAATCACACTGAAAAATAGTATAATGAGGCAAAAAAAGGAGCTTAAAAATGAGACAAAGTATCTTGATAATAGGCGAAGATCTTGAGATAAATAGAGAATTTCTAAACTATATTTTTCAAAGTTACGAGGATCATTTTGGCGAGCTTGGAGTGGTCAGTTTTGCTCCAAAAAATAGCAAAGAGCTACCTTTTATCATCGAAAATTTATCAAAAGATTACGACTTTGTAAGCATTTTTGGCTCGGATGAAAATTTTGCTATCGCCGCAAAGATAGTAGCGACGCTAACTGGGGGCTCGCTCGAGCTAAAAGATAGCACGACACTTGCGCTTAAAGATAGCTTAGACTACTCTAAAAATAGCTTTTTAGCCAGCCTAAATAACGCTCAGATAAATCTCATAAAAGCTAATCCAAATGAAGAGCTAGGCGAGTTTTTAGTCGAATATGAGCCTGATTTTAGCTACTTTCATCTAATAGACATCGATGCAGATAGCGCGAAAATCCTTATGCTGCCACTTGCTAAAACTTATGAGGTCGATATAACCATTGCGCAGATCCTGCCAAATTTGATACTAGTAAGGGCAAAAAGCAATAAATTTGGCCAGATCGAGAGCTTTTTACAAGGGGTAAAAACGCTATTTTCACAAAAATTTATCCCGCAAAAAGATGTGATCAAATTTATAGCAAAAAGGCTCATGCAAAAGGGGCTTAAAATTTCATTTGCTGAGTCTTGCACGGCTGGGCTTGCGGCGGCTAAATTTGCAAGATATGGCGGCATCTCAGCTAGCTTTGATGGCTCACTAGTAACCTACGCAAATCACATAAAGCACGAGTGGCTGGGCGTTGAGGATGAAATTTTAGATACTTTCGGAGCTGTGAGCGAGCCTTGCGTAAAAGCGATGGTAAAAGGCACGCTAAGCACGACAAATGCGGACTTTGCGCTTGCTATTAGCGGTATAGCTGGACCAGGTGGAGGCACAGCTAGCAAGCCAGTTGGCACGGTATATGTCGCAGCTGGCGATAGAAACGGCAACATCGAGGTTGAGAGGCTACTTTTAAAAGGGGATCGCAACTACGTTAGAGAGCAAAGCGTGCTAAGCGCCTATCTATGTTTGCTTCGTCTAAAAAGCGAGATATTTTTCGCATAAATTTTATCTTTTTTAAAAATTGCACTAAATTTAACAGCGATATTCGCAATAAAATATCAAGAATAAAAAGCCAAATTTAGGAGGCTAAAGATGTTTAAAAAGATATTGTTACTCGCCATTGGCGCGTTATTTGCATTTGGCGCTGAGGCACAGGTGGGCGAGATAAAAGCAAGTGACTCGCCTTTTGGTTACGCTAGCATTGGAGCAGAGCAAAATTTTGGCGGATACGCTGGCAAAGAGAGTAAAGAAGTCATCGTAAAAGATAGACAAGAGCTTGTAAAATACGCTCAAATGGGTGGTTACGTCATCTACATAGATGGGCTAATAGACCTTAGCGAAGGCAAGATCCCGCAAAATGGCAATAGCGATGGGCTGGATAAATTTATAAGCAAGATTAGCGGTGGTGAGTTTGACACTTATACTAAATTTATGCAGGCTTACGGCGCTTCATGCCATGCAAATTTAGATGGTTCGCAAGATCCAAAGCTAGCAGCGCTTCGCAAAATTTAGCCAACGAATACAAAAAGCTCATCGTAGTACCGGTAGCTAGCAATACCACGATAATCGGCCTAGGCGAAAACTCAGGCATAAAAGGTGGCTCATTTTTGCTAAAAAATGTCCAAAATATCGCGATCCGCAATATGTTGATCGAAGATGCTTTTGATCCATTTCCAGATGTACAAAAAAATGATGGCTTTAACGCGCAATATGACGGCGTTAGTATAGATTCAAGCAAAAACATCTGGGTAGATCACTGCCATTTTAAGGATACTGTTGAGCTTAGCCATGTACATTTAGCAGGCGGAGAGCTTACTAAATGGCAAACTTATGACGGACTATGCGACATCAAGGGGGATAGTGCAGCTATCACGATCTCGCACAACATCTTTGAAAACCACGACAAAACGATGCTAATAGGCTCAAGAGACTCTGACGGCAGCAGCGAAACAAGGACTATAACGGTTGCTCATAACATTTTTGACAACTGCGCGCAACGCCTACCTATGGCACGCAATGCAAAGGTGCACGTCTATAACAACTTTTATGACTCAAAAGATGGCTTTTATGACCAAAAATACGCCATTGGAGTGCGCTTTGGCTCGCTAGTATACGCTCAAAACAACTACTTTACAAATGGCGTCAAGATAAGCTACAAATGCAACAAAGGCACCATTTTTGAAAGTGGCAACATAGACCTTTCTAAAAAGGGCAGCGTTTGCGAAAAGCTAACCAAGCCGCCATTTGAGCCACCATATAAATTTTGAGCTCCTCGAAGCTTCAAACGTCCAAAAAGAGGTAAATCAAAACGCTGGCACTGGCAAACTAGCCGTCATAAAATAATATCACCAAAGCCCCAAGCTAGCCAAAACGCTTGGGCGTGAAAACAAAGCTAAATTTTTATATTTTTACAAGATAAAACGCTAGCACATAGCCCATATATCAGCACGCAAAGGCTAACACTTAGTCCAAAGACGCTAAGAGCGGCGGTCTGGCTAAAGAGAGCGTAAAAAACGAGATAAAACTCGTGATAAATGCACAAAATATCCCATAAATTCGCTCTTTTTCACTAAGGCTCTCATTTAGCGCAAATATCATGTAGTCAATCCCCACAGCGCTTGCAAGGATGAGCCCAAAGACGCCAAAGATGCTTAAATTTACGCCAAAAACGGCAAAGATAAAGAGCGTAAGAAGCACACCAAAGATGATGACACCCATCACAAGTGCCGAGATAAGCGCACTAAAATAAACCCAAAGCAGTAAAAACGCGACCACAAGCGCTGCTATTTTTAGTTTTAGAGCAAGCTCTTTTGCCTGAGTTAGGCTCTCATTTAGTGAGCTAGCGAAATTTAGACTAAAAGCGTTGTGGCGCTCTAGCACCTCATCACTTGCCGCCCCTTTTACAAAGCCACTCACGTAAGCCACACTTGCATTTTCATCAAGGACAAATTTCTTAAAATCCTTCATCGATTTTAGAGCCAAAATTTCATTCGCGCTAAGCTCCTTTTCGCCCAAAACCTTTAAAATTTCACTTCGCACTTCATCTTTGCTAAAGCCAAATTTCTCATAAATCGCGTAAATTTGCTCATCATCAAGCGCCTTTTTAAAGGCCTCTTTTAGCTCATTCTGCTCGCTTTTACTTAAAAACATATCGCTAAGCGAGCTCTCATCTTTTATCAAATTTCTCTTTTTTAGCTCATCTAAAAGGCTCTTTTCACCTCCCAAAATGTCACCTCTTGATCTTGTCACGATCATCGTGTTTTGGTTGTTGCCAGTTAGGCTTAAGATATAAGAAGAGTCCGCTAGCAGGCTCTTTGGCATATTTGAGTAGTCTTTTACGTTTTCGCTTTTTGATAAATTTTTAAGATCAAAACCAAGAAAAATAGCTAGCAAAATAAGTGAGATAGCTAGAAATTTTAAGCCCCAAATGCCTTGCAGCCATGTCTGAGAGCTTGCAAAATTTAGTTAAAAACGCATCAAAAACCTTTGATCTATAAAATTTCACCCCTTCAAAGACCAAAGGCATGAAAAAGTAGCTAGCTAAAAACGCAGCAACTAGCGCAAATGCCGAAAAGAGCGCCACCTCTTTAAGTAGCCTAAGATCAGAAAAAGTAAAAGCCAGATAGCCACTAAGCGTGATAAATAGGCCTAGTAAGAAAATTTTAGCATATTTTTTATGCTGCTAGCCCTGATCGCTTCACCCTCGTTTTTGCTAAGCCAGTGCAAGACGTAGTCAAACATGAGGCCAATGAGGCTCGTGCTTATTAAAATAGTAAGGATATTTAGCTCATTTAGGCAGAGCAAAGTGCCTGCAAATGCCACGCTAAAGCCAAATGCAGCGATAAATATCACATAAAAATTTGCAAATTTCTAAAAGCAAGCATCAAAAATATAGCGGTCAAACTAAGTGAGACCACGCTCATATAAAGGCTCTCGCTCTCGTTTTTTTGCTTTGAAAATGCCTGATAAAGCGCACTTGAATGCACAAAAAGCTCATTTTGCCCAACTTTTAGCGCATTTAGCTCGTTATAAAAATTTATTAGCCCCTCGCTCGAAGCTCCCTTTTTAGCTCGCCTTTTAGCAAGAAAAAGCTCTTTTTGCCGTCCTTTACCTCAAGCATGAGATCTGCTAAATTTAAGCTTACATTGCCATTTTTTGCGCTAAAGCCACTACTTAGCGAGAAAAAATCATCATTTACATTTAAAAGCCTAAAGCTAAAGCTGTTAAAAATTTCTTCTGCGCGCTTTTTGAAAAAGGCGTTTTTATCGTTTTTTAAAAGCTCTAAATCACCCCTACTTAAAAGCGCGATCTTTGAGCGGTTGATGTCACTTTTGATATCGTTTAAATTTACGTCGATGTTCGCCTCAAAGCTCTTAAAAAGCGAGCTTTTAAGCGCCAAGCTTTGCACGTTTTTGGCTAGCTCTTTAGAATTTACCAGTACCAAAAAATTTGATGCCATCTCATATTGCACCTCTTTTAGCACCTTTGCCTCTTTGGCGTCTTTGAAATTTATCAGTGAAAAGATGTCGGTTTGGACGTTTTTTAGGCTCGCAAGCGAATATCCAAGCGAGGCTAAAAAAACAAAGTAAAAGCCAAGATCGTGGCTATTTTTTTCATTTTATACTAAACTCATTTAGCGTTTTATCGCCGCTTACCTCGTCAAGTTCGATCTTTTTTACCGCCTTGTCGCCACTTATCTTTATGGATTTAAAAATTTGTTTAAAGAGTAAATTTTAGGGCTTAGCTCTATGCTCCACTCTTTTAGGCTGCCACTTGTCTTTATATCAAATTCTTTTCTAAGCTCGCCCTCATCAAGGCTGATAATGGCCAAAAAGAGCTTTTCGTCAAAATTTGCGCTCGTCTTTTCAAGCTTGCCATTTTCGTTTTTGAAAATGCCATCTTTGTTTATAAAAACCTTTGATAAGGCGGGCTCTAGTGTATCCCAGTAAAGACCGCCCTTTTCTAGCCTAAACTCGCCCGAGCTTTTTATACTTTTGTTAAAGCCAGCCAGACTCTTTGTCTGCGTGAAATTTCCGCTTACTCCATCTGTTTTTACTATATTTTTAAGCTCAGCTAGCTCATAGCCAAAGCAAGATATAAAAATGGCTAAAAAAAGAGCTATTTTTCTCATCTTTTCTCCTTTTCATTGTAGGCTTTAAGCGCCTTTTTTAGGGCTTCTGGCATCTCAAAGCAAGTTTGCAAGCTATTCATCTCTATGACAGCTTGCGCGGTATTTGCCTCGCTTAGTTTTTCGCCCTTTTCATTTTCTATAAGGTAGTGAAATTTCAAAAACGTTTCGCACTCGCTAAGCGTTGTCGTGACCTTTATGACGTCGTTAAAAAAGGCTGGGCGCACGTACTTTACGTCAAGCTTTACGATAGGAAAGGCGTAACCATCTTTTTTCATAGCGATGTAGTTGTATCCTAGCTTATCAAGTAGCTCGCAACGCGCCATTTCTAGGTACTTGACGTAGTTGCCATGCCACATCACCTCCATGCTATCAACGTCAAAAAACGCCACTTTAAATGTGCTAACGTGTGAAATTTTCACTCTCATCTCCAAAAATCAAAAAAGTTAAACCACTGCGACGGACTCTTGCACGCTCTTGCTTCAAGCTGCCTTACATAGCTTTGCACGTATGGCAGGACGCTTGCCTTGCGGTCGCGACCTAGTTTTATTTCATCAGCGATATCGCTTAGTTCGATGTCAAATTTATCGCCATTTTTTACGCACCAAAGCGCGCTCATTTTTACGCCCAAAATGCCAGCTAGCAAGTATGGGCCGTAGTTAAATTTAGCCTCCTTGCCAAGAAAGCTAAGCCTTATAAATTTCATCTCCATTAAGCGGTGTCCTATCGCCCATTATGCCGATATTTACGCCATCTTCAACCGCTTCTTTTAGCTCAAGCATAGCAGCCGCATCGAGCTTTTCAACGCTTATTAGTTTGATCTGCCCCTTGCTGATCTGCTCTAAAATTTTATAAAAATTCTCGCTACCCTTGCTATAAACCAAGATGATCATGCGAAAATTTGGCGATCTAAGTGAGAGTGCCTTGCAAATTTCTACATTACCAAGATGGCTTGTAAGCACGATCCTACCACGCTTTGAAGCTTCAAACTCATCTTTGATGCTATTAAATTTACTAAGCTCTAGCTCGCTTTCAAGCACGCCATTTTGCCAGATGCGAAATTTATCACATATTGCTATGCCAAAGTCATAAAAGTTGCTAAAAACGCTAGTGGTTGGCTTTTTACCGCTAAATTTCTCTACGTTTAAAAGAAATTCTCTTATATTTTCTCTCTCAACTTTTGAAAAGAGATAGTAAAAGCAAACGACGATGATAACGATAGGTTTTATGAGAAATATAGGCAAATTTCTAGTTAAAAATAGGCTAACTCTAAGAAAAATTTGTTTGATCTCTCACCCTTTTGCCACCATGCGTATTTTTGCTCTCTAAAGGCTTTGCCAAGCAAAAATGGCACTAAAGTAAAAAAATATCTTGCATGCATGAGGCTTATTAGTGCGTTATCTTTTAGCATTTTAAAGTGCGAAACGCCGCCAGCTTCGTAGCGTACTTTTAGCGCTATCCACTTGATCTCTACGCCAGATCTTATGGCATTTACCAAGATTTCCATGTCAAATTCCATCCTATTTGAGCTACTTTGGAGGGTCGCACTCTCAAGCTCTTTTAGAGGATAAATTCTAAAGCCACACATCGCGTCTTTGATGTCAAAATTTAAAGTGTTGATCTTGACCCAAAAATTTGTGATCTTTCTGCCATAAAACCTCGACTTTGGCGCGTCTTCGCCGTAAATTGGATCAGCCATTATTAGATCATTTGGATATCTTTTGCTAAGCTCCAAAAACTCCGCTACCTCGCTTATGTCGTGCTGAAAGTCAGCGTCGATCTGAAATGCGTGCGTGTAGCCGTTTTGCAAAGCGTGTCTAAAGCCATCTTTTAGTGCAGCTCCCTTGCCGCCATTTTGCGCTCTTGTTAAAATTTCTACACCAAATTCGCTCAAATTTTGCAAAGCTTTTTTTGAAGCTTCATCTGAGCCATCATCGACTATTAAAATAGGCAGATTATATCTCGCAAGCGCCTCACAAAGGGCTTTTATCTTTTCTGGATGGTTGTAAAATGGTATGAGAAAGAGTGTCTTCATAAGCCCAGCTTTATCCTGCCAATAGCACTTCTAGCGCCGTTACAAAATATCTCAAAGTAAATCTTCTCATCTCTTTGCGAAATTTCTATACAAAGCTCGTCATTTGGCCTTACAAATTTTAAAAATTTCAAATTCTCCACCACGCATTGATTGCCTATTTCTGCGCCAAGCTCTTGCAAATTTAAATACAAAATCAAGCTGCACAAAGCCAGGCAAAAGCGGTAAATTTGGAAAATGCTCCATAAAAATGCCAAGCGCAGGACTTAGCTTTGTCTTAAATTTATAAACGCCCTCTTCGCTACTTTTCTCCCAAGAAAGCTCCTCGTTTTTTTCTAAAAGCAGCTTAAAATTTGCCTTCAAAAACTTGCCCTGAGCGTTTTTACAAAGCGAGCTAACGATCTTAAAATATCTAACACTATTTTTAAACTCAGGTCTTAAAAGCTCATTTAGCCTTGCGACAACGCCCTTTTTGCCACTATCTCTAAAGAGCTTCACACCCTCTTGGCTAAGCTCCAAAAGCGCAGCTAGACGCTTAAATTTAGGATGCGTGTCGCAGTAGCAATCTTTTAAAAGACCACTTTCAAACATCTTATTTTCGATACTTATTAGATTGACCCTTTTGTCGTTTAGCTTAACGATCCTATCGATCCTGCCCTTTAGCGTGAGCCTGCTACCATCTATCTGCGCCCAGTCGCTAGTTTGGAAAAACTCGCACCAAGGCGAGCTCACATTTAACGCCTCGTCCTCGCCAAGGCCCGCTTTTACCTTGCTAAAAAGTAAAGCTCATCGCCTAAATTTCTAGCAACTATGCCAGTTTCGGTGCTACCAGTAAATTTCAATTATCCTAGCGCTGCTTAAGCTTTCTATTTTCGCTCTTAGCTCGCTCTTTAGCGCTGAGCCTGCGCAGATGATGTTTTTTAGCCCTGAAATTTCAGCCGCTCTTGGGCTAGAAACTAGCGTTTGAAGCAGGACTGGGCTTGTTACAAAGCTTAAATTTGTAAGGTCTAGTTCAAAGATCGCCTCTGGGTAGTTTAGCTCCTTGCTAACAGCCTTTGCGCCAGAGATGAGCGGCAAAAAAACCTTAAATGTAAGGCCAAACATGTGCTGGTGCGAGACGCTAGCAAAAAATTTATCACCCTCGCCAAATCCAAGCTCATCTTTTAAAAATAGCCCCTCATCTATCATCGCTCCAAGGCTTTTTTGGATATTTTTACTAGCTCCACTTGAGCCTGAGGTCTGGAGAAAAAATGTAGAATTTTGATCAAATTTTAGCTCCATGCTCTTACTAAAGTCTAAAAAATCACCAAAATTTTCATCGTTAATGACAAATTTATCCCCGCTATATATCGGCTTTGCAAGCAAGATAGGTTTTACGCCAACCCCAAGCGCTCCAAAAAAAGCTGCGCAAAACTCAAAACTCTCGCTTAAATAAATTTCTATCTCGCTTAAATTTTTCTCTTTAAATTTGCCCAAAAGTAGCTGCGTACTCGTAAAGATCCTTGCTGATATCCACAAATTTAAATGCCTTTAGGCTCTTTTTAAAATCCATTTTCCCTCTTTAAAATAAAAATTTTACGATATAAAATTTCGCCAAAAAACAAAACTCCCATCAAAATATAAGATACAAATGAGCAGTAAATGCTCCAGTAAATTTTATCCTCAAACTGCGCCAAAACAAAGGCAAAAGCTGCGTTAAAAACGAAAAACCAGCACCAAATTTTAGTTAGCCCTCTTGTGTAGCTAACGACTTTTTCGTCTATCTTTTTCTCTTTAGCCTAGCAAGTCTTGTTATGACTGCCTCGCCTTTTAAGCTGTAAAAAAATACCGCCAAAAAGCCAAGACTTACGATACTTGGGTATAAAAGCGCTAAATTTACACTTCTAAAAATAGCACAAACTGCAAAAAATAGCCCAGCCGCTAAGCAAACCTGCCTTGTTTTAGCACTTTCAAAATAAGCCCTAGCCAGCCAAAGAGCGCATAGCACACAAAAGATAAGAGTTGCACCCTTTTGCCAAAAAAATAGCACCAAAGGATAGGCGATGCTTGCTAAAACTAGCGCTACTTTTACTATCTTATGCTTCAAATTTCTTTGCTACGGCTTTTACGATATCATCAAGCGTTTTTACGTTTTTAAAGTCCTCTGGCATCAGCCTATAGCCAGTTTGACGCTTGATGTAATCAATCATATCAATAGCATCTATACTATCTATCTGTAAGTCCTCATATATCCTAGTTTCAGGCTTTATCTTACTCTCATCGATCTCAAAAAGCTCGATCAAAGCCTTCTTTAAAATTTCAAAAATTTCTACTTCGCTCATCGTTATTTCCTATTTTCATAAATGTATTTTGCAAGAGAAGATACGCTAAAGAATATCTCTTTTAAATTTGCTGTCTTTGAGTCAAGCACTAGGCCATATTTTTTCTGCACAGCCAGCCCAAGCTCTAGTGCATCGACGCTGTCAAGGCCTAGCCCCTCACTAAAAAGCGGTGCGTTCTCGTCGATATCGCTTGGCTTCATATCCTCCAAATTTAAGCTTGTAATGATCAGCTCTTTTATCTCATTAACTAGTTCTTTCACTAAATTTCTCCTTATAAATTTTACTTATCTCATCATGCAAGGCTCTCGCCCTTACTGGGCTTGGCCTATCTTTTAAAAACTCACCAACTTCAAATTTTATTTAGCTCTTTAAAGACATACTTTATCTTTTCATCTGGCGTTTTGTACCATGGCTCATTTTTTCTAAGGCTTCTTGGAGCCATGTTTATACCCACGCAAACCACGTTAGATGCGCCCTTTATGCCCATATACGCAGCCGCTTTATGAAAGATGATCTCCTCTTTCGTGCGTGTGCCCTCTGGGAAAATTAGCAAATTTTCACCGCTTTTTAAAACATCTACGCTTTTTTGTAAAAATTCCTCGTTATTTGTGTTTGGTATGTAGTTGCACGCCCTAATAGCCGCAAATAAAAATATATTTTTGCCAAGCTCGCCCTTTACGATGCAGTTTATCCTTTTAAATTTTGAGACCAAAAAGACCACATCAAGTAGTGAAGGGTGGTTTGCGATGACTGAAATTTGAGCCACCATTTAGCTTGCTAAGCTCAAATTTATAGTCCAGATACCCACAAATTTTAGTAACTTTTATAAAAAATCCCCAAGAAACTCTAACTAGATCTCGGCATAAATTTTGCAGTAAATTTAAATTTATTTAGCCCCAAAAGCACGACTGGCACTAGCAAAAGATCGCCACTTATGCAAATGAGCGCAAAAAAGAAAAATAAAAATCCAGCTCTTACAATTTTAAGGCTCATAGCTAAAATTCCAAGACGCGAAATGACTGCTACTTTGCCACGTTTTTGCCAAATTTGGATCAAAATTTACGATGAAGCTTTGCAGTAAATTTTCTGAAATTTCTTCTTCTTTTTCCACTCTTTTTAGAGTTAAAACTCTCTTATCTTTTGCCTTTGAGACGACAAGCGCTAGCATAAATGATGGCTTTTGCTCATCAAAATAGCTCTGCGATATCGACTCATGATAGGCAAGGATGAGCACCTTTTCATATCCGTCATTTAGCCTTAAAAATGCCGCTTGCAGCGCATCTTCTACTGGGCTAAATGATGAGATGGCTAGAATTTCATTGTGATTTTTAGCTTCGATGCTAAGAAGCGACGAGATAGCGTTATGCACAGAGAGTGAAAACGACGTTGGCGATACTGGCTCAGCCTTTGCAAGCGCAGTTTCTAGCTCAAAACAGCGATTTATCTCGCCCTCATAAGAGCTAAAAATGACTGGCATGTCGATGCTCTCAAAACTACTAAGCAGGCTAAAAGCGCACTTTGCGGCACTACTTAGCCTCCTTCTTTGCATCGGCGGGATCTTTGCTAGATCAAATTTTTTTTATATCTAGCCAGATCCTCGCTCACTTCACCATAAGCTATAGCGTCATAAAAATCAACTTGAAATTTCATTATTTCGCGATGTCGCCTCTTAGTGTGACGCCAGACATCAAAGAACCGCTGCCGCACTGAAACTGAGTTTTAGAGTTAAATGGCTGTTTTTTGTAATATCCAGTCAAATTTACAACCTTCGTGCCGCCCTCTTTCACCGCTCTTTCTTGAAATGACTTTAGAGCAGAGAGAAGTGCGATCTGGCATGCCTCTTCGTCGCTTTTGTTAAAGCCATTTGTCTTTTTGTTTGACGTTAGATCTCTTACGATCACCTTGCCAGTGTAACCTGTGCCAAAGCTGATGCTAACGTTTGGTAGCAAAAATTCTTTAGCCTTTGGCCGTTTAAGAAGTCTAGTGAGTGGTACTTCACGTCATCTCTAGCGCTAAGGCTTGAAGCAAATGCCAAAACGGCAACTAATGAAACTAATCTTTTCATTTTCTATCCTTTTTAAAATTTGTTATCTACTCTTTTAAATATCAAAGATGTATTTACACCGCCAAATGCAAAGTTGTTACTCATCACAAAGTCCGTCTTTATCGGCGTTGGCTCCTTTAAGTAATTTAGCTTTGCACACTCAGGATCAGTTACGTTTAAATTTATAGTTGGGAAAAATAGCTCTTCTCTCATCATCATTATGCTAGCGATCGCCTCTAGTCCGCCACAAGCGCCAAGCGTGTGACCTAGATAGCTTTTAAGCGAGCTAATGGCGATGTCCTCTCCAAAAAGCTCGTTTGTAGCGATACTCTCAGCTATATCGCCATGTTTTGTCGCGGTTGCGTGGGCATTTACGTAGCCTATGCTTTTTGGCTCTAGTTTTGCCGCGCGGAGTGCTAGGCTCATCGCCGCTTTCATCGTAGCACTTTGTGGTCTAGTGATGTGCGTGCCGTCACACGTAGAGCCAAAGCCAACGACCTCAGCGTAAATTTCAGCTCCTCTTTTTAAGGCACTCTCTTCGCTTTCAAGCACTAAAAATCCAGCCCCCTCGCCAAGCACCAAGCCATCTCTATCTTTTTCAAACGGCGTTGGTGTCAAATTTGGCGCGTGATTTTTGACGCTGGTCGCATAGAGCTTGTCAAAGACGTACGCCTCGCTCACGCAAAGCTCCTCAGCCCCGCCAGCTAGCATCATATCTATACTGCCATTTTTTATGCTCTCATAAGCGTAGCCAATGGCGTGCGAACCGCTCGTACATGCCGAAGATGTAGGGATGATGCGTCCTTTTAGCGAGTAAAATAGCGCGATATTTGCCGCTGTGGTGTGAGGCATCATTTTTATGTAAGTATTTGCGTTAAAGCCGCTATCCATGTCCAAAACTAGCTTTGCCATGTCAAGGATAGAGTCGGTGCTACCAGTGCTTGAGCCACTTGCCACGCCCATTCTGCCATCTTGCACGCTTGGGTCTAAATTTGCAGCCTGCAAGCCTTCGCCATTTAGCAAGCCAGCGTCTTTTAAAGCAAGTCCAGCCGCATGCACGCTATAACATGAGACCTTACCAAGGCTTCTTAGCTGTTTTCTGTCCCACTCCTGTGGGTGTTTGTAGTCTATGATAGGTGCTGCTAGGCGCGTGTTTAGCTCCTTATGGCCCTCCCACTTGCTCATATATCTCACGGCATTTTTGCCCTCAAGAAATTTAGCCCTCATCTCCTCCCAGCTGTTGCCAAAAGCACTGACTGCGCCGATACCTGTGACAAATACACGCATTAGCAAAGTCCTCCATTTACGCCGATGACCTGCCTTGTGATGTAGCTAGCCTCGCCACTTAGTAGAAATTTAACAAGTCCTGCCACCTCATCTGCCTCGCCAGCTCTTTTTGCAGGTATGGCCTTTAGCACCTCGCCCAGAAAATCGCTATTTAAAATTTCTTCACTCATATCTGTCTTTATAAGCCCAGGTGCCACGCAGTTTACTGTTATGCCCCTGCTGGCAAGCTCGACTGCAAGGGCTTTGCTAGCACCTATGATGCCAGCTTTGCTAGCTGAGTAATTCACCTGACCTCTGTTGCCAATGACCCCTGAAACAGAGCTTAGCGTCACTATCCTAGCTGGCTTTCTAGCCCTTATCATGGGCATTAGCGCTGGTCTTAGGACGTTGTAAAAGCCATTTAAATTTACATCTATCACGTCAAACCACTCTTCGTCGCTTAGCCCCACAAAGGCATTATCCCTTGTTATGCCAGCGTTTAGCACAACTCCGTAATAGACGCCATTTGCCTCCATGTCGGCCTCTATAGCCTCTTTGCCGCAGCAGTGTCAGCCACGTCAAATGTCAGTAAATTCAGCCCCAAGCTCGCCAGCCATCTTTAAAAGCTCATCGCTCTTACTTCTTGCATGAAGCACCACTTCGTACTCGTCAGCAAGGCGCCTAGCGATGCTAGCTCCTATACCCCTACTTGATCCAGTTATCAATACTCTCTTACTCACTAAGTGCCTTTTTTACAAATTCTTCATCAGGGCTCATCACGTTTAAAACCGCCCTTGCGCCAAGCTCACCATTTACATAAAGCTCGCTGTCATAAACGCCAAAACCGCTCTCATCTTGGATCGAGCACTTTGAGATGATCACTATCTCATCGCCCACTTTAAAATATGGCCTAAAATTTCAAATTTTCTACTACCAAGTAAAAAGCCAAATATCGCCTTCTCGCCCCTTAGCTCACGCATCTTTGAGTCGTAGATGCCAAGACTTTGAGCCATCATCTCTATCGCCTTTTGCGTGTGAAATCTCCCCTCTTCTAAAAATGGATTTTGCTCATTTATCACGCTTCTTACTTTTATGCTCTCGCAAGGGATAAATTTAAAATTTTCATCGATCAGGGTTATGGCGCTGCTGTGCGGCAAATAATCACTTATCATCATCTCACTCTTTTAAATATTATCGCGGCGTTATCTCCACCAAAGGCAAAAGATAGCGACATCGCTGTTTTTACGTCAAATTTCGTGCCACTTTTTACTAAATTTACAGCCTCCAAGCTCTCATCATACTCGCCGTCATAAACGTGTGGTGGCAAGAGGCTATTTTGCTCCATGCAAAGCATAGCGCAAATGGCGCTCTCAACAGCTCCAGCAGCCCCAAGCGTGTGACCGATCTGTGGTTTTAGCGTGCTTGCAAAGGTGGCGCCAAGCGTTAAATTTACAGCTTTTGCCTCCATTTTGTCGTTTGCCTGCGTGCCGGTGCCATGCAAATTTACATAGTCCACGCCACACATGCCAGCTCTTTTTAGCGCGCCCTCTATGCACTTTACAGCCATTTTAGCGCTAAAATCAGGCTGCGTCATGTGAAAAGCGTCGCAGTTTGAGGCAGAGCTAGCGACTACGACGTTTGAAATTTCATCGCGGCTTAGCAAAAATAGCCCAGCTCCCTCGCCGATATTTATCCCCTCTCTATTTTTAGAAAAGGCCTGACTTGGGGCGCTACTTAGGATGCTAAGCGAGTTAAAGCCATTTATCGTAAGCGTATTTAGGCTGTCTACTCCGCCACAAATGACCGCGTCACAAAGCTCGCTTTCAATGAGTCTTTTTGCCTCAATAACCGCTTTAACGCCCGATGTACACGCAGTCGATACGCAGTAGCTTGGACCGCTAAGCTCGTAAAAGTCACTCACAAACTCGGCCACGTTTGCAAGGCAGTTTCTGTTTATGCCAAACCTGCTTTTATCAAAAAATCCAGTCGCGATATAGCCTTTAAATGGCTCGAAATTCTCCTCAACGCCGCTTGTTGTAGTGCCAAGGACTACCCCCACTCGGCTTTTGCCATATTTTTTGATCGCTCTTTTTATCTCATCACCAATCTCTAGCATCGTGCTTAAAAGCAAGGCGTTGGTGCGAGTTTTGAAGTGCTCTTTGGTTTTATTTGAAAAGCTAGGTAAAACGCCGTTAAATTTACCCACCAAAAACTCATTTTGCGGATGAAATTCAGAGCTTTTGCTTAAAAATCTCTTGCCACTTAAAAGCGAGCTTAAATTTTCATCGCTACTGCTACCTGCGGCGCTGATAATGGCTGGTTTGCTAACGTAGATCAACGCTTTTTACCTCAGTAAATTTGATCATCTATCAGTAAATTTTTGCTCATTTTTTTCATCTTTTATCATCTCAAGCACCTTGATAAAAAGCTCATTGTAGGTGCTATTTGGTGGTAAGAAGCCCAAATTTACAAACGTGCCGTCCTTTAAAACTCGCCTAGCTTCTGGCGCTCCAAGTGCGTTTACAAGGCTAAATTTATACTCATTCTCACTATTTTGCACATAGAGCATTAGTGGTCCTTTTGATGAACTAACCTTAAATGCCTTTAAGCTAAAATCCACCAGCTTTGGCGCATCAAATTTCTTCGCACAACCAAGAGCTAGAAGCGTTACCGCAAGGATCATGGCTATCTTTTTTACAAGCACTTTTTGCCTTTTTAGTGTTCTAAAATCATAAAAATTTAACAATTATATCTTTGCAATGCTTAAATGCAAGGCAAATGATAAATAGATTATTAATAATCAAGTATCTTCTCTTCATCTCGTCAAATTTAACGCTAGCAAGATCACTAAAGGCTAAATTTTTGGCTTTTATCACAGCCTCTTTTGCGGTGTAAATTTCATAAAATTTTTGTAATTTATCTTTGGAGTTTTGGTAAATTTCGCTCTCTTTTTACTAAAGCAAAATTTGATCACACCGTCAAAATTTCGCTCCTTTAGCTCCTCCACATCAATACCAACTTTTTTTTTTGAGATAGCTAAAACAGCGATATTTTCTTTGTGAGAGAGGCAAATTTTGCCCCGTTTTTTTGCTTTAAATTTTAAATAGCGAGAGAGTTTAAATGAGTTTGAATTTACTAAATTTGGATATTTTTTTAGCTTCATGCGATCTTTTCTATCTAGCATCTTTGGGCTAAATTTCTCAGCCTCAAAGCCGATAAAAAGATAAATTTCACCCCTTTTTATAGGCATTTTCAACTCTTTTTTTATACTCTTTTGCACTTTCAAGTGCCCCTCTAAACTCGCCGCTAACCGCCCTTAAAGCGTCATTTTGAAGCTCGCTCTCATCTTTAAACGATCTAATCCTTGGCGTAAAAATGGCCTCATCCTTTCTAAAATCAGCCTCTTTTAGATCAAAATTTAAATTACTTATTTTGCTATTTAAGATATGCAAGGCACATTTTCTTGGTCCAAAGATGAAATTTCGCTCTTTTAATGGTTTCAAGCTCCTTACCAAGATGCCACCATAAAGCGCTGGCTCGCTCTTAAAAGAGATGTCAAAACCAAAGTTGTGAAAGTAAATTTCGCCTGCCTCGCACGATCTTTTGTAGGTATTTGCATCAAAGCAGGTGTAAATTTCAAGCTCGCTAAATTTATACTCCGCGCCGCTTACAATGAGGATCTTGCTTTGCATCAGCTCACGCAAAAAGCCCTGAAATTTCGCGTCAATATGCGCCTTAAAGCCCGCTATTTTAAGAAGCTCCTCTCTTTGGCTCTTATCTAAGCTTTTAAAACCATCTCGCCTAAGTGCTTGAAATTTTTCTTTGTGAAAACGACTTTGCTCAAAAAACTCACTAAGAATTGCCGCTAGATCAAATTTAGCAAAATGGCTTTTAAGTAGCTCACCTGATAGCATTTTTGCTCCTAATTTTTTGGCATATTTTAAGAAATTTAGCTTTTATATGCAAATGCTGGATCTAAAATATATGAAATAACTTCTTAGTTTATAAATTTTTTATCCAAAAAAAGGAGACAAGGGGACTTGAATTTTGCTTCGATAGCTCGCAACTGCGGGGCAGACACGAAGTCCGTCCCCTTATCCCCCTTTTTAAATCCCCAATCCCCTCGCACGTTTAAAGTTGCATGCTTCAGTGCTAACGCACTGCATGCGTTTTATTGAAATTCTAGTAAATTTTAAAATTTACTGAGCGAGCATATCACGGCTCTAAATTTAGTACTAAACGAAGTGCAGCCTAGATTTAGTAGTCTGCTAAGGCGAGTGAGTAAGATTTTAAAATTTTCAGAATAACTTAGTTAAATTAGATAGGTGTCAAGCAAATTTTAAAATTTCATGAGCGAGTAATTTCGGCTCTAAAATTTGAGCTAAGCGGTAAGCGAAGCCAAATTTTAGTAGTCAATTCTTGCGAGTGAATGGAATTTTAAAATTTGAAAAATAATAAATTTCTATTTTTAAAAATATAGACCTTAAATTTAAAAACTCTTTTATTCAAAAGGGAGACAAGGGGACTCGAGTTACGAGGCCGTCCCCTTATCCCCCTTTAAAATCCCCCAATCCCCTCGCACATTAGAAGTTGCTGTGCTTCGTACAGTTTTTACAAATTGCAAAACATAATGAAATTTACTTCTAAAGCAGGTAAATTTCACCAACTACCGCTAGCTCCCCCTCCGCCAAAACCGCCGCCGCCGCCACTAAAGCCGCCTCCTCTGCCACTTGAGCGACCACCGCCACCATTTGAGCCTGAACCACCTCGTCTAAAGCCCATTGGCAAAGAGCCGCCTTGGCTATTTCTCTTAAAAACGTCTTTCAAAATAAAGAAAAATACCGCAAAGATAAAGGCAAAAGCGCCAAAGATGATGAGGTAGTTTTGCACGCCAAATCCCTGCTCAAGTGCGGTTGATACAAGTCCAGCAAAGCACATGCTAAAGCCAGTTCGCATAAAAAATTTGCCAAAGATCACAGAGGCAAAACAAGATAGCATGCCAGCAAAAAAGGCAAACACGCCAAAAGGCAAGTCGCTAAGGCCGGATTTACTACTAAATTCCTCGCCGCTAGCCACTTTTATGATCGCCAAAACGCCATCTTTCACGCCTTCGCTCATATTGCCGTTTTTAAACTCAGGTATCATCACGCTATTTATGATCTCGCTTGCCACGGCGTCAGTCAGCACCCCTTCAAGCCCGTATCCAACCTCGATGCGGACCTTTTTCTCATTTGGAGCGACCACCAAAAGCACGCCGTTGTTATCTTTTTTTTGACCTAGTTTGTAGCCTCTAGCTATCTCAAGCGATAGCTCTTCAATGCTCCTGTTTTCAAGCAAATTTAAAGTCACTATGGCGATTTGTGTGCTGCTATTTTGCTCGAAATTTTGCACTAAGCTTAAAAGCTCGTCTCTTTCATTTTGTGAAAAAATATGAGCCTCATCGTTGATCTGCTCATTAAAATTTAGAGCAAAACAAAAGCTAAATGCAAAGAGCAAAAGAGCAAGAGCTTTTTTCATCACTTCTCAAACGAAACTTTTGGATTTTTCATATCTTCGCTGCTAACCTCGATGCCTTGCTTTGGCTTCATCTCTGGATGAAAGATGCTAGCTATAAATTTACCAGGAAAGCTTCTAAGAGCTACGTTATACTCTTTTACAGCCTCGATGTAGTCACGTCTTGCTACACTTATGCGGTTTTCTGTGCCTTCAAGCTGGCTTTGGAGTGAGAGGAAATTTTGATTTGCTTTTAGCTCTGGGTAGCTCTCGCTAACTGCCATTAGCCTGCCAAGTGCAGAGCCTAGCTGACCTTGAGCTGCCATAAATTCTTTAACCTTTGCCTCGTCACTAAGACTGCTTGCATCGATGCTTACTTGCATGCTCTTGCTTCTTGCGTTTGCCACATCTTCAAAGACCTTTTGCTCGTGAGCTGCGTAGCCTTTTACGGTCTCAACTGAAATTTGGCACGAGATCGGCTCTCCTTTTGTATTGATTTAGCACCTGCGACCACTTCTCGTTGGTGTTTTCATCAAGCACGACAAATGAATTTGCGTATTTGAAAGCGCCAAAAACAAGTGCTGCGATGACCACAACTATGGCTATTAAATTTTTCATATTTTCTCCTTTAAAAGGGGTGATATTAGTAAAATAAGGCTTAAAAAATGATGTGAATTTAAAGTTAGGTGAGTGAAGTGAGTGCTTAAAGGGCACTCACTTTTTGGGGATTATAGGTCTGTTTGGATCTTATCTTCAATGATAATAT
The DNA here is from genome assembly GCA_037292345.1 of Campylobacter concisus. Classification (GTDB taxonomy): domain Bacteria; phylum Campylobacterota; class Campylobacteria; order Campylobacterales; family Campylobacteraceae; genus Campylobacter_A; species Campylobacter_A concisus_AX. Next base: position 498,533 of record CP147773.1, on the reverse strand, counting down.
GTACTGTATGAGCATTTCCAGTTTGATCATTTACAGTATCGTTGCTTGTATAGCCTTTTGAGCCAAAGTCAGCATTTACTGATGGGTCTTCATGCCACTTACCTTTTATATCTACCTTGCTAGTGCTATCGCCTCTTATCTTAAGGATAGTGTTGATGTTATCAGTCATAGCAAAGATATCTTTTGCGTCAAATTTGATCTCAGAGTTGCCTTTTAGTTCGATCCTCTCGATGCTCTCAACTTTTGTGTTAAGGTCAGTAATGCCGCTAAGATCTACGTGAGAAGTATCTCTAAAGACGATCGTATCAGATGTGCCCTCTCCACCTTTCATCACTTTGCTTGGATCATAATCCATTCTAAAGTCTTCAAGCTCTATGCGAAGCGTATCGCTGTGAGTTTTATTTACAAGACCGCCTGGAGTTTTAAGCGTAGCATCTACTTTTAGATCATAAGCTGATCTTGCGTTGATGTCTAGTAGCTGCTCAAATACACCTTTACTCATATCATCAGCTGTTAGCACGTGATTTACTGTCTTTGTTTGAGCGTGATTGTCTGGATCAGTATATTTGATCTCAACTGTATCGCCCGCTCTTGCATCATCACTAACATAAATTTTAACTGGCGTTGTATCTTGAGTTTTGTTGTTATCGCCAAAGTTTTCATAGCCATATAGATGTCCATCTCTATTGCCGTCTTCGCTAAACTGCATACCTCTTATAGCGTCCATCTCGACTTTTGCATGATCTTCTGCACTTACAGTAGTTGTTCCGTCAGATAGAGTGACTTTTGCTTTTGTCTCTTGTCCTACTGCGATAGCTGCATCAAGCTCAAGTGGTTTGCCATTTTCAAGAGTGATCTGGCTGTGATCAGCTTGATTTTCTAGTACGATATTGCCAAGTGGATCTTTGCTAAGAACTTTAAATTCTTTAGTCACAGGCGTTGTGCTGCCAGCATTTGTGATCTCAACTTTTATGCTATCGCCAGCTATTACACTACCAGGGAGAGATACGCTTACTTTTGAAGTATCACTACTTGTCTCATCTCTTGTGATAGTGCCATTGTCATTTGCATCAGCAGCTATACTTACACTTAGACCTTTGCTGCTTAGCTGCGCTAGTTTTGCCTCTGCATTAGCATGTGCTGTTTGATCATCTTGAGTAGTTATAGTCGCATCTACCTTTGTTTTCTCGCCTGGCTTCATAGGGACATTAGATACTTTAATAGTGTTGTTTTCTGTGATATTTTGTTCTGCTCCACTATTTATATCAGTAGCAGTGATTTTACCATCTGCTGTTTTAGTTATTTTAAATTCTCTACTTCCTGGGTGCCAGTATTTGGATCAACATACTCAACTTTTACGTGATCGCCTGTTACAACGTTATAAGGCACTTTTACGCTTACTGTTGTAGTTTTTAGGTTGTGATCTGATATAGCCTCATCTCTGCTTAGTTCATTGTTTCTGTTAGCATTATCTTCGTTGAAAATTACGCTTAGCTCGCTATTGTTTATAGGCTCTAGTATCGCCTCTGCTGATTTAGGTGTGACATTAGGTATCTCTACTTCAACCTTAGCAGGATTTGTAACGCTTACAGCGATATGAGGTATCTTTAGTAAGTTGCCTGGTGCTAAAGGCACATTGTTTCCAGCTGCATCTTCTATCGTTAGTACGTGGCTATTGTTACTAGTTACTTTATATGTAGTTGGCACGCCATTTACTTTTACAGTAAATGTATCACCTGCATGTAGGTTGCCACTTGGTAGAGATACGGTTGCAGATGTCTCTTTAACATTACCATCTGAGTTTGCCTCGTCTCTGCTTAGTTTGCCATTTCTATCTTTGTCCTCATCGATAAGTACGTAGAAATTTGCTACTACCATCGCCATCAGCATCAAGCAAGATATCGCTACCAGCTTTTACCTTATCAACACCTGTTGCATCGCTAACTGTTGCACTTACCTTGCTTGTTTTATCTTCTTGTAACGGTACAGTATACTCAACAGCTTTATTACCAACCACATTTAGACCATCTACCGTGATATTACCCTGAGCGTCTTTGTGGATAGTATGAGTTGTGGTAGTTGGTGCGCCATTTTCTATGCTTGTAGTTATCTTTAGTATGTCACCATCTACAACGTTGCTTGGTAGTTTTATGGTAGCCGTGGTTTTATCTAAAACACCATCTGAATTTGCTTCTGCTCTATTTAAAATTCCGTTAAAGTCTGCATCCTCTTTAAATATAACAGTCATATCATCGTGAAGCTTTTCAAGGGTAGCGTGGTTTGTTACTATGGTTTTAGCATGATCTTTGGCATCTGTAAATGTTGCCTGAGCTTCAGTGTTTTTACCTTCGCCTATTACTATGCCTGGTACTGTGATTTTATTATCGCTATCAGCTGTTATAGTATTAGTACCATCTGTTATAGTAATGCTATTGCCATTTCTTGTGATAGTAAATTTCTTTTGTAAAGTTGTGTTGCCATCAGCTTTAACCTCAAGTATCATCTTGTCGCCAGTTATCACGTTATTTGGCACTTTTATTTTTAGATCTGTCTTGTGAAGATCGTGATCTTTCATGCTCTCATCTCTTGTGATAGATGTATTAGCATCAGCATCTTCACCAAAGAAAATTCCAGAGTCATCAAGCTCTGTTACGCTTACACTATTTGTGCCAGTAGCACTTTGAACATCGTCTTTATCGATGATAGTAGCTGAAATTTTAGTCTCAGCTCCTGTTAATGTACCAACATGAGAAATTTTAAAGCCGTTGTCGCTTACTGCTACATCATTGCCATGCTCATCTGTTATCTTAACGCCTGAAGCATCTTTATGAACGTTAAATTTAAGTGTTCTATCTTTAGTTGTGCCATCAAGCTGTGGCTCAGTGATCTTAACTTCGATCCTATCGCCATCTACTGCATTTTTAGGGATCTTGATAGTTGCAGTTGTATTAAATTCATCATTGTCACTAGCTGAATCTTTTCTGCTCATAGTTTTTGAGTTATGCGCCTCATCAAAGATAACCTCAGGTGCTTTTACATGCTCTAAGCTAGCTGAAACTTCTGGCTCATTTATAGATGTATGTCTACCTGGTGTCATGTTTGTGATACTAGCTTTGATAGTGGTATCTTGTCCGTGCCTTAGATCAAATCCTGGTACCTCAAATGAGTATTGATTTTCAGCTTCTTTGGTTAGTGGGAAATTTTGTCCGCCATTGCCAATCTCTGTTATACCAGTTACCTCACCTTTATCGTCCATATTTATAGTGAAATTTCTTGTATAAACGCCATTTGTAGGCTCGTTTATAGTAAGTGTAACTATATCACCATTATCTATTTTATTTGGAAGTCTTATAAGAGCTGTTGTCTCATTTACCTCATGCTCGTCCATACTCTCTTGTCTTGAAATTTCATGAAGAGTATCTTGCTCTATAAATTTTATCTCCATGTTTCTACCGATAGGTATTACATTGTCTTTATTAGACTCTGCACTCTTTTGTGTGTCATCTGCAGCTACGACATGAGCACTTGCATAGTTCCATACGTCAGGGAAGACTGGTAAAGATGTATTTACCTTATGGTTATCAACGTCTGCTTGTGTAAGAGGCACTATTTTTGTTGTATCATGTTTTGTTAGTGGATCAGTGTAAGTTATGACAACTTTATCGCCTGCTACAACATCTTTTGGAAGTGTTACTTCAACTGTTGTGCTCCTAAAGTTTCCATCTTTGCTATTTTCCCAGTCATCTATACCACCATCATTGTCATGATCTTCAGTAAATGTTAAAGTTGGTCTTACATCTGGAGTAACATCATCGGTTGCTACATCGCTCTTCCAAGTGCTAGAGTTTGTACTATCAGTAACATAAGCATCTACTTTTGAAACTTTACCCTCAGCAACTGGCATGTCTGTTATCTTATAGCCGTTGTTGATTATATTTTGATCGATAGTAACTTCTCTATTTTCAGTAGTACCATCTGGTTTTGTTAGAGTAATGTGAAGTTTATCTCCAGGGATAACATCACTTACTTTTATAAGCACTGGTGACTCATTTTGTTTGCTGTCATTTTCGTTTTCTGTATAAGTTAAAAATTTATCGTTATTTCTATCTTCTGTAAATTCAACGCTTACGCTTGATTTTGTAGGAGTTACGTGATCTTCACTGCTGCCGCCAGTGTTACCTTGGAAATTTGTAACACTTGCTTCTACTTTTGAGTTTTTACCTGGCTCTACAGGCGCATCTATTGGATAGCCATTAGTTATGATAGATGGAGTGATGGTTATGTTTGTTGTTGTTTCATTACCATTTGGATCAGTTACAGTGACTTTTAGTATATCGCCAGCTCTTACTGTGCCGTCATTTGGTACAGTGATAAGAACTTTAGATGTATTTATATTTGTATCATTTCCATGCTCTACTCTGCTTAAAGTGTGGTTTCCATCAAAGTCATAGAGAAATTTAACAGTTGGTGTGCCTGGGATTATATTAGTGTTTGCACCATTATCACCATCGTTGCCATCATTGTAGCCACCTATTGGGCTATCGTATGAAGCAAAAGCTCTGTTCGTATCAGTTAAATTTCTATAAGTTTCATTGATGTTAGAGTAGTGACCACCCTCAGCAAATCTAGCTTCGCCAAGGCTAACGCCATCTCCACCACCAGCAGCAGCGTTACCGCCAGCAGCAGTCTCTTCAAGCTTTGTTAGATCACCGCCATTTAAAATAGCATTTTGCAAAGCGCTTATATCAGCTAAGCCCTCAGCACCTATCGTATTTGGATTTAAAGAAAGCGTGTCACTACCTAGTACAGTTAGCTCTTTGCCGTTATTTGCAACAATAGTTACTTTGTCGGCTGCATCGCTAGTTTTGACACTCTCACCCATATAAACGATGTCGCCAACTTTTAGCTCTCTCTCGTTTCCGTTTTGATCAACTGCGACCGCCTTGCCACTTAGCGATTTTACTACACCCGCTTCTTTAGCCATAAAACTCTCCTTATATAATTTTTTCGGCGATTATATAATAAGAGTGAGGCTGGGGATATTAAGTAAAATTTGGGTAAATTTAAGTTTATTTTTAGTTATTTAATACTCTTTTATCACACTTTAATATTTTTAAAATTCCCCTAAAAAAGGCATTTTGTGTAACTTTTGTGTAAAAATTTTAAAAAAAATTTTTATATGGTACATGTACCTTTCGTTTCATAAAAGCGTTATTCTGAACGCCTTAAGAAAGAGCATCTTTTAAGCTAACACGAAAATATTATGCGATTTTTAGCTACTTTTGCCAAAAATTTTCTTGCCAAAACCTAGAGTGTTGCTGGTAAATTTAACATTTTCAAGGCTTATAGACCAAATTTTTGGATTCATCGCTTTTGCGTAAAAAAATCTTTTAAAGTAAATTTCTCGCTCACTTTCGCTAGCCTCACTCATCGCTCCTTGAAACTGCACGCCCTCTATCTTGCCAATGATCTTTGTATCAAGAGCGATGGTGCCAGCAACGAGCTTTGAGTTTTTTAAAAATTTAACATGCGAGCTCTCATCGCAGCTAGCTAGCAAAAGGCAAAAATTTAGCTCATCAAAGGCGTAAAACGCGCTAAAAGCATAAGGCTGCCCATCATCATCAATGGCGCAAACGCTTGCAAGATGCATCTTTTTAAAAATTTAACTATCCTCTCATCCATCTAAATTCCCCTAAAAATGTCAAGAATGGTTTGAAATTTAAAGATGACTATGGCGATTATCAGCACCCAAAGCGTAAAAATAATGAGCTCTATTAAAGTAAATTTTATCTTTTTGCAACCCTTTTAAAAATGAGCATTGTTAAAAATGCCCAAAAAAGCCACCAATTAGCGAAAAATAGTGGATCGCATTTACCTTTACAAAGCTTGGCAAAAGCCCTTTAAAAAATAGTGAAAACATCAAAATGGCAAGCAAATTTGCAAGTATCAAGTAGTAGCCAACGACTGGCAAAACTGGGCAAAGCTTAGCAAAAACAAAGCTTAAAACAGTGATAAGCATCAGCAAAAAGATCCTAGTCCCAAAACAACACATCACCCGTCCTTTTTTGACACATTTTACAAAATTTTGCTTTATGAAATTAAAAATTTGCCGATTTAGCCTCAAAAGGATTTAAAAATGCAAACAAATTTTTACTCTCAAGGAAGCTACAACAACATGAGCTTTTCGATGAAGACTAGCTCAGGCGATGAGATAAGTTTTTCTATGTATGACAACAAAAACTTAGAGTTTTCAAGTCAAAAAAATGGCACTTCAAGCCAAAGAAGCCTAACTCTCACGCACGAATACGGCTATGAATTTGCCTATAAAGGCAATGGCATAGACGAGCAAGATATGAAAGAGATCGAAGAGGCGATGAAGCAAATTCGCCCACAGGTTGATGAGTTTATGAAAAATGTCAAAGAGGGCGACAAGATCGCAGGTAGTAGCCAAAGCATAAGCGAGCTTTCAAATAAGATCAAGCAGATGTTGCCTGACGCAAAAGATCTGGATCATAAAAATTTCATAAATGATAATATGCTAAAGATGTTTGACGAACTTTTAGCTAAAAATGATGCTAATAAAAATCTACTAAGTGCGACAAAAAGGCTATTTGATACCTTGCTTGATGAGAGCAAAAAAGTATCTTACTACGCATAAATTTAGAGCTTTTTGGCTCTAAATTTTAACTAGCGCCTCTCTTTGATAAAAGAGGTGTGACAAGACTATCACAAAATAAAGCTGAAAAAATAACCCAACAAGCGGCACAAGCGAGATGAGATAAAACAAAAGCGTAAAAGCTATAAATTTAACCCCGCCACCTTCAAGCAGTGCTAGCTCGAATTTATCACTATCAAGCGTGTTTGAGCCAACATCTATTAGTAAAAGCTTATAGTAGATATAAAAAAACGGCACGTTGATGATGAAAAATTTACAAACGGCACAAACAAAAGTGGCAAGCAAACGAGCAAGATTCCAATAAATTTCATGATCTCAACCATCATCACCTTTAGCACTCTAGCCGTGCTAGCCTCGCTTTTAAGCACGTAATTGTAGTGCCTTTTGTTTATCTCTTTGGCTACAACTGGCGTTAAAAAGCCAGCTACGATTAGAGCGATCACAATGCTAATAATGATCGTTAAAAATGTGCTTAAGACGTAAAAAAGTATGCTAACTATCCACTTTGTAGCGCTAAAGCTTAAAATTTTAATAGCTATAAAAGATAGCGTTGAGTTTGACTCCAAAAAGGCGAAATTCTCGTTTTTAGCGCCATCGCTTAAAAGGTCAAATATCTCGCCGCCTCCCCAGATCGTAAGCCACGCAAGGCTTGCGATGCTAAGAAAAAGCGGCAATATAGATAGCGTTATAAATTTGGCTGTAAAAAAGTCTTTAAAGCCAAGGCGAAGAAGATTTATCATTTTACCTTTTTGTACTCACGCTCAAGTGCGGCGTAAATTTCATCTATCTTACTAACGCCATTTGATAAAATTTCGCTCATCACTTCGTTATCTTCGCGTCCGTTCCAAATTTTCTTATAACTTCCCTCTTTGTAGCCGTTATTTTGGCGGAAGCGATTTAGCACGTTTTTAGCGATGTAGCACTCATAAAGTGAGTATAAATTTACGCCACATTTTAAAGACATTGAGAAATAAAATTTTAAAGATATCAAAGATGTCATAGTCAAAGCCACTGCACTCGTGTATAAGCATCTCAACGTCGTTCATGATCTCGTAAATGCTCTCATCTTCGACCTTTAATGGCTCTTTGCAATAGTCGCTAAAACCGCTTGCTTGGCAAATATCCTCAGCCAAAGTCTCGACATCGCCAAGCTGTTTTGCCTTATAAATTTGTAGTGCTAGGCTCATTATAAAGTGCCAGATATCGACAACCTCGATGCGTAAATTTTGCTCATCAGTCTTAGCATTTATGCTCTTCCAATGCTTCCACGCAAAGCTGTCAATGAGCTCAGCACACTCCATATATATGCAGCGCCTCCAGCTTATGAGTTTATTTTTATTTGTATAGCCATTTTCCCAACCAAGCCCGTTTGTCTCGTCATTTAGGCTTTGTTGCATCTTTAACATCTCTAAAACAATAGTTCTTTCATCCATTTTTAAACCTTTTAAATTTTAAATGATTATAACAAAAAACAATTAATGCTTAAGCGACAAGCTTGACCCAAATCATCTTAATGCAAGCTTACAAGATGTAAAATCACCCAAAATTTCAAAGGAGAAAAGATGAGAGAGAAAGATCTAGTAGTTTGCAACGTTTGCGGACTAAAAAGCAGCGATGATAAAAATGCAGTTTTCATCCACGCTCACAAAAACGGCGAAGAGGTCGATATCTGCACAAGCTGTATCCCAAGCGTGATACATGGCTCAGGCATGGTCGTAAAATCAAACGAAGAGATAAAGGCTGAAATTTAAATATCAGCCACCATGTGAGAATTCTGTCTTAAAGAATTCTCAAACTCCTCCGCACTCATCGGACGAGATAAGAAATATCCTTGCATTTCATTACAATTAAGTTCTTTTAAAAGCTCTTTTATCTCGTGGCTTTCCACGCCTTTTGCTGTCACTTTTAGCTTCATTGATTTTGCTATATTTATGATAGCAGCGACTACTTGCATATCTTTTTTGTTGATCACCGACTGAGCGACAAAGTCATTTGCTATCTTTATGCGGTCGATCTTATACTTTCTGATATAGACAAATGACGTATATCCAGATCCAAAGTCATCTATACAAACATCTATGCTATTTTTCTCCAAAAGTGAGAAAATTTTATCAAGCGTCTCTTGGTCGTTTTTCCATATATCTTCGCTAAATTCAAGCTCAAACTGCTTTGGATTTAGGTGGTGCGAGTTTAAAGTTAGCATAAATTCATTTACAAATTTTTCAGATGTGCTTTGAATTTGCGCTACGTTTATGCTTATTTTTGGCATTTTTAGCTTTTTGTTTTGCCATCTTACGGCTTGTTCTACTGTTTTTGAGACAGAAAGCGTGCAGATGTCGTTTAAGATGTCGCTATTTAAGCTAGCTATATCCATAAACTCGCCAGCTTCTTTTTGTCCATACTCTTTTGACTGCCATCTAAGTAGCGCTTCTACGCAGATGATCTTTAAATTTTTAATGTCATAAATCGGCTGAAAATATACCTCAAAATCCTCTTGTAAATTTGCTTTTTTAAGAGCTATCTCTATGTTTGAACTTTGTTGTATTTCGCTATCTATCTCATTATTATAAACCATTGGGTTTTTGGCTGGATTTTGCTTAGCATAGTACATCGCCATATCAGCTTTTTTGATGATATTTCTAGGATCGCTGATGTTATCTCTTGTGACAACGTGGATACCAACGACACTCTTGATCGCAAAGTGATACTTATCTATTTGCAAAGGTTTTTCTATCGTATCTCTTAGCTCCATACCAAGCTTCATGCGTTTAGTGTGGCTATTTTCTTCCATTTTTGAAAGCACGATGAACTCATCAGCGCCGATCCTTGCGGTAACCTCTTGTCTGTTGCACGCTTCACGTATGCGCTTTGCTATCGCTTTTAAAATTTTATCGCCAACCTCATGTCCATAAGATGTATTTATATTTTTAAAGCGACTTATATTTATATAATAAACTGCGATCTCTTGCTTCTCACCCAAAACACTACACATACCTTTTAGCTCATTTAGCAAAGAGTCTCTGTTGCCAAGAGAGGTTAGATAGTCTTTTTCAGATACACCCTCTAAACTTAAATTTCTCATCTCAAGTTCGTTTGTCTTTAGGTGTTTCTCTTTGTTTTTAGCATCATGTAAATTTTGCTATGCGTTATATATCTCTTCGCTTTGATCAAGCACTTTCATAAAATAACTAATAACCGCTCCAGCTACAACAACAAAAATTATAAGCAGATCAACATAAGATGAGAGGTCAGTTTTTATTAGTATTAGTGCAGCTGAGATAATAGGCACGAGCTTAGATGTTATTTTTATGCCAACATCTGCTGCGCTTATACGCTTGTTATCACCCCTTAAGTAAAAAGCCCCGAGCATTAAGAGAAAAAATGGCACAAGGTAGATAGAGTGCAGAGTAAAATCATGCCCTTTGTTTATAAGCTCATTATAAAAAACATATAAATTTAATAGCGTAAAAATCGCACTTGCGATTATCAAGAAAAAGCCGCTATGTCTAATATAAAGATGGTTGCTATTAAAAATTTCACTAAGAGCGATGAATAAAATAGATAAATTTACAAAAATAGCAATGCTAGCAGCAAGCTCACTAGGGCTTTTAGGATGGATCAATATATCAAAATCACCCATATCCCCAACAATACAATAAGCAAGCGTGAAAACTAGCAAAAGAACGTTAAAGCTATCGGCTAGAACTATGATCTTTTTATCGCTAGCTATAAATTTGACCACAAAAAATATACCAACAGCGGCCAATAGTAAAAACATAGGGAGCAGATCGAAAAAATGAAGATAAGAAATTTGCTCTTTGCTTCTTAAAAGAAAGTCTTCATTGACACTTCTAATGGCATCAATAATGGTCCAGATAAAGACTCCAAAGCATGCAGCAAGCCAGTGCATAGCTTTAAGCTTTGATCTATTCATAGAGATGTAGATACCAAGAACTACAAGACCAAAGCCCAAAAATATCAACAAATTTTCAAAATTTTATAGTTTAAAATGCCGGCAAACTGAGAAAATATAAAAAGAGCTATAACGGCATAGAAAATTTGTTTTTGTCTTAGGATAAGTGACGAATTTGACGTAAAAAAAATGTTTCTCTCCATTGTTTATTCTGTTTCAAACCTTATTTTTAGTTATAATTTTGCAAATTTTTCTTTAAGGTTAATTATGAAATGTAATATCGTCTTATCTGGAGAAAATTTAATAGACTACCAAGCGTTTAATCTATTTTTTTCAAAAAAGGCTAGAAAACAGTATTTTATAAATGTTTTTATGATTTTTACGGAGGCCATTATAGCTGGATTTGTCGCTGATATGCTTTTAAAAACCAAAATTTTTACCATTATTGGCACTATTTTTGCTATCTTTTGGATCATTTTTTATCCAATTTTTTTAAAAAATAGACGAAGAGTGGCGCTAAAAAGCTTAGAAATTTCAGACTTTAAAAAGAGATGATCTTTGAAGTAAATGAGAAAAATTTGGCATTTTATGAAAATGAGCCCAAAGAAAATGAAATTTTTGATATAAAAGATGTAAGTGAAATTTACGAGCTTAAAAATATCTTTGTCATCTTTATAAATGAAAAATTCATCTTGTCTTGCCAAAAAATAAAGAAACCTCAGAGCTAGTAAAAGCACTTATAAAAGAGAGCAAAAAAGAGCTACTACTTTTTGAAAATTTAGACTACAAAAGCGTTATTGGCTAAGCTTGTAAATTTACAAGCTTAGATATGATCAAGCGTGCTTCTTATAAGCTCTTCAAAGTCTTTAGCGTTCATCGGCTTGCCCAGAAATAACCTTGTATCTCATCGCAGCCTAGCTCTCTTAAAATTTCAAGCTGAGTTTCATCTTCAACACCCTCAGCGATCGTCTTTAGCTCGATATTTTTAGCTAGCGTTATAACACTTTTTACAACGTCTCTATCGATCTCATTTATAGCGATGTTATCAACTAACTCTTTTGCGATCTTTAGCCTATCTAGCGGATACTTTTTGATGTAGTTCATCGATGAAAAGCCAGTGCCAAAGTCATCGATCGAGATGCTCATGCCTTTATCTGAAAATTTCTTTAAGACTGTTTGCATGATCTCTTCGGCATTGACGAGGCTTGCCTCTGTAAGCTCGATATCAACGCACTTTGGATCCATGCCAAATTCTTCGACATAGCCAAAGATATCCGATGCAAAATTTACATTATCAACCTGTTTTGGCGAGATGTTGATGCCTACTTTTAAGCTGATGCCATACTTTTTGTTCCAGTAGCTCATCTGCCTTATGGCCTCTTTTGCCACCCATATTCCTATTGTATTTATGATAGAGCTTTGCTCAGCAACTGGGATAAATTTAGCCGGACTTACAAAGCCTTTTACCGGAGAGTTCCACCTTATAAGAGCCTCAGCGCCTATTATCTTTTTACCATTTAGTAGATACTGCGGCTGAAAATTTAGGCTAAATTCCTCATCAAAATTCATAAAATTTAGCAAAATTTCTATGTAGTTTTTCTCCTGAATGATCTCTTTTATATCATCATAAAAGACATATTTTGTATTGACATCTCTTTTGGCTGCATCAAGTGCGGCTCCAGCTTGCATGATGAGATCATCAGCTAAAATTTCGCTTGTTTGCGTTGAGCTAACGCCAACCTTTGCCCCAAGAGCTATCTTATAGTCGCCAACTAAGATTTGCTCGGCTATGATGTTTAGCAGATAGTATAAAAATTCTCTATAATGCCCCTCATTTTTTTGCTTTAAAACTATCATAAAGTCATCACCGCCAAACCTTGAGATGATAGCGCCTTCTGGCAAGATAGCTTTGATATTTTTAGAAAGTTTTAAAAGCACCTCATCGCCCACGTAGTGACCGTATGAGTCGTTTATAGCCTTAAAGTGGTTGATGTCGATGCTGTAAATATCTATCTTCTCACCAAGTGCTTTGGTCTTTATCATCTCTGATAGTTTGCTTAAAAATGACTGTCTATTTAAAAGTCCAGTGAGTGAGTCAAATTTGCTAAGCTGCCTTAAGCGCTCGTTTTTCTCTTCAAGCTCTTTTAAGCTATCTTGGATCTCTTCGTCAAGTTGAGCGATGATATGCCTTTCAGATCTAGCTAAATCCCTCATAGCAACTGTACTTGAGATACTATAAATTAGCGCTGCATAGGCTAGCAAAACCATAAGTAGAAAAACTATCCAAACTGAGTAAATTTTATCTGTATTAGTAGCTCCTAAAAAAAGTAGGGATACGATAAGCAGGGTGATAAATTTATATATAAGCGCCCTTGTATAGTCTTTTCTATAGCTTCTTATCTTGATATTTGCCTCGTTTTCTTTTAGGTGCAAGCAAGCTACAAATATAATAAAAAATGCAACTTTAAAGAAAAACTCGTAATGAACATTTGTACTGCCGTATGCCAAAAAGGCCTTTGACGAGTAGTATGCATCGCAAATGCAAATGATAAGCAAGGCTAATAAATATAAAAGAAGACTCACTCTTTTATAGGTAAAAATTGGTTTTTTTGATACAAAATTTAGTGAAAATGCGACAACAAAAACAAAGCAAAAGATAAAAATATCCATTATGATGTATGAAAGACTAGTCACGAATTCTTTATTAAGCGCTACTGCTAGACTTCTATCAAAAACTACAAACCAAAAAAAACTAACCGTTATAAGCATCAAAGCAAGCGCATCTACCACGACTTGCTGCCATATCACTCTTTTTAAAATTTTGCAAAAAAAGCAATGGCAGATACAAGAAACATAAAAAATGGGATCAAATATAAAATTTGCATAAGATCCGTGCGGGAGATGTTTCCTGGCATAAGAAGCGATCTATCATAAAGCAATAAAAGGATATCAGCCAGCGCCCAGCTCGCGATAGCTAAAAATATATAGGTCCAGTATGAGTTTAAATTTCTACTACTTTTTAGCAAAAAGAACAAAAACAAGGCGATCACTACATCAGTGCCTACTGATATAGCTGTCAGATAAAACTGATCCCCAGATAAATAGCAAAGAAATAAGCAATAATCAGGGCAAATATAAATAAAAATGAGCCGTTGTGAAAATTTGTCACTCTATCAAGCACGGCCACTCTCCGCTTCTTGGGCTAGCTTTGCCACCTTTGCCACTCGCCACTATCATCGACGTCGTTGCCAATAGCCTCGTACCTAGCGTAAAAATGCTCCACAAATTTCTTGCACTCTTCATCTTTTGGCAGATAGCTCTGCTCATCTTTTTGGCAAAATTTCTCCAAAAACGTGCTCGCATCATCCTTTTTAGCGTATGTTTGCGCTAGATCGAAGTAGTTTTGTAGGCAAATTTCTTTAAATTTAGCGTAGGCTTGCTCGCTCATATCCACGCTTAGTTTGCCGTCAAATTTAAGCACTCCAGCTCTAAAAAGCAGGCTAAGATGTATGAGCCCCTCGCAGTAATAAGCCCTCACTTCATCAACCTTTCGCCACGCGATAAGCCCAACCGCACGGGCTATTAGCTCGTGAAAGACGGCCATTTTATACTCCGCCTCTTCGTGCAAGAAGAAATTTACTAGCCCGCCAGTCGTCGCCTTGTACTCTTCTATAAATTTAAAGACGCCACTTTTATTCATGCTCATCTCAGTATCAAGCCCGATAAAAAGGATGTGCCCAAACTCATGGCCGATCGTTGAAATTTCATATACTTTTTTCCAAATTTTGGCTTTAAAAATAAAATCTCTCTACCAAAATCCAAAAATTCCTTGCTAAAAATTTCAGCTCCAAGCTTCATAAAAGGCTTTGCCTTTGCGCCTTCATAGACGTGATTTACAAAGGCAAAAATTTTCTTGCCACATTTCGCACTCACGCTCTCATCATTTGGCACGACTTGAGCGCTAAAAAGTCCGTTTAGCTCGGCTGCGTAATAAATCATCGGCACGCTTATATAAAGCTGCGTTCTAGCGATATTTTCGCTAACTGCCTTGTTTGTCGCGGCGTTATCAAATTTTATCTTTTCACAAACACTTTTGTAAGTTTTTGCCACTTTCTCTTTAAATTTAAGCTCGTCAATGCCCTCGCTATCGACCAGCCTGATGTCCCACTCAAGTGCGACTGCGTGCGTGTAGGCATCCTCGTAGTACTCCAGCGGATGGCCCAGGCTGAAGCGCGCCTTTTACATCCATCCATGCTATCTCAGCCTCTTGCCAAGCGTTTATCACTTTAGCATTGTCCTCTTCACAAAAGGCATTTTGCAGCCTTTCAAGGTATTTTACATAAGATTTTTGCTCGTCATTTTGGGCTAAATTTCTTAAAATTTCAAGATTTTTTACAAATACTTTTTAAGCTCTCTAACCTCATTTTTAAAGGCAAGTGCGTAAGGCAAAAAGCTAAATTTCTCGCCCTCTTTGCAAACTGCGCCATACGTTCTATCAGCCCTTACGCCGTTAGCGTCACACTGAAATAAGCCATTTTTAGTGATAAACTCATTTGCCTCGCCTAAATCTTTAAATTTCAGCTTCAAACTCTTTATTTGTGGTGTCTATTATCTTTTCTTGCCATGAAATTTGCCACGCATTTAGACTAAGCCCAAGCTCATGCATAGCCTCTACAAAGGCTTGATAAATGGGTCTAAAATTTGCTCATCACGTGCCTTTTTTATAAGCTGGACGTGCAGATTTTCATATAAATTTCTAACGTAGCCGTAGATCAAATTTAGCACGCGTTTTGCTCGTCCTCGCCTAAATTTAGCTTTTTTAGCTCATTTTGAAGTGGATCAACTTTAAGATCAACTATCCTTCTTGCAAGGGCTAGTTTTTGGCTCGGCGTGCCAGTAAGGCCGCAAATTTTCACAGCTTCAGCTATGATCTTGTCATCTAAATTTTTATAAATCGCGTTTAGCTTGGATTTTTGCTCTTTTGTAAGTTCGTTTAGTCTTTTAAAATCATTCATCTTTTCATCCCTTAAAGTTGCAGGATTTTAGCATAAAGCCATTAAAATTTGCTACAATTTACCAAAATTTAAAATCTAAAAGGCAAAAAATGGACATTTTAAAGGACTTTGGCGAGCCACGCATCAAGCAAGTGATGCTACCAAAAGATACAAACTCAGCTGGCAATATCTTTGGCGGCTGGATAATGAGTCAGATCGACCTTGCAGGTGCTCAGGCAGCTAGAGAAATTTCGCCTGAGCGAGTTGTGACAATTTCGATGAAAGAGATCATCTTTAAACAACCAGTCTTTGTTGGCGACGTGCTAAGCTGCTACGCAAAGATCATCGCAGTTGGCAAAACATCGATAACAACGCAGATAGAAGTAACTGCACTTAGGCTAAATGACGGCGGTTTTAGAGAGACTATACACGTCACAAGTGCGACTGCGACCTATGTTAGTGTGACAAAAGATGGACACAAAAAACCAATAGATGAGAAGATAAAAGAGCTGCACGGCTTTTAAAATTTGGTTGCAGTTTATGCAACCAAACCCCTAAATTTATCACTATTTTTAAAAGAATTTGAAAAAAATTGACTTCAAAAAAGATAAATTTCAACTTATTTAAATGCTTTATAAAGTAAAATCAGCCCCTATACTTTTTTGGGAGAAAGATGAAAAAATCACGCTTAGGGCTTTTACAAACGCATATTTTAGATATCTTAACACAAGATGAGCTGGAGAAATTTGAGTTTAAAGAGCTGCCAAAAACAAGCACGATCTACACCGAAGATATCGAGATCATCATCTTAAAAACCGGCTCAGCAAAGCTCTCATTTTTTGAAGATGGCGAGGAATTTATCCTTTATCATTTAGAAAAAAATAATATCGCCATACTCGATGATAACTGCGCCTTTGAAGTGCTTGAAGATGCCCAAATTTACGTCATTAGACTGGATAAAATAGGTGAAATTTTGCACAATCAAAAAGCTGCAAGCGAGATACTAACAACCACGCTAAACACCATCATCGTGCAGCGTCAGATCACAAAGTCGATACTCTTTGAGGACGCAAAGGGCAGGATCGCAAATTTCTTAATCGAGCTTGCAAATGAGCAAGATCTAAAACAAAATGGCTACCAATATGTGTTTTTGCCGTTTTCTCTAAAAGTGCTCTCAAGCTTTGTTGGTCTAAAGCGCCAAAGCGCCTCAACAGCCTTTAATGAGCTTATCAAAGACGACATCATCAGAAAGATCACACCGCACAAATTTCTCATCATCGACCACGAAAAACTTGAAAGTTATACGAATTAAAAAGCTTTTACGCCCTATCCTTAAATTTAGCCAGCCTATCTCGAAGCTCTTTTGAAAGTGTAAATTGCGAAAGCTCATATCTGTCAAAAATGACGATCATATCATCGCCAAGCGCTTGCACTAAGCCAAAACACGCATCTCTATCGAGGCGATTTTTTCTAAAATTTAACACTTAGCGCATCGACTTTTTTCTTATCACCAAAGCTTTTAATGGCGATCTCATCGATATCTTTGAAGAAAAATTTGATATTTTTTGAGCCTTTTGTGATGACAAATCCATCATCATCTATCTCAAAAAAGTTGTTTTGCAATATCTTTCTAACGCAAAAAAATGTTGAAAGTGCGCCCACAACGAGCCCAAAAAGACTTGGTGTGCCAAGATCAAGATAAAAGTAGCCAACGATACTAAAGACAAAGAGCCCAAGCCCAAAGGCTAGCGCCCAAAAAACATCTTTTTACTCTCTTTGGTTATCACCTTTACCCTTTTTATACCAAAAGTCCAGCGCCATTTATCGCTTGGCTGCGCTCTTTGGCGTAAATTCTCTCGCCATTTATCACGTCGTATTTCCAGATCGGCGCATTTGCCTTAAAGTCCTCGACAAACTCGTTTATAAGCCTTAGCGCGACCTTTCTTTGAGGGCTAACAACACCTGCTACATAAGAGCTCGTATGCACCGCCACATCGCCTTTTGAGTGAGCAAAGAGCACGTAGGCATTTTCTTTTTTGGCTCGCTCTTGCCAAGCATCTAGCCATTTTTTAAGGATCGGCTCATAGATATCAAAGCTAAGCGCCGAAATACCGCCCTCTTCTCTTACTATACCTACAAAAGTGATGAGCGCACCGCAGTTTTTATCCTTAAACCTATCATACCACTCATTTGTGATGCTTTGAACATCCAAGCTTCCATTATAAATTTGCATCTTAGCCTCCACAAACTGGCGGTAAGATAGAAATTTTATCGCCTGATTTAAGAGCGAAATTTATATCGCTTACGATCTCGTCATTTACAGCCACAGCACAGATATTTAGCCACTTTTTAAGCTCTTCTTTCTCGCTTAAAGCCGCTTTTACCTCGCCTAAATTTTTGCTTCTACTTTTATACTCTCAAGCCCGATAGGCCCAGAAATTCAATCTCTACCACATTTTATCCTTTGAAATTTTTGCTGATTTTACTTAAAAATAAATTTAGATATACTTATTTGAAAATTTGCAAAAGAGAAAGAAGATGAACGAAATTTTAAAAAGCATAAAAACCCCAGCCTACGTCTGTGAAGAGGCAAAAGTACGTAAAAATTTAGAGCTTTTAAAGTATGTAAAAGAGCAAAGTGGAGCTAAAATTTTAGTAGCTCTTAAGGGTTTTGCATTTAGCGGAGTGATGGACTTGGTGGGCTCATATCTTGATGGAGCGACTTGCAGTGGGCTTCATGAGGCAAAATTTGCAAACGAATACGTAAAAGGCGAGATCCACACGTATAGCCCAGCCTTTAAAGATGAGGACTTTGATGAAATTTTAAAATTTCAAAGCACATCACCTTTAACTCTTTTGCACAGTGGCAAAAATTCAAGAGTATTGCCCTGCAAAATGGCATCATCTGCGGCCTGCGCGTAAATCCAGAGGTCTCACTTGCACCAACTGATAGCTACAACCCATGCGGTAAATTTAGCAGGCTTGGCATCACGAGGGCAAATTTTAAGCCAGAGCTTCTTGATGGCATCACTGGGCTTCATTTTCACGCGCTTTGCGAGGAGAGTGCGAGCAGCTTGCAAGTCGTGCTGGAGGCATTTGAGGAGAAATTTGGCGAGTTTATACCAAAGATGAAGTGGATAAATATGGGCGGCGGCCACCACATCACGAGGGCTGATTACGACGTGGAGCTGCTTATAAAGATAATTAGGCGCTTCCGCGAGAAGTACGGCGTAGAGGTCTATCTGGAGCCTGGCGAGGCTGTGGGCTGGCAGACTGGCTTTTTGATAAGTAGCGTGCTTGACATCGTGCACAACGAGAAGATATCGCCATCCTTGACACCTCAGCCGAGGCGCACATGCCAGATACCGTGCTCATGCCTTACCGCCCAGCCGTTAGAGGCGAGAGTGAAAATGGCAAATTTGCTTATAGATTTGGTGGCAATACCTGCCTAGCTGGCGATATAGTGGGGCTTGAAGCGGGCGATGCGGAGTATAAATTTGATAGCGAGCTAAAAATTAATGATCGCATCATATTTGAAGATCAAATCCACTACACCATCGTGAAAAATACGACATTTAACGGCATAAAACTGCCTGATCTTCTTCTTTTAAAAGAAAATGGCGAGGTTAAAATGATCCGTGAATTTGGATACGAAGAGTATAGGTGCAGGAACTAGAATTTTGCTTTTTGAAGGTAATTTTGGCTTTTTAAATTTAAGTCAAATTTATCTACCCTGCAAATTTCGCCAAAATGGCTTTAAGCTGCCGCCTAAATTTAAGCTCTAAAGCTTTTTGGATTTGTATTTAATATAAAAAGATGGGCTAAATTTAATTTCTACAAATTTATCTTGGTGGCATTTTTGGCAGAGATATTTTTATTTTAAAATTTAAACTCGCCGAATTTGGCAAATTTCTAGCTAGTTCTGTGAGCTACAAACTACTTTAAATTTAAAGCTACATCACTAAATTTTAATTTACTAAAAACCGCAAACCGCTTTAAATTTCAGTACCCATAAATTTTGGCAAATTTATCTATCTTTGAGCTTTTTTGCCAGTTATATTCAGTTTCGTTTGCGATATTTTGGGCTAGCTCCTTGCCAAAATGATCGCTGATAAAGCCAAGCGCCATATCCATGCCAGCAGCCACGCCTGAAGCTGTGTAAAACTTACCTGCCCTCACCCACCTAGCACGCTCTTGCCATTTTACAGCCTTGCCGCAACTTTTTACCCACTCAAGCGATCTTTTATTTGATGTGGCTTTTAGTCCGTCAAGCTCTCCAGTGCGAGCGATGAGCGCCGAGCCTGTGCATACGCTTAGGCAAATTTGAGATGCCAAAACGCACTCTTTAAGTCTTGAGATAAACTCACTATCATCTACAAGCGTCCTTGCGCCCTGACCTCCAAGAACTAGTAAAACGCTCTCTCTTGGCATCTTACTAAGCTTTTTGGTCTTTATAAAAAAGCCTTGCTTGCTTCTTTTCATCCCGCCATCAAACGAGACGTAGCTTATCTTCATTTCAGGCACCCTTGCTAAAAACTCCACTGGACCCATAAGATCAAGCGTCTCGTACTCATCAAATATAAGGCAAAAAAGATGCATAGTACTGTCCTTTTTCGGCTAAAATTTGGCTTTATTTTAGCTAAATTTTCAGATCAAAAACGCTAAAAATTAACAAAACTTAAATATTTTTTATAAAAATTTTCAGTAATCTTTTTTGCTAAGGTTTGCTTGTGATTAGCTCTGATATAATAGCCACAAAACGGCATAGCTGTGTGATTTTAGCATATTTAACCAAAGCTTAAATCATTTAAGCTTTAGCAAATAAAGGAATAAAATGACGAGAATTCTTACTCTACTTTTTACATTGTCCGTTGCGGCAATGGCCATTGAAGGACCAACTGGTGTCAATCAATTTGACAGCACCATTTGGGCAGCACAGAGGATAGAAAATATCAAGCCTTATGAGCATGGCTGGGGCCCGATATTTACTTTTATACAAGGCAACGACTACTTCGCGATAGCTGCACTTTCTATCATTTTAGCTGTTATCGGCGCGTTCGTGCTACACTTCTTGATCATCGGACCAAAACACTTTAGTCACGATGGCAAAAAAGTATTTGCGTTTTCACTGATCGAACGTATAGCTCACGGCTTAGCTGCGATCTCTTGGATCATCTTGGTGCCAACTGGTATCATCATCATGTGGGGTGCAGAGCTTGGCGGTGGCACATTTGTGCGTTTCTGTAGATACTTGCACGATATAGCGACTATTATATTTGCTATTTCTGTGCTTCCTATGTTATTTGCTTGGACTATCAGAATGCTTCCAGCTGTTTATGACATCAGATGGATGATGATAGTTGGTGGTTATCTATCAAAGAAGAAAAGACCAGTCCCAGCTGGTAAATTTAACGCTGGTCAAAAGGCATGGTACTGGATCGCTATCCCTGGTGGTATCGTGATGATCATCACTGGTGCGATCATGTATTTCATGGATCTTAAAGAGCCAGCAGTTGCTAGTTGGTTTGGTATCTCTCAAATCGATCTTTTAAGATACAGCGTAGTTATCCACAACTGCCTTGGCATCGTCTGTGCGGTATTTTTCCTAGTTCATATCTATATGGCTGCTATCGCTATACATGGCGCTATCTGGTCAATGGTCACTGGATACAAAGAAGAAGAAGAGGTTTATGTACTTCACCACTACTGGTATCAAGAGCTTGTTAAGGAAAACAAGATCCCAGTATCTGACTACGAGAAATCTTACACAAATTTAAAATAATCAACCTTGACCTTGCGACTTACGCAGGGTCAAACTCTCTTTATAGCAAATTTCACAGCACAAATCCTTTTAAAAAATTAATATTTTTTAGCTATAATCCAAAATCAGTTTCAAGGTTTGAAATACTAATCACAAAGGAAAAACAATGACAAGAACAATTGATTGCAGAAATTTAGAGTGCCCAAAACCAGTCATCATGACTAAAAACGCACTTGAGGGTTTAAATGAGGGAGAGAGCCTGGAGATCATTGTAAATGCCCTAGCTCCAAAAGAAAATATCTCAAGATTTTTGAAAAATCAAAATATAGAATTTAGCCTAGAAAGCAACGGCAATGAGACTAAAATTTTAGCCATCAAGGACAAAAGCGCACTTGAGCTTACAAATTTTGACGAATTTGTCTGCGACATCACGCCAAAAAGCGAAAAAGTGCTCTATCTAAACGAAGAGCGCGCAGGTAGCGGCGAAGTTGGCATAAATTTGCTATCAAAATTTCTAGGCGCACTTCTTCAAGTAGAGAAAAAACCAAAGATAATCATCTGCGTAAATAACGCCGTTAAGATGACCACAAACCGCGCACATCCAAGCTTTAAGCCGCTTAAAGATCTTGAAGCTACTGGCGTTCAAATTTTAAGCTGCGGAAGCTGCTTGGAGGCTTATAAACTAGTGAGTGATCTTGCAGTTGGCGAAATTTCAAACGCTTATGAGATCATCGACATACTCTCAACTCACGAGCAAATCAAACTATGATCTATCACGACAAAAAGCTTACGCAGTTTGTTAGAGCCGCTGGCTGAGCTGCTAAGCTTGACCCGTCGGGTCTTCACAAAACGATTAGTAGTTTAAATTTCTCTCATCCAAATTTGCTCTCAAGCATCGGCTCAAACGAAGACGCGAGCGTTTTTAAGCTCTCAGACGATCTTGCACTCGTTCAGACGCTTGACTTTATCACGCCAGTAGTAAATGATCCATTTATCTATGGTCAGATCGCTGCTGCAAATAGCCTAAGCGACGTCTTTGCGATGGGTGGCGAGGTGATAAACGCCCTAAATATCGTCGGCTTTGATAGCTGCAACCTTGCACCTGAAATTTTAGGCGAAATTTTACAAGGTGGAGCTGATAAAGTAAGAGAGTGTGGTGGCGTCATCGTTGGCGGACACACGATAGAGACGCAGCAGATGTATTATGGACTAAGCGCGACTGGCAAGGTGAGCCCACAAAATTTCTGGGCAAACAACACTGCAGAAGTTGGTAACGTTTTGATCCTTACAAAGCCTCTTGGCAGCGGCATCTTAAGCACAGCGATCAAGGCTGATCTACTAAGTATGGAGCAGATAAATGAGGTCGCAGGTATCATGGCTCAGCTAAATTTCTACGCTCTAAAAGCACTAAGTGGCATCAAGGTTTATGCTGCTACCGATGTGACTGGATTTGGATTTTTAGGGCATTTAAGCGAGATGTTAAATGACAAGATCAGTTTTAATGTCTTTGAAAAAGATGTGCCAGTGATCGCAAGCGCGAAGAATTTGCCGACATGGGCATCATCCCAGAGGGAAGCTACAAAAACCGCGAATTTGCAAAGCATTTTGTGAGCAAAGAGGCTGATATCTTGCTTTTTGATGCGCAAACTTCTGGCGGACTTTTGCTAGCTGTTAGCGAAAATGAGGCAAATTTAGCTCTAAAGCGCCTAAAAGAGGCTGGCTATGGGCACTCAGCCATCATCGCAGAAACTATCCAAAAAGGCGAGTTTGATATATTTTTAAACTAACTCTAGGCTAAATTTAGCCTATTTTAAGGCCAGCTAAAGTCTGGCTAAATTTCTTTTAATTTACCTAACCGCTTTATAATTTCAAAAACTTAACAAAGGAGATATGATGAACTATCTTGAAATTTTAAAATTTCGTCACGCTTGCAAAATTTTTGACGAGAGCAAAAAGATCAGCGCGGGCGAGTTTGACTTTATCTTAGAGGCTGGCAGACTAAGCCCAAGCTCGACTGGGCTTGAGCAGTGGGACTTTTTGGTCGTGCAAAACAAAGAGCTTAGAGAGAAAATAAAAGCCGTTTCGTGGAACCAAGTGCAGATCACCTCTTGCTCGCATTTAGTTGTCGTCTTAGCAAAGGTCAAAGAGATAAAATTTGGCAGCAGCTATGTTGATAAAATGATCGCTAGACGCGCAGATAAAGAGCCTGAGATGATCGCTGCAAGGCAGAAATTTTACAACGACTTTTTGCTATCAAATTTCAAAAACGACGATGAGCTAACATTTCAGTGGTCGCACGAGCAGTGCATGATAGCTGCGACAAATATGATGAACGCAGCCGCGAGCCTTGGGATTGACAGCTGCCCGATCGAAGGCTTTGATAGACACGCTTTAAATGAAATTTTAGGGCTTGATGAGAGCGAGAAAAGAGTGGCTATCGTAGTGCCATTTGGCTACCGCTTAAACCCACAGCCTGAAAAATACCGCAGACAAAGAGCCGAAGTAGTTACTTGGATCTACTAACTCACGGGGCAAAACGCCCTGTGTCTATTTAAATTTAAACAAAAAGAGATTTTATAAGCTAAAAAAAGTAAATTTGCGTTAAAATCATGGCTAGTTTTAAAAAGCGAGGCTTAAATTTAATGCAAAAAAATAGTGTTAAGTCGATTTTGCAGATTTTTAAGAGGTTCTATGTAAAGATAGCACTACTTCTTTTTGCCTTCATCTTTCTTGCACTCTTTGTCATATTTGCTGGCATAAACGACATAAAATATGAAATTTCCACTCTAAAATTTAATCACTAAAAACAATATCACCAACGCATTTTCAGATGTAAAAGATAACATCTCCACAAAGGCAAGACTCATTGCAAACGGCATAGAGCCGTTTTATGAAGATACTATTATAAGTAAATTCTACGCCGCTTTTTACGTGATATCAAAAGATAACTCTTTGCTTTACGAGCGTAAATTTGACGGTGCTTTAGAGCTGCACGACTACGATATTGCATGGTTTTCAGATATCAAAGAGGGCGAGTTTAGGCTTTCTGATAGATTTTATAAAAATAGACGATTTAAAGATATCTACATTGCTTACGGGCTAAAAAATGGCAATAAAATTCTCGCTCAACTAAGTCAAAATTTTTTAAAAAACAGAGTCGATACAAGTTATAACGAAAATTTTGCCGCATACGTCTTTTTGGTTGATAAAGACGGCAACCTCTCAAGAGATGAGTTTTATAGGAAATTTATAAAAGAGGACTTTAATAAATACATCTCACAAGGTGGCGAGTTTAAAAGTGACAAGATCATTTTTATGCTAAAGGATATGAATTTTTACAAAATCAGCTACCTAGAAGAGCAAAAGCTATTTGTCATAACAGGCTCTAGTAGGCAACTTCAGATCTTTATCCAGCTAGTTCTAGTCGTGCTTTCGTTCTTCTGCTTTGTAGCATTTAGCATACTTTGGCTACGCGACAACTCATATATAAAAGACAAAATTCTCTCTGCATTTACCAGGATTGCTCTTTTTGCGACAGATAAAAGCAAGCCAACTGATGAGGACTTTGACGTAAAAGAATTTATCTTACTAAATAACAGCATCAAAAAACTCTACGAAGATAGAGATAAAGCTTACGAGACAGCACAAAGCTACGAGAGTAGATTTGGCTATGTCTTTGAAAAGAGCTTTTTAAAGATCGTGGTCTTTGACGCTTATACTGGCGTCATCACGGACATTAGCAACGCTCTTTTAGAAAAACTAGGCTACAAAAAAGATGACGTAGCGGATCTAAATATAAAAGAACTTCTTGAAGATGAGTCTAAGAATTTAGCAGAAGATAGAAAAAATGCTATCAACAATAATCTATCATACGAGGCTAAGCTAAGGCGTAAAAATGGTGAAATAATCGATGTTTTAGTAACCCAAAGTAGCTTTGAGCTAGAAAATACAAGGCTAAATTTCATACTTATAAAGGATATCACTCAAGAAAAGATGACACAAAGAAATGACGATATCATCAAAAGCTACGTCATTTTATCGCCAAATGTTATCGCTATCGCTTCAGCGCAAGAGCCATTTTTGATCATCCAAAGCACAAACAATGTCGAGAGAATTTTTAATGTCCAAAGCCAAAGTCTCAGTAAATTTAGAAGATATCATCGCAAGCGAAGACTTTGATAGCTTTAAAGCTGCCGTGCTAGCAAGCAAAAAAGCCTTTTTGCAAGCAAGCTTTAAAAATGAAGAGCTAAATTTCATAGCAAATATGACAAATGCTTATGGCAAGAAAATTCCATTTAAGATAAAGGCTAAATTTATCGATGCAGACGAGCAAAAGGTCATCTACTCATTTACCGATCTTAGCGATATGCTAAAGCTTCAGAGAGATTTGAAAAACAAAGCAAAGAGAGCAAGGCGCTGCTTTGGGCGAGTGAGGCAAGTGTCTTTACTTGGGATAAAGAAGCGACATGCTTAATATCTCAGACGAGCTAAGCAAGGTTCTTGGTACGCAAAGCACTCTAAATTTCGAGCAGGCAAAGTCGGTCTTTGTTGATGAGTTTGATAGTTTTTATAGCTTTTTTGAGAGTATAAGAGACGCTCAAACCTACGTTAAAGATATCAAACTTTATAGCATAGATAAAGAAATTCTACACTTTAGACTAAGAGCAAAAGCACTTGAATATGATGAATTTGGCGAAGTAAGCTTGATAAAAGGCACACTAAAAGACCTTAGCCTAGAAGATAGCTTCTTTGTCTGTCAAGACCTACTTGCAAAAATTTTCTCATTTAGCAAAGAAGAGGTCATCTTGCTTGATGAGGAGCTAAAGGTCATTGATGCAAATGATACATTTTTTGAAAGTGCGGGCTCAAAAGATAGTGTATATCTAAAAGATATCACCTTTATAAAGCAAGGCTTAAGCGATATAAAGCACCAGATCATAGATACTATAAACAGCGGTGGCTCATGGAGTGGTAAGGTTTGGAGTGAAAATAATAAAAATAAGAGCAAGCTTGAAGTCATAGAAATTTTACCACTTATCGATGCGAGCGAGAAAAGAACTGGCTACATCATGCTCGCAATGCTTGCAAATAACGAAGCTCAAAATGAGAAATATCTAAATTTATCGCATATCACGATCCGCTCACAAAGCTACCAAATAGATTTTTACTCTACAACAAACTAAATTCTCTCATACAAAAAAATGAACAAAAAATAGCCGTCATCTACCTTGATATAGATGATTTTAAGGGCATAAACGACAACTTCGGCCACCAAATAGGTGATAAATTTCTAGTAGCTATCTCTGAAAAGATAGGCGCTATGTTTAATGGCAAAAATATCTTTGCAAGGATAGGCGGAGATGAGTTTGTAGGCGTCATCAACTACGAAAATTTAGGCGAAGTCTATGAGATAGCGCAAAATATGCTAAGGCTAGCTTCAGATGAAGTAAAGATAGACGAGCTAAAACTAAAAGCAAGCGCTAGCGTAGGCATAGCCTTGGCTGATAGTGAGCTTGGGGCTGATGATGTGCTACAAAGAGCCGACTGGGCGATGTATCAAGCCAAGATAAGCGGCAAAAACAGAAGCTATACATTTGATGCGAAAAAGATGTCTATTTTAAGAGCCAATACGAAGATGGCTCAAAAATTTTAAAAGCGCTTGACGCTGGTGAGATGTTTTTAAAATTTCAACCAGAGATCAGCTTTAGTACGGGCGAGACTTTAAGTTTTGAAGCGCTTATTAGATGGAGAAAAGATGGCGAGGTCATCTATCCAAGCGACTTTTTACCACTTATAAAAACAAGTAGCGCATCGAGTAATATCGCTTTATTTACGATAAAAGAGGCGCTTTTAGCAAGAAAAATGTGGCTAGAAAATGGCATAAGCGCAAAGGTTCGCGTAAATTTAAGCGTTAAAAAGCTCTTTACAGAAGAATTTTGGCATAAATTTAAAGCGATATTTGATGAGGATAAAAGCCTTGATCCAACTGGGCTTATCATCGATGTTATCGACGCTGCAACAGCTACAAATTTAGAAGTTTTAGAAATTTATGTTAGAAAATATAAAGAGCTTGGCATACACTTCTCGCTTGATGACTTTGCCTCATACTCAAGCTCGATCGAAGCTCTTGGCATGCTAAAGACAAATCGCTTTAATATAGATAATAAATTTTGCAAGCATATCTTTAACTCAAAAGAGGCGCTTGAGAGCATAAATATGATAAGGTTTGTGGCTGATAAATTTGGACTAAATGCGACTATAAAAAATATCGATGACAAAAGAACGCTTGAGTTTTTACTTGGTCTTGGCTTTGATAAATTTCAAGGTAACATTTTCTCATTGGCACTTTTGGCAAAAGATGCTGCTTCGTTTAAATTTGAAAGACCATATCTGCACATAAAAGACTATAAAAATAGCGAAAATTTCGAGCTTTTCAAAGGCTTAGTCGTGCTAAAAGAGCTTGCAAATGAAGTGATAGCAAATTTAAATCAAGACGACAAACTAGCACAAAGCCTAAAACAAAAAATAGAAGATGAGATAAAAAATATAGGTAAATTTAATCAAGAAATTTCTATAAATTTAAGCAAACTAGCAAGTAGCAGCGACAGCGGCGAACTCTATAATCTAGCCGTGTCCATCATCAAAGAGTGCGATATAAATTTAGGTTTTAGTAAGGAGATAAGAGTTGAGTGATGTAAATGTTTATGAGCACGAGATCCCAAACGGAAGCAAACTTTACTTTGCAAAAAGTGCGAAGTTAAAGAGAAAAATCGAGCAAAAAGCGAGTGAAATTTTAGAAGATGAAGGTTTTAGCGAGATCGTAACGCCGTTTTTTTCGTATCATCAACATCTAAGCGTAGATGCGACAAACCTTCTGCGCTTTAGCGACAGTCTAAACCACGAGATAAGCCTAAGGGCTGATAGCACGGTTGATACCGTTAGGATCGTGCTTAGAAGGCTTAAAGCAAACGAACCAAAGAGGTGGTTTTACATCCAGCCAGTCTTTCGCTACCCAAGCCAAGAAATTTATCAAATAGGCGCTGAGCTTATCGGCGAAAACGACATTTTAAAGAGCATAAACATCGTAGCAAAGCTATTTAGCGAGCTTGAGATCGGCGCTTGTTTGCAGCTTAGCAACATGCAAATCCCAAGGATAATTTGCGAAATTTTAAACTTAGAGATAGAAATTTTTGAAAACTCATGGCTAGAAAAATTTTAGCCCAAAACGTGCCATGGCTTAGCAAACTAGCCCTTTTAAAGGACGCTAGCGAGCTTGATGAGATAGTAAATTTAGTCCCTGATAAGCTAAAAGAGGCGCTAAAAATTTACAAAACGTAGCCAAATCACTAGAATATAAAAATTTAAGAATAGTTCCGCTATATTACTCAAAAATGAGATATTATGATAGTTTATTTTTTAGATTTTTAAAAGACAACGCCATCTTAGCAAGTGGCGGAAACTATGAAATAGACGATATTTCAGGCAGCGGATTCGCTGTTTATACTGATGCATTGATAGAAGAAAAAATTAATTTAAGGAAGTAAGAATGAGAAAGGCTGATTTAGTAGTTGGTGTTCAATGGGGTGATGAGGGCAAAGGCAAGATAGTTGACATGCTAGGACTAAACTATGACATGATTTGTCGCTCTCAAGGTGGCCACAACGCTGGTCATACGATCTGGGTCGATGGCGTAAGATACGCACTTCACCTTGTCCCAAGCGGAATTTTGCACAAAAATATCATAAATATCATCGGCAACGGCGTCGTTGTCTCTCCAGAGGTGCTCATCACTGAGATGGCGCAATTTGACAACTTAGAGGGCAGACTTTATATAAGCGACAAAGCTCACTTAAATTTAAGCTACCACAGCCAAGTCGATCAAGCAAAAGAGCGCTTAAAAGGCGAAAAAGCGATCGGAACGACTGGCAAAGGCATCGGACCAACATACGCAGACAAGATAAGCAGAAGCGGCCACAGAGTTGGCGAGCTACTTGAGCCAGAGCGCTTGTGTGATGCTTTGATGCACGATTTTGAAACAAATAAATGCGTATTTGACGCACTTGGTGTAAAGATACCTGAAGAAAATGAGCTACTTGAAGAGCTAAAAAGATATAAAGAGGTGCTTGCTCCATTTATCGCAAACACTACAAATTTCAGTTTGGAAAGCGCTAGATGAAGATAAAAAAGTCCTACTTGAAGGCGCTCAAGGCACACTTTTAGACATAGATCACGGCACATATCCTTATGTAACTAGCTCAAATACCATAAGCGCTGGCGCTTGCACAGGCCTTGGACTAAATCCAAAAGAGATAGGCAAGGTAATAGGCGTCATCAAAGCATATACAACTCGCGTAGGACACGGACCTTTCCCAACTGAAGACAAAGGCACAAATGGCGATAAGATGTGTGAGATCGGTAAAGAATTTGGCACAACAACAGGCCGCCGCAGACGTTGTGGCTGGTTTGACGCAGTAAGCGTAAAATACGCTTCAAGGCTCGATGGCGTCGATACTTATGCGCTTATGAAGCTTGACGTACTTGATGGTTTTGAAGTGGTAAAAATTTGCAAAGCCTATCAATATAACGGCGAGACGATCGACTACGTGCCAACAGACCTTGAAAACGCAACGCCTATCTATGAGGAGCTTGCGGGCTGGGACAGTGTAAAAGGCATCAGTAGATATGAAGACCTGCCAGCAAACGCAAGAGCGTATATTGAGCGCATCGAGGAGCTAACTGGCGTGAAGGTTGGCTATATCTCAACAAGCCCTGAAAGAAGCGATACGATCATTAGATGAAAAGTAAATTTCACCTCCGTCGTCCGCGTCAAAAAGCAGGAGATGGATAAGGTAGAGGCTAAGCTTGTCGTTGCTAGGCTAAATGTAAGAAGTGCCGAAGAAAAAATAGCACTCTTAAGAGCCAAGCTCAACGAGTTTAGCCTACCAAAAAGTGGCAACATAGGCGAGCTAAGAGAGAATTTAGAGCTCATAAATATAGCAAGAGCTGAACTAAGCGCATGCAAAGAGAGCTTAGAGATAGCAAAAAAGAGGTCTTGCACTACGAGCACAAATATAAAAATGCAAATTTAGAGTATGAAAAGATGAAGTATCTAGAAAAAGAAGAATTTAAAAAGAGATAAAACGCATACAAAAGGCTGAAGCGCTGGCTCTTGATGAGTTTGCAGTTATGAAATTTGCAGCCAAAAGCGAGGCGTGATGAGAGCTGTTTTACTCTTTTTTATAGTTATAAATTTTGCATTTTGCTTTGAAGTGCCGGTTGATTGCACTCAGATCTTTGAAGCCAGAAAAGAGGAAATTTCAAAGGAGCTTGAGGTCATCGACGAGCAGCGCCAAGCCCTAGAGGTCTTTCGAGCAAGCTCGGCTGCAGCTTATGAAGAGAACAACAAAAAGCTCGCCAAAAAAGAGGCTGATCTAAATGCGACGATGAAAGTGATCGAGCAAAAACGCAAAGAGATCGACGAAGTAGTCGCTAAAAATGAGAAAATTTTAAAAGAGCTTCGCACGATGACTACCGACAAAGTCAATGAATCCTACGCCAAAATGAAAGATGGCGCAGCAGCCGAAGTGCTCTCGCAAATGCCAAGATCAAATGCAGCCACCATACTTTATGCCCTTGATGCCAAAAAGATCTCAACCATCATGGCTAAAATGGATCCAAAGGTTGCTTCTGAAGTGACAGCACTACTTCAAAAAGGCCCTCCTTTCGTCGACGAAAAAGGCGATATGCCGGCTCCAGCTGGAAGCATAAATATGCAGTAAATTTAACTTACTGCTGCTCTATAAAAGCCAAATTTAACTGACAAATTCAACCTATTTGCTCACCTTTCTCAAATTTTTACCCCCGCTCTTGTTGTATAAATTTAGTGGTAACTTGCTTTTTACGCACAGGGGCATAAGCGGTCCAACGATACTAAACGCCTCACTTTTTTGGCAAAAGGGGCGAATTTGCATAAATTTTTTGCCTAAATTTAGTGAGAAAAATTTAGTAAATGGCAAGAAGCAACTTAGTTCGGTTTTACCATTGCCAAAGAGATTTGTGCTGGGATTTTTAAGAAATTTTGGCTTAGAAGATAGAGCTTATTATGAATTTAATGATGATGAAAAAAATATCATAAAAAGACTTTTTGCATATCATTTTGCCCCAGCTGGGACATTTGGCTTTGAAAGGGCTGAAGTTACAAAAGGTGGCGTAAAAACTAATTTTTTAGATGAAAATTTAGAGTGTAAAAGCGTAAAAGGGCTTTACTTTATAGGAGAAGTTTTAGATATCAGTGGTATGCTTGGTGGATATAACTTGCATTTTGCCTTTGCAAGCGCTCTAAAGGTAGCTAGCGCTTTAAAAAATAGCTAATAAATAGAAGTGAAATTTAGCTAGTGGCAGCCAAAACTACCACTCTAAATTTATTATTTTTTGCTTAAGCTTGCAAGCTCACAAAGTCCCCAAAGTCCAGCTCTAACCTTATAAAATTCTTTATTAGTCTGCACTATCCGTCTTATACTAGCAAATGGAGTTTTGCTGCCTCAAGTGCTAACATCAGTTTTATGATAAAGATCAAAGAGCGTTGCCATGCCACCAAGGCTAGCTAACGCTTCTATTACACACTCTTTTTGACTCATCTCTCGCTTAGATACTCTTGCAAGCTTTTTACTTCAAGTGCTTTGCCAGTTTGAACTGTGCTTAGCGACTTAGCAGCTGCGAGTGCTGCACGGATAGTTGTGAAGTAAGGGATTTTAAATCTAAGTACATTTTGACGGATCTTTTTGCCATCATCTACGCTTGATTTAGTATCGCTTGTGTTTATAACAAGTGCGATGTCGCCATTTTTTAGTCTATCTTCGACATTTGGTCTGCCCTCGCTTATCTTATAGACAAACTCGGCCTCCACGCCAGCTCTCTTAAGTGGGATATCTACGAATTCCTGCTCTTTTTCGAAGCATAAAAAATCCCTATCTAGCAAATTCACATACGGGTATATTTATTTACATATTTTGTTAGTAAATTTTATCTAAAGCAACAAATCAAATGCAGAATTTACTAAAAACAAGAATTATCTAGATTAATCAAATAGTAGCAGGTATTTTTGATATGAAATTATAAAATTCTTTTTGATCCATCAAAACATTTTGTAATAAGTTAAAACAAAAATTTATAAAATAAATTTACGTTTAAAAGGTATCAGACTCAGGAGCTTTAATAAACTTTCACTATTATGCTTCTTTGATAAAGCTAACAGCCTCATGTGGATTTGCAAATATATGCTCGCTAAACTGCCTTAAATCAGACACTTTACCATATCCGCATGTAAGGCCAACGCCAGTTATAAGAGCAGCCTTAGCAGCCTCTAGATCCATAATGGTATCACCAACCATAAACGCATGATATTTTTCTTTGTCTAGTCTCTTCAAAGCTAAATTTATAGGTTCTGGATCTGGTTTTGGATTAACGACATCATCTCGTCCGACAACCGTTTTTATAAATTTCATAACACCCAAATGTTCAAGTAAAATGATAGAAAATTTTGATGTCTTTGTCGTAACAACACCAACATCAGCAAACGTGATAGCTTCTTTTAGAGCATCCATAGCATGCGGTAAAAGCACAGTCTCATCTAAATAGATCTTCTCGTAGCAAGCTTTATACTCTTTTACATAGTCGGCAAGCAAATTTTTATCTGCACCGAGTTTTTCAAACATTATTTCAAGCGGATATCCTACTAGAGATTTTAGTGTATCATGATCTGGCACTTTTTTATCGTGAGCCAAAAACGCCGCATCAAAGCCTTTTAAAATAGCAGAAGTAGAGTCTATAAGTGTGCCGTCTAAGTCAAAAAGTATAGTTTTTTTCATGATAATCTCCGCAGAAATAAAAAAGGGCTCAGCCGAAGCCAAGCCCTAAAGAAGTAATTTTAAATAATAAAATTATTTATTGAAAGTAGCTTCAACACGTCTGTTTTGAGCGCGACCTTCTTTAGTTTTGTTTGTAGCGATTGGTTTAAGTTCGCCATAACCAATTGTAGAAATTTTAGCTTTTTCTACGCCGTAACCAGCAAGAACCTCAGCCACTGCTTTTGCTCTTTTTCAGATAGTTTTTGGTTGTAAGCTTCTGCACCTACGCTATCAGTGTGACCAGCAAGTACAACTTTATAATCTGGGTGTTCACCCATAAAGTCAGCTACTTTTTTGATCTCAGCTGCATATTTTGGTCCAACTTTGTAGCTATCAAATGCGAAGTTAACATCTAGGTCTCTAAGAACGATAACTTTCTCGCATCCTCTTTCGTCAACAACTACACCAGCTGGGGTGTTAGGGCATTGATCGATATCATTTGGCACGCCATCATTGTCATCATCAAGAACTGGAGCTGGAGCTGCTGCTGGAGCTGCTGCTGGAGCTGCTGCTACAACTGGAGCTGCTTTTGAATCAAGACCGATGCCAAAGCCTAGTGAATAGAATAGGTTGTGATCAGCGTGCTCAAATTTGATAGCGTCTCTTGCCTCTGCTTTAAGAGCAAATCTATCAGTTACTTGGTATCTTAAACCAAGACCATATTGACCAAAACCGCCATCTTCGTTTTTAACAAAAATAGCTGGAACGTCTTCATAACCAGCACCGATTAAACCATATAGGCTAACTGGTCCAAAGTCAACGATATTTTTTACAAGGTTAGCGTGGTATCTAAGAGCTCTACCCTCTCTTACAACGTTACCTGTTCTCTCTTTAAGTTTTTGAGAGTAATCAACGCCAAGTTCAACTTGATCAAAGAAGAAATCTTCAAGGTTTCTAGCCGCTCTAATACCAACAAAGTTGTGGTCTTTTACACGTAGATTTCCTTCTGGATGAACACCACCGATAGTTGGAGTGATCTCATAGTTGTATGCTGCGTTAGACGCAAAAACCGCTGTTGCGGCAACCATAGCTAAAGCAATCTTTTTCATAATAAAATTCCTTTCAAATAGGGATTTTTAATGTTGACTATAATTTTACCTAAATAAAAATAAATCAACTTTAAATTATAACCAAATTCTTAATGTAAATCTGACAATTTACATAACCTAAATTTTGCAAATGCAAAAGCACTTGCAAAAAACCATTAACGTTTAGAGAATTGTGGGCTTCTTCTAGCCTTTCTTCTACCAAATTTCTTACGTTCTACAACACGAGAATCTCTAGTTAGCAAGCCTTTTGGTTTAAGTGCCGCTCTAAAATCAGCATCCATATCAGCTAAAGCACGTGAAATGCCGTGTCTTAAAGCCTCAGCTTGTGCTGAATAACCGCCACCTAAAGTTGTTGCTACTACGTCTATTAAACTCTCTTGTTTTGTTACTAAAAGTGGTTGAATAACTTTAAGTTTGATAGCCTCGTGACCGCCAAGCCAAGTGTTAAGATCCATACCATTTACTACGATTTTACCGCTTCCAGACTTTATCCAAACCTTTGCTACGGCAGTTTTTCTTTTACCAGTTGCATAAACTTTTGCCATAATTATTTTCCTTCTTTTTTAGCTATTTGTGCCGTATGAGGATGCTCACTGCCAGCATAAACTTTTAGTTTTTTTATCATCTCTCTTCCAAGTTTTGTCTTTGGAAGCATGCCACGAACAGCTAATTTAAATAGTTTTTCTGGCTTATTTGCTATCAAATCGCCAAATTTCTCGCTCTTTACGCTGCCAAAATATCCTGAGTGTCTGTGATAAAGTTTATCTTCAGCTTTGTTATTACCAGTAAATTCTACTTTAGAAGCATTTATGATGATAACATAGTCGCCACAATCTACGTTTGGCGTGAAGCATGGTTTGTTTTTGCCACGAAGTATAGTTGCTACCTCAGTTAGCAATCTACCAAAGCGCTTACCAGCTGCATCAACTACGATCCAGTCTCGCTTAACTTCGTTTGGCTTTGTTATTTTTGTCATTTTCTTACCTTTGCCAAGTTAATTTTTGAGTTGTGATTGTATTTAAACAATGCTTTGATAAAGCTTAAATTAAGTAGCGTTTAAACTTCAATATATGAAATTTTGCCTTCAAGTGCATAAAAAATGACGGCGATTATACTATGTTTTTCATAAAATTTAGCGAGCGCATCTTTATACTCTTTTACCTGCTTTTTGTTCTCTTCTATATTTTTGTCTGTCGTTTTATAATCAATCACGCAAATTTCACGCTCATTAAAGCAAAAAAGATCCATCTGTTTTAGCTCATTTTTCACTTTAAATGGCTGCTCTTTGTAAATTTCTTTACCCTTTATGCACTCTATAAATTTTGGCTCATTTATAAGCATTTTTGCCCTTTTATAGGCATCTTCAAGGACTTCAAGCGGCAAAAATTTACTGAAATTTTATTTAGCATCAAATTTTAGCTTTTTCTAGTGAAATTTCATCAAATTTCTCGCTCATCTCAAGCAGATAGTGAAACGCCAGACCAAAATATATCGCACTTAAATTTTTACCACTCGTCTTTTGCTCTTTCGCCTCTACCTCTTGCCTCTCTATCCTTAAAATTTCAGGCAATTTCTCATCTTTTTTCGTCTCTTTTTGCTCGCTCTTGCTAGGCAAAATTTTGCCAAAGCTAAACTCTTTTAGATCAAGATAGTCGTTTGCTTCACTCTTGTCGCTTCTTGTGTAAAACGAGAAAAAGCTTGGGCTATTTCCGCTTGGGACGGCTTGTTTGATGATGATGAGCGACTTTGTTGCCCTTGTGAAAGCGACGTAAATTTTATTGATATTTTCTTGCTTTTCAAGCTCCTTCATCTGCTCCAAAACGCTTGCATAGTCGCTATCAAAATTTTCTCTGCCTGAAATTTTACTCTTTACGATCCACTCGCCCTTTTCGCTGTATTCGGTTATGAAATTTGAGTCATCTCCCCTGCCCTTGCCCATCATGTCGCAAACTATGACGTGAGCGAACTCAAGCCCCTTTGACTTATGCACGGTCATCACTCTCACGCCGTCGCTACTTTTTGGGCTGATTTTAGAGCTAAAGTTTTCAAGGTTAAATATAAAATCACTTAAATTTTTATACCCCGCGCTTAGCTCAAAAAGCCTTAAAATATCAACATCAGCCATGCTTATGCCTAAATTTTTAGCTAGGTAAAATAGGCTATTTGTAGCACTCACTTCTGGCTTTATGCTTAGTTTTTTGACATTTGCATTTACTAGCGCTTTTACATTTTTTTCATAAATTTCTTCTTTAAATAGGCAAAATTTCGCATACTCGATGATAGCAGCGACAAGCGGCGTTCTTTTTAGCTCCAAAGTGCCTTCATTGACGCTTTTTATCCCTGCACTACTAAGCACTTCTGAGATGAGGCTAATGTCGCTATTTTTCCAGCAAAGTACGGTTATATCGCTTGCATTTACGCCAGCTTTTAAAAGCTCACTTGCTTGCGAAACGACCGCACCTGCGATATCTTCATCGCTTAGCACACGCAAGTAGCCGTAGTCATCTTTTTCTACTTCAAAATACGCACACTCGCCACTTACCTCATAGCTTAGCGTCTCATCTTTTTTGGCTGGGTCTTGCGGCTCGAACTCAAGGCCATATCTATGATAAATTTCTTCAAAAACGGCGTTATTAAATTTCACCAGAGCCTTTAAACTGCGGTAGTTGCTTGGTAAATTTTCTATATCTATCTGACTAAAATCATCTCCAAGCTTGTCAAAAAGCTCCTTTTTGCCACCCCTAAATTTATAGATACTCTGCTTCGTATCACCCACATAAAAGAAGCTTCCAAGGCCGTTTTGTCCGTATCCAGAGACGATTTCAGCGATGAGCGGTAAGATGATCTCATACTGGATCACGTTTGTATCTTGAAACTCATCGACCAAGAGGTGATTTATCCTACCATCGAGCCTAAAATAAAGCGCCTCTTTGTCTAAGCTTTGCACCAAAAGCTTAAAAACCAGCTTGTTTATATCAGCAAAGCTTAACGCATTTATCTCCTTGTTTAGCTCTAAATTTGAAGCCTTATAAAGCTTTAATAGCTTGCTAAAGCCACTTAGCCTATACTTTTCGACCTCTAAAATGTAGTTTTTTGCTGCCTCTTTTAGCTCAAAAAAGAGCCTATCAAGCTCACTTGTGTAAATTTTGCTAAAAGAGCGGTAGTCTAGGCTTTCTCTAGCAAAAACCTTACTCTTAAATAGCTCAAATAAAATTCTGCTCGCTAAATGTCTTTTTAGCTACATCGCTAGCGCCATTTTGCAAGGCTATATGCTCATTTATCGCCTTTTGCGCCGCCCTTACCTTGCTATCATCTGGATAGCTTGCGCCACTATCTTTTAGCTCGCCGCCAAAGCTCTCATAAAATTTCGCCAAAGTCTGCGAAAAGCTAGCCTCTTTTTGACTTGAAATGATCATCATTAAGGCTAGCTCGCTAAGAAGTTTTTTATCCTTGCTCGCCTCTTTTACAAATTTTTTCCACGCCAGATCTTGCAAGCTATCTTGCACGCTGTAATCAGGGTTAATGCCTAAATTTTGGCTAAATTTCTTCAAAATCCCAGAGAAAAACGCATCAAATGTATAAATTTTTAGCTCACTTTGCAAAAAGACGCCAAGGCGCTCATCTCGCCTTTTTATCGCCTCATATTGGCTTATGTCAAGCTCTGCGCACACCGCTTCAAGCTCGCCCTTTTTGTTTTGCAAGTCCAAAAAAGTTGCGATTATGCGCTCTTTCATCTCGTTTGCTGCTTTTTTTGTAAAAGTTAGAGCGACGATCTCGTTTATATTTTCGCCTCGAAGCACCAAAGCGATGTAGCGAACGCTCAGCGCAAAGGTCTTACCGCTTCCAGCGCTTGCTTTTAGGGCTAAAAAATTTTCATAACTCTCTCCTACAAAGTGTGACGTATTCGCAAAATGCGCAAGCACCGCTCTTTCTTTCAAAATTTTATCTTGGTTTTGTTTATGGCTTTTAGCTTTTCTATCTCGCTGTTTAGATCCTCTACGCTTTTTTAGAGCTAACTAGGTTAGGCTCGTTTTTTAGGGCATAGTAGGCACTTCGCACCTTGCCGTCGTAAAGTGCTTCGTAAAATGCAAGCTGGAGCGAATTTACATTTGCATCGCCCGTTTTGTAATCAAGTATAAGCACGTCGCCGTTTGCGTCTGCATCGATCCTATCGATAAATCCCTTTATCTGCACGCCACAAAACTCGCTTTGCACCTCTTTTTCGCACTCAAGCACCCTAAAACCAGCCATTAAACGCTCGTTTTCATAAATTTCATACTCTTTAAATTTATGCGTCCAAATTTCAAACTCAAGTGGCGTAAGATTTTGCTTTGCTAGCATCTCTTTAAAAACGGCTAGATCAAAGGTGTTATTTTGCTTATAAAACTCACTCGTATAGTATTCAAAAAGTGCGCTATGAACGCTATTTCCTTGCTTAGTGCCAAGCTCTTTTGCTACACCTTTGGCGCATTTATGTGAGCTATCTTTGTGTAGTAGTATTTTCTTGGGCAGGTTAGAAATAAATTTAGCGTCGAGAATGAGAGTGGATTTGTGAAAAAATCATGCTCTAAAATAACCTCATCATCACTTAAATTTAAGCTCGCCTCTCCTTTTAAAAATAGCTTCAAATAGGCCTCATCGCTAAATTTCTCATCTTTTATCGTTTTGAAATTTTTTAAAAATCTTGAAGGTATGCTCTCTTCATTTACGCAGCAGCTTATCGCCACTTTTTTGGCGTTATTTATGAGGCTTTCGTAGTAAAATCTCTGCAAATTCCGCGCTCAATATAGCTTATAAGCCCCGCTTTTTGCCTCACTTTTGAGTTTAAAAACATTTCGTTTGCGCTTCTTACTGGGATGAAGTTGTCGTTAAAATCAACTATGATAACGCCATCAAATTTCATCCCGCGGCTCTCTAGCATGCCCATGACGCTGATCTTTCCGCCGCCCACGTCATCGATGCTTAGGCGCGAGATATTTAGCAAGAAAATTTCACTTAGCTGCTTTAGACTAAAGCTAAAATACCTGCATAAATTCTCCATCCTAAAAAGCTCAAGTGCGAGCTTCTCTTCGCATCTTGACTCATTTTCAAGCACCAAAAGTTCATCTATTAGCTCTTTAAATTTGCCAAATTCACACGCCTCAAAATAGCCAGCCTTAAATTTCTCAAAAAGCTGCTCACTCACGCCAAATTCGCTTAAAATAAAGCCAAGCTCCTCGTAGCTCTCACACTTGCTTTGATCAAAAACTGGGCTTGCCTCTTCGTTGATCGCTCTTGTGATGTAGTAAAGCGCTTCATAAAATTTTGTATTTTTAAAGCTCTCACCCATGGCGTAGTTGAAAATTTTAGCGCTATCATGAAGCCTTAAAATCTCGCTAAAGCCCTCATCTGGCAAGATGACAGCGATGTTTTCAGGCTTTATGCCCTCACGCACAAACTGGCTCGCCTTTGCCATAGCGTAAGCGCACTGCAAGCTTCTTGTGGCAAATTCTCTTACTAAAACTGGCTCAAAATTTTGTGATATTTTCTAAGCAAGTTAGCTCGTTTGTGTTTAAATTTAGCTCATATTTTTTATAGTTTTCAAACTCGCTAGTGGCTGAGATTTGCCTTATCTTTTCGATTAGTTTTTTATTAAAAACGCTAGTTTGAAAGATGATCTTTAGCGTGGTTAGTTTTGAAATTTTCTCTAAAATTTCCCACTCAAACTCGCTTAAAATGCCATCAATATGCAGTGAAATTTCACTAAAACTTCTTATGTAAGCTTCATTTATCGAGTAAATTTTGGCAGGGTTATATCATCATAAAGATCCTCTTTATCAAGCAAGCTCTCATACTCTTTTAAAACCGCTTCAAGTATGCTTAAATGCTCTTCAAAATCAGCGTAAATGTCGTTAAATTTGATCTCTTCAATGCTCTTTTTGCTAATAGCTAGCTCTTTAAAAAATGAAAAAAGATAGTCGTTGTTTTTCAAAAACTCAAAAAACTCAGTTGGGATCTTAAGCACCGAGTTTGCCTCTTTGACGCTGGCACAGGCTCTGTTCATAAGCACCAAAGCGTAGGTGCTATCGCACTCAAAGTGGCCATTTACAAAACGGCCTTTTTATAAAACTCTGCGATGCTTAGACTTTTTGGGATTAGCTCGTCATTAAAACCAGCGTTAAATTCCCTGATTTTACGCGAGTTTGTAAAGACGAAAAGTTGATTTAGATTGCGCATTTTACTCTCTTAAATTTTTAAAAAATGATAGCCAAAAGCTGATAAAAGAGCGCTTTTTCTCACTTAAGCTAAGCTTTGAAAATTTTCTAAATTCATTAAAATTTAAGCCTTAAAGTGCTGGGGGCTACAATTTCAAAAAGGAGCAAAAATGCATAAAGAGTTAAACAGATCTGGCTTTTACTACGGCTTTCCAGTTTTGCTTGCCACCACAAAAGATCAAAAAGGGCGAGACGATATCACCGTGCTTTCGTCGTCTTGGACGCTAGGAGATAGCGTGGTGCTTGGCATCGGAGTTGATAACAAAGGCTATAAAAATATCCAAAATGGCTCAGATATCACGCTAAATTTATGTGATGAGAGCTTGCTTGAAGCTATAAAAAAGATAGAAAAACTAACAGGCGACGAGGAGGTGCCAGAGGAGAAAAGAGCCCTTGGATATAGCTACGAAAGCGATAAATTTAAGGTGGCAAATTTACACAAAGAGCCAGGCGTAAAGGCAAAAAGCGTGCACATAAAAGAGTGCAAGATACAGATAGAAACGATCGTCGAAAAGTGTGAGATAAAAGAGTGGTTTTGCATCGTTACTTGCAAGATAGTTGGCATCTTTGTGGATGAAAATTTGTTAAAAGACGAAAAGCTAGATACTAAAAAATACTCGCCTCTTATCTATAAATTTAAAGAATACGTCACGACTGGCAAGCGTTTGGGATTAAATTTTGGTTTTAAAGAGGTTTGAGTAAGCATTTTGGCTGGTTAGAAAGTAAAAATTTAAATTTGATTTTGACCTTGGCTAAAAACTTTTGGATGCGAAATTTAGCCCTGCTATCAAGTTTTAAGAGCTCGCCGCAAGCAGCCTTTGCGCGCTTACAAATCTCTAAAATTTCATTCATTTTCGCTCCTTAATCTATAAAAACCGTGCGCAAGCGTCCCGCTCCCGCAAGCGCGGCATGGCAAATTTTAGCGACGCGTCTACTAAATTTACCTTTAAATTTGAACTGATTATAGCCAAATTCGCCGAATTTTATGCGAGCGTAAAAATACGCTATAATCGCCAAAATTACGAAAAGGAAGCAAAATGGGCGGAATAAAAGAGTTTTTAAAACACGAAGCCAGCGGCGGGATTTTGCTGATGGTCGCTACGGTCGCGGCGCTACTGTGTCAAAATACGTTTTTGAGCGATTTTTACAATGAAATTTTAAATACCAAATTTACCATGAGCTTCGGCGAATACGGACTAAGCAAACCCCTGATCTTGTGGGTGAACGACGGGTTGATGGCGGTATTTTTCTTTCTCATCGGACTTGAGCTAAAGCGCGAGATGCTGGAGGGCGAGCTAAAAAATCCGTCGCAAATCGCGCTGCCAGCGATCGGCGCGGCAGGCGGCCTGATAGTGCCCGCGGTTATCTTCTATCTTTTTACGAAGCACGACTCCTTCGCGCTTGGCGGCTGGGCGATACCGACGGCGACGGATATCGCGTTTGCTCTGGGGATTTTGAGCCTACTCGGGCCTCGCGTACCGACTAGTTTAAAAATTTTCCTCATGACGCTAGCGATCGTCGACGACCTTTGCGCGATCGTGATTATCGCGCTATTTTACACGAGCGAGCTTAGCGCCCAAATGCTTGCGGTCGCGAGCGTTTGTCTAGCCGCGCTTTTCGTGCTAAACAGACTCGGCGTAAAGAGCAAGGCGGCGTATCTGATCGTAGGCGCGGTGATGTGGGTATCGGTGCTAAAATCAGGCGTTCACGCCACGCTTGCCGGCGTCGTGGCGGCCTTTTCATACCGCTTAACTTTAAAGACGAACCCGGCAAATCTATGCTAAAAAGCATCGAGCACGACCTGCACGGCTGGGTAGCGTTTGGCGTGCTGCCGATATTTGCCTTCGTAAACGCAGGCATCTCACTGCGAGGCGTCGGACTGGACGAGATTTTGTCTCCGGTCGCGCTAGGCACGGCGCTGGGGCTTTTCGTCGGCAAGCAAATCGGAGTATTTGGATTTAGCTTTTTAGCGATCAAATTTAAGCTAGCCAAGCTGCCCGAGGGGTCAAATTTCATCCAACTTTACGGCATCGCGGTACTTTGCGGCGTAGGATTTACGATGAGCCTTTTCATTAACGGCCTAGCCTACAACGACACGGACGCCTTTGCCTACACCGACAAGCTCGCTATCTTGCTAGGTTCGGTAGTTTCGGGTGCCGCGGGGTTTATATTGCTTAAATTTAGCACCAAAAACTAAAGCGTGCGCATAAAAGAGTGCAAGATACAGATAGAAACGCTTGTAGAAAAGTGCGAGATAAAAGAGTGGTTTTGCATCGTCACTTGCAAGATAGTTGGCATATTTGTGGATGAAAATTTACTAAAAGATGAAAAGATCGATACTAAAAATTGGTCGCCTCTTATCTATAAATTTAAAGAATACGTTGCAACTGGCAAGCGTTTGGGCTTAAAATTTTGGCTTTAAAGAGCTCTGAGCTGGCATTTAGCAAATTTGCAGTTAAATTTATTTGATTTTGACCTTGGCTAAAAAACTTTTGGGTACAAATTTAGTCTATTTTGTAGCGTTAAAATCAAATTTATAATATCTCGTATCTTGCTTGTCGCTTAGCCTTAAAAGTAGCTGCCACCTGCCCTCTTTTAGGCCAACACTCTCACTTACGAGATCATTTTCTTGCCATGAAGCATTTAATGTCTTGTTGTCTTTGTTTGTTTGCGGGCGAGTGAGTAAAATTTCATAGCTAAGGCTTGAAATTTCGCCGTTTTTTGGCGTTAAAAGAAATTTGAAATTTGCCCTGCAAGCCTTTAAATTCTGGCTCGAATTTAAGCTCAAATTTCTTATCAAACCTAGCCTCACTCTCTTTTATAAAAGTGATGTTTTCATCGACGCTTTGGTGACTTTGCATATAAGCACTATCCATCTCGACTGGGTTGTTGATCGCAACAACGATGGTTGCGGCGCAAGCTAAGATGATAGCCA
This sequence comes from Campylobacter concisus, assembly GCA_037292345.1. Lineage (GTDB taxonomy): Bacteria > Campylobacterota > Campylobacteria > Campylobacterales > Campylobacteraceae > Campylobacter_A > Campylobacter_A concisus_AX. The sequence goes on along the minus strand of CP147773.1, from coordinate 455,045 downwards.
CTATACTAAGCACGATGCCGTAAGGCCAAAAGCTCTTTTTAGCCATTTTTTACCTTTTTATAAAAGATGATGAGCACGAAAAATGTGATCAAGCCGTAGATGAAAATTCTAGAGAAATTTAAGGTCGTTTTGTTTGAGCTGCCAATACTGCTTTCTAGCTTTAAATTTAAGCTCCCAGCGATCTGCTCGGCGATATCAGCGTAGCCGTTTAAGATAGCGGCATTATAGACATCTTTGCCATTTTTTGAGACTAAAATGGGGATGATTGTGCCTGATTCTGGACTTACACTTAAAATTTGTTCTTTGTTAAAGAGCTTTGAAGTGTTTGTATCGCTAAAAATTTCAACCTTTTGCTTATCTTTTATGAGCGCTAAGAAGACAAAAGGCGAGCTTAAATTTTGCTCTTTAAAAAACACCTCCAGCTCGCCATCTTTATATACGCCAACTACTAAATTTATGCCGCTTTTTTGATAAAGCTCGTCTCCTATCTCATTTAGCTTTTGGCTCACTTTTTGGCTTAAAATTCCATCATCATTGATAACGAAATTTGCACCCCAAGCCAAATTTTGCCAGAGCAAAATGATAAAAATGAGTGCAAATTTCTTCAAATTTAGCCTACAAAGAGGTGATTTGGTGTAAGCACTGACCACGCACAAATGGCGCCTGCGACGATTATTAGCAGGATAATGGCTTTTTCTATTATGCCTAGCATCACTTCTCCTTTACAATGACATGTTTAGCGTTATCAACGCTCTTCATCTCGATGCTAGCTGCATCTTTGAGTGAGTAAGGCTTGGTCGCGACCTCTTTTGCAAGCCGATGCCAATGTATGTAAGCACCGCTAGGATAGAGAGCAAAAGCACCACCGCTATTAAAAATCCGCTAATGCCATTTAAGGCAAAGATGTTTCTATTTTTATTTTCCATTATTCGCCCTTTGATAGCAATATGACATACTCGCCAACTGCTTTTTGCTGGATCTCGTTTAGCCTGCCATCATTAAATTTAGGCATAGTGCCGATCGCTCCTTTTTTGCCGCGATTTAGCACCTCAGCCACAAAGCTAGCCGAGCCATATTTGCTAAGATCAACCGACATGCCCTCCATGCCCTTGCCATCTTCGCCGTGGCATGAGGCACATGCAGCGTAAAGCTCTTTACCAGTGGCTACTAAATTTTCATTTTTAGTGCTTTTTATAGCGCTTATCTCTTTAGCTACGTATGCCGCGATCGCCTTTGCACCATCAGCGTCGGCTAAGCCTGCTGGCATCTCACCCATAGGATAATCAAGCCCCTTTGAGCCATTAAGTATAGTCTCAACTATGCCTTTTTCGCTGCCCCAAATTTGTAAATTTGCAGCCTTGCCGCCTATACCATCGCCTGTGATGCCGTGACATGCTGAGCACTGCACGAGATAGATGCTCTCGCCCATAGCGAGAAGCGTCTCTTTGCTTGGATTTGCATACTCTTTTTCAAATTTGGCATTTGCTTCTTTGACCTCTTTGTTATACTCGCCGATTTGTGAGTAAGAATTTAAAGGATAGCCTAGCAAATAGTACCAAACCGCCCAAACTAGCGCTAGCAAAAAGACGACCGCCCAGCCAAGTGGGACAGGGTTTTTGTACTCACCTATGCCGTCCCAGTTATGCTCGCTAAGCTCAACACTCTCATCTTTTTTAACCTTCATCTGCCCCACGTACCTGCCAGCCACAACGATGGTAAGCACGATGATTAGAGCCGCTCCTATAAGAGCTAGGTAAATTTACATTATCTTCTAAATTTAGCCATTGCATACGCTCTCCTTTGTAGCCTTACGCTCTAAAATTTCGCCACCGATCTCATCGTTAAGCGCTAGTTTTGAGTACTTCTCGTAGTTTCTTCTGCCAGTTTTTTCGCTCTTATAAAGATGAAAAAAGTAGGCATACAAAGTGATCGCCAAAAATGCTGTCAAGAAAAAATAGCCATAAGCTTGAAACTCTCTAATGTTTTCCATCTTACGCTCCTACTTTAGGCTATTTAGATAAGCGATGAGTGCTACGATCTGGCGAATTTCACCTTTTTCAAATGCACTTTTTACCTGCTCATCTTTCATATTTTCAACGATAGCCGCAGCCTCAGCCCTGACATTAGCATTTGTCTGCTCTAGCGTGCCAAGTGCTGGCATATCTTTTTCGTCATAAGGCGTGTTAAAAACCTTTTTAACCGTTAATGCTTCAGCGTAAGCAGTCTCTATATCAGCATTTTTCTTAAATAAAAATGGATATGCTGGCATGATCAAGCCTGGCACTACTGAGGCTGGATTTAGCATGTGATTTTCATGCCAGTCAGTCGTTCTATAATTACCCACACGCATAAGATCAGGTCCCGTTCTTTTTGAGCCCCAAAGGTGCGGACGATCGTATGCAAACTCGCCACTTAACGAATACATGCCGTATCTATCGGTCTCTGCTTTAAACGGACGGATCATTTGAGAGTGGCAAGTGTTGCAGCCATTTTGCATATAGATGTTTTTACCAGCTAGCTCTAAAACGGTGTAAGGCTTTGTGCCCTCAAGCGGTCTAGCTCTGTTTGCAAAGTCTGGCAAAATTTCAACTATACCAGCGTAAGCGATGACGACAAATACACAAACTGCAAAAAAGAATGGATTTTTTTCTAACCAAGCAAACATCACATCACCTCCGCACTAGCTTTTGCCCCGCCGCCCATTGGCGAAGCGCTTTTTGGCTCTGCTAAGATAGCTTTAGCAGAAGTTGATTTGTAGATGTTATAAGCAAACATCAAGAAGCCAACTAGATAAAGAAGTCCGCCAATAGCCCTTATATAGTAGTATGGGATAAGCACGACAACCGTGTCTATAAACGAGTAGAGTAAATTTCCGTAGCTATCAGTCGCTCTCCACATCATACCTTGTGTGATACCAGCGATCCACATAGAGGCAAAGTATAAAACTATACCTGTTGTTTGTATCCAAAACTGAGCTTCCATTAGCGACTTTGAGTGAATTTCACGCTTAAACACACGTGGTGTCATGTGATAAAGTGCCGCCATGATCATAAAGCCAACCCAGCCAAGAGCACCATCATGAACGTGTCCTGGTACCCAGTCAGTAAAGTGCGCTAGAGCATTTACAGACTTGATAGAGAGTATCGGGCCTTCAAGTGTCGAGAACATATAAAATGTCGAAGCTAGAACCATAAATTTAATAAGCGGACTCTCTCTAAGCTGCGCCCACTCGCCCTTCATCGTAAGAAGGATGTTTATCGCTGAGCCCCATGAAGGCAGGATCAAAACGATAGAAAAAACTGAGCCCATAGTCTGCATCCAATCAGGCGTAGCAGAGTATATGAGGTGGTGTCCGCCAGCCCAAAGATAGATGAACATCAAACCCCAAAATGAAAATAGCGATAGTTTATATGAAAATATCGGCTGACCGCTCTCTTTTGGTAAGAAATAATAAATTTGAGCGATGATAGCCACTGTAAAGACAAATGCAACCGCGTTGTGACCGTACCACCACTGAACCAAAGCGTCGTTTGAGCCAGCGTACATAGATACAGAGTGTAGCCATGAGCCATATCCGCTAACAAGTCTTGTTGGAACTTCCATGTTGTTAAATAGATATAGCATCGCAACGCCAAGAAATGTAGCGATGTAGTACCAAACTGAGATGTAAAGTGTCTTTTCGCGGCGAATACCGATGAGACCAAATATACTAACACCCCAAAGCACCCAAACCAAAACCACTGCGATATCTAGTGGCCACTCAAGCTCAGCGTACTCCTTAGCTGTGCTCTCGCCCATAAAAAGCGTAACAACAGCTAAAATCATAACAAGCATATATAGCCAAAAGTGAAGCTTGCCGATAAACATCAAAAATGGCGACTCGCTCATCGAGACCTTTAAAACACGCTGTCCGATGTAGTACCAAGTGGCAAAGATGCCCGAGAGCATAAAGCCAAAGATGATGCCATTAGTATGAAGAGGACGCAACCTCCCAAACACCGAATATTCGCCGGCTATGTAGTTAAGCTCTGGACAGGCCATTTGAAAAGCTATAACTACGCCAACAACCATGCCTATGATACCAAAGAGTATCGTGGCAAACATAAATAGCTTTGCTACACTATAATCATAGTGCAGTAGCTGAGATGGTCGCATAAAATATCCTCCTAATTAAATTTATATTAATGATTTGTTATTTTAGAGTATAAGGACTATAAAAAAACTTAATTAATATAAATTCTCATTAACTAGGAAAGTCTTCTGTCTATTTTGTAACCAAGTCCTGGGACATTTTTTATAAAGTTGTTACCAACTTTGTCTCTAACGCGCTTAACAAAGGTTCTAATAGCTGCTTCTGTAACGCTCTCGCCGACCCAAACGACGCTTTTGATCTCATCATGAAGCACAAGCGTACCAAGTCTTTTTATCAAAAGTGAGATAAATGCGAGCTCTTTTTTAGTAAGTGAAATTTCAACACCGTCTCTGATAAGTACGCGCTTGATCTTATTAAAGCTATATCCGTTTGCAACTTGGATGATATTTGCAGTTTCTATCTTACTTTTTGCGACATTTTCTATGGTTTTTAAAAGATCATCTGCCATGATAGGTTTTATAAGATACTTATCAACACCAACATCGATCGCCTTTAACAAAGTCTCTTTTTCGCTATGCGCACTTAGGACGATGACAGGTGTGTCTTTAGAAATTTCTTTGATATATCTTGTCATATCAAGTCCATCGCTAATTGGCATAAATACATCTGTAATTACCATATTTGGGTTGTATTTTTTAAATTTTTCAAACCTTCATCGCCATTTTGAGCAGTAAAAACTTTCTCAAAATTGTCACTTAGCACATCGTGCATGATCTTTTTGCTATCGCTATCATCTTCGACAAGCAAAACCGTTAGGTTCTTTAAAATTTTATTCATCTATCTCTCCTTTGTGTGGTAACTTTATTAAAAAACAGGCCCCATTGTCGCTGTTGCCCGCTGTTATTTCTGCGTTAAATTGATCGATTATTTGCTTTGACATATAAAGTCCTAAGCCAGTGCCTTTGGTATCTTCTTTGGTGGTAAAATATGGCTTAAATATCTCATCTATCACATTTTTATCTATGCCACCGCCATTATCTTCTACGCTTAGGTAAGCAAATTTTTCGTCATTATTAATCTTTATTTTTATATTTTTATCTTCTATCTTTTTTAAATTTAGTGCGTCTTTTGCGTTATTTAGTAAATTTCATAATGACTTGCATGAGTCTGTTTTTGTGACCATAAATTTTAGAATCGCCTAACACTTCAAGCTCTATACGAATGCCATATTTTTTCATCACGCCTTTTACTATTTGTATCGATGCTCTAGCTGCGTCTGCTATGCTAAATTCTGCGAAAGTGTGTTTGGATTTAAAAACGAGCTAAACTCATCAGTAGTTTCTGACATATACTTTATGATCTGCATAGCCCTCTCATAAGAGCCGATAAATTCGCCATCTTCGCTGCCTGCGAGCTTTTTCATCTTATATAAAACTAGGCTTAGCTCATTTAGCGGTTGCTTCCACTGGTGAGTTATATTTGCCATCATCTCGCCCATCATCGCAAGCTTAGCAATCCTCATACCCTCGCTACTTGAAAGGAATTTTTCATCTAAATTTAAACTAGGCATTTGCTCTATATCCTAAAAATGATAGATAAAGTCCGTTTAAGATCATTATGCAAGCTGAGAGCTTAAACATGATCTCTTTAAATTTCTCTCTTAGCAAACCAAAAACAAAGCTAGCTAACAGCATCGCTGGCAAGGTGCAAAGCCCAAAGATAAGCATTATTAGCGACGCATCGGCTGCATTTGCGCTTAAAATTCCAAGCGCTAAAAAATAATAGACCACACCACAAGGAAGCAAGCCATTTAAAAAGCCAAGTAGCAAGAAATTTGCTAAATTTCTCTTTTGAACACTTGTTTTTGCCATTTTTACTATAAATTTAAGTGCTTTTTCGCTCTCTACAAATTTTAAAAGCTCGCCCCTAAAAAGCAATGCGATGCCAATAAATGCGATCACTAGGCCAACTATGAAAAATATAACACCCCTTGCTTGCATACCAAAACTAATGGCTGCTCCAAAAGCGCCAAATAACGCGCCCAAAGCCACATAAGCAAAAATTCTAGCCATGTTATAAAGCGTGCTTAGCATTAAAATTTTACTCTTACTTTTGCCTTTAAAAAATAGAGCTTGCAAGCCCAAAAACCCGCTACACATGCCAACACAATGACTAAAGCTGCTCATAAAAGCAACCGCGATGATCGTGTAGAGGCTTATATCTTGCATTATAAAATTTCTAAAAACTGCTTAAATATATATTTGCTCTCGTTAGGACCGCTGCTTGCTTCTGGGTGATGTTGCACCGAGAAGATCGGATAGTCCTTGTATCTTACGCCCTCGATCGTGTTGTCAAACAAATTTCTATGTGTTACAACAGCAACTTCAGCGATGCTCTCTGGTACGTTGTAGTTGTGATTTTGCGTTGTTATCTCGATCGCTTTTGTTTCTAAAATTTAAGACTGGATGGTTTGCTCCGTGCTGACCAAATTTAAGTTTATATGTCTCGTATCCAAAGGCATTTGAAAGCAGCTGGTGACCAAGGCAGATGCCAAATATCGGGATCCTAGCCTCTATCATCTTCTTAATCTCGGCGATCTCAGCCTTTAAATTCTTTGGCTCACCTGGGCCATTTGATAAAAATACCCCGTTTATCTCGCCATTTTTAAATTTCTCTATCAAAACCTCAGCCTTGGTATCGTGTGGTACGACGATAACCTCAAGGCCAGTTTCGCATAGCTCATTTAGGATATTTCTCTTTACACCAAAGTCAAAAACAGCTATCTTTTTACCGATACTTTTTAGCGGTTTATATGATTTTAAATTTCTATCCCAAGCGCCTTTTTTATGCTCGTACTCGTCCATTGCGCTCACTGTTTTTACATAGTTTATATTTTCTATGCGTCCGCTACTTTCAAGCCTGCGTTTTAGCTCATCTTTGTCGCTTATCTGAGTTGAGATGTATGCCATCAAAGCGCCCTCATCACGTAGCATCTTTGTTAGATATCTAGTATCAACGTCATAAACGCCAAATTTGCCCTGCTCTTCGAAAAATTTGCCTAAAGACTTTTGCGAGCGGTAGTTTGACGGAGTCTCGTTGTAGCTTCTCATTATTACGCCGCTTGCGTGAATTCTAAGGCTCTCCATATCATCTTCGTTTATGCCAACGATACCGATCTCTGGCATAGTAAAGACGATAAACTGACCAGCATAGCTTGGATCGCTCATGATCTCCTCATAGCCAGTCATAGAGGTATTAAAAACGAGCTCGCCTGCACACTCGCCGTGAGCACCAAAGGCCTTTGCCTCTAAAAAAACGCCGTTTTCAATGTAGATATAAGCTTTCATTAAAGCATTCCTCTTTTTTAAGCTCGTCTTGATATAAACGCTCAAAAATCAGGTCGTATTCATCAGTTCCTGGGATAAGTTTGCGTTTGTAGTTTTGCATCATCTCATATACGCTATCTTCTATCTTCTCATAGCTCTTTAGATACTCATCTATCGAGCCATATATCACGTTTTTTACGCGGTTTTCAGATACGCTATAATCAACCAACCCGCTCTTCCAAATAGTCTCAAGTATCTTGTGGGCGACATTACTAAATCTATCTTCGTGAGTTAAAATGACGTCAAATTCGCCAGCAAGTTTCTTTTTAACGAGCCAAAACATATTTTTGCGGTCGATTTGCATCGTTTGCATCTCGTCCTCGTTTTTCTCTAAAAGCTCATTTACTCGCTCGTCTAGCGCTCTTTCTTTTTGAACGTTGGTAGTTAAAATTTCACTTGCTTTTGCTACGATTGGCTCAATACCTTTGTTTAACTTTACAAAACCACAGTTTAAAAGATCTATTGCTATTTTATGTGAGACATAAGGTACGTGTGGAAGTTTTATACGCATTTTAAACCTTTAAATTTTTATGCCATTGTAACTAAATAAAGGTAAAACTTTACTTTGAAATTTTAACGACTTTATCATTGTCACTTCTTAGAAAATAAATTTCTCTTCGTCCGTCATAAAGGACTTTGCCGCTTGTTTTTTGCTCGTTTTGTAAATTTGAAGATAGATCCATCTCAAGTGGCTTACTCATAAAATAAGCCTCGCCCAAGCTTCGTCCAAAATCAGGATACCAACTAAGTGCGCAAATCACAAGTAAGAGCAGATAAAAGGCTCTAAAAATTTTCTAAATGGCGCGTAAAAGAAACAATATCCAAATATAAAAAACACAGGTAAAAGCCACAAAAAAGGCACGTTATCCACAAAAATCACATTGAAATACTCGTTTATGCCGTAGTGTGAAAAGTAGTTGTTGTAAATTCCGACAAATAGCGTAAAAATAGGAGCAAGAACAAATATAATGCCAGTAAAAAATGCATTAAAAATTTTCATAAGCTCTCCTTTTTTCGTGGGATTATATTAAATTTTAGCTTTATTATTGCTCTAAATTTATTAATTAAGAAATTTCAAACCCCAAAATGTCACAATTTTTCAAATAAAACAGAGTTAAAACGATAAATTTTAAATTAGTGTGACATTTTTTAGATTAAGAATAAGAGATTTTTTTGAAACTTTTTGGGTAAAAAAGAGAAATTTAAAATTTCAGTCTTTGCCACAAAAGCAAAGACTAAAAGTTAGTTTTAAGCTTTTTCTTCATATCAAATTTTATTAGCCATGAAGCCAACAAGACCAACAAAGAAAAGACCACCGCAGATGTTGCCAAGTGTAACTGGAAGCAAGTTTTTGCTTAAGAAATTTGTCCAGTTGATGACATCTAGTTTATCAGCTGTAGTGTGAAGTAAAGCTGCTGCAGCGTTGATATCGCCACCGCTTGCTGCTATGTAGTGAGCTTTAGAGATGATAGCTTCAGTGATGATGAACATATTTGCAACGCAGTGTTCCATTGAGCAAGCAACGAATGCGCCGATCATCCACATAATGGCAAAGAATTTACCAGATAGGTTGCTCTCGCTTGTCGCAGTCCAGATAGACATACAAACAAAGACGTTACAAAAGATACCACGAAGAAATAGCTCATGAAATGGTGCTGTGATCTTTCCAATAGCTGCTGGCACGAAGTGTTGCAAGATGTAGCCGTCGTATTTTAGTGGCAAGCCTGAGTAGTAGTACATATAAGCGATCAATGCGCCACCAACGAAGTTAAATATCCAAACAATTACCCAGTAGCCTATGGTTTTGCCAAGTGGCAATTTGCCATCATATGCACTAACACCGCTTAAAATAGAGCTAGTAAATAGGTGACCGCCATAAAACACAACCATCATGAGGCCGCAACTAAATGTGATACCACCGATGAAGTTTGAAAGACCGATAGACTGTTTTTCAGCCATACCAACTGTTGAGTGAGCCCAGAAAATATCACCCATTGCAATAGCAGCTCCAGCCATAATAGCAAGGAAGATAATGCTTACAAGTGGCGTATGAGCTTTATGCTCCATAGAACTTGACACCGCTTGAGCGGTTTCTGCCGGATTTAACATCACGTCTCCTTTTTATTTAACCTTCTTTGATCTATAACAAATATAAAGCAAAGAAGTAGTGCCAAAGATAGACATTTTAGCGTCAAAATTTAATGTTTAAAGCTTAGTTTTACACTGAAATTTCAAATCCAAAATGATCAAATTTATCTTTAGCAAACCCCAGATTAAATTTAGCTCTTACTGAAATTTAACCAACTGAAATTTTTATCAATCTCTACAATTCTTAAAAAAGCTTTTCTGGCACTTTTTTTAGCCTGCTCGCTTAGCCCCTCCTCAAAATCAAGGACATTTTCAAGCAAGACACTAATGCCAAGGAAAAGCGTCTTTGGACAAATTTTACGCAAATAGCTTAAAAGCACCGGCGTTGGGAGGTTGTGGGTTGAGTAGATGTAGTCTCTATCGTCACTTAGATCAAAAAACTCTATCTTATCCTCATCAAAGCCGCTCATCGCATCGACTACTATCAAAATGTCAGGTGCAAATTCTCTAATAGCTGAAAATTCATTCTCAGGCACATCTTGCCCAAAAAAGACCTTCCACTCTTTTAGCTCCTGCTCTACGATGCGGCCGACTTCATTACCCACATCATCATCGCCACGCATAGGATTACCGATGCAAAGGATGGCCTTTTTCATCAAAAGTCCTTCCTAAGCACGATATAACCCTCTTTTAAATTTGCCAAAATTTCTTTAAGCTTACACTCACAAAGCTGTGGCAAGAGTCTAGCGATATGCTCAGCAAAAATTTCAACTTCAAAATACTTGCTTAAATTTCCAATCTTAAATTTCACATATTCGCCTGAGTTTTTGATAATCTCGTCAAATTCCTCATCGCTTAGCTCTAAGATCTTCTCGCTAAAATCAATCGTACCAACACCATGTCCCACGCAAGTGGAGAAAATTTTTATCTCCTTTAGCTCGCGTGGAAGCTTCTCGTTGTCGTCCATATGCCTTTTTGTAAGCTTATAAACTTGAATCATCTTTTACTCCAAACCTCGCTATCAACATCGATCGCAAAATTTTTACCAGCTTTTGCGTATTTTAGATAGATGTCATTATGCAAAAGTGCCATACACTCAGCATATCTAGGATCATCTTCTTTTTGATAGCTGCTACAACCGCTTCACGTGCAAGCTCTGGGTTGTGGATATCGCTTGAGGCTTTGATAGCGTCCATATATTTTTCAAATAGTGTTCTACCAAAGATATAACTCATCAGCCTTTTACTTTCAGCATGCAAGTCACGTTCAAACAAGATATCGCCCATTACTGACTTTTTAACTGGAGGAGGCGTAGTGCTATCATTTTCGTAGCTTTTTTGTGTAGCTTTTGATCGATGATGCCAAGAGCCATACCTAGACCATAAATAACACTTGCTGGGTGTGGAGGGCAGCCTGGGATATAGACATCAACTGGGATTATCTTATCTATACCGCCCCAAACGCTGTAAGCGTCATGGAAAATTCCGCCAGTACTTCCACAAGCACCAAAAGCAACTACGATCTTAGGATCTGGAGCTGCTTCATAAGCACGAAGTAGTGGATAGTACATCTGTCTTGTGACTGGTCCTGAGCAAAGCAAGATATCAGCGTGTCTTGGGTTTGCTACAAGCTTAAAGCCAAAGCGCTCTGGATCCCACATCGGAGTGATAGCAGCGAAAATTTCGATCTCACAACCATTGCAACTTCCGCAGTCGATCCTATAAACGCTAAAGCTTCTTTTGATATTTTTTAAATGCTCTAGCTTTGCAGTTAGGTCATTTGCTGTTTTTATGTCCTCTGGGACTTGATATAGACTCATTTTATAGCCTCCTCAACGCCTTTTGTTAGCCTCTCAGCAGATTGATTTTTCTTGCACTCTGGGCAGATAAAAAGATACTCTTTTGCCTCTTCAAGTCTGCCTGGGAGTAAATTTGCTGTGCCAAGCTTTTCAAGAGTGAAATTTATAAGCCTTTTTGGCGTAAATGGCTTGCCGCAGCATTTGCAAGTTTGCATCTCAAGCTCGCCTCTTTGTATAAGAGCGCTCTTGTCAAATTTAACCGCAAGCTCAAAGCTATCGCTAAGTCTTACAGCTCCAGTTGGGCAAACCTCATCGCAGCGTCCGCAGAATATGCAACGACCACAGTCAAACTGCCAAACAAGTCTTGTTTGCTCATCGTTCATCTTAAGCTCTATTGCGTTACTTGGGCAAGCCATACCGCAAGCTGCACAACCTATACAAAGATCGTATGTATAGTCTGGCTGACCGCGGAAATTCTCAGGCACAATATATGGCTCAAATGGATAGGCGTATGTCGCCTTTCCATATTTTTCTGTGATGTCAAATAACTTCATCATCTTAAATCCTTCTTACTAACCCCGCCATCTTGACAGAATTTTTTAAGGTCTTTTTCTGTTAAAATTTTACTTTTTTTAGTCCTTACATCAACCAAAGTAACACGCTCGGTGCATGAGTAGCAAGGGTCAAGTGAGCAAACGATAAGTGCAGCGTCACTTATGTTGTTTCCTCTAAATTGATACCTTAGGCTTGGCCAGTTGTTATATGTCGCAGCCCTACATCTCCAGCGATATACTTTTTGAGCGCTACCTTGCATGATCCAGTGAACGTTCTCACCACGTGGTGCTTCATCGTGACCAAGTGCGAAATTCTCAGGCTTGATCATGGTCACAGGATCGATCATGATCGGAGTTTGAGGCATCATCTCAAAGCATTGGCGGATGATGTGGATAGAGCTTTTTAGCTCTTTATATCTAACCATCTCACGAGCAAAAACGTCGCAACCATGCTCAACTGCTACTTCAAATTCTATCTGTTTGAAGAAGTCGTATGGGTGATCGTAGCGGTTATCACGTTTAAAGCCAGAGCCTCTCATATTTGGACCAACTGGGCTAAAGTCACGTGCTATTTGGCGGTCTAAGATACCTACACCTTTCCAGCGTCCGATTTGGCGTTTATCTTCCAAAACTGCATCCCAAATTTCTGAAATTTGAATGTCAAGCTTGTTGATGATCTCTAAGCCTTTTTTGATCTCATGGTTTGTCATATCACGTCTTAAGCCGCCCATAACGACGTTACCGTATGTTTTACGTCCGCCAGTTACAAGCTGAGCTAGCTCCATAGAGTACTCACGAACCCTAAAGATATGCATGAATGCGTTGTAGTTACCAGTGACCTCACAAGCTAGGCCGATATTTAAAAGGTGGCTGTGAAGACGCTCGATCTCAAGACAGATGACGCGTATAGCTTGAGCTCTTAGCGGGATTTCAAGCTTGATAGCTTTTTCTGCTGCTTCGATACACGCAATAGCGTGAGCATAACCGCAAATTCCGCAAACGCGCTCTGCAAGATAGCCCATTTGATCATAGTTCATTCTGTTTTCAGCTAGCTTCTCCATACCGCGGTGTTGATAGAACAAGCGGTAGTCAGCGTCGATGATCTCGTCGCCGTCACAGAAAAGTCTAAAGTGACCTGGCTCATCAGATGTAACGTGTAGTGGTCCAAGTGGCACATCAACTACTGCGTCGCCTGTTGGGAACAAAAACTCCGCATCAGGCTCATCTCTGTGATCTACTGGATCAGGGCGGTAGCGGTAGTCCATAGCATCTTTTCTAAGTGGGTGAAGTCCGTCTGGCCAGTCATCACTTAAAACTAGACGTCTTTTATCAGGCAGACCCTCAGCTACTAGACCAAACATATCGTAAGCTCTCTCTCATACCAAACACAAGCTGGTACAAGTGGAGTAACTGATGGAAATGTCGGATCGCTTCCTGGGATAAGGGTTTTAACTGTGATAAAGCACTTATCCTCAGCTGCAAAGTCGTCCGCCTCAGTCATCTTGCTACCTTCCATTGAGATAGCATAGTAAAGGGCATAGCAACCATTTATCTGGCGCTCGTCGTTTGGTATCATGGTGCTTATAAAGCCACCGATATCATAATAAAGTGTCTTAACAGCTAGTGGAAGATCGTTTCTATCAACTAAAACTGTGATCTGATCGTCTGCTTGACGAGTTACTTCTAAAATTTTTACCTTTGTTTTTAGGATTTCAACAAATTTATCGCCTCTCATTTTAAAGCTCCCATCATTATATTAACACCGTTATTTACTAGCGTATAAAAGCTATCTACGTGCCATACGCCAAAGATTATGATAAGGGCACAGAGTGCTATAAGAGGTAAATTTTCAAATAAACTCATCTCTTTATTATGAACAACCACACCTTTTGGCTCGCCAAAGCTTGCCATATTAAAGTGCGCAAAGTCAGCTATGAAAATAACTGCAAGTGCAATAGCAAATAGCGCAACTGCGATGTATTGACCACTTGTGATAGCTCCAACAAAGACGTTATATTCGCTAACAAATATAGCAAATGCTGGAACACCAACTAGTGAGCATACAGCTGCACCAAACATAATAGTTGTAATAGGTGCGATCTTAACCATGCCGCCCATCTTACTCATATCTTTGTGGCCGTAAATTTGCTATGTTACCTGTTGAGCAGAAAGCCAAAGCTTTTGTGAAGCTGTGAGCTAAGCAGTGGAATATCGCTGCAAATAGACCAAATTTACCGCCAACACCAAGTGCAAATGCGATAACACCCATGTGAACGATTGAGTGGTATGCAAACATTCTTTTTACGTTGTGTTGTCTTATTAGGAAAAATCCTGCTACAAAAAGTGTGATAGTTCCTGAAACGATCATTACGCCTTCAACAAAACTAAATCCAACTGCTTGAGCTGTGATAGCGTAGTATCTTAAAAGTGCAAGCATCGCACATTTTAAAAGTACGCCTGATAGCAATGCTGAGATAGGTGCTGGACCTTCAGCGTGAACGTCTGGTAACCAAGTGTGAGTTGGAGCAAGACCAGCTTTTGTACCAAAACCAATTAGCGCAAACACAAAGATAAGTTTTGCTGCATCTGGATTTAAATTTTAGCATTAGCCATTATGCTTGAAAACTGCATAGAAGCCTCTCCATCTCCTAATGTGCTATATGTAGCTGAGTATAGAAGAACGGTTGCATAAAGAGCAAATGCTAGACCGATTGAGCAAAGAACGATGTATTTGTAACCACTCTCTGTTGATTTTTGATCTTTGTGGATAGCAACCAAAAATACAGAAGCTAGTGTTGTAGCCTCGATAGCTGCCCACATAAACGCAACGTTGTTGCAAATAACACTTAAAGTCATTGTAAAGATAAATACATGGCTTAGTGCGTAGTATTTTTTAAGATCACTTAAGTGGATGTGTCCATCTTCAAGTTCCCATCTCATGTAATGGATAGAGTAGAAATTTACTATAAATCCAGTTACGGCGATAAGCACCAAGAAAACACAGCCTAAGCTATCTAAGAATAAAAATTTATCAAAACTATAAAAAGTTCCGCCACTTAAAACTTTAAGAACATTGTTAAGTAAAGCCACTGATGTCGCAGCAGAAAACAAGACATGAAGTCCGCTAAGTACTGCATAGTTTTTAGGACTTAAAAACAAGATCAAAGCACCAAGGAGCGGTAAGATAAGTATTAAAGCTAAACTATCCATCTCTAACCCCTTAAATTTGAAGCTTTAGAAGTATCTAAGCTATCATAAGCTTTATAAAATCTAATCGCTAGAACGCTCATGATAATAACAGCAAATATCGCATCTGTTAAAATTCCAAGCTCAACTAGCTCATGTGAGTTGTAAGCCATTAGAGCAAGGCTTAGGTGGATACCGTTTTCAAACAAGCAGTAAGCTAGAATTTGTTTTACAAATGAATTTCTTAGCATAAAGCCAAAAATTCCCATCATAAAGACTGTTCCAGCAGCGATTAACATAATCTCTTCTTTGATAAGAGAGAATTTTAAAAATATAGGGTGGATACTCATTGAAAGAGCTAGAGAAAATCCCATAGCAATAACAGGGCTTACAAAAAATCCACCAACTGGCTCATCTTCGCTAACTACGCCAAGTTTTTTGATAAGCCAGAACAAAATTCCTGGCACGAAAAGAACTTTGGTAAAAAACGCAACGATCGCCCAAGTTTTTAGCTGCTCAGCGTTAAATTTCTCAGATAGCAAGAAAAATATACTAACTAAAAGTAGCGTCTCTATCGCATAAGCGATGATTGAGAGTTTCAAGCTTCTAAGGCCAAAAACCGCAAGCGAAGTTACGATCATGCAAATGGCTAATATATCTAGTGTTTGCATCTCACGCTCCTACTACATAAAGTGTTAGTGCAACAAACGAAATAGCAAGTGCACCAAGAGCATTTTTGCGTAAAGATGAAGTCATTTTAAAGCGTGGTCCAAAGTTGTCTATAAATACAGCTGCGACGTAAAATACTCCAGTTTTTATCACAAAAACGATAATAGCTAAGAAAGGATTGCTAAAATTCCATGGCTCAAATATGCTTAGGAAAAGTCCTATCATAGCAAACTGTTTTAATATAAGTGATGCTTGAACTAAGCCAAGGTCGCTACCAGCATACTCACCAAGAACACCCTCTTGAAGCTCTTGTTCTGCTTCAGCTAAGTCAAATGGCTTTCTACCAGTCTCAACATACATACACCACAAAAATGCGATAGAAGCAACGGCAAAACTTGGAATTTGATATCCGATAACACCAGTTCTTACCATCTCTTGGATCTCAACTAAATTTGATGTTTTAGCTGCAAGCATAACTACGATTAAACACATAATCATAACTGGCTCAACATAAACACCAAGCATTTGCTCCCTGCCGCCACCTGTTGCTGCAAATGGGTTGCCGCTATCCATTGAAGCTGCACCAAATACAAATCTAAGTAGCGCACCAAGATAGAGGATAACAAATATATCTGAATATGCTCCAAATACAGTGTCTTTGCTATATGTTATAGGTATAGCAGCTAGTACTGCAGCTGAAGTTGCAAAAAGGAAAAATGGAGCCCATCTAAATACCCAGTGTGAGCACTCAGGGACGGTTCTTCCTCTTCTAAAGAGTTTTATAATGTCGCGATATGTTTGAAAGAAATCGCTACCTTGTTTTGATTGAAGTTTAGCTCTAAGTTTTCTTGCCATACCATCAAACAAAGGAGCTACCAAAACGATAACGACTACTTGAAATATCATTAAAAGTATAGTTTGCATTTTCGTCTCCTAAACTAAAAAGTAGCCCACAGCAAGTATGACACAAAGATATAGCAAGATATAAAGTGCATATACATTTGTATAACCACTTTGAACAATACCTAGCTTATCAGCAAATTTCACACACCATTTAATGACTGGCTCATAAAACATTCCCCACCAAATATCTTTTGGATGGTTGTGATACTCAACCGCGTCAAAATAATTTCTAGTAACTACTTTTTTATCAGCTCTAAATAGCCATTGCATAATTTTTCTAAGGTCGCCAGTGAATGGACCACCTGTCATTTGCATACGTGAGCTATATTTAAAGCCACAAGCCCAAGGATCAGTTTCGCGTGGTTTATCTCTGTTTGCTTTCATAACAGCAAGGATGATAAATGGCAAAATCATAGTCGCACATAGGACTAAAGCGATAAGTGGAGTTGAGATCATGCTGCCCATAGGTGAAGTTACATTTATAGCACCAAGGCTAGCTTTATAGTCGCTTATAGCGATAGAATTTACAGCTTGCATGATGTAATCAACTATGTAGTTTGCGCCAAGACCAAAGCCAACGCAGCCTATCATTAGGATGATCATACCAAGAACCATACCTATCGGACTCTCTTTAGCATTTTCCCAAATTTTTTGATCTCTTGGAGTACCTGCAAAGATAACAGCGTAAAGTTTAAGGTGCATACCAACCAAAACGCCTGTTAGCGCAAGAGCTACGACGCCAAGTGTAAATGCATATCTAACTAATGTTCCTTCTCCCATCGCACCTTGAAGCATACCTTGATATGTAAACCACTCTGAAACAAAGCCATTTACTGGAGGTAAAGCTGCGATACCCATGATACCTATAAACATACCAAGGCTTGTCCATGGCATCTTTTTAGCAAGACCACCAAGGATGTCCATATTTTGTGTATGAGTAGCGTGGATAACTGAACCAGCGCAAAGGAAAAGCAGACCTTTAAATATAGCGTGGTTAACTACGTGGTAGCAACCTGCTAGAAAACCTACTGCTGCAAGTGTTAAATTTCCAGCTGCAACGCCGTAAATACCAGTACCAAGACCTAGCAAGATGATGCCTATGTTCTCAACTGAGTGGTAAGCAAGCAAAGCTTTGAAGTCGTGTTGGCAAAGAGCGTATAAAACACCAAATAGTGAGCTAGCTGCACCAAGAGCGAGTATTGTAAGACCAAAGTATGTGCTAAGTGGTAGGTAAAGTGTAAATTTAACTAGAGTAAATAGAGCAACTTTGATCATAACGCCTGACATAAGGGCTGAAACGTTTGATGGTGCTGCTGGGTGAGCTTGTGGAAGCCAAACGTGGAATGGCCACATACCAGCTTTACTACCAAAGCCGACCAAGAATAGTACAAATACAGCAGCAGAAGCGCCAAATGGCATCTTAACACCCATAAATGCGCTAAATTCAAAGCTTCCTGCATAGTAAGCTGTGATAAGCAAGCCACAGGTTATACAAAATGCACCAATTTGTGCGATGCCAAGATATACCATAACCGCTTTAAGTGTATTTTTACCGTCATTGACGATGATAAGAAATGATGATACAAGAGTCATAAGCTCCCATAAAACAACAAAGCAAAATACATTATCAGCGCTGATTACTAGAAGCATTGAAAGGATGAATGTGTTAAACAAACATGCAAACACACCAACGTTTGCTTTTTTTATGTACTCTTCTGCATAGCTCATACCATAAACACTACTTGCAAATCCGATGAAAACAACGACAAAGCTGAAGAAATTTCCAAGTGGATTTAGTGCAAATTTTGGCGAATACAAAAAGCCATCCATAAGAGCAAAGCTATCACTTACTCCCATATTTGCAACGAAGTGACACATCGCATAAAAGCAGCTTATAGCACTTAGTCCAAAACCAACTTTAACAGCGGCTTTTGGAGCGCAGTAGAGCAAGATACTAACGACGGCACTTACAAGAAATAGCATATAAACCGTAGTCATCTTATGCTCCTTGTCCGTTTAAAATTTTCAGTAGCAAATTTATTCGCTGCTTCGTAGTCTATCCTCTTGCCAAGCTTATGTTTGCCCTCTTCTGGATCTACCATTATAAGAGCGCTTGTTGGGCATACATCAACGCAAGCTGGTCCATTTTCACGGCCAAAGCACATATCACATTTTACTGCGATGTTTTTTGCGCCTGATTGTGACTCTACTTCAAGATAGTATTTTGGCTCGACAGCGTAATTTACTGAAGGCATAAGCTCTGCACTTGAGCTTATCGCACCATAAGGGCAAGCGATCGTGCACATCTTGCAACCTATACAAATTTCCTCGTGAAGTTCGATGCAATTATCATTAAATCGCAACGCTCCAGTTGGACATACATTTGCGCAAGGGCCATCGTCGCATTGTCTGCACTGAGTCGGCATAACACCGCTAGCTTCTCTTAAGACGCTTAGCCTTGCACGTGATAGTTTGCCGCGTTCATAAGCACTTTTAAAACATGCAGCCATACAGGTCGCACATCCTATGCAGCGTTTAGAATCGGCAATCACAAATTTATGTTTTTTCATAAATTTCCTCCTAAAAAACAAGGCAAGACCGCCCTGCTCACTAATAGAGTGATTGTTAATCACATGAATAGAGATAGTTAAATTTTTATTTAACATCTCAAACGCTCCTTCCTGAAATTTTTGAAACAATTCTATAACTTCTGGCGATTAAATTCCGTCAGCTATCTGACAAATTTTGTATTTTTGAAATTAAATTTTTATTTTATATTAGTTTAAGATATGCTATTAAACAGCGTTATTATCGTATGATTAATCAAAAAAGATTAATATTTCATAACGGATAATTAGTAAAAAGAGTAAAATTATCTTAATTAAGTTTAAACTTAAAAATTAGTTTTTTAAGCTTGGGTTAATTAAATGAAACTGAAATTTAAAAATATAAAATATAATCCAACCTTTAAATTTAAAAGGATTATTGATGGAAATTTTTATAGTCATAGTTTTATTTATCGCTTCAGTTTTTGCTTTTATGAAATTTGCCCCTGTTTTTGGTGGCAGACCAGATGCCAAGAGCCAAAAGCTGATAGAGGCTTCGCCAAATTTTAATGGCAAAGTTTTTATAAATTTAGAGCCAACGATTGATATGGTAAAGAAAAGTCCGCAAGCGTCTATGTTAAATTACGTCCCTCAAGCGCTCTTTCCACCAAAAGGCAAGCTACCAAAGTGCCCTTTGCTAAATTTAAAATTTGACACAAATGCCCTCAAAAATGGCGAGTTTATCTGGCTTGGGCACGTTAGCCTAATCTGCAAGCTTGATGATAAGATCATCGTCACAGACCCAGTTTTGCACCGAGCATTCCCTCTGCCAGTTGGCGGCAAGCCCTTTGCCTACGAGCACGCCATCACCGCTAGCGACTACCCAGAGGTGATCGACATCGCCCTCATCTCGCACGATCACTACGACCATCTTGACTATAAAACGATACTTGAGCTAAAAGATAGGATAGCCAAATTTCCAGTGCCACTTGGCGTCAAAGCTCACCTCGTAAAATGGGGCGTGGATGAAGGCAAAATTTACGAGTTTGACTGGTTTAATGAGCAAAAGATAGGAAATTTAAACTTCACTTTTTGCCCCTCAAGGCACTTTAGCGGGCGTACATTCAAAAGAAACACCACGCTTTGGGGCGGCTGGGCGGTTAAAGAGGACGGCTTTAGCTTTTATTTTAGCGGAGACGGCGGATATGGCAAGCATTTTAAGATGATAAATGAGAAATTTGGTGGATTTGATCTAGTTTTCATAGAAAATGGCGCTTACAGCGATGGCTGGCCTTACGTGCATATGAAGCCAGAGGAGTCAGCGCAAGCACTAAAAGATCTTGAAGCTAAGCTTGGCGTGCCGGTGCATTGGGGCAAATTTGATCTTTCTTATCACGCTTGGGATGAGCCGATCAAGCGTTTTGAAAAGGCGGCTACAAAACTTGAGCTAAACTACGCAACGCCAATGATCGCAGAGGTTTTTACAGTGCAAAATCCACCTAGAAAAAAGTGGTGGGATGAAATTTAGGAATAAAATTTGCTCTAAATTTTAAAATCCAAAAGGAAGTGCAGATGAAAATTTCTGAAAATTTATCAAATTTAAAAAATGCCATCGACAAGGCAGCCAAAAACGACCTTGATGCAAGCACTACTGGAAGCTTTTTACAAAATTTAGAAAAAGCCAACAAAGAGACAGAGAAGATCTATGAGAAGCTTGAAAAAGAGCTAAAGAGCGATGCGCAGATGTTTAAGCAGTTTGACTTCATGCAGATGATGACAAAGCTTCAATACGGCAACCTAAAATCAAGCGAGCGCGAAGAGCTGATAAACAAAATGAGCAAAATCGCCAAAGAAATTTAGCCATTTAGTGTGGCTTTACGGCGAGCTATATTTGGCTGTTTTGCGTAAATTTATGTGGTTTTTTGCTGAGTAAATTTGCTAGAAAATACAAATTTACTCGCTTAGTGGCTGTTAATATCCTCACATTTGCCACATCTTTTGTTAAGCACATCTTTTCTTACAAACTGCACGTATAATGCCATTAATGCGCAAAATTCAATCAAATTTCTCAAATGCTTTTAACCTCGAAATTTAAGCTAGTCAATCAATAAAGGCAAATTTTAAAATTTCATGAACGAGTAATTTCGGCTCTAAAATTTGAGCTAAGCTGTAAGCGAAGCCAAATTTTAGTAGTCAACTCTTGCGAGTGAGTGAAAGTTTTAAAATTTGCAAAGATAGCTTTATTAAATTTGTAAATTTCTTTTTATCCAAAAGGGAGACAAGGGGGCTTGAATTACGGTCTGCTTGCAGTTGCGAGCTAGCGAAGCAAAGCCGTCCCTTATCCCCCTTTTTAAATCACCCAATCCCCTCGCACATTCAAGGGGCATGCAATCTTGCTAAAGCACTGCATGCGTTTTATGACAAAGAAACTCAAGCAAATTTTAAGAGCACATCACGGCTCTAAATTCAGTGCTAAACGTAGTGTAGCCTAAATTTAGTAGTCTGCTAAGGCGAGTGAGTAAGATTTTAAAATTTGTAAATTAAAGTTTTTTTGAAATTCAAAGTTTATTTCTTTGTTAAGGGGGAAGAGGCTTGAATTACGAAGTCGCTCTCTTCCCCTTAACGATCCCCTAACTCCGACAACGTTAGAAGTGGCATGCAATTATGCTGGCGCATTGCATGCAGTTTGCTTTTAAGAAATTTCTAACAAAATTTTAAAATTTCATGAACAAGTAATTTCGGCTCTAAAATTTGAGTTAAGCTGTAAGCGAAGCCAAATTTTAGTAGCCAATTCTTAGGGGTGAATGGAATTTTAAAATTTGCAAAGACAGCTTTATTAAATTTGTAAAAGAATAATTTTAAAAAATACCTATTTATATATGTAAATTTACCTAGAGAGAATTTAAGAGCCAAAAAGGCTCTTAAATTTTAGTGGAGTTCGCTCCAGACTTTGCGTTTCCAAAGCCAAGCAAAAATTCCTAAGATAAAGAAGTAGATCATCACGTAAATGCCTGTGCTCTCGCGCTCAGCCTTTTTACTATCGCCTACTTTTTCTATGTAAGATACTATGTCGTCTTCAGCGGCTTTGTTTAAGCCAACTCTAGGCATAGCAGTGCCTGGAAGCATCTTTTGAGTATCGTTTATAAATTTATGCAAGTAGTCAGCACCTTTTGAGCGGATCATCATAGATAGATCAGGTGGGTTTGAGCCCATATATGCTGCAAGGCTTGCTTTGTTGCTGAAAGCATACTTTTTATCATACTTCATATCGTGGCATCTTTGACATGCATCAGCAAAGACCTTTTCTTCAGTGATCTTGCTCTTTGCATCTGCATCAGCTGATACCTTTTTAAGATAAGCAACTATGTCAGCGATCTCAGCGTTTATATCGCCGCCAGCACCCATAAATGCAGTCATCGGATAAGGATGCTCGTCGTTAAATTTACTGAGATAGTTTTACAGCCATAGTTGGATTTTTGATAAGTGCAGCCAAAAATCTCTCATCAGTAAATTTTACCAGCTGTGCTAAGGTCTGGTGGTACTACGCCAAAGCTTTGGCTAGCTGTCTCAGCGTCCATACTAGCTGACGTGCCGGCTGCCTCGATGCCGTGGCATCCTGTGCATCCAGCTGCGCCAAATGTTTCAGCGCCTTTTGCGGCGTCACCTTTTGCAAGGTCGATCGAGTTTATATCAGCCCAAAAAGCTGTGTAATCATCAAGAATTTTTTGTGCTGTCTCAACATCTTTTGTAGCTGCTTCTATACTAGCTTTGTTGCCGCTAGCTTTTGCAGCCTCAAGCGCCTCTTTTTTCTGCTCTAAAAAGTGTTTAGCGTAGTCAGTATCTTCTTTTGAGAAGTTATACTCAGCATTTGCAGTGTGCGGATGAAGCTTTGTGTGAGCGTAAGGCTCGATGCCCCAATATAAAATACCTGAAAGGATAACAACGATGGCAAAAATTTTAAGCTCTTTCATGATTAGCCCCTTTTTCTTTCAAGTATTGTGATAACTGGAAGTGCGATTATAAATAGCACTAAAAATAGCAGTGACGCGTAAAATCCTATCCAGTCGTTGATGCCGCCTGTTGGGAGCTTGCCATATATAGATAATACGATAAGGTCAGCAACTAGCACCCAAAACCATACGAAAAATAGTGGTCTTTTGTGAGCTGGAGCTACAAGGTCGCTTCTGTCAAAAAGAGGTATAAGCATAAAGGCAACGCCTGCGAATGCAAATGCGATAAGACCGATGTTATAAGCTGAAATTCCAGCTATATCAAAGAAGAAGCCACGTAAAATTTCATATTGCCACAAGAAGTACCACTCTGGGTAGATGTGTGGTGGAGTTTTTAGTGGATTTGCTGGCTCAAAGTTGATAGGATCCATCGCAAAGTTGAAGTGATAGCAAACAAGATACATAACAAATATCATAAAAAATGATACATACATGAAGTCTTTTGCCAAAAATCCTGGCCAAAATGGTATGACTTTAGCTTTTGCTCTGTCGCCGTGTAGATACTCTTGCGCCTCTACTTCAAAGTCGATATCTTCGCTTGTTAGGTTATTTACGTGAGGAAATTCTTAATGAGTAGAAGTGGATAACCAAAACAACGATAGTCACAAGTGGTAGCAAGCAGACGTGAAGCATGAAAAATCTAGTAAGTGTTGAGTCGCCAACTGCGTAGTCACCCCTGATCCACTCAACCAAAGCATCGCCGATAACTGGCACACCACCAAAGAGCTGAGTGATAACAGTCGCCGCCCAGTAGCTCATCTGACCCCATGGGAGCATATAGCCGCTAAATGCCTCTGCTGAAAAACAGATAAATAGCACCATACCGCTTACCCAAATAACCTCTCTGCCTCTTTTGTATGAGCCGTAGTAAAGTCCGGTAAGCAAGTGGATATACATGATAAGAAAGATCGTCGAAGCTGAAATCGCGTGGATATGACGCCAAAGCCAGCCATACTCGACCTCTTGCATGATAGTGTAGTTTACGCTATCAAAGGCTAAATGTATGTCTGGTTTGTAATACATCATAAGCAAAAAGCCAGTGATGATCAAAAGTAAGAAAGCGTCGTTAGGATAACACCCATCGCCCAAAGGAAATTTATATTTTTTGGGATCCAGTATTCGCTAACTAGAACCTTCATAAGCTTTGTAAAAGCTAGGCGCTGGTCAAGCCAGTCAATAACGCCAGTTGATTTATGAGATAAAGACATCGCTAACCTCCTAAGCTTTAGCTACTAATTTTTCGTATTCTGGGCTTGTTTCGCCTAGAACTAGCTTGGTTCCATCTATCTTAAATGGTGGGATATCAAGCGGTCTTGGTGGAGGTCCGTATGTTTGCACGCCATCAACGTTAAATTCGCCGCCATGACAGGCACAGACAAACATTTGCTTGCTCGCTTTATATTCAGGGATACATCCTAGGTGCGTACAAAGTCCGATAAGAACTACATACCTCGCATCTCCAACGACTACATCTCTCTTGTCATTTTTAGCCATATCTGGGCTTTTTTTGAGGATGAAAATAGGCTTTTTACGCCACTCAACCTGTCTCATCTCGCCATCTTTGATCGGGCTTAGATCGACAGTTGTAAAACCAGCAGCTTTTACGCTAGGGAGCGGATCCAGGTCTTTTTCATGGCAACTAGTGACATCGCACCACCGACAGCTGCCACGGCACCAAACGCAAGGCCGATAAAGCTTCGTCTTTCTTGCTTTACTGACATTAATTTCCTTTCTATAAATAAAATTTAAATGATTATACTCCCAAAAAATTAAAAAACTATAATCTCATAATATAGTTTGTAAAAATAAAGTGAATTTAAGCTTTTTTTACACTAAAATTTGAAATAAATTTTATCTAAAAACGCCTGTATATCGCGACTTCAAGCTTCTTATAAAAGAGAAATTTGACCTAATGTCCAAACGTTAAGATAAAAAATTTTCTATTTTAGCGCTTGTAAAATAGAAATTTTTAATAATAAAATTTATTAAACTTAAAAAATTATAAATAGCAACTACTAAACACGAGTAACTTTGTTTTAAATTTTAAACGCTAGTTAAACTTTAAAACCATAAAAGGCTTAAATTTAAGCCTTTTCTCGCTCATCTTTATGTAGATATGCAAGATATCGATCGCTGCTGGCGTGATACCTGAAATTTCACTCGCCGCAAAAAGCGTTGGCGGGGCAAATTTCTCAAGCTTTTCGACCACCTCGTTGCTAAGACCGCTTATGCTTCTAAAGTCGAAATTTTCAGGGATTTTGACGTTCATCATATCTTTCATCTTCTCGATCTGATTTTTCTGCTCACCGATGTAGTGCTGATACTTGCACTCGGTTAAAATTTGATCCATGCTCGCATCATCAAGTGTGGCAAATCTCTCATCAAGCTTTCTTAGTTTTTCAGCCGTAAAGCTCTTGCGTGCAACTATCTTTTGAAGGCTCACGTTTTGGCTGATCGGCTCTTCATCAAGACTTGCTAAAAGCTCTAAATTTGCCTTGCTTGGCGTGATCTGAGTGCTGTTTAAAAACTCTAACCCCTCTTTTAAATTTCTTTTTATATTTTTGATCTCGTTAAAAGTCTCATCATCAAGCAGCCCAAGCTCATGACCATATCCGCCAAGCCTTAAAATGGCATTTTCCTCACGCAAAAGCAAGCGATACTCCGCCCTACTCGTAAACATCCTATATGGCTCTTTTGTCCCTTTTGTCACAAGATCATCTATCAAAACGCCGATATACGCCTCATCACGGCGCAAGATAAGCGGCTCTTTGTTATCCAGCGAAAGCGCTGCATTTATACCAGCCATTAGCCCCTGAGCGCCGGCCTCCTCGTATCCAGTCGTGCCGTTTATCTGTCCAGCCAGATAAAGCCCTTTTACCTTTTTGGTCTCAAGGCTGTGTTTTAGCTGTGTTGGCTCGACGTAATCATACTCGATGGCGTATCCATGCCTTACGATTTTGGCGTTTTCAAAGCCCTTTACAGAGCGGAGCATCTGCATTTGCACCTCATAAGGCAGGCTCGTTGAAAAGCCGTTTATGTAGTACTCTGTCGCTTCAAGAGTCTGAGGCTCGATGAAAAGGTGGTGTCTGTCGCGATCGCCAAAGCGGTTTATCTTATCCTCGATACTAGGGCAATACCTTGGTCCTATGCCTTCGATCTGACCTGTAAAAAGTGGTGCTTTGTCAAAATTTGAGCGGATTATCTCATGGGTGGTTTCGTTTGTATAAGCGATGTAACATGGTAGCTGCGTTGGGGAGAAATTTTTAGTTCTAAAGCTAAATGCAGAGGGATTTGCGTCGCCATCTTGCTTCTCTAAAATTTCAAAATTTATCGTTTTTGCGTCTATCCTTGGGCATGTTCCGGTCTTTAGCCTGCCTAAATTTAACCCAAGCTCCCTTAGGCTAGAGCTTAGATCCTTTGCGCTTAGCTCGCCCACACGGCCAGCTTCAAGCTTGTTAAATCCAACGTGGATTAGCCCGTTTAAAAATGTGCCAGTTGTAATTATCACTTTTTTTGCGTTATAGATGTTATTTAGATGAGTTTTAACGCCTGTTATCTCGCCATTTTCGCTTAAAATTTCAGTAGCGATCTCTTGAGAAATTTCTAAATTTGGCGTGTTTAAAAGCAAATTTCTCATATAAACGCGGTATCTATCCATATCGATCTGAGCGCGACTACCACGTACTGCTGGGCCTTTGCTCTCATTTAGCACGCGAAACTGGATACCAACGGCGTCAGTTGTAAGCCCCATCTGACCGCCAAGCGCGTCGATCTCTTTTACAAGATGTCCTTTTGCAAGGCCTCCGATGGCTGGGTTACAGCTTGCAGCGCCTATTTGCTCGGCTAATATCGTGATCAGTAAAGTTTGTTTGCCCATTCTAGCAGCCGCAAGACTTGCCTCAATGCCAGCATGTCCGCCGCCAACGACGATTATTTCATAATTCATAATAAAATTTTTCCTATTTTTTAGATTGTGTGATTTTATCCAAAAGCATATAAAATTTAAATTTTTTCAAAGAAATTTTACCACAAAATTTATGGCTAGAGTTTTTTATTAATGATATTTTAAATATTTTGCTGTTAGATTTACAAAATTTTAAATCCAAAAAGGCTTTATTCATGAGGAATTTACTAAAAGTCACTGGCTTTTTGCCCTACCTTGCGATCGCATTTTTAAACGCAAGTGTCGATCTAGCGCACAAAATAACAATTCAAAACGTCCTTTTAAAGACCTACTCAGGCGACACGCTTTTCATCCTAACAGCCGTTATAAATGCGATGATCTTGCTTCCATTTATATTTTTATTTTCGCCTTCAAGCTTTATAAATGACAAATTTGCAAAGACAAAGGTTATTAGAATTTGCGCCGTCTTTGGCGTTGTTATCAGCGTTGCGGTGCTTATTAGCTACCTTTTGGGTGCTTTTGGCGTGGCATTTGCGCTCACACTCATTTTGGCTGCTCAAAGTGCGATCTACTCGCCAGCAAAATATGGCATCATCAAAGCGCTTGTCGGCACTGAGCGACTTGGCACAGCAAACGGCATCATCCAAGCGCTTACCATCGTAGCTATCTTGGTTAGCTCATTTTTATTTTCATTTATATTTGAAAATTTATACATCCAAGGCGAAAACTCGGAAGAAATTTTAAAAAGCGTCTATCCTATCGGCATCTTTTTGGTCGTTTTTAGCGCGCTTGAAGCCTACTTTGCCTACAAGCTACCATATATCAGCGAAACAAATGAACAAAGCGAAAATTTGAGCTCAAAAAATACATCAGCCTTAGCTACTTAAGAGAGAATTTAAAAGAGGTAAGATCAGATAAAAATATCTGGCTAAGTATCGCTGGGCTAAGCATATTTTGGGGCATCTCTCAGATCATCATAGCAGCCTTCCAGGCTCAATACAAGGCAGTTTTTAATGACGATAGCTCACTAGCGGTGCAAGCGATCCTTGCAGTAAGCGCCATAGGTATCGCATTTGGCTCATACGTGGCTGGCTCTATGTCAAAGCTACACATCGAGCTTGGTATCGTACCGATGGGTGCTATGGGTATATTTTTCTCGCTTTTATTTTTCGCATTTGGTTCAAGCATCGGCGTAGTGAGCCTTAGCTCATTTGCATTTGGCTTTTTTGGTGGAATTTTTATAGTGCCGTTAAATGCGATGATCCAGTACTTTGCCCCGCAAAAGAGCACTGGCAAGATAATGGCAGCAAACAACTTCTTGCAAAACGTCTCAATGCTGCTATTTTTGGCAATTGGCATAGGCTTAGTATATTTTGAAATTTCAACCACTGGGCTCTTTGTCTTTACAGCGCTTGTTTGTCTGATTGGCAGTTTTTACGCCATTTTGCAGCTTCCACACCTTTTTACAAGACTACTTTTGTTGCCATTTTTAAAGACAAAGTACCGCTTTTTCGTTGAAGGACTTCAAAATTTACCGCAAAGTGGCGGCGCACTACTTCTTGGCAATCACATCAGCTGGATCGACTGGCTCGTGCTACAAGCTGCAAGCCCTAGGGGCATAAGATTTGTCATGTATAGAATGATCTATAACAAATGGTATCTAAAGCAAATTTTTAAATTTTTTAAAGTGATCCCAATAGGCGCAGGGGCCAGCAAAGAGTCCATAGAGCTAGTTAGAGAGTGCCTAAAAAATGGCGAAGTGGTCGCACTTTTCCCAGAGGGCCACATCAGCTACAACGGCCAGATAAATGAATTTCAAAAGGGCTTTGAGCTTATCATCAGAGATCTAGAAGAAATTTGCATCGTGCCGTTTTACCTTCGTGGCCTTTGGGGTTCGAGCTTTTCAAGAGCTAGTAAATTTTATAAAGACCTCACTTCTAAAAACGGCAGACGCGACATCATCGTCGCCTTTGGCAAGCCAATAACCACATTTATAAACGCTGCGAAGATGAAGCAAAAGGTACTTGAGCTTAGCTTTTCATCGTGGGAGAGCTTTATCTCAAGGCAAAAACCACTAACAAACGAGTGGCTAAATAACGCAAAAGAGAATAAATTTAAAGAGTGCGTGAGCGACAGCACTGGACTAAATTTAAGCAACTTGAAATTTATAACAGCGGTTTTAGTATTTATCAAAATTTTCAAGCGCGAGCTAAAAGATGAGAAAAATATAGGCATCTTATTGCCTAGCTCAAGCATCGCAGCCATCGTAAATATGGCGCTTCTTGCCATGGGCAAAGTGAGCGTAAATTTAAACTACACGCTAAATGAGACCTCGCTAAATCACGCCCTAAGAAAGGCAAATATAAACACAGTGATCACATCTAGCAAATTTCTTGAAAAGCTAGCACTTAAGGGCTTTGATCTAAAAGATGCGATGAGTGACAAGGCAAAATTTGCAGAAGATCTCTCAGCTAGCGTCTCAAAAAAGAGAAATTTATAGCGCTTTTAACTGCGTTTTTTGCTCCAGCTTGGCTCATCAAGCTTTGCTATTTTAAGCGTGTAAGCTTAGAGGATACGGCTACTATTTTATTTAGTAGCGGTAGCGAGGGCGAGCCAAAAGGCATCGAGCTAAGCCACAAAAATTTACTTGCAAACATTAAGCAAATAAGCGAACTTCTAAATTTCAAAAAAGATGACGTGATCTTAAACTCACTCCCAGTATTTCACTCATTTGGACTAACAGTCACCACGCTCATGCCGCTTTGCGAGGGCATAAAAATGGTAAGCGTGCCCGACCCAACAGACGGAGCGACTATCGGTAAAATGGCCGCAAGACACAGCGCTAGCATCATCTTTGGCACCTCGACCTTCTTTAGGCTCTATACCAGAAACAAAAAGCTTCATCCGTTGATGTTTCAAAGTGCCAGAATGGTCGTAGCTGGGGCTGAAAAGCTAAAACCTGAGATAAAAGACGAGTTTAGGCTCAAATTTGGCATAGAGATTTATGAAGGATATGGCGCGACTGAAACGGCGCCGGTAGCTGCTGTAAATATGCCAAATATCCTAGAAAAGAGAGCCTAAAAGAGCTTACATTTAATAGACCTGGCAGCGTTGGCATGCCTCTACCTGGCACTATCATAAAAATAATCGACCAGAGACGCTTGAAGAGCTAGAAACTGGCACAGACGGACTCATCGTGATCGGCGGCTCGCAGGTGATGAAGGGCTATCTAAACGACGAAGCTAAAACAAGCGAAGTCATCACGCACATTGATGGCGTAAGATATTATAAAACTGGCGATAAAGGCCACATCGATGAAAATGGCTTTGTGTTTATCGTCGATAGATACTCAAGATTTGCCAAGATAGGCGGCGAGATGATAAGCCTTGGAAGCGTCGAAGAAGAGCTTGCAAAGGTGCTCGGAAGCGACGTTGTCTTTAGTAGCGCAAACGTGCCAGATAGCAAAAAAGGCGAAGCGATCGCACTTTTAGTAAAAAGTGGCACAGAGCCTGAGAATATCGAGCAAATTTTAAAAGAGAGCAGCCTAGCTCCTATAATGATGCCAAGCTATATATTTATCGTTGATGATATCCCAACGCTTGCAAGCGGTAAGGTTGATTTTAAGGGGGTAAAAGCTCTAGCGGTCTCACTTTTAGCGGAGTGAGGCGCCGCCCTTTTATTTTTGTGATAAAATAGCGCCAAAATATTACCTAGGTCGCAGTTGCGACTGACATTTGCATAAATCTTAAAAATTTTCTTTTTTTGCAAATTCCGTTATTGATTTTATTTTTTCTATAAGGAGTTTTGTATGAAATTTTCTAGTGCTTTTAAATTTGGTGCGCTCTGCGTAGTTGGCTGTTTGCTCTCTTTAAATTCTGCCTTAGCAAATTCTTACGAGCAGATCAAAAAAGATGGCGTCATAAGGATAGCAACAGAAGGCGTTTATTCGCCATTTTCATTTCACAATGAAAAAGATGAGCTAATGGGCTATGACGTAGAGATAGCAAGAGCCGTGGCTAAAAAACTAGGCGTAAAGCCAAAATTTATCGAAGCTTCATGGGACGCGATGCTTGCGGCATTTGACGCTGGCAAGGCGGACGTGGTGTTTAACCAAGTAAGTATAACCGACGAGCGAAAGAAAAAGTATGACTACAGCGTGCCATATATGGTCTCTTACTCGGCCATCGTCGTGCATAAAGACAATAACGACATCAAAAGTTTTGCTGATCTAAAGGGTAAAAAAAGTGTGCATTCAGTAAATAGCATGTGGATACCAACCGTTGAAAAGTATGGCGCCAAGCTAGTTGTGGCTGATAGTTTGAGCGATCAGATAAATTTGATCATCACAAAAAGAGCAGATGATACGATAGATGATGCGGTGATGTTTTATGACTACATCAAACAACATCCAAACGCCCCTATAAAGATCATCGAAGCTGGCGATGAGCCGATGTATACGGCTGCGATTGTTAAAAAAGGTAACAAAGAGCTACTAAATAAGATAAATATTGCCCTAAATGAGCTTAGCAAAGAAGGAGTTTAAGCGAAATTTCGCTTAAATACTTCGGCAAAGACATTTCTAAATAAGGAGAATCAATGAATTTTAAGCCCATTTTTGGCTTTATCGCAGGTGCTTTTTTAGCTTTAAATTTAAATGCTTCAACTATCAAAAAAGGCGAACTTATAGTCGCAACTGAAGGCACTTACTCACCTTACTCATTTTATGATGAAAAGGGCGAGCTAGTAGGATATGACGTAGATATCGCAAAAGCTGTTGCAAAGAAGCTAAATTTAAAGATCGAGTTTCTAACAGCTCCATGGGATGCGATGCTTGCTGCATTTGACGCTGGCAAAGCAGATGTCGTTTTTAACCAAGTTAGCATAAACGAAGATAGAAAGAAAAAGTATGATATGAGCGTGCCTTACACCATGCCATATCCCGTAATAGTCGTGCATAAAGACAATAACGACATCAAAAGTTTTGCTGATCTAAAGGGCAAAAAGAGCGTGCATTCTGCGACTAGCAACTGGGCAGCGATAGCTGAGAAAAATGGCGCAACAGTAGTCGTGGCTGATGGCTTTAGCAAAGGAGTGGAGCTTATCATCTCAAAAAGAGCTGATGATACGATAAATGACAATGTCACATTTTTTGACTACATCAAACAGCGCCCAAATGCACCGCTAAAGATCGCATATACTAGCAATGAGCCGATGCCAACAGCTGCACTTCTTAAAAAAGGCAACACCGAGCTACTAGAAGCGATAAACAAAGCACTTGATGAGCTAAAAGCCGAAGGCAAGATAAGCGAAATTTCGATGAAATATTTTGGAAAAGATATTTCAAAATAATTTTTAAAGCCAATAATTTTATTGGCTTTACTTTTTTGTATAACTAGGAGAAATTTTGAGCGAAAAAGATACAGATGTAACAAAAAATATAGACTTTATAAATGAAACCGTAATAGATAATATAAATTTTACGTATATTTCTGAAAGCAAAATTCACGGATTTGGACTTTTTGCTAATAAAAATTTAGATAGTGGCACAATACTTTGCTTTTTAGATGGACAAGTAATGAGTTGGGATCACTATGATGAAATAGCAAAGAGTATAAATTTAGGAAAATATCAAAACTATATTTTTATGGAGTGGAACGCACTTAGCAATAAAACATTACTTGTACGAGCATTTAGAACAAAATACAGCTATATAAATCACTCAAGTGTGCCAAATGTAGAAATAAAATACAATCCAATTCGCATAGAAACAATAAAACAAATAAATAAAAATGATGAAATAGTCATAGACTACAACAAAGAACCATTAAAAAAGAATACCTTGACGATAAAGAAAAAGGGTTTTTGTGATACATATTAAAACCACAATTATTCAACCAATAGAAATCAATACACAAACATTAATAAAGCTTTTTGATACAAAGATAAATATTGAAAATTTTAAAAAATATAAAAACGTTAAAGCACCTTGTTGGAAACAAACTATGGATGAGCTTTTTAATCTATATAGTTCATTTATAATTTTAGATAACCAACTTATAAATTCTAAAGATTTACAAGCAGAACTGAAAAGTGATCATTTTAATATCAACGACAAATTTAATATATCTGATTTTATAGATGAAAATGACTTGCAAGCATACTTAATGTTTGACTATAGGCTATTTCAATTTTGTATAGTGTATGAGCTTGACTTTGTTTTGCCGCTAAATAATATAGAAAATGTCACAAGGCATGAACAAGACAAATTAGATTTTTATAATTGTATTCGCAATATCTTTGTTAAAGAAACCGATAGTTCGTATCTACCGTCTATTATCTTAAATTTACAAAAACAACCTGATCAAAGAGGCAAAAAAATTTATAGATGCAAATTTTAACCTCAAAGATAGTGTAGATAGCCTTAAAATACTAAATAATAGCGGAAATATAACAAATGTAGCTATCTTAGAAAACTTAAATGATAAAGAGTTCGAAAAATACTCAAATTATTTATTAAATTTAAATTCATTAGCTGAAAGAAATCAAAACTATAGTTCTCCTATAAAAATAAAATCAGTAAATTCAAAACACGATAATTTATACTTTTTCAATGGTCGCTTTCATACGATAATATTACAAAATCAAAAAGATAAATACAGATACATACCAATACAATTTCAAATGCAATACCTTTGGTTTTATTTATCTAAACAGATAAATTTAATACTTGAGTTTTACAATGACAATATTTTAAAAGATAACTCTATATCAAAAATATCAGAATACAGCGATAAAATCGATGCAATAATAAATAAAATCGAAAATCTAAATATTTTTAATCAAAAATTTAAACTTTCTATTGAGGCTGATAGTAAAATTTACCATGCAATAGAAGAAAAGTGGAATATAGAAAATATGATCAAAACTTCAAACGAATATGTTGTCTATTTTAAAGATTATCTAGCAAGAATTTATACCAAGAAAAGCTCCAAAATGGAGCAAAGACAAAACAAGATACTCTTATTTATAACTTTATTTCAATTCATCGCACTTCTAAGTGTTTGGAATGATTATCTAAATTTATTAAGCGTTGAGTTCTTGCAAAAAGCAAAAGGCATATTGCCATTATTTGGTTCAGAGAGTAATCTAGAAGCTTTCAACATATATCTACCAATTATATTTTTCATAATAATTTTATGTATGTTTTTTTATATCTTCAAAAATAAGGAATAGTTAAAGCAAAAATGGAAAATTTAGATAGAGTGATCGATCTTGTTTCAAGCTCGACGCTACCGATGATCATCGCACTTTTAAAAGTGACGATCCCGCTTACTTTGCTCTCGTTTTCGCTAGGGCTTGTCATCGCCATTATCACAGCAGTAGCAAGGCTTTCAAATATAAAAATTTTAAAATTTATATTTGCCACCTATGTTTGGATATTTCGTGGCACGCCGCTTCTTGTGCAGCTTTTTATTGTATTTTACGGACTTCCTAGCATCGGCGTCACGCTTGATACTTGGAGTGCGGCCACTATCGCATTTAGCCTAAACGTGGGCGCTTATGCGTCTGAGTCTGTAAGGGCTGCCATACTTTCTGTGCCAAAAGGTCAGTGGGAGGCAGCCACATCGCTTGGCATGACGCACTATCAAATTTTAAAGCGCATCATCGCGCCTCAAGCAGTGAGGATCTCGCTCCCTCCGCTTTCAAAC
The DNA here is from genome assembly GCA_037292345.1 of Campylobacter concisus. Lineage (GTDB taxonomy): Bacteria > Campylobacterota > Campylobacteria > Campylobacterales > Campylobacteraceae > Campylobacter_A > Campylobacter_A concisus_AX. Next base: position 420,199 of record CP147773.1, on the reverse strand, counting down.
ACATTTATAGGCCTTGTTAAAGACACTTCACTAGCAGCTTCTATAACGATGGTAGATATGTTTATGGTCGCTCAAAGGATCGCAGCAAGAACCTTTGAGCCACTCATCCTCTACATCCTAGCAGCGCTCATCTATCTAGTGGTTTGCACACTTTTAACCTATCTTCAATCAAGGCTTGAAAAAGCTGTCTCAAGGTATGTCTAATGGCTATAAATTTTAAAAATATAAGCAAATCTTACGGCGATCATTTGGTGCTAGATAACATAAATACAAGCTTTAAAGAGGGGCAAACGACCGTGATAGTTGGCTCATCTGGTTGTGGCAAATCAACACTTCTTAGATGTATAAATTTACTTGAGATCCCACAAAGTGGCACTTTAGAGGTAGATGATAGGAGTGTAAATTTTAAAGAGAAGCTAAGCTCAAAAGAGCTTTTAGAAATTTGCAAAAAAACAGGCATGGTCTTTCAAAGCTTCAATCTCTTCCCGCACCTAACAGCGCTTCAAAATGTCACTGAAGCTCCGATCTACGTTCAAAAAAAGGATAAAAACGAAGCGGTAAAAGAGGCAAAAGAGCTTTTAGCTAAAGTAGGGCTTAGCCACAAAGAAGATACCTATCCGAACAGGCTCTCAGGCGGACAAGCACAGCGCGTGGCCATCGCTAGAGCGCTAGCTGTAAATCCATACTTTTTGCTACTTGACGAGCCTACAAGTGCGCTAGATCCAGAGCTTGAGGCTGAAGTTTTAAAGGTCATCTTATCTCTTGCAAAAGAGAAAAGTCTATGATCATCGTCACTCACAATATGAATTTTGCTAGAAAGATAGCTGATAGAATTTTATTTTTAGATAAAGGCGTGATCGCGTTTGATGGCTTAGTAGATGAGTTTTTTAACAGCCAAAATGAGAGAATAAAAAGCTTTATCTCGGCTATGGATATATAAATTTAGCTAGAAGATCTAGCTAAATTTTATTACGCAAAATATGGTTTTATCTGCTCTATCCAAGCTGAAATTCTACCCTCAGTCTTGTCACTTTGGTTATCAGCATCAAGCGCTAGACCTACAAATTTACCGCCTCTTACGGCATCAGAACCATCAAATGTATATCCATCAGTGCTAACTTCGCCAACTACTTTTGCACCAGCTTTTACGACCTCATCGTAAAGCTTTGCCATGCCGTTACAGTACTCATCAGAGTAGCTCTCGCTATCGCCCATGCCAAAAACAGCGACTGTTTTACCGCTTAAATTTAACGCTTTAAAATCAAACGCATCCCAGTCATCTTGAAGATCGCCGCTACCCCAAGTCGATGTGCCAAGGATGAGCTTGTCAAAGCTATTTATCTTTGCCCCGTCCACGTCAGAGACGTTTAAAAGCTCGTTTTCAAGTCCCAAGCCCTCGCTTATAAGTTTTGCTGCATCTTCGGTATTTCCCATGCTGCTTCCATAAACTATACCTATCATTTTTATCCTTTTTAAAAAATTTTACTAATAATCGTATAAGGCACGAGCTTTATGCACCCTCTTGCAAAGCAGTGTCTAACCTCAACGTGCCGCCTGAAATTCCTCATTTCTAGGGCAGACGATATAGACCATCTCGCACTCGTGACCAAGCGCGCAAACGGCTGCATCGATGTCGTCGTTTAAATTTCTCATATCATCAAAGCTCACCCTTTTAAAGCTTGGCATGACGCTGAGTAAATTTTTGCCATCTTTTTTGACCGAAATGACGCCGCCATTTAGCACGACCTCTTTGTCCTGATGGCGGAGGCGTATTTTATCATAAACAAACTGGCAAAACATCTGCGCTGCGTCAATGAAAAACTCAAATTTCCCGCTTTTATAAAGCATCTTTATCATCTTTGCAGCTGCCATCTTTGGCTCTTTTGCTACAAATTTCAACGCTTTAAAGTCATTTTTCAAATAAGCATTTATGATGATGTTTGAAGGCATGCAAAAGCTATCAACTGGTTTGAAATTTAAAAATTTCTCACGCAGTAAGAAATTTATCCTAGCCTCAAAAATATCTTTGAAATTTAGAAATTTAGCATATGAAAGCGGGATCTTTAGCTCGCTCTCTACGCCAACATTATAAAGTGCGATGAAAATTTTCGCACGTGAAAGCTTGTCAAGCTTTGCAAAAATACTTGGAGTTATTTCGCCAATATCTGATAAAAACCCGAACTTCATCGATTATTCTTTGCATCCAAATTCCTTATCTAGGCCAAAGACCTTACAATACTCGCAAAATACGCAACTAACGCTTCTTTTAGCACAAACGATAGGGATATTTCTCTTTTTGCTTGAGTTTTAATAGTCTTCATCGTGTTGTGATTTAAAAAGCTAGTGAGCATCACCACGCACTCGGTGTCTTGCGGGATCGGCTTGCGATTTACGCGGTTTTCATTTCTAGCGTCCCAGTGCTCTATCTTCTCAGCGCCCAAATCATGCAAAACAGCCTTAATAGGCGTGATCTCATCTGCTCCGATAACTAAAACTGACATAACAAGCTCCTAAAATTTATTCGTTTTCTGATAACGATTATAAAAAAGCTTAGCTAAAATTATTCTTAGTTATGATATTTATTATCACTTATTTGTAGAAATTTGTAACGTTTTTGGTTTTTTAAAAAGGCTAAATTTAATTAGCCTTTTTAAATTTAACCGCTGCAACGAGAAAAATGACAAGTCCAACCGCTGCAAAAAGGCTGCCAACGTTGCCGATATTTTGCTCACCAAGATGAACTATCGTTTGATGCCCTATTAGTGCGCCAGCTCCTATGCCGATGTTATAAATGGCTGAATATATCGCCATCGCAGCATCCGTGGCATTTGAGGCTAAATTTAGCACCTTGATCTGAAAGCTCATATTTATCCCAGCTATGCCAAGCCCCAGATAAAGGCAAGCGCAAGCATCAAGCTCTCATTTGTAGCGATCAAATTTAACGTCAGTAAGCAGGCTAAAATGATCGCTATTGATGTAGCTGTAAAAGCATTTGGTATGAGCTTATAAAATTTAGAGAAAAGCACGCTTGCTACGATGCCAGCGACGCCAAACAAAAGCAAAAATATAGTGATAAATTTACCATCAAAGCCGCTAATATCTTTAGCAAATGGCTCGATGTAGCTATAGGTGCTAAAATGCGCACTGATAACGATAGCAGTTAGCAAAAATATCACCATCAAAAAGCCATTTCTTGCTAACTCTGGCAGGCTCTTTAGCGAGCCTGAGTTTTTGCTAGGCAAAAGTGGCAAAATTTTATATAGCCAAGCGCCAACGCCCACAGCAAAGACCCCTATAAGTCCAAATGTGACACGCCAGCCCAAGCTATCACCTAAAATCCTGCCAAGTGGCAAGCCAAGTATCATCGCCATCGATGTGCCAAGAGCTAAAAGCCCCAGAGCTTGCGAGCTTTTATTGATAGGTGCCACCCTAACAGCAAGCGAGGCGGTGATCGACCAAAATATGGCGTGTGAGATGGCTATTAGCACGCGAGCTATGACTAAAACAGTAAAATTCCAAGCAACAGCGCAAAGTGCGTGAGAAGCGACAAAAATGATAAAAACCTTTAAAAGCAGCGACCTTCGCTCTAAATTTGCAGTTAAAAGCATAAATGGCAAAGAGAGTATCGTCACACTCCACGCATATATCGTGATGATGAGCCCAGTATCAGCCGTACTCATGCCAAAATCCTTTGCTATGTCGCTTAAAAGCGGCACTGGCACGAACTCAGTTGTATTAAATATAAAAGCTGCAAAAGCTAGCGCGATAACCCTTAGATAGGCTATTTTATGAATATTTATCAAAATTTCATCCTTTTTACTTTGACCCTACAATATTAAAATTTGACTTACATCTTAGTTATTTATAAATTTTAATTTTTTAATGATAGAGATTAATGACAAATTTTGGATTTTTCTTTTATAATAAAGCCATTTTTAAGATAATTTTAAGGCGGAAATATGTCAAAAATAATGAAAACTATGGACGGAAACGAGGCCGCAGCTTACGCGTCATACGCATTTACCGAAGTAGCTGGAATTTACCCTATCACTCCTAGCTCGCCTATGGCTGACTACACTGACCTTTGGGCAGCGCAGGGCAAGAAAAATTTATTTGGTATGCCAGTAAAAGTAGTCGAAATGCAAAGCGAAGGCGGCGCAGCTGGCACGGTGCATGGCTCGCTACAAGTTGGCGCGCTAACTACGACCTACACGGCTTCTCAAGGCCTACTTTTAAAAATTCCAAATATGTATAAGATCGCAGGCCAGCTCCTCCCGGCGTCATCCACGTCTCGGCTCGCTCGATAGCAGCGCAAGCACTTTCAATATTTGGCGATCACCAAGATATCTACGCCTGTCGCCAAACTGGCTTTGCTATGCTAGCAAGCGGCTCAGTGCAAGAGGTGATGGACATCGCTGGCGTGGCGCATTTAGCGGCGATCAAGGGTAGAGTGCCATTTTTACACTTCTTTGATGGCTTTAGAACGAGCCATGAAATTCAAAAAGTAGAAGTGATGGACTACGCGCACTTTGACAGACTTCTTGACAGAGAGGCGCTACAAAAATTTAGAGACGCAGCGCTAAGCCCAGAGAGCCCAAAAACAAGAGGCACAGCGCAAAATGATGATATCTACTTTCAAACAAGAGAGCTAAGCAACCGCTTTTATGACGCAGTGCCAGACATCGTGGCAAACTACCTAGCTGAAATTTCAAAGATCACTGGTCGTGACTACAAGCCATTTAACTACTACGGCGATCCTGAGGCTACACGCGTCATCGTAGCTATGGGCTCAGTGACGCAAACTCTTGAAGAGGTCGTTGATTATCTAAACGCAAAAGGCGAAAAGGTGGGCATCATCAAGGTTCATTTGTACCGCCCATTTAGCACGAAGTATCTCTTTGACGTGATGCCAAAGAGCGTGAAAAAAATAGCCGTTCTTGACCGCACAAAAGAGCCTGGCAGCCTTGGCGAGCCGCTATATCTTGATATAAAAGCTGCATTTTACGGACAAAAGGACGCTCCAGTAATAGTTGGCGGCAGATACGGCCTAAGCTCAAAGGACGTCGATCCTGCGCAAATGCTAGCTGTATTTGAAAATTTAAACCAAAGCGAGCCAAAAGATGGCTTTACGGTGGGCATCGTCGATGACGTAACCTTTACGTCGCTACCAACTGGAGAGAAAATTTCACTAAGCGATGAGAGCGTTAAAGAGTGCTTATTTTACGGCCTTGGCGCTGATGGCACCGTGGGCGCAAACAAAAACTCGATAAAGATCATCGGCGATAAGACTGATCTTTACGCGCAGGCATATTTTGCCTACGATAGTAAAAAATCAGGCGGCTACACACGCTCACACCTTCGCTTTGGCAAAAAGCCGATCCGCTCGACTTATCTCGTCTCAAACCCGCACTTTGTAGCCTGCTCAGTCGCAGCATATCTTGAAATTTATGACGTGATTGACGGCATCAGAGAAAACGGCACATTTTTATTAAACTCTATCTGGGACGCAGAGCAGACCATAGCGAAGTTACCAAATAAAGTTAAGAAAATTTTAGCTAGCAAAAATATAAATTTCTACATCATAAACGCAACAAAGCTAGCACACGATATCGGCCTTAAAAACCGCACAAATACCATAATGCAGTCGGCATTTTTCAAGCTTGCCAACATCATACCATTTGAAGATGCGCAAAAATATATGAAAGAATACGCTCACAAAGCCTACGCTAAAAAAGGCGAGGCGATCGTGCAGATGAACTACAACGCTATCGACGTTGGCGCAAACGGCCTTATCAAGGTGCCAGTCGATCCTGCGTGGGCAAATTTAGCAGACGATGAGCAAAAAGATGAAAAATACATCGGCAACAGCTTCATCGAAAACGTCGTAAAACCGATAAATGCGGCCAGAGGCGATAGCCTGCCAGTCTCAGCCTTCATAGGCTACGAAGACGGACACTTCGAAGCTGGCACGACGGCTTACGAGAAACGCGGCGTTGGCGTCATGGTGCCAAAATGGATCGAGCAAAACTGCATCCAGTGCAACCAGTGCGCATTTGTCTGCCCGCACGCTGTAATCAGGCCATTTTTGATAGACGAAAACGAGCTTAGCATAGCCCCACAGGGCGTAAAAGAGCACAACCTAGAGGCAAAAGGCAAAGAGGTCAAGGGACTAAAATATAAAATCCAAGTAAGCCCGCTAGACTGCACCGGCTGCGAGCTGTGCGCGCAAAACTGCCCAAGTAAAGAAAAATCGCTCGTCATGGTGCCACTTGAAGAAGAGTTAGGCAAAAACGAGCAAGAAAACGCTGATTATCTATTTAAAAAGGTCGCTTATAAAGACGATCTCATGAATAAAGAGAGCGTTAAGGGCGTTGGCTTTGCTAAGCCGCTCTTTGAATTCCACGGCGCTTGCCACGGATGCGGCGAAACTCCATATATCACGCTCATTACAAGGCTCTTTGGCGAGCGCATGATAGTGGCAAACGCGACTGGTTGCAGCTCAATATATGGCGGCTCAGCCCCATCTACTCCGTACACCACAAATGACGAAGGCAAGGGTGTTGCGTGGGCAAACTCGCTATTTGAAGATAACGCTGAGTTTGGCATGGGTATGAACGTAGCGATGGAGACCATGCGCCACCGCATCGAAGATATCATGAGAAACAACATAGATAGCGTGCCAAACGCACTTTCAGCGCTTTACAACGACTGGATAAATTTCAAAAATGATGGCGTTAAAACACAAGAGATCACGAAAAATTTATTGCCTATTTTATAGCAAAATTTAAGCGCGCCAGGCGTTAAAGAAATTTTAGAGCTTAAGAAATTCCTAGTCAAAAAGTCGCAGTGGATCATCGGCGGCGACGGCTGGGCGTATGACATCGGCTTTGGCGGACTTGACCACGTGCTAGCAAGCGGCGAGAACGTAAATGTGCTAGTGCTCGACACCGAAGTTTATTCAAACACTGGCGGCCAAAGCTCAAAATCAAGCCGCGCAGGCTCGATAGCGCAATTTACGGCTAGCGGCAAGCCCGCTCAGAAAAAGGACCTTGGCTACATCGCGATGACTTACGGCAACATTTTCGTGGCCCAAATCAACTCAAATGCGAGCCAAGCAAACGTGATAAAAGCGATCGCAGCGGCTGAAGCGTATGACGGCCCAAGCCTCATCATCGCCTACTCTCCGTGCATCGCTCACGGCATCAAAGGCGGCTTATCGCAGTCAGGCGGCCAAGGCGAGCTCGCCACAAAATGCGGATACTGGCCGACATATCTATACGATCCGCGCCTTTTAAAAGAGGGACAAAATCCTCTAAAAATCACCTCAAAAGAGCCTGATTGGTCGCTTTATGAAGAGTTTTTGCTAAACGAGGTTCGCTACAACTCGCTTAAGAAGACCAACCCTGAGCACGCAGACGAGCTACTAGCTAAAAACAAAGCCGACGCACAAAGACGCTACCGCCAGCTAAAACGCCTTAGCCTAGCAGACTTTAGCGACGAAATCAATTAAATTTTAGGTGCTTTTGCACCTAAAATTTACTCTAAAAGCTAGAATACATCTTGTTTGAAATCTTTTTAAATTTAATACTGCATATCTCGTCAAAGGCAAAATGACGCTCCTTAAGATCGCCCATGATATATGAAAAATAAAATTTCTTCTCCGCGAAAGCCACTTCACTGGCTATGATCTCGCCAAGAGCGCTGTCATCTATATGAAAATTTTAAAAAGGACACTTAGCTCGAAGTAGCCATTTTGCAAGTCTCCAATGTAAAATTTAACCCTAGCGCCGCTTTTCATAAAGGCAAAAGATACTATCTTTGCGTCACTGAAAATTTAGATCTATAAAAATTCTCTCAAGCGTCTTTAGCTCGCCATAAAAAGACCTTATATATGAGCCATAATCCTCTATCCTCTTTTCAAACTCATCATCATCCAAATCACCGCTTATCCAGCCCTTATCAAAAAACCTCATCTTGCGCCAAGGCACTGCAGCTCCTTAAATTTAACTTCTAAAGCAAATTTTATATATCATTATCTAAAATTATTCATAAATTTAAAAGGCAAAAATATGAGCCAAACGCACCCTTTTAAGCCAATCTTTGATAAAAACTCTAAAATTTTGATCCTTGGTTCATTTCCCTCTGTCATATCTGGTAAATTTGGCTTTTATTATACAAATCCGCAAAACCGCTTTTGGCGGGTGTTGGCTAGGATATTAAACGATGATGTGCCAGAAAGCATAGATGAAAAGATAAAATTTCTACTCTCTCATCACATCGCGATATATGACGCAGCGATATCATGCGAGATAGAGGGCTCAAGCGACGCTAAGATGAGCAAGATCGTGCCTGTAAATTTAAAGCCAATTTTTAAAACCGCAAATATCACGCAAGTCTATGCAAACGGCGGCAAAGCTTATGAAATTTGTAAAAAATACTTAGAAGGTGAGATCATAAAAGCGACAAAAAATGAAGTGATAAAACTACCATCAACCAGCCCTGCAAATGCTAAATTTAGCCTTAAAAAGCTTGCAAACGAGTGGTCGATGATAGCTAGAGCGCTAGAATAACAAAAATCAAAATGACTTTACCTTTAAATTATTTTTGCCTTGCGCCATTTTGCATTATAAAATTTATAAATTTACCTCTTTAACTTTCGTTTTTTATTTCTAGGTTTTGACCTAAATAGCGGCTCGGTCTTTGGTTTTGGCCTTGCCTCATAGTGTGTGTTATAACATTTTAGTAGCTCTTGTCCGCACCCTTCACATGTAGTTTCACCTATATGATAAAATTTCATGCAATCAGGGCACCACATGCCCTCTAGCCTTTGTACGATTGGCGGCTCTTTTCTAAAAGCCATCCAAAAGCTATATATACCCAAAAATAAAAAACTAAAAGCTGGCAAAAGATATAAATTGCCAGTATCATCAAATTTAAAAAACTTCTCACCAACTTTTACATTTTTATTTATTAGCATAGATATGCAATCAAGCAAGCACATAAATCCTATAAAAGACCAGCCTATGCGTTTAAATATATAAAACATTATAAAACTTAAATCTTCACTAATACAAAAGCTAACTATTTTTATATTTTGCAAACAAATTTAGTATTACTCTTGCAGCCAGAATAGTAAATATAAAAATAGCTATATATTCCATATAAGAGTCATCAAAAATGTTCAAAATAAGCCTAAAGCCTAGTAGATATATCAATAGCAACGCGATGAACGACAGAAGGTCAAATTTAATTAAGCCACTTTCTTTGCTATTCTTGACAAAAAATGGCGCAACACAATAGATAAAAGTGCAAACAAAAAAGGAGACCGAGAGAAGATCGGCTTCACTCCAGCCCCTAATATAGTACTTCCCATAGATCATACACAAAACGAGCTCTACAAACGATATACAACCCACAGCTACTCTTTCACCTTTTTCCATTCCACTCCCTATCTTGGCAATATCGCCTAAATTTTAAATGAATTTATATGGAATTTGCATGTTTGATAATATAACGCTATTTTTTAGGTGCTTTTTTTATTATGTTTATAGTTAAATTTCAGTTAATGGCTTGCCGCAGTCTGGACACCAAGAGATATCATTGCCGACTTTAATGGCTTTGTCACAACTATTACACCATTTGTCTTCAAATTCTTTCTTGATATTTTTAAATTTAATATACCTATATCCGAGCCAAAAATATAATATGGCGCCCGCTAATGCCGCTACACCAGAAAGTAAGTAGAAATATCCCATAAAAGAGTAGTCGGCACTATCATATGCTCTTGCTATTTTCTTGCTAGCAAAAATTTGAATAGCAGTTATCAAAAATCCAATAGATATAAAGAAATCACTCATTTTCTATTACTTTGAAGCCGATAAAAGCCAAATTTATAGCCATTCAACTACTTTTTTAGCTCCCTATATATAAAAAGCAAGCCAAGCAACGCCATAACAGATCCCACTGGTATATTTAGACCATAAGAGATAACATCTCCTTTTGGCAGACCAAAAATATTTCTGTGGGGCCGGATCCACTAGAATAGACAGCCCTCCGGCAAAAATAATAAAACCTATTAAATAGTTCATTTATTTTTCACTTTTACACTAACTGTCCATTTATTAGGCGGTGCTGCTTATCATTTTTATTTACTATCATATCTATTCCCGAAAATTTTCTTTAAATTCTCCTTGCGTCTTTTTGAGCGAGACATTCTAAAGAATTTTGGTTTGGCTTTATTAATACATTTAACTCTTGCTTAAATTTAACAGATTTAAACGTTGTTTTATCCAAAACGCCAACTTTTATGTTTATCCCCTTGTGGCATTGTAGCCAACCCACATTATAAATACAAATATAGCTTGTACCAAAGAGACGCCACCTATTGTGATGTCCATTGTTTTAAAATTCTTTTTTAGAAATATCTTATACAAATTAGCATTAGCCAAATTAGAAGAATTACGATCGTGTAAAATAACGCCACACTTCCATACTTTATCTCTATATTTTCTAGGTTCTTCTTGGTAAGGTCGCTTTTTTAATATCATTTTTTATTGCAAAAAATCCATAAAAACATACCAAGATAAAACCTAGTGCATCTATATAATAAATTTCTCCGAAAAAGTATTTTAATAGCTTTACAAATAGTAGCGCTACGATACATATTGCTATAACGCCGCTGAATACTATCGCAAATTTCTTCATTGTTTATTATCCATATCTGACTGTATTACGCCGCCTATATGTACCAAATTTGCCTTGTAAATTTATTTTCTTAAGTATATTAATAATATCCATAAGATAGACTCGATAACTGCATAGAATAAAGCTACGCTACCGTACTTTATCTCCATGTGTTTAATGTTATCGCTAGTGAGATCACTTTTTTTGATACCGTTTTTTGCTATAAAAAATAAAGATACGCATATACACATAGCATATATCGCATCTATATAATAAATTTCTCCGAAAAAGTATTTTAATATATGCAAAAAGCCATTTAGAACAAGACCGAATATTATAGCGACAACAAGTGTAAAAAATAGTTTTTTAAAGAATTTCTTCATTTTTGTCTTTTGTCATTTTTGCTTTTTATACTATCGGCTACTACTTGACCCATTCCTGTAACAAGATACTATACCAACTTTTATGTTTATCTCATTGTGGCATTGTAAAGAAGCCAAAATACAAAAACTAAAAAGGAGTGGATTAAAGCAACACCGCCTCTTTTATTTCCATTTTTTGTATATATTCTTTTTTAAAATCGCTCTTTTTTATACCGTTTTTCATCATAAAACATACATTGGCAAATATTAGCAATACAGCCATGGCATCAATATAGTGTTCTCCAAAGAAGTAAACTAATATTCTTAAACAAATAAGCAAAAATGCCACACCAGCAATTATTATTAAAAATTGAAGAAAACCATTTTTCATTTTTTATCGTCTTTGTTGTTTTTACTATCCTTACTATTCATGCTATCGGCTGCTGCCTGAGCTATTCCAGTAAATATACTTGCCACAGCTTCAGCTGCGGTCTGCAAATCCCCATTGCCAACTTTTATGGTTTTACCGCCTGCTCCCGCAATGCTACCAAACAGTCCATAAAATCCACCAGCAAAACCTTTTCCGACTACTCTCTCTGCGTCTACATCTTTTGATCTATCTTTAAGCTGAGAATACAGCTCAGTAGATGAGTTAACAAAAGCGCCTCTACTTGCTTTAATATATAAGACTAAATAGCTTTAAATGCGTCTTCACAAAACTTATTTTGCTATTATCCTCACATTTGTTTTTAAAAAAATCTTATACAAATTAGCATTAACCAAATTAAAAGAATTACAATCATGTAAAATAATGCTACACTGCCGTATTTTATCTCTATATTTTCTAGGTTCTTTTTTGTAAGATCACTCTTTTTAATATCATTTTTTATTGCAAAAAAACCATAAAAACATACCAGGATAAAGCCCAATGCATCTATATAATAAATTTCTCCGAAAAAGTATTTTAATAGCTTTACAAATAGTAGCGCTACGACACATATTGCTATAACGCCGCTGAATACTATCACAAATTTTTTCATTTTTACTATTATCCTACTGTTTGTTTTTAAAAAAATCTTATATAAATTAGCATTAACCAAATTAAAATAATTACAATCATGTAAAATAATGCTACACTGCCGTATTTTATCTCTATATTTTCTAGGTTCTTCTTGGTAAGGTCGCTTTTTTTAATATCATTTTTTATTGCAAAAAACCCATAAAAACATACCAAGATAAAACCTAGTGCGTCTATATAATAAATCTCCCCAAAAAAGTATTTTAAAATACACAAAAAACCACCAAGAGTAAGACCACCTACTACTCCCCAAAAAAGCCTAAAAAAATATTCTTTTATAAATTTTTTCATTTTTATTTTTTACTACTACTATTATCTATTGTTGCTTGTCCTACACCAAGTAAAACAGTAGATAAATTTTCTATTATAACCTTATAATTACCGTCTGTGCCTCTTGGTATTTTCTCTCCTATCTTTCCAGCACCACTTGTAACAAAACCTGCAAATCCTCCAATACCAGTTTTTAAAAGAATTCTTTCTCCATCCATATCTTTTGAAAGATCAGTTGCTTGAGAATATATTTCACTAGCAGCGTTTCCAGAAGCGTTTCTTAATATAGCACCCAACATATGACTGGCTCCTCCTGTATATAATCCTACGGTAATATTCATAATAGCTGATAATGGATCGTAGTTATTAAAACTATTGTTGTTTTTAGTATACTGCGAATATGTATCTATGCCTGCATTGATTGTGCCACCTGCTACTATACCTGAGGTTTTTGAGCTATCAGTAAAATTTAATATCTTTTGTCATATCTTTTAGTAAAGTACTAGAGCTAGTTTCCGGAGCAGATATCTTTGGCTTACGAACTGTTATGAAATAACCTTTATCGTTGGTGGTTTTAAAATTTCCAGTGCCTTTTTTGTTTATTACTTGTTCATATATCACTTTATTTCCTGTTAGATCAAAATTGCGAGCTACATACTCTTTGCCATTGTGTCTTAGTATACCATCACTACCTAATGTTCCACCTTTTGGGGTGTTGGCCAATAGTTTTTCATTTACCCTTGCTTGCATTTCCACAAATGGAGCTTTTATTACATTTTTTGAGCTAGAGTACAGAGCTGATGATAGCTGTTTTGCAGCACCGATAGCTGGCTTTGCAAATGGTATAAGTATATCACTTGTATCTCCTATTCCCATGATACGCTCTGGATCCCAATGTTTATCTTCATACTGCTCTTTGGTTGCAGTGTATAAAGGATAATGCTGTATATCGTCTTGATAATTGTCAAGGAAGTATAAATTTCTCTCTTTAGCAGTAGTTACTAATATATTATATGCCTCATCTATTTTATCCCTATCAAACACTATACTATATCCAGGCACCTCGCTTTCATCAGCGCTTTCTAATGTAGATACAACATGTTCAAAAGCTTCTTTTTGAGATTTATCGACATTTGTTTTAGCTGCAAGCATAAAAAGATTTATTGACTGAGCATAAGGTATGTTATTTTCTTTACTATATCTATATGCTAACTCCATTGCAAGATCATATTCATTGTTTGTTAGCATCCTATTCGCTCCCAAATTCTTATCCAGCTTTGCAAATTCTCTATTGTTATTTATCATGCTTGTTGTTACAGCTGTTGTTAAAGGTGTTTTAGAGAAACCTTTATCGTTTAGCCATAGAGCATGAGAGAAATATCTAGTTGCAAAGTCTGAGAAATTTGATGCATACTTAGTATCATCATCTCTATTTTTATTTATATCTCTATGATCTTGTATATCCATAGATCTTTGGTTTTCATGAGTTATGGTCTTTACTAGATCTTTCATATTGGTTATGTTTTTGAAATTTATATAGCTAGTGCCAGTTTGCAAGCTTGTATAACCTTGTATTTTCTCGCCATTATATCCTCTTTCATCTGTATATATAGCCTTTAAATCATTTGGTAGATATCCTAAATTCTTCATAACGGCAAGTGTTATTAATGTCATAGCCTCTTTTCTTTGTGCTTCGGTTGTAGCGCTGTTAGATAAAAATGCTTGCAGTTCTGGTGAGTTTGCCACCTCTTCTCTAACACCATTTAATACTTTGTATTGCTTGCTTACTTCTTTAAAGAATGAGAATATATTTGCTCTATCTGTAGTTGATATTTGCTTTATGGCGTCTATTATGGTGCTAGTATCTACTATCTCTTTAGCTATCTCCTTTTGCCCACTCTTAGTTAGCACTCTTAAATCCATACTAGCATCTACATTTGAGCTTATGCTAGTATTTACTAGATCTTTTGTTAGTTTGGTGGTATCTCTATTTAGTCTTGTTAGATCATCAGAGTTATCTTTATCTGCTATCTCTATGTTGCCACTACCTAGAGTTGCTAGGTTTTTAGATAAGCTGTAGCTTAAATTTCTATGGTTAGAGTAGTTTATTGACTTTAGACCAGAATAGCTGCTTGTAGCACTCTTGTCTTGACTATTTTTATTGGCTTCATCTTTTTTACCTACTGAGTAATTAGCTCCTATACTAAGAGATGATCCTTTGTTATAGCTTGTATTTGATAGGTTCTCATAGCTTAGGGTATTTGTCTTTAAATTTAGGTTGTGGTTATCTATAAAGGTATTATCTTTATCATACTCTCCTGCTGCTAGTAGTGATCCTTTTAGATGAGTGTTTTTACCTACCTCTACGTTTAGCTCATTAGCTGTTATGGATGAGAGGTTTGTCTGTTTTATCTTTGTGTTAGAGTTTGACTTACTAATGCTAGCTCCAACAGAGCTTAGAGATCTATCTCCAGATGCAAAGTTTTTAGCATTAGTTGCTCCAGAGTAGCTTGCGCTTAAATTTATACCTTTGCTTTTAGAGCTAGCATCTTTTATATCTCTGGTACTCTCTAAGCTTAGGTTATTTCCTACTTTTAAATTTAATCTCTCATCAGCTCTTAAATTTGCTCCTTTGATGGTTGCGTCATTAGCTGTGTTTATATTCATATCTTTAGCTGAGTAAAGATGAGAGTTGTTATTTGTTAGACTTTGTTCGCTTTGCTTTAAGCTATTTGTTCCAAGCTCTAGTGAGCTAGAGTTTGCTCCATAAAATGTAAAACCAAATCCTGTTGTGAGAGATCTGGTGTTTGATTTATATTTTAAACTATCTTCGCTAGATTTTATATTTAGGTTGTTTGAGCTTAAGCTCATATCCTCTTTAGATGCTAGGTCTGAGCCTGTGATAGATACATCTTTAGTCGAGTTTATATTTATATGTTTAGCATTTAGACTAGATTTATTTGAGCTAGTTTGTTTTAAAGAGCTCTCTTGCTTAGTGGTGGCAAGATCAGCCCTTACACCTACGCTAAATCCATATGTTCCTGAGCTTGCAATAGCTGCTGCCATTTGGGTTATAAGTGCTAAATTCTTTGCATTTACATTCTCAGTTGCAAGAAGAATGTTTTCTTTAAAGTATTTCTCCTCGTCTCTATACTCTTCTAAGATATCGCTTACTTCTTCTATATCAGAGTAGTCGATGCCTACCTCTTTATTTCTATATCTTTGCTTTATATCGCTTAGGCTAGCTTCTAGCTTTGACTTCTCTTTTTTATAGTTGTCATACTCTTTTTTCACTCTTTTTAGCTGAGCCATCGCCTCTTTTAGAGCAAGTGCTGCTGGGACGATCTGAGCATACTCGTTTTGGGCGGTGATAGAGAGCGTGCCAGTTGCCTCTTTGCTTGATGTATCTTTAGCGTAGAGGTTGGTTGAGTGTTTGATATTTGAGTTTTGGCTAGTTAAATTTATGGCTTCATTAGCGTTTAAATTTGAGCCTACTATATTTATATCATCTTTTGCGTTTAGGTTTATGTCGCCATTTGCATTTAAATTTGACGAGTTTGCATTTACCCAATTCTCTTTTGAACTTTTTTGATCTAAGCTAGCTTTTGCGATAGGTACTTTTAGCGAAGTCTCTTTTGTTCTAGCCTTTGTCTCTTTTATGACATTTAGCTTTCGCTTTAGATCATCTTTTATATTTTTTAGGTGTTCACCTATTGAGATTAGACCTATCTTACTCTTTTTACTAACTTCGTTTCTATAGCTCTCATCATTAGAGTTTGTTATCTCTATGATATTGGCATTTAAATTTATATCTTTTTGTGAATTTAGGTTTGCACCTTTTAGGCTGATGTTGCTTGCGTTTATATTTATGTTTTCATTTGCGTTTAAATTTGAAGCAACTGCCCTTTTATCGCCTTTTTCAAGTAGATGAAGGCTGCTTTCATAAAGAGCTGTTGGTTTTAATGAAAAGCGTGAGCTTTTAGTAAAGCTTTGGCTTGCTTCTACGTTGTGATTGGCATCAACTATAACGTTTTCATCTGCGTTTAAATTTATATTGTTGGCATTTAGATTTGATGAGACTAGAGCTAGGTTGCCACCAGCCTTTAGACTGATATCGCCTGCGTTTAAATTTCGAGCTGATGACCTTTTGATTTATAGCCATTAGATGAGACTCTTTTTTAGAGAAAAAGCCCTTTGACTTCTCTTTAGTCTCTGTGCTCTCGTTTGTATTTGCTCCAACTACATATATATCATTTCCAGCTTCTACGTTTAGCTTGTTAGTAGCCCTTAAGTTGCTTGAGCTGATCTGTGTGTTTGACTTAGAGTTTAAATTTATATCTTTTGCGTCTAGGTTTGCGCTATTTAGCGTTTGAATGTTTTGGCTAAATTCTACGCCTTTTTCTTTTGCGCTATGGCTATAGGCAAACTCTTTGGCGTTTATATTTATATTATCTGCGCTTAAATTTTATCTTATCAGCCTCTAAACCTCCGCCAGTGATGTTTAAATTTTCTTTAGCACTTAAATTTAAGCTCTCGTCTGCTTTTAAATTTGAAGCCTTGCTAAACTGAGATGACTCTTTGTCTAAGCTTATATTATTTGCATCTACATTTATATTTTTGGCTGAAATTTCACTTGAGTTGATATTTGCTGCGTTCGCTTTTAAATTTAGATCTTTAGAGTTTAGCTCTAGGTGATTTAGGTTTAAATTTTGTGAGTTTAGATTGATATTATCAGCCACTACGCTGCCAGCTAGGCTTATGTTGCCTTTGGCGTCTAGGTCTATGTTATTAGCCATTACTAGAGCTGAGGCTTTTACATTTTTATCTTTGGCATCCTGCTTAAATTTACTTATACTCTCATTTCTTGCTTCATATAAGCCATCAAGGATATTTGCTATATAAGCAGAGTTTATACTATCAAGGCTGTAGTAATACCCTTGGTTTTTCACTCTTCTATTTAGGTTTTTAATGATTGGACTATTAAATATTGGCTCAGAGAATTTATCAAGATCAACATTTGCTAGCTTTATATCATCATTTAGTGCGTAGCTTGAAAAGTCCTGTGTGCTTCCTACTATGTTATTGCCCGCTGCAAAGACTGCTGGCAAGCCAACATCAGTGTATGAGAAGTTAAAATTTGTGCTTTTTCCACCTTTAGTCACCCATTTCTTTTTGCCAGTGACTTTTCCCATTTTTCCTTTCCACTCTTGTTGCTTCCATTTAAACTCATTAAAGCTTCGACCATCTCTTGTTAAATTTCAGCGCTACGTTTGTTATATCTTTGCTATCAAGCACAAGGTCGTTGCCAGCGTAGATAAAGCTCTTATCATTTAGCACTTCATCTGTTTTTAAATTTATATCATTGCTTGCTACTATGCTACCTGGGATGAAATTCGCCTTATCTTCTTCGTTTAAAATTTCTTTGTTTATAGAGTAGTAAATTCTCTTTAGCACTTCGCGATCTTTTGCTTTGCTAGTATCAAGTACTACTTCGTTTTTATCTATGTCTAGTCTTAGATTATGAAATACCTTTGTCGATGTGCCATATAGATATGAGTCTTTATGTAAATTTAACGCATAAAGGGTGCTATCTTTATTTATAGCCTCTTTTAAAATTTCAGCATTTAGCTCCTGCTCGCTTAGCTCTTTGCCTAGTTTTTTAAATTTAGCCTCTATCTTTGCTTTTATCTCTTTTAAATTTACCTCTTCAAGTTTAAATCTATTCTCGCCACTTTGCTTTAGAGCTAAATTTTTAGCAAATGAGCTTTTCTCCACCCTAGCCTGCGAGCTTGAGTTATTTACTAGCTTTTTAGCCTCTACGTTTATATCTTTAGCATAAATTTGACTTGAGGTATTTACCAAAGTGTCTGATTTTATGTTAAGGCTCTCTTTGGCTGCTATTAGCGCTTCATCTTTGTTTGTTATAGTATTTGCTTTTATGCTTGTATCTTTATTAGAAGCGATAGCGCCAGCATTAACTATATCGCCATCAAGGCTTATCTCTATGTTGTTATTTGCTATAACTAGACCATTATTATTTACGCCTACGCCGTTACTTGTGCCAACTAGTTTGATTTTATTAGCATACATACCGCCAAGCGCGCTACTATCTAGGCTAAAGCTGTTTTCTTGGTTTTTAGCTTTTATGTCGTTGTAAAGTCTATCTTTGCTTGAAGCAACCGCCTTTTCACCGATGATGTTTAGCTCATTTGCATGGATGTTTGAGTTTAAATTTATGGCATTTGAGATCACATTAGTATAGTCGCTGCTCTTATCGTTTAGGCCGTCCCCTACGATGTCGATTGACTTATCAGATATTAGCTCTATCTCTTTAGGACTTAGTTTATTGATATTACCTGTTGTTAGTGTGAGTGAGCGAGAGTTGATCATATTTAGACCATCTACGCTTATGCCATTTGGGTTTGCTATGACCACATCAGCTCTGCTACCTGCAACCTCTAAATTTCCTTTTAGAGATGATTTCTCAGCCAAATTTACTTTGTTGATAATAAGGCTTGCCTCTTTATTTAGCCTATAGTTTGCATCTATCTGGCCAGCTATCTTTGTGTCTATGTTTTTATTAGAGTTATTAAGGATAGTGCCAGTGGTTGGCGTATTAAACCTGCTATATTCATTTATAGATACACCCTTGCTATCAGGGTTTGTGATGTTTATGATTAGCGTCTCATTAGGAGCTTTTAGTATATCAGGGCGGTTGCTAGCACCTGGGTCAGTTATGATGCTTGGCTCATTTGCTAATGCTGGCATAGTGCCAAGTAACAAAGAGAGACTTACGTAGAAATTTAAGCCTATGGTTAAAAGGCTAGGCTTTTGATTGCTTTGCGCATTTGAAATTTGGTTGTTCTTTAGCATATTTTATCCTTAAAATTCGTAGCTTATGATGAAATTTACATTTGTTGATTTAGATTCAAAGCTCTTTGGTTTATAAAGAGGTTTAGAGACTGATATGTCGTAGCTTAGGTTGTTGTAGGCTTTTATGCTGCCTCTTAGACCTATGGCGTATCCTGCAAGGGTGTTTTTATCCTTTATACCGCTACTTGCTGCCCTTACCATGCCAGCGTCAAGTCCTGCATAGACAGAGTTGCTCTTATAGTAGTTATATGATAGGGTATTTCTTACGCTTACTCCGTGGTTTCCAACAAGTGAGCTCTCCCGTCAAATCCCCTAACACTGTGATACCCGCCAATGCTAAATTTATCCTGCAAGCTTAGTTTATTTAGTCCATATCTTGCGTTGATATTTAGATCATAGCTTAGTGGAAGTTCAAATTTATATTTGTAGTTTAGGTTTAAATTTATTAGAGCGAACCTAGATGTAGCCTCGCCGCTATCTTCTAAAGGATCAGGCTGTGATCTAAATATACCAGTGCCCTTTTTGTAAGCTAGCTTAGCGCTAAAAGCTTGGTTGTATGAGCTCCAGCTTGATTTTACGCCTACCTCATATCCAGCATTTCTTCTAGCTTGATTATCTAGCTCGTAGTCCTCTAGGTAGTTTTTATTTTTTCTCTTAAATAGCTTTACATAAGCGCTATTTTTAAAATTTGAGTCCCTATAAAATGTATAAGCAAGGTTTAGTGAGTCACTCTCGCTTCTACCTTTATATGTGTAGAGATTATAGGCTGCATTTATGATCTGAGCATAGTCATATTTGCTCTTTTCGTATTCAAGCATGAAGTAGCCAAATGGGATAGTAAAGCCGTAATAGTAGTTATTTGAAGCTCCGTGATCAGTGGCGCCATTAAATTTATTTGTAACCTCATACTTTTTAAATATATCTTTGCCACGTGAGAAGCTAAAAATTTCGTTAAATCCAAGTAAATTTAGTGTGCTTAAATTTAGCATGCCCTGATACTTGCCACTTTGTTTTGAGCCAAGGTTATCAATGCTTATAGCAGCTTTTAGTGGAAAGCTATCAACTCTAGTGAT
Organism: Campylobacter concisus; assembly: GCA_037292345.1. GTDB lineage: Bacteria > Campylobacterota > Campylobacteria > Campylobacterales > Campylobacteraceae > Campylobacter_A > Campylobacter_A concisus_AX. Next base: position 399,860 of record CP147773.1, on the reverse strand, counting down.
CACTATGTTTGAAAAGCCAGCTCTATTTGAAGGTAAGAATTTAATGCTAACATCATTTTTCGAGACATTTTGCAGTGACTCAAGAGCCTGCTCGATATCTCTTATATTTGCTACTTTATTTTTATGAGAGTACTCACCAAATGCGCTAAATAAGCTCGCTCTGTTTCTTTGGCTATCAAGCTCGTTTATGCTTATGTTATCTATTAAGCCAAGATTTATCACAAACTCTAGCTTGGCATCTTTTAAGCTCTTTGTAACAAGGCTCGCACTTGAAGTGATATAGCCACTTTTTATTATCTCATTGTTAAAAGAGTTTATGATTAGATTGATAGAGTTTTTGCCAAGACAGCTGCCAGATTTAAAATCAAGCTTGTTTAAGCTAGCCTCTAAAATAGAGTTAAATTTAGAGTAGTTTGCATTATAAGCTTCTCTTATTATAGCCTCATCAGCACCACTACTAGCGTTAAAGCTAGCAACTTCATTCTCACTAAGAAGTGAAATTTTATCTATTTTAAAGCATGGGGTTTTCGTTTAAATTTAGCTTACCTTCTGAAGTTGGTTTTTCGTTAAGTAAATTTATGTTGGAGCTTTCGTTAAAAGAGCTTGCCATATTCGCCCTAATCTCTTCGTTGTTTAACTCGTTTTTTAGATTAGTCTCATTAGCAAGTAGCGCAGCACACACCATGCTTAAAGATAAGAGAGTTCTCATCTTAACCTTCCTTGGAAATAACTATAAAGTTATATTTTCTAAAATAATTTAGTGACATTATAAAGGATATAATCTTAATATAATATTAAAATATAATGAGAAAAAAGAATTTTTATACAAAATATTTCAAAAATGAAACTTTTTAGCTATCTAAATGGCAAAGGCAAATTTATTTTGGTTTATCATATTGTATGTATAATTTAATTTTATATTGACAATGATTATTATTTTGATATAATTGCACCACTGATTTTATTTCGTAATTTCAGTGATTAAACTATTTTTATAGTCATGCTATTTTTATAAATTTGATAAAGTAGATTTGGTTTTGATTACTGAAATTTTCTAAAAATTAGCAAAATTTAGATCTATAAAAATTTAACAATATTTTTGTGACATATATTAGAAATAGAAAAATAGACATTTTAATCTGAAAGGATAGGTAATGAACAAGCATTTATTTGCACTTTTGGCTTTGGCAGCTTTTAGCAGCCACTCTTTAGCTCACGAATTTTGGCTTTTTGGAAGCAGCAAGGACGTAACAAGCGTTGATATCGGCTACGCAGACGACTTCCCGACTGTTGAAAAGATCCCAGATAATAGGATCGCCCTATTTGAAGCCCCATATGTTATAAACAAAAATGGCGAGAAACTGAGCCTAAAACAAAGCGGCGAAAACTACCACTATGAAAGGGCCAAACTAGAAGACGGCTCATACCTTATAGCTGGTGAGTATAAGCCTACATTTTGGACAAAAGCAAGTGATGGCACATGGCACATGGGCAAAACCAAAGAGGACATCAAGGACGCCAAATACTGCAAAAAAGCAAGTATGAGCGCAAAAGGCGTCATAAACAAAAACGCCAAGGATGACTCTGTAACAAAGCCTTCACAGCAGCGCTTAGAGATAGTCCCACTTGACAATCCAGCAAATTTCAAAGTTGGCGTGCCGTTTAAAGTAAAAATTCTATTTGAGGGCAAACCTTTAGAAAATGCTACACTTGATGGAACATTTGATGGCTTTTTAAAAGAAAAAAGCGCATTTCATGGCCAAACTGAGCCAGACGGCACGATAGAGGTGCTTGCACTTAAACCTGGAAAATGGCTACTACAAACAGTGCATAAAATGCCATTTACCGACTCGAAAATTTGCGATGACGAGACGATCGCAGCAACACTTGCATTTGAGCTAAAATAGATCAAATTTAGAATTTATCAAGGGGTGCAGTCAAATGCGCCTACTCTTTTACCTTATAAGTCAAATTTATCAAGACAAAATCAGGCAAATTTATGTGCGGCTAAATTTTAAAATTTGTGTATTTCTAAAAGATTTAATAACTCCAGCAATCATAATTTCATCATTATTTGTAATCTCTAAGCTTTTAAAAACTGCTGATCCGTTTTCGCCTAAAACCTTTTGCAAAACTCAAGCACCTAGTTATTAAAACAAGTTTTTAGAGCTTCAGTAAAGAATTCTGAAATTTTTGAATACAGTATTTCAATATAATTTTTGCTATCTAAATACCCAAATTGCTTCTCATATTAGCAAGCAATCAAAAAAGTATTATAATCCATAGACGTAAAAAATTAATGAAAACAATACACAATTCATTTTACTGTGAAAAACGAGCGTTTCGTTGCTTTATATATACAATTCTGCTAGTTTTAGCATAAATTTGCCTTTTATAAAAAAAGACGTTTTGCACACTTTTACTTCAAAGTACAATTTATTACAGGTTAAATTTACTAGTCAAATTTGTTGCACTAGCAGTCAATTTTTCAAAATTTGAGTTAAATTTAAAAGAAAAATGGTGACCCATACGAGACTCGAACTCGTGTTACCAACGTGAGAGGCTGGTGTCCTAACCGCTAGACGAATGGGCCAAAAGATGGTGCCCCGTGTAGGTCTCGAACCTACGACCCCATCATTAAGAGTGATATGCTCTACCAACTGAGCTAACGAGGCAAGATTAAATATCAATAACAAAGTGTTATCTTAGAACTTATAATCTTAAAATTTAATTTGATCACTCAAAAAATCAAGAAAAATAGAATCAAGAACCTTAACCTAAGGTTTAGTAGATGGCGCAGCGGACGGGGCTCGAACCCGCGACCTCCGCCGTGACAGGGCGGCATTCTAACCAACTGAACTACCGCTGCACCTAAAAGTAATGGTGGTCGCTATAAGACTCGAACTTATGACATCCACCTTGTAAGGGTGGCGCTCTACCAACTGAGCTAAGCGACCTAAAATTTAAAATATCTGGCAACCCTTAGAGGATTTGAACCTCTGTTTCTACACAGAGAAAGTAGAGTCCTGAGCCACTAGACGAAAGGGTCATAAACCCAAAAATGGTGTCCTGCGTTGGATTCGAACCAACGGCCCCCTCATTAAAAGTGAGATGCTCTACCGACTGAGCTAGCAAGACATGATTATTTAAAAAGAATTGAGATTATACAAAAAACATTATTATATGTCAAGAAAAAATTAAATTTTAAATCAAATTAAAGCTATTTTGTCCGCTATTTCTAAGCGAAAAATATAAAATTTTATTTTTAAATCTTCTAAATTTAAAGCCAAAATTTCTTATAAATTTAAACCATTTTTACTTTATGATCCAACAAGCAAAACTCCTTTGAGCATCTAATCCGCTTAGTGGCAAATTTAATCCCTGCCTAAAAATCTTACAGCTGTTTTTCTAGCTTTTTCTATCTTTTCAGAGTCTTGATTTTGAGCTGCGCTAGAAGATATCCACTTTTTACCAAATAAATTTTGAGCTACCTCTATCATAACTGCACAGGCGTATGGCTCTTTTTCGCTAGAGATGCCTTGCAAAAATGCGGCTTTTGTTTTATCTCGCAAGATTGCTTGGCTGGCCCTATGAAATGACATCTGCATAAGGCTAGCTGCCGCCCAAGCCCTGCAAAGGCTATCCTTACTTTCTAGCATCTCACTTATCAAAATTTCTATTTGCTCTAACGTGCCAACCCAGCCAAGCGCTATTATAAGCTTGCGGCGAGGTGCATCATTTGTCCCCAAAAAAGAGATGATTTGAGGGATAAGACGGTCACAAAATGCGGCATAAAAATCTCTATGCTTAGACTTAGTGAGGATTTGCGCTATAAGATAGATGGTTTCTATTTTTAGTTTTTGATCGCTCTCTTTGGCTAAGCGCTCAAACAAAAACTCCAGCCCAGCGCCTCCATGCCTATCAAAGCTGCTTTCTAAATTGAGCTGCCCGCCCCCTTGCCACTCTTTGCAAATTAGCTCATAGTGATACGCTATCTCGTCACTTGCGCCTAAATTTGCTATAAATTTGATCCTTTTGCTGTCAGGAAAATTCTCTTTTTAAGCCCCAGATACTCTTTTCAAGGTCATTTAAATTTAGCACTGAAATTTTACTTTATCATCTCAAGTTTGGCTTTGCAGGCATCTTTGTAAGCACTTGTGAAATTTGAGCCAACGCATTCGTTTAGATAGGGCTTAGCTAGCTTATACTGCTTTTGTCTGATGTAAATTTCACTTGCTAAATTTAGAGCATGCAAGCGGTCTTCTGGCTCAAGCTTCATATTTAGTATAAATTTCGCCTCATCAAGCGCCTCGTCAAGATTATCTGTCTTTAGCGAAGCCTCCGAGTAGTCAAAATTTAGCTTTGGCGAAAAGGTATTTATCTTAGCCCTAGTTTGCAGCTCAAGCGCCTTTTTAGTGTAGGTTGCAGCGATAGCATAGTCGTTGCTCTTCATCGCATAGTCACTTATAGCCGCATACGCCTCGATGATCTTAAAGTCCTGCCCTCTTAGCTGCTCGATCGCGCTAATCGTTGAGACCGCCTCGGTAAAGCGCTTTAGCGCAAGCAGCGAGTAAAATCTATCAAAAAGCGATGGCGTAGGGTCTGAGTACTCGACCGCTGAGCCAAGCGAGAGCGCGTCATTTGCCGCAGTGATCGCATGCTCGTAGTCTTTATTTTTATATAAAATTTTGCTCAAATTTACCAGCCACTCGACTCTATCTTCTAAATTTTCATCCTTCACGTGCGCCTTGGCAAGCTCTAGCGCATCGTTGTAACGTGCCGTTCTAAAGTAGCAATTAAATAGCTTAAACTGTGGCAAAGAGACCTTGCTTACATCGTAGTTTTCGAGTAAATTTACAACTGCCGTGCAGTCATCTTTGATGAAAATTCTTTTGTTAACTCAAGCGCAGCCTCATTTACTAGCTCCATCGCCAGGCTTAAAATTTTCATCTTTTGCGAGGTTGTTATAAGCTAGCGCATCGGCAAATTTACGCTCTTTTAGATCGAGCTCGAGCTCGCTAATTAATGCCTTTTGGCTGATATTTGTGCCGGCATATTTTTCGATGAGATCTTTATATCTTGCGTGAAGCGCGGTGGCGTTTTTGTCATCCTCTTCAAAAAATAGCCCATCCTTTGCCTTAGCGACCTCATCGATATAATCGCCATATTTAAACTCTTTTTCATATCTGTTTAGATACTCATACGCCCTTTTTTCATCTTTTGTTTTGGCTAAATTTAACGCTAAATTTTTTAATGCTGCCTCGTAAAAATCCTTTGTCCTGTCGCTATTATTTACCAAAATTTCAGTAAATTTTAGCAGCCACGTCTGGCATATCTTTGCTGGCAAATGTATAGGCTAAATTCATCGATTTTGTCGGATCGTTCATGAAAATTTTTCATTTGCATTTGCGATCTTTAGTACAAATTTCTTCGCCTCGTCAAATTTCTCTTTATCGATATTTGCATCTGCTAGGCTTAGCGCAGCTCTACTTGCAAGGTCGATGTCGTTTGTAGAGTAGAGCACCTTTTCATAGTCGCTTAGCGCTTCTTTTTGCCTGCCTATTTTATATAGGTAGTCAGCATAATCAAGCGTGGCAAGCTTTGTAAATTTAGACTCTGCGTGCTCTTCGCTTAGTATGTCAAGCATATATTTTGCATCACTTGCGATGCTATCTTTGAGGTAAGCTCTGGCGATGAGATATAGCACCTCTGAGTAGTTCTCATCAGATGGGAATTTTCTCACCCAAGCTCTGCCCTCGCTCACGATATCTTTTGGCTCCAGCCCCTCAAACTCGCTCTTTGTCTCAAAAATTTTATCAAGTGCTCTTAGTCTAAAAAGTAAAAACTCACTTGAGAAAAGACTAGCTGGGTGCCTTTTCATCGCTGTTTGCGTATCTTTTACCACGCTTTCATAAGCGCCCTTTTCGTAAGCTCTTTTTATATTTATGTAGATGTCTATGTCATTGCTATCAAGCCCAGCGATAGGCGCTTTGTTAAGATCGAGCGCTCCGATGCTTGGGCTTAGCATATCTCTAAAATCGGGCGAGAAATTTAGCCCAGATACTCTTTTGTTGTTTTCGCTTAGTGAAGTATCGATGATGATGCTAAAGTGCTTTGAGATGGTCGTCTTTGGCGTATCTTGCACGCTTGGACTGCTGTAAAGCTCAGTTTGAACATTTAGAAGTTTTGAAGGCGCCTTTGGCATGATGACGATGAAGAGCTTGCCGTCTTGCTTTTTATATTTTATGTCCATTAAAGGCAGCGTCGTATCTTCGATCTTTGGCAAGATCCCATCATCGAGCATACAAACGTAGCGCTTCGTGTCATAGGCTAAAATTTGCTCCACGCATTCAAATTCTTTCTCGTCGCTTAGCTGAAGGACGCTATAAGGCTTATTTGCGTTTGCGCCGCTGTTTAGGCTAAGGCTAAAGGCGGATAGATAAAGCGGTAAAAATAAGATGGTTAAGAGCTTTTTCATGCCGCCATTATAGTTAAATTTTCTAAAATCCTGAAGCAAAGACAAAATGCTCGATAAATTCCAAAATCGCCCCAGAAAACAAAAAGGCAAAGACCGTGCCAGCAACGGCAACTCCAACGATCACTTTTAGCGCCATCGAGACATTTGAGATGTAGATATTTTTATCTTTTACGATAGGCTCTTTTAAAAACATAAAAACGATGAGCTTTAGGTAGTAATAAATCGCAATCGCTGAGTTTATCATGATGATGAGGCTAAGCACGATGTAATCAGACTTTATGAGCGATGAGATAAGCACCATCTTGCCCCAAAATACGCTAAAAGGCGGTATGCCAGCAAGGGCGATCATGAAAATTCCCATTATCACGGCGTAACTTGGCAAAATTTTAATAAGCCCTGAAAATTTCTCATACGGATGTTTAAAGCGCTTGTCCCAGCAGACGACGTCGTCGCACCTTGCCACCCAAAGCATAGAAAATGCGCCCAAATTTGCAAACAAAAACATGATCCAGTAAAAAAACAAGGCGACATTTGCCTCGTGAGAATTCGCTACAAGCGCGCAAAGCACGACACCAGCGTGAGCTATCGAGCTAAAAGCTAGCATCCTTTTTACGTCTTTTTGCACTAGCGCCATGATGTTTGCAAGGCTCATCGTAAGCACGGCGATGATGTAGAGCATATCTTTTATCCATGAAATTCCAGAGCCCTCAAGCATCGCAAAATTCTTAATGCGACGATAAATCCCGCAACCTTTGGTACGATCGACATATAGCCTGCTAGCGGGGCATTTGAGCCCTCATAAACGTCTGGTATCCATGTGTGAAATGGTATGAGCGAGAGCTTAAATCCAATGGCTGAAGCTATAAAAACGCAGCCAAGAAGGATTATTAAATTTTGATTTAGGCTAAGATCTTTTATGACAACGCCTATACGAGCGATGTCTATTGAGTTTGTTGCTAGATAGAACATCGCTATCGCCATCGCAAAAAAGCCAGCTGAGAGCGAACCCATCGCGAAGTATTTGATAGCAGCCTCGACGCTTTTTGCCTTGTTGTGAAGGGCGATTAGGGTGTAGAGGCAAAGCGAGCTGATCTCAAGGCCTAAAAAGATGATGAGTAGGTTGTTTGAGCTTACCATAAACAAAAATCCAGCGATCATAAACAAAAATAGCGCGTAATACTCGTAAATTTTATACTCAAAATACTCTTTTGTGCTAAGTGCCAGCGGGATGAAAAGGGCTGAGGCGATTAGGATAATGATCTGCGAGATGATAGAAATTCCATCAACTAAAAGCATATCCCAAAAGCTTAGACTAAGCCCGTTAAAATCAAGCGTAATGCCTAAATTTACAAATATAGCGATGATGCAAAATACGCAGTAGAAATTCCTCGAAAGATCCTTTTTTATCGCTCCAACTATGAGGATAAAAAGTGCAAAAACCATCATGCTAAGCATCGGCGAGAGCGATTGCAAAGAGATCTCGTTTAGGTCTAAAAAGGCTATTTCGTTCATAGTTTGCTCCGCCGTTTAAAGATGAAATTTTATCTTTTGTGCCGCTATTTACAGCTCTAGTTTGCATTTTGCTTATGATATTTTGCACGCTTGGCTCAAGTGGCTTTAGTATCAAATTTGGTGCGATACCAAGAATGATTATGAGCAAACAAAGTGGCACAAGAGCGGCTAACTCTTTAAAATTTAGATCTTTTAGGCTTAAATTTTTCTCCTTGCACTCGCCAAAAAAGACCCTTTTATAAAGTACCAGCATATAAACAGCGCCCACGATGATGCTAAAGCCACCAAGTAGCGCAAAGAGCTTGTTTATCTTAAATACGCCAAGCAGACTCAAAAACTCGCCCACAAAGCCGATCGTTAGTGGCAAGCCGATACTTGCAAGCGTTGCTATAAAAAATATAAGTGCGTACTTTGGCATCACCTTGGCAAGGCCGCCAAATTCGCAAATTTCTTTTGTGTGAGCTCTCTCGTAGATGACACCAACTAACAAAAATAGCGCGCCACTTACGATGCCGTGGCTTATCATCAAAAATATTGAGCCACCAAGGCCTATTAAATTTAGTGAAAAGATACCTAGCATGATGACGCCCATGTGCGAGATCGAACTATAAGCGATCACTTGCTTCATGTCGCTTTGTGCGTAGGCAACAAGGGCTGCGTAGATGATCATGATGATGGCTATGACGCAGACAAAGCCACTTAAAAGCAGGCTCGCGTCTGGAAAAAGTGGGAGTGAAAATCTTACAAAGCCATAAGTGCCCATCTTTAAAAGCACGCTAGCAAGCAGCACCGAGCCGATAGTCGGAGCCTGTCCGTGCGCGTAAGGCAGCCACGTGTGAAATGGAAATAGCGGAGTTTTCACGCCAAAAGCGAAGAAAAATGCTAAAAATAGCCAAATTTGAGCATTTTCTCCGATGCCAAGCTTGTACCAATCAAGCAAGTTAAAGCTAAATACGCCGCTTTTTTGATAGCACAGATAGCCGATAAAAATGATCGCCACTAGCATAAAGACAGAGCCTAAAAATGTGTAAATGAAAAATTTAATCGCCGCGTAAATTCTATTTTTACTGCCAAATGCGCCGATGATGTAAAGTAGCGGTATGAGGCTAAGCTCCCAAAAGCTGTAAAACAAGATCATATCAAGCGCGCTAAAGACGCCCATCATCGTGCTCTCTAAAAATAGCACGCTAATAACAAGATGCTTTAAATTTCCATCATCGCTAAGTGCGGCGATAGAGATGAAGCTCATAAATGCGCTAAGGACTATAAGCACAAGCGAAATGGTGTCGATGCCGACAAAATAGCTGATATTTAGGCTTGGTATGAGCGAGACTTGATGCGTTAAAACAAAGTCATAACCCTGAAAATCGACATTTACGCAGATAAAAATGGCTAGTAAAAGCTCTATGAGAGCAATGCTTGCTCCATAAAATTTGATGCTTTTATTTTCTATCAAAAAGCCAAGTATTGCGCTTATTGCTGGGAAAAATATGATGACACTTAGCATTATTTGGCTCCGTTTAATAAAAATATAAAGCTTAAAAGCAAGGCAAATCCTGCGACCATAAATCTAAGCATGACGCTTAGATCACCACTTTGCATTTTGTTTGCAAGATATGCAAATTTCAGTTACCAAAAGTGCTACAAAATCAACACTATGATCGACTATCATTTCATCAAATTTCTTGCAAATTTGAGAGATAAAAGAATAGCCACTTATAAAAAATTTCTCATAAAATTTTGGGATAAAGTAGGCATTTTGCAAAATTTTGTAAACTCTACTTTCACAAATGCTCTCTTTAAAATTTCTTTTTTATAGGCAAAGACTGCAAATCCAGCACTTGCAAGCACTAGAGTAAGCGTTAAAACGAGTAAGAAAATTTCACTGCTGTGAGATAAATTTAGCTTAAAATCACCAAGGCTAGCGCCCAAAAACTCGCTAAAGTTACTCCAGAAAAAGCCGCTGATGACTGAGAGAACGCCAAGCACGCTCATGCCAACAAGCATGTAGTTTTTGGCTTCATGTGCGTGCTCCTCGCTCTTTGACCTTGCAAAAAATACTAGCATGACAAGCCTAAAGCTATAAAATGCCGTAAGAACTGCACCAAATAGCAAGACGGCCCACAAAATTTTATCTTCACTAAAGGCGACTTCTAAAATTTTATCTTTTGAAAAAAAGCCAGCAAATGGGTAAAACCCAGCTAGCGCGCAGCTTGCGATGATAGAAAGAAGTGCGGTTGGCTTCATAAATTTATAAAGTCCGCCCATTTTTTTGATATTTAGCTCGTCATTCATCGCGTGCATAACGTTTCCAGCGCATAAAAATAGCAAAGACTTGAAAAATGCGTGCGTGACAAGGTGAAAAAGTGCGATCTTGTAAGCGCCTAGGCCAGCTGCTACAAACATATAGCCAAGCTGCGAAAGCGTCGAGTAAGCGACTATCTTTTTAAGGTCGTTATGCACTAGCGCGATGCTTGCGGCAAATATCGCCACAAATGCACCAAGGCAGGCGATAAAGTGCGAGACTTCGGGCACGTTTGCAAAGATGAAATTTGCGCGTATGACTAGATAGACGCCAGCTGTTACCATGGTCGCGGCGTGAATGAGCGCAGAAACCGGCGTTGGTCCCTCCATGGCGTTTGCAAGCCATGTGTGAAATGGAAACTGCGCGCTTTTGCCCATGGCGCCTATAAAAAGAAGTGTGGCGATGATGCCTAAATTTAGCCCAGAAAGGTCGCTTCTAGCGCTAAAAACCTCGCTAAATTTAAGTGAGCCAAAGCTATAAAATATATAAAAGATGCCAACAAGCATGGCAAGATCTGCCACTCTGTTCATCACAAAGGCTTCGTTTGCAGCGATGTTTGCGCTAGGCCTTTTATACCAAAAGCCAATTAGCAGCCAAGAGCAAAGCCCAACGCCCTCCCAGCCGATAAATAGCCCTATGAAGTTATCACTTGTTACAAGGACGTTCATGCAAAAGACAAAGAGCCCAAGGTAGCTAAAAAAGCGGTTAAAACTCGCGTCATCTCTCATGTAGCCAATGGAGTAGATATGCACGATGCTAGCGACCACGCCCACGGTGCTAAGCATCACAAGGCTAATCGCGTCAAGGTAGAAGCTAAAGCTAAGATCGAGCGAGCCTAAATTTATAAACTCTTTTAGGGTTAAATTTAGTGGCTCATCTACGCTAAGACTAGCCGTTAGCATGAGTGAAGCTGTGGCGCTAACGATCATGAGAAGCGAGCAAAAAAGACCGATAAATAAATTCTTACTGCTGTGTGAGAAGATGCCAGCTATGATGAAGCTAAGAAGCGGAAAAAATAGCGAAATACAAAATAAAATCATCTCTTAGCCTTTCATATTTGTCATCGACTCTAGGCTTATGCTGCCACTCTTTTTATACCAAAGCACGAGCAGACCTAGTCCCACGGCGACCTCGCTAGCGGCGATGGCCACTATGAAAAATGCGATGATCTGCCCAGTTAGGTCAAAGTAGTATTTTGAGATGGCTGCAAGTGCGATGTTTGCTGAGTTTAGTAAAATTTCGCTTGAGAAAAATAGCATTATCAAATTTCTTCTTCTCATTATGCCAACAAGCCCTATGACAAAGACCAGACTTGCTAGGATGAGGTAGTGAGTAAGGCCTATCATAGCATCTCCTCAAATTTGCTTTGCGCGTCTAGGTCTTTGTGTATCAAGATGATGCCAGCCACCATCGCCACAAGTAGCATGATAGCGCACATCTCAAAGGCAAGCAGATACTTGCTAAAGAGTAAAATTCCAACCGCTTCGATGTTGCCAAGACTAGCGAGGGTAAATTTACCACCTCTTGCTTAGCGCTATAAATCGGCGCTAAAAAGATAAATATCAAAAGAAGCGCTATGAAGCTGCTTAGAAGATAGACGATGATCTTTGCTTTTTTGCCACTTTTTGGCTCGCACTCCTTGCTGGTGTCAAAAAACATCATCGCAAATGCGTATAAAACGACCACCGCGCCTGTATAGACGACAATTTGCACCACGCCTAAAAACTCAGCCCCAAGCAAGAAAAATATAGCTGATATAAAAACCATGCCAGCAGCTAGCGCAGAGACCGCATTTAGGGCGTTTTTACAAAGCACGCTAAAAGAAAAACTAACTAATATAAGGGCGCTAAAAAGATAAAATGCAAAGCTCTCATACATCGCTTGACCCTTTTAAATTTACATCCATCGTTTCTGCCTTATCTTCATTTGTAAGCGCATTTGGCGTCTTTTTACTAGGCTACCAGCATTTTTAGGTAGTGCGCCATAGCCCTCAAACTCAGCTTGATCTTTTAAAAATTTATCATCTGTCAAAAACTCAGCCTTTGTGCCAAAGAGGATTTTATTTTCACTTGCGACCTCGTACTCTTGCCCGCAAACTATGGCAAGCTCAGGGCAGACATCAGCGCAAAATCCACAATAGACGCACCTGCTTAAATTTATCGTGTAGCTTGCGACCTTTTTGCGGCCATCTTCGCCAAGCGAAGTCTTCATCGAGATGCAGTTGCTAACGCAAATTTTCTCACAAAGCCCACAGCCTATGCAGCGCTCATTTTCGCTTTCAACAAAATTTTAAAAGCCTATGAATCCCCCTATATCTGGCGTTTAGCTCCATCTTTTGCATAGGGTATTTTAGAGTGTGCGACTTGCTAAAGAGCATCTGCTTTAGCGTGATCTTTAGCCCCACCAAAAGATCAAGCTTAAAAGTAGCGGCGATGAAGTGCTTAAATTTATCAAATGCCCCTTTTGGCTCTATCTTTTCGTCTATCAAAATATATCTTTTCTCGCTCATTTTACGCCTTAGATAAGTAGTGCAAAGCCGGTGATTACGACATTTAAGATGCCAAGCGGAAGTAAAATTTTCCAGCAAAGCATACTAAGCTGATCGACCCTTAGATGCGGCCACGACGCCCTCGTCCAAAGAAAAAGAAAAAGACTAGGCTTGATTTTAAGATGATCATCAAAGCGCCTGGGATAAATAAAAACTCATTAAAACCACCCAAAAATAGGAGCGTGATGATGATGCTTGCTGCGATCATATTTGTGTATTCGCCGATAAAAAACATCGCCCATCTCATGCCGCTATATTCGGTGCCGTAGCCTGCTACGATCTCGGTCTCGTTTTCTGTTAGGCAAAATGGCGTTCTGTTGCACTCCACAAAGCTTGCCATCACGAAAAGCACGAAGGCTAGGGGTTGCTTGAAGATGAGCCAGTTAAATATGCCTTTTTGGTAGTTGTTTATATCAACTAACGAAAGCGAGCTAGTCACCATGACAACGCTTAAAAGCGCCATGCCAGCGACCACTTCGAAGCTAAGAAGCGCCACGACTGCGCGAGCAGCGCTGATTAGTGCAAATTTATTGTAGCTTGCAAGACCTGCTGCAAGTGGCGAAAAGACGCAAACCGCTGCCACGCCAGCGATATATAAAACGCCTACGTTTATATCTGCAAGTATCGGTCTAATCGTGCAACCAAAAATTTCAAACTCAGGCAAAAATGGCACCGGTGCAAGCGCTGCAAATGCCGCGATAGCAGAGATGAGAGGCGCTATTAGAAAGATAAATTTATTTGCATTTGCGGGGAGGATATCCTCTTTTGTAAAGAGCTTTATCATGTCAGCCACGATCTGAAGCACGCCAGCAGGCCCTACCATATCAGGTCCCACGCGGCGCTGCATGTAGGCTAGCACCTTTCTTTCAGCATAAGTCGCAAGCCCTGCAAGGCTAGCCATGACGGCCAAGATGACGACTGCTTTAACAATAGTTGTTATCACGAAAAATAGCATTTCACTCATTCTCTGCCTTTATTATTTTTACGCTAGCGTAGCAGTTACCCTCAAAAATGGCGCTTACATCAAGCTTCTCGTCGTAGTCGCCAAGATAGGCGCCAATGCCACCTAGCTCACTATCAAGCTCCACGCAAATGGCAAGTTTGCGCCCATTTTTTCTAAAATGACCGCTTCGTTTTGCGAAATTTCGAAATTTAGACATAAACTCGCTACTTGCATAAAGTTTTGCGCGTTTAGCGGTCTGGCTAGCGTAGTTTGCAAAAAATGAAGGCAGATTTATAGGATTTGCAAGGCTTATAAGCACTTCGTCCTCTTTTAAATTTAGCCCATTTTTCTCTTTAAAAAGTGGCTCTACGTCCTCTTTTGGCGTTAAATTTGAAATTTCAAGCTTGTAGCCTCTGTGGCTTGTGCCATCATTTGCGTAAAAATTTTCTAAATCATCAAATTTAATGCCCTTATAGCCCTTCTCTTTTGGTAGCTGCGCTGTGTAGTCGATCGTATTTTTAGCCGCCAGTCCAAGCGCATTTGCGATATCGTTTAAGAAGTAGCCGCCATGAGATAAAGCCGCATTTGTCGGCACTACTTCGTTATTTATGCTTGTAAATGTGCCCTCTTGCTGATTTAGCGCACCGACGTCAAGGTCGCCCTCAAAGATGCTAAATTTAAACTCGCCCATTTCATTGTATCCTAGCGTCTTGCCAGGCTTTTCTCGCGTGAAAGCGTGCAAATTTTAGCCACGCCAAGCGAGTTTGTGCGAGGTGGTATTAGCATTACACGAAACGGCGTAGCTCTTGCGATCACTCCAGCAAGAGCGGCAAGTGAAATTTGCATTTTCATGAGCGTAAAAGTCGCTACCTAAAATGAGCGTAAATTTAGCCTTGCCCTCGCAGAGAGTGGCTGCCTCCAAACCAAAGCTCTCTTCAAATTTTTCAAGTCTTGCTTGAAGTGCTGCTGGTAAATTTTCACCCCAGTTTTTAAGCACAAAGAGTAAAATTTGCCTCCAAATCCCCAGCCTCATGGCTCACACAGGCGAAATTCTTTGAAAATTTCTTCACCACCTCATCGGCGATGTGATGAAAGTAAATTCCAGCAGCCTTGTTTATCTTAAGGGCGTTATTTAGCTTATAGCTTGTAACTGGGCTCTCGTGGCGCAAGAAGCTGCCAGCCGTGATCACAAAATCGCTATTTTTTAGGCTCTCATAGTCTGCGTTATATGAGCTAAGACCGCTAAATTCGCTAAAAATATTTAAGAAATTTTGAAATTTAAAAGCTTCATCGTTTAGTAAATTTAGATCGAATTTCTCTCTCAAG
Organism: Campylobacter concisus; assembly: GCA_037292345.1. Lineage (GTDB taxonomy): Bacteria > Campylobacterota > Campylobacteria > Campylobacterales > Campylobacteraceae > Campylobacter_A > Campylobacter_A concisus_AX. Next base: position 384,748 of record CP147773.1, on the reverse strand, counting down.
CGCTCCAAAATAAGCGCCTCTTCGTTTGTTATGAAGCTATTAAATTTTATATTTTTTATGTTGCCATTTTTAAAATTTGAAATAAGCTCGTTAAATTTCGCCTCATTTTTGCGGGCATTTTCGTTGTGAAAGTCGTAGGCAAACCTTGCCGCACCGCTTATCTCGCCAAAGTGAAAGTCGTTGCTAACGCGGTAAATTTGCTTGCTTCTATCGCTAGTGCTTTTTTCTTTTACGTCATAAAAAATGAGCTCGCAGTCGCTTTGGTGCGGATTTGCCGCTGGACGATGGCTTAGCTCCCAGATATTTGAGCTATACTGAAAATTTGAGCTAACAAGCGCGCCAACAGGGCAGACGCTGATACACTCACCGCAAAATGAGCAGTCCAAATTTTCGCCAACGCTTGGGGCAATTAAGCTCTTTTGCATCTTGCTAAAGACGGCGTAAGCATCTTTTGGCATGCTCTCTTTTAGCTCTTTTGGCACTTCAACGCCTCTTGGTACCGTTTTTAGCGCGCTCTCGCCTATCTTATCTTTGCAAACCGTCACGCACCTCTCGCAGACCACGCAAAGGGCTGGGTCGTAGTTTATGAGCCCCATTTTTTGTGCGGTTTATGCGTGTCAGTAATGGCAAAACTTTGCTCATTTACGCGTAAATGCGCCGTCAAATTTTGCAATTCACACTCGCCACTTTTATCGCAAACGCCGCATTGAAGGGGGTGATTGACGCAGTAGGTCTGCATGATCGCATTTCGCTCGGCAGCGATCTCTGGCGTGTTTGTGTAAATTTGCATATCCTCTTTGGCTTTGGCGTTGCAGCTATAGACCACTTTGCCGTTTGCTTCGACCATGCAAAGCCTGCAAGCAAGCGTTGGCGAACAGCCGCTAAGGTAGCAAAGCGCAGGGATGTAGATGCCATTTGCCCTTGCAATGTTTAGGATACTTTCGCCCTCGTTTGCCTCTAAAATTTGATCGTTTATGGTGATTTTCATTTGCTAACTACTACTTGTTTAAATGCATATCCATCAAAATTTTTTGCGCCAAGCAGGGCAACCGTGCCTTTTAGCGTTGGATCAAGCCTAAATTTAGCCCTCATGCTAAAGTCTTTTGCCTTTAAATTTAATGTTTCGCCATCCTTTGCCTTTGCCACGATGCCAAACTGCACGCCGCCCACGATCTCGTTGCTTGCGTTTTTGTTTAGATAGATGACCGCTCCGTCAAAATTGTCAAGCTCTCTAGCTCGCCAACTTCGCCGCCTGCTGCAAATTCTCTCACTTCGCCGCCTGCTAAAACGACATTTTTGCCTAAAATTTCAAGTAGCCAAAAGATCGCATCTTTATCTGGATGAGTAAAAAGGAGTCATCAATGATCACGTTTTTCACGTCCTTTATCCACTCGCCAAGCTCCTCAAACTCCTCCTCGCCCACATTGCACTCGCCACTTATCAGCCCATCATCAAGCTCGTTGAAAAACTCATTTTGCACCAAATTTGCATACTTGCAAAGAAGCGCTAAGACATAGCTTATCGATCCTATCTCGCAGCGGATCAAATTTTTACTGCCAAGCTCGTTATCTTCAAAGCATGAGATATATTTAAACTCGTACTCTTTTATCTTTTTTGCTAAATTTTTGTCGCTCAAACTTAGTAAATTTGCAATACTTAGGCTCTTGCCTGCTATTAGATCATTAAATTTCATATCTTGCCCTTTTTTATCGTTAATGCCCAATCAACTTGGTTAAATTTTAAGCGAGTTCATCACCTCGCAGTTTAGGTTATAAGCCGAAATTTACAGCCTTTGTTACACCGCTGTAATCTCCTATCTCAAACAAAAATATCACCACTTCGCCTGGCTCGCTCGCCTTTATCTGCTGTCCAAGAGCACTCAAAAACTCACCCTTTAGATGCCTAAGATCGACCCTTTTCATCTATCAACCTCGCCTAAGATGATATTTGTGCTGCCTATTATCGCAGCCACGTCTGCTACATACTGCCCAACTAGCATATCTTCATAAATAGCGCAGTGCCAAAAGCTTGGAGTGCGAATTTTAGGCGATACGGGCTTGCGCTGCCGTCTGAGTTTATATAAATTCCAAGCTCACCCTTTGGCGACTCGCTAGCAAAGTAAATTTCGCCCTTTGGTGGCTTTAGCCCCTGAGTTATCAGCACAAAATGCTGCATTAGTGAGTAGTTTTGGCTCATTATCTGCTCTTTTGAAGCGCTCACATACTCTGGCGCGTCGGCGATGATGGCGGGGCTACTTGTCTGATACTTGCTAACGCACTGCTTTAAAATTTTCACGCACTCGCGCATCTCTTTCATATAAAGCAGGTATCTCGCGTAGCAGTCGCCCTTGGTGGCGTAAGGCACGTCAAATTCTAGCTCGTCGTAGATGAGATATGGCTCTTCTTTTCTGATGTCGCGCGCGATGCCACTTGCTCTTAGCATGACGCCAGAGCAGCCGCTACTAAGGGCTAGCTCTTTGCTAACTACGCCCACGTCTATTAGCCTTGCTTGCCAAATTCTATTTTCACTTAGCAGACCTTCGTAAAGCGTGATGTCGCTTGGAAATTTCTCGCAAAATTTAAGCAGCTCCTCGCACCAGCCATCAGGTAGATCAAGCGGCACACCACCGATCCTTATGGAGCTATGAGTTAGCCTTGCGCCGCAGTATTTTTCTATGAGATCAAGGACGTATTCGCGCTCTCTAAATGCGTATAAAAAGACGCTCATAGCTCCCACATCAAGGGCATGCGTAGCTAAAAATAAAAGGTGCGAGCTGATGCGGTTTAGCTCCAAAAGCATCACTCTAATGATCTGCGCACGGCGAGGCACTTCTATGGCGCAAAGCTTCTCCACGGCCGCGCAAAATGCGTAGTTATTCGCACTTGATGCGATGTAATCCACCCTGTCAGTCACTGGGATAAATTCCTGATAGGTCATATTTTCAGCCATCTTTTCAACGCCACGGTGCATAAAGCCAACCTCTGGCATAGCGCGCACGACCTTTTCTCCGTCAAGCTCAAGCACAAGCTTTAGCTGACCATGTGCGCTTGGATGCTGCGGGCCAAAATTTAGTATCATCTTGCCGTCATTTTGCTCAAATTTCAAATTTTCAAAAAATGGTTTTAAGCGGTTTGGTGCCTGGCTCAAGGTCTTTCCTTTACTATCTGGCTTTGGTTAAATTTAGCCTTTTTGACAAATCTCACGCCACCTTCTTCTTGATATTCATAGTCTTCATTTTCATCAAACACACGTGAAAATCCAAAGGTATCTTTCTCATCGACAAAGGCTGGGTCGCGGTTCTCTTCGCCGATCTGCTCTCTAAACTCGCTTCCAAAATTTTATCCACCTCGTACCATTTAGCAGCCTCGTCGCCAACTAGCGGATAGCTCTTTAAAAGCGGGTGCGAGTGCCAGTCATCAGGCATGATGAGGCGCTTTAAGTTTGGATGATCTTTGATTAAGACACCACTTAGATCATACATCTCGCGCTCCGCCCAGTTTGCGCTTTTGTAAAGCTCGCAAACGCTTTTTAGCATTTCGTCCTTTTTGACAAAGCACTTTACACGTGTGCGCCTATTTTTGCTTACACTTAAAAGCTGATAAAAGACCTCGTATCCACCTTTTTGTGCTATATAATCAACCGCTGCAAGCTCGCAAAGCTGTTCATATCCGAATTTCTTTAACACTTCAAGCGCTTTAAAATTTTCACTCAGAATTTACGTAGAGAACAAGCTGATCAAACTCCACGTAGCTAGATAAAATTTGCACTCCGCTTTGCTCTAAAACAGCCAGCTCCTCGTCAAATTTAGAGCCACTTGCCACTTCTTTTGGCGTCTCTTTAGCTATATAAAATTTCTCGCTGTAATACTGCTTTTTTTGCAAGTCGTTTTTTGGCTTATACTCTCTCATATCTCTAGCTTTCTTGGCTTTTGCGCCCTAAATGCACTTTGTTTTCTTATCTTTTTTGAAGCATCATAAGCGCGTATTGAAGCGTCTCTGGGCGCGGGGCACAGCCTGGATGTAGATATCGACGGGAATTATGCGGTCTACGCCTTGAACGGTTGAATAGGTGTTAAACATACCGCCAGTGTTTGCGCAGCTACCCATCGAGATGACCCACTTTGGCTCAGGCATCTGATCATAAAGGCGCCTTGTAAATTCAGCGTGCTTTTTAGTTAGCGTGCCAGCTATGATCATCACCTCAGAGTGCCTTGGACTAGCCCTAAAAATGGTGCCAAATCTATCAAAGTCATATCTGCTAGCACCACTCGCCATCATCTCGATCGCACAGCATGCAAGCCCGTAGCTAAGCGCCCAAAGCGAGTTGCTCCTGCCCCACTGCACGAGCTTATCAACTGTCGTTAAAACGACTGGCAGACCGCCATTTGCTGCGTAGTTTATCTGATGCTTTGCCATTTAAAGACTCCTTTTTGCCAAGCGTAAGCAAAGCCAACTAGCAGTATCGCCACAAAAAGTAGCATCTCGATGAGCCCAAATAGCCCAAGCAGCCTAAAATCCACCGCCCACGGATACATAAAAATGACCTCAACGTCAAATAAAATAAATAAAATTCCATAAAAAAAGTAGTGGATATTTATCTTATTTGGCTGTTTTACGGTTGTCGGTCCGCACTCGTAAAAGCCAACTTTTAGCCGCTCGGTGTTGCGGTTGGCTAGCTTTTTGCTTATCTTTGAAGATAAAAATGTTATCAGACTAAACGAACAAGTAGCTAACAAAAGTATGATAAAAGCACCAAGATAGGTGCTGTCAAGCTCTGAGTGTGACATACTTCGCCTTTTTTAATTTTTCAAAATTCTACTAAATTTAAATTTATTTGACCTTGAAATAGCTCAAGAGTAGCGATGTAAATCTCTTTTTGTGTAAAAAATACTCTTATTTTATCTTTTCCACGGCGTCTTTTGCAGCACTGATGCGCTCTGCTTCATCAAGCTCGCGCACAAAACCATCTTTTACTAAAATGATCCTAGTTGCCACGTCAAAGTAGCTATCATCGTGGCTTACGGCGATGACGCTCACACCCTTGCTTTGTAAAAATGGCAAAATTTCTTTATAAAATTTACGCTTAAATAGCGGATCTTGATCGGCTGCCCACTCATCTAGGATAAGGATAGAGCGGCACTCTAATATGGCTATTAGCAGGCTCAGGCGCTTTCTCTGACCGGTTGAGAGCTGCGTGGTGCTAAGTTTATTATCCACCACACTTACCTTTTTATCGATCTCAAGCAGGGCCAAGAGCCCCTCTATATCACTTTGTCTGGCAAAGCCATCATGAGAGAGTGTTTGCGAAAATAGATAAAAATCAGCAAAAATAGCGCTTATCTTTGCTTGATAGCTTTGTAAATTTACATCATCTATCTTTGTGCTATCAAGGTAAATTTCGCCGCTGCTTGGGCGGATAAGTCCGCAAAGAATGTTTATAAGCGTGCTTTTGCCGCTGCCATTTTTACCGATTATAAATGTTATCTCGCCGCGTTTGATCTCTAAATTTACATCTTTTAGGCTAAATTTGCCGTGGTCGTAGTTGAAATTCAGATCCTTTAGCCTGATGCTTTGCCACTCGTCGCTTAAGCTATCGTCAAATTTAAAGCCCTCTTTAAATTCATTTAAATTTAAACTCATGATCTTTTCTAAGCTCACTTTTGCGCTAAGTGCGGCTGGTATGGAGCCAACCATGCTCATAAACGAGCCTCTTAAAAAGAGTATCGTTAGGCTGATGCTAAGTGCTGTTTGCAGGCTCGCCCAGCCAAATGCCACGCACAAAAATACGCAAAGTCCGACTGAGCCAAGGAGCATTACGTTTGTGAAATTATCACTTAGCGCGTGATAGACGTCGGCTTTTACCATGCTTTGACGCTTCTTGTCGCCAGTTAAATTTAGCTCATCAAAGCAAACTTGCGCCCTTGCTCTGTTTAGGCTAAGCTCTCTATGCCCCTCAACGATGTCGTCGTAGTGCCTTTGCAGCGCGTCATCTTGCGTCCTTGAGTCTTTAAAATAGAAGTGAATTTTCTTCATAAAAAGCGTGTTTATAAAAAGTGTCGCACCGATCCACACGGCTAGAAATAAAAAAACTTTTGGTGCGATCACGCAAAGATAGATGCTAGCACAAATGATGAAAACTAGGCTTTGTATGAAGCCAGTAGCGCTCATAAAGGCAAAAGTGATCGTTTTTATGTCGTTGTTTAGACTTGCTATGATCTTTGCCTTGCCGATCTCGTTTATCACGCTATTTGGCGTATCTAAAATTTGCTTTACGCTTTGATATCTAAGCTCGTAAATAAATTTATGTCCAAAATTTGTGAGTGAGATGTTTGCAGCGATGGCGCTTAGAAAAAGAGGAGTAAAACAACTATAAATTTAACCGCCAAGGGAGCGTTAAATTCTTTTAAATTTACAAGTTCGTTGTTTATAAAAGAGAGCGTCCAGACGCCAAGCCCGCTAAAGGCGAGCGTCAGGATCACTATTTTGATTATTGAAAAAAGATTGCTTTTTATTAAATTTGTAAGCATTACATAGCAGCACGTGGCTGAATGATGTTTTGATCAAATTTTTGCTCGGTGTCTTCACTCATGATGTGAAGCACCTTGCTGCGTTTGATCTTCGCGTCATCCTTAAATATCGCGCGCACTTTATCCATGCCAGCATAGAAGTCACGCATGAGCACGACGCAGATGTATTTGCCAAAAAATGTTGGCTTGATAACGCCATTTTCTTCGTAGATCGCATTTACAAGTTTTAACAAGCTAAGCTCTACAAATAGGTCTTTGTTGATGTTTGCGTTGTTTTGCTCGTTGTAGGTTTTGATATCCACGGCACCGTCAAAAAGCCTTGTTAAAAATGTATATTTTAGTCTCTCTTTCTTGCTAAATGCGCATTTTGCGATGACTGGGCTTTGTCTTTCTTTGACCTTTCTGCCGTAGTCAAGTAGGTTAAAGGCATTTATCACAAGCTCGCCGTTTAAGAAGCTAAACGCGCCACTACCAACGCCCACGTACTCTAAATTTGAGCCCACATATTCGTCGCGAAGGTCTGCGCTTTTTTCATTTGAAAATGCCCATGCGTTGCTTTGCCTGTAGCCGCCTTTAGCAAATTCGCTCACGATGATCTCGTAAAATTCGCGCTCATTATCGACGTTTGAGACACCTAGTGCGCGAGCGATGTTCTCTCTTGTTAGCTCTGATTTCATTAGCGGATAGAAGGTTATTTGCTGTGGAGATATTGATTTTGCAGTGTTTATGTCGTTTATTAGCTGCTCTTTTGTTTGATTTGGTAGGTTAAAGATGAGATCCAAGCTGATGACTGGTATCTTGCCGATAGCCTGCTCAAGCTTTCTTTTTGTCTCCTCGGCTGAGCCAAATTTCTCATATCTGCCAACCCTTTTTAAAGTCTCATCATCAAAGCTTTGCACGCCTACGCTTAAGCGGTTGATGAGCCCATCAAAACGGCTTAGGCTCTCTGGCGAGATGTGATTTGGATCGCTCTCTGCTGAAATTTCTTCGATGCTAAAGAGATCTTTTGCGAGTTTTAGCGTTTTTTCTAGCTCTGGCTCGTTTATAAGCGTCGTGCCACCGCCCACATAAAGCGAGCTAAAGTCAAAGCCAGCCTCTTTTATCTGCCTCATCTCCTCGCGTAAATTTTCAAAGTAAATTTTCGCAAGCTCCTGCTCGTAGTGGTACTTGTGAAACGAACAATACGGGCAAAATGTGTGACAAAATGGCACGTGAGCGTAGAGCATATACTTTTTGTCTTTTTTTGGAGTTTTGGTGTAAGTCGTGTTTAAAATGTCTATGTTAAATTCGTTATATAGCGATTTTTGTATAGAATTATGAGCGTAATTTACAGCAAAACTCTCAACAATATTTTTAAAAATCATAATTAATCGCCTTAAATAAGTTAATTTTAATTTAGTCCATTAGGATAGCCAAATTTTAATAAATTTAGCCTTGCATTAACGTAAATTTTGAGTAAAAAATGCAATCATTTTTTAAATTTTCTATTTTTACAAACCTGCGATTTTTACATATCTAGCTCGCTTTTGCTCTATAAATTTAAGCTTTAACCTACTTACTCTTTTACTCTTGAGATGACCTTGCTTGAGTCAAGCTCGAAATTTCACTCCGTCTTTTGTCTGCAAGTAGTAAAATTTACCGATATTACAAAGCGACTTCACATCAGTAAATTTTAACCGCCTTTTCATCTATCTCGCAAGGCGTTTGCTCTTTGTCTTTTGCCTCGCAAAGTGAGCTAGGTAGCGCCTTTAACGCACTTTTATCCACAAGCAAAAATTTATAATCCACATCGCCTATGTTAAAGGTTTTTGCTGTGTATTTGATAAACAAAAGTGAGTTTGAAACGATCATAAGTGAAAGAGCAGCGTAAAAAACAAATGAAAAATCCTTTGTCTCTTTGATGCTCGCAACGCCTAGCACAAAAGAAAGCATAAACGAGCAAAAGAGCATCCAAAGTGCCAAAAATCCGCCATCTTTTAAGACGACAACCAAAATGATAAAGAGCAAAAGCATGATAAGCGATAAAAGATAGATAATGAAATTTGATCTATCTTTAAAGAAAACTGCCAAATTTACCCAGCATAAGAGAGCAAAAGTAGCGATAAAATGGCGCTTTTGCTGTAGTTTAGCTTGAATGCTGCAAAGGCTAAAATGGCAAATGAGATGAGCGTTAAAAAATAGATGAAATTTGAGCTATAAAAAAATAGAAATTTCGGCTTTTTAAATTTATATTTTTTATCGTCATTTTGGTAAAGATAGGAGACAAAGACCAAGATAGCAATCTCAAAAGCCGTCACGATCGCGGTCGCGCAAAATAGCAAGATGCCTGTAAATATCATCTCTGAGCTATCTAAACTCGGAAAATAGCCGATCACAAAGCCAAAATACAAAAAGTAGCAAAGCATGCTAACGACTGGGACGATGAAATTTGAGTGCTTAAAGAAATTTTGTAGCGCACTCTTTTATGAAATTTGCCTTTAAATTTGCCGAGTGCTCGCCAAGACGGCTCTCAAAATACGAATTAAAAAGCAGCTCATTTTTTATCTTCTCAAGGCGCTCTTCGTCGCTATCTGCTGTGCCTTTATAAATTTCATAGTTTTTGTCTTCAAAATCCTTTATAATCTCATCTTTTATGTCTAAGATCACAAAGCAAATTCGCTCTTTTAGCTCGCTAAGCTCCTTTGAAATTTCAGCAAAATTTGTCCTATTTAGCCTGTCAAAAAGATCGTTTTCTTCGTTTAAAAGAGCGATCAAACGCGCTTGTTTGCTGCTTCTTATCTCACAGTTTGAAAATTTGCCTTTAAGAAATTTACAAATTTTCTAGCGTTTTTAACGCTCTCATCTTTTTCATCTAAAATGTCTTGATAACTCAAATTTAAATCCTAAAATTTACACGAAATGCTATTTAAGCACCTTTGCGATTTCGCTCCAGCCTATTTGCTTAGCAAGTTCAGCTGCGGTTTTGCCACTTTTTGTGCGGGCGTTTTTGCTAGCGCCATTTTCTAGCAAGAGATTTACGATCGTTAAATTCCCAGCAAGTGCCTCATGATGAAGTTGCGTAAAGCCAAGCTCATCAGTGTCTGTGACCATACTTGGATGCTCTTTTATATATTTTTCGACCTGATCACGCATATTTTTGCTCATCGGATGCTCTATTAAATTTTCTGGGTGCTCTTTTTGCTCGAAAACTACCAAAATGTCTTTAAAATCGCCAAAATCAAGCCCCCAAGCCGCATCATGCTCGACTAGCTCATCTTTTTGCATGCGTGAACGCATCGCCTGCACGCTAAATCCGCCATAAGCACGTCCATCTATCGCAAAGAGCCAGTCGCTCATATCGGTAAATTTTGCACTTATTTGATCGCCAACTTTGACGTTTTGCACGCTATCTGGCTCATTTACGAGCGTGCCATATATCGTCTCTCCGTCAAATTCAACGTCATTTACCCACATGTGCTCGCCAACTTCTTCGCCATTTATGACGTCTAAAAAGCAAATTTTTACCATCGCATAATCAAGCATAGGTGCGATCCTGCGGCGCTCCCAGTAAAGCTCACGCCAAAAATACTTAAAGCTCTCTCTGGCTTGCTCAAATGCGCGCTGCATATAGTCTTCGTCGCTACTTACAAAATAGATCGGCATCTGCTCGCCAAGGTCTATTTGCTTGCCAAGGATTTTCTCAAAAAAGCCCATTTTTTACTCCTTTTTAGAATTTAGATAGATCAAATTTAAATAAAACGATAAGGCGAAATTTCACCCACGAACCAGCTAAATTTTAATACTAAAACCGTCCGACGATTTCGCAAATTTAGCCTGCAAGTCTGCAAGATTTCACCACAAAAACCATACGATTATTTCGCAAAATTAGGCGAGGCGATTTGAATTTTTGTGACGGGAGTTACCGAGTTGGTAATGACCGAGCAAAAATTTGAATCAACGACGCATAATAAAGCGAAAATATGCGATATAGCCTGCGGAGCGAGAATTTTTCTAGCCCATTTAAAGGCGCTCACGAAAAGCCATTACTTTAGGTTTTTAAAGCTTATTGGGAGCTCTAGGTTTAGCCCCCTAACAAGCTTTATACACTCCTGCAGATCATCTATGCTTTTGCTTGTCACTCTGATCTCTTCGCCCCTGATCTGCGCGCTCACCTTGATCTTTGAGTCTTTGATCGCTTTGGTTATCTTTTTTGAGTTTTCGCCATCAAGCGTGTCGTTTAGCTTTAGCATCGCCTTTAAATTTCCTCCGCTCGCTGTCTCTCTTTTTGTCTCTGTGATCGCTACTGGTGGGATGTTGCGCTTGATGAGCTTTGAGATCACGATATCTTTTAGCGCATCGATCTTGTTGTCACTTGAGCTAAGAAGCGTGATAAATTTCTCCTTTTCATTTAGCTCTACCTCGGCCGCAAGCCCCTTAAAGTCATACCTCGCCGCGATCTCTTTTTAGCCGTCTCAAGAGCGTTTTTAACCTCCATCATATCGACCTCGGCGCTTATATCAAAGCTGTGTTCGCTTGCCATTTTCTATCCTTTTATAAATTCTTCTATATTTTTAACTATGAGCGAGATCAGTCGTTTTCTAGCCTCCAAGCTGCCCCATGCTACGTGCGGGGTGATTAGTAGATTTTCTTTGTTTTTTACATTTAAAAATGGGCTATTTTCGCTCATTGGCTCGCTTTCTAAAACGTCGGTGCCAAAGCGTAAAATTCTCTCATCTATCGCCCTTGCCATCGCAGCTTCATCCACTATGCCGCCACGCCCTAAATTTAGCACTATCGCCTCATCTTTTAGTAAATTTATCTCATTTACGCCTAGTAAATTTCTAGTCTTTTCATTTAGCGGTGCGTGGATGCTGATGATGTCGCTGCTTCTTAGTAGCTCATCTAAGCTTTTTTGCGCAAATTCGCTATTTTTATTTGCTCCGCTTGTCGAGTAGTAGCTCACGTTTGCGCCAAAAGCACGTGCTGCTGTCGCCACGCCGCGTCCTATCTCACCAAGTCCGATGACACCAAATTCTTTACCAGCGATCTCGCTGATGTCTGCGCCAAGATAGGTGAAAATTTCGCTCTTCACCCACTCGCCACTTTTTACGTAGTGATCATAAAATTTGATGCGATTTGTTAGCTCAAAAAGCAAGGCAAACGTGTGCTGCACGACGCTTGCGGTTGAGTAGCCAGCGACATTTTTAACGGCTATGTTTTTAGCTTTTGCGTGCTCTAGATCGACATTGTTCATGCCAGTTGCGCTTATGCAAATAAGCTTTAAATTTAGCGCATCCATCACGGCTTTGTCGATGACGACCTTGTTTGTGATGACGACATCAACGCCCTTTAGACGTGGCACGACCTCTTCTCTTTTAGTTTTTTGGTAGCTGATAAACTCGCCAAATTTCTTAAAAACACTAAGATCTACGTTTTCTCCCAGCGTTGCCGCGTCTAAACAAACGATCTTCATCTTTAATCCTTAATGAAATGTCCTACAAATTTAGAGTAGTTATCTAAAATTTTGCCGCCCTTTCTATATCCAAGCGCGCACGCCTCATAAGCGTAAAATACCCCTGCTTGGTAGCTCTCACCTCTTTCATCCTGATTAAACTCGTAAAATTCTTGATAGATGGCTTTGTTTGAGTCGTATTCGCCGTCATTGCTTGCTATTTGTGCGCCGTTTTCATCATGTATCGAGACGTTTGCACCTTCTCTGCCAAATACCGGCTTTTTCACATATTTTTTGCCTTTTAGTGGCTCGTTTGAGGTCTCAAGCAAGAGCGGATGATTAGGATATAGATCCCAAAGGATTTTTAATATCCCTTTGCTTTGGAAAAGCAGCGTGTAGGCTGGATTTATGATGATGGCTTTTTGATTTTTGACGATGTTTGAAAGTATCAAAGCCAGCTCGCCCTCATCAATCGCTATGCTCTCCCAAGGCACTAGCTTGAACCAATACTCGAAATTTTCATCATTTTTAAAAATGCCCTCATTATCGTCAAAAACGACCTCATCAACGTAGGCAAAGTCTGTTTTAAAGCCAGCCTCTTTTGCGATGTATTGCAGTAGTTTTACGGTCTGCTCGTCCTCGATGCTGCCAGCGATACTGCTAAATAGTAACCCCCAGCCCTCATAAAGCTCGTCAAAGTCCGCATCCTCGTCGCCAAGCGTGATGAGGCGTTTGAAATTTTGCTTTAGCGACTCGTAAAGGTCGTTAAATTGGGCTGCTTCATCCATGTGATTTAGCTTTAGCATCGCCCACTGGATGATCGCCGTCTCAAAAACTGCCGTTGGTGTGTCGGCGTTAAATTTGATCAGTTTTATAGGCTTACCATCAAGCCCGCCAGCTAGGTCAAACCTGCCGTAAAGGTGCCAATGAACGTCATTTTCCCAGCTATTTTTAATGATATCAACAAGGTTAAATGGTATGCCTATCTCGTGAAAAAGGTTGTTGTCGATCACGTGCTGAGCGGCATTTACATACATATCATATAGCTCGTTTGCCGCCTCATAGTAGGCATTTGCCTCTTTTTCGCTTACTTGCACGATCTCATCAGCGATATACGAGCTGTTGTCGTTATCTGTATGCCATGCAAAGCCGATCTTCTCCATAAATTCGTTGTTTAATGGGGTGATTTTTCTTAAATTTATCATTTTCAGCCTCCAAAGCTTGATGAGCTAGAGCCTGACTTTGAGCCACCACCAAAAAATCCGCTCTTTCCACCGCTGCTTCTTGCAGCAGAATTTGCCGCTTTTTGCTTGTTAAAGCTATCCACGCTTCTTGTGTAGGCACTTGGATTTTTATATGTGCTTTGGCGATTTGCTTGGAAATTCTGGTTGCCAAAGAGCTTACTACCTATCCAGCTACCAAGTATCGCGCCAGCTGCTGAGGCAAGGATCGTCTCGCCAAGGCTTAGCCCACCGCTACTTAGCTGTGCGTCGCTAGTCCTTGTCAAATTTGAAGTGTTATTGTCGATCTTTGCATTTGCTTGCGCTAGAAGCTTATCGATCTCGTCTTTGCTTAGCACGCGCTCAGTGCCGTTCATATCTTTTAGCACGACCCTAGTTTCGGTGCTTGGATACTCTTCTAAGATTTTATAAACGCCAGGTGCGCTCTCTTCGATGATGACAAAGGCGCCATTTTTTTGCGCAACTTCATTTAGTGCGTTTTCATTACCGCCATCGTCGCTTCCACAACCAGCAAGTCCAGCCATGATAATGGCACCAAATCCCCCAACCGCAGCATAAGTAGCTATCTTTTTAATGTGTTTCATATCTCTCCTATCAACTCTTTTAAATTTTTATGTCTTCTAACAAGTATCACGCCGCGTTTAAATTTGATAAATTTGGAGTGATGTATCGCTTTTATTATCTTTTCACTGATCTTTTTTGTCGCTTTTGGTTTTAAATTTAACTCCTTTAGATATTCGCTTAAATTTATCCATTTTGACTCGTCCTCTATCTGCGCATCTATCGCCACTTCGCTTGCGGCACTTTCGTTTTTAGGTGCTAAAAGTGGCCTTTGCATAGCATTTAGAAACTGCATGAGTTTCTCGTCTCTGTCCTTGTAAATTTGCAAAATTTCATTTTTGCGCTCGATGAGCATCTGCTCTTTTTCTTTAAAAAGCCTATCTTTATCGGCTTGCAAATTTAAATTTATGCTCTTTAGCTCATTTAGCTCATTTAGCAAATAGCTTACAAACTCGTCGTTTTGGAATTTAGTTTTTGTGCTTTTTGAGGCGGTTTTTATGGGTTTTTCGCTGCTTGGCTCCTCGTCAAGGATGACAAATTTAGTGCCATTTTCAATGACCGTTTTTAACGAGCCTCGGCGAATTCTATTATAGACTGCTTCTTTTGTTATGCCTAAAATTTCTGCAGCTTCATTTACAGCTAGCTTTTGCATCGGATTTCCGTTTAAAATAAAATAAAAAAATTGCTTTGATTATAAAAAAATAAGGCTAAAAGAAGAGTTAAACAAAGAGAGCAAAGCCCTCTTTGTCTTGGTTTTAGAGTCTTGACTCGTAGCGTCTAAGCATATAAAGACGTTTAAGCATTTTCTTGCGAGCTGCAATTTTTTGTTTCTTGCGGATCTCAGTTTTAGGCTCAAAGAAGCGTCTAGCTCTTGCTTCAGTAACGACTAAATTACGGTCAGTTTGTTTTTTAAACTTTCTGTAACCCTCGTCAAATGACTCGTTAGGATGTACCTTAATACCAGGCAACGTCCTCACCACCTTTCAGATTAAAATAAGCCGTGAGTATAGTTTAACTTTCATAAATTTAAGCTTTCAAAATATGCTCAGCAGCTATCAAGCCAGAGCTAATGCAGTCTGGCGTAGAGCAACTTGTCAGCCTTGCATAGCCGTGGATTCCGCCTGTTGCTTCACCTATGGCATATAAATTTTTAATAGGCATATTGTCTTTTAAGGCTAGCACTTCGAAGTTTAAACTAACTCTAACTCCGCCTGGTGTATAGCTTATACCAGGAGCTGCTAGCATCGCGTAAAACGGGGCTTTTGAGATAGTATTTACCTTACTTAGATCTTTTTTAAAGTCACTATCATCTTTTTTCTCTATATTTTCATTATATCGCTTGATCTCGCTATTTAAAACCTCTAAATTTAATCCAAATTCCTTTGCTAGTTCGTCTAAATTTTGAAATTTCTTCATCTTTCCATCTTCTACAAATTTGTTTAGTCTTTTTGGATCATGACTGCTTCCAAAACCAACCTCATCGAAGATTATCACTGCAAATTTATCTGAGTTGTTATCTTGCATATTTTCTAAAATTTTATCCGACAAGCCCTGCCTGTCGCCATCTTCGTTCATAAACCTTTTTGAGTTTTTACCATCAACTATCATTGAAAAGACGAGGTCTTCAGTTGGGATACCAAAAGAGTATCTGCCAAGACTTAGCTGAATAGGCGTTGCTCCAGCTGCTAGCATCATCTTTAAAGCACCAGCTGTTGCGCCTGGATTTGAAGGTGTTTTAGCAAGAGCTAGTCTTGGATTTTGAGCAGCTTTAAATGCCTTATCTGCCGAATATCCACCGCTTGCAAAGATGACAGCTTTATTTGCTTTGTAAAATTTGCTATCGCCTGTTGTGTTTTGTATGTCATCATCAGCCAAACTCTTATCAAATTTATACTCTTCTCTCACCTTTAGGCCTGCCACCTTGCCACTATCATCAAATATAATCTCATCAGCTTTTACACGCTTAAGATTTGCCCCGCCTTTGCTTTCAAAGTGCAAATTTAAAGTCTGAACAAATGCTCCACCGCCGCCCTCTGTCTCTAAGCTTCTAGCTACGCTATGTCCGCCAAGATGTTTTAGCTTGCTAGCAAATTTAACACCCCTTGCCTTTACAAATTCATACGATCGTTTCGAATTTTCAGCTATACGTAGAGATTGTGCAACGTCGTTAAAACCTTTACCTGCTTTGTTTAGGTCTTTGACAAAAAGTTCTATGGAGTCTTTTATGCCAGCATTTACCTGTTCGTCTGATCCAACGCATGCAAAGTCAAGCTGCGAAATGACCGAGTTACCGCCAAGCCTTGACATCTTCTCAATCAGCGCCACCTTTAGCCCAGCCTCGGCCAAAACTATGCCAGCTACATTTGCACTAAGTCCGCTACCAACAATAAGTACGTCAAATTCCTTATCCCATTTTGGCTCATTTTGTGACGCCTCTAAATTTAAAGCAGCTAGTGTTGTGGCTGCTAAACTTGTCTTTATGAATTTTCGTCTAGAAATCATGCACGCTCCTTTAAAGAATTTGTAAAAATATAGCTTAAAAAAAGGGCAAAAATGGGTTTAAAGCGGTTTTAATGTATAATCACAAAAAATCAAAAAGGCTCACCATGTCAAAGTATCTTCATATTAGCTACGCCAAGAGGCGTTACATTTTTTTTGCCTGTATCACGCTATTTGTATTTATTTTGCCATTTATCAGGATAAACGACGCGCAGCTATTTTTGCTGAGTTTTGATAAGAGCAGAGTTGATCTTTTTTTTACAAAATTTGACATGCAAGAGCTATATTTGCTGCCATTTTTGTTTATCACTTTGTTTTTAAGCATATTTTTCTTAACGACGCTTGCAGGGCGCGTCTGGTGCGGTTGGAGCTGTCCGCAGACCATTTTTAGAACGCTCTTTCGTGACCTTTTGCAAACTAAAATTTTAAAGATCCGAAAAAATATCCAAAACAAACAAAATGAGCCACAAGGTCAAATTTTTAAGCGTGCATTAGCAGTTGGAATTTGGTGCGTTTTAGCACTTATCATAGCTGCAAATTTCATGTGGTTTTTTGTGCCGCCACTTGATTTTTTAGCCTATATAAGCGAGCCAAGCGAACATAAAATTTTACTTGCATTTTGGCTTAGCATAGCTGCTTGGCTAGTCTATGACGTGGTCATTTTAAAAGAAAATTTCTGCGTCTATGTCTGCCCGTATGCGAGGGTGCAGTCAGTTATGTTTGATAGCGACACGATCCAAGTTATCTACAACCAAAACAGAGGCGGCGTCATATATGATGGCCGTGAGAAATTTAAAAAGCCAAAAGAAGAAGGCGCACTTTGCACTGGATGTGAGGCCTGCGTGAGGATATGCCCGACGCATATAGATATAAGAAAGGGCATGCAGCTTGAGTGCATAAACTGCCTTGAGTGTAGCGACGCGTGCGCTAAAGTGATGGGGCATTTTAACGAAAGCTCGCTTATAGAGTGGAGAAGTATAAATTCTCAAAATGAAAATAAAAAGGTGAAAATTTTAGATTTAGAACGGTTGCTTATCTTGTCATTTTGTGCGTAGTTTTGGTAGCTGCGGCGCTGATGAGTGGCAAAAAGAGAGCATGCTTTTAAATATAAATAGAACTAGCGAGCTTTACAAGCTTTTAGATCAAGGTGAGGTTGAAAATTCTTACGTTTTTTTGGTGCAAAATACCCAAAGCAAGGATCATAAATTTTACTTTGAGATAGATGATAAAAGCATAGAAATTTCTCGTCCAAATAAGCCTTTTACGCTAAAAGCTGGCTCAAAACAAAAGGTCATCGTCACGCTAAAATCAAAAAATGAAAACACAAGCGAAAAAGATCTTTTAAAACATATAAATATAAGAGCTTACGCCACTGACGAGCCAACTATCAGCGTGCAAAGAGCTAGCACCTTTATCTATCCTAAAAGATGATAAAATGGCGAAAATTTAGCGGGAAGTGAAATGGCGATCTCAGAAAAAGGCAAAAAACGATACGAGCTCATCGTAAAAACAGCGCTTGATCTATTTTTAAAAAATGGCTACGAAAAGACAAGCCTTAGCGATATCGTGGCGATAAGTGGCGGCTCGCTTGCTAGCATTTACACATTTTTTGAGAGCAAAGAGGGCTTTTTCAAGCGATCATCGAGAAAGAAATAGATGACTTTATAAAAGAGATCGATGAGAAGATAGATCTTAAAATTTCTCACAGCTTGGAGGAGTTTTTAACCAAATTTGCAACCATCATCTTCTCCATCGTCTGTACCAAGAAAAATATCTCACTTGGCAGGATAATGATGAGTGAGGGTTCTAAAAATGGCGGCAAGCTTGGCAGGGCATTTTTAGATCAAATTTTAAATAAGATCGACCTTGTACTTATAAATTTCTTTGAAAGAGATGAGGTAAAAGCCGAGCTTAATCCAAAATTTCCAGTCAAATTTGCCGCAAAGTGCTTTATGAAAAATGTAATTGGTCTTTATTACTTCGACTCGCTTATGATAAACAAAGAGCCAAAACTAAGCAAAAAAGAGCGTGAAGAGCACGTTGCTTTGTGCGTGGAGCTATTTTTAAATGGCATTATTAAGAAGTAGAATTGACTTTTAATTTATTTTTGGTTATATTCATGGCATTTAAAATTTTGTAATGAAAATTACAAAACTGAAATTTGGGATTAAAATTTAAAATTAAGAGAGGTTTTTATGTTGAAATTTAAAAGTTTTCTTGTGCTTTCAGCTGCCGTTTTTTTGCTTTCTGGCTGCTTTGAAAGTGGCGACAAAAAGGCTGCTGCAGGCCGCCAGATGCCAACATCTCATGTTGATATATTTGTGGCTAAAAAAGCGGATGTGCCTATTAGCTTTGACTACACAGCCACGGTTACTAGTAACCAAGATGTCATCATCTATCCAAAGGTTGGCGGCACGATCATAAAGCAGTTTTTTAAGCCTGGCGACAAGGTCAAGGCTGGGGAGAAGCTATTTCTCATAGATCCAGAGAAATATCAAGCTAGCTACGACTCGCTTGATGCAGCTGTTGGCGTGGCAAATGCAAATTTAAAAAATGCACAGACTGAGTTTAAAAGAATTTCTGCTCTATATAAGAAAAATGCAGTCTCTCAAAAAGACTACGACGCAGCCGTTGCAGCTTATGACATCGCAAATGCAACTTTAGTAAGCGCAAAAGCAACTTTAAAAAATGCCAAGATCGATCTTGGCTATACAACTATCACGGCTCCATTTGACGGCGTTGTTGGCGATAATAAAGTAGATGTTGGCTCACTTGTAACAGCAAGCCAAACCCAGCTTGTAAGACTAACAAAGATAAATCCGATCGAGGCTGACTTTTACATCGCAGATGTGGATAATCTAAGTAGAAAAGCAAATTTAGATAGTGGCGCTTGGCAGCAACTAAATAGCGAGGCTGTTTTAAATTTAAACAATGAAGATTTCACTGGCAAAGTGACATTTATAGATAATGTCGTAAATACCGCAACTGGTAGTGTTTTGGCAAAGGCTAGCTTTGATAATAGTGAGGGTAAAATTTTGCCAGGTGCGTTTGGTCATATAAAGATGAGCGGATTTGTGCAAAAAAATGCCTTTAACATCCCACAAGTTGCCCTTCAACAAAGTGCTACAAACACTTATGTTTTAGTCGTAAAAGATGGCAAAGTAGGCCAAAAAAATGTAAAAACAGGATATCAAACAAAAGATATGATCGTTGTGACTGAGGGTCTTGAGGAGGGCGATAAGATAATAGTTAGTAACTTCCTTAAAATCGGAGTTGGCGCACCAGTTGAAACTGATAAAGACCTAAGTGCAGAATTTATAAACGGCAAAGATGCAAACGCTACAAGTAGCAAGTAAAGGCAGATAGATGTTTTCAAGATTTTTCATAAACCGCCCGATATTTGCAACTGTTATATCTATCATCATAGTTATAGCAGGTTTTATGGGTATCAAAGGGCTTCCAATAGAGGAGTATCCAAGTCTTACACCGCCTACTGTCTCTGTAACTGCGACATATAGCGGCGCTGATGCGCAGACTATCGCTGACTCGGTCGCAAGTGCCATTGAGGATCAGATAAACGGCGTTGAAAATATGCTTTATATGCAAAGCACTTCAAGCTCAGCTGGTACTATGAATATAAGCGTATATTTTAAGATCGGCTCATCAGCAAAGCAAGCTACTATAGACGTAAATAACCGCGTACAAGCTGCTCTTTCAAGACTGCCTCAAGAGGTGCAAAATATGGGTGTAACAGTGCGCGAAAGAAGTGGCTCGATCCTTCAAGTAGTTGGCTTTACAAATCCAAATATGAACCAAGTTGAGCTATATAACTATGTAAATTTAAACATCGCCGACGAGATCAAAAGAGTAAATGGCATCGGCGATACAGCGCTCATTGGCAGCAAAGAGTACTCAATGAGAATTTGGCTAAAGCCAGACAAACTCGCTCAGTTTAAACTAACTCCAAGCGACGTCATCTCTCAAGTAAGAATTCAAAACTCACAATACGCAGCTGGCAAGATCGGCGAGCAGCCATCAAAGGGTGAAAATCCTTATGTTTATTCAGTAGTTTCTGAAGGACGTTTTAAAGATCCAAAGCAGTTTGGTGAAATTTTGATAAAAAGTGATGACGGCACAGTCGTCAAGCTAAAAGAGGTCGCCACAGTCGAGCTTGGAGCTGCTAGCTACGCATCTGAAGCTATGCTAAATGGCAAGCCAGCAGTGCCACTTTTGCTATTTTTACAAAACGACGCAAACGCACTTGCGACAGCTGAAGCGGTCAAAGCAAAGCTTGAAGAGCTAAAGAAAACCTACCCAGTTGGCCTAGAGCACACGATAGCTTACAATCCAACTGAATTTATCACCGTCTCAATAGACGAAGTTATAAAAACTTTCATAGAAGCGATGGTGCTAGTTCTTATCGTAATGTACTTCTTCTTAAAGAGCTTTAGAGCTACCATCATACCGATGCTTGCTGTGCCAGTCTCTATCATAGGCACATTTGGCGGTCTTTATGTGATGGGCTTTAGTATAAATTTGATCACGCTTTTTGCCCTGATCCTAGCCATAGGTATCGTCGTGGATGACGCGATCATCGTTATAGAAAACGTCGAGAGAATTTTGCATGAAGATAAAGAGATAAGCGTAAAAGACGCGACATTTAAGGCGATGGAGGAGGTGCAAACTCCAGTCATCTCTATCGTGCTCGTGCTTTGCGCAGTTTTCGTGCCAGTTTCATTTATGGAGGGCTTTGTCGGTGTTATACAAAAGCAGTTTGCGCTAACACTTGTTGTTGCTGTTTGTATCTCGGGCTTTGTCGCTCTTACGCTTACGCCGGCACTTTGTGCGGTTATGCTTAAAAAGCAAGAGAACAAACCATTTTGGATAGTTCAGAAATTTAACGACTTCTTTGACTTTAGCACTAGGCTCTTTACAGCTGGCGTGGCAAAAATTTTAAAACACGTCATCATTAGCTTTATAGTCATTGGCATAATGGGATTTGCGACGTATGGCCTTTTTCAAAAGGTGCCAAAAGGGCTTGTGCCTTCAGAAGATAAGGGCGCTTTGTTGGTTATCACCTCGCTTCCACCTTCAACAAATATGCTAAAGACCAAAGAAGAGGTAAAATCTATTAGTAACGCCATTTTAAGCAATCCAAATGTCGAATTTACCATGGGCTTTGCGGGCTATGATATGCTCGCTAGCTCACTTAGAGAAAACTCAGCCATCAGCTTTATCAAGCTAAAAGACTGGAACGAAAGAAAAGGTGCAACGGACGGTGCAGATGCCTTAGTAGGTCAGTTTAACGGCATGCTTTGGGGTTCAAAAACTCAATGACCTTTGTCGTAAATGTGCCACCTATCATGGGTCTATCAATGACTGGCGGCTTTGAGATGTATCTACAAAACAAAAGTGGCAAAAGCTATAACGAGATAGAAGCTGACGCTAGAAAGGTAACTGCAGCAGCAAACGCAAGACCTGAGCTAACTGGCGTAAGAACGACGCTTGAGACAAACTACCGCCAGTTTAAGATAACTGTTGATAAAGAGAAAGCAAGGCTATTTGGTGTAAGTGAGAGTGAAATTTTCAGCACGATAGCGGCTACTTTTGGCTCTTACTATATAAACGACTTCAACCTTGCTGGTAAATCTTACCGCGTATATGCAAGGGCGAGCGATAACTTTAGAAACAACCCTGAGGATCTAGAAAGATTTTCGTCCGCTCAAATGATGGCGAGATGGTGCCATTAAATTCAGTAGCGACGCTTACAAGATCGATCGGACCTGATATCGTTGATAGATTTAACCTCTTTCCAGCGGCTAAGATCATGGGCGATCCAAAACCTGGCTATACATCAGGTGATGCGATAAGAGCGATCCAAGAGGTCGTAAATAACACGCTAAGTAGCGACGACTATGCTATAAGCTGGGCTGGAACTGCGTATCAAGAGGTAAATTCTCAAGGAACAGGCACGGTCGCCTTTATCTTTGGTATGGTATTTGTCTTTTTGATCCTTGCTGCTCAGTACGAAAGATGGCTCATCCCACTTGCGGTTATCACAGCCGTGCCATTTGCGGTATTTGGCTCGTTGCTAGCTGTTTGGATAAGAGGGCTAACAAACGATATCTACTTTGAGATCGGACTCTTGCTACTCATCGGTCTAGCGGCCAAAAACGCCATCTTGATCGTAGAATTTGCTATGCAAGAGCGTGAGAGCGGAAAGAGCATATTTGACTCAGCTGTAAATGCGGCCAAACTTCGCTTTAGACCTATCGTAATGACTTCAATCGCATTTACATTAGGTGTCTTCCCAATGGTTATAAGCACAGGCGCTGGCGCTGCATCTCGTCACTCACTAGGAACTGGCGTGGTTGGCGGCATGATCGCTTCTACTACGATAGCGATATTTTTCGTGCCTATGTTTTACTATTTGCTTGAAAATTTAAATGAAAAATACTGGAAAAAGGGAGCAAAAAAGATGAGAAATAAGGCGTTTATACTTATAACAGCGGCGTTTTTGGCTGGTTGCTCGTTTCGCCCAGATATGCCAAACGTGGATACAAATTTCACCTCAACATACACTTTCGAGACAAGCGATATAAGAGATCTTTGGTGGAAAGAATTTCACGATGAAAATTTAAATGTTCTTGTTGAAAGTGCGCTTGAGAAAAATACAAATTTACGCATCGCATATTTAAATTTAGAAAAAGCAAAGGCGAGTCTTGGTGTTGCTGAGGCTAGCTTGCTCCCTGGGGTAAATTTAAATGTAAGTTATACCAAAGCAAAAACCAGTGGTGAAACTTACACTGGGCAGCCTCAAACACGCTATAGAAGCTCGAGCATAAATTTAGGGCTAAACTACGAAATAGATCTTTGGGGTAGAGTGCGAAATAGCGTACTTGCAGCTAATGAAAGCTTAAATGCTAGCAAATTTGACTACGATAGCGCCAGACTAAGCCTTAGCTCAAGTGTGGCGAAAAGCTACTTTGCTCTAGTGTCGCTAAACATGCAAGAAGCGGTGTTAAAAGAGACACTAAAAACCTACGAAGATACGCTAGCGCTTCGCAAGACGCAGCTTGATCTTGGTGGCATAAATGAGATGACCTATCTGCAAAGTAAAGCTGAGGTTGAAAGGGCAAAGACTAGTCTAACTTCAGTGCTAAACTCAAAGTCGCAAGCGCTTACTTCGCTAGCCATCCTAACTGGCAAGAGCAATGATGAAATTTTAAAAGGAGCCATTGCTAGTGCGCAAAATTTACCAAGCTCGCCAGAGATAAAGGCTGGCATCAGCTCAGATGTCTTACTTAGAAGAAGTGACGTGGCAAAGGCGCTAGCAGATCTAAAAGCTACAAATGCTCTTGTGGGCGTGGCAAAAGCTGATTATTTCCCTACGATCTCACTCACTGGACTTTTGGGCTTTACAAGTATTGATTTTGAAAATATATTTGTAGGAAATGCCAATACTTGGAACATAGGTGGCTCTTTAGCTCAAAAGATATTTGACTATGGCAGGACAAAAAACAATGTCCGAGTTGCTGAGACAAACGAGCAAATCGCGGCCGTCACTTATGAAGCGACTGTTAGATCAGCCCTTGGTGAGGTTAGAGATGCCCTTATATCAAGGCAAAACGCAAAGCTCTCTTTGGATCAGGTAAAAAATTTGCTACAATCGCAGCAAAAAATTTATTCGCTTGCTAAAGATCAGTATAACGCTGGCTATATTGGTCACTTAGAGCTTCTTGATGCACAGAGGAATTTGCTTCAAGCAAAGCTTCAAGATATCTCAGCTAAGCTTGATGAGGTAGATAGCGCGGTTGAAGTTTATAGAGCACTTGGTGGCGGATTTAAAGTAGATAAATAAACTCAAAAAGGAGAAAAGTTGATGACTAAGATTTTAAATTTTTTATTTTCTTGGGGATTTTTTGTTTTTGCTATCGCTCTTGGCGTAGCATTATGGTTTGCGATAAATTACGTGGATACCATTAGGCTTGAGTCAAGCTTTTATGATATCGGCGAGATATTTATGATGGCAGCTGTCTTTGGTATCGTTTTTTACCTCATTGCAGCGATATTTGTTATACCTATTAGGGCGATGACAAAAAAGGCCTAAAACCTCTATTCATCTAAGAATTAAATTTCTTAGATGACCCCCTCAAAAATATCTTATAAATTTCTTTTTACTTATTTAAATTTTTAGAAGTAGAAAGGGCGAAGATCGCCCCTTGAAGTATAAAATTTGATTATTTTGCGCTTTTGCAGCCGCATGTGCAGCCTAAAATCCTATAAATGATAGCTCCAACGATAGCTCCAACGATAGGTGCAACCCAGAAAAGCCAAAGCTGCTCTAGTGCCCAAGTGCCTTGAAATATCGCAACGCCAGTTGAGCGAGCTGGATTAACCGATGTGTTTGTGATAGGTATCGAGATAAGGTGGATAAGTGTCAAACCAAGGCCAATAGCGATCGGTGCAAAGCCCTTTGGAGCACGCTCATCAGTCGCACCTAAGATGATGATAAGGAAAAACGCAGTTAGAACGACCTCTGCAACTAGCGCTGAGACTAGATTGTAGCCATTTGGTGAGTGCTCGCCGTATCCGTTGCTAGCAAAACCGCTTGCAGTAGCATCAAATCCAGCCTTGCCTGAAGCGATAAGATATAGCACTCCAGCAGCTGCGATCGCTCCGATAACTTGCGCGATGACGTAAGGCACGAAGTCTTTTTGTTAAATCTTCCGCCAACTAGCAAGCCAACCGAGACAGCTGGGTTGAAGTGTCCGCCACTGATGTGACCAACTGCGTAAGCCATCGTAAGAACTGTAAGACCAAAAGCAAACGCAACACCCACAAAACCAATACCAAGCTCTGGAAAAGCCGCGGCAAATATCGCACTACCGCAACCTCCAAAAACTAACCAAAATGTGCCAAAAAACTCGGCTAAATATCTCTTCATTTTCTCCCTTTTAGGTAAATTTAAATGGGCGATTTTAGCAAAAACGTGTGACATTACAAAATATTGTAAAGATAAAGTTTTATGTAAAATTACTTGTGGATCTGGATTAAATTTAGAGTGTTTTACATAGTAACTTATATTAAAATTTAATACCCTATTATGTCAATAATATATTTTCTCATTATATTTTGGTACGATAAGTTGGTTTTCTCCAAGTTTTATTTTATTCATATCTATTTGGTTATTGTTTTTTGCATCAAACATAAAATTTTTTATATTTTTGCATTTGTTTGCCTCTTTTGTTAAGCACTCTACCTTGTATATGGCTTTCTTTGTTAGAAGGTTATAGTCCAAGTTTTGATCTCTTACATTTTTATCTAGCATATCTACGGTAACGCCTATTAATTTCCAAATTTTATCTTTTAAGTCAAGTCTGTATTTATAGGCACAGCTCCACTCAAATCTACCGCCACCGCCACTATGATTTATTATGATAACTCTATTTTTTATCTCCAAACCTTCAAAAGGATCTCCCATGGCACCACCTTCATCAGAATTCATTATTACATTACTAAATTCTTGCCATTTTATCCATTTATTTTCACTATCTTTTTTGAAAATTTGCAAAACTCTATGCAAGTCACTATCTTGCCAAACCACTACCCTTTCATCCACACTATCACCATCTAGATCACCAAAAGCTTCTGAAATTTCAGAAGCAAATAAAAATGTACTTAGTAAAACTACTATATAAAATATTTTCATTTAGATGCCTTAAACTGATTATAATATCTTTTAATATTGTTTGCGTATTCCTGGTTTTTCTCTTTCCATTTAGAACCATTATATAGTGTCGCTATTCCTTCCCAGTTCTTATTCTTCAATGCATCAACCATACCGTTCGTTTTTTTAAGATATAAAACAAAATACTTGAATTGTTGCAATTCACACATATTCATAGCTTTTTCTAACTCCCTAGGCGATGAATATAAATTAGCATAGTGAAATCCCATGACTTGAAATTTCCCCATGAACACGATTGCACAGCACAATCATAATCTATACTTTTCGCAGTTTTAAGTTTGTCGTATGATGTCATGTCATTATAGCCACCACTATCTTCATTTACGATACTTGGATATTTTTTAGATAGTGCATCTACGCTGGCTTTAGTATTACCTTTTTTAATAAGAAGCCTATACATCTTATGTCTTTCAAATAAAATAGTGGCTTGTTTTACTGCTTTAAACGAAGAACCCTTGGACTCTTGTTTTGATATTGCCATTAATACTTCTTTTTCAACACCTAGTTCTTTAGCGGCTGTCTCATAGTCGTTATCGCTTATATTACAACCATTTCCACCACAGCTCTTTTTAACTAAGCCTTGACTTAGACAAAAACAAACGTCATCTTCAATTATTTCAATACTAACAGATTCTCCATCTTCTAGTTTAACTTTTTGTTTTATTTCGTTAAATTTAGAAATAAATTTACTTTTATTTTCATTGTTTATTAGATTTATTCCGCCTTTATTACCCGATATTATACTTTTGGTCTTACTATCAGCTACATAAATTTCAAAAGACACTCTACTGGACTTACCATTAATACTTATTACTTGATAAGCAGGATCTTTTAGCTTATAATCCTTAAAGATGCCTATATTTTGACTATTTATGCTTGAGCTTATGTAATATTTTCCACCAGAGTTAGTTGATTTTTTTGTCTCATTGATCTCGCAACTAAATTTATCTGATAAGCTTGCGTCAAAGCCTAAATTCTTGTCAGTATGGCCAAATTCATATATATAAAGCTTGCTGTTTTCATATTTAAGCTTTATAGGCACTTTAAAATCAATTTTTCCGTGTGTTTTTCCATATCTTGTTGTATATCTTGGAGCTTTCAAACATGCAAAAAACACAATAGTGCTATCATCTTCTTTTAGCTTTTCAAGTAGCTCTTGATCTTTTATGTCCGTTTGCGGGGTGAAGTTTATCTCTTTGCCTTTAAATTTCTCGCCTTCTAGTTTTATGTCATTTGTTACAAAATTTGCCTTTACTTCTTTGTTATACTCGCCTTGCTTGATAATTTTATAAGACCAATTCACCTCTTTATAATTATCATCACCCTTATTTGGCTTATAGACAGCTTTTAAATTTATAGTGTCTTGTATGGTTGTTTGATCTATGTTTTGTATATCTACGACTACGCCGGTTATATTATTTGCCACCTCAATAAGTGAAGTTTTTAGATCATATGTGATACTACCTTCTGCTTTTTTCTTTGCCTCAAGTGATATAACGCCATTATCACTCATGCTATGGATATCGCTAGTTGAGTAGTCTTTACTTAGGTCACGGTAAGCTAATATAAATTTCAGTTGTTCTTTTAAAGACACTTTGGTCTTTGTCAAGGATGAGATTTATATTAAATTTAGCCGTGTATGAGTTTTTATCTGCTTCATCATTATCATTTTTCTCAAGTGAGCATGAGCGATATACCCTTTTGTCTTCGCAGTTATGCAAATAAATTTCTTTGATATCACTGCTATTTAAATTTTCATCAGTGATTATTAGATTTTTTACTATGAGATTACAATTTCCACTATTTGTAGTTGGT
The DNA here is from genome assembly GCA_037292345.1 of Campylobacter concisus. Classification (GTDB taxonomy): domain Bacteria; phylum Campylobacterota; class Campylobacteria; order Campylobacterales; family Campylobacteraceae; genus Campylobacter_A; species Campylobacter_A concisus_AX. The sequence continues at coordinate 356,924 of CP147773.1, read as the reverse complement.
TTGCTCTCTTCTTTGTCTGCTAGTTTTAGTCTCACATCAAACATGGCTGAGGATTTATCGCTTCTTAGGCTAAAGCCATTTTCTTTAGCAAAATTTAGTAGGTTAAAGTTTAGATTATTAAAGAAATTTAAAGTTACTTTGGAGCCATCATAAGAGTATTTTTTATCTTGTGAGATAAATTTTATTGTTGCCATCTTTGTAAAGCGTGACATCTCCGCTTGTCGCTGAATCTACAAATTTTATATTTTCTTCTTTGCTATTTGCTTCGTATGGGTTAAATTTATAGTTAGTCAGTATAAGTTTGCTCTCATCTTTACTTCCTTGCGGGTTTAAATTTACGCAGTCTAGGTATGTCTTATCTGCCAAGATGATAGTAAGTTTTGTATTTTTAGGCTGATATGGAGCTATGATCTGCGCTGAATGATAGGGGCATATCAGTAAAATTTCTTCTTTATTGCCCGCTTTAAACTCAGAATTTTCTTCTCGCTTTTTTAATGCTTTGTTTATCTTTGAGATGTTGTTAGTCCCATCAGAATTTACGCTTACTACATAGATGTTGTTTAAGGAGAAACTCTTAGATAACATAGAATTTATTTTTTTACAAAATGGTTCAAAAACCACTATATCAAAATCATTTAATGATTTTTGAAATTCAAGCAAGGTTTGTTTGTCGTCTTGATAATTTGGTAAGTTTTTGTATTTATCATTATTAGACCAAGAGTGTGGCAAATTTAGTATAGAAAAGAGATCGAGTGCTGCTTCAAACGATAAGTCATTTGGATTTATAGTGCCTTCTTTTTCAATAGACTTGGATATATCTATTATTGTTAAGAATTTATGCTTAAAAAATTTAAATACATCACTGCCGTAAAAACCACCGATAATTGCTCCTGCCGTAGCACCGACTATAGAACCGATAGGACCGAATGTTGTACCTACAATTGACGATATGGCAATCCTGCCTACTAATCCACCCACTTTTCCAGTAAAATATGATGTTAAAACTGTACCTATTACATCACTAAAACTTTTATTAGGATTACCGTATTTATCAAATACTCCATTTATAACACCATCTACAACGCTAAAAATTATGCCCATTGGTAATGTCTTCGTAGTTGCAAAAACCATATTTTTACTGTCTTGTAACAAGCCGCTAGTGAAAGCCAAATATCCACTAAAAGTTGATAAAGCAATTGTTTTACTTTTATCAAAATTTTCTTTGGTAACATTTTTATCAGCATAATTTATTATGGTTATTGTATATTCAGGTATTTGATTATCTTTAATATTCATTCTAAACCCTTTAACATTTTAAAAATCAAATTTGTTATTGCAAGAATCCAGTAATCCTTTTCTCACAAAAAAGGCTCCCATTTCTTTTATGTCAGTTTTATTAAAAATAGAATATTTTATAATTAAAAAAAATAAAAGTGGCGAATATTTTATTTTTTTTATTAAATGTATAATAAAAATTCTACCAAATCCACTGTAAAAAAAATCTATATTTTTTATAGAAGAGTATTCAAAATTGATTGTCATAAAAAGATACTCTATTTTTATATTTTTATTATATAAACTAATTTTAGTTATTAATAGTGGATAAATGCAGGCAAATAATAAATATATTAATCCAACTAAACCAAAAACTATTGCCATATTTTCTTTCAATGTTAACAAGGTAGTAAAAGAAACCGCTAATAGCAGTTCTATTATTGATAATATTGAACCGAATATTCTTGCTCGCCTTATTACTAAAATGGGTTTTTCTTGATTATTATCCATAAGCTTCACTCCTTATTCAAAATTTTACTTTAGTTATTATGAGATAGTTTTTTACTTTTCATATAATCAATTACAATTTTGCAAGAGATAGATTGCATCAAAATAAGACCTTTAGCACTACTTATATTTTTCAAAGGAGAAACCGATGTTGCAATATCTCCAGCCACTGTCAGTAAATTCTTAGCCATCTCTAGATTATTTAAAAATTTATCTCTTTTGTCCCTATTTAAATTATCCAAATTACTCTCTTGTTTATTATTCATCAAACTCTCCTAATTTATATTTTCAAAGCCGTGAAAAAGCTTTTTATAAAACTTTAACTTGTCTATATCTATCTGAAATTTATCTAAGAAATATTTTTTCACCAAAGCTCTCTCATATCTTGAAGTGGCAAGTATATTTAAAACTTTATCGCCTTGAAAAATAATAATGCAGTCATAAAATTTATAAAACGTTCCTCTTGTCTTAAAAAAATAAAATAAAAATTTAATAATTAAAATAGGCAGATAATATAGAAAGTAAGATACTGGTACTGAGATAAACCTAAAGAAGTTTCCAAATTTATCTAATTTTTGAGTTTTGTGATAGTAATCATCAAATGTTTTATAAATTTCAAATTTTTCATAAAAATTTATACTTTCAACTAGGTGATTATTTTGGCAAAAATCTATCCTTTTATTAAATAGTCTTATGCTTCTTTTTCGACCATAAAAAATATATGGTCTAATATGAATAAAAAACATTTGACCAATTAAAGCAGAAATTACTATTTTATTTTCAAAAACAAATAATGCAATAAAACAACCTAAAACGAATGGCAATGAAAACAAACATGAAAATATAGAATTATAGTCCTTTATAACTATTGGTCTTTTATCATAATCTCTCATCTTTACTCCCAGTCAAATGTAAGCAATTTTTCTGCTTTTTCTATATCACTATCAAAATTATCTTTAAAGAATTTTCTTATCAGTGTTCTTTCGTAATTGGTATTTGGGCTAATACTAATTATCACGCTTTTTTGTTTTAAAATAATATACTCATAAAATTTATAATTTACTTTCTTTTTAAATAAAAGCCAAAAAATAAAATTTGACATTATTGTCAAAGGATAAAGAGCTATTCTTGCTGGCATTGTCAAATACCTCCTAGCTCCTTTTAACTCCTTACTTAGATTTTCAAAACTTTTATAAATTTCGGAATCTTCGCTTAATTTTATCTCTCTTATAATATTGCCATTTTCCAAAATTTCACACTATCAGAGTTTATGGCAATATAATTTTTATTTTTAAAATACGGCAATATATAAGCTACAATACCAAATGCTATGATAGCTGACAAAAAGCGATTGGCGCCAAGCAATAAATAAATAAAATCTACAATAAGCACTGGCAGAACAAAAATAAATACAAAGAGCAAGCTATTGTCCTTTATAACTATTGGTCTTTTGTTATAGTCTCTCAATTTTATCCTTGCCTACCTAGCTACTTTATACTATTTTAAGACCTCTTTGCTTTTTATATTTTTTACAACGCCTTGATATCTCCGCCGATGACTCTTAGTCCCATGCTGTCAAATATCGCTTTTATGCCGCCAACTTCTATCACGACACTTGCGCCATTTATGGTTACTTTGGTGCTGCCTACTTGGTGGATGATCTCATTTTTAGCATTGACCTCGTATGTCGTCTCGATCTCGCTAAACTTTGAGTCTGCCATCTCGGTGTGCTGCGCGGCTGTTTTTGTTGTGAAATTTGACTTAGCATTTATATCGATGTAGTTGTTTGCCTGAAGCACTATGTGTTCGTTAGAAAACTCATTTATGCCTTTTTGAGAATTTAGCTTGTAGCTACCGTCTATGTTTTGCTCTTTGGTACCTTTTATCTCTTTAGTCTCATCGTTGTGTATGGTTGTGTTGAGGTTTGATTTTATCTCGACAAATTTGTCATTGCCGACAAACTCGTGTCTATCTTGACCAACTCTAGTTGTATCATCAACAGCTACATTTAGTGTATTTGAGACGCCTACTACTGTATCTTTTGAAAGTCCAACTGTCGTTAGATATTCACCACCGACATTTACGTTTTTAGCAAGATCTATCGTTTGGATATGTGCTTTTTTGACCCTTTCGGTGTAGCTACCATGCACTTGAGAGCTTTTGTCGTTTAGTATCGTTTGAGAAAAGTCGTTATTTACTAGCTCGTCATAGTCTTTCTCAGCTTTTACATAAATTTGCTCTTTGTTTTTTAAGTTTGACAAAGTGATCTCGTTTATGCCAGTCTCATTTGCACCGATCGTTTTTGAGCTAAGCGATGTTTGGTGGTAGTTGTTATCTACATTTACTAGTGGCATATTTGAGGCATTATAGAGGCTACCGCTTACCACTGGGTTATCTATATCGTTTTGCAAAAATGAGATGATCACCTCATCGCCGACCCTAGGTATCGCAAAGAAGCCAGAGCTGTTGCTTGCGATAGGCGTGATCACTCTTAGATAGGCACTTTTATGATAGCTTGCGTTTATGGTGTCGTCTTTATCTATCTGCTCTTGCGTGCTAAAGGCGTTTAGTCTTACCTTTACTCTGCCGTAACTATCCGTATGGATGGTATTTGTTTGGCTGTTTAGTCCATCTTGTCCTACGACAAGGCCTAGAGTGATGTCAGGCGCTTTTGGCTTTTGTTTATAGCTTGGTACAAATTTCACGCTGCTTGGGATGATGCTTAGTTCATTTGTATATGAGCTTATAAACTTCTTATCCTTTAAAGGGACATTGTCACCTAAATTTAGAGTATTTTCTAAAACGCTTTCGTCTATATAAGTGTGTTTTATAGCTATTATTTTAAACTCATACTCACCGCTACTTTGATCTATGGCGACTGAGATATTATCGTTTAAATTTAGAGCAAAGACATTTGAGCTAGCGACAAATTCTTTCAAAAGCATATCGCTTCTTAGCTTTTTAAGATAGGTGCTGACCTCAAGCAACCTCGTATCACTAAACGAATACTCATCTAAATTTATATGCTTATCATAGATATTTACCTGCTCGTCAAATATCTTCTCATTTTTGCTCTCTAGCACGTTTGGATAGGCTGTGTTTTGAAATGAGTGGGTGAAGCTGTTTGCTTTTAGAGTTTCGCTCTTTGTGATTTTATTTATGTGCTCGCTTGCAAGATTGTTGTTTAAATTTATATTAAAGCTTACTTTTCTAGCCTCTTTACCTTTGCTCGGTTCGCTTTGCGTTAGGCCTTCAGCTTGGTTGCTATAAGCTAGTATAAAGGTATCATGAAAGTAAATTTTCTCATTATCTTCGTAAAAATATATACCACTATCATGGCAAAGTCTTGTTATAAAGGCTAGGTCGCTTTCGTTGTACTGCGCTATAAATTTCTTTTTATTGTAGCTATTTTTAATGTTTGAGAAGTCTAGCTCTTTAGTTAGCCTTTGCTTGTTAAAAGACAAAATTTCTTTTACTACTTCAAGCACGCTTTGGTCTGTGTAAATTCTATTTGCTCTATTGATACTTAGTCTATATAGCGAAGATGTGAGTTTAAATTTGAAGAAGTATTTTTTGTCTATATTTGTACTGCTGTCGTCATCAACGCCTAGATACTCGACATCGCTTACTATGCCACTAAAGTAGATATAGTCGCTGCCATTATTGCTAGGGATGATACTTTTGTTTGTAGAAGATGGTCTTTTTATACTTAGCTTCATGCCTTTATCAAGGTACCTATATATGCCAGTTTGAGCGTTATCATTATATATGCTCTCTAAAATTTTCATAAAGCGGGTTTTTGACTAAATTTATATAGGCAAAGCACTCTATGCTAAATATATCCTCTAAACTCTCATTTATATCAGCTCTTGTGACTATAAATTTGTCGTTTTGCTATCTGAAGAGTCGAGAAGGCATCGTTAGAATCATCTTGTTTAAGGACATTAATAAGCATTTTTTTATTATTCAATATATCATTATTTATGGTCATGGTGTAATCCTGTTTTTTAAAATCATATAAGCATTTGTTAAGTTCTTCAATAGATTTATGGCGCTCTCTAGCTTCAAAAGCCGTATCTGCTATATCTTTTGACAGCTTATCTAAGGTGTCTTTAGAGTTATCCATAAAATTTTCTACTCCTTTTGGTCCTAAATACAATCCAACAATTGCAGAAGCAACTATTAGATGCGGTTGTTTTGTAAATTTGCTCATGCTTTTTACTCCAGCAATGGCACCTTGCATGCCAGCCCAAACTTTGGCAACTGCCTTTGGCACCTCATATGTCGGATTACTTGAGGATATTGATTGTAAAACACTTGCCGTATCTGATACTTTTCCAACTCTACTAGATACAATACCAACGGCAAATGTTAATGTTTTACCATCTCTGAAACTTTTTGTTGCTTCATCAAGCCCTGTTGCAACAGTACCTAAACGATCCAATAAGTTATTATTTGTTGTTTTATTTATGTCTTTTATTTCCTGAATTGCCACAACTAGTCCTTAATTATCTATATGCATATTTTTTATGCCTAAAATTTTATAAAAGGTCACAAATATTGATACCGCCAGCAAATAGATGCCAAACCCTGAGAAAAGAGCTTGAAAAAGAGAGATAACTATAAAAATTTCAAGCTTACTTTGAAACATTATGCTATAGTCCCAAGCAAAAAAACTTATGCCATCTGTCACTATATAGCCAGTGTAATATACATAAATAGCAAAAATACTAAATGAAAATCCAAAAATCAGCCATTTAAAATCAAGTCTTTTTATCATTTCTGATGTTTCACTATTAAAAAAAATGAAGAAGCGGCATATCGTGTAAAAGACAGCTTCCAAAGCCCACAATAAACCAATTACCCACATATAACTTACATAAAATTCTATCTCTTCTTTAAAAGAGCTAACTCCGCTAAAAATTTCTATATTAACAAAATATTGTTTCATAAAATTTACAAATTCTTGGCATATTTGAAACTTGCTTAACAAATCGCTTGGCAATATGAATATACCTAAAGAAAAAATAAAATAACTTACCAAAATAAAAATGGTAACCTTCTTATCATGAGCTTCATAGTATCTCTTAAGCAAATTACCTATTATATTTTCTTTTATATTTTTATTAAATTTCATTGGTTTGTCCATGAAATACTAGATAAACTGGCTTAGTTAGTGATGATGTTGGTGATGTTATGTTTTTGTCCATTTGTTGCTCTTTCAATCTTTTTTCGTTTTCTTCTTCTTGTAATCTTTTTTCAAACATTTCGATATCGGTATCGGTTGAATTATGTAGTTCCCTAAATTTATCAACCATATCCATTCCCTTATAAAATTTTAAATTCATTATAATGTCTAATGTTAATAATATCGACCCCAGTTTCAGCTATATCTGCAGCCTTTTCATATACTAAACCAAGGGTCCTTCCGAATAACTTCATTGCATCCTTAGCATTTTCATAAGTAGTTTTGTTAAAGTCTTTTACTTCTAGATTGTCATTTTTTATATCTAGTTTCTTTTTGCTTGTATTAAAAAAATCCATTATTTATTCCTACTTTCAAGCAAATTTCTTAATTCTTTGTCATCATTTATGTATTCTAGTGTCTCAAGCAAATATTTAAATAGATCCAATTTAGCTCCATTGTCTAATATTTTTTTAATCAAAGTCATTTTTTCTTCTTTATATCTTTTATATTGCTCTGTTTCTAGAAATTCTAAAGACTTTAAAGTATTCGGTGTTTTCTTAGATACTGAAATGCCATTTTTTGCCAAATAAATTATATAATCTGAAATTATTTCACCAATTAATTCTCTTGTTATAGTAGGTTTTTTAGACAAAATATAATCAAAGGTTTTTGGCTTATCAACTACATAAGAAAGATACAATAAATCAATCCAAGTGGATGTCAGTTTTGTTGATTTCACACCGATATCTGGGCTACATTTAAAATCTTCTATATATGTTTTCATATACATTGCTGTTTTTTCATCGCTTATATCTTTGTTTGCTACAATGTTTAATGAATTTACACATCCAAGATAATGTAAATTGATGATTGCTATATTAATAATAAATGAAATCAATATGCTCATTTATTATCCTTTTTATATTGCTCTAGCAACCTATCTAAATCTTTTTCATCTCCTACTATCTTTAATATAACTCTCAAATAACCATAATAATAAGGATCTTGCCCATGATCTAATAGTTTTTTAATTAATTTAAATTTTTCTTCTTTAAATTCTTTATATTTCGGTGTTTTTATAAATTCTAGTAGCTCAGGGCTTGCTTTTTTGTCTTTTATGCCATCGCTATTTTCTCTAAAAAGACTAGGAATTCTGTTGCTATAATTGCAGTTAGCCATTTATCTGGCGTAATATCTTTATTCAAAAGTAAGTCAAACGTTTTAGTCTTATTATTTTCATAAGCAGCATCTAGTAAATTGGAGCCATCATTAGCGAAACTTGGGACTATATTAGTATCACACCCAAGCTCATCTATGTAATATTCTATACATTTAGCAGTATTTTCATCGGTTGTATTTTTGTCAAATACCACAGCAAACATATTTAAACAATTTGCTTCATGCGAATATAAAGATGTTATGAGAAATATGATTATAGCTAATTGCTTCATTGTGCTAATTCCTTTTTATTCCCATTATTTAATAAATTCTCTAAATCTTTTTCGTCATTTATGAGCATTAATATATTTTTTAAGAAGCCATAATCTTTTGGATCTTGTCCATACTCTAATAGTTTTTTGATTAGCCTAAATTTCTCTTCTTTAAATTCTTTATATTTTTGAGTTTTTATAAATTCTAGTAGCTCAGGGCTTGCTTTTTTGTTGTCTATACCGACACCATTTTCTCTAAAGAAAAATGCAAAACTCATACCTATAGACGTTGCTAAGCTTGCATTAGCGGCTGTACCTTTTGCCAAAAGAGTATCAAAAGTTTTTATTTTATTTATATCATAAGCATACTCTAATAAATTTGGTCTTATTGAAAGATCTGGTATTTTAATAGTCATATTTGCATCGCATCCAAGATCATCTATGTAGTATTTGATGTACTTAGCTGTTTCAGCGTCACTTAAATTTTTATTAAAAATGAGTCCAAACATATCCGTGCAGTTTGCTTCATGTGAATATAAAGATGTTATGAGAAATATGATCATAGTTAGGTGTTTCATATCGCATTTCACATATCATGGTGTTTTAAAAGATAATGATAAAAAGGGCTCATTTGTGTCCTTCCAACGAGAAGATTGATATCCCTAGGGAGGATCCCTAGGTTATTTTTTAAGCTTTTTTAGTAGCTTCTCTCCAGTCATCGCTTCCGCTTGTGCCTGCAGCTACGTGCTCCCAAACTATCTTTCTATAGTTCATTGAAACTTTAAAAAGCTCAGTTTTGTCGCTGTTTAGCTTGTCTTGAGCATTTGGACTTACTAGAGTGATATCTGTTATAGTTGCATCTTCTAGTTTTGTAGTGAAGAAGTGCTCAGCACCACCGCTAGTTGATGTTCTGTACCAGTGGATCTCAACCTCTGGAAGTCTCTCACCTTGAGTTAATGCGTTGTAAAGAAGTGGAACAGCTTTGTTTAAAGATGTTGTAAAGCTAAATGGCTTATGTACTCTTTGTCCTGATGGTTGGCCACTTTGTGGATCTACTGGAACAGTTACGATGTGAGAAACCTCTTGTGCCATGATCTCATCTTCGTGACCTGACTGATAGCGATTACCGATACTAGCTTCTGTTGAAGCACCACTTGAGATAAGTCCTTGAGTAGAACCTTTCACCTTAATATACACTGGTTGTGACATATTTACTCCTATTAAAAAATTTGGTTATTTTAACTTTTATTAACTTTCTATTTTATTAAAAACATTACTTTTTTAACATATAGCTTTCAAGTGCTTTATGTAATAAATAATTAAACGCCTCTTTATCTTCTCTGGTGCTTTTTGTTACAGCACCAGAGAGATATTTGAAAAATGAATTATTCTCGACTATATCGTACATTTGACTATATAGCTCTTTGCAAATAAGCTTAAGCAAAACAGCATTAACAAGCGTCGTGTTGTCGCTTAGAGGCAGCGTTTTTATAATAGTTTCCATATCTTTTGTATTTAACGTCCTGCTCTGCTCGCTTATAGGGCTCATGTTTGGCTGCACTTTTATGCTCTCAACTAAATTCATCAAAAGCTCATCCATGCTCTTTGCTGTTAGCATCCTTTGACTATTTATATCTTCTTCATCGAAATTTTGAGCGCTCTCATTTAAATTTAAAGGTACATCATTAACATTTTCATTTAAAGTGATATCTTTTTCTTCATCTATGAGAGAATTTATCTTTGGCTCTTCTTTAAAATCAACATTTGAGATTTTCCCAACTGGCTCAAATTCTTTATTATCAAGCTCATCAAAGTTTTTGGTATTTTCTATGATCTTGTGAGCTTTGCCGACATATTCGTCTATCCTAGAAGGATCTATAAATATAAATTTAAGCTCTCCTATCCTAAAAATATCTCCTGGATTTATCACGCTTTCATAATCATCAGGCAACTTCGAATAAGAATCGCTATAAAATATCTCGCATCCTTCGTATCCGCAAATGGTAAAAACACCCTCTTCAAAGCCTATATGAGCGTGCTTTGAAGCTATAGAGCCACTTGTATCGCTGCATGAAAATTTAACCGTATCTAGCGAGCCTATGTCTCCGCCATTTTCATCAAAAATGACATACTGCGCCAAAAAGCTCGAGGCTTTATCGAAATTTTGTATAACCGCTGCTATCTCTTGCATATTTTTTCCTTAATAAAGCATCTTTCTTGGTAAATCAATAGTTGGTATGATATTCATAAGCTCCAAAAGCTCTCCACCATTTGGAGTAACTTCAAAGCCGAAATATGACTCTTTTTTACCATCAAAGTTAAGCGTACTAACGCCGATGCTGCTGAAATTTGAAGCCTTTAAGAGCTTGTACCAGCCCCACTCACCATCAAAGCTGATCTCTTTTTGTCGCTACCTGCATTTGAAACTGCGTTAAATTTAAACTGTGTTGAGATATCAAAGCTTTTACTTGAGACAAGTAAATTTGATGGGATCGTGTGATCATACGCCAAAGAGTTATTTCCGTAGCCTATATTTATGTGGCTGAAATTTGCCGATAGATCAACTGCTTTTAAGTTATAGTTTAGTTTTAGCTCATCATTTGAGTCAAGCATCAAATTTGAAATTCTATCGATATAAGCGATATTTTCAAGGAAACTTTTATTAAATCTTAGCTCTTTTGCATATTTTGGTCTTACTTTGTAGCCACTGCCAGTTTTGCTTAAAATTTGTTTTAGATACTTATCATAAAAGCTATTCCAAGTTCCGTCTTTGCCAAAAAATCTCTTAAATTCTTCGATGCTAACAGCTTTTGCTGAGTTTTCATTAAATGGATAATAAGGCTTTATAAGACTTTCAAAGTCATCAAGAACATCATCTTTATAAGCTGTTGCTAAAAGCGATGAAGCTCCGTTTTCTACCTGTTTCCAAGCAAGCTTTGATAGCTTTTGATAGTACTCATTTAGCTCATCTGGAAGCTTTTTAGCGTCATTGTTTAGCACGATAAATGGATCATTCTCATTTTTTATGCCATTTATCGCATAAACGATCTTGTCGTCACTGCTTTGAAGCATCTCAAAGTTATAGTCACTAACTTTTTTATAGACATTTGTGACGTCATTGCTAATAAGATCTAGAGATCCGTCAGAATTTAGCGCATGATAGTTTGTAAATTTAGTGCTAAAGTCTGTAAATACACGTTTTATCTCGCTTGAAGCAAAGCCTAGAGAGTAGATGTATTTTAGTAAATTTTCATCATTTAAATTTGTATTTTGGTTGGTTAGTTTTATAAGAGAATTTAGCGGGTTTTCTCTTTTTGACAAAATTTCAAGCTCATCTATGACCTCTTTTTTAGTAGCAAATTCATTTGGCTCGATCGCTCTTAAAATTTGGTTCCATTTATCAGCATAGTTTTGCAAGTAAAGCTCAACAACAGCGATGCTTAGCTCTTTTTCTCATTTGAGCTGATATCTTTTAAAGATGAGTTTGTATCCATCAGCCATGACTCGATGCCTGCAGTCTCATCGATGTTTGAGCTAAGTTTTGCCAAGAAGTCTCTTAAAATTTTCTTTTGTATAAATTTTATTAAATGGTTTAAACGCCTCTTTTTCTTGAACTACTTGGTTTAAATTTTCAACCTCTTTTTTGATGTCGTAGAATGATTTTTCATCTTTAAATGAGATAAACTCAAGTATCGAGTAGAGCCTTTTTGCTCTTTGAACAGGTGTTAGTTTAGTATTTGCAGCACTTTGGGCGCTCTGATCTGCTGAAATGCTTAAATTTTAGCATTTAAAATAGCTTCAATGTGTGCTAAAAACTCATTCTTAGCAACGCCATATTTTTCAAATTTATCCCAGTTTGCAGCTATCCAAATTTTAAATAGATCTACGTTTGTATAGTTTTTATCAAAAAGTGAATCATACATATAAAAGGCTTTTATAAGCTTATCTGGGTCACTCTCTGTTTTTAGGATATTTTCCATCTCAGTTAAAACTGTATTTTTGAAAAAGTCAGCACTAAGATCGTAATAAAGCGCTTTAACAGGCGCAAAACCCTTATAAGAGGTATCAAGAGTGATGTACTCAAATTTAGTATCACCGCTAAAGATCCTTGGATAGTCGTTTAGACTTTGTTTTAGCAGATTTAAAAGCTCGATCTTTTGTGTAGCGGTAAGGTCTTTATACTTTTTGTTATCAAGATAGTTAGAAATTTTATCTACGTTGTTAGCCGCAATTTGCTCTTTTGTATTTTTGATATTTAAAATATAACTAGATCCAAAATAAACTCCTACACAAAGTGCAGCCACTAGGGCGAAATTTACAAATTTAATAAATCTATTTTGCGCACCAAAATTTCGTTACATTTGCTTTAAAAGCGATCTCTTTTAAAAATGATTTTACAAAGTAGCTTTGTTTGCTGTAATTATTTACCGCTCTAAGAAGTGGTTTTTTGATGCTATATTTATCACAAATTGTATTTGTAAGATAATTTATAGGGATGTTTTCTTGATATGCACTTACAAAATAAACTCCGTTTATAACAGATGTGTTTTTAAGAGCATTTTGAGAGCTTAGCTTTGTAACAAAGTCTTTTACCAGCACGAAGAAATTTTCAAGCTGTTTTAAGAACAAATATGAGCGTTTTTTATCTTCTAGCATGTGCGAGATCGAGTTTTTGCTCATTAGGTGTTTAAATAGTGAGTCGCTTAAGCCCTTAAGCTCTGTCTCAAGTGTTTGGGCGGTGAAATTTGAGTCTAAATTTATACCAAGTGCTTTGTTTGCCACGTCTTCATTAAATAATTTAAAATAATCACCCATACCATCTATAAGATCAAGCTTGCTAAAGACTACATAAATAGGAAATTTAATGCCAAGGTGCTTTTCACAGTCATTTATCCTCTTTACCATATACCTGATAAGCTCGTCAAAATACTCTTGAGTGCCTTCTAGAAATTTTTTCGTATCGATGATAAGCACGGCGCCGCTTAGTCTTGAGTTAAAGTCATTTCTCTTTAAAAAGTGTAAAAACTCGTTCCAAACGCCTTTTTTAAGTAGATAGTCTCTGTTTTTCTCTACATCATCTTCAGGAAGCTCCTCTGTCGCAGTTGGCTGATAGAGGCTCTCTTGCGCAAAGTGAATGCCCTCAGTATCTAGTAATGCGCCAAATTTTGATACATAAAGGTTAAAATTTGTCGTACTTTGGTGTATCTTTTTATATGTATCTAGGCTGTCAGATAGAGGAAATTCGATATTTGAATAGTTTATAAAAGCACTTTTGCCAGCGCCCTCGTTGCCTATTATCATTATTAATGGCAATTTTTTGAAATTTATATCTTTTTCCAAGTCGTTTTGGCATCTTTTAGCGAAAGTAAGAAATTTCTCTTTGCTTTGCCAAAACTATCCAATGACTCTTTTTTGATCTCTTTTAGTTTGTCGTTTTTCTCATCTTTGCGTGATGCAAAATAGTTCATCAGCGGTCTGAGCAAGACAAAAAACAATATAACTGCCCAAAAAGCAACTAGCACGCTAACTCGTGAGCTAACGCTAGCAAAGCTGTATATATCGTTAAATGCTACAAGTGGGGCATAGAGCCAAAACAAAACACTAAGAGCGATAGAAGTTACTAAAACAACACTGTGTTTAAACCTAAAAAATGTGAAAAATCTGCGTAAGTAGTCGATAAATGCCATAGCTGCAAATCCTTTTACAAATAAATATATTTCTTTTATGTAATTATATCAGATTTTTTTGATTTTGGAGTTAAATTTTATGAACAAAGTCTAAATTTTATAAAATTTGACATTTTTTTATCATTTTTAAGCCTTGAACCAAAGCCAATTTGACTACTTGTATATTTTGACCCGAGCTTAAACTGCATCTTGTGAGAGTAATTTATCTTCAAATATAAATCAGAAACAAATTCATCATTAGTAAAATAAGAAAGAGTCTCTTGAAGCTCTTTAAATTTATCTTTTTTGGGGAAGAAATTCACAGCCTCTTCGTACTCTATGCCGTTTATAAAGACTGCGATCTTAGTTTGTTTTTCAAAAAGCTTTTTGCCAAGGATGAAATTTTTACCAAGTGTCCTATTTTTATGACCTAAAGAGTTTAAATTTGAGGGAGCTATGAAAATTTGGTTTGGTAAATTTTCAAGTATAAAAAGCTTATCTTTTAGCCCAAAGTGGCTCTGAAGCGCAAATTCAACCTCTTTTTTGGCCTTCTTTGGCTAACTGCAAGTGGCGAAAATGGCAGAAATTTCTTTGCCAGCTGCTTTTCTTTTATATTAAGCATATCAAGCAAGATCTTTGAAATTTTATCATCAAGCTCATCTTCAAAAGATCTTGCGTAGTTTTTTAGACTAATGCTGTCAAAAAATAGCCAAAGCAAGTAGTTGTCAAAAAAATCAAAAAATAGCTCATAGCTATTGTCATTAGTCTTTGAAATTTTCTCTAAAATGTAGCTTGTTAGGTGTGAGCCGCTTCCTAAAAGACCCATAAAATTTACAATTATCTTTGTAAGCTCCTGCTCATCTAAGCTCTCGAGCTCTTTGATGGGTAGGCAAAACTCGAGCTATTTTTTAAAAATATCTCGCTCCTATCCCTATCTTTTAGGATGTTTTTTATCAGTTTAAAAAATGAAGCTTGGTTTATCTCTTCGCTCATACAAGCTCTTTCGTGCCACTTAAAAACCCATAATCAAATAAAATTTTACTCTTTACGCACTTTATCTTAAGCTCGCAAAATGAGTTAATAGAAGCAAATTTTGATAAAAACTTAGCCAAATTTATACCCAGGACATAGACATTTCCAAGGCTTTCAAACTCGCTCTCATCTATATAAAATATACAAAGCACTCCTCTTTTTGCAAAGCCACCATCGACCCTGTGGATCTGTTTTGTCTTTATCTCATGAAGCGAGCTAGAAAATTTCTTCAAAAACTCATCATCAGGCAGCATAAAGGCATTAAGCAGTGCCAAAAAAGAGCCCTTGTTTAGTATGCTTTGATAGCTAAATGACAAGATACTAACCAGCCTCCAGAGTAAATTTCCATCTACATTTACACGTTTTACGCTAGTTGGGATAGTTAAATTTTTGGTTACTACGCCTTGGTGATTTTGGATTTTGTTTATCTCGCCTAGTTTTAGGTTTGTTGGTAGATCGCCGTTGCAGCAAAGCGTCTCGATGCTTACGGTCTGCTCTTTAGCGTCATTTTTAAAAAATGAAATTTCTTTGTAAGAGTTTAGCTTCATATCTATTTTGTTACTTACAAAGTAATAATTCTTTGATCTTTGACTATTTAAAAACTCAAATCTCTCAAAGCTTTTGTAGTTTTTAAGTATCCTTTTTTCATTATTGCTGCTATGAGCGACGACCTTTGTGATAGAGACTATCTCATAAGCGTTTATGTTTGAGCGGTCGATGAAAATTCTATATTCGCTTCGTTTGTTGTTGTTTTGTATAGGCTCGGCACCTTTGGCAAACAAATTTATCGCTGGCGTGGCAAAGAGAGAAAAATACTCTAGCCTTGGCACGTAGCCATTTGGCATATCTTTTGAAAATACAAATTTGATGTTAAAGCTTTTTGCGTCAAATCTTTTTAAAAAACCAAGTCCATTTATACGGATGAAATTTAGTTTAGATGAAAAATACGAAAGCTCTTTTATAAGCTCAAATGCCTCAAAGCCAAACTCATCGCTCTTTATCAAAGCTTCATCAAATTCATCCAAGCTAAGCTTATCAGCTCCAAGTTTTATCTCCTCATCGCTATCTTCAAAGCTTATGACTATGAAATTTTAAGTAGTTTTTTAGCCACATCAAAAGAGTTGAAGAGAAGTATATGTTATCGCCAAGGTATAAATTTAAAAAGTTGGTATCAAGCTCTTTGGTGCTAAGCTCATCTTTGGTGATAGATATGTTTAAATTTAAAAGATAGTCGCTTTTGTTGTTTGACATGAAAGCTTTTGATATCTTTAAAGGAAGCAAATTTACATCATATATCGTCTGAAATTTACAAGCCACGCCGTTTATTGGCTTTGACTCTATGATGCTGCCCTTTGGTATAAATTCTTTTTTTTCTGAAAAGTCATCTCTTAGAGCAAATTCTTGCATGCAAACTGAGGGGAAAGGATTTGTGTAGCTTGGCATTAAAATATTTATCAAAGACTCAGCTATTAAAGGGATATTTTCATCTAGCTCTTGTCTAATCCTTGATGTCAAAATAGCCATATTTTCTATGATACTCTCAACATCGGGATCTTTGCTCTTAGTATCTAAAAATGGTGCAACCTTTGGGAAATTCTTTATAAAAAGAGCTCTTGTTTCATCAAGATACGCCATCTCTTTTTGAAAATAAGCTAAATTATTTTCATTATAATCCATTATAAAATCTCACAATATCTATTGTTTTTAAAAATAACCTTTAGCAAATACTCTTTGAAATTGTCGTTTTTATGCTTATAGTTTATGTTAAAGATGATGCGCCAAGGCTTTAGCGAGTCATCATAGCCGATAGAAGTTATCTCTATTCTATTTTCGTTTGAGGTAATTAGTTCATATATCGCCATGCCAAGTCTATGGCCAAGCTCGTTTATCTCTACCCCAACCGACCAAAGATCGATGATGCTATCATTTAAACGGCCGTAGTTTCCAAGCCTTGAGTTTAAGATAGTATCGATGTGATCTTTGATGTCGCTGTCTAGATCTTTAAAATATGGACGAAATTTTGACTCATCACTAAATTCATATAAAATTTTATCTATCAGCGACATACTTAAATTTACTCTTTATCCAGCTTACCAACCAAAGAAAGCTCGAAATTTGCCCCCATAAATTTAAAGTGAGGTCTAGCTAGAAGCTCTATCTTATACCAGCCTGGCTCGCCAGCTATATCGCTGACTATAACCTTTGCGCTTCTAAATGGTCTTCTGCTTCTTACATCAGCTGGTGGATTTTCCTGATCTGAGATGTACTGTCTTAGCCACTCATTTAAGCCACGTTCAACATCACTGCGCTCTTTCCAAGTACCGATCTCTTCTCTTTGAAGTACTTTTAGATAGTGAGCCAAACGAGAGATCAAAAATACATATGGAAGCTGTGTGCCAAGTCTGAAATTTGTCTCAGCAGCTTTGCCTTCTGGAGTATTTGGGAAAACTTTAGGTTTTAGCACTGAGTTTGCAGAGAAAAATGCTGCGTTGTTGCTATCACGTCTTAGCGTAAGTGTGATAAAGCCATTTTCTGCAAGCTCAAATTCTCTTCTATCTGTTATCAAAACTTCGGTTGGAATTTTCTGTCTGAACGCTTCCGTAGTTTTCATAAGTGTAAGTTGGTAGGTCTTTTACAGCGCCGCCACCTTTTGGTCCGATGATGTTTCCGCACCATCTATAGTCCGCAAAACTCTCTGTAAGTCTTGTAGCAAACGCATAAGCGCCGTTGCCCCAAAGCATATCATCGTGCTTATCAACGCTTTCGCGGTAGTTAAAGCTTTTTATAGGATTGTCTTCTGGGATATATGGAGATCTAGTAAGAAATCTATTTACCATACAACCTGTATATTTTGCATCTTCGTTCTCTCTAAAAGTTCTCCATCTTGTGTATTGTGGGCCTTCAAGTAGGCTCTTTAGATCTTTTATGTTTTCAAGTTCGCCAAAGTTATCAAGTCCAAAGAATTTAGAAGATAGCGAAGTTAGAAGCGGAGAGTGGCTCATCGCCGCAATTGAAGACATTTTGTTTAAGAAAGTCATGTCTTGATTTGACTTATCTAGCTCATAGTCAGCAACTATCGCGCCAACTGGCTCACCACCAAATTGACCATACTCAGCTGAGTAAATTTGCTTATAAAGTGTGCTTTGAGTTATATCTAGATTGTTTTCAAAGTCATCTAGAATTTCTTCTTTTGTAGCGTCTAAAAGGTCGATCTTTACGTTTTCGTTGAAATTTGTTCTCTCAACTAAAAATCTAATGCCACGCCAAGTAGACTCTAACTCTTGGAAAGATTTATTGTGTAAAATTTCGTCCATTTGAGCTGATAAAAGCGTATCTATGTGAGCTATCATCTCATCAAGTGCTAGCTTGTTTATCTTCTCTTCAGCATTGTTTGTTGTGATGATATTTGAGATAAACTCAGCAACTCCTTGCTTTACTACGCTATAACTTTCATCATCTTTTGTATATTTGCTCCTTTGCATTATGCTTTCGATGATAGGAGTTTTTACTTTAGTTTCAGACATTTTTATTCCTTATCTTTTTCGTCTTTAAGCTCTAAAAGAAGCTGTTTTCTACTATCTTCATCCTTAATAGCCTCTAAAACCGCTTTTCTAAAATCAGGCATATTGCCCATAGGTCCTTTTAACGCAACTAAAGCTTTTCTAAGCTGCAATAGCTTTTTTAGCTCAGGCACTTGGTTGATGATATTGTCTGGATTGAAGTCTTGAATGCTTTCAAAATTTAGATCGATATTTAGATCTTCGCTACCAGAATTTAGTCTATTTTTCACTGAAAATTCAGTATGAATGTCTAAACTTTTCATAACTTGATCGAAATTTATCTTATTTATAGAGACAACTTCGCGATCTTCAAGTGGAGTTTGGTTTTCACCAGTTAAATTTGAAACTACCATCAGCTTTAATGGAAGCTCGACATCTGCTTCTTGGTTGTTTGTTTTGGTTCTATAAACAATGTTTATACGTTCTTTTGGTGGGATTGAATTCTCTGCCATAATAACATCCTTTTTTGAGTAAATGATTTAAGAATTATAATTAAATAAAATTAAAGAAGTTTTAAAAAAACATATTTTATCACAAAAATGTTTTTGCCTTTATATAAATATCTGACAAATAATCCTTAAGCTCGGTGTTTTCTATAAATTTAACTATTTGCGAATATACAACTTTTGCATTGTTGTCCATGCCTTGGCTTGTAAAAATTTTGGAAAGCTCTAACAAAAAGCTAAGCTCACTTTGCGAATTTGTTGTATATTTGCTTCTATCAAGGGCTTTTATCAGCTCTTCAAAGCTCATATCCTTTTCATTTCGTCACTAGAGATAAAATTTGCACTCTCTTTTTTACTAAAAAATTTAGCACTCTCTTCGCTGAAAAATGCCTCTTCACTTTGAAATTTAAGCTTTTTCATATCTGGTAATTTTTCTATGAAATTTAAAGTCATACTAGAAACTAGCTCGCTTTGCTCGCTTAGTCCAGATGATCTTAAAAACTCACAAAATATCCTAACGCCATCTATCCAAAATGGATTAAGAGCTAAATTTCTTATAAATTTCTCTAAATTACCAAGGTTTGCTTCTTTCATATTTTTAAAAAGTAAGATCAAATTTTCATCAGGATAGCGTATCTGCGTCACTCGCTCGCTGCTAACTGGCAAAGCCTTGATCCTGCCCCACATCGCCTCAAAAATAAGCGAGTAAGCGGTCAAATTTTTTATATCATTTTTTAAAAGCGAGATGGATAAATTTACAAAATACTCCCTAAACTCTCTATCGCTAAATGTGCTAATGTCACTACTGCCAAAAGAGGCACTCTGCGTGTAGCTTGGTTCTGCCTTTTGCGGCTGTTTTGGCTCCTCTACTTTTTGAGTTTGCTCGCTTTTTTCTTCTATATAAAGCGTATCAAAGTGCGTGCTAAGCTCACGTGAGAGCTCAGGTACAAGCTCATTAAAAGCTCTTGCATCTGCCTCGTCTAAATTTATACCCTCCCTATGGGCTTGCGTAAAAACTCTATCGTTTGAGCAAATATCTTTTTTTTAGCAGGCACTTGCTTTTCATTTTTAGCTAATAAATTTGGCTCTTGTTTTAGGGTAGTTAGAAAAAATGAAAAAGCACTGATTAAACTTCTAAAAGCGTCTTTGTCGTTTAAATTTACAGCAGAGATCGCTAAGAAATTCAAAAGCTTTACATCGAGGCTAGATTCGCTTAATGCCTTTAAAGACGAGCTATAAACAAAGTCCCATTTTATCGTATCGTGAGTCAAAGTCTTATACTTTGACATCTCGTCTATAAGGCTGATGTAGAGTTCGTTTTCTGAAAAGTTTTCGTTAAATTTGTTGAAAAACTTATCTTGCACTTACTTTTTGTCCATAAAATTTTCTATTTTATTGTTTAGAACGCTGTCGTTTTTAACGTTGTTTTGATCCATCGAGTAGGTGCTATATAAAAACGCAGCCGCGATAGCTGCAAGCGCTATAAGGATAAAATAAAATTTCAAATGTCTTAGCGAAAATATCTCAAAAAAGCTTCTCTTTTTAGTTTTTAAATAGCTCTTTTCAAATACATTTTCATCAGCTTTGATAAGTGGTGAAACGGCTGAGGCTATATTTTCACAAAGGTATGAAATTTTCTCGTTGCAATCTTCCTGCGCTTCGTATTTGCCCTTGTAGCCAAGCACCAAACAAGCGTAGATAAACTCTAAAAAGTCCTTGTTTTTGCCAACGTTTTCAAACCATTTATCCATGATGCCAAAGAATTTTGTTGCCACCTAAATTTTCGTTGAAAAATCTTGTTGTTAAGGTGTTGTTCGCCCAAAAACTATTCATAAAAATTTCATTTTTAAGCAAGCTCTCATCGATAAAAACACAAAGGCAATATCTAAGCCTAATGATGTCATCCTCTTCATAAATACCTAAATTTGAGATCTTTGAAGTGGTGCTTAATATATCATTTATCAGCTTTTCACGTAAATTTTGCATCTCACTTTGTGAAAATTTTGTAGTTTTGATACTCTGTTTGCCAAAAGAAGCAGTGGTAGCACGTGATCTAGGGCAGGATTTGCGCCAAGTCCTAGAAGCTTTGTCTGGCTTAAAACTGAAATGTCATTTTGATTTTCACTCATTTTTTATCCTTATAATAAAGCCCACATCTTAATGTCAGCGTTTGATAAATTTGCTGTTATATAGACGCTAATAACGCTTTGATTTGCGAAGCTTTTGAAAATTTCATCTTTTTTAT
The DNA here is from genome assembly GCA_037292345.1 of Campylobacter concisus. GTDB lineage: Bacteria > Campylobacterota > Campylobacteria > Campylobacterales > Campylobacteraceae > Campylobacter_A > Campylobacter_A concisus_AX. The sequence goes on along the minus strand of CP147773.1, from coordinate 335,575 downwards.
CGATCTTGTAGTAGATATAGTCATTTAGCTTTGGCAATGTACTAGGTATAGCTGAAATTTGCTCTACGTTTATGCCGCGAAGCTGTGATGAGACGATACTTTTGATGTTTGATTGGGTGTGGATTTTGCACTGTTCTTTGAAATTTTTAAGCAGGTACTCATTTTTTGTATCGCTATGGATAGCAAAGTAAATTTCTGAGTTTTCTATGATGCTTGGGTTATCAAAGACGCAGTCAAAAAATCCGTGATTGTTTTTGACGATCTGTGCCATGACGTATTTTGGCGACAAGATATGCGAGAACAAAAGCCTAAGATTGTTTATTAACGGTACGAAAGTTTGACTTAAGTTGTTATGATCATAAGCTATAAATTCGCTAAAACTATCATCGTGACTTAGAGCTAGCAGATCAGCTTGAAAATCAACTAGCTTTTCATATAGATACTCTGGATGAATTTTGTCTCTTTTGAAAAGATATGAGAATATCAAGTGCCATTTTTTCAGCATATTTAGCGTCAAATATGTTGAAATATCAAGCCTATTTTTCGCCTGATCTATGCCACCTAAAAGCCCAGTATAGCTCTCTTGATGCTGCTTTGTAGCAAAGCTAAACTCATCTATAAAGCTAGTGATGAAAGAATTTTACTGATATCGATGCAAGTTGGGATAAATTTCTCATCAAGCGTTATTTGCTTGTTTAGATCTATATTTTTTATCCTGCAAATAGGCACGCTAAGCTCATAAGGCGTCTTTGAGCCAAGCACTCCTAGAGACGATCTTTGGCTTGCTAGGATCAAATTTTCTTTATCCTGCGTAAAAGCAGACGAAAGCTCAAAGTCGTCTTTGTCATCTAGCTCGTTCAAGATATCGTTGCTAGCTTCATCATGCACTCTTGAGCTAATGAGCGCTTGTTTAGCTGTAAATTTTAGATTTGGCAGGTTGTTTTGCAAGCTAACATCAACAAGTCCTGAGCTAACTGGTAGCTTTAGCACTATGACAGCAGAATTTAGCTCGCTAGGGCTTATCTCAAGAGGCTCTGGTAGGTCGTCTTGATCTGGGGCGTTAAATATCGTACCATCTTGTGAGATGCAAGAAATTTTATTTAGCCCTATTTTGCCTTGAAGCAAAAGCTCGCTTGAGATCTCAAGCTCCAAAACTCCATATAAATTTGATAAAGACGAGACGGTTTTTAGGTTTAAATTTCTCTCAAAATACCTCTCTTGCTGCTCGAAATGAACTTTATCAACGTTCATCCCGTTGTACCAGACAACTTTTAGTTTATCAGACATTTTATTTGCTTGCTTGGATCTTAGAGCTGCTAGCGTCTATGGTATTTACGCCATTTTTTGTTATCTCAAAAACTATATTTTTCTCTTTTGCTTCTTTTGTTGATTTGTAAGCTTTGATATTTGTCTTGCTTTGATCAGCATAAAGCACCAAAATGCCTACGTATGGCACTTCGTCTGGATCGACATTTGTAAAAGCGTATCTGTTTGTATTTGGCTGAATTTGCGTTTTTATAGAGTCTATCTTGTCTTGACCAAGTATGTCGCCATTTTTCTCAGCTAGATCAACTATGCTAGCTTGCTGAAATTTTGCCACATCTTTCAGCTTGTAAGCGATGATAGTCACTGGAACGTTGTCACCGTGGTAGTTTAAGTTTGAATTTGGAGTGTTGCTTATGATAAGATCTTTTGCACATCCTGCGATAAATAGCATAAAAATTAAAGAACAAAGAAATTTAAACGTTTTCTTCATGGTTTCCTTTACCTCACGTTAATAATATTATTTTTATGTAATTCTATCTAAATTTATTTTAGAAGAAACTTATTTTAAAATCAATGTTCTTAAATAAAACTTTAATGAGCGTTAATCAATCCTTTATATTATGCTCTTTAGCATAGCTTAATATCTTTTGCCTAAGATCTTCTGGGAAGCTATCTCTATACATCACTGGCGTTAGAGGATTTAGCTTTTTATCTAATTTACCAGCTTCATATAGTCTTGTTAGCTCTTCTGGTGTGTTATAGTATGGTGCATTTGGATATCCCTCCGGTGGGGTTAAGGACATTATTTTGGCTTCTAGGAGGGTGGAGTCGATGTAGAGACTTAAGTCACAATTGTCCCATGTGTTTGGAAAAGCGTACTCATCAAATTTCATCTTGGTAAAATTTCATTTCTTTATTTACATAGCTCACAAATTCTTCCCTTGTAGTCTCGTTTGCATCAAGGTCTCTAGGATCTAATAGTTTTCCTTCATCTTCTACTAATTTTCTTAGATGTCTATGCATTGAGCCAGAAGTATTTTGCGCTACCCCATCTCTATTAAAATCCATCACGAAATAGCTTCCTACTATCTCATCAAGATAAGGTATCATGCCATATTCATCTAGTGGGGGATTTTTAGCTAGTTTCCTAAATTCTTCTGCTATTTGTAAATTTTTATTTAGACCTATATTATACGTTTGATATTCAAATAGATCACCTAGAAATTTTAAAGCCTTTGTTACTCCTAGTTGAGCTGCTAAAAATACTCTTTGAAATCCTCTTGCTTTAAATCCTGCTTCATTTCCATATGAGAACCCCATAGGATCTCCAAGTATTCCTGCACACATTCCCCACTCTGCAGAAAAGAGCATTGACTTTAATGTGCCTTTATGAGAATTTACTTCATCATAAATTTCAGCATACTCTGGCTTTGTTAGTTTGCCATTGCTATCTACTCTACCTATGGCGTCTTCTGGGATATCTATCATAGTACATTTTAGATTACTTCTTTTTACTAGATAGATATATCTATCTCTTTTATCTTTTAGGCTTTCATAGTAGGCTTTTTCTGATTTAGTCCAAGGAGATAGTTTAGTTGAGCTTGATTTATAGCTAATGTCTAGCCATGGTTTAAAAGATAGATAATCTGTTTGACCTAGAGAATTTGGTTTAGGGTTATAGTATAGTGGTTTATAGTTTTTATATGGAGATGAGTCCAGGATGGAGCGGGAGTCAAGGACTAGCTTAGCTGCAAGATCTGGAGCTAGTTGTCTATTACTATCATGCTTCGCAACTATTAAATTTGTCTTTTTATCAAATTTTACCTCTCTGCCATTAAGTGCTATAACTGCATATGTATTAGTGTTATCCATTAAATTTCCTTTATTCATTGTTTTTCCTTTGCTTATTACCACTACTGCTGTGAATGCTAAAATAGCTATGATGATAAATATGATCTTCTTCATATCTTATCCTATATACAGACCATCTTCCATGACTATGGTGGTGGCTAGACCACCTACTAGGCGAGGGGGTATCACTTTATCTCCTTTGTCTTCGTTGTTTATCTTACACCCCACATATATACCCTTTATGTTATTGTTTCCTATGGTATCTAGTGACGATACTAATTCTTGTGAAAGATTATGATGGACATTTCCATAATTCGTGTTGAAGATTCCTTTTTTGAGTAAATTTATGATTCTTACTGCGTATTGGTAGTTGTCTATGGCATATGAGAACCCATAACCATCTTGACTGTCACTTTTGCTATATATATCGTAAATTTCTTTCTCCTCTTTCACATCCAAATTTAACTTCCTTATCTCTACATCAGATTCAGTGTATCTACTTCTAGCATAGTTAAAATACCTTGCATCTATCTCATTACCAGATCCTCTTAGCTCATCTAAGCATAGATAGGTACTAAGGTTATTTAGTGCTAGTTTAGAGGCTAGGTTAAAAGATAGTTTGTTTTTCTTATGGTCTATGTCATAGTATATAAATGAGTTATAGTCTAGTCCTCCACTACTTATATTAGCTCCTAGAAATAGTCTATTTAAATTTAGACTTATATAGTTTTGATAGATCATTACTGGATAGTAGCAATATGTATTTGTACTATTTTTATCATAGGCTTCTTTTATGGACATAGGTTTATATGAGATATTATTTAGTGCGTAAGCTTCATTAAATTTATATGTGTATCTTGTGTGCATTATTTCGTTGTAGTTCTCTTCTAGTTTTTCATATGATGTTTTCCAAAGTTCTACTATACCTTTAAGAAAAGCTACTCCTACATCTTTGCCTAGTGATTTACCATATCCTTTTAGCATATTTCCCATAGCTTCTACATCTTTTGGGTTAAACATATAAGTTTGTTTCATAAAAGCAAAGCTTCTCATGCTATTCCAGATGATACTTATGTTATAACGACCTATTAGGAGACGAAGTTTTACAGAGTTAATAGCCTGTTTAAGTAGATTTCCTTTTGATTTCCTTAGGATTTCAACATTTGTTTTAGAATTTGTTACATGCTTTATAAATTTATCAACGTTTTCAGTATTATTCATAGTAAATAGCTGTCTTACGATGTTTAATACACCAAGCTCATCAAGAAGCTCATCTGTTGCCTCTTTTTATTTGGGTCAAATACAAATGAACCAATAGACTTATAAATTTTTGATTGACCATCCTCACTAAAGTACTCTGCAAAAGGAAATAGCCCCTCTATAGCAGTTTTTACTATAAGTGTTGGAGCTTCCTTTTTCATATCTTTTTCTATGGTTTCATAAGGGATATCTTGCATTTTTAAAGTTTTTTTCAAGATAGCATCGTCCTTTTCCAACAATCCTCTATCTCTTTTGCTTGTTTATCAAGTAGCTCTTCTATCTGCTTTTGCTCCTTTAGCCCTAAGATAGAAGTGTCTATGACTTCATGGTTATTGTCACTATTTGCTTTTAAGAGCTCTTCCACACTTACTACGTTACCTTTTTTTGAGTGCTCCATATAGTCTCTTAGCTCTTCTATGCAAATATATTCACCAACCTTTGCATTTATACTATCTTTGTAAAAAAACAAAGCTTGCTCTTTTTCGCCAAGTTTTATTGTTGCGTTTTTATGGATAACCTTTATCTTTTTCTCTGCTATCTCTATATATTCCCCATCATAACTAACAGATTTCTTTACCAGGTCTCCTGGGTAGCTTTTAGTTATTATAAAGTAAGCCACAGCAATAGAGAGCACTTCTGCTAAAGAGTAGTGATTATTTGGCATACGATCGATTATTTCACTTGCAAGTTCTTTAGCATCTTCTATATTCATTTCATCTTCGTATTTTTTCATATTAACTATATCATCTACACTAGGAGAGTTTGGGTCAAAATTTCTTTCAAAAACGTTTTTATTTATATTTTCAAAAATATCTTTAAAAGTTAGAGTGACCTTATCCATATATGCTTTTTCATTTTCTTTTATCTTCTCCATATCATTTGGCTGTTTGGCATAAGCATTTACATGTACAAAATTTGTATTATAAAGTTCGTCAATTTTTAGTTGGTCTGGTACATATGCAAAAAAAGTTTTGTTTGCTTCTTTATCACTTGCCTTTTTCTCTCTACGATATTGTCTATATAACCCTTATCTATCCTTGCAAATGGGGATAAATTTAAGACAAGAGTTGATTTATTGTTGCCTTTATTTATATCTATACTATATTGGCTATAGTCTTTTATAGGAGTTAAGGTCTTTATATCATCAAATTTTTGTTTTACTACACTATCATTGTTTGATCTATTTATTTCATCTTTTATCTCTTGATCTAAGCTCTTGCTTACAACCTCTTCTCTTAGCCCAGCGCTTGATCTAAAAGGTGAGTTTGAAAGAACGATGTAGTTTTTATTTAAATTTGAAAAGTCCTTGCTATTCATCTCGTCGTTTGCAGATTTACCATTTTTATCAGACTTATCTGATATTAGATTGGCTAGTTTTACGGAATTAAAATTTGAAGCGCAGATGAAATTTAGATTTGCATTTAGTCCTTTTATCTCTTCTTTTAGCCTATTAAAGAGTGTGTCTTCACTTGAGCCAAATCCTAAGTTTTTATTTATGATATCGTAAGAGCAGGCATCTTTAGTATATTGAAACACTGATACATCATCTAAATATCCATATACGCTATATCCTTCATCTGCATTGCAGTTTATCTCCTTTGTGCCTGAGTTAATCTGAAAAGGAACATAGTCTAAATTTAAATGTGTAAAGTCTATAAAAAATCCAGACTTAGAATTTTTATCATTCTTAAATACCAAGACATTGCAATTTGAGTTTATATTTAAGGTATTTATAATAGAAGCAAACCTAGATGTAAAAAATCTTAGTATAGGCAAAGATACTCCATAAAGTGCTTTGTTGGCATCATACTTGTATATTTCAGTGTAAAAATCAACAAGTTCCCAAGCAACAGTACCCCATCCGATTAATTTTTTCCCTACCGCTTTTGTGCCTGAAAGATCAAAAAGACTTAATACAAAAAGTGCAAACTGCTTTATGATAAATTCTCCGTTATCCTTGTTTAGATCTCTTAAATTTTTGTCTAGTTCATCAAAACACTCTTTGACACTTCTTTCAAATTTAGCTTCGTTTAACTCCTCATTAGACATTAAAGGTTTAGCATCATTTATTAGATCGTCTTTTAAAGTACTTAAGCACTCTCTTAAATATCTTTACTTTTGTTGTAATAAGATATTATAAAATCAAACATTTCAGCAAAATTTTCTGCTGGTCTAGCTTGATTTTCTCTTCCTGGACCATACTTTATTTTTTCTGTTCTAATTTTTACAGGATCGATCTTTTCCTTTAAATTTACAAAGAATTTATCAACTGCACTCTTTTTATGAACTACTTTTACTGGTATGCCTCTATATTTAAATTCTCTTGTTCTACTTAGATTTTTATCCTTAAAACTCTCTTTATCTATATAAAAGTCAGTTACAATAGATATTTCCCCATCATTTTTTTTAGAAAATATTGATCTTCTTGTATTTAAGAATGTTGTCATCTCGTTGTTTATCAAACTTGCCATACTACCAAAGAGATTTGACCCTAGGGAATTCAAACTAGACGTATAAAGCGTCACGCTCTTTGCATCAGCCATATACTCTTTCATCTTTTTTAATGTCTCTTCGCAAGAGTAGGTTATTTTTATTTCGTTGTTTTGCATATTAAGCCACCACTACTGTTTTAGTTGTATTTATATCGTCATTATATTTACTATCAAGCCCACAAGCAAATTTTATATCCACCGTCTTAGCCTTGCTTGGTGTGACATAGATAAGGTTACTCTCATCGCTTATATCATCCACAAACTGAAAAAAACCTATACCACTTTTTGGAAGTGTTGTATTTTTGTAAATAGACTCTATATATTTAGGCGTTATAAAGATGAAATTCTTATCCATGAGCGAGTATTTGAAGTTAAATGATGAGATACTAAATTTATCCTCTCTAAAGCGAGAGCTTAGATGTTCTTTTAGCTTCTTATCTTTTACATCACCGCCCTCGTCTAAATTTAGCTCCATCTCTTTAAATCCCTCTTGGTTTTTATGCTCCACATCATTTAGCTTATATATGCAAACGGCAAGGTTGTCTGCTTGATTAAGGGCTGATTTTACATGAAGTCTTATGTGAGCGCTATTTAAATTTGGATTTAGCACCGCTGCATTATCGTTTTCAGACGTTGGGCTACCTATGCTATGAGCTAGCTTTATCCTATTTTCTTTTTTTATGCATCTTAGCGGTGAGCTTGTGTTGCTTAGGCACGCTGGCACTAGATCTTGCATAACAGCATAGTGGTTATTCATACTTTTTAGACTAAGCGCCGCCCTTGGCACGTATGCTACCTTTGTGCAAGGATTTTTAGCTGAGCAGCCAACTATCGGTGAGTTGATAAAATCAACATCAAGTATAACGCCTTGATCATCTGATCTTATGCTTTTGCCAGCTCTACTTTTTAAGATCACATGGCCGCCATGTGGGCAAACCACTACGTCATCTTCTATTATTGGATTAGCAAAGGCAGTGCCACCAGCACTTACCGCGCTACTTTTCTTTTCTAAATTTAGTCTCTCATTTGCCCGCTCAAGCGACTCTTTGGTCTCTTTGTTTGTTGGCTTTAGGTCTATATTTAGGCTTTTGTTTAGTAAAGAGTAGTTTAGCACACAAGCTCGTTGGTTTTTATAATCGATAGTTAGTCTTCCTTTATCTTTTTCCTCGTCCCTTGGCTGATGAGAGAAGCTTAGAGCATTAGAATTTGACTCCTCCCCATCCTCTTCTTTTTTAAAGTATAGTGGATAGTCTGATTGCTCTGTGGCGGTGTTTAGTGGCTTATCTATGATATAAACCTGTGTTTTTAACTTTGTAAAGTCTATATCCAGATCAGAGCTAACTTGATTGATATCAAATATACTCTTATCTCTTAAAAGTATATCCACCTTGCCCTCACTGATATGCATTAGCTCATTTGGCTCTAGCCTTATCACATTTAGGTACTCTTTTGCCACGTCATTTTTAGCATCTTTTGCCACATTGTCTATTAGCTTAAAGTTATGCGTTAGCACTATGCCTCTTGTTATCTTCTTATCAGTATTTGTCTTGGCTATCGCCACATAGTGCTTATTGTCGTCTGCATATTTAAAGCTTTCAAATTTCAGCTCATAAGCACTTCTATAAATTTCCAGCCTTGCGTTTATGTACTCTTCTAGCTCTTTTTCGCTTGAGTTAGAATTTGCATGCGAGCTTACTATCTTAAAAAAGTCAGATACATAGCCCATACGATCTTTAAACGCTGCTAGATCGACCTTTTTACTTAGCATAAAGTATCTGACCGAGTAGATAGCAAAGAAAAGATTTAGATCGCCGCTTTTTACCTTGCTAGCTATCTCTTTAACATCTAGCGCCTTTATCTCCTCTCTATCTATCATATCTACAAATTTATCTTTCTCTTTGTAGTACAAAAGCGAGCTTACGGGGTCTTCTAAATTTGGCGCCTCTTTTCATCCTCAAAACCAAGAGAATTTACATATAAAGCCACAGGATATATCACGCTCTCAAGTATGCTAAGTCTTTTTTTATCCTCGCTGCCTAGTTTTGGTAGATAGCCTAGAGAAATTTTATAAAAATAGACATTAAAGCTTAGGCTTTGTATATAGTCATTTAGATAGTCTAGAGCGGCTGGCACATCTTTGCCATTTATCTTTTCCGCATTTTTCTCATTACTTAGCAGATACTCCATCAAGTATAGGCTCTCCACGATCTGCTTCATAAAGTGCGAGGCAACTAATATATTTATAAGATGAAGTTTCTTTGTATTTTTATAGTCATACTCTGCCAGATGCCCATCTAAACTTTCAGCCCCCAGTCCATATCTAAATCCAAGGTCAGATATCACCGAAGTGCTTGGCTCATAGAGTTGGTTCCACTCTCTTTTAAGGCTATCTCCATCATCACTAGCATCAAAGAGCCCCTCATCATTTTTATCATAAATTTTATGTCTGACGCTATCGCAGTGATGTATCTCTACTTCATGGCTTCCTTTGCTAGATTTGTTGATATTAGAATTTACATTCTTATCTCCTAGCTCCTTGCAAGCTTTCTCGTTATCTTTTGTTAAATTTACGCAGTCTTCTACTGTGCTCTTGTCGTCTTTAAAGCCAAGCATATTTTTTATCTTTTTAAAGACTGAGTCTACTATCTTTCCTACAAAGCCATTTGGGTCAAGCACTCTTGCCACCCACCTTACGCCTTTCATTATAGCCTTAGCTATAAAGCTTACAAATCTTAAAGATATAGTGACTAAACTAGCAAATGCACCGCCAAATCCAGGGGCGTTAAAAGTATATAGCTCTTTTACATCTTTAGTGTATAAAAAGGCAAATGACTGAGCCAAGTGGCCACCTAGTGAGTGACCTGATAAGACTAGGTTAGAAATTTCACTTGTATCGTTTGAATTTGCCTTGTGCTCTTTTATAGCATCATACATATCGCTCTTTAGTATAGCCATAGAGGCTATCTGGTTTAGTCCTGCACCCAAAAGGGCTATCATGCCATCGGTAAATACTAGGTCCTTAAACCCTAGCTCTGTTCCTCTAAAGCCTATAATGTAGTTATTAAATTTACTATCATAAAAGACAGTCGAGCTAAAGCCAGTGATAGATGTATTTTTGATGTGATGGACTAGCTCATAGCGATTGACAAAAGCTTTTGTGCGAAGAGAAATTTGGTGGAAGTTTTCTTTATTTACAAAAATGTAAGGGGGTCTATTTATGTCTGTTGGTTGATAAATAAAGCTTTGAATTTCATTATTTATAGGTTTTACTTCAGGTTTTTCACCTTCGCTAGATATAGGTTTAGTTATTACCATATCTTGATTAAAACGAGCTTCTATGGCTAGAGCATAAGCGGTTGGGTTGCCTAGTTTTCTGCCGTTATTGCTTGCCTCTTCTGAAAGCTCTTCTAATGTATCACCTTTTTTAATACCGTCTGCATATCTCCAAACAGGTTTTTCTACTTCTTGCGTTTTATATGAATTTACAATCTTTTCAGGGGCGTTTTCTTTTCCGACCTTGCCATAAAGATCATCTAAACCATTTTTTTCATTCTCACTTACCCAGTGAAGCATTGCATAAGAAGCATCAGCTATATCTGCATAGTCTTTAAATTTAAGTATTTGTTCTTTGGTTGAAATTTGGCTCATGTTTTTGCTCTTTTTACTTTACTTTTTCAAATTTATTGTTTATAAGGATAAATCTATTAAGACTGCTAACATTTCTTATATCTTTTCTTGTTAATGAAAAACCTCTACCTTCATCACCAAATAAGCCGTATTTAGTATAGCTTTGGTAAAAATTTACATCTAGTGAGATAACTTTAAGTTTTTCATCATCTATATAAAAATCACTAATCATGATAGATGAACGATTATAAGCAGCTTCACCCATAAAATTTTTTAGCTTAGCAATCACATCATCAGGTATTACTACCTTTTTGGTATATTCGCTTCTTAGATAGTATCGTTTGCCGTTTGAGAGTGTTTGCGGAAGTTTTTTATCCATAATAGCTAGGTCGTCTCTTTTAAAATTTCTTTTATTATTCTTAAAAAAATTATCCATATAGTCACTTCGTTCTCTTTCTCTCTTTCTATCTCATCATAAAATTTCCTATTAAATATATAAACCCCACCATATTTCTTGCCAAGCTCTTTTATTTCAGAGTTACTCGCGTTGTTGCTTGCTTGATTTGCGGAGCAGGCTATTAAAAATATGCTTGTTAGTAGTAGAAGTATAATACCTATAAATTTCATCTTATATCCTTTTTGTTTTGTTTATCATTTAGATCGTCAAATCCATTTTTCTCATTCTCGCTTACCCAGTGAAGCATTGCATAGCTTGCGTCAGCAATATCTGCATAGTCTTTAAATTTTATTATCTGCTCTTTTGTTGAAATTTCACTCATTTTCTACTCTTTATTTATCTTTCTAAGTCTTCTATGTAAAATTTATTTCCACCTTTTACATATCTAGTCTCTTTTCTTGATAAAGAAAAACCTCTACCCTCATCACCATAAAGACCATATTTAGTTACTTCAAAATCATAGCCAACCGATATACTTATATATTTAGGCTGTCCATTATCATCTATATAAAGATACAAAGGCAACACAGTGGCATATTCATATCCCTTTTGTCCGGTTATGTGTTTTATCTTGCTTTCGTAAGAAATATCTAAGTTTGGTAGCGTTTTATTAGTTTGTCTTTCGTAGTCTATCCAACTAGTATAATATCGTTTACCATTTGAAAGAATTTTGTTGCATTTTAGGATTATTATAAAACTCGAGCTTTAAAATTTCCCTCATTTTCTTATTTCTCTCATTTTTGTTAGGTATTGCCTTTATTCTTTCTAAAATTTCTTTTCTCTTACTATCTCTTATTTGCTCTTGCTTTTCTATTTCCTCATAGAATTTCTTATTAAATATATAAACCCCTCCATATTTTTTACCAAGCTCTTTTATTTCAGAGTTGTTTATATTATTGCTTGCTTGATTTGCAGAGCAAGCTATTAAAAATATGCTTGTTAGTAGTAGAAGTATAATTGCAACAAATTTCATCCTATATCCTTTTAGAAATTCTATTTTGCTTATTTTATTGTCTTTGAAATTATAATATTATTAATTTATTATGTTTTATTTGTAGATTGTTAAATTTTTTATTAATTGAGGCTGTTTTTATCTATATTATTGTCTAGTCATTTCTTTCGTTCTCAAAGACATTATGTAAAAAAGCATAGCTTGCATCAGCTATATCAGCATAGTCTTTAAATTTGATTATCTGTTCTTTAGTTGAAATTTCACTCATTTTTATTTCTCTAAATAGAATTTATTATTATCTATAACATATCTAGTTTCAGTATCTTTTAGTCTAAAACCTCTACCCTCATCACCATATAATCCATAGTTGGTTACTTTATAGCTATAAGAAACTCCCATTGTTATAGGTACAGCTTCATCGTTATCGTTTATATAAAAATATTCGGTATTTATACTAGGCGGGTACTTATTAAAATTTTCTTGTCCTATAAATTCTTTTACTCTATTGCTATAGCCTTGAGCTATCTTAGGTTGTTTTTTAAATTTTCTAGAGTAGTCTCCTTTGTCAGTATAATAGGGCTTGCCATTAGACAGAATTCTAGGATATTTTTTGTCAAATCCTTTTAAATTCTTTCTCATCTCAGCATCAGTACTAGAAGCATTAACTATTGCCAGTTCTACCTCCCTCCTTATCTTTTCATTTTTATTTATTTCTTCATAGAATTTCTTATTAAATATATAAACCCCTCCATATTTACTAGCTAAATTCTCTAATTCTGAGTTACTTATCTTATTGCCTGCTTGATTTGCAGAGCAAGCTATTAAAAATATGCTTGTTAGTAGTAGAAGTATAATGCCTATAAATTTCATCCTATATCCTTTTAGAAATTTTATTTTGCTTATTTTATTGTCGATATATTTACGTTACGATTAATCACCTCGCTTTTAAATTTTAATCCTTAAGAAAAAGAATTAATATTAAGAGTAAAATAGGCTCTTTTAGGCGAAATTTCGCAAATGGCGTATCTGACAAATATTGATAAAGAATTTCAATATTTTTTACTATCAAAATGAGCCAAATATTGAAAAAACTAAAGCATTTTTTTAAACTTGCTTTTAACTTTTTTGTTATAATATCCCATCAAAAATAAAAGGGATATTTTTTATCCGAATTAAGGTTTTAAATTTCGAGAGTATATTTAGACAATAACGCCACAACGATGGTTGATCCAGAAGCTTTTGAACTTATGAAGCCGTTTTTTTGCGAAAAATACGGCAATCCAAACTCACTTCACAAATTTGGCTCAGAAACCCACCCAGCGCTAAGAACAGCGCTAGATCAGCTCTACGCTGGACTAAATGCAAAAGATAGCGATGACATCGTCGTTACCTCATGCGCGACCGAGAGCAACAACTGGGTTGTAAAAGGCATCTACTTTGACAAAATAGCAACTGGCGAGAAAAAACGCATCGTCACCACCGCAGTCGAGCATCCAGCCATTTTAGCAACTTGTAAATTTCTAGAAAAATATGGCGTTGATCTTACGGTCTTAGACGTAAATAGCGACGGCATCGTCACTCCAGATCAGCTAAGGGCTGTCATGGACGAAAATCGTCGCGCTTGTCGCCATAATGAGCGCAAACAACGAAACTGGCATGATCTTTCCTATAAAAGAGCTTGCCAAAGTTGCCCACGAATACGGCGCTTTATTTCACACTGACGCCGTGCAAGCAGTCGGCAAGATAAAGATAGATGTTCAAGACTTAGACGTTGATTTCTTAAGCTTTTCAGCTCATAAATTTCACGGACCAAAGGGTGTTGGAGCGTTATTTATAAAAAATAGCATGCCACTAAGCAGCTTGCTTCACGGCGGTGAGCACATGGGCGGACGCAGAAGCGGCACACTTGATGTGCCAGGCATCGTTGGCATGGGCAAGGCGCTTGAACTAGCAAATAAATTTATGGATTACGAGCATTCGCATGTTCGTCGTTTGCGTGATAAGCTGGAAGACGCACTACTACAAATTCCTGACGTTAGCGTAGTTGGTAAAAAAGATCAGCGTGTGCCAAACACTATCCTAGCATCTATAAAAGGTGTCGAGGGCGAGGCGATGCTTTGGGACTTAAACAGAGCTGGCATAGCAGCATCTACTGGCTCTGCCTGTGCGAGTGAGACGCTTGAGAGCAACCCTATAATGGAGGCGATCGGCGCTGACAAAGAGCTAGCCCACACCGCGCTTAGGCTCTCACTTTCAAGGTTTAACACAGAAGAGGAGATCGACTACGCGATCGAGCAGATAACAAAGGCTGTAAATAGACTAAGAGGCATCTCAAGCACATTTGCATACGCCCCAGAGTGGCATAAGAGTGGATTATAAAATTTAAAGGAAAAACATGGCAAAAAATAACTTAATCGGCGGCTCTATCTGGGATGAATACTCAAAGGTAGTGCAAGATAGGATGAATAATCCTAAATTCATGGGCGAACTCACCGAAGAGGACGCCAAAAAGCAAACGCAAAACTTATCATCGCTGACTTTGGCGCAGAGAGTTGCGGCGACGCGGTTAGGCTCTACTGGCTCGTTGATGAGAAAACTGACAAGATAATAGACGCTAAATTTAAAAGCTTTGGCTGTGGTACGGCGATAGCTAGCTCTGATACAATGGCCGAGCTTTGCATCGGCAAAACAGTCGATGAAGCGGTCAAGATAACAAATTTAGATGTCGAAAGAGCTATGCGTGACAACCCAGACACACCAGCTGTGCCACCTCAAAAGATGCACTGCTCGGTTATGGCATATGACGTTATCAAGGCAGCTGCTGCAAGCTACAAGGGCATAGACCCAGAGCACTTTGAAGATGAGATCATCGTTTGCGAGTGCGCTAGAGTGAGCCTTGGCACGATCAAAGAGGTGATAAGACTAAACGACCTTCACACGGTCGAGGAGATCACGCAATACACCAAAGCAGGCGCATTTTGCAAATCATGCATTAGACCTGGCGGACACGAGAAAAAAGACTATTATTTGGTTGATATCTTGCGCGATACTAGAGCTGAGATGGAGCAAGAGAGGCTCGAAGCTCAGGCAAATGCTCAAGCAAACAACACGCTTAGCGACGTTAGCTTTGAGAGCATGACGATGGTTGGCCAGCTAAAAGCGATCGAGTCGATCATCGATAAAGAGATCTGCCCGATGCTTATGATGGATGGCGGAAATTTAGAGATCATAGACATCAGAAACGATAACGGCGAAAATATCGACGTTTATATCCGCTATCTTGGCGCTTGCTCAGGCTGTTCAAGCGGCTCGACTGGCACGCTTTATGCGATAGAAAATGTATTGCAAGAGAGCCTAAGCCCAAAAATCAGGGTTATGCCTATATAAATTTATCGAACGGCTTCTTTTGGAGCTGTTCGCCTCTACTAAACTGAAATTTACCACCTAGACAATCTGAATTTAACCAAGCTCAAATTTTGCTTTTAAAAATTTCAAAATTTCACTTCTAGTCTGTGCCAAATCGCCCACAAATTTCTTCTCAAACTGCGATCGGTTAAAAGTTCTTTGACGCTTAGCAAGCTGGGCTGTGTGCGTGGCGATGAGCGTTTCAAGCTCACTTTTTGAAATTTCACCCTCCAAAAACTGCTTGCACTCTTTTAGACCTATCGATTTTAGTGGCTTTGGCTCGCTTTTATACTTGTCAAATAAAAACTTCGCCTCATCTATCAAGCCCTCATCTAGCATATTTTTCGTCCGTTTTGCGATGCGAGCTCTAAGCTCCTCTTTGTCCCATAAAATTTCAAATATCGCAAGCTCTTTTATGACGCTCTCTTTGGTGTTTTGCTTTAGCCAGATGCTTGGGATTTGGCCGCTAAATTTATAAATTTGATACCATTTTTCGAGGCGGTAGAGTCGTTTTGGCTAAATTTACTTGCAAACTCAGGGTCGTTTTGTAAAACTAGCTGGTAAATTTCTTCGTTGCTTAAATTTAGCTCGCATTTTGGCACGTCTGGCGCAAGACCGCTAAGCATCGCCTTTAGATAAAAGCCACTGCCTCCTGTGATGATGAGCAGGCAGCCTTGTGATCGCGCAAATTCTTTTGCATTTTTATAAATTTCAAAAAATGCCCCGACGCTAAATTCCTCATCAGGGTAAATTTCATCCACCCCAAAGTGCCTCACAGCCTCCAGCTGCCAGGGCTTTGGCTTTGCGCTGGCGATATCTATCTCTTTATAAAGCGCAAGCGAGTCAAGGCTTAAGATGACGCCACCAAGCTCCTTTGCTAGCTCAAAGGCTAGATCGCTCTTGCCGCTTGCCGTGGTGCCAATTAGTGCTAGCTCGCCAAACAAGCTTAGCCCTCATAAAGTGAGCTAAATAGCAAAATTTCATCGCTTTGCTCATTACTTTTGTCCTCTTTTAAAAGATCAGCCAAAACGCCTGCAAAGTGCGGTGCAAAGCTTAGCTCATTTAGCCCGTATGCTTGGTTATAGAGTAAATTCTCATATGTCTCGTCGCGTCCGATCGCTGGCTTGTCGTTTGAGCTAAGAAGGACGAAATTTGCCCTAAAACTAGGCTCTTTTAGCTCGCTTATGCCAAAGTGCCTTTTTAGCTCGTTTAAAAATGTATTGATCTTTTCTGTTTTTACAAGCGTATCGATCGCGCCCACTTGTAAATTTGTGATGATCGTGACGCCATTTTTGGTTGGATAAATTTTGGCAAACATATCATTTAAAATGATCGGTTTTTTAGGGATTTGACCCTCGTTTAGCACAAGATCGATCGTGTAAAATTTAGCCAAAATGGCGCTTAAATTTGTCCCAAGCTTGCTTGAAAGCTCCAAGCTTCTACTAGCCACTACAAAACTATCAGCCTCGTATTCGCTAGCACTGCCAACAGCCTTTTGCACGGCTTGCCCCTGCGTTTTAGCTCATAAATTTCATCGTTTATAAACTGCACTCCAAGCTCGTTTAGCTCACTAACAAGCGCTTTTTTTAGCTCAACTGTATCAATGCTTGCGTTTTTAGCTGAAATTTAGCGCCCCTTTTATATTTTTATTTATCAGGCCAAAATTTGCTAGCTCACTATCCACGCTTAAAATTTCTTGCTCACTGTCAGCGACCCTCGTCTCATCAAGCCTCTTTTTAAAGCTCTCATCCTCGCTAAAAACAAGATAAACGCCGCTCTCATCAAAATTTATCTGCGGATATTTTTTATTTAGCTCTTTTAAAATTTCAAAGCTCTTTTGTCCAAATTTCTTAAACAAAATTCTCATCTTTTTATCGTGAGCCTTTGTTGATTTAAGCGTGAAATTTGCCATCCAAGCTCTAAAGTTTTCATTTAAGCAAAGCGCTATATCAAGCTCGCTTTTTTTACTAACCAGCCCCAAAAACGAGCTAGATATCGCTCCATCTCTTGCAAGTGCTGGGTGTTAAATGGGGTTAAAATTCCGCTTTCAAACTCATCTTTTTGGCTGCTAATAACTAAAATTTCTTCGCCCTTTTTAGCTAGCTCAAGCGCCGTAAATAACGCACTAAAACCATCTCCGATAATCGCTATTTTACTCATCATAACCCTTCATTTTAAATTACTCTCGCAATGATAATATAAATTTAGATTTAAAGCAAAATGGTGTAAAATCAGACACTTTTTAAAAAGATGGAAATTTATATGATCAAAAAGCTAAAAGATATCGCAGAACTCATCGTTTTTAAACACTCGGTTTTTGCCCTGCCATTTATCTTTGTGGCGATGATAGTTGCGAGCAAGATAGAAAATGGCTCGGCTTGGTTTGGCTTTAAACTGCTTATTTTAGGCACTATTTGCGCAGTCAGCGCTAGAAATTTCGCCATGGCATTTAACAGATACCAAGACGAGGACATCGACAAGCTAAACCCACGCACCGCAAGCCGTCCAAGCGTGGATGGACGCATAGGCAAGGGCAACATGCAGCTTTTCATCGCAGCAAACGCGATTATCTTTATCATCTGCGCTTATTTTATAAATTCGCTCGCATTTTGGCTAAGCTTCCCCATACTTGCCGTGCTTGGCGGATACTCGCTATTTAAGCGGTTTAGCGAGCTAGCGCACTTGGTGCTAGGCCTTAGTCTTGGACTTGCTCCTATCGCTGGCGTGGTCGCAGTGAGCGCTACCATACCGCTTTGGAGCGTGCTACTTTGCCTTGGTGTGACATTTTGGGTGGCTGGATTTGACCTGCTTTACTCGCTTCAGGATATGAAATTTGACCAAGAAAACAAGCTCTTTAGCATACCAGCGATATATGGCGACAAGGCGACACTATTTTTATCGGCCATTTTTCACGCTCTAGCTTTTATACTTTGGCTACTTTTTGCTTGGGCGGCTGGACTTGGAGCGATGGCGTTTTTTGGCATTGTGGTAAGTGGCGTGATATTATTTTTCGAGCATAGGATCGTAAGGCGCGACTTTAGCAAGATAGACAGGGCGTTTTTCACGCTAAATGGCTACTTGGGAATTTTATTTTTCATCTTTGTTTGGATAAGTGTATTATGAGCGAAGTAAGGCTTTTTAAAGCGCCTCTTAGCATGGTTTATGAGCGTGATAGCTCGGGGGACGAGAAATTTTAAGAGAATTTAACTCTATCTTGCCTGGCGACGAAGATGCGCTTGGAGCGTGGCTAAAACGAGCCAAATCACGCGGCGAGACCAAAGAGAGCGACCAAGTCTTGCTAACGCTTGTCATCGAGCTTCATAGAAAGATCGACGCGCTTAGTGATTATATAAAAAATGAGCACAAGCAATACTTGCCGCTAAAAGAGAGCGCAGATATTGACGAGATCGGCTTTACGCATATAAAAATAAGCGAAGATAAATTTAAAAAAGATGAAATTTACTACGCAAGGATTATGATGCCTATCTTTCCAAAGAGAAATTTGAGCCTTTATCTAAGGGCGGAGGATGAGAGGCTAGCAAAGATAGAGAACATGCACGAAGAGGACGAGGCCGACTGGAACGCTTACGTGACGGCTAGAGAGCGTGTGATGATAAGAGAGCTTAGAGCGAATTCGTAAAGGAAAAATATGGAAATTTACATTTTTTTAGGTTTTGGCATTGTTTTAGCGATAATAATAGCTTTGATATTTATAAAAGATAGCGAGACAAATAAGAAATTTACAAGATATGAGCGTGCCATAGAGAGCGCCATACAAGAAAACTATAATCTCAAAAAGCAGCTAGCCGCACTGGCAAGCTTTAAGCCTGATGATGACGAGCAGCTAAAAGATGTAAAAGATGAGCTAAAAGAGCAGATAAACGAGCAAATAAATGAAAAAATCGTGCCGATAATCCGCGCTATAAAGAGCATCGAGCGAGTGATAGATGACTTTGCAAACGAGCAAAAAGATAGGATGTTTAACCTTGAAGAGCGAACAAGAGATATCAATAAAATCGCCCCAAGCGTCATCAACGAAGAAGAGCAGATCCTAAAGATGTTTAAAGATGGCAAAAGCGCAGCCATGATCGCTAAAGATCTTCATGTGGGCATGGGGCAAGTTGAATTTGTGCTTAAATTTCATAAATTAGCCTAAATTTGGGCTAATTTTAAAAGACAAAACTACTCTTAAACTACAAAAATTAGCTTAAATTTTTATTTAAATTTAAATCTTTTAACATATAATTGAAAATTAAAAAAGCTCTAACCAAGCTTAAAAAAGGTGCTTTATGCTAATAGATAAATATGGTCGGGTTGTTGATTATTTAAGAATTTCTGTGACGCAGCGTTGTAATTTTAGATGTAGATATTGCATGCCTACGACGCCATTTAGTTGGACACCAAAAGAGAATTTGCTGACATTTGAAGAGCTATTTTTATTTGTTAAAGTAGCTATTGATGAGGGTGTGAAAAAGATTAGGATCACAGGCGGCGAGCCACTCGTGCGCAAGGATCTGGACGTCTTTATAAAGATGATAAGCGATTACAAGCCAGACATCGATCTAGCGCTTACGACAAATGGCTTTATGCTGCCACACTTTGCCAAAAGGCTAAAAGACGCTGGTCTAAAGCGCATAAATATGTCACTTGATACGCTAAATGAGCAAAAGGCTAAATTTATCGCTCAAAAGAGCGTCTTACACGAGGTTTTAGCTGGCTTTGAAGCAGCACTTGACGCTGGGCTAAAGGTCAAGATAAACACAGTCGCGCTAAAAGGCTTTAACGACGATGAGCTAGTAAATTTGCTTGAGTTTGCTAAATTTAGAAATTCTCAGATCAGATTTATCGAATATATGGAAAATTCGCACGCCAAAGAGGATCTAAAAGGGCTAAAAAGCGATGAAATTTTAAAGATCATCTCGCAAAAATACAACGTCACAAAAGATGAAAAATTACCAAACGCACCTGCGTCTATTTATAGGCTTGATGACGGCTATAAATTTGGCATCATTGACCCACATAAACACGACTTTTGCGAGAGTTGCAACCGCATCAGACTAAGTGCTGAAGGGCTTTTGATACCTTGCCTTTACTTTGAAGATGCGCTAAGTATCAAAAAAGCAGTTGCAAATGGCGACATCGTCGCAGCAAGCGAGATCTTAAGGCAAGTACTTGCTAACAAGCCAAAAGAGAACAAATGGGCTCTAGGAGCTGAAAATGAAACCTCTTCAAGGGCTTTTTACCAAACTGGTGGTTGATGAACAAAGAGCTAGAATTAGTTGAGGCATTTTTAAGCATCCAAGGCGAGGGCGCTTATCAGGGCAGGCTCGCTGTGTTTTTACGCTTTTTGGGCTGCAACCTAAACTGCTCTGGCTTTGGCGTAAAGACAAGGTCTTTAAAAACAGGCGAAGAGCTTTTGGGTTGTGATAGCATAAGAGCCGTTTTTAAGGGACATTTTCACCACAAAACATATAACGCAGATGAAATTTTAAGCCTAGTTGATGGGCTTTGTAAAGGCTTAGAGCAAAAGCCGATCATCGTTTTAACAGGCGGCGAGCCACTCATCTGGCATCAAAATGAAAATTTCATAAATTTGGTAAGAAATTTGCTTATAAACTACGAGGTGCATTTTGAGACAAATGGCACGATCTTGGTTGATTTTGATAAATTTGAAATTTATAAAAACTGCCATTTTGCACTTGGCGTAAAGCTAGCAAATAGCGGAGTTAGCGAGCAAAAACGCATAAATTTAGATGCCATTTTAGCTATTAAAAATAACGCGAAAAGCAGCTTTTTAAAATTTGTCCTCTCGCGCTTTGATAAAAGCGAGCTGGATGAAATTTTATATATAAAAAATAGAGCAAATTTGCCAGTTTGGTGCATGGCGATGGGCGCAAATGAGGACGAGCTAAGCGAAAATGCTCTAAAAACAGCGCAGTTTGCCATAAAGCATGGATTTAACTACTCAGAGCGTATCCACATCAGGCTTTGGGGCGACAAAGAGGGTGTTTGATGATTATTAGAAAACTTTTTAGATTTGAAAATGCGCATATTGTGAGATTTTGTAGCTCAAAGCGCTGCAGGACGAGCATCCACGGACACAGCTACGTGGCAGAAATTTTACTTAGCTCAAATTTTCTTGATAACGCTGGCATGGTCTATGACTTTGGGCTGATGAAGCAAAATATAAAGACGATCATCGATAGCTTTGACCACGCTACGACCATATATTCAGGCGATAGTGACGAATACAAAAACGATCTTAAAAAGCACTCTGCAAGGTGGATCGAGATCCCGCTAAATCCCAGCGCAGAGCAGTTTTGCCGTATATTTTTTGTAATGATCGAAAGGCTACTTGAGCTTAGCGTGATGAACAATGGCGAGCGCGAGGTGAAGCTTCATAGCGTCATCGTCCATGAGACCGACACTGGCTATGCGCAATGCTTCAAAGAGGATGCGATAAACCCACAAATGGGCGAGATAAGGCTTAGTGATATCAAATTTTCAGAGGCGATTATGGACGAGTGGGAAGATAAAAATTTGCTTGAAAAGATGATAAATAAGATAAAAATAGAAAATCCAAAGGACGTTTAATGAAAAAATTTATAACCTCTTTTTTGCTTATAGCTGGCGTATTTTTGGGATGTGGAGATAAAGAAGAGGCCAAAAGTGACGTTAGTGAGCCAGTCCCTAGTGATGTTACGATAGCTCAGCCTGATGCAAATGTAACTATCGACGAGCAGCTGCCACCTGAGCCAGTCGTCGAAGAAAACGAGCCTCCTAAAGAGAAGAAATGAACGAACACTTAGGCTCGCTTTATGCTTATACTTTGCCATTTCACGTGACATTTTTTTATGCGTTACTTGCTTTAGCGGTGCTTTATCTAGCGCTTACTCAGTTTGGAGTGAGAACTAAAAATTACGTGCTTCGCATAAGGTATTTCTTGCCTATTTATCATATGCTGCTTAGCTTTTTGGTGCTAACTGGGCTTATTTTGTGGGCATATTATAGTTACGAGCCAAAATTTAACGCCATAAAAATGCTTCTTATCTTAATAGCCTTAATCGCACTTAGCGCAGTTGGGTATAAAAGGCTAAAAAAATTTGCGTTTGCTGGCGAGCTAGAGAAATTTAGAAATTTGCCCTTATTAAAGGCATTTGCGACATTATTTTGATCATCATAGCAGGGATTTAGATGAAATTTTTATATGATAAAAACGCTGGTGAAGAGTGCCTAAAAATAGTAAATGAGGCATTTTTGCACCTAAAAGCTAGAAGGGTTGAAGCAGGTGAGCGCATAAGTGTTAGAAATTTACGTGATGGCAAAGAGTACATCTACGAGATCGATGAGATAGAGCGCAGAAGTGCAAATTTAAGCCTTGTCTTTGCCAGCCTAAACTGCGAGCATAAATTTCGACTTTACCATCGCTTGGGCGGTTGTTGATCCAAAGACAATCGAAAAGGCGCTGCCATTTTTAAATGAGCTTGGCGTTGGCAAGATCGCCTTTGTCTATACTAAATTTTCTCAAGCAAATTTCAAGATCGACTTTGAAAAGCTAAACTACATAAACGCACTTTCATGCGAGCAGTGCGGGAGAACGTCGCTAATGGAGTTTGAAATTTACAAAAATTTAGACGAGCTAATGAGCGTTTATAAAAATGTCTCGGCTATAAATTTTGGCGGTAAAAATTTAAATGAAAAAAGAGATGATGAGATATTAATAATCGGTCCAGAGGGCGGATTTAGCGAGGATGAGACGGCTGAAATTTAAAAATATCTACGGCCTAAATACAAAAAATATCTTAAGATCGCAGACCGCAGTCATATCTGTGGCGGCAAAATTCTTGCTTGATTTATTTGATTTTTAGATTAGTTTTTATATAATCAGCAACTTTTAAGGTAACAAATAGCCCAAAATAATAAAGGAAAGATGATGAAAAAGAGATCCATCCAGAGTATGTAGATTGCACTGTAACTTGCGCGTGTGGCAACACTTTCAAGACAAAGTCAAACAAAAGCGAAATCAGAATTGACATTTGTGACAAGTGCCACCCATTTTTCACAGGCAGCGAAAAGATAGTTGATAGCGCTGGCCGTGTTGAGAAATTTAGAAAAAATACGCTCAAAAATAAGCCTTGCTCTACTTTGTTCCTACTCCAATAGGAAATTTAGAAGATATCTCGCTTCGTGCAATTAAAATTTTGCGTGAATGCGAGATAGCTATCTGTGAAGATACAAGAGTTTGCAAAAGCCTTGTAAATCTACTAAACGAACGCTTTGACGCAAATATAAATATCTCAAATTTTATCCCGCTTCACACCCACAACGAAGATGAATTTTTCGCAAATTTAAATGATGAAATTTGGAGTAAAAATATAGCTTATATGAGTGATGCTGGCATGCCAGGCATAAGCGATCCAGGCGTTAGCCTAGTAAGATATGCTCAAAAAAATGATATCAAATATGAAATTTTAAGCGGAGCAAACGCTGCACTTTTAAGCATAGTCGCAAGCGGACTTTGCGATAAAGAGTTTGTTTTTTTAGGCTTTTTGCCAAATACTGGCAGAGAGAGGGCTTTGGCTATACAAAATACTCTAAGCTTAGCCTATCCGGCTGTGATCTATGAGAGCCCAAAACGCATATTAAGCTTAGTGCAAAGCGTTGCAAATTTAGAGCCAGAGAGAGAAATTTTTGCCATAAAAGAGGCCACCAAGAAATTTGAGACCGAAATTTAAAGATAAGGCTCAAAATTTGGCCCAAATTTTAGAAAAAGCAAATTTAAACGGCGAGTGGGCGGTGGTCATCTCAAAAAGTGCTAACATAGCCACTCAGAACATCACAAAAGATGAGATCATCTCGCTTGATATAGCCCCAAAAGCAAAGGCAAAACTGCTTAGCAAAATAACTGGCAAGGACGTCAAAAAGATCTACGACGAGCTCATAAAAGCATAAATTTAAAAGCTGAAATTTTGCTAAAAAGTTTCAAAATTTCACTCAAATTTAGAAGCAAAATAAGTTAAATTTTACTTGACTTTAGCTACCATAAGCAACCATGATAATATACGGAAAACAGCTATTTTTACATATTTTGAACAAGCGCCCGCAGATCCTAGAAGAGATCTATCTCTCAAAAGAGTGTGATAAAAAACTCTTCTCTAAAATTTGCGGCACAGGCAAGAAGATCATCCGCGTGGATAATCAAAAAGCTCAGTCTATGGCGCATGGCGGCAACCATCAAGGCTTCTTAGCAAGCGTTAGTGAGTTTGAGTTTCCAGACTTTAGCGAGCTAAAAAAACTAAATTTCATCGCCGTGCTTTATGGCATAAGCGACGTCGGAAACATCGGTGCTATCGCTAGAAGTGCTTATGCTCTAGGCTGCGAAGGGCTAGTTATTGTTACAAAAAGTGTAAATATGCAAGGCGTTTTAAGGTCAAGTAGCGGTGCTGCTTACGAGATACCAATAGCCATTTTTGAGGACGGACTTAGCCTGCTAAATGAGCTAAAACAGTGTGGTTTTAAGCTCTATGCTACGGCAAGCAACGGCAAAAATATAAAAGAGATGAAATTTGCTGGCAAAAGGGCTTTGGTGATGGGCTCAGAGGGCGAAGGCATACCGCAAAAAGCTCTAGCAAAGTGCGATGAGTGCGTCGGTATCAAGCTAAAAGATGGCTGGGACTCCCTAAATGTAAGTGCAGCTTTTGCGATAATTTGTGATAGGATGATAGATGAATGAACTAGAAAATTTAAAAGAGATAGGCATAAAGGAAATTTCGCGTAAAACGCACATTGAACCCACATTTTTACAATACATTTTTGACAAAAATTTTGAAAAATTATCACGCTTAAACATGAGAGGCTACGCCAAAATTTTACAGCGTGAGTATGGCGTCGATCTTAGCGAACTTCTAGCCGAATACGACGCTTTCATGCAAGAAAATATGCCTGATGAGAGCAAAAAAACAAAAGTCAGCCCAAAATTTCTTCTTACACACCTGAAGATGTCTCGATCCAAAGGCAAAGTAGCGGTGGTGGGGCTGGATTTTTCTTCTGGATCATCATTTTAGCTATCATCGCTGGCGGCGCTTACTACTTTGACGCTTACAAATACGTCCAAAATTTCATAGCAAGCTTAAATGAAGACAACACAAGCGTGAGCTACTCGCAATCAAGCATCGTCAATGAAGTGAAGAAAAATATAATCGACACAAACGTAACGATCTCTCAAAACACTCCAAAGATCGATGCAAACGCTTCAAGCGTGAAAATTTCAGCTCCAGCTGAGCAAAACGTGACTGTAAGTCCTGCTAGCGTTGATCAAAATGCCCTAAAACCTAGCATGGCAGCCCAGCCAGCTCCAAAAGTAGAGCAAAACGTGACAAAACCGCTAAATGAGGCGGTCATCACACCAAAACAACGCGTTTGGATAGGCATCATCAACCTTGAAAATGGCCAAAAAACATCAAGCGATACAAGCAAAAGTGTCAATATAAATTTAGATCAAAGACAGCTAGTCGTTTGCGGAAATGGCAACATCGAGCTTAAGATCGGCGATAAAGTGACAAAGTATAACCCGAGCCGTCCAGCTAGATTTTTAGTAGAAAATGGTGATATGAAATTTTTAACTTATGACGAGTTTGTCGAGATGAATAAGGGCAAATCTTGGTAAAAAAACTAGCCATATTTCTTCTTTTTAGCGTTTTTTCATACGCTTTTGATCTAAATAGCAGTGCAAATGCACTAAGCAGCGGAAAAGATCTGCAAATTTCTTTAGAAAATTTAGACACTAACGGCTCGCTAAACGTTGGCGAGCTAGTCTCAAGACTAAAGCAAAGCTCAAACTACGATGCTCTCTCTTTTAGCTCAAATAGCTTAAATTTAAAATTTATAAGCACGCAAAAAGTCCCTCAGCACTATTTGTAAAATCGATAAATTTAGCTCTTGAAGATGCAAATATAAGCGTCGCAAGGGTAAATTTCTAAAAAATGGCAATGAAATTTCTTATGGGATTTTAGCCCTAAAAAGTGGCGGCATAGATCCAAATTTACCTAAATTTCACGCTTAGTAAAAGCGGCTTTAAGATAATGGGATTTGATAGGCTTGATGGAAATTTAGCGCTTTATTTGGACGCTAACAATATGAGCCTTGATGCGTCAAAAGTAAATTTTAACGAAGAGACCCCACTTGTAAAGAGTGGTGGCGTCTATATCGTCGACGTGGCAGGTGCAAGCAGCCTAAATATCATCTCAAACGAGCCAAACAAATGGGTGCCACTTGTTAGAATTTATGATAAAAATTTAAACCAAATCGATCTAAAAAGAGAAAACGAGATAAAAACTAACTACACCATAAATTTAGCTAACGACGCAAAATATGCGTTAATTAGCGACAATAGCGACATAACTAACATTAAAAACGAGATAATTATCAAGCTTATAAAATAGGAGCAAACAGTGTTTGATGAGATAAGATTTAATACAATTGAGCGTTTGCCAAACTACGTTTTTGCCGAAGTAAATGCTATAAAAATGGCAGCACGCAGAGCTGGCGAGGATATCATCGACTTTTCTATGGGCAACCCAGAGGGCAGAACACCACAGCACATCGTTGATAAACTATGCGAAAGCGCGCAAAAAGATAAGACCCACGGCTACTCAGCCAGTGCCGGAATTTATAAGCTCCGCCTTGCCATTTGCAACTGGTATAAGAGAAAATACGGCGTAAATTTAGACCCAGAAACTGAAGCAGTAGCCACAATGGGCAGCAAAGAGGGCTTTGTGCATCTTGCTCAAGCCGTGATAAACCCAGAGCGACGTGGCTATCGTGCCTGATCCTGCATATCCGATACACACGCAGGCGTTTTTATTTGCTGGCGGAAGTGTCGCAAAGATGCCGCTTCACTACAATGATAAATTTGAGCTAGATGAGAATAAATTTTTTGAAAACTTAATCCAGACGATACACGCAAGCTCGCCAAAACCAAAATATGTAGTCGTAAATTTCCCTCACAATCCAACAACCGTGACCGTGCAAAAGAGCTTTTACGAGCGCCTTGTAAGTATCGCAAAGCAAGAGAGATTTTACATCATCTCAGATATCGCCTACGCTGATCTTACCTTTGATGGCTACAAAACTCCAAGCATCTTTGAAGTAGAAGACGCAAAAGATGTCGCAGTCGAGTGCTACACTCTCTCAAAAAGCTACAACATGGCTGGCTGGAGAGTTGGCTTTATGTGCGGAAATAAGAGGCTTTGCGCCGCACTTAAAAAGATAAAATCATGGGTTGATTACGGCATGTTTACGCCGATACAAGTCTCTGCCACGGTCGCACTTGACGGCGATCAAAGCTGCGTTGAAGAGATACGCCAAATTTATGAAAAAAGAAGAGATGTGATGATAGAGGCCTTTGCTCAGGCTGGCTGGGAGCTTAAAAAGCCAAATGCTAGCATGTTTATCTGGGCGAAACTTCCACCAAAGGTTAGCCACTTAGGCAGTCTTGAGTTTTCAAAGCAGCTTCTTACAAAAGCCTCTGTCGCCGTTAGTCCAGGCATTGGTTTTGGCGAGGGCGGAAACGACTATGTGCGCTTAGCTCTTATCGAAAATGAAAATAGGATAAGACAAGCAGCAAGAAATATAAAAAAATATTTGAAAGAATTTGAATGAATGTAGCGATATTAGGCGTTGGAACCGTTGGTGAGTCGGTTGCAAAAATTTTACTAAAAAACAAAAAGCTAATCGCAGCAAGATGTGGCGAGGAGATAGTGCCAGTCATCGGCGTGGTTAGAAATTTAAATAAAAAAGAGATGCTGGCATCCCTTTGACTGACGATATAAATAGCGTCATAAACCGCGATGATATCGACGTTTTTGTCGAGCTTATGGGCGGTGTTGAAGAGCCTTTTAGAGTGGTGAGTGAAATTTTAAAGCGCAAAAAAGCGGTCGTCACTGCAAACAAGGCACTTCTTGCCTATCACAGATATGCTTTGCAAAATTTAGCCAAAAACACGCCATTTGGCTTTGAAGCAAGCGTGGCTGGTGGCATACCGATCATCAGAGCCCTAAGAGAGGGGCTTAGCGCCAACCACATCCTAAGCATAAATGGCATACTAAACGGCACTAGCAACTACATCCTAACCTCGATGATGAATGAGGGTTCAAATTTCAAAGACGCACTTAAAAAGGCACAAGAGCTTGGATACGCTGAGGCCGATCCTACCTTTGACGTGGGCGGCTTTGACACGGCTCACAAGCTTCTCATCCTTGCTAGCATCGCTTATGGCGTGCACGGCGATCCAGAGGATATCTTGATCGAGGGGATACAAGGCATCACGCCAGAGGATATATTTTTCGCAAAAGATTTTGAATACTCAATAAAACTTCTAGCTATCGCTAAAAAAAGCGAGGGCAAGGTCGAGCTACGCGTGCATCCAGCGCTTGTGCCGCAAAATAAAATGATAGCAAAGGCAAGCGGCGTAACAAATGCGATCAGTGTCGTTGGCGAGGTCGTTGGCGAGACTATGTACTATGGCCCAGGAGCTGGCGGCGACGCAACAGCAAGTGCAGTCATCAGCGATCTCATCGATATCGCAAGAGATAGCAAGTCGCCGATGCTTGGATACAAAGCGCCATTTGAGCTAAACACCTTAGAGCTACTTGATCGCGACAGGATAAAGACAAAATACTACTTTAGGCTAAAAGTCGAAGATAAAATGGGCGTGCTAGCAAAGATAACAAATTTAATGAGCGAAAACAATCTTTCAATCGACAGCTTGCTGCAAAAGCCAAAAGATGAGAGCGAGTATGCCGTGCTATTTTTCACGACGCACACGAGCTTAGAGGCTGATGCGAAGCGAACGATAGAGCTTTTAAAAGAGCAAGAGTATATAAAAGAAGAGCCATTTATGATGAGGATCGAGGAGTAGCTTGGGGCTAAAAGAATACCTCTTTGGTAAGAGCTCCGAAGATAGGGCTTGCGAGTTTTTGCGTAAGCTTGGTTTTGTCATTTTGGAGAGAAATTTTCACTCTAAATTTGGCGAGATCGACATCATCGCACTAAGTAGCGATAAAATTTTACATTTTATTGAAGTAAAAGCAACTAGCGGAGGATACGAAGCCCAGTATCGCCTAGACAAGGCAAAATATATGAAAATTTTAAAAACTATAAATTTTTATATGATGAAAAATGAGCCAAACAGGGACTTTCAGCTAGATCTACTTGTTGTAAAAAATGAAAATTTTGAGTTGATAGAAAATATTAGTTTATAATAAAATTTATTATTTAGCTAAAATTTAAATTTGATTTTGTATAATTGCCACATCTTGAAAATAAGGAGAACAAATGGGAAAATACATCGAACTCACAAAAGGAAAATTTTGATGTAACAAAAGAAGGCGTTGCTCTAGTAGATTTCTGGGCTCCATGGTGCGGACCTTGCCGTATGCTAGCTCCAGTGATCGAAGAGCTTGCTGAAGACTTCGAGGGCAAAGCGAAAATTTGCAAGGTAAATACTGATGAAGTGCAAGATCTTGCGGTTGAGTTTGGCATCAGATCGATCCCAACATTGCTATTTTTCAAAAATGGCGAGCTAGTTGAGCAAATGGTCGGTGCACAGTCAAAACAAGCCCTAACTGACAAACTAAATTCGCTTCTTTAATGAGCGAAAAAGAAGAGGAAGTCTGCTTCCTCTTACCTATATATTTGGTTCATTTTTTGGTGCAGCTATGATAGCGGCTGCATTTGCGTATAGCAACTATCGTTTTTCACAATATAAATTTGTTGATTTTGCGAAGCTAGTTTTTTACGAAAAAAGCGAAATTTTCACTCCAAAAGAGCCAAAATACACGCTTTTAATCTTCAGTTCAAATCAATCAAAATTAGACGAAATTTTACCAACCAAAAATGAAACAGTTGTGGCGATCGATATCTTTCAAAAAAGATATGAGTCAAACTCAACACTAAAATACATAAGCTCAGATATAAATACAGTCCTAGAGCTTATGCGAAATTTAAGCATCACGAAGCTTCCTAGCAGTGTTGAGATAGTTCATCAAAGGGGCGAAATTTATAAACAAAATTCGTCCATAAAAGTTTTAGAATAAAGGAAATTTATGCTTGATTTAGCGATCATCGGAGGCGGTCCAGCAGGACTAAGCGCCGGACTTTACGCCACTAGAGGCGGACTAAAAAATGTTGTAATGTTTGAAAAAGGCGAGCCTGGCGGTCAGATCACCTCGAGCTCAGAGATAGAAAACTACCCAGGTCAAAAAGCCCCTGGCGAGAGCGGCTTTGACTTTATGAGCACTTGGTGGAAGCAGTGCAGTGCATTTGGACTAGTTCACAAGTGGGCAAACGTCGTTGGCGTTAGAAAAAATAGCGACGGCAGCTTTGAAATTTTACTTGAAGGCGGCAAGAGCGAGCAGGCAAAGGCTGTCATCGTAGCGACTGGCTCAACCCCAAGACGTGCTGGCTTTAAAGGCGAGGACGAGTTCTTTGGCAAAGGCGTTAGCACATGCGCAACATGCGATGGCTTCTTTTACAAAAACAAAGAGGTAGCTGTCCTTGGCGGTGGCGATACAGCTGTTGAAGAGGCACTTTACCTAGCAAATATCTGCTCAAAAGTTTATCTTGTGCATAGACGTGATGAGTTTAGAGCGGCGCCAACAACTGTTGAAAAAGCTAGAAAAAATGAGAAGATAGAGTTTATAACAAGCGCAACAGTTAAAGAGGCACTTGGCGATAATATGGGTCTAACAAAGATCGTGCTTGATACCAAAAATGGTGAGCGCGTGCTTGATGTGCCGGGCATTTTCACCTTTGTCGGACTAAATGTAAATAACGAAATTTTAAAAGATGAAAACGGCAAATTTATCTGCGAAATGGCTGATGGCGGACAAGTTAAGACAAACCTTAAGATGCAAACTAGCCTAAAAGGGCTCTTTGTAGCAGGCGACATCAGAGAGGACGCTCCAAAACAAGTAATCGTAGCAGCAGGTGACGGCGCTGTGGCTGCACTTAGCGCTATGAGCTACATAGAAAGCTTGCATTAATACTCAAATTTAGCCAAATTTTTGGCTAAATTTCTCTTTAAAAATAAATCATTTTTAGCAAAAATTTACATTTTAAAATTACTTGGTTTTTAGGCTTATCAGAACACTTTTTTAAAATTGCATTAATAAAATAACTCTAGGGCAGAATGTAACCCCTTTTGCATAAAATAGGCAAAAAGTGCGCTCTAATATAATTAATATCCATTTTTTTGATCGCAGTAATTACCACAATGATAATTTTTAATTAAATTCTAGCCTCAGACAGCTCTTTTTCAAAAGCCATTTCGTAATCTCTCTATAATAAAATTTTATGTTAAATTTCAACCAAAAATCAAAGGATAAATTTTGGTAAAAATAGGACTTTACGGCGCTAGCGGCAAGATGGCTCAAAGTATCATCTCTTGTTTAAAAGATGAAAAAGACGCCACTTTAAGCGTCGCTTTTAGCCAAAAAAACGAGGTTGAAAATTTAAGTAGCGATCTTTTGACAAACGACTTTGCTAAATTTTTTGAAGCGTGCGACGTCATCATCGACTTTAGCCAAAAGAGGCGACCGTTGCACTGCTAAACTACGCTAGAACCAACCCAAAACCACTAGTTATCGGCACAACCGGACTAAATGACGACGAGAAAAACTTGCTTCACCTAGCATCAGGCACTATGCCAATACTCTACGCAACAAACATGAGTCTAGGCGTAGCAGTGTTAAACCGCATAGCAAGGATAGCTTCAAAAGTTTTAAGAGAATTTGACATAGAGATCGTCGAGCAGCACCACAGACACAAAAAGGACGCTCCAAGCGGCACTGCAATGACTTTGGCTGGCTGCGTGGCGGAGGCAAGGGATCTAAATTTAAAAGATGTTTTAGTAACTGGCAGAGCTGGCATGGTGGGCGCAAGAAGTAAAGACGAGATCGCAGTTATGGCACTTCGTGGCGGAGACGTGGTCGGTCGTCACACGGTTGGCTTTTATAATGACGGCGAATTTCATCGAGCTTAACCATACGGCAACTAGCAGAGCAACCTTTTCAAAAGGTGCGATCAAAGCTGCTATCTGGCTAAAAGATCAAAGCAGCGGCCTTTACTCGATAGATGATAGTTTGGGGCTTGATGATTAAATTTTAGTCTTGATGATATAGAGAGCTATAAGCTAGAATTTTGCGATAAATTTACCTGTCAGAGCGTAAAAAATGTCAAAATTTAAGAGCTAATGAGTTGATTTGAGATGATGAAATTTAGTTTTAGCGCATGTGGATTGTTATAAATGTGCCAGCACTTTGGGCAACAAATCGCTTACAAAAAATGCTTAGCGTTGGCTATGAAATTTAACTGTAAAGATAAAATTTAAAAAGATGAAAAGAGGATAAAAAGATGTGTGCGATAGTAGGTATCATAAATTCTAAGGATGCGGCTAAAACGGCGTATTATGCGCTATTTTCTATGCAACACCGCGGTCAAGAGGCAAGTGGCATCAGCGTCTGTAACGACGGCGAGATCTCCACTCACAAGGGCAACGGCCTAGTCACCGAGGTCTTTAACGAAGAGATCTTAAGCTCACTAAAAGGCGACATGGCGATCGGTCACAACCGCTACGCAACAGCTGGCAAAAACTCAGGCCGTGACGCCCAGCCAATAGCCGCCAACTACGCCCTAGGTCAAATCTCGATCGTTCACAACGGAAATTTAGTCAATAAAGACGAGGTTAGAGACGAGCTCATCAAAGATGGCGCGATATTTCAGACAAATATGGACACAGAAAACATCATCCACCTCATCGCAAGAAACCACGACGAACACCTACAAGATCGCATTATCGCAGCACTTGACAAGATAAAAGGCGCTTACTGCTTGCTCGTGCAGTCACGCCACAAGACCTTTGCCATCAGAGAC
The DNA here is from genome assembly GCA_037292345.1 of Campylobacter concisus. Lineage (GTDB taxonomy): Bacteria > Campylobacterota > Campylobacteria > Campylobacterales > Campylobacteraceae > Campylobacter_A > Campylobacter_A concisus_AX. Next base: position 302,334 of record CP147773.1, on the reverse strand, counting down.
CGCTGGGGCGTTAGGCCACTAAGCCTTGGCAGGCTAAAGGATGGCGGATACATCGTAGCTAGCGAGACTTGTGCGTTTGACCTTGTGGGAGCAACATTTATAAGAGATGTTAGACCTGGCGAGATGATAGTTTTTGAACATGGCAAGAGCGAGTTTCAAAGCCTGCAAATCTTCGAGCCAGATCCTGTAATTTGCGCCTTTGAATACATCTACTTTGCACGTCCAGATAGCGTGATAGAGGGCAAAAGCGTCTATGAAGTGAGAAAAAAGATGGGCGAGGTGTTAGCTAGAAAGAGCAAGATAAAGGCTGACTTTGTCGTGCCTGTGCCAGATAGCGGCGTGCCAGCAGCGCTTGGATACGCAAATGAGAGCAAAATTCCATTTGAGCTAGCCATCACCAGAAACCACTATGTTGGCAGGACATTTATCGAGCCAAGCCAAGAGATGAGAAATTTAAAGGTCAAACTAAAGCTAAACCCAATGTCAAGCGTGCTAGAGGGCAAAAGTATCGTCGTGATCGATGATAGCATCGTTCGTGGCACCACTTCTAAAAAGGTGGTCGATCTCTTAAGACACGCAGGGGCGAAAGAAATTCACTTCAGAGTTGCGTGCCCTGAGCTCAAGTATCCTGAGCGATACGGTATCGACACACCAAGCTTTGAAGAGCTAATAAGCGCCAAAAAAGCGTCGAAGAGGTCAGAGAGTACATAGGAGCTGATAGCCTAGAGTTTTTGAGCATCGATGAGCTTAAAGAGAGCATCGGCAATGAGAGAAAATACTCGCTTGTTAGCTTTGATGGTGATTACTTTATAAAATGAGAAATTTAGTAGTTTTGCTGCTTGCAGCACTTTTTTTGTTGGCTGCTCGCAAAAGGCACCTAGCAAAAAGGATGAAATTTCCATCATAGTGAGCTACTTTGAGCTAAATGGCAAAAAGCAGCAACTACTCATAAAGAGCATGCCAAGCTTAGCTGACAAAAATGCCAGCGTGCCATTTTTTGGCATGATAAATTTTCTTGATCAAAATAAAACGACAAGTGCTTACTCTCTAGTAAAAGGCGTTATAAACGTCATAGAAGCTGATAGCTCCTCTAGAAATTTAAACAAAGCTAGTGACGTTTTGGCTCTTAAAAAATCTAGCGAGATAAGGTTTTACGAGATAAGGCCTGATGTGGTTGAGAGTGTTAAATTTAGATCACCAAATGGCGTTTGCACTGAGTTTTTGGCTCAAAAGCCAGTATTTGTAAATGCGGCCACCAACTACTACTTAAGAGATGATAGCTTTTTTGCAAGCTTTATTGAGGCAAAATTTGTTTATAAAAAGGGCGCAAAGATCCTAAAAAAGGAGTTTGCTTACAACATATCTGAACCTAAAATCCTAGAAGAAACCAAAGAATTCACACAAAAATCAAACCAGCTTTTCTTAAATGATATGCAAAAGCTTGGCAGACTGCTTGACATACTCTGCACTTTTTAGCAGACACTCAGACACTGAAATTTATACTTTTTCATGGGGCTGCACCCTTTTAAAATTTTATTTTAAGTACGGGGGGGGTAGAATGCCTTTTTAAATCAAAAAGGAGATATCAAGATGAAAAAGCAAATTTTAGCTTCAGTCTTAGCCAGCGTGTTGGCCACAAGTAGCGTATATGCTTGGGGCTTTGGAAGTAGTAGAGAAAAGCCTAACTATGATTATAGTGGGGAGAAAGAACTAATAGAAAAAAATACTAAAGAAATTGGCGGTGACAATGCTAAATACTGGTGCTTTGATAAAGGCAATGATCTAGGTTGTCTTTCGCTAGAAAAACTAGAAGCTTTAGAGAGCAAAGACCTTAAAAAGGTTGTAAAATTCTATGAAAAAACTATCCCAGAATACTGCTACGATAAAAAATTTGCTCCAGCGTGCAATATACCAGCCATTGATTTAATTAAATATAAAATAGTTTATTTTTCAAAAAGAAGTGATGATTACACAAAAATAAAAAATCAAGAATTTGATTATGCAAAAGCCCTTTCTGAGTCAAAAGCAGATGTAAAAATGCTTGAATATGGCTGCAATGAACTAAAAAGTGCCTATATATGTAGAGATCTACGCGATATGTATAAATATTTAGGCGACAAAGAAAAGACAAAAGAGTATAACGACAAAATGAAAAATGGTGATGAAAAATGGAATTCGGTTCTTTATGATTATAAGCACATGCGATATATCCACGGTGGTTATTCAAGCTGGTTGCTTTTAGAAAAGATAAAGTAATTAAATAAAGTATTTTCATTCGCTTTATCTGACTTGTAAATTTAGGTAAATTTCTCTATTTTCAAGTCAGCTACTTTAAATTTAAAGCTGAAATTTAGCCCCCTGCTCTTTTAAATTTAGCGCTCGCCTCAAAAAGCCAGATGCCAAATTTATCCTAAAGCATCTCTATAAACGCCTCGAGCCTTGTCTTGATCTGTCCAGCATCACTCGTCGAAAAGTCCGTATTTATCCTAAAGCATCTCTATAAATGCCTCGAGCCTTGTCTTGATCTGCCCAGCGTCGCTTGTAGAAAGTCCGTCTCAAGCGCCATATAAGGCGTATCCACATCGTTACACGCCCTTTTTATATTAGCAGTTTCTACGTTGTAGGTGTGACAGGCTTGAAGCACAACGTCGATCACACCGTCCGCCTTATACTCTTTTATCATCTCTTGTAGCACATTTTCTCTCTCTTTATTTGGCGACATGATCGAGCAAGGTATCGCCATGTAGCGCTTTGATATGGCGCTAATTGGATCATCATTTTCATCGACAAGGTTGCTAAAATTTTTAGTGCCAGTGCAGTTTTCGTAAGCTACCACGACGCCGCCTGCCTCCTCTATGGCTGGCACGATCTTATCATAGACCCCGCCGCTTGGACAGCCTGTGATGATGATGCGTTTTGCATCCTTATGCACGGGTGAAATTTTATCTCTCACGCACTCTTTTAGCTTCTCAACGATGATCTCAAGGTCGCTTATCTGCTCCTTTTTATCAAATATAAAGCCATTTCCATATAGCAGTGCGTGTAGCTCTTTGCCGTTCATCGGTGGCGGTGTTAGTTTCATGAAATTTTCAATTTCTCCCATTAGCTCGCGTTCTTTGTTAAATAGCCTGATAGAGTTTCTAAGCTCCTCGTCGCTCACGCTCACGCCAAATTTAGCCTCCAGACGCTCTTTTAGCTCCCTGACCTCATCTTGCCAAATCTCCAAGCTCTTTTGGCTCTTGAAGTGTGGCAAATGCATGACATGCACATCTTTAAATTTGCCCATTAGCTCATACATTTTCTTCTTGCCGTCGCACGTCGTCTCGCCGATAACGATATCAGAGTTTCGCACAAATGGGCATTTGTTCGCTTTTGCAAAGCCGTAGCTTGCCTTTATGAGCGGACAGAGGTTTTTAGGCAGGTACTTTTCGCCCTCGACCACGGCGTTATCGCCAGTCGCGCAGACGCTCACACTATAAGCGTTTGCCGCGTGGATGACCTCCCTTGGCGTATAGGTGCAAAAGATAGCCGCGATCTTTTGGCCGCTATTTTTGACTGCTTCGACGTTTTGGGCTAAATTTTCTTAGCGCCATCATAGGTAGCGAAAATTTCGCTCAAACTCATACTCTCATTTATCGCCATTTTCTCTCCTTAAATTTCTTATCCCTGCAAGGCTAGCGCCTATCGCACCGCAGTAGATCGCATCTTTGTGCGTGCTGACGCTAGCCTGCAAGCACACTTCTAAATTTTCTCTTACATACTCGCTCTTACTAAAGCCACCGCTTAAGAAATAGCTCGTATTTGCCTGTTTTTTGACCAAATTTGAAATTTTATTTATAGCTGAGATGATCACTGCTTTTGCGATATTTTCTCGCGAGATGTTTTGAGCGATGAGACTTATGATCTCAGACTCCGCAAAAACCGTGCACATCGAGCTTATGGATATATCTTTGTCGCTATTTTTAGCAAGGCGTGTAAGCTCGTCAAACCTAACTCCAAGGCGGTTTGACATCACTTCAAGAAATTTACCAGTGCCGGCTGAACATTTATCATTCATCGTAAAGTCCGTCACCGAGCCATTTTCAAGCTTGATAGCCTTCGTATCTTGTCCGCCCACGTCTATAACTGTGCAGTCGCTTTTGCAAAAGTAGTGCGCCCCTAGCGCGTGGCAAGTGATCTCTGTAATGGTTTTGTCAGCGTATGGCACCGAGACTCTGCCGTAACCTGTCGCAGTAAAATATAGCTCGCCAAGGTCTAAAGCTAAAACTCGCTCTTTTATAAGCATAGCCGTATCTGCGCTGCTCCAGCCAGTTGGGAGTAAAAATAGCTCCTTTATCTGGTCGCTACTTGCCTCTATGACGGCAACTTTTGCAGATGTTGAGCCTATATCGATTCCGATTGAGTGCATTTTGTATCCAAAAAAGGTCTTTCTAAAACTTAGAACTGGCGTGATTTTACTCACTTTAAGACAAATTTGTCAATAAATAAGACTAAATTTAGAGCTAGATTAGTTTTAAAGCTATTTAAAAGGAAATTTAGTAATATACACACGATTTTGTCACAAAGGATAAAGATGAAAAATGTTTTAAAATTTTAGTGCAGCTCTAGTGATCGCAGCGCTTTTTGCAGGGTGCGCAAGCGAGAGCTCAAGAGTGGTCGAAACTCCAAAAGTAGCAAGCTACGGCTCAGTCTATAACGGCAAAAAAGTCTCAGTTTCTATTGGCCGCTTTAATAATCAATCAGCCTATCAAAATGGCGCCTTTAGCGATGGCGAGGATAGACTTGGCAACCAAGCTCAAAGCATCTTGATCACAAATTTCACAGCAAAGCGGTAGATTTTCAGTGCTTGAGAGATCAAATATGTCAGTCCTCAAACAAGAGAGTGAGCTAAGCAAAGAGGCTCAAAATTTAAAAGGCTCAAGATACGTCATAACTGGCGACGTGACCGAGTTTGGACGCAAGACAACAGGTGATCACCAGCTATTTGGCATACTTGGCAGAGGCAAAAAGCAAACCGCCTACTCAAAGGTAAATTTAAACGTTGTTGATACCAAAACCGCTGAGGTTGTATATTCGGTTAGTGGTGCAGGCGAATACACCCTTTCAAACAGAGAGATCATCGGCTTTGGCGGCACCGCAGGATACGACTCTACGCTAAATGGCAAGGTGCTAAGCCTAGCGATAGTTGAAGCGGTAAATAACCTAGTAAATGGCATAGAAAGCGGAGCATGGCAAGTAAAATAGGACTTGCCTGCCTTGGCGCTCTTGCACTCTTAGTTGCAGGGTGCAGTAACGCAAGTGGCCCAAGGTCGCTTTACTACTGGGACGGCACATATAGCAGCTCGCTATATAGCTATCTAAACGAAGATGGCGACGCAACCGAGCAAATTTCACGCTTAGAAAATTTAGTGCAAACCTCAACCCAAAGGGGCTACAAGGTTGCGCCAGGGCTTTATGCGCACCTTGGACTTTTATACTTAAACAACGGAAATTTAGGCGCTGCAAATGCAAATTTTGACAAAGAGGTGCAAAATTTCCCAGAGTCAAAAGAATTTATAAATTTCATCAAAGGCTCTAGAATTTAACCCCAAAAAAGCAGAGCAAAAAAGAGGGAGCGAAAAATGAAAAATAGCCTGAAATTTATAGCTGTGACGCTTCTTGCGATATTTTTTGCGGGTTGTTCTTTCAAAGAGCCTGAGTCATACGACTACTCAGCCTTTTTGCAAAAAAAGCCACGCTCCATCCTAGTGCTCATGCCAACAAACGATAGCACCGAAGTAAGCGGCTCAGCAGCCGTTCTAGCTAACGCAGTAGCCCCACTTAGCGAAGCTGGGTACTATGTATTTCCAGTGGCTCTTGTAAATGACACATTTAAGCAAAATGGCATAACCGAGCCAAGCGAGATCGCAGCCGTGCCACTAAATAAGCTTGATAAAATTTTCACGCCGATAGCGTGCTTTACATAAACATCAAAGACTACGGCACGAGCTACGTCGTGGTCTCAAGCTCGACAAAGGTAGTGCTTGAGGCAAAGCTGGTCGATATAAAAAGTGGCGCGACGCTCTGGCAGGGCGAGGCAGCAGCCGCAGAGGATAGCGGTAATGGACAAAACAGCCTGCTTGGCATGCTAGTCTCAGCCGTCATCACGCAGGTGGCAAACACCATCTCAGATAGATCATACGATCTAGCAGTAAGAGCTGATGCCTATCTCTTTTCTAGAAACTGCCACGACTGCATACTTTATGGGCCTTATTCACCGCACTACGGCAAAGATGCCCAGCTACATAAAGATAGATAAATTTAATGTCCAGCCATCAACTTGGAGTGCTTCTTACGCTAGTTGGTGGCGTGCTTTGGGGATTTAGCGGAGTTTGCGGGCAGTATCTCTTCTCGCAGGGCATTAGCGCTGATTTTTTAGTGCCTTATAGGCTCTTGCTAGCTGGTGCTTTTATCGTGCTCTACTACGCTTTTAAGGCTAAAAGAGCCGTTTTTGCGCCAGTTACTGACGTAAAACTGATGGCTGAGCTTCTCATATACGCCCTACTTGGACTTATGATGACGCAGTATGCCTACTTTTACTCGATCGAGCTCTCAAACGCCGCAGTTGCGACAGTTATCCAATACACAGCCCCAGTTCTCATCCTAGCTATCATCTGCCTAAAAGAGAGGCGAGCACCAAGGCCGCTTGAAATTTTGGCTCTGCTTTGCGCGATGCTTGGGGTCTTTTTCTTAGCTACGCACGCGCAAATTTCAGCCCTTGTCATCTCACCAGAAGCGCTATTTTGGTGCTTAGTAAGTGCTGTTTGCGTCTGCGTTTATAGCCTTGCTCCCGCAAGGCTAAATGCTAAATACTCAGTCACGCTCACGCTTGGCTGGGGCATGGTAATAGGTGGCGTGGTGCTTTGCCTTTATATGAGAGTGTGGGAGTTTGCGGAGCTTAGTGGCACGGCGCAGTGGCTGGCATTTCTCGCCGTCATCACGCTTGGCACGATATTTGCATTTAGCTTTTATATGACTGGAGTTAAGCTCATAGGCGCCTCAAAGGCTAGCATGATAGCCTGCATAGAGCCACTAAGTGCCGCATTTTTTGGCTACTTTTGGCTTGGGACGAAGTTTGTCTTTTGGGACTTTTTAGGATTTGCTCTCATCATATCATGCATATTTTTACTTTCAAAGAAGAGAGATGATATATCTAGCGCAAACTGACACGACGGCTGGCTTTTTAAGCAAGGACTACAAGAAGATAAACCACGCCAAAATGCGAAGTGAAGGCAAACCTTGCCTCATAACGACAGCTAAATTTAGCGTTTTAAACGGGCTTGCTAGAGCGCCAAAAAAGTATAAAAATTTCATCCGCCGCTCGAGAAAGACGACATTTTTATATCCAAATTTAAAGGCGATCAGGGTTGTAAAAGAGTGCGAACATGAGAGATTCTTAAGCAAATTTGACTGGCTTTACTCAAGCAGCGCAAACAAAAATGGTATGAAATTTGACGAAGTTTGGGCTAGAAGTGTGGCTGATGAAGTTGTTGATGAACGATTTTTTGAAGATACGCCGTCAAAAATTTAGTAAAATTTCAAAGTCAAAACTAAAAAAGATCCGTTAGTTAAATTTGCTCCCTGCACTTTTTATAAATTTAGGTGGTTTTGTTGTGGTTTGAGATGATAAATTTGCTAAATTTCATCACTAACAAGAGCAGTTTTAAAAGCTAGTTTTTTAGACAAGGTTTAAATTTAATCTACTAATTAGATAAATTTACAAATAGTCAAACCAAATTTAGCCTATCTCTTATTATGAACCTCACCCCAGACTATCTTTTGAAATTTAAGGTCACCAACTTTAGCTAACCACTAACCAATATAAATTTGTGCCAATATCTAAAATCGCCCACCATAGCCAAAATTTAGATCATTCAAACTCTACCAACTCGCATAAATTTACAAATTTAGAGCGAGAAAGGACTAAATTTCATTAAATTTTAGTCTGTTTTTTTACCATAAAGCTCTCTCCAAATCCGCCTCATAGAAATTTAAATTCTGCCAACTGCTACATTCTCTTTTTGATCAATCGCTAGCCATTCGACGCTACCGCCACTACAACCACGCAAGTAAAATCACTCAAACCACAAATTTAAAATTTTAGCCACTATCAAAATTTGGGTGCAGAGATAGTCAAATAAGTAAATTTGTCAGCCCTCAAAACCAAAATTTAGCCCTTTTGCAAATTTAAAAAAGCAAATTCAATCACCACAGCTAGTTGCGTTTTCACGGGCAAAAATAGTCTTTGTAAAACGCAAACTACTCTTTAAATTTATCGTGACGGCATCAGATCGGACAAATTTTACTTACCAAGCATAAATTTACAAATTTTGAAGCACCAAAACCCAAAAAACAAAAAGTAGCTTTTATAAATTTAGAGCAGCCAAAACCCAAATTTGGCTAAATTTAGCCCACTACACTTGGCATAAATAGATAAATTTACAAACTAGATTATTAAATTTGGTTTTTGGATTTTATTTTGCTTGCTAGCCCCTTTGGCTGGCACCAAAGGGAATTTGCTAGCAAATTTTGATTATAGTTTTGCTTTTCTTTTGCGCTCTGTTGGGTCTAAATAGCGCTTGCGAACACGGATATTTATCGGCGTAACCTCAACTAGCTCGTCATCTTCTATCCACTCAAGCGCACGCTCAAGACTTAGCTTTCTAGGCGGAACTAGCTTGATCGCATCGTCACTACCGCTTGCACGCACGTTCGTTAGGTTTTTGCCTTTTATTGGATTTACATCAAGGTCGTTTGGACGGCTGTGCTCGCCGATGATCATGCCCACATAGACTTTTGCTTGTGGATCAAGAAATAGCACGCCACGATCTTGTAAGTTAAATAGCGAATAAGCAAGCGTTACGCCGTTTTCCATAGAAACTAGTGCGCCGTTTGTTCTGTGCTCGACGGTGCCGCTAAGTGGCCTAAACTCCAAAAAGCTGTGGTTCATAACGCCTTCGCCTTTTGTATCAGTCAAAAACTGGCTTCTAAAGCCTATAAGTCCGCGAGCTGGGATCTCAAATTCGATCCTTGTTTGGCCGTCGCCTGTTGGGTTCATAGAGACCATTTCAGCTTTTCTTTTGCCTAGTTTTTCGATGACTGTGCCTGTCGTATCATCAGGCGCATCGATCACTAAAAGCTCGTATGGCTCGCATTTTACGCCGTTTATCTCTTTTACAATGACCTCAGGTCTGCCAAGTAAAAACTCATAGCCCTCGCGGCGCATATTTTCAGCCAAAATGGTGATCTGAAGCTCGCCACGGCCGCTTACTTTAAATTTGCCCTCGCCGATGTTTTCATACTTCATCGCGATATTTGTCTTCATCTCGTTTGCAAGGCGCTCATCGATCTTGTTTGATGTGACGTGTTTGCCTTCAGTGCCTGCTAGTGGGCCGTCATTTACAGAAAATACAACGCTAAGGGTTGGCTCTTCGATGTGAAGAGGATCAAGTGGATGTGGGTTGTTTGGATCAACGACGCTATCACCAACGTCAAGCGCGTCAAAGCCAGCGATCGCTACGATGTCGCCAGTGCCAGCCTCGTTTATATCGATCCTATCAAGTCCCATAAAACCGATGAGTTTTGAAATTCTGCCAGTTGTTTTTGTGCCATCAGCTTTAGCCAGCATAACGTTTTGGTTTTTAGCTATCTTGCCGTTAAAAATCCTCGCGATGCCGATCTTGCCGACGTAGTTGTCATAATCAAGCGTAAAAACTTGAAGCTGAAGTGGGTTCTCGTCGCTGCCGCTTGGAGCTGGCACGTGAGCTAGGATAGTCTCAAAAAGTGGCTGCATATCTTTGTTTTCATCGCTTAGTTTTAGTTTTGCGTAGCCATTTTTTGCAGCGGCATAAACGACTGGGAATTCTAACTGCTCATCGTTTGCATCAAGTGCGACAAAAAGGTCAAAAATTTCATTTATAACGCGGTCTGGATCGCCTGCAGGCTTATCTATCTTATTTACGACGACGATTGGGCGAAGTCCAAGTGAGAGCGCCTTTTTGACGACAAATTTCAGTTTGTGGCATAACGCCCTCTTGCGCATCAACAAGTAGTAAAACGCCATCAACCATCTTAAGAACACGCTCTACTTCGCCACCAAAGTCGGCGTGGCCTGGGTGTCGATGATGTTGATCTTTGTATCTTTGTAGCGAATGGCGGTGTTTTTAGAAAGGATCGTGATGCCACGCTCTCTTTCGATGTCGTTGCTATCCATTACACGCTCGCCAAGGTTTTGATGCTCGTTAAATGTTCCTGACTGCTTCAAAAGCTCATCAACCATTGTTGTCTTACCGTGGTCGATCGTGCGCGATAACGGCTATATTTCGTATCTTTTCCAAATGTTTCTCCGTTTATTAGTTTGATATTTTTCGCTTTATCAGTTTTAAAATAGGGGCAGATTATAGCCAAATTTTTATAAATTTTAAGCTGATATCAAGAAATTAATTTTTGGAATAGATTTTGCATGTAAGCGTTAAGTTTTTAAATTTAAAGGGATTAAATGCAAGCTTACACAGCGAAAAACAACGTAGATTTGCTAGCTCCTGCGGCTACTAAAAAGCCTACGGCTGCGAAGAAGTCTCAAAACAACGGCGAGTTTTTGTCGATGGTTTTGGATGCGGCTGCGAGCAAGGCAAATAGCGGTCAAAAGATCACCGAAAAGGATGTCAAAGAGATAGTAAAAACTGTTGATATCCAAAAAGAGACGATAGAAAAGGCGCAAAACGAAAGCGTGGCAAAAATTTCAGCCGCACTTGAAGAAAATTTGGACGAAGATACAAAAAATGAGCTCTATGAAAATGCAAATTTTATGCAGCTTTTGCAAGTTTTAGAAATTCTAAATGGCAATGAAAAAGTAAGTAAATTTCCAAATTTCAGCGACAAAATAGCAAATTTCTTAAGTGTGCCCAAAACGTCGAAGAGCTTAGCAACGTTAAAAGCGTTAGCGATCTTATCGACCTTGCTAAGAAATTTGACCTTGGCCTTGAAAATATAGAAATTTCAAATGAAGATGTGCCAAAACTAAACGAGATGTTTAAAAATTTAGGCAAGCAGGAATTTTTCACGCCGATAAAGACCGAGGATAAGCCTTTTTACCTAAAAGAGCTAAAAAACGAGGTCGAGCAAACTATCATCAAAAACGAGCCAAAAGAGGTCGTAAAGCTTGATACATTGCTAAAAGAGGTCGTGGCAAATCCAACAAATGAAGTTAAAAATTTAGTCAAAGAAGAGCCTAAAAAACTAGATGATAGCGAAGTAAAGCTTGATGATGAGATAGTAGATGTTGAGCCAGAGGAGCAGCCAAAAGAGCCAAAAGTAAAGGTAAATTTACACGAGCAAAAGGCGCAAAAAGCCCCAACTCTTCAGTCGCTACTCTTTCCAGAAAGAGAGCAGATGAGCGAGGCTGAGCCAAGCGAGGAGACCTTTAGCAGTGATAATAAATCAGAGCTAAATCAAATGGTAAAAGATATCGCAAATAGCGCCAAACACCAGCTTCAGACAAAGGCGGAGATAAAAGAGACGCTTAGTAATTTCTCTTCTACGCTAAAAGAGCAGGTGCAAAACTACAAAGCGCCGATCACTCGCTTTAACATCACACTTAACCCGCTAAATTTAGGCGAAGTTGAGATCACGATGGTTAATCGCGGCAATAATTTGCATGTAAATTTTAACTCTACAACGGCTACGATGAACCTCTTTTTGCAAAACCAGGCCGAGTTTAAAAACAGCCTTGTAAATATGGGATTTACCGAGCTTGAGATGAATTTCTCAGACCAAAACCAAAGACAAGAAAAAAGAGAACAAGCAAAGAACAAATATAGCTCAAATCAAAGCGACGAGAGCGAAAACGCTCAAGCGGAACAAAGCTTGCTTGAGCTAGTAATACCAAGATATATTTAGGAGAGATTATGGCTTCAGTTTCAGATATAACTACACAAACAACACAGCAAAAAAACGCCGAGAAAAAGGCTAATTCTAGAATAGACGCGGCAAAAGGCACAGGCACAAACCCAAATTCACAGCTTGATAAAGATGCATTTATGAAGCTACTTTTAACAGAGCTTCAGCACCAAGACCCAACAAGCCCTATGGATACTGAAAAGATGCTCACTCAAACTAGCCAGCTAGCGTCAGTCGAAATGCAAGAAAACACAAACAAAGCGATGAAAGAGCTAGTAAATCAGCTAAAATCAAACGCAAACGCCTACGCTATCTCAGCCCTTGGCAAGATGGTTTCAACTGGCTCAAATGCAGTCACGCTTACAGATGAGAAAAAAGATGCAAAATTTGCGCTTTACTTTAAGACAGATCTTGCAAATGGCAAAATCGAGGTCAAAAACGCAAATGGTCAAGTCGTAAGAACAACTGATCTAAACGAGACAAATGCAGGCGTTCATAACCTAGCTTGGGACGGCAAAGACGCATCTGGCAACCAAGTGCCAAATGGCTCATATACCATTTTGGCAACTTACACTGGCAAAGATGGCAAAGAGTATAAAACACAAGTAGGCAACTACCCAGTCGAGGCGGTGAAATTTGTAGATGGCAAGGCTATGATGAAGGTAGCTGGCGAATACGTTTCAATGGATAAAGTATCTGAATATTACGAGGGCTAAAAGCCATGATGAGAGGTTTTTACAACGGGGTTAGCGGCATCAAGACGCAAAGCTTTGGCATGGATGTTTGGTCAAACAACATCTCAAACATAAACAATGTCGGCTTCAAAGCTTCAATCCCTGAGTTTAAAAATTTAATAAACCAAAACCTAGTCTCAGCAGGAAGTGGCCCAACTAGCGATCAAGTGGGACTTGGAGCTACTAAGCAAACTACTGCGCTTGACATGTCAAATGGTAGCTTTCAAAGCACTGATAACAACTTTGACCTTGCCATAGGCGGAGATGGCTTCTTTGGTGTTGTCGATAAGACAGGCAAAAACTACTACACAAGAACAGGTACTTTTGACATAGATGCGGCTGGAAATTTAGTAGATACTAGGGAAATTTACTCCTTGGCACGCTTGCAAATTTCACTCCAACCACGCCAAGTGCAACCGCTCTTAAAAAATATGGTCAAACTTCAAGCACCCCACAAGCTTTTACAGTCTCGCAAGAGGAGCTAAGTCTGGGCGATCCTGGCTCACAAAAGGGCATAACACTGCCTCATTTTTTATTTATGCCAGCTGAGGCTACTACAAACATCAGCCTAAAAGGCAACCTAAACTCAAGCCGCATAACAGACAAAAAAACGACAGCACTTGAGGCTAGCGAATACGCCTACACGCTTGATAATACAAACAAGACGATCTCACTAAACGGACAGATCCCACTAAGTACCACATCACTTGGCGCAAAAGCTGGTGACAGCGTGGTCGTAAAAGTAAAAGACGGCGATGGTAAATTTAGCGAGTTTTCAACCACACTTGAGGGTGACGGCACTTGGCAGATAAACGACAAGAGCCTTAAATTTATGGATTTTGCAAATTTAGAGGTAAATGCTGAAGTCACCTCGCTCGTTGAAGTACCAAACAAAGAGAAACTAACCTCTGATATCTACAACGCAGACGGCACAAAGAGCCTAGTTACTATAAATTTAACCAAGCAGATCCCACAAACTGGCGACCAGACTATCTGGGACGCGGTGGCAACGATAACTGATGCTAGCGGAGCCGTGCAAAATACGGCTATGGGCTCGCTTACATTTAATGGCAGTGGCAGGCTTGTGACAAATACACTAACTAGCGTTGGCGGCGTAAATTTAAACTTCGAAGGTGACGGCGACGCGGACGTTTATAACGGCATGACAAGCTCAGCAAACGCCAGAAAAGACTTCAACATAAAAAGAGATGGCTACGCTGAGGGGCTTTTATCAAAATATAGCGTCGATGATCGTGGCAACATCATGGCAAATTTCGACAATACTCGAGCATTTCCAGTGGCAAAAGTAGCGCTTTATCACTTCATAAATGACCAAGGCGTGGCAAAGGTTGGCGACAATCTCTATGAAGCCACAGCCAACTCTGGCGAGCCATTTTTTTACAAAAACAAAGCTGGCGAGACCGTTTATGGGGCGCAAATTTTAGCAAACAAGCTTGAGATGAGTAACGTCGATCTTGGTCAAGCACTAAGCGAGGTTATCGTCACGCAAAAGGCCTACGAAGCGAGTGCAAAAAGCATCACGACAAGCGATGAGATGATACAAACTGCTATCCAGATGAAGAAATAATCCTTAAAGTAAATTTGGGCGAGCGATCGCCCTATTTTTATAACTTTAAATTTACTTTATCCCTTTCAAATCCCCTAAAATACTCACTTTTCTCTAAATATAGCAATATAATTTTAAGCGTGCTGGTTATAAAATTCATTTAATTTCTTTTTTTAAGGATTGTCAAATGAAAATGCTATTTTTAGCCCCAGTGCTAGCATGTAGTCTTGTCTTTGGTGCTGATGTGATCGCAAAAGATGCAAACATTACACTTGATGGCAAGATGATCGGTAAGATCGAGGTTTTAACGCCAGTTGAAGTCTTAGAAAAAGGCGATAAAACGAGCAAGATCAAGGTTAGTGGTGTAGTGTCGGCAAACTACTTGGCTCAGCTTCAAAGAAGCGTAGAAGATCCTGAAGTCTTTGTAGCTTTTGATAACGAGAGCGAGGCAAATTTCAAAAAAGTAAAAGATTTTGAAGATGACTATGGCGAGGTTTGGTACCAAGCTGATGGCGTTTATGAAGTGCCAAATGACGCGCTTGGTGGCAACCAAAAGAGCTTTACGCAAAGGCAAAGAAAATTTACCGAAGAGACCTGCTCAGCATGTCACAGGCTGCACGAACCAAATAGCTTCACAGCTGCTCAGTGGCCAGCAAATTTATCTGGCATGGTCGATGCTAAATTTGTCGCACTAGATGAAACTGACCTAAATTTCAGTGCTTAAATACCTACAACACAATGCCAAAAAAGTAAAATAAATTTTCATAAGGGAGAAAATATGAAAAGACGAGATTTTATAAAATTTTCTGCACTTGCTGCCACAGCAGCGCAGGCAAACAAGATAGAGGGCGTGACTAAGACCATTTTTGACCAAAACAAAACCTTTGGCGCAAATAGATTTGGGCTATTTTGGGCAAATACCAACTCAAACCAAATCGTCTCTGTTGATCCATTTGAGGGCGATAAATTCCCAAATACCATGAACAACAGCTTGCCAGACCTCATCCAAAACGAAAGCCGCGTGCTCTATCCATACGTGAGAAAGAGCTACCTAAAGGCAAAGGGCGCAGCAAAGAGCGAGCTTCGTGGCAAAGAGGAATTTGTGCGTGTTAGCTGGGAGACAGCCCTTGATCTAGCAGCAAAAGCCTTAAAAGGAAAATTTTGACAAATATGGCCCTGAGAGCATCTACGGCGAGTGCTACTGGTGGGGCGGCAGCGGTAAGATCAGCTGGGGCAGGACTGTTGGTCACAGGATGCTAAAAGTGCTTGGCGGATATGTCGAAGAGAGTGGCGATTATTCAACTGGAGCTGGCCTTGTCATCATGCCTCACGTTTTAGGCAACAGTGCCGTTTATGACGCTCCGACAAAGTGGGAGGCCATCGCTAAAAACGCTAAAAATGTTGTGTTTTGGGGCACTGACCCGCTTGTAACTGGTCAAATTTCATGGCAGCCACCAACACATGATGGCTATCTTGGCATCAAAAAGATAAAAGAGGCAGGTATAAAAACTTATAGCGTTTGTGTCTTTAAAAACGACACCACAAGATACCTTGACTCTGAAGCTATCATCGTTCGTCCAAATACCGACGTAGCAATGATGCTTGGCATGTGCCACTATCTATATGAAAACAAGCTTTACGACGAAGAATTTATCAAAAAATACACAGTTGGCTTTAATAAATTTAAAGACTACCTACTTGGCACAACCGACAAAGTGGTCAAAGATATCAACTGGGCGAGCAAAATTTGTGGCGTGAAAGCCGAGGATATCGCTAAATTTGCAACAGCACTTGCAAAAGAGCCAAGCGTCATCATCGCAGGCAGGGCACTTCAAAGGCAAGACCACGGCGAAATGGCATTTTGGGCGATCGTAACACTTAGCGCTATGCTGGGCCACATCGGCAAAGAGGGTCTTGGCTTTGAGTTTAACCACTGCTACGCAAATGGTAGCACCGACAAGATCGCTCCGTCACTAAAAGGCATCAGCACTAGCATCAGCGAAAAATACGACAACGTAGATGGCGCTCCTTGGAAGAAATTTAAAAACGTCACCATCCCATCTTCAAGATCGATCGAGGCTTTGCAAAACCCTGGCAAAGAGATAGACTATGACGGCTCAAAGATCAAGCTACCACACATGAGAGTGGCTTACATGGCCTCTGGATCGATGTTTACAAGGCATCAAGACGTAAATAACGCCGTAAAAGCGTGGCGTAAATTTGACACCGTAATAACAGCTGAGCCATTTTGGACAAGCACAGCAAAACTAAGCGACATCGTCTTGCCAGTAGCCCTTGAAGTCGAGAGAAATGACATCAACCAAAGCGTGCCTACAAACGAGTACATCGTAGCTTACAAGCCTGTCGTAGAGCCTATGGGCGAGAGCAGGAGCGATTACTGGATCTGCTCACAAATCTGCAAACGCTGGGGCAGAGAAGAGGTATTTACTGAGGGCAAAGACGAGCTTGGCTGGGCGAAAGAATTTTACGCAGACGCCGTAGAGCAAGCCAAAGCACTAGATATCAAAATGCCAAGCTTTGAGGAGTTTTGGAAAGAGGGATATGTTAGATTTGAGCAAGATGACGAAGCGAGCAGATACTACACAAGGCTTAGTGCTTTTAGAGAAAATCCTCACAAAAACCGCCTAGGCACGCCATCTGGCAAGATAGAGCTCTACTCTCCAACTATCGCTAAATTTGGTTACAAAGACTTTGCACCGCACGTTGCTTGGATCGAGCCGTTTGAGTGGCTTGGCAGCGAAAAAGCCAAAAAGTATCCATTTAGCGTCACAACCCCGCACTCAAGATACCGCCTCCACTCACAGCTAAATAACTCAATAATCAGAAACTACGCTGAAGTATGCGCACGCGAGCCAATGCTCATAAACGTAAATGACGCCAAAGCAAAAGGCATAGCAACTGGCGACGTGGTGAGAGTCTTTAACGACAGGGGCGAAATTTTGGTTGGCGCACTAGTCACTGACATCATCCCAGAGCACGTCATAGCTATCTGCGAAGGTGCGTGGTACGATCCTGAAGTGCTTGGTGAGAAGAGCCTTTGTAAGCATGGCTGCGTCAATGTCCTAACTCGCGACAAAGGCACATCTAGCATCGCTCAAAGCAACTGCGGACACACGATCCTTGCAAATTTAGAAAAATATAAAGGCGAGATCAAACCGATCACTGCATTTTCTAAACCAAAAATTTTACAATCTTTGTAGAATTTATATGAAATTTAGCCCTCGTTTGGGGGCTAAATTTGATCATTTGCTGTTTTTAATCAAAATCATCTTGTGGCTTAAATTTGACCCATAGTCAGTCTAATCAACCTGCCCTAAGGCGCTAAATATCACTTATCAGAAATAACAACTAGCGCTAGAATTTATCTATGAAACCAAAACGATCGCTACTAAATTTACATTTTCGTAAATTTAGGCACGCTTTATCGCCTGATCAAAAGACCGCTAAACAAACAAATTTCTATATCTTTAAAAAGGCAAACTGCTATCTAAAGGCGCTTTTAGATCAAGCTGATTGCTGAGTAAATTTCGAAGCAAGTGTAAATTTGGCTAAAAATTTGCTAGTAAAATTTTAGATTTAAGTCTGAAGCAATTAAATTTCGTCGTAAATTTTCGTGCTGCTAAGTTTTCTCGTCAAATTTAATGAGAGCAGCAATCATAGCTAACTCCATTGTCACTAGTTCTCAAAACACTGTTACCAACACAAGGCAAGCTTTTTTAATAGCACAAATTCACAATCCACCTTGTTTTTACTCTTTAAATTTAGCTCAAGATACGAAATTTACTAGCAGAATTTGGCTCCTGAGATAGTTAAATTTGGTCGTAAATTCTATGTTATTAAAATTTTGATGAGAATACATCAACTATAACCAACTGCGTTGTCGATAGCCACAAGCAATGCCCCCGCACATAATATCAGCATTTTCTAGTAGTTCAAATTTATTACTTCTTTTTGTAAATTTTACCCTGTTTTATCTTTTTAAATTTGGCTCCAGAAATGTTTAAATTTAGGCGTAAATTTCTATTTATAGTCAAATTTAACAACTCCGTAATTATTCGCCCCTATTATCACGTGCCATTAGGACATCGCAAGGACATAAACTATAAAAACGCATCTTTTCTGGTAGTTCAAATTTAGCGCTTTCGTTGTAAATTTGATCTCTTTTTAAATATCGTAGCTTCAAAAATTAAGCCATAGCAGATAAATTTAGCCATAAATTTCTATCTCATTTGGTTTTGTAGTTAAATTTAGTGGGCATATCAACCGTAACCAATTCGCTACACTGATAAACCTTGCCTTCATGCAACCTACAAAAGCCATCTTTACCCGATAATTTTACCGCCCACCTTTCATTTTATTATTTGAAATCACAGCTTCCAAATTTTTAAATTTAAACCTAAAAAACTAGATTTAGCCCTGAAATTTTATGTTTTTAGACTTTACGACTAATTGCTACAAACCGCACAAGAATATGTTTGTCTAATAGTTCAAATTGACTGCCTCTATTGTAATCACAGCCTTAAAGTTTTTAAATTTAAACCCAAAACGACTAAATTTAACCCCTAGATTTTTAAAATTTGCGTCTAAATTTAGCAATAGTGCCTCGTCTGCAACCAACCGATCTTTCTGCCCACGCTGATCGATCTGTTTAAGTCAAAAGTATGTTATAAAATTCGTCAAAAATGGCTCAAAATAGCTCATCAAACCCAATCAACGCGCGTCTTTAAGCGTTACTAAAAACAGCAGCTTCAACACACTACCGCACTTGCTCTAGGTTTTTATTATCTCTTTGTTTCTAATAGCGTAAGAATTTGATCTATAAATTTTATAAATTTGATGCGGATCGTTTGATAGGTGAAAATTTCTACTAAATTTTAAATAAGCAAATTTGATAAATTCAAATGAAAATCGAGTTTTTGAAGTTTTAAAGATGGATTTTAAAAAGATGGTGCGGATGAGAGGACTTGAACCTCCACGCCGTGGGCACCAGATCCTAAGTCTGGCGTGTCTGCCAATTTCACCACATCCGCACAACAATAATAAGTGGTACGCCCATCAGGATTCGAACCTGAGGCCTACGGCTTAGAAGGCCGTTGCTCTATCCAGCTGAGCTATGAGCGCATAAAGTCTTTCAAGTGGCGCGCCCGATAGGAGTCGAACCCATAACCTACAGATCCGAAGTCTGTCGCTCTATCCAATTGAGCTACGAGCGCCCAAAATGGGGTGAGTGATGGGAATCGAACCCACGACCCTCAGGACCACAATCTGATGCTCTAACCGACTGAGCTACACTCACCATTTAACATGGTCGGGGTGAAAGGATTCGAACCTTCGGCCCTCTGGTCCCAAACCAGATGCGCTAACCAGACTGCGCTACACCCCGCCTGAGTCGTGTTTGTAAGTTTATGCCACTACCTCATTAAAAAGTCGCATTGTATCTAAAAATGTTATTGTTGTCAAGAAAAAATTAGTTTTGGACTTTATTTTTATAAAATTTCAAGAATTAAGTGTAAATTTCAGACTTTAAAGCTTTTTGAAAAATATCTAGCTAAAAAACGATGCGAACAGCGCTAAAGCTGATATGAGCTGGCAATGCTCCTTGTGCTGGCTTTATCATAGTCTGGCTAAAGCGCTTAAATTCTGGAGCTTCCCAAAGCTTTTTGCATAAGCCTTGCTCGCTAATATCTACCCCTAAGCAGCTTTGGTCTGCGGCAAAGAATTTTAATGAAATGCACTTTTCGTTTTTAGCAAAAAAGCCAAGATCGCCAGAGCTATCCACAACCCCAGCATTTGTCATCTCTTTAAATTTTACTTTATTATTTGTAGTGTCAAGAGCTAGTTTGCCTTGTGATATATAGTAGGCATTTATCTCTTCGATAGCCGTTCTAATCTCCGCCATAGTCTTTACTAAGACCGCATCATCTCTTGTAGCGCTGATCCTTGGGATAGCGATCGCAGCTAAAACACCGATGACAACTATAATGAGAATTAGTTCGATCATAGTAAAAGCTTTTTTCATTACTTCATCCTTGAATTTGAAGTTGGGAGATTATAGCTAGAATTTTTATAAATGAAAGATAAATTTTGAAATTAAGTTAAAAAAGAGTGGCAAGCGAATTTCCTTGCCAAAAAATTATATATTTTTAG
This sequence comes from Campylobacter concisus, assembly GCA_037292345.1. Lineage (GTDB taxonomy): Bacteria > Campylobacterota > Campylobacteria > Campylobacterales > Campylobacteraceae > Campylobacter_A > Campylobacter_A concisus_AX. Next base: position 281,928 of record CP147773.1, on the reverse strand, counting down.
TATTTTATACCCATGCCACCAAATTTAAGCGTGTTGGCTGTCTTATTGGCATTGCTTTTAATTAATGCTTTAACATTTGCTAAACCTGGTAATTCCCAAACTTTTGCACAAAGGCCATTTTCTCCTATGGTTAGTCCTATCTCTCCGCTTGTTGCATTTCCAGTATTTGCATCTATTGTTAAACAATCGTCATCTTTGATTTTTATTGGGCTTTTTACGTTTGACATTGTAGAAGCATTACTAGCAAATGCACCTTGTGAAGTGTAATAAGAACCTAAATCAGCAACAAGTGTTTGTATATTTGTAGCAGTTTTAGCTATCTCTGCATCATCCCTTGTTGCAGCTAGTCTTGGTATAGCGACTGCGGCTAATATGCCTAAAATCACGATCACGAAGATCAACTCGATCATTGTAAAACCTTTTTTCATGGTTCCTCCTTGAAATTTGTGTAATTTTTCGCGGATTATACAACATTTTTTTCAAAAGACAAATAAAAACTGAAATTTTTTACAATTTAGCCGATTTGGTAGTTATGAAAAGAATTCCGCTATAATGACGCTCAAGAATATGGAGATTTTATGAAAAAAGTTTTATTTTGGATGGTAGTATCTTTTTGTATTTTGAGCGCAAATTCATCATTTGAGCCAGTGCTTTCATCAAAATATAACGAAAAACAAGCCTACATCGGTAAGAAGCTCTTTTTGACAAAAGGCTAAGCACCACTGAAAACTACTCATGCGAAACTTGCCACAACTTATACTGGAATTTAAGTGGCACAAACTCATCTTACACCAGCCAAAAGGGCGTTATAAACCCACCTAGCGTGCTAAATTTGGCTTTAAATTTTCTATTTTTTAATGATGGCAGGGTAAGAAGCTTAAAAGATCAGGTAAAAGAGTCGATAAATTCTAGAAATGAGCTAAATTCAAACAAAGATGAGATAGTAAAAAAAGTAAAAAGCATAGGCGAGTATGGGATTTTATTTAATGATGCATATAGTGATGGCATAAACTATGAAAATATAGTAGGTGCTTTGGCAGAATTTGAAAAGGCTATTTTAAGCATAGATTCGCCATTTGATGAGTATCTAGCTGGCAATGACGACTCCATAAACGCTGAGGCAAAAAAAGGCTTTGAGCTCTTTAATAAAGTAGGCTGTGTGGCATGCCACAATGGTAGAAATTTAGGTGGAAATTTGATGCAAAACGTGGGCTTAAAGGATGCTAGTGAGAGCAGACGCCTCATGCGTGTGCCTTCGCTTAGAAATGTAGCAAGAACAGCTCCATATCTAAGTAGTGGCGAAATGAGTGATCTAAAAGAAGTCATAGGCTTTGTGAGCTATCATCAGCTGATCCATACACTAAATAGCGAAGAGTTAGGGCAAATTTATAAATTTTTGCTAACACTAAACGGACGCAGACCTAGGATACTAAATGAATAAAAGACAAGCAAATATCATCTTAATCGTCCTAGCAATCATCTTTTGCTTTAGCTCAGCTTACATCTATATGGCAAATAAAGCAGTTACTGCTGTTAGTAAATTTAACGATACGATCTTAAGTCTTATCTTACTAGATAATGAGCTAAGCTTTAGCTTAGAAAATAACGTACTTCGTCTAAACTACGACGATGTAAATAAAAATTTAAGAAGTTTTGATCAAAATTTAACCAGACTTGATGAGCTAAATGTCATCATACATGTCTTTTACCAAGAGAAAAATGCCAAAACTTTAAAGGTCATAAACGACAACTTTTTAAAAAAACAAAGGCTTGTAGATAGGTCAAACTACGCTAGCTCGTCAATGGCTGCTTATATCTTATCAGGTGAGTTTGAAATAGCATCAGAAAAGAAGCTAGATGCGCTTAATGCGATATTTCATGCGATAAAAAGCTCAGCCATAATCAGTCCTGAAACGCTAAATCAAACAAAAGAGCAGATAGAAAAATATAAAGATACCTACAAAAATGACACAAAAGCGATCTTGGTGCTAAACAAGGCAACTTATGCGTTTGAATTTGCAAAAAACCTAAGTGCCGTAGCTCAAGACTCTGTTAATCTAAAACTTGGAGAAACACTAAGAAAATTTAGAGATGACACCCTAGCCTCTTACAGCATAATGATACGAAATATAGTGATAATGCAAGTGCTTTGTTTTATCAGCTTTGTGTTATTTTGCGCTTTAACTTTTTATCAAGCAAGGGTACTAGCTAAGCAGTTAAAACAGATAAAACTTCTAAAAACGACAGTGGATGCTGGACACAGCTCTATAGTCTTTTGTGACAATAACAATAAAATTTTATATGTAAATAAAACCTTTGAGGCAAAAACTGGTTATAAACTAAAAGACGTTATCGGAAAAAGCCCTAAAATCTTAAAATCAAATATGCACCCAGAGAGCTTTTACGCTGAGATAAGAAATGCCATAAATAAGCATACTTCTTGGGAAAGCGACGAGCTGATAAGCAGAACAAAAAGCGGCAAACTGCTCTATGAAAAGGTGCGTTTTGCGCCATTTTTCTTTGAGGGCAAGCTGGAGGGCTACATGGCTATAAAGCTTGATAGGACAAAAGAGCTTAGCATGCTTAAAGAGCTAACTCAAAAAAATGAGCAGATAAAAATTCAATCCTCAATCGACAAGCTAACTGGCTTTGGAAACTATTTTGCTCTGACTGAGATGATAGAGGCGAAAAAAGATGGAATTGTGATCAGCATAAGCATCAAAAACTACAAGATGCTAAGATTTTTCTACCAGACAAAGGTTATTGACGCTATGTTAAAAGCGGTGGCAAATACACTAAAACTCTGTGTTGATACCTACTCTATAAATGCTGAGCTATTTAGATTTCAAGATGATGCGTTTTACATCTGGTATCAAGGCGATGACATCGTTAGAGATATCGGCTTTATAAAAGAGTATTTTAACTTTAGCAGGATGAACATCGAGATAGATGGTAAATTTGAAAACCTACCTGGTATCAAGATAACTCTTGGCGTATCTTTATCAAATGACACACCGCAAACAAATCGTCTAATGCAGTCAATCCTAGCTAATCAACAAGCAAGTGATAGCGGTAACGAGATCTACTACTATCTCGAAAACGACGCGATTGAGATGAGATACTATAAAAACCAACTCATAACCGAACTCATCGAATATGCTCTAGAAAACGATAAAGTAATAGTCGAGTGTCAGGGAATTTTTAACGTGCAAGAAAATGAGACAGAGGCAAAATACTACGAGGTTTTGGTGCGTATAGTCGATCAAAATGGCAAGATCCGCTACCCAGGCAAGTTCTTAGAGATCGCAATGAAAACGCAACTCTATCTTCAGATAACAAAAAGGTGATCGCTCTAGCCTTTGATCTAGTGAAAAAATATCCAGACTATACATTTTCTATCAACCTTTCAAGCTTGGATCTAACTGATCCTGGTGTGAGAGAAATTTTAGATGAAAAGCTAGAGAACTGCCCAGATCCAAGTAGAGTTTGCTTTGAGATGCTAGAGAGCGAAGAGCTTAGCGACTACGCCATGGCAAATGAATTTATAAAAAGAGCTAAAAAATATGGATGTAAAATCTCAATCGACGACTTTGGCTCTGGCTACTCTAACTACTACCGAATTTTAGAGCTTGATATCGATAACATCAAGATAGATGGCTCGATCATCAAAAAGCTACCAACCGATGAAAACGCAAGGGTTTTAGTTGAGACTATCGTGAGCTTTGCTAGAAGACAAGGCTATAAGATAGTGGCTGAGTTTGTGAGCAACGAAGAAATTTTAGAGTACATAAAGAAATTTGGAATTTCATACGCACAGGGATTTTTACTAGGCAAGCCACATCAAATGTAAATTTTGCAGTTACTTTAAAGCCTATTAAAAGGCTAAATTTAACTGCTTTTTACTTTTATACTCGCGCAAAACCTACTTTTTAAATTTTGCTAGACGTGAAATTTGATCTTTTTTACAACAATTAAATTTAGAATTTTGTTTTTAAAGGCTTGAAATTTGGATTAACTAGATTTTAAAGCTTATGTGGATAAGATTTTGTCTTTTAGAAGTGGTGACCCATACGAGACTCGAACTCGTGTTACCGCCGTGAAAGGGCGATGTCCTAACCGCTAGACGAATGGGCCACGGTCGGTTATGAAGTTGGGATTATATTACTTTTTAACTTAAATTTACATAAAAGGAAAAATCGTTGAAGAAATTTTCACTTGTTTTATTATCTGCTCTCATTTTTTCAGGCTGTGTTGCGACTAAAACACCGCAAAGTTCGCAAGCTTTTCAGGTCACTTTATTTTCTCCGATGATAAAGATAAATGATGTTGGATTTTTTCACACATACAAAAATGATCTAAATTTGCAAATTTATAGTTCTGGCGTAAATACCGCAAATATCAATATAAAGGACAAAATTTGCGTAAATGGCGCTTGTTTTAAAAAGACTGAATTTAACGAGAAATTTTTTCTAGCACCGCATTATGAGAGTCTTTTTGAAGAGATTTTGCAAAGGCAAAAAATTTATGACGGCAAGGATCTAAGCACCACAGAGTGCGGCTTTAGACAAGATCTAAGTTCTTATTTTATAAAATACGAAGTTTGCGATAACTACGTCAAATTTATCGACAGCAAAAATAAAATAAAAGTGATAATAAAAGAGTTAAAATGAGATACATTGGGGCTCACGTAAGTGCGGCTGGAGGCGTATCTAACGCACCGATAAATGCTGCAAAAATAGGAGCAAATGCCTTTGCACTTTTTACAAAAAATCAGCGCCAGTGGAGCGCAAAAGAGCTAAGTGAGGGCGAGATAGAGCAGTTTAAAGCAAATTTAAAGGCCTCTGGCATAAGCGCCGATCATGTCTTGCCACACGCAAGCTACCTCATAAATTTAGGCCATCCAGAAAAAGAGGCAAGAGCTAAATCCCTTGAAGCCTTTATCGATGAGATAGAGCGGGCAAGTAAGCTTGGACTAAAGCTTTTAAATTTCCACCCAGGCTCACACCTAAAGCAAATAAGCCAAAATGAGTGTCTAGATAACATCGCTAAATGCATAAACGAAGCGCTAAAACGAACAAGCGGCGTGAAGCTTGTCATCGAAAACACAGCCGCACAAGGCTCAAATTTAGGCTTTGATTTTGCGCAGCTGGCGTATCTGATCGAGCGAGTGGACGATGAGAGCAGAGTTGGCGTTTGCATCGATACTTGCCACGCATTTGCCGCTGGGTACGATCTAAGAAGTAAAGAGGCTTACGCTAAGACGATGGGCGAATTTGATGCGATCATCGGCTATAAATTTCTATCTGGCATGCACCTAAATGACGCTAAATTTGGGCTTGGCTCAAAAAAGATAGGCATGAGAGCCTTGGCAAGGGTGAGCTTGGGCTTAGCGCTTTTGAAAATATAATAAATGATGATAAAATAGGCGAAATTCCCTTGATTTTAGAGACGATTGACGAGAGTATTTGGGAAGATGAGATCAAAATTTTAAGAAACCTAGAAAAGGAAAAGCTATGAAAAGAGTGCTTTTAAGCATTATTGCGACTTGTTCATTATTAAATGCTGGGGGTTATAAGGTCCCTGAGCAAAGTGCTGACTCTTTGGGGCTTGCTGCTAGCAACGTAGCCTTTAGTTTTGGGGCTGATGCGGCTTATTTTAACCCTGCAAATATGATGTTTTTAGATGGGCTTCACCATTTTGAAAGCACGCTTGGTTGGTTTCATATAAATTCCATCGACTTTAAAAGCGATGGTGGCAAGAGCTACAGCTCAGAGAAATTTGACTCACTAGCTGGCACATTTAGCTTTGTAACGCCAGAAATTTACTGAAAACTGGAGATTTGGACTAGCCCTTGCCGTGCCCGCTGCTGTTGGCATCTCGTGGGAGGATCCAGAGACTGCTTTTACTGGCAAGAGGTTCAAACTACAAGTTGTCGAGCTAAATCCAACCGTAGCTTACCGCATAAATGACAAACTTGCCGTTGCTCTGGGCGCTAGAGGCGTTTATAGCAAGGGCAAGATAGCAAGTGATTTTGGACGTTTTGGCTACAGAGAGATACAAGGTGATGGCATAAACTACGGCTACAACGTTGCTCTTACATATAGACCTATCGAGGATATAAGCTTTGCGGTGACTTACCGCTCGAAGGTAAATTTAGAGCTTAAAGGTAGTGCTGATGCTGATTTTAACGGGCAGCTCGCACCTATAAGCTATCATGGCAAGACAAAAGTTGAAATCCCTCTACCTGCACAGCTAGTGCTTGCTACTGGATATAAATTTAGTGATTTTACCCTTTTGCTAGCTTTCGAGAGGACATACTGGTCTAAATTTAAAGATTATGACTTTGAATATGATGATAAGACGGCTATTCATTCACACCACCCTGCTTTTAAAATGTTTATGGACGATCCAGTCGTTAAAAATGCAAAAGATACAAACACATATAGGATAGGTCTTGCTTACGACGTAAATGAAAAACTTAGGCTAATGGCTGGCTTTTCATACGATGAGGATATCACTAGCAGCGAGCATACTGGCTTAGAGCTTCCAAACACCACCTCTCAGGCATATTCGTTTGGGGCAAACTATAAATTTACGCCAAATTTAGAGCTAGGACTAGGCTATCTCTATCAGCACCGAGACAAAAAGCGTGCAACAGGTATAAAAACTGGCACTGGCTCAATGTCTGGCGAATTTGACGCAAGTAGCGTTCAGATAGCTGCAATGACATTTAAATACTCTTTCTAGGGCTAAAAATGCAATACTCTTATAATAATTTTTATGAAATTTTGACCAAAGTAGCAAAGCAGAGTCCAAACCAGATAGCGATCTTTGACGAAAAAGAGAAGCTAAAATACCACGAAATAAAGCAAAACGTCGATAAAGTGGCAGCTTACTTGCAGCTTTGCGGAGTAAATTTTGGCGACAAAGTGGCTATGGCGGTTGCAAATTCGAAAGAATTTATCATCTCATACCTTGCTATCACGACTATCGGTGCGGTTGCGGTGCCGATGAATACCTTTTTAAAAACAAATGAGTTTGAGTATATCTTAAATGACTGTGGCGCAAGGGTGCTCTTTGCCTCCAGCTCTCTTGCAAAGGAGCTAATAGCACTTAGCGAGCTTGAAATTTTAAGAAAGATCATCTGGATCGGTCAAACGCCTAAAAAACTTCAAAGCGCCTCAAAAGACGACTATGTAAGCGTTGATGAGGAGTATGGCGAGAGTGCTTATCTCTCTTCTACACCACAAATTTCAAAAGAGGATATGAGTAAGGGCTATGAAAATAACGGCCTTGTAAAAAATGTAAATTTCAGCGAGGCACTAAATCACAAATACACTCTAAGCATCACAAAATACCCTAAAATAGACGATCTCATGCACATCATCTACACCTCAGGCACTACAGGCAAGCCAAAGGGTGCTATGATAAGCTATAAAAATATCTTCTCAAACGTCATCGGCGCTCATGAGCGTTTCAAGGTTAAAAAAAGCGATAGATTTATCGTATTTTTGCCGATGTTTCATAGCTTCACGCTCACAGCTATGGTGCTTTTACCGATATATGCAGGCGCTTCGATGGTGCTCGTAAGATCGGTCTTTCCATTTTCAAATGTGCTAAAACAGACACTACTTAAAAGAGTAACTGTATTTTTGGGTATCCCAGCCATCTATACAGCCATCGGCAAGGCAAAAATCCCTTGGTATTTTAGATGGTTTAACCGCATAAGGCTATTTGTAAGTGGCGCTGCTCCGCTTGCTAAGCAAACGATTGATGATTTTAGAGTGAAATTCCCACGTGCAACGCTAGTTGAAGGATACGGCCTTAGCGAATGCTCGCCAGTCGTAGCGGCAAATTTATTTGACAAGCAAAAGCTTCTAAGCGTGGGTCCCGCGTTAAATGGCTATGAGGTCAAGATCGTAGATGATGAGATGATGGAGCTACCAGTCGGCCAGATAGGCGAGATCATCGTAAAAGGTGACTGCGTCATGCAAGGCTACTACGGCATGCCAGGCGTGACAGATGAGACCATCATAAATGGCTGGCTAAAGACAGGGGACCTTGGCAAGATCGATGAAGAGGGCTTTATCTACATCGTTGATCGCAAAAAAGACCTCATCATATCAAAGGGCATAAACATCTATCCACGCGAGATCGAAGAGGTCATCTATAAGCTTGAAGCCGTCGAGGCTGCAGCAGTAATTGGCGTAAAAGACGTGCATGCAGACGAAGAGGTCGTAGCTTTCATACAGGTAAAAGATGGTATGGATCTTGATGAAAAGACGGTTAGAGAGCATCTAAAGAAAAATTTAGCAAATTTCAAAATTCCAAAAAGCATTTATTTTGCCGAGGAGCTGCCTAGAAACGCTACTGGCAAGGTGCTAAAACGCGTGCTAAAAGAGCAGATAAAGGATAAAATTTAGTGAAGTATTTGCTTGATTTTCTAAACCAAGACCTCAAAAAAAGTAAAATTTACCGAGCTTATAAAGTGCGGCGATGAAGAGGGAGAAATTTTAAAATACCTAAGCAAAGCCTACGTGCAAGGCACGGCTAGCATGAGCGTTTTGAGCTACTTGGAGCTGTCTTTGGCACGCAAAACGATAAGCAGCTTTTATACCTTAAATTTATAAAAAATTTGCTGGGTAGCGGCTGGATAGTGCAAAACTACAGCCTCTTTAAAATGCCAGAGAACTCTCAAAAAAGCTCAAACCAAGGGCTACTCTCGCTACTTCACTCTGAAATTTCACTCTCTAGCACATTTTTAAAGATCATTGAAGATGGCAACGCTGATATAAATTTACCAGAGCTTGCGCCTTATGAAGATCATTTGGAGTATTTAAAAGATCAGTTTTTAAAGATAGAGCTTTACTCAAAGGCTGCAATATTTGAAGGTGGCTCAAATGACGCTAAAAAGCGCATAAACGAGCAAATTTCTGAGCTAACAAAGCGCATAAATGAGCGCGTAAAACTAAGTAAGATCAGCCTAAAAATAGAGCAAATTTTTAAAGAAAACTCACTTGATGAAAAAGAGCAGATCATATTTTTAGCCCTTTTAAAAGAGGAGTATGCGGGCGACTTTGAAAATGGTCGCGACCTAAACACACTAGTTGGGCTAATAAGCAAAGACGAGCTTGAACGCATCAAAAATCGCACACTTTTAGAGGACGGCTCAAGGCTAATTGAAGGCGCACTAATCGACTACGACGAGGTTTTAAACGCTTATGGTAACGTTAGTAAGAGCTTTTTTATAAACGAAGAAATTTTGCAAAGCATAATGCACCCAAAAAATGACAAAAATAGCAAGAAAATCAAGATCGAAAGCCTAGTAAAAGAGCAAGAAATTTTGAGCTCATTGAGCCTGTAACTAGCCTAGAAGACGTCGTGCTAAACGAAAAAACAAAGCAGCTTTTAAGCACGATACTAAAGCAAGTCGATAAAAAAGTGCTCGCTAGACTTAGCAGCTGGGGCATAAAAACTAGGAAAAATATAGACGCTAAGATCATCTTTTACGGCGAGCCTGGCACTGGCAAGACCATGAGCGCCGTTGGGCTTGCAAAGAGCCTAAAGAAGCAAATTCTAAGCTTTGACTGCTCAAAATTTTAAGCAAATATGTCGGCGAGAGCGAGCAAAATGTAAGGAAAATTTTGACACTTACAAAGAAATTTGCAAAAAAAGTGGCAGCGAGCCAGTGCTCTTGCTAAATGAGGCCGATCAGTTTTTAAGCACGAGAGTGGAGAGCTCGAGCGGTGCTGAGAAGATGCATAATCAAATGCAAAATATCTTCTTAGAGCAGATCGAGCGCTTTGAGGGCGTACTGATCGCCACGACAAATTTCTTGCAAAGCCTTGATGTGGCGTTTTCAAGAAGGTTTGACTACAAGATCGAGTTTAAAAAGCCTGATTATAACGGCAGGCTCGCCATTTGGCGTAAAATTTTGCCTGAAAATGCGAGCTTTGAAGATGGCTTTAGCGTAGAAAGGCTGGCTGAGTTTAACCTAAGTGGCGCTCAGATCGTCCTTGCGCTAAAAAACACTGCTTTAAAAGTGGCGATAAAAGATGATGGGATTTTTACCTTTGAGGACTTTAAAACCACGATAGAGCGCGAGCTAAACTCAAGCTTTGGCGAGGATAAAAAGATGGGATTTGGCTCTTAGGCCTTATCTTATTTTATAAATTTGACTTTGCACTACAAAAATCACTGACGTTTATAAGAAATTTGCTTCACTCAATAAAATTTAGACGAGTTTTATCACTAAAACATGAAAAACGCGAGTTAAATTTAAGCTTTGGCGATGAAAAATGCAGATAAGTGCCGAGAGTGTTAAATTTTATTTTTATACGGAGCATGCCCATAAAAGTAACATGGAAAGTGAGCTAAATTTGAGCTTTGACAAGAAAAAGGATAGGCTTGCTCTTGGGTTTTTTAAAGCTATCTTACAAGGTTTGCGCTGCAACAAAGACCAAAGGCGGATATCAAATTTGTTTTTATAGTCAAATTTACACGAAGCCTACCACTAAAGTTATAGAAAACGCAAATAAATTTGATCTTTGGCGTAATTCTCTTATGCTTTTTTAAATATACGCTTTGCATCACAAGACAAAGTCTAAAATATCGGTACTTGTCAAACTAAATGTGGAATTTTTACAACTAGTTTTTCGTAAAAAACTACGACAGGATGATGTCACTCATAGGCTCTTTGTATAAATTTAACTAGCTCGTTTGCTTTCAATTTTAAAATTTATCTGCTCTGTAACTCCCGTTTAGGCAGATAAATTTTTACATAAGATGTTTCTTCACTTTTTCATTAAAGTAGATGACTGCAAGACAAAGTATGAAATTAAATTTGAGCGAAAAATCACAGCACGGCAGATACTCACTTATAGAAATTTTAACTATTCGTCTGCTATAAATTTCATTACCGCAACCTTTGCTAATGGGTAGCTTTTATCCAAAAAACCGCAAAATTTTGAAATTTATCCACTCCCCATTAAACACCAAGCGCACAAAGTGCATATCTCTAGTTGCGTATGTTTTTGCATTAAATTTTTTATCTATGAAAATTTACAAAGGCCACAAGCATGATAAATGCGCTCATAACCGCTTAATGTAAATTTGGCTCACTGCTTCAAATTTTCTATCGCATTTTTGCCAAAAAAATTTTAAATTTTATCCGCCGTGTGAAGCGTGGGCGTGAGTGCTTTTTTAAAACACTTTATCATTTTTCCTAATACAAAAGTCGCCCACTTCACGAAATTTAACGACAAAAAACCCAGTAAATTTCAAACTAACTTCCGCGACTTTTGCAACATCACTTTTTGCACTAAAAAAGCAAAATTTATCGATATTTTTAATAATAAAAAATTTAAAAGGCTATAAAATTTTAGTAGTCAAATTTATAGAGAAATTTACTGATTGATCTTATCAAGCAGCTCTTCAACCTCTTCAAGCGCAAAGGCCTCTTCTGAGCTTTGTTTTAAGAAGCTCTCCATAAATTCTTCTTTGAGATCGCAAGGTCAAGCTCCTTGTCGCTGCCCTTTTGATATGCGCCGATGCGAAGCAGGACCTCATTTTCTTTTAAAAGCGAGTAAAGGCGCTTAAATTTCATAGCATTTAGCTTGTGTTCTTTGCCGATCACGTCGCCCATGACACGCGAGGCCGAGTTTTGGATATTGATAGGTGGGTAGATGCCAAAGTCCGTTAGCTCGCGGCTTAGCACGATGTGTCCGTCTAGGATAGAGCGGCTTTGGTCAGCTATCGGGTCGCTCATATCATCGCCCTCGACTAGCACGGTAAAAAACGCTGTGATACTGCCCTTGCCCTCCTCTTTGCCCGCGCGCTCCATCAGCTGCGGCAAGAGTGTGAGCGAGCTTGGCGGATAACCCTTTGAGGTCGGTGGCTCGCCAAGCGCAAGGCCGATCTCACGCTGCGCCATCGCAAAACGCGTCACGCTATCCATGATGAAAAGCACGTCGTTGCCCTGCTGTTTGAAGTATTCAGCCACGCTCATCGCACAAAATGCGCCGTATTTTCGCATGAGCGAGCTATCATCACTGGTCGCTACGATGATGACCGTGCCCTCTAGGTCGCCACCTAGGTTTTTTTCGATAAATTCAGGCACCTCACGGCCACGCTCGCCTATTAGCGCGACTACTTTTATGGGAGCTAGTGTATTTTTTACGATCATACCCATGAGGGTTGATTTGCCCACGCCTGAACCTGCGAAAATTCCCAGCTTTTGCCCTTTGCCGCAAGTAAGCAGCCCATCTATCGTCTTTATGCCAACGCTAAATGGCTCGTTTATAAGCCCCCTTTTCATCGCATCTATGGGCGCTCTCATGATCGGCATATATTCAGTCGTATCGATCGCCCCTTTGCCGTCAATGGGCTTCATAAATGGATCGACCACGCGACCAAGTAAATTTGGTCCCACCGGTATGCTCATGCCCTGATCGCTCTCATAGACAAAGTCGCCTATCCTAAAACCCTCGACAAAACCAAATGGGCTAATATAAGCGCCGTCTGTCTTTATCTGCGTGACCATGCCAAGGCCGTTTTTGCTCTTGTCTTTTGCCACTATGCGCACGATGTCGCCGATACTTGGGCGAAGTCCGGTGATCTCTATCGTAGTAGCCGTGATCTTTGTGATGACGCCGAAGGTATTTGAGAGCTTCACGCCCTCTTTAAGCCTTGAATTTATACGCTCTAAACTCAAAAATGCGTTTCCCTAGGCGAATTTATCAGCGAGAAAACTCCCGCCTTGTGTCTGCGTTTTTGATAAAGCAGCCCCTAAGCGCAGAGGTCGTGGTAGTCGAGTTTATCTTCTCCACTCCCCTCATCTCAACGCACATATGCCTTGCCTCGACGACTACCCCAACGCCTTTTGGAGCGATAACGTCTTCAAGTGCCTTTGCGATCTGCTCGGTCATCTGCTCTTGAATTTGCAAGCGTCTGGCGTAGATATTTACCATGCGTGGAATTTTACCTAAGGCCAACAACCTTGCCATTTGGGATGTACGCCACATGCACGCGGCCGATAATAGGCAACAAATGGTGCTCGCAAAGGCTGTAAAACTCAATGTTTCGCATTAAAACCATCTCGTTATTTGAGCTAGTAAAAAGAGCGTCACCAAGGACTTCTTTTGGGTCTTGATCGTATCCGCTAGTTAGAAATTTAAAAGCTTTATAAACGCGCTCTGGGGTTTTGATAAGCCCCTCTCTGTTTGGATCTTCACCGATGATAGTTAGCATATTTTTAACTGAATTTTCAAAACTCTCTTGCATAAATTTTCTCCATAATTTTATCGCCAAATTCTACGTTAAAACGCCTTTTATATCTATAAAAATTTACAAATTTACAATGAAATAAGGAAAATTCTGCTATATTTTGGGCTAAAAATTTGTATTCATAAAGGAATTCGATGGAAATCAAAACAAAAGCTCTAGATAGCGTAAATACCCTAGCTAGCACAACTATAAGTGCAGATGCTATAAAGTCTAGCGTAGAAAAACTAGCAAAAAAAGCAGCAAAAACTATGAAAGTGGATGGCTTTAGGCAAGGCCATGTGCCAGTAGCTGTCGTACTAAAACGCTACGAGAAAGAGCTAACAAACGACGCTGAGCAAGATGTCTTAAGAGATGTAGTCGAAGAGGCTATCAAAAAAGCAGGCAAGAAAAATGACGACCTTATCGGCGAGCCTATCGTTTCAAAATTTGACAAAAAAGATGGCAAGATCGACGTTGAGCTAACAGTTTCATTTAAGCCAAGCGTCGATGTGAGTGGCTATGATAGCTTGATACCAGAGTTTTCAAACCCACGCGTTTTGAAAAAAGATATCGATGAGAAAAAAGCTGAACTTTTAAAAATGATAGCTCCACTTGAAAAAGTAGAGAGCAAAAGAGGCCTAAAAGTTGGCGATTTTGCTAAATTTGACTTTGAAGGCTTTGTTGATGGCGTTGCATTTGAAGGTGGCAAGGCTGAAAACTACGTGCTTGAGATCGGCTCAAATCAATTCATTCCAGGCTTTGAAGATGGCATGGTAGGCATAAAAGCTGGCGGCGAAAAAGATATCGAGGTTAAATTTCCAGAAAACTATGGCGCTGCACATTTAGCTGGCAAAGATGCCGTTTTTAAAGTCAAACTTCATGAAATTCAAGAGAGAAAGATCCCTGAAAAACTAGACGAAGAGATGCTAAAAACTATCCTTCCAAACGAAGAAAAACCAACTGAAGAGCTACTTGAAGAGCGCATAAAAGAGCAAATTCGCCAAGAGAAAATTTATAAACTTATAAACGAAGAGCTAAAACCAAAATTTGCTGAAGCTGCGGTTGAGAAATTTCAAATTTGATCGTGCCAAAAAATATCGTCGAGCAAGAGATCGATATGCAGTTTAGAAACGCGTGGAGCACATTTACTCCAGACGATATGAAGAAATTTAGAGAAGACAAAGACGCTCTAGCTAAAAAACGTGACGAGTATAGAAAAGACGCTGAAAATAGCGTTCGTCTAACTTTCATCATCGACGAGCTAGCTCGCGTAAGAGGCGTGAAAGTGAGCGATCAAGAGGTTGTTCAAGCGATCTATTTTGAGGCGTATAGAAGCGGTCAAGATCCAAAAGCGCATCTCGAGATGTACCGCAACCAAGGCATGCTCCCAGCTATAAAGATGTCGATGATCGAAGAGAAGCTATTTAGCGAGCTTTTTAACAAAGAAAAAGACGAGAAAAAAGCAAGCAAAAAGAGAAGGCTGAGTAATGAGCTATTACGTTCCTGTCGTAGTTGAAAGAACTAGTAGAGGTGAGCGAAGCTATGATATATACTCCCGTCTTTTAAAAGACAGGATCGTTATGCTAAGTGGCGAGATAGAGGACGGCATGGCTGCTTCTATCGTCGCTCAGCTGCTATTTTTAGAGGCTGAAGATCCAGATAAAGATATCTACCTTTATATAAACTCACCAGGCGGCGTGATAACAAGTGGCTTTAGCATCTATGACACGATGAACTACATAAAGCCAGATGTTTGCACGATCTGCATCGGTCAGGCCGCTAGTATGGGTGCATTTTTGCTAAGCTGTGGCGCACCTGGAAAGAGATATGCGCTGCCAAATTCTCGTATCATGATACACCAACCACTCGGCGGTGCTAGAGGACAAGCGACTGATATCGAGATACAAGCTCGCGAAATTTTACGTTTGAAAGAAATTTTAAATGGAATTTTGGCAAAAAATACAGGTCAAAAGCTAAGCAAGATCGTAAAAGATACTGAGCGTGACTTCTTTATGAGCTCAGCTGAAGCTAAAGAGTACGGACTTGTCGATAAAATTTTGGAGAAAAGTTTTAAATAAGGCCCAAAGTGATAAAGATAGATAACGCACCAGATCCAAAAAGAAAAGCAGCTGAAGCAAAACCGGCTGTCAAAAAAGAAAAGGTAAATATCTATAAATTTTCAGAGGACGTTTTGCACGAACTAAGTGACGACAACGTCCCATCTACGCCGACAAACTACTCTATCTACTTTGAAAAGATGCTTGATGGGCAGTCAGATGAGTTTAGAAAAGAGATCGGCGATATCATTGTGGCAAATTCTGAAAGCTCGGTGCCAACAAATGGCAACATCTCTATCGAAAAAGAGGTAAAACAAGGCTTTATCCAGATAAAGAGCATGCTTCAAGCAGTCGTGCTCATCTATAAAAATTTAGGCGTTATGAGAAGCCTAGTACAAAAGCGTATGGATGGGCTTAAAAACAACACAAATGTCCTTGCGTTGCAAAATGTCTTAAGCGCCTTTAACCAAGACCTCATCAAGCTAAATGACCTCATGGACAAGCATCTTGACGTCATCAAGATGAGCTACGAAGAGGTCGGCAAGATGTTTAAGGCGATCGAAGAGCAGTCGATCTACGACACGACCTACGAGGTCTATAACAAGAAATTTCTAGTAGCGACCATAAGCAGCGAGATCGAGTCTGTTAGGCGCTACGGCTATAATGCCTCATTTTTACTTGTCAAGATAAAAGATAAATTTGCAAACCGCGTTAAAAATTTAAAAGAGCGAAACAATATGTTTAAAAGCATGTCGCAGCTTCTTTTAAGAACTTCACGCAGGAGCGATATAGTCGCACACTACGGCGATGGCTGCTTTGCTATGGTGATGAAATACACCGATGAAAATGGCACAAAGCAAGCGTGTGCGAGAATTTTAAACATGCTCTCATCTATGCCTTGGAAGATCGACAATGAAGAGTGCAAACTAGACGTGCAGATCGTCTCAAGCATGATCTCAAAGACAAAGAGCACCGAAGAGCTGCTCTCTCACGCACTTGACAAGCTAGAGACCAACCAAGATCTAAATGAGCCGCTATTTTTAGACGAGAAAGCAGAGAATTAGTTTGATCCTAGAAGTTTTATCCTATCCAAATAAAAAACTTTATGAAATTTCAAAAGAGGTTGAGGTTTTCGATGAGAAGCTTCACAAGCTTCTTGATGATATGTATGAGACGATGATCGCAAAAGAGGGCATCGGTCTTGCAGCCATACAAATAGGCGTTGCAAAGAGAATTTTCATCATAAATTTAGCCAACGAAGAGGGCGTGCAAGATAAAGAAAATTTAATCGAGATCATAAACCCAAAATTTGAGCTACGTGAGGGCGAATGCGTCTATCAAGAGGGCTGCCTTAGCGTGCCTGGCTACTACGAGGACGTTAAACGAAGTGAAGTAGTTGCTATCAAATTTCAAGACCGCTTTGGCAAAGAGCAGACCTTAAAAACTGATGGGCTACTAGCGATCGCTATCCAGCATGAAAATGACCACCTAGACGGACATCTTTTTATAGAAAAAATAGGCTTTAACAAACGCAAAAAATTCGACAAGGAATACAAAAAGCAGAAAAAGAAAAAGCATCATGAAGTCCCTAAAATGTGCTACTTACGGCGACGGACTAAAGATCATTGATGTTGAGTCGATCTTTTCTCGTGGGCTTCCTGGCTTTAGTATCGTGGGTCTTGCAAGCACCAGCATCAAAGAGAGCACAGAGCGTGTAAAGGCGGCACTTTTAGCGCTTGACTTTGCCTTTCCAGCGCAAAAGATAACCATAAATTTATCCCCTTCAGACCTGCCAAAAAGTGGCTCTCACTTTGACCTAAGCATCGCCCTTTTAATCGCTCTTCAAAAGGCAAAAAGCTTGGAGAAAATTTTTGTTTTTGGCGAGCTTGGACTTGACGGCAGTGTAAAAAGCACGGCAAATTTGTTTTCGATCCTACTTTTTTTAAGCACACAGGTGCAAAAGGCAAAAATTTTAGTGCCTAGTGAGATAGCCGCCAAAGCTTCGATGATCCCAAATTTAGAGGTTTATGGCGTTAGCACACTAGAGGAGGCGATAAAGTTTTTTAGCGACGCAGAATTTGCTAAAAGCATGCGATTTAGCGCCACACACGAGCTATTTTCAAATGTGATAGAAATTTCTGGCAAAAGATATGTTCCGAATTTAAACTTCGAGCTTGATTTTAAGGACGTTTTGGGTCAAGAAAGAGCCAAAAGAGCCTGCATCATCGCAGCTGTTGGCATGCACAATATCCTATTTGAAGGCAGCCCAGGTAGCGGCAAGAGCATGTGCGCAAAACGCCTCGTCTATATCATGGCGCCACAAAGCCTAGAAGAGGTGCTAAAGTCCGCAGCCTACCGCTCGCTAAATTTGCAAGATAGCAAATTTACAAGCACTAGAGCCTTTCGCTCGCCACATCACACCTCGACAAAAAGCTCGATCTTTGGCGGAGGCTCAAACGTCGCAAAGATCGGCGAGATCGCACTTGCAAATGGCGGAGTGCTATTTTTTGACGAGTTCCCACACTTTGCTAAACAGGTGATAGAAAGCCTCAGAGAGCCGCTTGAAGACAATCAAATCCACATCGCAAGGGTAAATTCAAAAGTGACTTATGAGACTAAATTTATCTTCGTAGCCGCTCAAAATCCCTGCCCTTGTGGAAATTTATTCTCCCGCAACCTAAACTGCAAATGCAGCGAAAATGAGATAAAAAGCTACAAAGCCAAAATTTCAGCCCCAGTGCTTGACCGCATAGACTTAAAAGTCGCGATGGACGAGAGCTCGCCAAGTGATAAGGCTAGTTTGAGCTCACAGCAGATGAGCGAGATGGTCTTAAAAGCCTTTATCTTTCAAAAAAGGCGCGGTCAAGATGAGCTAAATGGCAAGCTAAATGACGCGCAGGTGGCTAAATTTTGTAGGTTAAACGCCGAGGCAAGTGAGATTTTACAAAAGGCCGCCACGAAGTACAACCTCTCTCAAAGGGGCATAAAAAGGACGCTTAGAGTGGCTAGAAGCATCGCCGATCTTGATGAGAGCGAGCAAATTTTAAAGCCCCACATCCTAGAGGCGCTTAGTTTTAGGGCATAGAATGAAAAATTTATATTTAGATACGAGAGTTTTAGACGAGCGAGCAGGCGAGAAATTTGACCTTAGCGAAGAGCTTTTAATGGAAAATGCAGCCACAGGCATAGCAAATTTCATACGTAAGAAATTTAAAAAGAGCGAGAGAGTGCTTGGCATTTGCGGTGGCGGAAACAACGGCGCTGACGTGCTTTGTGCTTTAAGGATGCTAGAGGGCGAGTATGAGTGTGAATTTATACTAGCTAGTAAAAATTTAAAGCCACTAGCCACCAAACAGCTTGAAAGGGCTAAATTTGCCTGGCGTGCGAGAGAGCAAAGACGTAGAAAATAGCTTAAATAGCGCAAAGTGCGTCATAGACGGGCTTTTTGGCTCAGGACTAAATAGAAATTTAGACGAAAAGCACATAGAATTAATCTCAAAAATAAACGCTAGCCCCGCTTACATCATCGCTTGCGACGTGCCAAGTGGGCTAAGTAGCGAGGGCAAGGTGCTTGGCGCTTGCGTAAAAGCAGACGCTACTATCACGATGGGAGCTAGAAAGCTAGCTCTTTATAGTGACGTGGCAAAGGACTACGTTGGCAAGATAAAGGTTGCCACACTTGGCATAAGCGCTCAAAACTACGAGTGCGAGAGCGACTATCATCTGCTTGAAAAATGCGATCTCATGCTTCCAAATAGAAAAAATCAATGCGTAAATAAGGGCGACTTTGGCCACGCATTTATCATCTCTGGAGAGCACATAGGAGCTAGCAAGCTTTGTGCAAAGGCGGCATTTGCCTTTGGGGCTGGGCTAGTTAGCGTGATAGGCGAGCAAGGTTTAAATTTACCAACGCACATCATGCGAGCTAGCAAGATAAGCGAAAAAATGAACGCTGGAGCCCTTGGCATGGGGCTTGGCAAAAGGGGCGTAGAAGAGCTTGAGGTGCAAATTTTAAAGGGCAAAAAGCTTGTGCTTGACGCTGATATCTTTTACAGCCAAAAAGTGCTTGACCTGCTAAGCGAAAACTGCGTCTTGACGCCTCATCCAAAGGAGTTTTGCTCGCTTTTAAAATTTGCAAAATGGCCGATATAGATGTGCAAACTTTGCAAGAAAACAGATACGCTTATGCGAGGGCTTGGAGCGAGAAATTTAATGCCGTTCTTGTGCTAAAAGGTGCAAACACCATAATCGCCAAAGATGGGCAAATTTACGTCATGCCTTATGGTAAAAGCGCGCTTGCAAAAGGTGGCAGCGGCGACGTGCTAAGCGGTCTTGTGCTAGCACTTTTGGCTCAAGGCTATGAGCCGCTAAATGCTGCCATCTCAGCCACTTTAGCTCATGCGCTTAGTCTTAAAATTTTGACAAAAACAGCTACGCGCTGGAGCCAACAGACATCATCAAAGGAGTAAAATGCTTACGAAAAAGATAGCCGTGCTTTTTAGCGGCAGTGGCTCAAATTTAGAAGCGATACTTAAAAAAGTTCATAATCAAATTTTTAACGGCGTAAAGATCGAAGTTTGCCTTTGCATCTGCAACAAGCCAGGTGCATTTGGCATCGAGAGAGCTAAGAAATTTGGACTTCAAACGACGATAATAGAAAGTGCTAAATTTAAAAACCGTGAGGAATTTGACGCTGTTTTGGTGGAGCAAATTTTAAAAAGCGGGGCTGATCTAACGGTGCTTGCAGGCTTTATGAGGATACTAACGCCGGTTTTCACGGCGCAGGTCAAAGCCATAAACCTTCACCCCTCTATCCTGCCGCTTTTTAAAGGCGCACATGCGATAAAGGAGAGCTTTGAGAGCGATATGATGATAGGCGGTGTGAGCGTGCATTATGTGAGTGAGGAGCTTGATGGGGCAAACTGATCGCGCAAAGGGCGTTTGAGCGCGAGGATGGCATGAGCTTGGAGGCTTGGGAGGCTAAAATCCACGCCATAGAGCATGAAATTTTGCCTGAGAGCATAATAAAAATTTTAACAAAGGAAGTAAATGTTTGAATGGTTGAGTTCGCCAGAGGCGTGGATATCGCTACTTACGCTAACTGGCTTGGAGATAGTTTTAGGCATAGATAACATCATATTTATCGCTATTTTAGTAGGCAAGCTGCCACCAGAGCAAAGGGGTAAGGGCCGTATCTTAGGGCTTGGCTTTGCGATGATCACTAGGATCATCCTGCTACTTTCGCTATTTTGGATCATGAAGCTTACAAAGCCGCTCTTTAGCATAGGTGAGCTTAGCATCACTGGGCGCGATCTAGTGCTCATAATAGGCGGTCTATTTTTGATAGTAAAATCATCAATGGAGATCCACGCAAATGTCACTGGCAAGCATGAAGAGGCTCACGAGAGCAAGTCTCATCAGGATTTTTTGCGACTATCCTTGAGATAGGCATTTTAGACATAGTCTTTTCGCTTGATAGCGTTATCACCGCAGTTGGTATGGCTCAGCACATCGATATCATGATACTTGCCGTCATCATCGCAGTTGGCGTGATGATGTTTGCCTCAAAGGCGATCTCAGAATTTGTCGATAACAACCCGACCATAAAAATGCTCGCACTAGCATTCTTGGTGCTTGTTGGCTTTGCACTCATACTTGATGGCTTTGGCGTGCATGTGCCAAAAGGCTACATCTACTTTGCGATGGGCTTCTCGCTAGCGGTTGAATGCCTAAATATCTACGCTAGAAAAAGGGCATCAAGAGATCAAAAGTAAAAAAGTGAGCCAAAATGCAGATAAAAAATTTAGATCACATAGTGATAGTCGTAAGTGACGTTAAAGAGGCGCTTAAATTTTACTGCGACATTTTAGGCATGCGACCAGCCCAGAAAGACGGTCACATTAGCCTAAATTTTGGCTCACAAAAAGATAAATTTACATAGGTTTGAGGGCGAGTTTTTACCTGCGGCAAAGCATCCAACAAAGGGCAGTGCTGATATATGTTTTTAACTAAAGACGACATAGAAGGTGTGCGCTCGGAGCTTCTTGCAAAAGACGCAGGGATCAAGCTTAGCGTCGTTGAGCGAAACGGAGCGCTTGGAGTAATGAAGAGTTTATATATTTACGGCAGAAATTTGATAGAGCTTAGCCCAGATGAAATTTAACAAGAAGACAGCTTGGACCTACTAAAAGACCCGTTAAATAAACTAATCATCTCGCTCTCGCTGCCAGCTGGCGTGGGCATGATGTTTAACACGCTTTACAACGTCACTGGCACATTTTTCGCCGCTAAAATTTCAACCATTGCAGTTGCTGGCATGGCGATGAGCTTTTTGCTCTATCTAAGTGTCGTTGGCATCGGTCTTGGCTTTGGCTCGGCACTCACCGCACTAATAGGCAACAGCCTAGGCGCAAACAAACCAAAAATGGCTAAAATTTACTGCGGCAAATGGCATCGTTTTTGTGCTTCTTTTTGCCATATTTATGGGGCTTTGTGGCTACTTGCTAGCACCAAATTTACTAGTCATTTTAGGTGCTGATCATCACTACATCAATGAAGCACTTGACTACGCTGGCGTCATCTTTCTTGCAGCTCCATTTTTCTTGCTTATAAAATCGCTTAATGGCATACTTGTCGCACTTGGCGATACTAAAAGCTACCGCAACTGGCTATTTTGTGGCCTTTTTATCAACGCATTTTTTTGCTATCTTTTTGCTTTTATCTTTGCTCTTGGAGTAAAGGGTCTTGCACTAGCAACGGCTAGCGTGCAGTTTTTAGGCATGATCTATCTCTTTTTTAAAGTTAGAAAAAGCAAGATGATAGAGCCTAGAAATTTAGGCTACTTCGTGCCAAATTTCGCTGTCTGGGCAAAGATACTAAAGCAAGCCTTACCAGCTTGTCTAAACTACCTCTCAATGTCGCTTGGCTCGCTTGTGCTTTTAAAATTTGTTAGTTTTTACGGCGTCAATGCAGTGGCAGGTTATGGCATAGCCTTAAGGATCGAGGCAAATTTTCAGTGCTTCCGACCATCGGCATGGCGGCAGGAGTGCTTAGTATCATCTCAAGAAACTACGGCGCTAAGAGCTTTCAAAGAGCGATGCAGTGCTACAAACTATCGCTTCTTTTTTGCTCATCTACTGCGCTTTTGCCTACATCTTCATCAGGCTTTTTGGCGAGAGCGCGATCAAGCTCTTTGACAGTACGCCAGCCGTGCTAGAAGTGGCAAAGCTCTACCTTGGCATCAACTCACTTGCCTACATGGCTTATGGCACGATAAACATCTCAGGCAGCACGCTACAAGCGATAAAACGCCCAGTGGCGATCTTTTTGCTAAATGGCTTTAGACAGCTCGTACTTCAATGCTCGCTCTTTTACGTGGTGGTCTTTTGGCTAGGACTTGAGATCAAATTTATGTGGCTAGCGCTCTTTTTTAGCGTCTATTTTACGGCGATTTGCTTTTTGACTTGGACGCTTTTTAGGTTAAAAAGAGCTAATAAATTTTAGCCACAAACATCTATGATATAATCTCGCAAAATATAAATTTTAAGGAGCTAAAGTGACTAACACAGTAATGCTTCAAGGGCAAAATGGCTTTATAATCACAAGCGAAATCATCAGCGCCATGAAACAGCTTTTTGGCGAAAAGATCAAAGTAGTAGAGATAGATGATGAGTTGATCGATAATGTTTTGGATATAAAAGATGCAAAAGAGGCTGAGGAAATTTACTGCTAGATTTGTAGCAAGTAACAGCAAAGGCACGACGCTTGATGAACTCAAAAAAGAAAACTGCTTATGAAAGTTATCATTACCGATGAAGCAAAGGTAAATTTTAACAAACTTGATGGCTCTGTTAAAAAGCAAATCATCAAGGCTCTCGAAAAACTAGAAACCCTAAAAGACCCGCGTGATAGTGGAAAGGCTCTAGTAGCAAATTTAAGCGGACTTTGGCGCTATAGAGTTGGTGATTATCGCTTGATTTGCTTGCTAAAAGACGACAAACTAATAATCCTGCTTCTAAATATCGTAAAAAGAGATGAAGCTTACTTAGACAAAAACGTAAAACTACTTTTAAAGCTCAAAGAAAAAGCAGAAAAATCTTCTTAAGAGCTAAATTTAACTCCTCAAGCTTTTAAATTTAAAGCTAAACGCAAAAAAACAAAGCGAGGCGACTAAGATGATGCTAGCTCCGCCTGTGAGGTTGAAATAAAAGCTGATCACAAGGCCGATAAAGCAAAAAATGATAGAAAAAATAGTTGAGATTAGCATCATTAGCCCAAGCCTTTTGGCAAAAATTTGCGCAATATAAGGCGGTATGGTAAGTAGCGCGATGACAAGTATTAGCCCCACGACGCGGATCGTAGCCACCACACAAAGCGCCATCATACAAACTAGCAGATAGTGAAAAAATGTCGTATTTACCCCGCGAAGTTTTGCAAACTCCGCATCAAAACTGATCGCCACAAACTGGCGGTAAAAAAGTGCGATAAGAGCCAAAAACAAGAGGTCTAAAACGCTCATAAAGGCGATATCTGTGCCGCTAACTGCAAGGATCGAGCCAAAAAGATAGCTCATAAGATCGGCGTTATAGCCAGGCGTTAGATCGATGAAAATGATGCCAATCGCCATGCCAATCGCCCAGATAGCGCCTATAACAGAGTCGATGTTTGTCTTATCTTTTAGCGTGATCGTGGCGATGATGAGCGCTAAAAATAGTGAAAATATACTCGCTCCAAAAAGCGGCTCGAGAGAAGAAAAATGCAAGCCCTATGCCACCATACGCGCCGTGTGCGATGCCTCCAGCGATGAAAGTCATCTTGTTTATCACCACAAGCGAGCCTATCATGCCGCATATTATGCTTACTAAAATGCCAGCAATAAAGGCATTTTGCATAAAATTTAACTCTAAAATTTCACTCATTTTCTCTCTTTAAAATTTAAAAACATTGCTCTTTGTTTTTTCACAACCGCACTCGCCAAGTGCGATCTCGACATCACAAAAATGGCTATGCGTTCTTGATAGATGCTCGATAAATTCCCTCTTTGCAAGATTTTCATGCGTTTTGTGAATGTGTAAATTTTTACTCACGTAAGCGATCTTTGTAGCGTAATTTAGCACGATATTTAGGTCGTGACTTACTAAAACTACGCCCACGCCATTTGCGTTTATGCCCTTTAAAATTTCAGTAAATTTCAGCCTGCCCTTTCGTGTCGATGCTTGCCGTTGGCTCATCTAAGATGAGCACTTTTGCATTTGCGCAAAGCGCTCTAGCGATATAGACGCGCTGCCTTTGACCGCCACTTAGCTCGCCGATCCTCGCGTTTGCAAACTCTCTCATACCAACCTTCTCAAGGGCACTTAGTGCTAGGGCTTTTTCATCTTTTGAGTAAAAGCCAAAGATTTTTTTATCGATTAGCCCCATTAAAACGACTTCTAAAACCATCATCGGAAAGCTTTGATTTGAGAGGAAATTTTGCGGCACGTAGCCTATAAATTTACTAACCTCGCTTGGTTCTTTACCAAAGAGCTTTATCTCGCCACTTTGAGGCTTAAGCAGTCCCAAAATGAGCTTTAAAAGCGTGCTTTTGCCCCGCCATTTGGGCCAATTATCGCCAAAACTCATCGCTACTATAGTCTAAATTTATGTCCTCTAAAACGACCTGCCTATCGTAGCTAAAGTTTAAATTTCTAATTTTTATAATATCTTTCAAAACAGACTCTTTTGCGTAAATGTCGTGACAAAAATGAAAAGTCCAAGCCAAAGCATGATGCCAAGGGCTGCAAATTCTGCATAGATTTTAAACTTTTTTAGCTTAATGTTCGTGCTGATCTTTGAGCCAAAAACTGCCGCTACAAATATCACCACACTCATGCCAAGCGCCATAAATACGCCACTTATCACGCCTGCAAAGTAGCTGCCTATCTCATTTGCCAGCACAAAAACTAAGATCGTGCCTGGACAGGGCACCAGAGCCGCAGCGGCCGCTACTAGCCACTCTTCTTTGCTCTTTGGCTTTTTAGTTGAGCAAATTTGACAGCCACATTCGCTTTTAAATTTTGTATTTTTACTCAAATTTTGACTTAGATTTGATCTAAAAATATAAAATTTAGTCTCATTTTTGTTTGAAAGGTAAAATTTGATCTTTTTAACGAGCATAAAAATCGCCACAAAAAAGATCACGACGCCTGAAAATGCGGTCGTTATGCTAGCGGTATCCTTTGTAAGGTCGCTGCTTACTTCACGAAGCAGTAAAAAGCTAGCAAAGACAAAGACAAATGCGCCCACTACGTGCAAAAAGCCGATCTTTAGCGCAAATAAAAACGCCCTTTTGTAGCTGCCTCCAGTTGCGGCAAAATATGAGCTTGTTAGCACCTTGCCATGGCCTGCTCCAGCAGCGTGCAAGAAGCCATAGCCAAATGAGATAAATGCCAAAAATAGCAGCGCAAGCGGACTTTTGTAATCCACGCTTCTTAAAATTTGCTTTAGCCTATCAAGCAAGCTTAGGCTAGTTTTTGAGACGATGTCAAATTTCGCCTCGTCGATCTTATCTATCTGGCTTAAAATTCTCATCGCTCACGCCTACTACTGGCTCTTTTAGCAGCTCTTTAAGCGCTGGCTTCTCGTTGTGAGCTTTGGCTGCTTCTTTGCTTGAAAATGTAAAAAATATCAAATTTGAGTTTGAATTTGGTATCGCCCAGAAGCTTTTACCCACCAAAAATGCGTTATTTTGCGTAAATTTGAAGTTGAAATAGCCCTCCTTGTCCTCCATATCAACCGACACGACAAGTCCGTCAGCGATTACTAAATTTCTCTTAAAACTCACGTCAAATTTAAGCCTGCCCTCGTCAAAATAGAGCTTGTAATTATTTAAATTTGGCTCTATTTTAGTGGCATTTTCGTCCTTGTAATAATACTCAATGTCCGTCAAATAGTGCCTTGGCACGAGGTAGTCTAGTAAATTTAAGCGGATCTTTCTAAGCTCTTTATCATCTATCTTTTCATCTTGATTGAGGTCAAAATTTTGCTTCATAAGATCTGAGAAATTTTGCGAAAAGGTCCAAGTAAAAGCGATCTGGCTGATGTTATTTTCGTGTGCGACAAATTTCGCGCTAACGTGAGCTGTTGGGCTATAAAGCGAGCATAGAGCACACCCGAAAGCATTTATCGCTAGTAGGCAAATGACGATCAGGCGTGCTAACATTTTTATAGACTTTTTGCGAAAATTTCAGCCGTTTTTTTCATCTCGGCTAGCCAGTTTTCAGGCAGTTGGTCTATCATGACGACCTTTGAGCCAGTCTCTTTTGCGATCAAATTTGCAGCCTTTGTTGGAAACTGCGGAGCTACGAAAATGACCTTTACGCCGTGCTCTTTAGCCTCTTCTATAAGCTCTTTTAGCTCAGCTGGCTTTGGCTCTTTGCCCTCTACCTCGATAGCGATCTGCTCTAGGTCATAGCGCTTTGCAAAGTAGCCCCAAGATGGGTGATATACGATAAATTCGCGAGTTTTGACATCTTTTAGCTCGTTTTTGATAAAGCCATCAAGCTCATCAAGACTAGCTTTAAATTTAGCCAAATTCTCCTCATAAAGCTTTGCATTTTGCGGGAATTTCTCTATTAGCGCTTTTGCGATGTTATCAGCTTGTGTTTTTACTAGGATAGGATCAAGCCAGATGTGTGGGTCAAGGCCGTCATGGTGATGATGATGGTGCTCGCCCTCGTGGTCATGGTGCTCATGCTTATGCTCACCCTCGTGCTTGTGCTCGTGGTGCTCTTCATGTTCATGCTCCTCGCTCATAGCGATCTTTTCGATGCCCTCTTGCGTCTTTACGATGCGTAAATTTTTAAATGTCTTTGAGAAGCGATCCAGCCACGTATCCTCAAACTCGATGCCGATAGCAAAGTAAAGCTCGCTCTTTTCAAGCTCCTTCATCTGCTTTGGCTTTGGCTCATAGGTGTGCGGATCAGCCCCTTTGCCAACCATCGCATTTACATCTAGCGTATCTCCAGCGATCTGCTCGACAAAAAATTTCGTTGGCAGTATGCTAGTAGTCACAACCGGCTTTGCAAAAAGAGACAAAGCACAAACAGCTAAAAAAACGATAATTTTTCTCATTATCTCTCCTTTAAAAAATAATTGCGAAGTTTAGCAAAATGCAACTTGGTTGCAACTTAAAATGCAAAAGCCTAAATTTAGCCTTTTCTTTTAAATATAGTTTAAATCTTTTAGCGTTAATATACGAAAAATCAAAAGGGCAAAGATGAACGCGAGGAATTTCTTAGAAGAGCACAATATCAAGGCTACGACGCTTCGCATAAAGCTCGTTGAAATTTTGCAAAACGCCAAAGCACCGCTAAGCTACGACGAAATTTTAGAGAGCCTTGACGCAAACAAGACGACCTTTTATAGAAGTATGGAAATTTTCGAAAAAGAAAGTCTCGTGATAAAAACCGAAAACAACCACAAGAGCTACTACGAGCTGGCAAATGAAGCCAAAGCCTACTTCATCTGCGACGTCTGCCACAAGGTGACAAACATCGACATGCCACACCTAAGCGTCGCTAAAAATATAAAAAGCGCCGTGATAAAGGGCGTTTGCGACGAGTGTGATCACGAGTAAAGTGCGATGATCTCAGCCGGGATAGCTTTTGGGCGGTTTGTCTTTAGATCGATATAGACAAATTCCGTCTTACCAGTTGCTATTAGCTCGCCATCTTTTTTAAACTCAAAATATCTGCAAGATGTCGCCTTGCCCTCGGTCTGCGTGTAGGTGTGAATTTCTATCTTGTCCATCAGCTTTGAGCTTTTTATATATTTTGCTTCATTTTTTCTAATGAGCCAAATTTCACCCCTTTTATACTGCGCCTCGACCGTGTCGCCAACAGCGGCAGAGTGGGCAAATGCGGCCTCTTGCATAAGCGTGAAATAATAGACATTATTCATATGTCCGTGCATGTCGATGGCTTGTGGCGGGATGATGACGCGATATATAAAATCTCTCATTTTTGACCTTTTTTGCTAAAATTATAACCAAAAAGAGGAGCTAAAATGCAAAATTTACTGGGATAAAAAGGCGTCAAACTACCAAAGATTTGACGGCAAGATCAGCGCTATCCAGCAGCAAATTTTTAGTAAAGCCTTGGCTTGGGGAGCTAGCTTTAGTGGCAAAGATATCCTTGATATCGGCTGTGGCACAGGCGTTTGGAGCATATTTTTATCAAAAACGGCTAAGCATATAACTGGCATCGATAGCTCAGAAAAGATGATAGAAATTTTAAACGAGGACGCAAAGAGATTTGGCGTGACAAATTTAACCAGCGAGGTTTGCTCGTGGAGAGAATTTAAGCCAGCAAGGCACTTTGATATCGCCATTTGCACGATGAGCCCGGCCATTGCGAGCGATGAAGATTTTGCTAAATTTCAAAACTGCGCCAAGCAAAAGCTCTATCTTGGCTGGGACAAGCCTAGAAGCTCAGATCTACTTGAGCCATTTTTTGAAAAATTTGGCCGCGTGCTCTCTCAAAAAAACGTCGTAGATAGGCTTGAAGCGTGGCTAAATGAGCAAGGCATCGCTTATAAGAGTCAAATTTTAAACGAAACTAGGATCGCTAGACGAAGCGTGCAAGAAGCAGCTGAAAATATCTGCTGGCACCTTGAGATAAATGGGGCTAAAAACTACGATGAAAAGGCGGTTTTAGCGATGTTAAAAGAGAGATTTGACGGCGAGTTTATAGATGAAAAGATAGACTCTCAAATGAAGCTTTTTGTCTTTTAGAGCTTAAATTTAGAGCAAATTTGCTTACCAAATTCGCTAAAAATGACACCAAAGATGATGAGCATGGCTCCAAAATTTGCCAGATGCTAAGTATCTCGCTAGCAATAAAATAGCCAATTAGCCCAGCAGAGACTGGCTCTAGGCAGAAAAACAAGGCCGCCTTGCTAGCGGTCGTGTATCTTTGAGCGATAGTTTGCACAAAGTAGCAAAATATGGTGCCAATCACCGTCGTGATAAATATCGCTATGAAAAATTCCCTATCAAAATTTGGCACGATACTGCCCTGAAAAAGCGCAAAAACAAGCGACAACATGGCATTTGTTAGAAAGACCACAAAAACAAGCAAATAAAGCTCGCTCTTTCTTACAAAGTGGCCATTTAGCGTAGTATAAAGTGCGTAAAATATCGCGCAAATAAGCGCTAGTGCCTCTCCAGCCCCAAGTGCGAGCGTGGCGCCACTTAAGAGCCAAAGCCCAAAAATAGCGATGATAGCGCCAAAAATGGCAAAAATGCTTATCTTATTTTTAAAAATAAAAGCCGCCATAAAAGGGACTATCACGCACTCAAGCCCCGTGATAAAGGCGACGCTCGAGCTAAAAGTAAGCTTTAGGGCGTAAGTTTGCGTGGCAAATGACAAAAAGAGCACCGCTCCAAGTATAACGCCGTAGATAACGCTTTTTTTGTCAAATTTCTTAGTAAATTTAAGCGCGACAAAGCCCATAAAGATAGCCGAGAGAAAAACCGGCAAAAGAGCATGACAAAGACGCCATTTGTCTTTAGCGCGTTTGCCATGGGTAAAAACGTAGCGCCCCAAACGACGGCAACTACGACAAGAGCGATGTCGGCTCTATTTTGAGCGCTCAAATTTCTCATTTAAAGATTGAGTCTAGCACCTTTTTGCCGCTATCTAGGCTAAAGCCGCTTCTTAGCCCCTTTTCTTTCTCGCTCATCACGTTAAATAGCCCATCTAGCGTCTTTCTTGTGATATATGCGTTTAGGTCTTCGCCTTCATCTGGTACATACTCGCTTGCGCCTGAAATTTTTAGCTAGGCTTTTGACTGATTTTATCGTTTCGTTGTTTTTTACTGAGCCGCCGATGAAAGAATTCAGCCCATTATAGGCAGTCGCAAAGCTATTATCGCTCATCATTTTCTCGATTATCGGCGTAAATGCTGCCTTTAGCTTTTGGCTGGAGCTTTTCTCTAAATACTTCGTAACGCTATCGCTGCCGCCGTTAAAGAGCTTTTTAACATCTGCCTCGCTCATATTTTTTATGCTCTCACTAAAAATTTCAGCAGCCTTTGGCACGGCCGTGGTCGCAGCGTTGTTTATCGACTTGCTAAGATCCTGCGCCCACTTCTCGCCGCCCACTTTTTTGGCTAAATTTGACGCCATCTCAAGGCTTTTTGGGAGTGGTATTTTAGCTGTGGCGTTGTTTATAAAGCCCTCTTTTGAAAGCTCGCTCACAGCTGCATTTAGTGCCTCGCTAACTAGACTTTTGTAATCGCCACTTGATGCGTGAGTGGCGATTTTGACACCTTTGTTTATCATATCATCCATGCTTGCGGCTTGCAAATTTAAAGCAAGCGCGCCACAAAGTATAACAAGAGATCTTTTCATATTCTCTCCTTTTTTAAATTTAAAGCAAAATCATACAAAAAATATCTAAACGCTTAAAATAAATTTAATATTTTTGCACTAAAATTTACCCTTTTTAAGGGGAATTTATGCAGCTTTTACTTCTTAGCTTCGCTCTTAGCATGGATAGCGCGGCTCTAAATATGGCAAACGGCGCAAGGTATAAAAGCCTTGTCCTTGGCAAAATTTTATTTATTGCTTTCATGCTTGGCTTTTTTCAGTTTCTCATGCCACTTCTTGGCTATTTTCTTGGCATTAGCTTTGCTAAATTTATAAGCTCTATTGATCACTTCATCGCATTTTTTATACTTTGTTTTCTTGGCTTTAAAATGCTAAAAGAGGCCTGTAGCAGCGAGGCTGGCGAGTCCTTAAGCATGGATATTAAGACCATTTTTGTTGGTGCATTTGCCACGAGCATCGACGCACTCGCCGTTGGCGTCACGCTTAGCTTTGAAGCGGTTAATGTATTTGAGAGTGCGCTCATCATCGGCATAGTCTGCTTTGTGCTAAGCCTAGCTGCCTTTTACATCGGTAAATTTATGGGTGAAATTTTAGAGAAAAAGGCGCTATTTTTAGGTGGAGCGATACTTATATTTCTAGGCTTTAAAATCCTCATCACCCACTTGCTAGAAGAGGGCGTGCTCTAAATTTCTATCTCTATGCCAACTGGGCAGTGGTCGCTACCAGCGATCTCTGGCAGGATAAAGGCATCTTTTAGCCTATCTTTTAGCCCTTGCGAAATGAAGAAATAATCAATCCTCCAGCCGACGTTTTTCGCCCTTGCGTTAAAGCGGTAGCTCCACCACGAGTAAGCGTCTGCAACGTCGCCATTTACGGCCCTAAAGGTATCTATAAAGCCACTTTTTAAAACCTCATCTATCCACGCGCGCTCGATAGGCAAAAAGCCAGAAGTTTTGGCATTTGCCTTTGGATTTTTCAGGTCGATCTCGCGGTGAGCGGTATTTACGTCGCCACAAAATATCACCTCTTTGCCGCTTTTTACAAGCTCTTTGCAATAAGCTAGAAATTTCTCGTAAAAGTCCATCTTGTAAGCCAGCCTCTCGTCGTCCTTTTGTCCGTTTGGAAAGTAGATGTTAAAAAGCACGATATCATCAAATCTATGCTCCAAAACTCGCCCCTCCGTGTCGTCGAAAAGGCTGCTTTTTGCGTTTGCACGTCAAATTTAGCAAGGCTCATCACACCAGAGTAGCCAGCCCTTGCGCCTGAATTTACACTTATATCTTTAAAGCCAAGGTTGTAAATTTCTTTTGGCACGTCATCCTCTTTGACCTTGATCTCTTGCAGTCCCAAAAAATCAGGCCTAACCTCATCAAGCCAAGCAAAGCCATCTTTTGCCACGACTGCGCGCAGCCCATTTACGTTCCAGCTAATAAGTTTCAAATTTCATCCTTTTTTTAATTATAATTATGCCAAAAATCACAAAAAGGAAAGTTATGAGAAACCAGCCAACGTATAAATTTTTTAAAATTTTGGCTACGCAAGAGAGGGTTTGGCTGAAATTTTTAAAAACGAAAAGAGCTTTCGTATAGAAATTTGCATATTTTTGATAGCTACGATTTCGCTATTTTTTTGGAAATTTGACCTTATTTTTAATCTTTTTTTGATCTTTAGCATGGCATTTGTGCTAGTTTGCGAGTGCTTAAACTCAGCAATTGAGCGCATAACAGACCTTGCAAGCCCAGACTATCACGCCCTAGCAAAGGCGGCAAAGGACGCTGGAAGTGCGGCTGTGATGATCGCAAATTTCTTATGTGGCGCGCTTTGGTGCGTGGCGATAGGATATAAAATTTGGGTCTAGAAAAAGAAATTTACAAAGCGCTTCTTGGCGAGAAAAAGGTAGAGATCATAAATTTACTTTGCGAGCTAAGCGATGAAAATGGCTTTATCATGCTTAAAATTTCAGACATTTGCGAAAAGCTAAATGTGAGCAAACCAACCGTGATAAGCACGTTTAAGCTGCTTGAAGAGAAGAAAATTTTGAGCGAGTAAAAAACGGGGTTTATAGATTTAAAAATTTATAGTGGCAAGCAAATGCCTGCCACTTCTTCTAGCCGATAGTTTCAGCAGCGATCATGCCAAATGTCAAGCAATCAGTTATAGCCACTGATCCCAGACGGCTGGCTCCGTGAACGCCACCAGTTATCTCGCCAGCTGCATATAAATTTGGTATAGGCATAGCTGTTTGAGAGTTCATGACTTGGGCTTTCGTGTTGATATTTAGGCCGCCCATTGTGTGGTGAACTTTTGGCGTGCCACGCTCTGCGTAGAACGGCGGAACTGAGATATCAATGCCCTTTGTCGTAGTCGCAACAACTGGCTTGCCAAAGTCCTCATCGACGCCTTTTTTGACAAATTCATTGTATCTTGCGACTGTTTTTTTGAGCTCATCAACTGGGATCTTATACTCAGCTGCCAAAGCATCAAGTGTGTCAAATTTCTTGCAAATTCCAGCTGCGATAGCCTTTTCATAGTGAGCTGGGAGCATGTGAGGAAGAGCTCTTGAGTCGCAGAAGTTGATAGGGAAGTTTTTATCGTCTTCGCCTTTTTCATGGATGACTTTAAACATCGCTTCAGTTCTTGTCCTGCGGTCAGCTAGCTCGTTCATATAGCGTTTGCCAGTTCTTGGATCGACTGAAATTCCAAATGGGAAAGCGCCATTTACGTTAAACATCGATCCCACGCCAAAGCCTGTCTCATCGGCACATCCCCATGGGCCGTACTGGATCCAGCTTGGCTGAACTGGATAAGCACCCGCTCTAAATGCCGCTAGAAGCGCGCCTGCTGTTGAGCCTGGTTGGTTTGTCGAGTCTGTCTCAGGTGTGATCCTTGGATCTTGAAGGCGTCTAAAATTTTATCCCTGCAAAAGCCACCAGCTGCTAGTACGACGCCTTTTTTGGCTTTTATATATTTTGTATCGCCGCCTTTGTTTTCGACATCGTCACTCATCAAGTTGCCATCAAATTTGTAGTTTTCTCTGACGATGACGCCCACAACTGCGCCCTTGTCATCAAAGACGAAATCATCAAATTTTGTCCTTTTTTTGATCGATGCGCCTTCTAACTTTTCAAATGTCGCAGTCATAGGGAGCACGATGCCAGCGCCGCTGCCGACCTCTGTTTGAAGGCTTCTTGGCACTGAGTGACCGCCTGCGTGAGTGATCTGGTCGATATATTTTGCACCACAATCAAGTGTGAGTTTGTAAGCATCTTGCGCTCTCTCGCCGATCTTTGCCAAAAGATCAACGTGGTTGATGCCTCGTCCTGCTTTCAAGCAGTCTTTGATAAATAGCTCGGTGCTATCTTTGATGCCAGCTTTCTTTTGCATGTCGCTGTTTGGAACGGCAAAAATTCCGCCATTGATGACAGAGTTGCCACCTGTGCGACCCATCTTTTCGATCAAGACGACTTTATTGCCTTTTTTGGCTGATGTCACGCCAGCTGCAAGAGCTGCAAAGCCTGAGCCGATGATGACTACGTCATACTCCTCGTCCCATTTGACATCTTTTTCGTTCATTGGTGTGGCCATTAAATTTGTTGCGCCCATGCCAAGTGCTGTGGCTCCGATAGCGCTAAATTTCACAAAATCTCTTCTAGATAAACCTGAATTTTTCATGCTCTCTCCTTTGAAGTAAGATAATTGCTATTAAGCATTATAGAGTAATTTATTAAAATTTGCAATTTAATTTTTATAATTAAATTTTGTTAAAGATTATACCGAATAGGACGTAGTTTGGTAATATTTAATAAGATTAAATTCATTTAAATTTGACTTTAGATTTACGCTAGATAGGCATTTAAAGTAAATTTGGCATAAAGTTTGGAATTTTTATTTTTAAATTTACAAAAATAAGTATTAATTAAATTTTGTATTTTGAAAAATTTACTGAGAAATTTTAGAGCTTGATTTTAGATATTAGCTTAAGTTTAGAAATTAGTTTAAAAGGAGAGGATCGGAGCAAATTTGCCCCGAAAATTATTTAACGCCAACTATGATTTGAGTTGCTTTGATGATAGCAGTTACTTTGTCGCCTGCTTTTAAAGCTAAGTTATGAACTGACTCTCTTGTGATGATAGCTGAAATTTTGCTGCCGTTTGCATCAATGATAACCTCAGCATTTACAGCGCCGTCTTTTATCTCACTAACAACGCCTTTGATTTGGTTTGTTGCGCTAAGCTTGATGCTGTCGTCTTTTGAAACGATAACGCTTGAAGCTTTGAATAAAAATATAGCTTTTTACCAACCTTAAGATCAAGAGCTTTCTCACTATCAACTGTAATAGTTGCTTTTAGCACCTCACCACCTGCTAGTTTGCCAGCTATTAGCGAATTTACCGCACCTGTTCTTACTTCTGATATCTCAACATTTAGTTGATTTCTTGCACTTAGTGACATATTTTCTCCTTGTTTTGATTTAATGTTTGGGTATTATAGAGTATTATTATTAATGCGAACTTATGATCAATTAATAAATTTTTTTTAATATCACAAGTAAAGATTTATAATTTACCAAAGCCCAAAATATCGCGCTAAATGAACTAAAATCTAAAAATTTAATTTAAATTATTTTTGAAAAAATATATAAATAAATATTATTTTTTATTATAAAACAGACAAACTAAGATCGTTTCAAGATCAGATGACTTTAGATCTTAGTTTGTAGATTTTTGATTTTTAATGATTTGGTAAGAATTTATAAATTTTGCGCTTAGATGCCAGCCTCAAGCATAGCTTCTGCTTGATAGTGAGTGATGAGCGGCTCTATGATCTCATCAAATAGCCCCGCTGCCATGATAGCATCAAGGCGGTAAAGAGTTAAATTTATGCGGTGATCACTTATGCGGTTTTGCGGATAGTTATAAGTTCTTATCCTACCTGAGCGGTCGCCAGTACCGACCTGACTTTTGCGCTCACTAGTCTCTTTTGCAAGCCTCTCTTGCTCTTGCATCTCGTAAAGTCTAGCTTTTAGCACCTTCATCGCAGCTTCTTTATTTTTGTGCTGGCTCTTGCCATCTTGGTTTGTCACAACAAGACCTGTTGGTATGTGCGTGATCCTAACGGCACTATCAGTTGTATTTACTGATTGACCGCCGTGGCCCGAGCTTCTCATAACATCAACTCTTATATCATTTGGATTGATCTCGATCTCGCTATCTTCAACCTCTGGCATGATAGCCACAGTCACAGCCGATGTATGCACCCTGCCCTGGCTCTCAGTCTCTGGCACACGCTGAACCCTATGTGTGCCACCTTCAAATTTTAGCCTAGAGTAAGCGCCTTTGCCCTTTATAAGCACGATAATCTCTTTAAAACCACCAGTGTTGCCCTCGCTTTGGCTAACGATCTCAAATTTATATCCACGAAGCTCTGCATATCTTATGTAAGCGTTAAAAAGATCCCCAACAAATAGCGCAGCCTCGTCGCCGCCAGTGCCTGCGCGAATTTCTAAAAATATATTTTTATCATCGTTTGGATCTTTTGGAAGAAGTAAAATTTTAATCTCTTCTTCAAGCTTCTCTCTTGAAATTTCTAAATTTTAAGCTCATCTTTTGCAAGTTCGCCAAGCTCAGAGTCCTCAAGTAGGGCTTTATTCTCTTCGATGTCGTTTAGAATTTGTAGATATTTTTTTGCAGCAGTTGCGACTGGTTCGATAGATGATTGCTCTTTTGAGAGCTTTGTCATCTTTTCGATATCGTTTGCTATATTTGGATCGCTTAGAAGCGTAGAAATTTCATCATAGCGATCCAAAAATGGATGAAGTTTATCAGCAAACATTAAAATTTAATAGATTAAGCAGCTTTTAGAGTGTTTACTAATTGAGCAAGGCGACTAACGCGGCGAGCAGCAGTTTGTTTCTTCAAAAAGCCTCTGCTTACGAAGCTATGGATGCTTTTGTTAGCAACTTTTAAAGCTTCATTTGCAGCTTCAATATCTTTAGCTTCTACAGCTACGCGCACTGCTTTTGTGATGTTTTTAAGTCTAGTGCGGTAAAATCTATTTCTTTCTGTTCTTTTTATAGTTTGTCTAGCTCTTTTTTCAGCAGATTTATGGTTTGCCATAATATACCTTTTTTGATAATTTTAGTCCGTGATTATATGAAAAATATATTTAATTGTAACTGAATTTAAGTCTGCTTTAAAACAAATAAAATTTTAGATTTTAAATTTGATAATTTCTGATAAAATAGCACCATTTTATAATAAAAAGGATAATTTTATGAAACTTTTTGGAACAGACGGAGTTCGTGGTAAGGCTGGCGAAAAGCTTTCAGCTCAGACATCTATGCACCTTGCAATGGCAGCTGGAATTTACTTTAGAAAGACCTCAGCGACAAATGTGATATTGGTCGGAAAAGATACTAGAAAAAGTGGCTATATGATCGAAACTGCCATCGTTGCAGGGCTAACTGCAGTTGGCTACAACGTCCTTCAAATAGGCCCTATGCCAACACCTGCGATCGCATTTTTAACAGAAAATATGCGCTGTGACGCTGGCATAATGATAAGTGCGTCGCACAACCCATACTACGACAACGGCATCAAATTTTTTGACAGCTTTGGCAACAAACTAGATGAAAAAATAGAAGCTGAGATAGAGAAAATTTTTTACGATGACGAGCTCATCGCAAGCGCTCAAAAGACGATGACAGAGATCGGCGCAAACAAGAGGATCGACGATGTTATAGGCAGATATATCGTTCAGATCAAAAATTCATTCCCAAAAGAGCTAAATTTAAAAAATTTACGAGTAGTTTTAGATGTGGCAAACGGAGCTGCTTACAAGGTCGCACCAACTGTATTTAGCGAGCTTGGAGCTGATGTCATCGTCATAAACGACGAGCCAAATGGTAGCAATATCAACCAAAACTGTGGCGCACTTCACCCAGAAGATCTAGCAAGTGAGGTAAAAAGGCTTCGTGCTGACATCGGCTTTGCATTTGACGGCGATGCTGATAGGCTTGTCGTGGTCGATGAAAACGGAGAAGTAGTGCATGGAGATGCGATACTTGGCTCACTAGCTGCATTTTTACACGAGCAAAAGGCGCTAAAAGGTGGAGCTATCGTGGCTACGGTTATGAGTAACGCCGCACTTGATGACTATCTAAAAGCTCACAAGATCAAGCTACTTCGCTCAAACGTAGGCGATAAATACGTGCTTGAGATGATGAAAGAAAATGGCATAAATTTTGGTGGCGAGCAAAGCGGCCACGTGATATTTAATGACTACGCCAAGACTGGCGATGGTCTTGTTACCTCGATGCAAGTCGTTGCGATGATGCTTAAAAAGGTAAAAAAGCTAGTGAAATTTTGGCGAGCTAAAGCCGTATCCTCAAATTTTGCTAAATTTTAAAGATCACAGAGAAAAAGCCGCTTGATAAGATAGAGGGGCTAAAAGAGCTTGAGGCTAGCCTAGCAAAAGAGGGCATAAGATCGCTCTTTAGATACTCTGGCACTGAAAATTTGATCAGACTTTTGCTTGAAGGCAAAAATCAAACTTTAGTTGAAAAACGCATGGATGAAGTTGAGAAATTTTTTGTAAAAGCCCTAAATGCATAAAAGCTTAGTTAAATTTTTCATCGCATTTTTTCTCATTTTTATCGTTGATCAAGCGATAAAGATGATATTTATAGATAGTTTTTCGTGGGAGGGCGAGTTTTTCTCGCTAGTTCTTACATATAATAAGGGCGTTGCATTTTCGATGTTTGCCTTTTTAGATGAGTGGCTTAAATTTATCCAGATAGCTCTCATTTTAGGCGTTTTTGTCTATCTAGTCGTTGAAAAAAAACTACTTTGCTCGCATGCCATTTGGCTTGGAGCTTTGCTAGGAGCTGGCAGCTCAAACATCACAGATAGATTTATCCATGGCGGCGTCGTGGATTATGTCTTTTGGCATAAGTGGTTTAACTTTGCGGTCTTTAACTTCGCTGATGTGATGATCGATCTTTGCGTCGTGATGATACTTTGGCAAAGCCTTAGAAAAAGGAGAGAGAGTGGGAAATAATATCTACGTCGCATACGCGCTTTGGCTACTTACTGGCTGGCTTGGAGCGCATAGAATTTACCTTGGTAAATTTATCACTGGCTTTTTGATGATGGGACTATTTTTCGTTGGCTACTCTACATTTTATTTCATTATAGGCATACCATTCTTAGCTATCTGGGGCATTTGGTGGCTTATCGATGCATTTTTAGTTGGTGCTTATGTCGAGTAAAATTTACAAAAAGTCGAGCTAAAAGAGAGACTAAAACTAAAAGATAAAGAGGATGACCTCAAAAGGCTTTACGAGCTTTTCGAGAGTGGTGCGATCAGCAAGGCTGAATTTGAAGCTAGAAAAGAGATACTTTTTAGATAAGGAGACGTTATGGCAGAATATTATCTTTACTTAAAATACCTCCACTATTTGTTTTTCATCTCGTGGATGGCAGTGCTGTTTTATCAGCCAAGGCTCTACGTTTATCACGTAGAAAACATGGACAAGCCAGACTTTGTAAAAGTGGTTGAGGTGATGGAGTACAAGATGTATCACTACATCGGCTGGGTAGCACTCATTGGCTCATTTGTTACTGGCATATTGATACTTATCGCGATGCCTGATCTTATAAAAACTGGTCACATCCACGTCAAAATTTTAGTTGTCATCTTAATGGCCATCTATCACCTAGACCTTGGACGCTACATGAAGCAGCTCAAAGAGAAACGCTGTAACAAAAGTGGCATCTTCTTTAGAGCTTACAACGAAGTGCCAACTATCGCGATGCTCATCATCATCTGGATAATGATAGTAAATCCATTTTAAAGGAATTTGATGAAGAAATTTTAGCATTTATCGCTTTGCCAGCGCTCTTACTCGCGGCTACTCAGTATTTTGAGCCGATGCAGATAAAATTTGACAACAGACTCTACTCGCTAGCAAGCTCAGCCAAGCCTGTGCCAAATTTATTCACGCAGGAGTACTTGCTCCCTGGTGAGAAACTAGATAGTTTTAGCTACATGCTCTCGCTAAATACCCTTAAATTTGACGCTACGCCAGAGCAAGCAGTCGAGCAAAAGATAAATGATCTAAAAGAGCTAAAGGCAAAAGGGCTAAAAGTAGCTTATAAAAAGGGCTCGCTCGCAAATGAAATTTATCTTGATATCACGATATTTTCAAATTTAAATGGCGTGCCGACAGCCGAGCACTCGATATATCGCTACACCAAACAGGGCGGAAATTTAGTCCTTTTTACCATTCAAAGGCGTGCTTATAAAAAAGAGGGCATTCAAAGATTTGCTACAAATTTCACGATCGAGTCACAAGACTTTAGCAAAAAAGCCCTAGCCACACCTTTTCCACAGATCGTTAGCAAATAAAGAAATTTGAGTATAAATTTAGCCTTTTGCACTCAAAATTTTAAAACCAGACTTAACAAATTTCATCTAAAAATAAAACGAATAGTTATATGATAAGAAAAACTCAAAAAGGATAGCCTATGATACATAAAATTCTTATCGCAAATCGTGGTGAGATCGCAGTTAGGATAGTCAGAGCTTGTAGGGATTTACACATCCAAAGCGTAGGAATTTACACAGCGCCAGACAGCGAATGCTTGCATGTCAGGATAGCTGATGAGGCCTATCAAGTGGGCGAAGATCCGATCAAAGGCTATCTTGACGCCAAAGCGATCGTTAAGCTCGCTAAGGAGTGTGGGGCTGATGCGATACACCCAGGATACGGCTTTTTAAGCGAAAACTACGAATTTGCAAAGGCGGTTGAGGACGCTGGGCTCATCTTCATCGGTCCAAAGGCCGAAGTCATCAAGAAAATGGGCGATAAAAACATCGCTAGATATCTGATGAAGAAAAATGGCATACCAATAGTGCCAGGCACTGAAAAGCTAAATGATGAGAGCATGGACGCCATAAAAGAGCATGCTAGACGCATCGGCTACCCTGTCATCTTAAAAGCAAGTGGTGGCGGTGGCGGCCGTGGCATTAGAGAGGTTTGGCAAGAAGAAGATATGCAAGATGCCTTTGAGTCGTGCACCAGAGAGGCTAAGGCATACTTTAACAACGACGAAGTTTTTATGGAGAAGCTTGTCGTCAATCCTCGCCACATCGAGTTTCAAATTTTAGGCGACAACTACGGCAACATCATCCACCTTTGCGAGCGTGACTGCTCTATCCAAAGGCGCCACCAAAAGATCATCGAGATCGCGCCTTGCCCTTCGATTAGTGAAAATTTAAGAAAGATCATGGGCGTGACCGCAGTGGCAGCTGCAAAGGCTGTGGGTTACTCAAACGTAGGAACGATCGAGTTTTTGCTAGATGACTACAACAACTTTTACTTTATGGAGATGAACACTCGTATCCAAGTGGAGCACGGCATCACCGAAGAGATCACAGGACATGATCTTGTCGTTAGGCAGATAAGGATCGCTGCGGGTGAGATTTTAGAGATCGAGCAAAGCGACATCAAACCACGTGGCTACGCGATAGAGGCTAGGATCACGGCTGAAAATGTCTGGGAGAATTTCATCCCAGCACCAGGCACGATCGAGGGCTACTACCCAGCTCTTGGCCCATCTGTGCGCGTCGATAGCCACGTCTATAAAGACTACACCATACCGCCATTTTACGACTCACTCATCGCAAAGCTGATCGTCAAGGCGACTGATTACGATCTCGCGGTAAATAAGCTTGAAAGAGCACTTGAAGAATTTACCATCGAGGGCGTGCGAATCGATCATCCCATTTTTGCTAACGATCAGCAAAAGTAAGGAGTTTAGAAGAGGATTTTTCGATACTAGCTACGTCGAGAAAAACTTAAAAACTATCCTTGAAAACACCTATGATGATATGAACAAAGAGCCAAATGACGACCTAGAAGAGGTCATCGTAGAGGCGATAAAAAGATATAAGAAGAAGAGATAAAAATTTATCTCATTGCGGCTTTGGCGATAAATTTCGCCAAAGCTAAATTTCCGCGCAAACTGCGTAAATTTTAGCTCCGTCATTTGCCACAGCGTAGAGCCTACCACCGCTTACTAGCATGATCTGATCTACACTAAGTCTAAATTTCTCAAACTCTATCTCTTTTAATAGCAAGCCATCTTTAGCGCTTATCAAAACTGGCTTATTTTTGCGGTTCGCGAGCAAAATTTGACTTTTTATCCAAACAAAATGCTCCGTGCCGCTGGTTTTAAACTTAAACATCACCTCGCCACTTTTTGCATCCACGGCGTATACATCTCCGCCCTTGCCAGCGGTGCCAAAGTAAAGCACCCCATCATTCAGGCAAACTGGCGTGTAGAGATATGCGCCAAGCTTTAGCCGCCAGATGGTCTTGCCTATCCTTGCGCCCTGCTCTTTGGGCGGCAAATTAGCGTTTAAATTTTCATCTTTTGCTTCGCTTTTGAACTCTGCGCTGTCCAAAATTTCTTTGCACTCCATCATAAATGGAGAGCTCATTCGCACGCAAAAACCATCAAATTCATACGTTTTAGCGTCGTTATATATCTCTTTTATGGGCTCATTAGCAACGCCGAGCTCGCTCATCAG
Source organism: Campylobacter concisus (assembly GCA_037292345.1). GTDB lineage: Bacteria > Campylobacterota > Campylobacteria > Campylobacterales > Campylobacteraceae > Campylobacter_A > Campylobacter_A concisus_AX. The sequence goes on along the minus strand of CP147773.1, from coordinate 239,644 downwards.
CCCGTTATCTATCTTTATAAGCTTTGCTGGGGAGTTTATGTAGCCCTTGTAGTATCTAGTATTTAGCACGAAGTAGCCATTTTCTTGGTAGCAAAGTGCGTCGCTGGCTATAAAAATTTCGCTTTGTTTGTAGGCAAGCGTTGATCTCTTATGCTCGCTAAAGTCGCGTGAAAATGTATCTAGTAGCACGTAGTTTGGCGTTAGTTTTTGAGCTATCTCTAGCTCACTAGGCACCCCAAAAGCAAAATGCACAAATGCAATGCGCTCACCCATCTCATAAATGCCAGTTACACCGTGCCCACGAAACTCCACGCCAGGCATATCAAGAGGATATGATCTAACCACGCTAGCTCCTTAAATTTATGGCGATTATAACCCAAATTTTAAAGCGCACTAGGCTAAATTTGATAAAATTTGTCAAATTTAGCAAATTTAAGGAGCGATATGTTTTTAAAATTAGACGAGATCGCTAGAAAACTAGATCAAATTTTCTTGCCACTAGAGCAAGAGGGCATAACTGGTATGAGACTTTTGCCACAAAAGGACGCTTTGGCGTTTATGCAAGCACAAAAGAGCCTTGGTGTAAATTTCCCAGCTAAATTTACAAAGCTTTTAAGCAAATTTGAGCTTGGCAATTTTGAAATTTGCAATGTCAGCTTTGGCTCTAGAGGCGACTACGCGAGCGAGTTAGTGCGTCTAAACAGCGTAGATGAGTTTGGTGGCAAATGGTGGCAGGGCGAGGAGAGGCCAGCAAATTTGATAGTTTTTGCCGTGGGAGATCCGTGGATATTTTTGCTTGATTGCACGAGCGGTGCGGTCTATGCGTGGCTACTTGGAGATGAGGAGCTTTGCAGCAGGCGCGTCGCGAGTGATTTTGAAAAATTTTCATAGCGATTGCTAGCACCTATATAGCAAAGCTAAATGATGAAACCATGCCATCAGCCGAGCAAATCCTAAATTTTGTCCAAGCAGACGACGTGGCACTTGATTTTTGGCAAGAGATGGCGCAAATTTAGGTAAATTTAGGCTCACTCTAGCCAAATCCTCTTTTATAAATTTATCCCAGTAACCAAAGCAAAAACCACTTTTTATAAATTTAGTTTCGATATGTAACACTCATTGCCCAAAATAAAAATATTAAAATATCTTTAAATAAAAATTTTTCTAGCCGAGCTAATATTTAACTACAAAAAAAGGAAAAAGGAGCAAAAATGAGCGAGTACATCGAACAAACGATGGAGTGGATAAAGAAGACCAACCCAGGTCAAGGCGTCTTTGTCCAAGCTGCGACTGAGGTTTTAAACAGCCTAGAGCCGCTTATCAAAAGAGAGAGCAAGTACCAAAAACACGCGATCCTAGAGCGTATCGTCATCCCTGAGCGCACGGTGATCTTTCGCGTGACATACACAGGCGATGATGGCAGACCAAAGGTAAATAACGGCTACCGCGTGCAGTTTAACTCAGCTGTTGGCCCATACAAGGGCGGTCTAAGGCTCCACCCAAGCGTCGATCTTGGCGTGCTAAAATTTCTTGGATTTGAGCAAATTTTCAAAAACTCGCTCACTGGCGTAAATATCGGCGGTGCAAAAGGCGGCAGCACCTTTGATCCAAAGGGCAAGAGCGAGGGCGAGATAATGCGCTTTTGCCAAGCATTTATGAGTGAGCTATATCGCCACATCGGCAACACCGTGGATGTGCCAGCAGGCGACATCGGCGTGGGCGCTAGAGAGATCGGCTATATGTTTGGCCAGTATAAAAAGCTAACTGGCAGGTTTGATGGCATCCTAACTGGCAAAGGGCTAAACTGGGCGGCAGCCTAGCGCGCACAGAGGCTACTGGATACGGACTAGTATATTTCACTCAAAACATGCTAAAAAAGCTGGACTTGATCTAGAGGGCAAAAAATGCAGCGTCAGCGGTAGCGGAAATGTCGCCATCTACACAGTCGAAAAGCTCTATCAAGCAGGCGCACTGCCTATTACCATCTCTGACTCAAACGGATATGTCTATGACGCTGAGGGCATCGATCTAGCGGTGCTTAAAGAGCTAAAAGAAGTGAAACGCGCTCGCCTTAGCGAATACACCAAATTTAGACCAAATGCAAAATATGTAAGCGTGAGCGAATACAAAGAGGGCAGAAACGGCGTCTGGGACGTGCCATGCGACGGAGCCTTCCCGTGTGCGACACAAAACGAGCTTCACCTAGCTGACATAAAAGTGCTTTACGCAAATGGCTGCCGCTTCGTGGCTGAGGGCGCAAACATGCCAAGCACACTTGATGCGATAAATTTCATGCTTGCACAAAAAGACTTTCACTTTGCTCCAGCAAAAGCAGCAAACGCTGGTGGCGTGGGCACAAGCGGACTTGAGATGATGCAAAATGCTGGCATGACTTCGTGGAGTTTCGAGGAGGTCGATCGCAGACTTCATGGCATTATGAATCACATCTTTGAACTAAGCTACGAAACGAGTAAAGAGTTTGGCGATGAGGGCAACCTAGTGCTTGGCTCAAATATCGCAGGCTTTAGAAAAGTGGCTGACGCGATGATAGATCAAGGATATGTGTAGTCTGATTTTGGCTCTTTGCTCTGTAAATTTACGTCCAAGTTAAATTTGGGCGTAAATCGATACGAGGCAGGCTATGATTTTTAGCCAAAATAGAATTTGCCTTTTATGTGGCAAATTTTACTAGCAAGCTATCAAATTTACGATAGTTTGAAGTATTTTATGCGGCGTTCGTTTTAAAAAATTTTGCTGGCGTGGCAGATGTGAATTTGAAGCTTGGTTAAATTTCACTAGAGTGGTGAGCAGACCACTTTTTTAGAGCATTTAATAGAAATTTTGTCAAAAGAGCTGATACGGCGGCAAATGGTGGAGCGGCGAGGTTTGAGCAGTAAAATTGAAATTTTTTGCCGTTGATGTTTTTTGCTTGATTGCACAAGTAGTGCGTTCTATGCATGGCTACTTGAGAATGAAGGGCTTTGCAGCAGGTGTGTCGCAAACGAGAAATTTTCATAGCGCTTGCAACTTCGACATAGTAAAGCTAAATGATGAAATCCTACCAGAAAGCGAGCAAAACTTAAGATTTCTCAAGCAGATAAAAAGCACTTTTTGCAAGAAACGGCTTATGAAATTTAGGCTCGCTCCGTACTAAAATCTCTTTTATAAATTTAAACTATAAACAAGCGAATTTCTTACAAAATTTCAGTCTAAAATACTCGCACACGCACCATAAATTTATAAACTCACAATATGGTTATCAAATTCACTCCAACAAGGTAGCTTTACCTTGTCAAATTTCAGCAAAGCACTCACGTAAGAGGCAGTAAAAAAGGTGGGATAAATTTTGGTAAGCGAAAATTGAAATTTACTGCATTTAACCCATAAATAAGCAAATTTCTCATCAAATTTAGTCACAACATAAAAAGTATTATTAAAACAATATTTCTCTTGCCAAATTTAGCCTCAAATACTCATGCAAGCATATAAAAAACGAAATTTAAAACCCACAAGAAGTTTTTATGCAAAGCTCTTTTGTGAGTGACAGCAAGATAATCAAATTTGGATAAGAAAATTTAAATTTTGCTAAATTTTAAGCTACAAATAATCAAGTTTCTTGCCAAATTTAGCCTGCGATTAGACAAAATTTGATTTCAAACACCCACGCAAACACTAAAATTTACAAACTCGCAAGCCACATAAACCGCAAACGCCCTTGCGTAAATTTAGCAAATATAAAAATGATAGATTTTTTGAGAAATAGTTATTTGTGAGTTTTTGTATTAAAAATTTAATAAAAAGAGCAAGCCCTAGCCTGCTCTTTGTGAGAATTTAACCCTTTTTGGAGTTACAAGCATATTTACATAACGACCTTCTATTATAGGCTCTTTGTCGCGGTCAGCTTCATCTTTGATCATCTCCCATACCTTCTCAAGCATGGCTACGCCAGCCTCTGGGGTGCTCATCTCGCGACCCTTTAAAAATACACGAAATTTAACGTGTTTGCCATCTTGCAAAAACTCGCTTGCGTGTTTAACCTTGTAGTTTATATCGTTTTGGGCGATCTTGACAGAGAGTTTTATCTCTTTTATCTCGATGGTTTTTTGCTTTTTCTTGGCCTCTTTTTGCTTTTTCTCTTGCTGATAGCGGAATTTACCGTAGTCCATTATCTTGCAAACTGGCGGCTTCGCGTCTGGCGCTATAAGCACTAGATCAAGCCCAAGCTTATTTGAGATCTCTAAAGCCTCATCTCTTGAGATGACACCGTATGCCGTGCCATCATCCCCTACACATCTTACCTCTCTCGCCCTTATGTCCTCATTGAGCAATACTTCATTTTCCTTACTCAAAAATGTACCTCACTAAGTTTCTCCTTCGTTAAATTTATAAATTCCGCCAAGCTCATATCGCTCTGCGTCCTAGCCTGTCTGTCGCGCAACGCAACGCTCTTGTTCGCTACTTCGTTGTCTCCTAGCACGACTATCATAGGCACCCTTTGTTTTTCTGCCGTTCTTATTCTCTTATTTAAACTCTCATTTTTACTTGCGATCTCGCTATCGACGTTGATCTTTCTTAACTCGCGTGAAATTTCTTTTGCGTAGTCTAAATGCGCGTCGCTAATAGGCACGATGACGACTTGCGTAGGAGCTATGAAAAATGGTAGCTCGCCAGCAGTGTGCTCAAGTAAAATTCCTATAAATCTCTCAAAACTGCCAAGCAGTGCTCTATGAAGCATTACAGGGCGCTGTCTTTCGTTATTTGCGTCGATGTAGCCTAGATCAAAGCGCTCAGGCAAGTTAAAATCAACTTGTATCGTGCCGCACTGCCACTTTCTCTTAAGCGCGTCAGTTATCTTAATGTCGATCTTTGGTCCATAAAATGCGCCGCCGCCCTCGTCGATGCCGTATTTAAAGCCATTTTCATCAAGAGCTTCTTTTAGCGCTTTTGTAGCAGTTTCCCAAATTTCATCGCCACCGATAGCTTTGGCTGGCTTGGTTGATATCTCCATCTCATAGTGGAAGCCAAAATTCTCCATTATCGTGCCAGCAAATTTTAAAATTTCTAAGATATTTTCTTTGATCTGGCTTGGCATACAAAAGATATGTGAGTCATCTTGCGCAAATTCTCTAACCCTGAAAAGTCCGTGAAGCACGCCACTTTTTTCATGGCGATGCACGACGCCATACTCAAAAAATTTAAGCGGCAAGTCGCGGTAAGAGCGGATGTCACTTTGATAGACTTTGATGTGACCAACGCAGTTCATCGGCTTGATGCCATACTCTGTCTCATCGATCGTTGTAAAGTACATATTTTCTTTGTAGTTTGCGTAGTGGCCGCTTCTTCTCCAAACGTCAGCCTTTAAAAGCTCAGGACCTCGCACTGGCTCGTAGCCGCGGTCGCGGTGAGCTTTGTATAAGAGCTGCTCTAGTTTTGATCTTAAGCGTCCGCCATTTGGTAGCCAGATAGGCAAACCGCCACCCACTTCTTCATCAAATGTAAATAGCTTCATCTCGACGCCAAGCTTTCTGTGGTCACGCTTTTTAGCCTCTTCGATGATGTGGATGTGCTCTTTTAGGCTCTCTTTGTCTGCGTAAGCTGTGCCGTAAATTCCAGTTAGCATCTCACGGCTTTCATCGCCGCCAAGATATGCGCCAGCCACGCGTGTAAGCTTGAAGAATTTTAAAATTTCAGTATTTGGCAGGTGTGGTCCGCGGCAAAGGTCTTCAAAATCGCCTTGTGCGTAGCTACTCACTTCGCCATCTGGAATTCTTTTTAAGACCTCTTGTTTTAGATTGTCGTTTTTAAATTTCTCACTCATATTAGCTTTGGTTGAGCAGGTTTTAACGATGTCAAATTTCTTCTCAGCAAGCTCTTTCATCTTATCTTCGATTGCTGCTAGATCGCTCTCGCCTAGCTTCGTGCCCTCATCATCAACTCTAAAATCATAATAAAATCCATCTTCTACGTTTGGTCCGACAAAGAATTTCGCCTTTGGATAGAGTGATTTGATAGCTTGTGCCATTAGGTGCGCACAGGAGTGTCTGATAACGTGTAGTGCCTCTTTTGAGTTGTCAAAATAGATAGGCTCAGCACTACTCTCACGCCCTGCGATACTTTGAGTATCGACTATTTCGCCATTTAGTTTGTATGCGATGATATCGCTCATTGTTTTTCCTTATATCAAATTGTCTTTTTTACGATAAAAGAACGATTAAGGATTTTATCGAAATGGGCTTTAAGCTAAACTTAATAATTGCTAAGCAAATTTTTATAAATTTCTTTTAAATTTAGTAAAATTTGAGCCAAAATTTTTGGATTTTAAAATATATATTTTTATATATAAATGTAAAAAGCCCTAAAATATGCATATTTTATCAATATAATTTATTATATTTTAAGATTATCCTTGATAATATTTGCTCCTGAAATGAATTTAGCAATTTCTCGTCTTTGCATTACTTAAATTCATTTTTCTCCCGACAAATTTCAGTGCTAGGAAGTGGTTAGCCTAGCACTTTTCTTTTGCAAATTTAACAAACACCGGCTTTACTATCCTGGCGTAGTCTTTTGCGTTTAAAACGACTGATCTATCAAGAAGCCCTGCATTAAAGGCGATCTCCTCGTTTCGCTCTAGCAAACTCTCATCCACAACAAGGTGCAAATTTTTATGAAAGCTAAATGGCGGAACCGAGCCAAATACGCAGTCAGCCAAGGCCGTAACCTCCTCTGGGCTAGCAAGGCTTGCTCTTTTGCCATCAAATTTTTGCGTAAGCGCGTCAAGATCAGCCTGCTCGTCAGCTGGTAAGACCGCTAGCAAGTAAATTTCACCAGCCTTCATCGCTGGCTTTTCGTCATCTAGTAAGTAGCCATCTAGCACATTTTCGTCTTTAAAAATTTGCCTAAATTTCTCTTCATCCACCCCTTTTATAGAGCAGACCAGCGCCTTTGCGCCCTGACTCATTTTAGTGCCCCTTATCTTCGCAACCTCCTCTGAAGTCCTTGCTCTCTCATGCTCTATCACTCTAAATTTAGCCCCATTTTTGCTAAGAAGCTCGTGGATTTTATTAAAAATTTGCTCAGACACCGCTCTTTCCTTTGGATAAATTTCAGTTAAAATTATACCGCTAAAACCAAAAAAGGGCAGGAAAATGCAGATAAATTTAGATGACGTAAAGATCGAACCAAGCTGGAAAGAGGTGCTAAAAGATGAGTTTTTGAGCGAAAATTTCGCACGCATCAAAGAGAATTTCTTAAAAGCAAAGAGCGCTGGCGTCGTCTATCCACCAAGCGGGCTTATATTTAACGCATTTAATCTAACGCCATTTCACGCCGTAAAGGTCGTCATCCTTGGCCAAGACCCATATCACGGCGCAAATCAAGCCATGGGACTAAGCTTTTCAGTGCCAAGTGGCGTGAGAATACCGCCAAGCCTTGTGAATATTTATAAAGAAATTTACGCCGATCTTGGCATAAAAGAGCCAAATAGCGGCGATCTTACAAAGTGGGCAAAGCAAGGCGTGCTTTTATTAAATTCAACTTTAAGTGTAAGTGCTGGAGCGGCAAATTCTCACGCTAGCTTCGGCTGGCAGGGCTTTACAGACGCCGTCATAAGAAAGATAAGTGAAAATTTACAAAACGTAGTTTTTATGCTCTGGGGCAACCCAGCCAAGGCAAAAGCGCCGCTAATAGACGCCAGCAAGCACCTCATTTTAGAGGCAGCCCACCCAAGTCCGCTAGCTCGTGGGGCGTTTTTTGGCTGCAGACACTTTTCAAAGGCAAATATCTACCTAGCAAACCATGGCAAAACGCCCATCGAGTGGGACTTAAACGCTCAAATTTGAGCTATTTTTTAAGCTCACTAAGAAGCTTATTTACCTTTTCTAGCTCGCTTTTGCAAAATTTCTCATCGTTATTTTGCATTATCATCACTTCTTGGCCGCTTTGTCTTTGCTTAAACTCATCAAATTTAAGCTCAAAAAGCCTTAGCGCCTTCTCGTCACCCGCAAGCTTCTTGCTCTCTTTGGCGTAAAGCTCATCAAGATAGAGCCTGCTTTGCTTGACATACTCCTTGCAAACCTCGCTTGCACCAAATAAATTTACGCCCAGCAAAAGGGCAAAAATGACAAATTTTTTCATATTTTTCCTTGAAATTTTTGCGTTATACTAGCCTTTAAGCACTTAAATTTTAAAATATTTTGTAAAAAAAGGATGAAAAATGAGGCGAAAAGATAGAGAGCTTAGCCAAGACGAGGCGCTTGAGATCATCGACAACTGCGAATACGCCGTGATCTCATGTGTAGATGATGAGGGAGAAATTTTAGCGTACCTATCTCGCCTGTTAGAGTTGGCAAGAGCATTTTTGTACACGGAGCGAGCGCTGGCAGTAAGGCAAAACTACTTCAAAATGGACGAAAAGTAGAGTTTGTCTGCGTTAGCTTTAATAAAGTCCCACATCTAAATGATAGCGAGCTAGAAATGATAAAAGACGACGGCAAGGCGCTTGGCGGCAAGGTCTTTACGACTGAATACAAAAGCGCCGTCGCAAAAACAAGAGCCTACGAAGTGACAGATGAAGCAAAAAGATATGAAATTTTAAAATTCTCAGCCAAAAATACACCGCCTACGCGATGAGCACCTTTGACGTGGCGGCCGAGTATGGGCTAAAAAATATGAAAATTTATGAGCTAAAGATAGAGAGCCTTAGCGCAAAGGCCAAAATTTTGCCAAAAGCGGTAAAGGAGTAAATTTGAGCTCACTTGCACTGATGTTTAGACCAAAAAACTTGGATGAAATTTGCGGTCAAAAGGCGGTTAAAGCGGCTTTTTTAAAATTTATAGCCACAAGCAAGATACCGCACTCTATATTTTATGGTCCAGCAGGCTGTGGCAAGACGAGCTTTGCAAGGGCTGTGGCAAGCGGTGCAAACTACGACTTTTACGAGTTTGACGGCGGAAATTTAAAGATAGATGACTTTCGTAAAATTTTAAAAAACTACGAAAACGCCCTAAATAAGCCACTCTTTTTCATAGATGAGATCCACAGACTAAGCAAAACCCAGCAAGAAGCGCTACTCATCCCCATGGAAAACTACAAAGCCCTAGTCATCGGCGCTAGCACGGAAAATCCCTTTTTCACGCTAAGCTCAGGCATCAGGAGCCGCTCGATGCTCTTTGAGTTTAGACCGCTTAGCAGTGGCGATTTTGAGGAGCTTCTTGGCAAGATAAGAGAGCAAATTTCATTTAGCATTGACGAGGAGGCGAAGGAGTATCTCTTTAAAAGTAGCGGCGGTGACGCAAGAGCTATGTTAAATTTACTCGAATTTGCCGTCACGCTTGATGAAAATGTGAGCCTAGAAAATTTAAAAACACTTCGCCAAAACGCCCTAAAAGAGGGGCAAAAGAGGACGACACGCACTACGAGCTAGCAAGCGCTTTTATAAAAAGCCTGCGTGGAAGCGACGAAAACGCCGTCATCTACTACCTTGCAAGACTCATTGACTCTGGCGAGAGCGCTGACTTCATAGCAAGACGCATGGCGATATTTGCCAGCGAAGACATCGGCAACGCAAACCCAAATGCGCTAAATTTAGCCGCAAGCACGCTAAGTGCGGTAAAAGAGATAGGCTTTCCAGAGGCTAGGATCATACTGGCTCAGTGCGCCGTCTATCTAGCCAGCTCGCCAAAGTCAAACTCCAGCTACAATGCGATAAATGCCGCCCTAAGATACGTGCAAAGCGAAGAAATTTTAAATATCCCGCCATATCTAAAAAATCACACAAAAGAGAGCAAGGACTACCTTTATCCGCATGATTTTGGCGGCTGGGTCGAGCAAAAATACCTAGAAAAACCGCTCGTTTTTTACAAAAGCAAGGGCATAGGCTTTGAAAAAACGCTAAATGAGTGGCTAGAAAAGATAAGATCAAAGGGCTAAATTTAGGCTTTACTCTTTTGAAATTTAAAAGGTACGCGCATGAACCAGCAAAATTTAGAATATATCGCAAATTTAAAAGTAGATGATGTTCCGTGGGATAGACTAAGCTGCAGTTACGGCACGGCGGAGCTTTTTGCCAAAATTTTAAAGAGCCTTTCGCAAGCTGTGAAAAAGACCAAATTTGATGAAAATGAGCTTGACGAGCTGCTTGATGAGATAGTGGCTCAGTGCGAGTATCAAGAAACTTTTTGGCACGCAACGCCATTTGCGCTAGTCTTTTTAGTGCGAATTTATAAAAGTGCGCTAGACGAAAAAGGCGAGGCAGCCAAATTTATCTCACGTAAGCTTGAAGTCTTTTTTAAATTTATGCTTGAAATTTGCGAGAAATTAGAGCAGCTTGAGCATGCAAAACCGCTTGCAAAGATGGAGCAAATGCTAGAGCCAAAGTATCTTGAGATCATCAAGCAAGACGAGCTAAGCTATGACGATAGGCTATTTTACAGCTTTTATTACTATTCAAGCGTGGTTTTGCAGGGCTCTTTTGTAAAAATTTAGCTAGGCCATGATTTTTTAGCTATTAATTTAAATTTTATATTTTTTCAAATATACTTCTCAAATCCAAATCAATCACGAAAGTTAAAAAATGCCTACAAATTTTGCTGAAATTTTAAATAACTGCGTTGAAAGTATAAATTCATTTCTTTGGGGTCCATACTTCCTTATCGCCCTACTTTGCGGAACTGGACTATTTTTCACCATTAGACTTGGCTTTGTTCAAATTTTTAAATTTAAAATGGGTTTAGGCAAGCTTTTTGGAAATTTCTCACTTCACGGCGAGGCTGCTGGCAAGGCTGGTATGAGCTCGTTTCAAGCAGTCGCAACCGCTATCGCCGCGCAAGTTGGCACTGGAAATCTCGTGGGTGCTACGACAGCTCTTATCATGGGCGGTCCAGGAGCCATATTTTGGATGTGGTGCGCAGCATTTTTAGGCATGGCTACAAATTTTGCTGAAATTTGCCTCGCTCAAATTTACCGCACCAAAGATGACAGCGGCCACACAATAGGCGGCCCAGCGTTTTATATAAGCCGCGGTTTAAAGGGCAAATGGGCGAAATTTCTAGCTGGATTTTTCGCTATCGCTATCATCATCGCGCTTGGTTTTATAGGCAATATGGTTCAAGCAAACTCCATATCTGACGGCTTTAGTGGCGCTTTTGGCATACCGCAGTGGCTAACAGGGGCGTTTTTAGCCGTCGTCTGCGCAGTCATCTTTATAGGCGGCGTAAAAGCGATCGCAAGGGTCGCTGAAAAGATCGTGCCTTTAATGGCACTGCTTTATATCATCGTTGGCATAGCTATCATCGCTTTAAATTTCGAACATATCCCAGAAGCGATCTCGCTAATATTTAGAGCTGCTTTTGATCCTTCGGCTGCTTGGGGCGGCGCAACTGGCGCTAGCATCGCAGCTGCTATGAGATACGGCATCGCAAGGGGACTTTTTAGCAACGAAGCTGGCATGGGCTCTACTCCGCACGCACACGCTGCTGCAAACGTCAAACACCCAGTCGATCAAGCCGTACTTGGTATAATGAGCGTCTTTGTGGATACTTTTATCGTGCTAAACATTACAGTTTTTGTAGTGCTTACTGCAAATGTAATTAGTTTTGAAAACGGCAAGGCGGTCTTTACTGGCATCACCTTAGTGCAAGAAGCCTTCTCTTCGCACATCTTTGGCAAAACTGGTGGTTATAGCTTCGTGGCGATCTGCCTATTTTTCTTTGCATTTACGACCATACTTGGCTGGTACTACTTTGCTGAGATCAACGTGCGCTACCTTTTTGGCGCAAAAGCGGTCAGGGCGTTTCAAATTTTGGTAGTCGTTTTTGTCTTTTTGGGAAGCTTGCAAAAGGTAAATTTCGTCTGGAGCTTGGCTGATATGTTTAACGGCCTTATGGTTGTGCCAAATTTGATCGCCATTATCCTTCTAAGCCCCGTCGTAGCAAGGCTTTTAAAAGATCACGATGCGGGCAAAGAGTACGACGCAAAAGAGTATTTGAAGTAAATTTAAAAGTGCGTGGAGAGAAGGCTCTCCACATTAAATTTAATATTACAGGTGGTCTGTTGGAGCGACAGTTATAGGCTCAAGTGGCATATAAAATGTCGTTGCTTGAGGTTCTGCGTATTTATTGCCAGCCTCATCTACTGATGAAGCTTGGACTGTGTATTCGTTAGTATCAAGAGTATCCAACACACTACTCTCAGCTCTCCAGTTGCCATCAGCATCAGCCCTAGCACTTAGTCTTTCAACTACATGAGCTTCGTTGCCTTGCTCTACCCAAGAGTTACCTAAGCCATCATTGTAAACAACTTCAGCTTTTGTGATAACTAAATTTATATCAGCAAATGGCTCTGCTTTGCCCTCTATAGTCGGTGAAAAGTTGTATTGTTTATTGCTATCATACATTGTGTTATAGTGTGACAAGTCAGAAAAGTCATCAGTAGATATTTTTGTGATAGACAAGGTGCTATTGTCTGTATCAACAGTTATCTCTTGCGTGCTTGTAGCTTTTAGCTCTTCGCCATTTGCAGCTACTTTGCTAGCTTCAATGGTAAATTTACTGGTCTCCATCAGCTAAAGGTGAAGTTGGTGTGTATGACCAGTTTCCGTCTGCATCAGTAGTTGTCGTACCAAGTAGCGGTGCGCTCTCACCTTCGCCATCAAATATACTTATAGTAGCGTTCGAAGTAGCCTTACCAACTAAAGTTGGAGTGTTATCGTTTGTGATATGCAGACCTGTTCTTTGTGAATTTTCATGCTCTAAGATATTGCCCTCGATGTCAAGGTTGCCGCTTACTGCCTGATCTGTATTACCAGTCACTACGTTATCATCCATTGCCGTAACAGATACTTCTAGTGGCTGCGAGAATATATTGTTATATACATTATCTATCGCAGCCGCAAGCGCATCAAGACTAAAGCCCTCCTCGCTTGCACCACCGCTTACATTTGTAAAAGCCTCTGCGCTAGCATTTGCTTGAGAGCTTAGATCGCCAAAATTTGCATTGATGTTTGAGTAGTGACCACCGTTTGCAAAGCTAGCAGCACCAAGGCTCACGCCATTCGAGCTTACTCCGCCTGCTGATTGAGTGCCTCCAGCTGCAGTCTCTTCAAGATCAGAGATATTTTTACCATTTAATAATTGCTCTTGTAGCGATGCTATCTCTTTGCCAGTCTCATCGCTAGCATTTTCATTTTGAGTTTGCACAGCTTGCACCTCGACCTTTACGCCGTCTTGCTCTTTTATGACCTCGTTGTCATAGATCACGTCGCCTGCTTTTAGAGTTCTTTGATTTCCATTAGCATCAACTGCGACGATGGCATCCGTGCCGATTATTGATTTGATTAGTCCTTTAACTTTACTCATAATTTTTCCCCTTTGCGTATTTTTATGTTGTCAATTATAAGTAAAAAATTTATTTTATAGCTATTGTACTTTGGTACAGTTGTGACATTTTTGAGATATGAAGTTGTAAATTTTTGAGTTAAATTTAGTAAAAAATTGCCGTATTTTAGGAGTTTTATACAAAATTTAAAAACGTCAGAGTTACAAAATATATTTTTAAATTTTATTTTTTAGTTTTTTGTGTTTTGGGAATTTTGATATAAAAATGGTGGCCCCGAATGGACTCGAACCATTCGACCACTACCATGTCAAGGTAGTGCTCTACCAACTGAGCTACGGGACCAAAGATTTGGGATTATATTTTATTTTCCATTTTATTTAGCTTAATTGCCATTTTCTTTAAAATCCAACTTCATAAAACTGGTCTATATTTTGGCACACTAAATTATTATTAATGCAGATTTAACCAAGCGAAGACTATAATTTTATAAAAATAAGTTTAAGTAAAAATATTAGTTTTCCACCGAAATTTGACGTTAATAAATTTTCAATAGAAAGGAAAAGGGTATGAATAAGCTTAAATTCATCGCTATTTTTGCCTGTTTATTTTCGCTTCATCTCTTTGGTGCCGATATGCCAAAGGGCGATCTAAACGTCACAAAAATAGCAGTCTCTGATGAGCTACGAGCCAAATATAAGATCAAACCTCATCACGAACATCTAAGCTTTGACTGCGTTGATTGTCACCAAAACCAGGGCGATGATCCTAGCAAATTTAAAGCGATCGGCGACGCTGGCTGCCTATCCTGTCATAAGAGCAAAAAGCTCTTAGCCCAGAGGCTAAAATTTATGGATACTCTAAAGGCAAATCCTCACAACTCTGTTCACGATGGTCCGACTTTATACTGCGACGAGTGCCACAACGAGCACAAACCATCTACAAACATGTGCTCTGAGTGCCATGAACACGAGGTGCCACAATGGATGAACGGAGTAACACCATGAAAATTTCAAAAAAATTACTAGCGCTTATAATCTTCATAAGCGGAATTGTTGGATTTTTAGTCGTTCTGCCAGTTCATTATGCGCTTGATGAGACGAGTGGGGATAAATTCTGCATCGTTTGCCACGAGATGGATCCTATGGTCATCGCCTACAACGACGACATCCACAGCGGCAAGGGTAAAACTGGTATCAAAGCAAGATGTGTGGATTGTCACATACCACATGACAACATCGCAAAATACGCCCTAACAAAGGCAAAAAATGGCATTTTAGAGGGCTGGGTGCATTTCTTTGGCGATCCTAGTGCTATTGACTGGCGCAAAAACCTCAAAAACCGCGAGCATTTCGTCTTTGACAACGGCTGCACAAGCTGCCACACAAACGTGATAGATAGCAACAACACTTCAGCGCAAGCTCAAAAGATGCACGCGCACTACAAAAAGCTCCTTGACACTCCTAAAGAGCTAAAATGTGCAAGCTGCCACTACGACGCAGGTCACAGCGCTGGCTTTAGAAACTATCTTGAGTACTGGAAGCCAACATATAAAATTTCATGATAAAAAGATGCTTGAAAAGAGGATCGAAACTAAGCAAAATTCTTCAAAGATGAGTACAAACCTACAAAAGACGAAGAAGAATTTTAAAACAAAAGGCTGAAAAAGACGCTAAAAAGCCAGCTGGTGGCGGTCTAGCTGGCTAACAAAGAAGCTTTGCTGCTTCTTAAGCGACTTTTAGCAAAATGTCATCCTAAATGCATCGCTTTACCGCTTTGGGTTTAGGATGATGCAGCTAAAAAGCGCGTGCTCAGCCATCAAGGACTTTGAGCGCGGCAACGGATAAAGAAATTTAAACCTTGATCTGGTTAAATTTATAAGAGATAGCCAAAACATCACTCCCATTATGCTTTTGCTAGATGTTAGCGTCCCTAGCGTTTTTAAGAGGATTTACTACGCTAGGCTTAATGATTTTATCATTAAGCCATTTTGCCCTGAAGAGTTTTTATTTCATGTTTTTAGGCTTTGCAAGGTGCTTTTAGGCTATAAATTTGAGCTAAAAAATGGCCTAGTCTTTGACAAAGACTCCCTTTGCGTAAGAAAGAGAGCGAGGTCATCTATCTTGGCAAAAAGAGAGCCAGCTGCTTGAAATTTTATGCAAAAACTCGCCCTACGTCGTCACCTACGACGAGATAGATCACCACCTATACAAAAACGAAACCTTATCGCAAGACCGCACAAGATCGCTCGTGCGAGAGATAAGAGCTAAGATACCAACTATTTGCCTAAAAACAGTGCGAGGCACTGGATATAAGGTAGAGTGAGGGGGGTTTAGTAAAATTTAGATATTGTTTGAAGCTAAATTTCTATACTTTTGGATCAAATGTTTGGCTATTTTACTTCAACGATTTTCACAGCACCTTTGATAAATTTGCCTTGCCAAAGCACCGCCTTTTTTCTCTTAGCAGTTTGCCGTATTCATATATCTCGTCAAATTTCTTACATAAAGCCATATCGTTTTTATTATAGCAGTTTTTAAAATTTGACAAGTAGTGGCAACCGACCTTAAAACAGCTTGTGATCGCCAATGATAACGACTACTCTTTGTGGATTTGTGGCGCCATTGCACCATCAAGAAAGAACTTGTAGAAATTTGTTGCAAGAGCTGGCGTTACACCAACTCTCTTATGTTTTTTGTTAGCTCCAGGCTCGCTTCGATCTCGGCGCGTTTTGCCATTACGCTTTCTATATTTATGCTTAAATTTAGCCCATTTTCGTCGCCAAATTTCTTTAGCTCGCACCAAATTTCTTTTATGATCTCGCAGCTACTAGCTAGGTAGTCAGAGCTTAAATTTAGCCTCTCCTCAACCGAGCTTGGCACGCTCACTCCGAGCCATTTGATAAATTCGAGCGTTTTTGCATTGCCCGCTGTGCTAAATGTAAGAAATATCGGCTCGCTTATCTTTGCAGCCGCGCAATCCTCTAAAATTTACGCGCTAGCTGTGCGTCAAAGATCGCTTGTGATATGAAAATTTAGCCCCAGCTGCGATCTTTTCACGCATCCTTTGTGGCTCATCGCCCTTTTTGCCGTGACGCTCTGCAATACAGACACCGCCTACTGCTAACTCTTTAAATTCGCTAGCGATCTCGTAGGCGCGAGCTAAATTTAGCCTCACTTTTTGCGTGCTTGAAGTTGCCCCACTAGAACGTTTAAATTTGAGCTTTGAGCCTTAAGCGCTGCACGAAATTCATCCTCGCCGTATCCGCTAGCCACGCGGTAAAATATACTATGTGTTGCGACGTTTAGGTACTTTTTGTAGTAAATTTCTGGGCTTAGCGTCCCACTAAACTCAAATGTCCTCTCGCTATCATTTCTCTCGCTCTCGTCTTGCACCTCGTAAAGCACGAGCCCATCGGCCTTGATATCATTTATCCGCCCGCTCCATCGCTCTGATATCTCACGCAGCTTTGCCTCTTCAAATTCAGCTTTTGGAGGAGTGAGGCCATATAGCACGAGCCCTTTTTCTTTATTTAAAATTTTCTCTTTTAGCATTTTCTCACTTTTGAACCAGATCAGCCCTCATCACCACGCCAACAGAACTTTTTGATGACATGCAGACAAACTCGTCTTTTAGGTATTTCGCATCGGCTCGCCAAAAGCTCACGATATTTGCCACGTCGGCATTTTGCTTTTTAGCAGCTATCATATATCTTTTTATGACGGCGACAAAAGCCTCTTGGCAATAGCCCTTTATATCTCCGCTATCAGTGATAAATCTTTGAACCTTTACATTTGCCTTGATGACGCTTTTGTTTTGGTCGTTTGAGCCAAATTCAAGCCTCACATTTTCAAAGCCTGCTAGCTCTTTTTTGGCAGCTTCTAAATTTAAAGCCTCGCTGATACTATAGATATTTGTTTGCTTGTACGCACCTTTGTTGAGTGGTATAGAGTGGCGTCCAGAACTACATCCGGACGCAAATATAACTAATATTACAAATAGAAAAATCCTTTTCATTTTTCAAATCCTTTTTAATTAAATTTTATAGACCTCTTACGATCTTGACAGCCTCTACCATGTTTTTAAGGCTTGGCTCGACCTCTTCCCATTTTCTGGTTTTTAGGCCGCAGTCAGGGTTGATCCAGAGCTGCTCTTTTGGCAAGACTTCAAGCAGAGCTTTGATCTGAGCGACGATCTCCTCAACACTTGGCACACGTGGGCTGTGGATGTCGTAAACGCCAGGTCCGACCTCTTGTTTGTAACCAACGGCTTTGAAAATTTTAAGTAGCTCGTTGCCACTTCTTGCAGTCTCGATACTGATAACATCAGCGTCCATTGCCTCGATAGTCTTAATAATATCGTTAAATTCAGAGTAGCACATATGTGTATGTATCTGAGTTTTTGCCTCAGCCGAGCTTACTGAAAGCTTAAAGCAATCAACCGCAAATTTTCATAAGCTGGGATATTTTCAGCTCTTAGCGGATAGCCCTCTTTAAACGCTGCCTCATCGACTTGGATCACTCTGATGCCCGCATTTTGAAGGTCTGCGATCTCGTCATAGATACAAAGTGCGAGCTGTTTTGCTACCTCGCTTCTTGGAAGATCGTCACGCACAAAGCTCCAGTTTAGCATAGTCACAGGACCTGTTAGCATGCCCTTCATTACGTGTTTTGTGATACTTTGAGCGTATTTCATCCACTTAACAGTCATCGGCTCTGGGCGGCGTACGTCACCAAAGAGAAGTGGTGGCTTAACGCAGCGGCTACCGTAGCTTTGTACCCAACCATTTTGGCTAAATGCATATCCGCTGATCTGCTCGCCAAAGTACTCAACCATGTCGTTTCTCTCTGGCTCGCCGTGTACTAGCACGTCTAGTCCGATATCCTCTTGAAATTTCACGCAGTGATCGATATATTTTTTGATGCCAGCTTCATAGGCAGCCGCATCGATCTCGCCTTTTTTGAAATTTTGGCGAAGTACGCGAAGATCAACCGTTTGAGGGAAGCTACCTATCGTTGTTGTTGGCAAGATGCCGTATTTTAGCGTTTCGCGTTGAATTTTGATGCGGTCTTCAAATTTCTCGTCACGCTCAAATTTGCTTAAATTTTTGATGCGTTTTTGGACGCTTTCAGAGTGGATGAGCTTTGAAGTGGCGCGAGTTTTAACTGCATTTTTATTCTCTTCGTAAATTTTTGTTTCACTCTCACCAAGCTTCTCGCCGTTTGCTAGTTTTGTGATGATCTTGATCTCATCAAGCTTCTCAACCGCAAAGCTTAGCCAGCTTTTGATCTCAGGGTTTAAATTCTCTTCATATTTTAGAGTGTATGGCACGTGAAGAAGCGAGCATGAAGTGCCGATGTAAAAGTCTTTGCCGCCTATTTTCTCTGAAATTTCACGAACAAGTTTTACCTTATCATCGATGTTGCTTTTCCAGATATTTCTGCCGTCGATCACGCCTGCAAATAGCGTCAAGTGGCTATTTTTGATAGTCTCAAGTGCTTCGAAATTTCTCTTGCCGTGGATGAAGTCAAGTGCGATACCAGTAAATTTTAGTTTTAGCCACTTCGCTAACTGCCTTGATCGCATGCTCAAAATATGTCGTAAATACGATTTTGATGTTGCTAGCAACGCCTGTTAGCTCGTTATAAACCTTTGTGATAAGTGGCAAAAGGTCGCTTTCATTTTTGTCAGTTACGAAGATCGGCTCGTCAAACTGCACTAAAATTTCATCATCAAGCTTAGAAATTTGCTCAAGTAGCTTTTTATACTCGCCTACAAGCGCGTCAAGGTGCTTAAATGGGCAGCTGCCGTCAGTCGTCTTTGAAAGAGCCAAGAACGTGATAGGGCCGATCAAATTTACCTTGCCTTTTACGCCGTTAGCCTTCGCCTCTTTGTATTCATTTAAAATTTTGTCCGCTTTTAGGCTAAATTTACTCTCGCTGCTAAGCTCTGGCACGATGTAGTGGTAGTTTGTGTTAAACCACTTTGTCATCTCCATCGCAACGCCATTTTTGTTGCCCCTTGAGCAAGCAAAATATTGCTCCAAACCGCTTAAATTTGCAAATCTTGGAGGTGTAGCGCCAAAAGCGATGATGTTATCAAGCATTAGGTCGTAAAATGAAAAATCATTAACGCTAATGGCCGAAATGTCAGCGTCTTGTTGATATTTCCAGTGTCTTTGGCGAAGCGTCTTTGCAGTCTCTTGCAAATTCTCTTCACTAAAGCCCTCTTTGCCAGCCCAAAAGCCCTCTAACGCACGCTTTAACTTTCTTTTCTCTCCGATTCTTGGAAAACCTAAAACATAACTTTTTATCATTTTTATCCTTTTTAAATTTCTATTTTTTAATTAAAACTGCGCAAGGCGCAGCAACCTTGAACGTGCAGTGGGGTAGGTGGGGGTTTGGGGGCGGAAGGGGCGACGCTTCGTAAGTAGAAACCCCTTCTGCCACCAAAAGCCAAATTTTCACTATCACGGCTCAAACAATAAATTTAATCGCCTCAAACACGGTGGATGACACCCACTTCTTCTTAAACTAAAGTAAAATTTATAAAAAACCCTGCTAAAAAGGTCCTTGCCAAATTTCAGGCACTGCTTAGCTTTGCTGTTAAAAATGCAGTTACAATGCAGCGGACCTGCTAGCAAAAATGGATTTATCTCAATGTGAAAAAATGTAAAATCATTTAAAAATTTGTGTGTTTTTTGAAAATCGCTGATATGTTTTTTGCCGAGATTAATGAGTTTTACGCATGGGACAAGGCATCAGCGTTTTTCCTTTGTAGTGATTTTTTGTCGCATTATAAACGCTCTTTGCCAAATTTTTGTTTAAAGTTTGGGCGCTACTAAATTTCGCGCCCAGAATATTTAGTCTTTTTTGCCTTTATTTAGGGATTTTAGCTTAGCATCCATATCGGCTGTAAGCATAGTAAAGACTTTGTTTGTAAGCTCCTGTGTTAGATCCTTTGCCTCTTGCATAGTCTTTTGGCTAAATTCATTTAAGAGTTTGTCCGCTTTTTTCTTATCTTTTTTATAAAGCTTTACGTACTCATCTTCAAATTTAGCCTGTTTTACCGCCAACTCTTTTTCAAATTTAGCGTAGGCCTCTTTTACCACTGGCGAATACTTCTCATAGTCTGTCATCACAAGGGTTTGAAGCTTTCTATAAACCCAGTAAATCGAAGTATCATCAGCGTCGTATGAGCCATCAGAGTAGCCTTTTATAAAGCCATCAAGCCCCTCGTAATACGGCAAATAAACGCTAAGATCAGCCATGCCAAGAGCGACGTAGGTCACGCGGCCAATCTCTTTTGGTAGCCATGGACGCACCTGCATGACGTGAGACTCGTATGTTCTAAAGACGCTTATAGCGCGGTAGATATTTTTCTTATCTTCATCTTTACTAGCGTAATTATCAAACGGCGTGCCGTTGTAGTGGGCTCTCATCGCAGCTTTTAGATCTTCTACACTTAGTTTTTTCTCTGGTTTTAAAAATACTGGGAATTTTTGACCATCAGCGAAGTCTTGTTTTAGACTTGGGTTAAACATGCTTTGTACCCAGCAAACACGTGGGTAGTTGTAAGTCACATCTCTCTCATCATCCCTTGTATAGGCCTTTGTAAAGTTAAATTCGCCGTCTTTTGCAGGGTCATAAGTCTTGTTGTCGATCGCAAATTTGATGACATCTTTGCGCCCATGAAATTTGGATCATTCTCTTTATAAGCGTGAAGTCTGCCTTGGTTTGCAGTGACGAAGTACTCATCTTGTGGGATCTTTGAAGCGATCCATTTATGGCCTGTGCCAGTTTCAAAGTACCAAAGCTCGTTTGCATCGACAAATACCACGCCAAAGCCCTCGCCAGCGCCTTTTGTCTCCACTATCTCGCCAAGAAGCTTAACGCCCTCTTTTGCGCTTTTGATGCGCGGCAAAAGCACGTCTGGGATGTCATCTTCTGTGATGCCAGTCTCTTCGTTGTATGGATCAACTTTTAAAAGCTCATCTTTTGCGTAGATGGTCTCAGTGCCACTAAGTCCAACGCCAGCCTCGTTGTAGCCGACTGCTCCGTGAAGTTTTGTGTGTGAGTTTGCGATAGTTGTGTATCTCATGCCATCTTTTGGGAGCGGATATGTAAAGTCATTTGCGCCGTCATGGGCTTTTGAGCTGTGCATGCCAGTTTGGTTTTTCGTAGCTGGATGGATCAAAAAGACTTGAGCCTTTATAGCCTTGCTATCAGCGCTCCTAGCCACTAGCATAGAGCCGTCATTTGAGGCTTTATCTCCTACTAAAATGGTAGTGCATGCCAAGCTACTTGTGCCTAAAATCGCACTCATAGCGACGATTGATGCGAGAATTTTCCCTTTCATTTTTACTCCTTTAGTAAAATAAATTTCTTATATGTGATTATATGCCAAATTTAATAATTTAATTATAAATTTTAAAATTTTTTTAAGTTTAATGTAAATTTATTGCAAATTTTGTCTAAGTGAAATTTAAATTTTCTAAAGGATTTTTCGCTATAATCCAAAACTTACGCACTTGCGTATAAAATTTCAAAAAGGATTAGCATGCCAAAGATGAAAACCGTTCGCGGTGCTGCTAAGCGCTTTAAAGTAGGTAAAAATAAGATAAAAAGAGGCTCTGCTTTTAGAAGCCACATCTTAACAAAAAAACCTACTAAGCGTATGAGAGACCTTCGTGGCCCACACTACGTGGATAGCACAAATGTCCCAGCCGTTCGCAAAATGCTCGGCGTATAAAGCAGCGTAGATTTAAGTTTTTGACAAAAAAGTCATTCAAACTCCCCCCAAATTTAGGGGCAAGACTCACTTCGTGAGCGCCAATTTGTAAAAGGATAAATATGGCAAGAGTAAAAACAGGCGTAGTTAGAAGAAGACGCCATAAGAAAGTTTTAAAGCTAGCACGTGGCTTTTTCAGTGCTAGACATAAACACTTTAGAAAAGCTAAAGAGCAACTAGAGAGAAGTTTAGTTTATGCATATCGTGACAGACGCCAGAAAAAACGTGATTTCAGACGTTTATGGATCGTTCGTATCAACGCAGCTTGCAGACTAAATGACATTAGCTATTCAAGATTTATCAACGGCTTAAACAAAGCTAACATAGAACTTGATAGAAAAATTTTAGCTGATCTAGCTATGAATGACGCGAAGGCATTTGCGGCACTTGCAAAACAAGCAAAAGATGCTTTGAAATAACACCTTTTCTCCGCTTCGGCGGAGATCTTCCTTTTTATACACTTTAAATTTTAATAACAAAATTTCTATAAAACTCTTTGTTTTAATTTACTACCCGCGACTTTTACAAACTACTAGCCAAATTTAACTACCAGCAGCCAAAATAGCTAAATTTCAATACTCGTATCAAAGCAGTGTTTAAAAGCTCCAGTAAATAAAATTTCGGCTGGTATTTTTTACACCCCACTAAAATTTATTCTCGAGATATTTATGTAGCTAAACTCTTAAATGGTTTGTATTTAAATTTTAAATCAATACCAATGTAAATTTAGCTAGCTGTTGAACGCAAATTTAGCGATATAAATTTGAAATTTTACTTGTTCTGATTAACCCAAAGCAAGCACAAAAACTCGCTCTAAAAGCTGAAATTTCGATACTCGTATCAAAGCAGTGTTTCACCGCTCCGCTAAATAAGATTTTGCCGTTTTCTAGCCTAAGTCCAAGCTCCTCGCCGCTTTTTGGATAGACTTTTAGGCATTGCGCTGCGTTTAAATTTAAAGTAGCACCGTAAAAGCAAGCCGCCATGCCAGTGCCACAAGCTAGCGTCTCGTCCTCCACGCCCCTTTCGTAGGTTCTCACCTTTAAAACGCCGCCATCAAATTTCGGCTAAATTTACATTTGCATTGTATTTTTGACGAAGCGCCCTGCACTCTTTGATATCAAATTCATCTAAATTTTGCGTGAAATTTACAAGATGAGGCACGCCAGTATCGTAAAAATACCAAGTTTTGCCGTTTTCATTTAGCGGTTCGCTTAAGATTTTTGGACTTGTTAGCACGACCTCGACGCACTCATCTTTCACGCTTGCCATCACCTCGCCGCTTCCAGTTAGCAGAGCAATTTCGCTTGAACTAACAAGACCGTTTAGATAGGCATATCTAGCAGCCGCACGCGAGCCGTTGCCACACATCGCAGCGTAGCTTCCGTCGCTGTTGTAAAACTCCCATTTCACGCCCTTTTCGTAAGGCAAAAGTACGATGAGCCCGTCAGCTCCCACGCCGTTTGTTCGGCTGCAAATTTGCCTTGCAAGCTCACTTCTATCTTTGCTCAAAAATGTGTGAAATATGACAAAATCATTGCCGCTAGCGTTATATTTTGAGACTTGCATGAGCTATCCTTCTATTTTTTGCGTGATTTTACTAAAATTTAGATAAGAGTTATTAGTGATTTTAAAGGAGCCACTTTGAAGAACTACATCTTAAATTTAGAAAAGAGCTTTCTTTGATAGAAAATGGCTTTAAAGAGCAAGAAAGAAGGGCTTTGGCTGACTATAAAGCAAAGGGAGCTGCGCACTGCAAAGAGCTTGCATACCTAGCATACGGCTCGAATGTCTATCAAGTGCGGATGTATGCGGTTTTTCTCTTTGGACACTTATCAGATAGTGAAGAAATTTTGACGTTTATGAGGGATGAAGTCTCAAAAGATGAAAATTGGAGGGTTCAAGAGGTGCTGGCAAAGGCGTTTGACGAGTTTTGTAAAAAAGTAGGCTACGAGCAGGCACTTTTTGTCATCGACAACTGGCTAAAAAATGGCAACGCAAATGCAAAAAGAGCCGTAACAGAGGGGCTTAGGATATGGACAAACAGGCCCTATTTTAAAGATAACCCAGATGAGGCGATTAGACGGCTTTCTAGCCTAAAAGAAGACGAGAGCGAGTATCTTAGAAAGTCGGTTGGCAATGCTCTAAAGGATATAAGCAAGAAATTTCCAAATTTAGTAAAAGCTGAGCTTGATAGCTGGGATTTGGGTAGTAAAGAGGCCATGCAAACATATAAATTTGCTAGTAAATTTATCAAAAAGTAGCGCAAATTTGCTTTATAAATTTCTCTAGCTCCAGCTTTAAATTCTCCCTGTCGCCGCTATTATCGATAATAAATTTTGCCATTTTTCGCTTTTGTTCGGTATCCATCTGAAGCTCTACTCTAGCTTTTGCCTCATTTAAGCTTAGCCTATTTCGGCTCATTAGACGGCTTAGCAAAAGCTCTTTTGGCGCGTAGATCACGGCAACATTTTTAAACTCAGCGTAACGCTCCTTTTTTTCAAAAAACAAAGGGATATCGACAAAATAAACTTGCCCAAGCGCTCAAACTGCGAAGCTTTGCAAAAAATTTCAGCCTTTATCTTTGGATGTAAAATTTGCTCTAAATTTTAAGCTTTTTTGGCTCGTTAAAGACGATAGCACCAAGCTTTTTGCGATCTATCTTGCCAGTCTCATCTAAAATTCGCTCGCCAAAAACTTCTATTATCTCTTGCTTGCAAATTTCAAGCTGTTCGTGCGCGATGAGGTCCGCATCTATCACGCTAAAACCTCGCTCTTTTAGGTAAATTTACAACCGTGCTTTTGCCGCTAGCGATCGAGCCTGTGATGACGTAGGCGTTTGGAAATTTCTGCAAACTCGCTCCATTTTTGAAAATTGATAACAATTTTAGCAACTTTTGGCTAAAGTTTTAAAAAATAACCAAAAGGGTGAAAATGATAAGTTATAAAGATGCCGGAGTCGATATAGATGCTGGAAATAGCTTTGTTGAGGCGATCAAGCCTTTCGTAAAATCTACGCAAACACCAAACGTCATAGGCGGCATCGGATCATTTTCAGGTGCGGTCAGACTGCCAAGCGGATATAAAAATCCAGCCATTTTAGGCGCGACCGACGGCGTTGGCACGAAGCTTCGTCTAGCTATTGATGCCAAGAAATTTCGACGGCGTGGGCGAGGATCTAGTCGCTATGTGCGTAAATGACCTCATCTGCAACTTCGCCACACCACTCTTTTTCCTCGACTACTACGCGACTGCAAAGCTTGAGATAGAGAGTGCCAAAGAGGTGGTAAAAAGCATCGCAAATGGCTGCAAAAAGGCGCAGTGCGCGCTGATCGGCGGTGAGACAGCCGAGATGCCGTCGATGTATGAAAAGGGCGACTTTGACCTTGCTGGATTTGCCGTGGGTATCGCTGAGGCTGACGAGATCGATAGAAGCAAATTTGTAAAATCTGGTGACGTTTTAGTCGCACTTCCTAGCAGCGGCCTGCACTCAAATGGCTTTTCGCTTGCAAGAAAAGTAGTAAGCGAGCTTGGGCTAAAATTTGATGAAAAAGTGAGTGAGTGCAAGCTAATCGATCGTGCTTCTCGAGCCAACTAGAATTTACGTGAGCGACTTTTTAAACTTAAAAGATAAGATCACAGCGATGGCGCATATAACGGGTGGCGGCATAGTTGAAAACTTACCTCGCGTCTTTCCTGCTGGACTTGGCGCGAAGGTGCAAAAAGCGCTATAAAAACGCCTGAAATTTTTAAAATCCTAGCTCAAAAGGTAGAAGAAAGCGAGATGATGAGGACATTTAACATGGGCGTTGGCATGATCCTTGTTGTGCCTAAAGAAAACGTTAATGCTGTGCTAGCAAATAGCGATGGCTACGTGATCGGCGAAGTGATAAGTGGCAAAGGCGTTAAGCTAGTTTGATGCAAGAATTTAGCAAAAAACGCCTGCTAAGGACCGAAAATAAGAGCTTTTTTGATCTTAGCATTTATGAATATATAGGCTATTTTGGTGTACTAGAAAGCGATATCAAGAAACTTGATCTCTATAGTCACTGGTGCAAGGTCTCACGCGCCTCTACTATGCTTTGCGTCACGCATGATAACGGCGAGAAATTTAGCCAAATTTTTATAAATACAGGAAAGTAACTTGGCAAAGCAAAAGGCGAAAATAGCACCGATATGGGCTAGAGTAAAGGCCTCTATCATCGATCTTTTCATCATCGGTATGCCAATATTTTACATCAGCACATATCTCGTTCTTGGCGGTAAAGAGGCCTTTTTAAACAACCAGCTTGCCATATTTGTGGTAAATAGCCTCATCTCATTTATAATGTGTCTATTTTTTAGCATAAAGGCGCAAACTCCAGGCTACAAAGCACAAGAAATTTATCTCAGTAAATTTACAAACCGGCAAAAAACTAGGCCTTTTTCACGCGATCTTGCGTCAAATTTGCTTTGCATTTGCTGGCTTTAGCATCATCGGACTTTGCCTTTGCTTTTTTAGAAAAGACAGACTAAATTTACACGACATCATAACCCACTCAGCCGCCGTGCAAAAAGCAGCTTAAATTTACTCTGCTCCGTGCCAAAGTAGGCGGTTTTTGCCTAGCTTTGTGTCGATACTCTCTTTTATAATAGAGTAGATATACTCTTTAAAAAGCCATATATCTTGTCCTTTGTAGGGTAGCAAGCAAGTGCCACTAAGAAGTTACAAAACGGGCTAATCTATGCTCTTAATTTTTTATCTTGGCAACAGCTTTATCACAAAATAATGCACATTTATCAATGTAAATTTTACTGATGGGGTATTGTTTCGATTTTTTGATCATAAATCGCCTAAGATAGCGATATAAATAGAAAAAATAAAGGTCAAAAATGAAGAAATTTAGCTATAAGCTACGAAAATTTTCGATTAAATTTGAGTGAAATTTAAGCGCTTTGCGAGTAGAGTTTGACCTCGTTTATCAAAAACTCATAGACTCTTTGCTGCACTAAAATTTCCTCCTCGCAGCCACTCATTAAGCGGCGAAGGTGCGAAAAGTCTATCTTTTTAGCATATCTTTTGTGGTCTTTCATATCTTTATCTATGCTTAAAAGAAGCGTGTCAAGCGTGATCCTATCGTTTCTTTTGACCCTTGCCACGTACTCTCTAACAGTTTGGATTAAGAAGTCTTTTCTAGTCTGATCGTTTTCATAAATTTCATTTACGATGTCATTTAAGATGAAAAAATCATCCTCATCTGGGTCAAATTTAGCCGAGATAATCGCAGCAAAAATTTTGGCACGAAACTCTAAAGACTTGTGATGATAGACAAAAAAATCTCTAAAGGCCGATAAAAAACGGAGTTTGATCTTTCCTGACATTGCCCTACTTTTGGTGAAATTTATGTGAGATTATATACTTTTAAAGCTGAAATTTTAAAAATGTAACTATAAAACTAAATTTAAGTATAGTTTTTGTATGATTGCGAAGCTCCTTCTTAGACCTGTGCAATGCTTTTTATGAGCACCGCTTCAGGGTGGGAACACAGCAGAGCACTTGTATTAAGTGTGTGCCGCAGTCATCTGAGAGGGGGTCTTTCTAAACCAAAATGCTCATTAAAATCATCGCAAATTTTAAAAAATCCACTCCATCGATCTTAGGTTTTTCGCTAAAAAATTTATACATATTATTAAAGCCGTCAGTTAGCTCTTTTGACTTGACGCCGTAGCTTATAGAAATTCCAGCTTCGATGTAGGCTGAGAGCTTGTCACAGTATTTTAGCGCTTTGCCATCTATCGGGTTAAATTTATCCTCATTTACGTTCTCCATAGTCCCTTCGTGGCAGATGATCTTGCGCTCATAAGTCCTATTTTCAAACTCATCTTTGATAAATTTCTCGCCATCTTTTCTGATACCAAGGATATAGCTAAACTCATCTTTGATCTTTTCTGGCACAAATGGCAAAATCCTCTCATCAATAAGCCTCATCTCATACTCACTGATGATCTCATTTAGCCCCTTTACGCCGTATTTTACAGGGCTTATGATATCCCTTGTAAGGCTCTCTGGTAGGTCGTGAAATAGTGCGCAAAAGAAGTTATTTTCTAGCCGTTTTTTGCAAGCTTTTGCTTTTAATGAATAAAAGTAGCTAAGTATCGCAACAACTAGCATATGTCCTAAGACCGCAGTTTCAGGGATGCGAGGCGTTTGTGCCCAGCGCTTTTGAAACCTTAGCCTACCACTTAGATCTACAAGGCGGGCTAATTTTTGATTCATAGCGATCTTTCTAACGCCAATTAGTTCGTAATAATCCTCCATCTCCTCCTCAACCTTTGCCTTAAGTTCGTCGATATCACTTAAAAACTGGCTCGTTTGATAGACGATAGAAAATTCCCACCTCGTGGCAAGATAGCTGGCTGCTTTTAGTATAAGGCGCTCTTTTTGTGAGTTTTATCGTTTTTATAGTGGTTTTTAAACCTCTCCAAAACTCGCCGTCCTCGATATCTGAGATGAGCGTCTCAAGGTTGCTTAAAACCCAGCTATTTATCTGCTCTTTTTTTGTCTTTTGGATGTGGTGAAAGACGTCAGGGCGTATGTCTGTGACTACGACCCTGCTTAAAACTCAAAAATCCCAGCCTCGATGATGTAGTTCATGTCGGCATTTTGCTCTTGTTTTGCTATGAAATAAGCGATGATAAATTTATGAGCCTGCTTGTCAAGCTCGACTAAATTTGTCATCTTTGGATAGTCGTTCCAACGTGATATAGATGCTGCTTTAAAGATATGTTCTATAAGCTTAGCACTTATCATTATTTATCCTTTTTGACTACTTTTGGCTTCTTATCATTGGCGTAGCTTATCTTTCTAAAGCCCTCTTTGTTTGAGCTTCTTCTTGGCTTGTCATCTTTTTTAAATTTATCATCTCTGCTGCCTCTACTACTAGCGCGATCACTTGTGCTACGTCTCTCACGTGGCTTGTCACTAAAACTTCTCTCTCTACTTCTTGGAGTATATTCTTTCTCCTCAACTGGCTTTTTCACCACTAGATCAGAGCTGATCTCGATAACCGTATGGACATTTCCACGTGGATTAAAGTCACCAACTATCTTCAGTAAATTTAGGCTCAAGCTTTTTTTCTAAAACAGAGTAAATTTCATTTATACTATCTTCATGGCTGATGTTGCGGTTCATAAAGCTATTTATATAAAGCTTTATCGCTTTTAGCTCGACAACTAGCTTGTTTGGGATGTACTCAAGGTATATGGTCGCAAAGTCAGGATAACCAGAGCGAGGGCAAAGGCAGCAAAACTCAGGCAGAGTGATCTTTATGACATAGTCCCTTGTTTGCTTATTTTCCCAGACCTCAAGGTCACTCTCTACGTCAAATTCTTTTAAAATTTTCTCGCCATACTTCATCTCTTCGCTCATTTTTTATCCTTTTTTTTATATATCCAAGTGTTTAACGTCTTTTGCGTGGTCTTGGATGTAGTTTCTTCTTGGCTCGACCTCATCGCCCATGAAGAGATTAAACGTATCAGAAGCGCTTATAGCATCGTTTATATCGATCTTTAAAAGTCTTCTGTTCTCAGGGTTCATCGTAGTCTCCCAAAGCTGCTCAGGGTTCATCTCACCAAGACCTTTGTAACGCTGGATGTATGCACCTTTTTTCGCATTTTTCTCTACTTCATCAAGCACGTCTATAACGTCACTATGCAAGTCTAGGCCACGCTCTTTTATCTTTTGGCTGATGTAAAGCGCCTCTTCATAGAGTGGATTTGTAAATAAATTTTCATTTACCACAAGCTCTTCTAGGCCGCTTTCAGTTTGGACATAAATTCTAACCTCATCATCGCTAACGTAGTGGTTTAGGATGTTGTGACCCTCAGCTTTTAAGAAGTCTCTTAAAATTTCAAAAATTTCATTGTAGCTTTTTGAGACGATGTCTGGATTTTCTATCATATAGCGGATCGCTGAAAGGACGTTAAAGCGTTTTTCAAGCTCTTTTAAGACGCTTCTATAAGCTGCAACGATCTTTAAGAAATCAATCAAATCAGCACTGCCAATGCCCTCTATATCAACGCCCTCGATGCCAGTTTCGATAAGAAATTCATTTAGCGCCTTTTCATCTTTTAGATAAATTTCTTTCTTACCTTTTTATAGCGGTAAAGTGGCGGCTGAGCTAGGTAGATGTGACCGTTTTCTACAACTTTATTTAAAAATCTAAAAAAGAATGTTAAAAGTAGCGTCTGGATGTGGCTACCATCGACGTCAGCATCGGTCATGATGATGATCTTATGATATCTAAGCTTTTCAGCGTCAAATTCATCTCCTATGCCGCAGCCTAGCGCTGTTATCATATTTTTTATCTCATCAGATTTTAAAATTTTATCTAGTCTTGCCTTTTCAACGTTTAGAATTTTACCCTTAAGCGGTAATATCGCTTGAAAAACTCTATCACGTCCCTGTTTTGCAGAACCGCCCGCAGAGTCGCCCTCCACTAGGTATAGCTCGCTAATTACTGGGTCTTTGCTCTGACAATCAGCTAGTTTGCCAGGGAGCGTGCCTACGCTCATGCTCTCTTTTTACGAGTTAGATCTCTAGCTTTTTTAGCGGCCTCGCGACCACGAGCTGCCATTAGAGCTTTATCCATTATCGCTCTTGCTTCGATAGGATTTTCTTCAAAATACTTTGTAAGCACGTCAAAAACCATCTTTTGAACGATAGGTTTTACGTAGCTTGAGCCTAGTTTGCCCTTTGTTTGTCCCTCAAACTGCGGCTCTGGCACCTTTACGCTCACAACTGCGATAAGTCCCTCGCGGATATCTTCGCCAGTTATCTTTGTATCTTTTTCACGTGCAGCAGCGTTTGCTTGAACGTAGTTTGTGATAACTCTTGTAAGGCCCGCTCTAAAGCCAGCCTCGTGAGTACCGCCGTCTGGAGTTTTGATGTTATTTACAAAGCTTAGTAAATTTTCACTATAAGTGTCGTTGTAAAGCAGGGCAAAATCAACCATAACATCATCTTCGCCACCACTAAATGAGACTGCTTTGCTGACAGCATTTGCCTTGTTCATATCAGTTACAAAGCTCTCAAGTCCGCCCTCAAAGTGAAAGCTCTCGCTTCTGCCATTTCTTTGATCTTTGAAATTTATAGTTATCTTTGGATTTAGATAAGCTAGCTCGCGAAATCTTTTTACTAAAATTTCATCGTCAAATTCAGTCACTTCAAATATGCTATCATCTGGCCAAAACTCGACTTGCGTGCCTGTGCGGTTTGTAGTTTTTATCACTTCAAGATCGCTTTGAGGGATACCTTTTGCAAATTCTTGTCTGTGAAGCTTGCCATCGCGTTTGATATTTACGATTAGCTTTTTAGAAAGGGCATTTACGACAGATACACCAACGCCGTGAAGACCGCCAGAGACCTTATAAGTGTCCTTGTCAAATTTACCACCAGCGTGAAGCACAGTTAAAACAACAGTCGCAGCTGAAATTTTCTCAGTTGGGTGCATATCTACTGGGATACCACGGCCATTATCGCTAATGATCGCTGAGCCTTCACGTGTAAGCTCAACATCTATCGTATCGCAGTATCCTGCCATCGCTTCGTCGATAGAGTTATCAACGACTTCGTAGATCATATGGTGAAGACCGCTTATGTTAGTATCACCTATATACATGCCTGGGCGCTTCCTAACCGCCTCAAGCCCTTTTAGTACTTTAATATTTTCTGCGCCGTAATTATTTTCCATCATAAACCTTTTTTAACTTATATATTTAATGGACTTATAACCGTTAGAAGCTCTTTTGAGCTAACAACGAAAGGTAAATTTTTATCTTTAAATCCAAACTCAAATTTCTCATCTTCTATGCTTTGTAAGAAGTCTATTAAATTTCTATTTTTTACATTTATGCTGATATCTTCTTCAAGTCCTGTTTGAAACTCTATCATCGTTTTTGCTTCAGAGTTGTCCTCTATGATGCTCTCAAACGTGATGCTCTCTTTTGAAAAAGTTATCTTCATCTGATCGCTTAGCATCGAGATAGTTTTGATGCCTTCAACCATCTTATCTCTGCTTAGCTCAAATCTTATAGCGATATCTTTTGGTATAACGCGCTCATAGTCAGGGAATTTGCCGTTTATCAGCTTTGTGAAAAACTCAAAATTTTGGCTTTGAGCGATGAGGACGTTTTCATCATAGTAAATTTCTATCTTGTCAAAAAATAGCTTTTGAATTTCATTTATCGCTTTTTTAGGGATGATTAGTGAAAACTCATTGCTAGCTTCATTTGCAAATTTAAATACAGCTAGCCTTTTTGTATCGGTGCCTACTATATTTATATAGTTTTGTTTTATGTCAAGCAAAGCGCCGTTTAGCTCAAATTTTGGGTTGTTGCTATCGATGCATGGCAAAATTTTCTTTAAGCTTCTGCCTAGCATTATGGCATCTATGTCAAATTTAGCCTTGCCTTCTATCGTTGGAAACTCTGGGAAGTCTTCAAATTTATACATTGGAAGTTTGTATTTTGAGTTTTTTTGTTTGATGTAAAGATAGTTATTAACAGTTTCAAGCGTTACCTCTTCATCTTTTAGGCTTTTTATGATGTCAAGTAGCTTTTTACCATTTGCAGTCGCATAGCCCTCATCAACGATCTTTGCGTTGCTTAGTTTATATGCTAGTCCTATCTCGTGATCAGTTGCTTTTATGTTTAAAACTCCATCTTTTGCAGAGATATAGATGTGAGAAGTTATAGCACTAAGATCTCTTTTTCGAGATATGGATTAGTGTTTGTTACTATGCTCTCAAGCATGTTTTTGTTTATTAAAACCTTCATTAAATACTCCCTCTTATTTTTAATTTTCTTTTTGTTGTATTAGTTGGTAGCGTGAAAGTGTGAAAAGCATCTTTTCTTACGCCAGCATCGTTATTTAAAATGTGAAAAGAATTTTTCATTTCTTCACATTTATTCACGAATTTCATTCTGTTTTTATCCTTTTGTTAAAATTTTGTTCTTTATCTCAGTCACTCTGAGGTTGAAAATTTCGTTGCTCTCCATGAGCTCGTTTATCTTTTTTATATTGTGACTAACGGCGCTATGGTCTTTCATACCAAAATAGTTTGCGATTTGTGGCATTGAATTTGTAGTGAGCATCTTTGCAAGGTAGATGATGATGCGTCTAGCCTCGACGATGTTTTGCACTCTTGACTTGCTTTTTATGTCGCTTGGCTTGATATTTAGCTCTTTGCTAACGATCTCTATAATGGTCTCTAAATTTATATTTTCATGTTTTTCTTTAATAAGATCTTTTAGTGTATTTTTAGCAAATTCAAGCGTTATCTCAACTCTCATCAAGCTTGCATAGGCGTTTAAATTTACTGATAGCGCCCTCGATCTCACGGATATTATCGCCCATATTTGTAGCGATGTAGTCGATTACTTCTTTGTTTAGATAAATTTTGTCAAATTCACATTTTTTGATGATGATAGCTATCTTTGTATCAAGCTCAGGCGGCGTGATATCAGCCATTATGCTTTGTTCAAACCTAGACTTTAGCCTCTCATCAAAGCCTTTTAGTATCTTTGCTGGGCGGTCTGAGGTCATGACGATCTGACCTTTTTTGGCGATGAGCTCGTTAAAGGTGTTGAAAAACTCCTCTTGAATTTTATCGGTTTTACCTAGAAATTGTACGATCGTATATTAGTAAAACGTCGCAGTTTCGGTACTTTTCACGAAATTTCAGTCATCGAGTGGCTATTTAGATGCGTGGTAAAATCAATCATAAACTGATCGCTCGTCACGCAGATAACGACTTTGCCTTGATCTAGGCAGTAGTTGCCAACTGATTGAAGCAAGTGCGTCTTACCAAGACCAGTTGTGCCATAGATAAAAAGTGGGTTATAAAGCACGCCAGGCTTGTCCGCGACTGCCTTTGCGTTTAGAAATGCAAACTGATTTGAGTCGCCGCAGACAAAATTTTCAAATGTATATCCAGGGTTTAAAATACTACTTTGTGCCTTGATCTGCTTTACATTTACTTGGTTTTGCTTTATATTTTTTAGCTTTGTTTGGCTAGTTATCTCGACTTCTGGCTTTTTGCCGGTTTTTACTTCGTAAAGGTAGGCGATCTTTTCTGCATATCTAGTTTTTATAAATTTAGCCATCAACTCACTCGTGGCGTTAAAAACTATAAAATCTTCGTTTGAAGCCTTTTCGTTAAATTTTAATTGTTTAATGTAGCAGTCAAATTCATTAGCGGATATTTTTGTCTGTAAAAGCTCTAAAATCTCGTCTGCTAGCAAATTTAAACCCTTTTGAAGTAATTAATTTTATTAGCGATTTTATCTTAAATTTAATAAAACCTTTGTTAAACTCCGACAAACTTTTTCACGGCGTGAAAAAGTCGTGAAAAAGTATTGAAAAGATTGTGATGAAAATTTTAGGAATCGATCCAGGCACGAAAAATTGCGGTTACGCGATACTTGAAAAGAGTAAATTTAAAACTACTCTTCTTGAAGCTGGGCTTATAAAGATAAAGCCAAACACGCTTCAATACCAAATAACAGAACTTTGCGAGGGGCTTGATCTCATCTTTAAAAACCATAAATTTGACGAGGTCGCGATAGAGGACATCTTCTTTGCCTACAACCCAAAAACGGTCTTAAAGCTAGCTCAGTTTCGCGGGGCACTTAGTCTTAAAATTTTGCAGCTTCATGGTGACTTTGCCGAATATACGCCACTTCAAGTGAAAAAAACGGTCACTGGCAAGGCAAAGGCTGACAAAGAGCAAGTGGCATTTATGGTGAAGAAAATTTTAGGCATAAACAAAGAGATAAAACCGCTTGATATCACCGATGCTATCGCGATCGCGCTAACTCATGCGAATAATTTAAGAATAAACTAAAATTTAATAGGAAAAATATGGCAACACTAAAAGCTTTACTAATCGGAGATGTGAAAAACTACGGCTCGCAAAATGCTACTGATAAGCTAAATTTACCTTGGAGCTCGGCTATTTTTAAAGTAGCTCAAAATGGCGAAATTTTCGCAAATGAGCTTGGTTTTGAGGGCGATAGCGTCGCTGATACGAAGCACCACGGCGGCCCTGAAAAGGCAGTCTTTGCAAATTCGTTTGCAAACTATACCGAGTGGGAGAAATTTTCAGGATTAAAAAACATGGCTTATGGGGCGATGGGAGAGAATTTATGCGTTGATGGGCTTGATGAGAGCTGCGTCTATGTGGGCGATATCCATAAGATCGGCTCACTTGTGCTTCAAGTCTCACAGCCTAGAAAGCCATGTTTTAAGCTCTCAAAAAGATGGGGCAATGAAAATATGGCTACTCACATCTTCGAAACAGGCCTTACTGGCTGGTACTACCGCGTTCTTACGCCAGGCTCATGCAAAGCAGGCGACGCGATAGAGGTTATAGAAAGTGACCCAGTTCATATGAGCATTTTAGAGATAAATAGGCTCTTTTACGCGCCAAGTGAAAATTTAAATTTACCTAGAGAAATTTAACGCCCTCACCACTCTTACAAATGGCTGGCATGATGATATGAAAAGACGCATCGAGGAAATTTATAGCACCGAATTTATGAGAACACTATAAACATTTATACTTTTGCTCCGATTTTGTTTTGCAAATGGATTTCAAACAAAATTTAAAGGAGCAGAGGTGTTTCGTTCTATCACAAATAAGATAGCACTCGCCTTGATGATCTTACTCATCATCTCGTTTTGCGCTATCTCGGCGGTTAGTTATTTTACTTCAAAGGGCAAGATCGTTGAGCTTGTCAGTGGCAAAGAGGATCAAGTCCTTAAAGATATAAAGAGTGTTGCAAACACTTTTTTTGATGAAAATTTAGAGCATATCAAGAAAATTTCATCAGTCGTTGAGAGCGCTCAAAGTGGTGATGAGATAATGAACTTTGTCTTATCAGAAAAAAAGGTCGCAAACTCTGCAGTGAGCTATATTTATTACGGCGATGAGGATGGACACTTCTTCCAATCAGATGGTAAAAGAACAACCGTAGCTGACAACTACGACCCAAGAACAAGAGGCTGGTATAAGAGCACAAAAGAGAAAAATAAAGAAATTTACACCGAGCCAAGGGTCACTTCTACAAATGATCTTGTTATGAGTTTTACTGCTCCTGTTACTAAAAATGGTAAATTTGTTGGCGTTGTTGGTATAGATATAGATGTAAAAAAAGTTAGCGACAAGATCATCGAGATAGGCAACACTGGCGATGGTGGATATGCTTATGTGATGAGAAAAGATGGCACTATGCTCTTTTCTGACGTAGCTTCAGAGGTTGGCACTATCTTGCCTGCTACAAAGGTCGTCTCAGAAAAATATGCCAATAAAGAATTTGACGAAAATGGTCTGATCTCATATAAAAACTCTAAAGACCAAGATGTAACGGCTAAAATTTTACCTATCAACGATGATGGCTGGCTCGCAACAGTCGCAGTAGGTGCGGATACCTTTTCAAAGCATACTATGCCTATCTTAAAAGCTCAGCTAACCCTTGCTGTGGTATTTATAGTAATACTCTCAGCCATTGTTTTCGTGCTATTAAAACGCTCGCTTAAACCTATCGGAGTTATCCAAGAGAAGCTTTCTGATACCTTTAAATTTATCACTTATGAGAGCAGCACCGCTCCAAGCAAGCTAGATATCCACACAACTGATGAATTTGGCGTGATGAGCGAAGAGATAAATAAAAACATAGACAAAGTCATAGCTGGTATCAAGAAAGATAACACTATGCTTGAAGAGCTAAATGTAGCTGCAAATAACATGATAAGAGGAAATTTAGGCGTCAAACTAAGTGAAAATCCAAATAACCCATCACTTATCAAGTTAAAAGATTTATTAAACACTTTCTTTAGCTCTATCAGCCAAAATTTAGGCAGCGTCATAAATATCCTAAAAGCCTACTCAAATAACGACTACACCGCTAAGATCGAGCTAAGAGATGACATAGAGGCTGATTTAAAGGCCATGATAGTTGGCATAAATAATGCAGGTGATGCTATAAGCGCTATGCTAAATAGCAATCTAAATCAAGCTCAAATTTTAGAAGAAAAAGCAACAATGCTTGCTGAGTCTATGAGAAATTTAACTGATGGTGCTAGCAAACAAGCTGACTCTATCCAAGAGAGCGCGGCTGCGGTTGAGCAGATGAGTAGCTCTATGAATGCTATCTCACAAAAGACAGGGACGATCATAAGACAAAGCGAAGAGATCAAAAACATCATTGTCATCATCCGTGACATCGCTGATCAGACAAATTTACTAGCCCTAAATGCCGCCATAGAAGCGGCTCGCGCAGGTGAGCATGGACGTGGCTTTGCGGTCGTGGCTGATGAGGTTAGAAAACTAGCTGAGCGCACACAAAAATCTCTAGGCGAGATCGAGGCAAATACAAATGTCCTTGCTCAATCAATAAACGAGATGAGCGAATCTATAAAAGAGCAAGCTGAGGGCATAAATATGATAAATAGAAGCGTTGCTCAGATAGATAACGTCACAAAAGAAAATAGAAGCGTTGTTAGTAACACAAACGACGTAACTAGCGAGATAGACGGCATGGCGAAGGTCATACTAACAGACGTTAGAAAAAATAAAATTTTAATACCCCAAACTATTCAAATATTACCAGGCTCATGTAAATTTACGTGAGCCTTTAAATTTTTAAATCTTTTTTACGCTAAAATTACCAAAATTTAAAGGAGAATATATGCCACTACTTGATAGTTTTTGCGTAGATCATGTGAAGATGAAAGCCCCAGGAGTTAGACTAGCAAAGAGTATGAAGACCCCAAAAGGCGATGATATCAGCGTTTTTGACTTGAGATTTTGCAAGCCAAATGAGGAAATTTTGCCAGAAAAGGGCACTCATACATTAGAGCATTTATTTGCTGGCTTTATGAGAAATCACCTAAACGGCAACGGCGTGGAGATCATAGATATCTCGCCGATGGGTTGCAGGACTGGCTTTTATATGAGTGTCATTGGCACACCTAGCGAAGAAGCTGTAAAAAAGGCATGGCTTGCTTCGATGAAGGATATCTTAGAGGTCAAAGATCAAGATAAGATCCCAGAGCTAAATAAATTTCAATGCGGCACTTACAAGATGCACTCACTTGATGAAGCGCACGCCATAGCAAGCAAAATTTTAGATCACGGCTTAGTCATCATAAATAACGATGAGATCAAGCTTGACGTTGATGCTATGGGACTAAAAAAGCACTGATTTGAAACCAGCAAAACAAGAAAATCAAGCCTATCTAAAAGAGCAAATTTTAACCTATCTTGGTAACAAACGCTCTCTTTTAGGCTTTATCGAGCGAGGCGTAAAATACGCAAAAGACGAGCTTAAAAAGAGAAGCTTAGCTGCTGCGACCTCTTTAGCGGAAGCGGGGTGGTGGCTAGGTTTTTAAAACAAAATAGCGAATTTCTAGTCGCAAACGACTTGGAGCTTTACAGCTTCATCACAAACTCATGCTACCTACAAAACGCCACAAATGAGCTAAGAGATGAGATAAATTTCTGGCAAAAAAAGCTTGAAAAAGAGATAGAAGACAAGCTTTCTGAGGGCTTTATAACAAGGCTTTATGCCCCGCAAGATGACGAAAATATAGCTTTTGGCGAGCGTGTCTTTTACACAAGGAAAAATGCCAAATTCATCGACACTGCAAGAAGGCTCATAGATGAGATATTACCAGAGGAGATGAGAAAATTTTCATAGCTCCACTACTTTATAATGCAAGCGTGCATGCAAATACGAGTGGGATTTTTAAAGGTTTTCATAAAAATAAAGATGGCATCGGTCAGTTTGGAGGACATGGGCAAAACGCTATCTCAAGGATCACTTCTGATATAAATTTGACTAAGCCTATTTTTTCAAATTTTAGTGTGCCATTTGAGGTCTATCAAAAGGACGCAAATTTACCTGGCAAAAGAGCTTGATAAGCTCAATCTAGTCTATCTTGATCCGCCTTATAACCAGCATCCATACGGCTCAAACTACTTTATGCTAAATCTCATCGCAAGCTATGAAGAGCCAAGTAAAATTTCAAAAGTCTCAGGCATCGCAAAGGACTGGAACAGATCAGTTTTTAATAAAAAATCATCAGCGAGCGAGGCATTTTTCGAGCTCATAGCAAATTTAAAGGCGAAATTTGTGCTTATCTCGTTTAACTCAGAGGGCTTTATCAACCAAGATGAATTTGATAAAAATCTAAATAAAATGGGCAAAGTTCATCTACTTCGCCAAAAGTATAATGCCTACCGCGGCAGCAGAAATTTAAAAGCTAGAAACATCCACGTAGACGAGCTTCTTTACGTTTTGAAAAAGTAAATTTAAAGGATATAAGATGACAACTACAATTTTTAAAGGTGATATAACGCCTCAGATAGCCCAAATTTTACAAGATGCCTACGAAGCTATAAAAAAGATCGACCCTCAGTTTAAGATGGAAAATGATGGATACAGACTTTGTAAAGAGGATGCAAAATATCTAAAAGATGTAGCTTTTAAGGCTAAAAATAGTGAGCTTGAATGTGTCGAAGAAGATGAATTTAAAAGTCATAAAAGAGAGTTGCTCATAGGACTTGGTGTAGATGAGAGTAAAATTTTCTAAGGAATTTGAGCAAGCCACCGATAAGATCACTGAAATTTATAGCTAAAGATAGTGTTGAGAAGGCGGTACTTTTTTACAATGATCTGATAACAAAGATCGAAGAGATAAAATATATGCCGTATCGTTTTCGTAAAATTTAGATATAAACGATGATGATGTTAGAGACTTGATATTTCATGGTTATGTTGTTCCATTTTATATCGATAAAGAAAAAGAGACTATAACTATACTTTTGATCTACAAAGAGAATTTACCAAGCATAAAATTTTAGTTCTTTCTCTTTATTTAACTACTTTTAATTTTAACCCTCATCCTCTGGCAAGCACTTCTCAAAGATAAATTTATGCTCATTTGGCAAGGCGTAGTAGATAGCATTTGCTAAATTTCTTATCTCCCAAAGGGCTGACTTTGAGCTTCTTAGAGAGATGAAATTTTGCAAGCTTCTAGCGTTTATACTCCATGTAAGCTCGGTTTTATAGCACTCTGGCAAGCAGTATTTAACTATATCAAGGCTTTTTGTGGTTGAGGCTAAAATTTCACGTAAATTTTCAAGCGCTTTTATGCTCGCATTATCGACCATTTCGTCATTTGTTAGCACGATAAATTTAGCCGCACGCTCAAACTGCCCTACTTCAAATTTCTCCTCCTTTTTTAGCTCTTTTAGTGTGTAGCGGGTTGATTTGACGCTTAGACTTGCTATGCGGTGGCGGGCTAGCTCTTGAAGTAGTGCGCGCGAGATGCCTTGGATGTAGAAGTTGTAGTAAAGATGCTCTAGTGTTGAAGCGTGTTTAAATTTATTACCCACCCTATCTATCAGCTCGACGTCTTTTTCGCCGCCATTATCGCCTTTTTCAAAGCTTTGCCAGCATGTGCGGATAGCGTGTGAGCAGATATTTAGTGGGGTGTGATTTAGAAGTGTTACTTGCATATTTTCTCTTTTTGTGAAATTTTTTAGCATTTTACAAAAAGAAGGCTGATTTTATTTGTAAATTTAAAAGGGAGCGAGCGCCCCCTTTTGTGATTATTGTTTTAGTTGAAGAAGTGTGTTTAGCATCTCATCACTTGTCGTGATCGTTTTTGAGTTTGCTTGAAAGCCTCTTTGGATGACGATAAGATCTGTTAGCGCACGGCTTAGATCGACGTTACTAGCTTCTAGTTTTGAAGCTGCGATCGTTCCTTTATCGCCTGTGCCTGCTGCGCCGATGACTGCTTCGCCTGAGTTTGCAGTTTGTGAAAAGACGTTTCCACCCTCACTTTGAAGACCCTCGTTGTTTGTAAAGCTAGCAAGTGCCACTTGAGCTAGACCAAAGCTTTGGCCGTTTGTAAATGCACCGATGATAGTGCCAGTTTCGTCGATCTTTAAGTCATTTAGTGTGCCACCTGTGTAGCCATCTTGTGAGATAGACTCAGTTGATGAGTCTTTATCAAAGCTTGTTAGTCCGTTAAAGTCTGTTCCCAAGCCAAAATTTAAACTAACATTTTGGCCGCTTTGTGAGCCGTTGTTAGCTGAAAATGTTATCGTAGCTGGGTGAAAGCTAGCAAGTGAGCCGTTTGAATTAAATCTCAATGAACCAGTGACAACGTTGTCTGGACCCTCGCCCGTGTAGTTTATCTTAGCAGGCTCTGGCACTTGGATGATCATATTCCACTCAGTTCCGCCATCTGTTGTAGTACCTGTCTTTGCCCATCTGATACTAACTGTGTGTTTTGAGCCAAGTGAGTCAAAATTTCAGCTGTTGAGCCGTGACTTGACATCATCATCTTACCGCTCGCTCTTAGTGCTTGACCTGGGCTTAGTGCGCCATCAAGTGCTTTCATGATATTTGTAAAGCGAACGTTTTCATTTACTGCTGCGTTATTTGTGCCTTGAGCTGGTTTTGTAAGACCAGTTGTAGTCATATAAAGTGCTTGATCAGCCATTTCATTTGTAGGGTTTTCTAGTTGAAATTGACCTAATTTATTTACAGTGATCTTTACGCCGTCGTTTGTATCATCTCCAGCAATTGCCTGAAGTGCTGCGATACCGGCTGCGTGTTTTGATCAGGTGTGCCTGCTGCTGCTGCGTAAGCGTTGTTATATGCTAGTGCATAAGCTGGATTTGTTATAGCTGCGCCACCTGTACCTGGAGCTACCTTATGAGCAGCAGTTGCAAGTTTTGCTGCATCAAGTGCGTCAGAATTTGCATTGATCTGACCATCGCCGTTATAATCAACGTGGTTTCTAGCATCCTCTTGCATAGCTGCACGAAGATCTTCTGTTGTTGTTATTTGTCTTGCGATTTTGTCGTTATTTGGGTGAACAGCTGTTGTTTGTGAGCTTGTATAGACATATTGATAAGCTGTGATGATATCTTTACTAGCTAGACCGCCAACCGTGTTTCCAGCATTTACTGTTAGGTGGATGTTTTTTGTCTCTTCGGTTGTGCCTGAGTTGTTTCTGTTTATAAGTGTTAGCTTATTGCCCTCTGAAATTTCAGCTCTAACGCCAGTTTTATTGTACTGAGCGTTGATAGCAGCGGCAACGTCACTGATGCTTGTCATCGTACCAGCTTGAGTTTTGATATTTTGTCCATTTAGTGTTATATCAAGTGTAGCTGGTGGGTTGATCTGACCGATATTTTGTGCTAGAGCGCTACCTACGCTAAATTTCTCAGTTTTAGCATTTGCGTAGCTTACCCAGATACCTTGTCCATCTCTTAGTGCAAGTCCGTTTCCAAGCTCGTCAAATGTAACACCAAGATCGACGCCACGCTCTGTTAAAATTTGCCTCGTTTCTTGAGTTTGTATAAAATTCGTCGTTGTTTGTATCGTTTTCGTTATGAACTTCGTTTGCATTTAAAATTCCATCGTTATTGTAGTCACGTCCGCCTGCAACTGAGTCAAGTGCATATATAGGCGTGCTTCTTTGACCGATGGTGTTACCTGAGTCGAGGTTACCTTTTATTTTAACTTCTGTTGTCGCTCTTGCTGGAGTTGTAAGACCTTCTTTGATGACGATGTTGCTTATAGGACCTGTTGAGTCGATAGTGCCAGTCTCATCATCTCTAGTCCAGCCTTGAACGATATAACCGCTATT
This sequence comes from Campylobacter concisus, assembly GCA_037292345.1. GTDB lineage: Bacteria > Campylobacterota > Campylobacteria > Campylobacterales > Campylobacteraceae > Campylobacter_A > Campylobacter_A concisus_AX. The sequence continues at coordinate 196,815 of CP147773.1, read as the reverse complement.
ATTTACGAAGTTACCAGCCTTATCACGGACGAAATCGCCGTTTCTTGTATAGTATCTTGTTGTTCCGCCATCTGGAGAGACGACGAAGAAGCCATTTCCTTGAAGAGCAAGGTCGGTTTGCTTGTCAGTAGCTGTTAGTGTGCCTTGTGAGAAAATTCTTGTAGTTGAGTTTATAGTCGTTCCTAGACCTATTTGCATAGCGTTTTGACCGCCTAGCTGACCTTGTGGAGCGGTAGCAACTCTTGGAGTTTGGCTTAGTATATCAGCAAAATTTGCGCGGTTGTATTTAAAACCATAAGTATTGACGTTTGCGATATTGTTGCCTTCTACGTCCATGGCTATCTGGTGGGCTTGTAGGCCTGAAACACCAGACCAAAGTGATCTCATCATGAGCTTATCCTTTTTCTCGTTTTAAAATTTTTTATGATCTTTCTAAAGCAAAAGATGTTCCAAAATTTATATCGGCAAAAAGATAAAAAAGTAAAAGAGAAATTTGGCACTTTTAACGCCAAATTTATCCAAGTATCATGGCTCCTACGATGCCACCGATGATTAGCGGGATGTTAAAAAATACAAATGTAGGCACGCAAGTATCATATATGTGGTTGTGCTCACCATCAGCATTTAGGCCGCTCGTTGGTCCAAGTGTGCTGTCGCTTGCTGGGCTTCCAGCATCGCCTAGAGCTGCTGCTATACCAACTAGCAAGATGATAGCTGGCACGCCAAAGCCAAGACTAAGGCAAAGTGGCACGTAGATAGAGGCTAAGATAGGGATAGTACCAAAGCTAGTGCCTATGCCCATCGTGACTAAAAGTCCGATAAGTAGCATCAAAAATGCTCCGCCTATCTTGCCGCCAGAGACCAAGCTAGCGTATTTTACAAGCTCGTCTATACCGCCACTCTCTCTTAAAATGGTGCCGTATCCTGCCGCAACAAGCATGATAAATGCGATAAAGCCCATCATAGCAAGGCCATTATCCATGATCTTATCTACTTTTTTATATTCTATCCCGCCAAAAACGACCATAACCAAAAGTCCAAGTAGCGCGCCAAGTGGCAAGAGCGAAGTATAAATTTGCACGACAAAGGCGACAACCGCACCAGCTAAGACCGCCCACTCTTTTTTAGTCATCTCAAGGCTTTTTGCGCGCTCTAACTCATCAAGCTCGGTCTTTTCAAATTTAGATGTTTTATAAGTTCTCTTTCTGCCGTAGACAAAGATAGCGATGATAAGGCCAACCAACATCGACGCACCGCCGATCCACATTACCGATGAGATATCTGAGATAGTTGTATTTATACCGTTGTTTGCTAGCTCTTTTTAAGGATATTGTGAAAAAGAAGGCCAAAGCCAACGCTAAGGCTCACATATGGCGCTTGCAGGCCAAATGTAAGAGCGCAAGCCACCGCACGCCTATCTATGCCCATCTTATTCATAAGAGCAAGAAGTGGTGGGATCAAGATAGGTATGAAGGCTATATGAACTGGGATCAAGTTTTGAGACAAGCAAGCGATAAATGCGATGGTTAGCGTGAATATCACCTTATTTGAGCTAAGAAATTTACTCATTGCATTTATCAAAATGGCTGTTAAATTTGTATTTGCGATGGCTGCTGCAAGAGCACCTAGCAAGATGTAGCTCAGCGAGGTCTCAAGGTTGCCTTGCATACCGCTTATAAGGCTTTGCGTCGTCTCTTTTAGAGCTGTAAAAAAGCTCTCAAAACCGCTTGTTAAACCACTTTCAAATCCACTAAAACCATGCTTATACATAACCCCAGCAACAAGCGCAGAAACGAGGATAGAAAGCAGGATGTTAAAACGTAGCAAACATAGCACCGTCATCACCAAAATACTAAAAACAACAGGGTTAAAGAGAAGCATGAGTGTCCTTTTTGTATGAGTACAAGAATTATACAAGGGCGGGGCTTATTAAATTTTAAAAAGAGTGGCTTAAGTGGGTATGTGTTAAGATTTTTGGCAAATTTTAAAAGGAAAAAGCGATGGATTTAGAGAAAATTTATAAGGACGCTGGGGCGTATTTGGAGGGGCACTTTTTGCTAAGTAGCGGCAACCACTCGCAGTTTTATCTGCAAAGTGCGAAGGTACTTGAAGACCCAGCACTTGCGGCAAAGCTAGCAGATGAGCTAGCGTGCGTGATAGAGAAATTTGGCATTAAATTTGATAGCGTTTGCTCGCCAGCACTTGGTGGAATTTTAGCTGGCTATGAGCTAGCTGGTGCGGCGAAAAAGCGTTTTATATTTACTGAGCGCGTTGATAGGGTGATGAGCCTAAGGCGCGGCTTTGAAGTGAAAAAAGGCGAGAAATTTATAGTCTGTGAAGACATCATAACAACTGGTGGCTCAGCACTTGAAGCAGCGCACGTGATAGAGAGCCTTGGCGGCGAAGTGGTTGGCTTTGCAGCACTTGCAAACCGCGGCTTTTGTAAGGTTGCAAATTTGGGCAATGAAGCTAAGGCAAATGCAAAACTGCCAAGCGATAAGCCATTTTTTGCTTTAGGAAATTTTGAATTTGAAATTTACGAGCCAGAGCACTGTCCGCTTTGTAAGAGCGGCAGCAAGGCGATTAAGCCTGGAAGCAGAGGCAACTAAAGGCTACTAAATTTTACGTATTTTTTACGCTCAAAGCTTAAGATAATAATATTTGTAACTTATTCGTTATTTTGGGCTTTGAGTAAATTCTCTCATCAAATTTATTCTTTTTTTCTTAAATTTCAGAAGTTAATTTATAATTAAGATTTGAATGTATAAAATGGCACAAAATTTTAGGAGATCCCAAAATGCAAGGATGTGTGCTATGAAAATATCTACAAAGATAATTCTCACTTTTGTTTTCTCAGTTTTGCTTGTCAGCTGTTTGCTCATATTTTTAAATAGCAAATTTTCAAGCGATCTAACTCAGTTTTTCACCCATAAGTCTTACGACGAGCTGGTAAATGCCAGAAAAGAAAATTTAAAAGATGACGTCGAGACGATCAATCAAATGATGCGTGAAATTTATAATGGTGGCAAAGAAAAAGGGCTAAGCGACGATGAGATAAAAAAAGAAATTTTAGAGTCGTCTCAAAGCTAAAATTCTTTAGTGATAAAACTGGCTATATCTTTATCTATGACTACGACGGCGTTGTTTTGATGCACCCTGAAAAGCCATCTCTTGTTGGTAAAAATTTAATCGGCTTAAAAGATCCAAAAGGGCTATTTCTTATAAAAGAGCTCATCGAAAAGGCTAAACAAGGCGGCGGCTTTGTCACATTTGGCTGGGCGAAAAAGAGGGCGAGGAGCCAGTGGAGAAGCTTGGCTATGCTGCAAATTTCGAGCCATATAAGTGGATGCTAGGAAGCGGCGTATATGTCGATGACTTGGCAAACGAGATAGAAAAGACAAAGGTTGTGCTAAACGAACAAAATAGCCAAAATACAAAAACATTTATCATCGCTTGCGCCCTGATCACGGTCATTTTGATAGCTGTCGTGCTATTTATCTTAAGTAGGGCGATCATCAAACCTATAAAAAATATCGTTGCAAATTTAACCGAGATGTCAGATGAGATAAAAAGTGGCAGAGGCGATCTTACTAAAAAGCTTGAAGTTAGCGGCAAAGATGAAATTTCAAACATCAAAAGCTCTATAAACGACTTAACAAGCGAGCTAAGATCTGTTATAGAAAGCGTTAAAGGCCTAGCGCATGAGAACTCTTCTATCGCCGAGCAACTCTCTTCAACATCAGCTCAAACCACAAATTTAACCAACAAATCTTCTCTAATCGTCACAGATACGACAAATATGGCAAAAACTATGTCTGAAGAGATAAAAAGCTCATTTGAGGAGGCTAAGAAGAGTAAAGAAAATCTTGAAAGAACCTGTCTATATATAAATGAAGTTTCAAACGATGTTTTGGGACTTAGTAAAAATGTAGATGAGGCTGCAAATAGCGAAATTTCACTCGCTAGTTCGATGAAAAGCCTAGCTGATCAAGCTAAAAATGTAAAAGATGTCTTAAATATCATCGACGACATCGCTGATCAGACAAATTTACTTGCCCTTAATGCCGCCATAGAAGCAGCGCGTGCAGGTGAGCATGGACGTGGCTTTGCAGTCGTGGCTGATGAGGTTAGACAGCTAGCTGAACGCACGCAAAATAGCCTAAGCGAGATAAATGCGACTATAAATTTAATCGTTGAAGCGATCTCAAACTCAAGCCAAACTATCGGTGATAATGCTAAAAAAGCTGGCGAGCTTTGCAAAAAATCAGCCCAGATAAATGAAAAAATAGAAAATATGAACCAGCTAATGAACGAGAGTGTTAGCTTAAATGAGACCTCTACGAAAGACTATTTAGAGACTGGAAATAAGGTCGAAGAGCTGATAAAAGGCATCGTAAATATCGATGAAATTTCAAAACAAAACTCAAAAAGTATGGATGAAATTTCACTTGCAGCCGCTCATCTTTCAAAGATGACTGATAATCTAAACACTAGCCTTTCAAAATTTAGAACCTGATAAATTTAGCCAAATCTTTGGCTAAATTTAACTTTCTCTTTTAAATTTATCGCTTAAGTAGCAAACTGATTTTTTACTTTAAGCTTACGATCATGATGTAAATTTATGAAATAATTTTTATTTTGTGTTATTTAAGTCAGCATTTTGGCTTAAGAGATGAGATGACGTATGCAAGAGTATGATATTTTAGATGTTTTATCAAACAAAAAGGTTCTTTGCTTAGAGGATGAAGAGGCAATCTTGCGAAATATCTGTGCCTCGCTTGAGCTATTTTTCGCAGAGGTTAAAGGCGTAACAGATGGCTTTGATGCGCTTGAGCTTGCTATGAGCGGGGCGTATGATGTGCTAGTACTTGATATCAGCGTGCCAAATATCGATGGTCTTGAGATCGCTAAAAAAGTAAGAGCTATCAATCAAAAAATCCCTATCGTGATCTTATCAAGCCACGTCGAGCAAGAGTATCTGTGGCGCGCGGTTGAGCTGAAGATCACAAGATATCTTGCAAAACCATACGATAAAAAATCTTTCATCAAAGCGCTTGAAGATGTGGCGTTTGAGCTAGTTGGACGCACACCAACCATCAGGCTAAATGACGAGCTTGAATATGACTTTGGCAAAAAAGCGCTTTACGTAAATGGTCAAATTTCTCATCTAAGTAAGAGTGAGAGCAAACTTTTGGAGTACTTTTTAAACAATAAAAACCAAACTATCACTTATGAGCAAATTTTTGACTACATCTGGGACTACGAGCAGCCGACAAAAGAGGCTATAAAGACCATCGTAAAAGAGCTTAGAAGAAAGCTTGGCAAAGATGTGATCAAAAATTTATACGGCGTGGGCTACCTTTGTGAGATATAAATTTCAGCTAATTGTCGGTGCTTTTATCTTTGTCTATCTGCTAGTTTCGGCACTTGTTTTAAATTTTTATAACGATCTTGCGATGAAGGATGCCAAAAAAGAGGCGTATTATGTGCTAGAGGGCATAAATTCTGTAAGAGAGTATATCGCTGGAGTTCAGCGCCCACTAATCGAACAGTTAAAAGAGCAGGGCATCTTAAAAGAGGACTTTTTTGACGAGAGACTTCTATCGTCATCATATATAAGCCGTGAAATTCACAACATCCAAAAGAAAAAATACAACCTTGAATTTGACTACAAGCTGAGTTGCCATCGCTCCGCTAAATAAAGCTCACCAGCCAAATGAATTTGAAGCTGGCGTCTTGCATGGCTTTAAAGAGAATAAATTTCAAGAATTTGTAAAGATAATAAAAGATGAAAATGGCTCACAGCTCTTTGTGGGTCTGCCTATAAAAAACCAAAGTCCAAGCTGTCTAGCCTGTCATAGCAGTGCAAATGCCCCACAACAAATGCTAGAAAAATACGGCATGGAGGGCATAGAGATCCCAGACGTGAATGAAACGGTCGCGATGATCTCTTTTAAGATACCAATCCGCGTCATTTTTACCTACCACTTGCAAGAGGTTATCGTCATAATGAGCGCCATAACGCTTATATTTGGGCTATTTTTACTACTTGTTTATAAGATGCATAAGCGTGGCGAAGAGAGCAAAAGGCAGACTGAGCAGTTAATGATACATCAAAGCCGCCTAGCCTCTATGGGCGAGATGATAGGCAATATCTCGCACCAGTGGAAGCAGCCGCTTGCCCAGATAAGCTCAGCTTTGATAAATTTAGAACTCTATCAAGAGAAAAAAGCTTGATGAGGCGAAAATTTACTGAGTTTATAGAAGAGACAAGCAAGCAGATAAATTTCATGTCAGAAACCGTTGATGACTTTAAAAATTTCTTTAGTCCAAATACCTTGAGAAAAGAATTTAAGGTGCTTGAAGTGATAAATCAAACGATAAAAATTTTAAACGCAACGCTCAAAAAGTATCAGATTGAAGTGCAGCTTGATGTGAGAGAAAATTTTGAACTGTTTGCAAATTTCAATGAGATAATCCAAATTCTAATCAACATCATAAATAATGCCAAAGACGCATTTAAGCAAAGCTACACAAAGCCAAGAGTGATAAAGATAAGCACCTTTTTAAAAGATAATCGCAAGAATTTATGCGTGCAAAATAACGCAGGAGCGATAAAAAATTCATTTTTAAAGGTCATCTTTGAGCCACACTTTAGCACAAAAGAGAGTGGTAGTGGGCTTGGGCTATATATGAGCCGCCTTATCGCTCGCAAAAACAACGCCATAATCTTTGCTAAAAATGTAGATGAAAACCACGTTGCATTTACAATTAGTTTCGAAAATTTATAATTTGTTAATTTTCCCCCTTTTCTACCCTTTTTTGGTGTTAAGATTATCAGTATGAAATCATTTTGATTTTAGGATAAAAATTCAAAGGAGGAGACGTGAGAAACTTACACAAAGCCTTAGCAGGCTTACTCATGGGTGTTAGTATCTTTGCTTCACAAGCCTGTTGCGAAGAGCATAATATGCAGATGTCCGATAAAGCACGTGATGTTATCGCAAATCCTAAAGGCACACTGCAAAGTAGAGGTGTTGTCTCCTTGCAAGACTACGTCGTAGAAGAGCAAGAGATGTATAACTGGCTATTTAAAACCACCCTATTTTTACAAAGTATGGTGGCAAAACCGTCGGCAAAATGGTCGTTCATGACCGCGGCTTAGAGTGGCTTGCCGAGGGACATGGCTTTGATATGTCAAAGCTTAGTAAAAGAGATGGCGGTAAGGGCTATAGCTCTATGATGTATAGAATTCCAGCCACCTCATCACTTCAGTTTCCTAAGAAATTTGTAGGTCCAGAAAAGTGCGGTGAGTGTCACCCAGCTCAGTATGAGGTCTGGAGCAGATCTCGCCACGCAACTACTATGCGCTTCCCTGGCGAGCACCCAGAGGTCAATAACAACCTAACTGAGCCAGTATTTGACAAAGATACCGCTTCTATCCTTCCAAAAGGTATCACTCCAGATGTCATCTACGCAACCGTTGGTCACTTAAGAACTAAGATGGGCTACGTCGATGCATGGCTACTTCGCGGTACTTACTACGTTGAGGGCGGTTTGCTAAGAGATGGCACAGGTCAGATCGTAGCTGGCGGTAACCAATGGCAAAGAACATGGGCGTTAAATTTAGACGACGCAACTGTTAAAAAGATAAAAGAGCTCGTCCCAGAATTTCCTGGCACGCTCGAAGAGTATGGCGATAATGGCGGATATGTCAGAGGTCTTGCCTCATACGCCGCAAAACATAAAAAATCGATGTTTTTCCAAGCAAACTCATCATATTGTGAGGTTTGCCACCCAGTTAAATTTCGACTTTAAGTCAAAAGCAGAATTTTACGCAGCACTTGGTAATGCCAAAGAGCTTCAAAAACACACTATCTCAAAAGGCGTAAGCTGTGAGGAGTGCCACGGAGCTGGCGGTCACCTTGATGGAGCTACAAATTTTAGAACATCAAACTGCGAACGCTGTCACCAAAGATTTAACTTTAGCCCAGATCTAATGCGAGCTAATCCGCTCAATAACGGCAAGCTTGATCTCTCACTAAGCTCTAAATTTAAATCAATGGGACCAGGATGCGGCTCAGAAGGCTCACAATCATACTTTACCGCTCACTACGATAAAGGTATGAGATGCGTCACTTGCCACGATCCACACGACAACACAGGTAACGTTGTAGGCGATAAGAGCGTAACTGGCATGAACTACAACCCAGATCAAGGCTATCTAAGTGCGTTCTACACTAAACCAAAGATCAAAAAAGATTGTAAAGATTGTCACGAGACTCAAGCATATATCGCATCAAAAGCAGATACACACAAAAACAACACTTGTGCATCTTGCCACATGCCATTTATGATGAGCTGCGAGAATTTCTACGCTGTTCAGTTCCAAGACAACGCTGGCTTTGATACTCAAAGACGCTCTCACATCTGGAAGATCATGGTCGATCCAAAGAGAAATCTCTTGTCCCAGGCGACGCTGCTAAAGGTCCAAGAGATGCTAAAGATTGGCACTTTGAGAGAGATAAAAATGGCCACAACTATGTTGATTTGATGTGGGCATGCGCTAGAACATCTTGGGCTGATAAAGATATGAAAGATAATAAAGGCTGCCATAGCCCAGTGCTATCTGAGCTAAAACCAACACTTCACTTCAAAAACCAAAAACAAGTTTATGATGAGGTTATGGGATGGCAAACTCCAGTTAAAAATGAATTCTCAGAGGTCAAAATAGGCATCGAGGGAATTTACTCACTACTAGAGACTAAAAAGCTAGATCCAAGTGATAAAGCAAGAGTTTATGAGCTTGTCCAAAACGCTCAAGAGATCATCGATATGGTCGAAAAAGATGGTTCGTGGGGTATGCACGGATTTAAATTTACTAAACAAAGACTAGATGCATCTAAAGAGTATATAAAAGAAGCTCAGAGAATTCTAAACAAAAATTTATAGCATTTAGGGGCTAGTTTTAGCCCCTTTAATCTTAAGGGTTTGAAATGAAAAATGCGTTTTTAAAATGTTCGCTACTTCTTAGCCTAAGTGTGGCTAGCCTCTTAGCAAATGTCGATACAAACGACTCTTATGCCATAGGCGCAACAAGTGGCGGATATGTTTTAAAAGGACTGCTAGATCAAAAGCAACTAGGTGTTGGCTATGACGCTGATGCAGTGATAAAAGGCTTTAGCGATGCGCTAAAGAGCGAGCTAAAACTAAGTGATGATGAGATAGCAAAGCTACTAAACAAAAGGGCTGAAAGCTTAGAGAAGATAGTAAAAGAAAAGAGGCTGCCAAGCTAAAAGAGAATTTAGCCCAAGGCAAAGCCTATATGGAAAAAAATGCAAAAAACAAAAATGTAAAAACAACAAAATCAAATTTACAATATGAGATCATAAAAAGTAGCTCAAAAGGAGCTACTCCAAAGCCTGAGAGCATCATCATAGTAAATTATAAAGCAAGCTTTGTTGATGGCAAGGTCTTTGACGAGACAAAGAGGCTCCAGCTCATCTTTCGATGCTAAATTTGATCCCTGGACTTGAAGAGGGTCTCATGCTTATGAAAGAGGGCGAGAAGTTTAAATTTGTCATCCCGCCTGAGCTTGCATACGGCGATAGTGGCATGGAGGGGATACCCTGGTGGCGAGACTATCGTTTTTGAGATAGAGCTTATTAAGGTCTTAAAGCCTGGCGAACTAGCTGAGGCGGCAAGAAAAATTCATGAAAAAGAGCAAAATGAGGGCATTAAAAAGCCTCATTAAGGCATAAATGGAGTTAAAAATGCAAAATCAAAATAGCAGAAGAGCCTTCTTTAAACGCATGGCAGTTGTGGCTGCTGGTGCTAGCGTGGCAAGTAGTGGTTTTGCTTTTAAGAGTGAAGAGAGTGCGAAAAAACCACATTTTGGCATGATATTTGACCAAAACAAATGCGTTGGCTGCACGGACTGCGAAGTGGCATGTAGAAAAGTAAATTTAGTCCCAAAAGGACAGATGAGACTTTTTGTAGAGGATAAGACTGATCCAAAAATTTGCTTGATAAAAGATATGTAAGAGTATCTTGTCAGCAGTGTGAGGATGCGCCTTGCGTGGCTGTTTGCCCAACAAAAGCCTGTCACAAGGACATAAAAACTGGCATCCAAACTACAAACATAGATGACTGTATCGCCTGTAAATACTGCATCGTAGCCTGTCCTTACGACGTGAGATATATCGATAAGTTTAGTCACTCAGCCCAAAGCTGTAACTTCTGCATAGATACAAATTTAAAGGATAAAAAAGATCCAGCTTGCGTTGAGGCGTGCAGATATGAGGCTTTGGTCTTTGGCGATTTAAACGATGAGAGCTCGCACATTAGCCAATTACTAGCTGTCAAAGATAGCATAAGACTAAGAGCAGAACTTGGCACAAAACCAAGCCTTAGATATATTCCTAAAGTAAAAGCGGGGGTGTAAGATGGATGGTGCATTAAATTTCACTGCGACATTTTCGCACGCAGTTGAGTGGGGCTGGCCGATCGCTGTTTATCTTTTGCTAGCTGGTATGAGTGGCGGAGCGCTGAACAGCTGCCATAGTTCTAAAACGCTACAAAAGGCAAGATGGCTTTAGTCCATTTTTTAAGGCTGCTTCGCTTCTAGCCTTTGTTAGCATCATGCTTGGTATGGTTTGCTTGATAGCTGACCTTGAAAAGCCACTTTTGTTTTGGAAAATTTTGATTAATTACAACTTCACATCAGTTATGTCTATCGGTGTAGCCGCACTTTGCGTGTTTATACCGCTTAGCTTTTTGATGTGTCTATACGCTTTTAACGCGGAGCTAAAGTCGATTTGCGGCTTTTTTGATGGTGTGATGAAAATTTTATCGCCACTTTATCCGCTCTTAAGCGCGCTTTGCCTGCTTTTTGCGGTTATCATTTGCGCATATACAGGCTTTTTGATCTCGGTGCTCATTAGATTTCCACTTTTAAACACCGCCGTTTTACCAGCGCTTTTCATAGCTTCAGGACTAAGTGCTGGCATAAGTGGTAGCAGCTTGATAGCGGCACTATTTTTTAAGAAGATCCACACTCAAGCGACCTTAGCTCGCTTCATGGCGTGGAGTTTTACGTATTATGCGCTGAAATTTTACTCATTTTAATGCTTTTTGTCTCACTTTTGCTTGGTTCAAGCTATCAGCAAGGCGCGGCAGTTGCATTTTATAGTGGCGTTTGGGCAAATTTCTTCTGGCTTGGGGTTGTTTTAGTTGGTTTTGTCTTGCCTCTTGTTTTAAATTTCGCACTTGGTAAGATGAAATTTAGCTTCTACCTTGGCTCATTTGCAGCAGTCGTTGGCGTTTTATTGCTTAGGGTTTTTATACTTTATGCAGGACAGACTTATAGCATTTAAGGCTTAAGGGCAGGTGATGAAAATTTTAAACATTTATCGCTTGTCTTTAATATTATTATTTATCCTTGCTTTTGGTGCAGGGGTGGCGACCTTTTTGGAAAATTTTTATGACACACAGACGGCTAGAGTGCTTGTTTATGAAGCGCTCTGGTACGAGTGCGTCATGGCAGCTTGTGCTATTTGCCTAGCCATTAGCATCGTAAAAACCAAGATGTATAAGAAATTTGGCGCATTTTTGATACATCTTGCTTTTATTCTGATCTTCATCGGTGCTGCGCTTACAAGATACTTTGGCGAAGAGGGTGTATTGCATCTTAGAGTGGGCGATAGTGGCAGCTCTATGCAAAGCACAAAGCCATATTTAAGAGTGCAAATTTCAAATGAAAGCTTTGAATATCCACTAAAACTTAGCCTGCTTGGCAAAAACGACTTTGGCTTCAAAAAAGATATAAACGGCAAAGAATTTTATTATAAAGATAGTTGGTTACAAAAAGGATGAGAAAAACGCTCCAGCCACGCTTAGCATAGAGGCTGGCTTTGCTGGGCAAAAGAGCAAAACCGCCAAGCTAAAAGGTGGCGCTGGATACGATCTTGAGCCAAGCATTTTGAGCTTTGACGGACAAGAGGCGAAATTTTACTTTAGCTCACGAGCGATAAATTTACCATTTTCACTAAGGCTTGATAAATTTATCCTAGAGCGCTACGCAGGGCTAAATAGCCCATCATCTTACACGAGCAGGGTAAATATCGCAGGCAGCGAGCATGAAATTTCACTAAATCACCCACTTACGCTGGACGGGTATAAAATTTTTCAATCATCATACGACGCTGACGAGCTTGGAAGCGCCTTTGAGATCAGCTTTGATCCTGGTAAAGTGCCAACTTACATCGGATATTTTCTGCTTTGCCTTGGCTTTTTGGGAAATTTATTTAGCAAAAAGAGCCGATTTTTTAGACTTTGTAACTTCATAAAAGGCACTCAGTTTGCATTTTTAGCCTTGCTTTTACTAAATGCCACGCCAAATTTCGCAAGTGATGAAGCTATAAATTTTAAAGCTCATGCAGATAAAATTTGCCAAAATTTTAGTTCAAACTGATAGTAGGATCGCCCCAGCTAGCTCTTACACAAGGGCAGTAATAAGCAAAATTTCAACCAAAACGACGCTATTTGGGCTTAGTAGCGATGAGCTCATGCTCTCTTTTGCCATCTCGCCGCAAGAGTGGATGGATAAAAGGATGGTAAAGATCACAAGCGATCGTGTGGGCGAGCTTCTTGGAGTTAGTGAGAAATTTGCTAGTTTTAATGACGTTTTTAACGAAAATGGCGAGTATAAGCTGGCTAAATTTGTAGAGGCTGCAAATGAAAAATCCGCCTCAAAAAGAGATAAATTTGATAACGATGTCATTAAATTTGACGAGAGGCTAAATGTCTTATACCTTGCTCTAAAGGGAGAAATTTTAAAATTTATCCCCGCTAAAAATGGTGATACTATCACGTGGCTAGGCGTAAATGAAGCCTTTAGCAAAGATGAAATTTCAAACGAGTTTAAAAGCGTTTTAGGCGCTTACATAGAAAATTTAAGCCTTTGCGTAAAAAGTGGCGAGTGCGAGAGTGCCAATAGGAGTTTGGAGCAAATTTCAGGCTATCAAAGAAGCACTCTAGGCTCTCTTGCGCCAAGCGAGGCAAAAATCGGCCTTGAAGTGCTTTACAACCAAATGGAGATATTTAAATTTCTTATCTATTTTTACATGATCCTAGCTCTTGCTTCGCTCGCTCTTGGCTTTTATAGGCTATTTTTTGGGAGGAAATTTCAGATTTGAAAGAGCGCTTAGCATTGCGTTTTTCACTGCATTTGTGGTGCATGCTCTAAATTTAGCCCTACGCGCTTACATCTCAGGTCACGCGCCTTGGAGCGATGCTTATGAGAGTTTAGTCTATATCTCACTTATAAGCGTGCTAGCTGGAGTGCTATTTTTCAAGCATCAAAGCTTTGCTCTTGGCGCTGCTTCGCTCTTTGCAAGTGTTAGCTTGCTCGTTGCTCATCTAAATTTTATAAACCCACAGATAACAAATTTAGTCCCAGTTTTAAAGTCATTTTGGCTCAGCGTGCATGTAAGCGTCATCACAGCAAGCTACGGCTTTTTAGGCTTTGGCTTTGTGCTTGGGCTTGTGGGGCTTATATTAATGGCTCTAAAAAATGACAAAAACGAGCAAAAGCTTAGCGAACAGATAAGATACCTTGCCGCCACCGACGAGCTAATCCTCATCATAGGACTTAGCTTGCTAACTATAGGGAATTTCTTAGGTGGCGTCTGGGCGAATGAGAGCTGGGGCAGATACTGGGGCTGGGACAGCAAAGAGAGCTGGTCATACATCACGATCATCGTCTATGCCATAGTGCTTCATTTAAGGTTTATACCAAAGCTAAGGGGCGTTTTTGCCTTTTTAACAGCTAGCGTGCTATCATTTGCTTCGGTGCTTTTTACATATTTTGGAGTAAATTTCTACCTTAGCGGGCTTCACTCATACGCAAATGGCGAGAGCTTTGGCGTTTCTGGGCTAATATACTTGATCTTAGCGGCTCTTGCCTTGCTGATCGCCCTAGCCTACCGTGGCAGAGATATAAAAGTAGTTTAGGAGATATGATGAAGAAGAGTTTGGTTTTACTGGTTGCTAGTTTGTGCGTTTTAAATGCTGGCTACATCAAAGAGGCTTTAAGCGCAAAAGATGATCACAACAAACTAGCGCAAATTTACTGAAGATGCTTGCGACAAAGAGAAAAAGGCATCAGGCTGCTACAACCTAGCTGTGCTTTACAGCAGAGGCGAAGGCGCCGAGAAAGACTACGCAAAAGCTAAATCATACTACGAGATGGCCTGCGCAAACGAAGCTGGCATAGGATGTGATAATCTTGGATTTTTATATGTTTATGGCCAAGGCGTTGATCAAAACCTTACAAAAGCGACAAAACTTTACGAGCAAGCGTGCATATACGCCTATGAAAAGGGCTGCAATAACTACGCTATCATGCTAGCTGAGGGCAAAGGCGTGAAAGAGGATGTAGAAAAAGCACGTGAAATTTTCACTAAAAGCTGCAAAAATGGCTTAAAAGAGGCGTGTGAGAATTTAGAAATTTTAGGAAAGAATTGATGAGTTTTAAAAACTGGGACAATAAAGAGGCAAGCCTAGAGGCGCTATATGTGCTTGATAGTGCCTTTTTGGAGCCAGATGAAGAGTATCTAAGGCTCATTTCTAAAAAGAGGATGAAAATAGCCTAAGATACGTGGTAGATAACGGGCAGGGCGATCTACTCGATGTGATATTTACGCGTGAGGCGGTGCTTATTAGAGGTTTTGACCATGAAAATGAGCTAAATTCGCTAAGTGCTGGCTCTGATAAAAGCGTAGTAGAGCAAATTTATAGTGACGAGGCTGCTAAATTTCGCTCTTACTTCTTGCCAGAGGAGATAGAGCAGACGACCTTTTTTATCTGGTATGACGGAGTGGAACATCAAAATTTAGTTGGAGGCAATAGCGGCGGACGCTGGCTGCTTGGTTATGCATTTGATGATTTTGATAAATTTAGCGAGTTTGTAAAGGGCTACTACGAGATAGACTTTGATGATGAGATGTTAAAAAAGCTCTATGAAAAGGGCGAGTTAGAAAAGAGAGATTAAAGGAGATAAGATGAAATTTATAGCTTTGTTGCTTAGTGCGGTTTTTGCCTTGTGGGCTGGAAATTTGACGAGTGAGGCAAACATAAATGCCTATAAAGGGGCAAAAGAGCGCATCGAGCTACCAAAGGATGCAAGATGTGCGGTGTGTGGCATGCCTATAAAAAACAAGCAGTGGGCGACGCTTATCAAGACTGGTGGCAAGGATTATTACTTTGATGGCGTAAAAGATATGGCACACTTTTACTTTGCTGATGAGGTGGCGAAAGAGGCTTATGTGAGTGATTATTACACGCTTGAAAAGCTTGATGCAAAAGAGGCGTTTTACGTGCATGGCTCAAACGTTTTTGGACCGATGGGCGAGGAGTTTATCCCGTTTAAAGACGAAGCAAAGGCAAATAGCTTTATGAAAGATCACGCCGGCAAAGGTGTCATAAAATTTGACGAGATAAAGACATTTATCGGTAAATAAAGTGAAATTTCTAGCATTTTTGGCGTTATTTTTTGGGCTCTCTTACACGCTTTTAGCGGCGCACTACCTTAGCTTTGACCACAAAGCAAAGCAAGATGAGCTAAGAGAAATTTCAAAGATAACAAGGGCAAATTTAGCTTCTAGCTTTAGCCTAAAAGAGCAAAAAGGCTTTGTCTATGATAAGTAGAAATTTCATAAACTACGCCGTGATACTGCTTTTTAAAGACAAAAAGGATCATCTATTTAGTTTTTGTCTCTTTGCGCTCATTATCTTCGTGCTAAGCTCGGTGCTTTTCATCTCTGGCTCGATCCAGCATGATCTCATAAGCTTAGTAAAAGATAGATCAAGCATCGTTGTTAGCGCCTTTCGTGCTGGCAAAAGAGACCTCATGCACCCTGGCTATATCTATGATATCTCAAAGATCGATGGCGTGGCTGATGTTAGAGGCGTGGCGGAGGGAGAGTATTATTTCGTGCAAAAGCGCGTCTGGTTTCATCTATATGAGGATGATAGCCTAAAAGAGGACGAGATGATCGTTGGCGAGGGCGTAAAAGCCGCTATGAACGAGCTTTACTACGATGAGAGCTTTAACTTCTTAACAGAAGAGCGCATGATACCAGTAAAGATAGTAAAAACCATGCCAAAACAAAGCGCTCTTATCTCAAATAACGCCATATTTTTGCATCCAAAAACGCTAAGGGCTATCTTAAATTTAAAAGATGAAGAGTACACAAAACTTTATGTCGATGTGCCAAATAGCGAAGAGATCAGCCAAGTGGCCTTAAAGATAGAAAATTTATATCCAAACTCATTTGCCGTTAGCATAGAAGACGAGGTGGCAAAAGTAAGGCACCTTTACTACTATAAGGGCGGAATTTTTATGAGCATTTATGTTAGCGTTATGCTAATATTTTTTGTGCTACTAAAAAACCAAATTTCGCTTGCTTATGGCAGTAAAAAGCGTGAGATAGCCATTTTGCGAAGTATCGGCTTTAGTATAAAAGAGATCATATTTTTAAAATTTATACGAAAATTTCATCGTTAGCGTTAGCGCCTTTTTGCTTGGCGTTATGTTAGCTTATCTCTTTGTATTTATTTTAAATGCTCCTTTTTTAAAGGGGATATTTTTAGGCAATGAGCTTTTAAATTTTACAAATTTCACGCCTATTTTGGAGTTTGATAAGCTCTTTTTGATCTTTGTCTTTGGCGTCATACCATTTTTGGCATTTGTCCTTATCCCATCGTGGCGTGTGGCGTGTGGTGACATAAATGAGGGGCTAAAATGATAAACATTAGAGGCGTTAGCCTAGTCTATAACCAAGGCAAACAAAACGAGTTTTGCGCTCTAAAAAATATAAATTTAGATGTTAATAACGGCGAGTTAGTGATACTAAAAGGCGTTAGCGGAAGTGGTAAAAGCACCCTGCTCTCGCTCATAGCCCTACTCCAAAAGCCAACTAGTGGGGAGATTTTGATAGACGGCACTAACATAGCAAAGCTGCCTGACGCATTTTGCTCCGAGTTTAGGCACAAAAGGCTTGGGCTTGTCTTTCAAAATTTTAACCTCATCGAGGGCTTAAGCGTCTATGAAAATTTGTTAGCTCCGTTTGCTCTAACAAATTTCAAGGCAAATGTGCGTGAAGAGATGATAAAAAAGGCTCTTGAGCTTGCAAATATCTCTCACAAAAGAGATGAGAATGTATCAAATTTAAGCGGTGGCGAGCGTCAAAGATGTGCGGTGGCTAGGGCTTTGTCAATGGATGCGGATATCATTTTGGCTGATGAGCCAACGGCAAATTTAGATAGGCAAAATGCGCGTGCATTTTTAGGCCTACTTGAGTCATTTAAGGCGCTTAAAAAAAGCGTCATAGTCGCGACTCACGATAGCGTTTTTGACGAGCTGGGCGCTACAGATAGAGTTGTCAGCTTGCAAAACGGAGAGATAGTATGAGCGTATTTTTATCAAACGCCGTTATCGCCTTTTTGTTAGCGGAGTTTGTGCTGTTAGTTTTGATGAGCATTTCGCTATTTTACGTCGTTAGGATCGTGAGGTCGTGGGACTATAACGCACTAACATCGCTTCAATACTCACTTGAAAAGCAAAACTACCTTGTAAATACGATCTTGCTCTTTAGCGTCTGCACAAAGATCGTCTTGTTTATATTTTTCGCACTTTGTCTAAATGAGCTCTCTGACATCGTGCCAGGGGCTATGTGCTCAGCTGGCGTGATCGGCTCAAATGAAATTTGGCGGCATCTTGATGCTCACTAAAATTTTGCTCATCTTTGGGCTTGGTATATGGCTGGTTATAAATAAACTCGACTTGCAGGCTCTGAAATTTCCCATATCTAAAGAAAAAATACGCCATTTTCATCTGCCTTTTTGTGATGATATTAGTCGAGCTTGGCATAGAAATTTCGTTTTTTTATAACATCCCGCTAAAGGTGCCAGTCTTTTGCTGCTCTGTCACTTTTCAAGCTCCAAAGCTGCCGTTTGGCTATACAAATTTTGGCTTAGTAAGCGCCTTTTTCGTGCTATTTTTTGTCATTTTGGCGCTAAATTTCTTAAAGCAAAGCATGGCAAGCTTTGTGGCAAATTTGCTATTTTTGGTGCTTAGCTACTATGCTATCACCTACTTTTTTGGCCTTTATGTTTATGAGCAGCCAAATCACAAGTGCCCATACTGCATGCTAAGAAGCGACTATTTTTACGTTGGCTACCTCATCTGGGGCAGTTTGTTTTTGGGCATTTTTTACGGCCTCATGCCATATCTTGTGGAGATCATCACAAAGACAAACTACTCGCACAAGCTCAAATTTTCATTGATCTGGCTAAGTGTTTGCGTGCTGATCTGCTCGCTTTACGTGCTCAAATACTATTTGTTAAGAGGATTTTTATTTTGATAAAGCAAATTTTTTCTCTTTGTTTGTTAGCTCTAGTCTTAGCCGTGCTCGCCTATAATGCCGACATAAGCGATGATAAAATTTTAGTCCTGAAATAACGGCAAGTCTGAGCCCATAGAGCAGCTTACGCCAAATAAATTTATATGTTATGAGAGCAGGACGCTCATAGCTGATAACAACGACACAGCTCAGGCGATCATGCCAAATGGCGACATCTACTTTTTTAACGATATCACAAATTCTTTCATCTGGTATATGGCGCAAAAGAGCAAAGATAAGATCAAACTATATGTCTATTCAAGAGATACAAACCGCTACATCCTAGCGCAAGATGCCTGGTACTCGAGGGTCGATATCACGCCGATGGGATACGGCATAGGGGCGTATGAGTTTCACACTTACGGCATAAATGACAACTACTTCAAAGAGGTCTTGCTTTACGCAGCACGCGGCGAAACGCTGCTAAATCCATACATAAACATCATACTTTCAGAAAATAAGATATAAATTTAGAGAAGCTCTAAATTTGTTAGAGCTTACTAGGTTGTTTTTGGTATCAAGGCGCTATTCGTTTAATTTTTTGTAAAAATCGCATCCTGATTGAAACCCTAATTTGCAAGCCTTATCAAAATATTCTTTTGCTATGTGATAGTCTTGTTTTGCGCCTTTGCCTTTTAGATAAAAAGCTCCTAAATTAAAGCAACCGCGATTGTATCCACCATTGCAAGCTTTTTTATACAATTCTACTGATTTACTGTAGTCTTGTTTTACACCTTGACCGTTTTCATATAAAATTCCTAAACTAGAACAGCTATCACTAACTCCATCATCACAAGCTTGTTTGTATAGATCGGCTGCTTTATAATAGTCTTGTTTTACACCTTGACCAATATTGTATAAAATCCCTAAATTGTAACAGCTAGTGCTATATTTGTCACTGCAAGCTTTTTGCCATAATTGAGCTGCTTTATAATAGTCTTTCTATACGCCATGACCGTTTATATATAAAACTCCCAAATTATGGTAGGCTTGGGCGATATTGCCATCGCAAGCTTTTTCGTATAGTTTGATAGCTTTGGTATAGTCCTGCTCTACCCCTTGTCCTCTTTCATAAAAACCACCTAGATTATAGCAACCAATAGCATCTTTACTATCACAAGCGTGTTTATACAAGGCGGCTGCTTTGTTATAGTCCCGCGCTACACCTTGACCGTTTTCAAATAAAGTTCCTAAATTAGTGCAACTATCAATATCCCCACCATTACAACCTCTTTGCCATTGCTTGGCAGCTTTATCAAACTCGCCTTTATTATAAGCTTCAACCCCAAGCTCAAAAAGATCTTCGCAAAAGCCAGTGGTTAGTAATATCACAGATAAAAGAACAGCCTTTTTCATTTTTTCTCCATTTTACAAATTCGTAGTTATTGTGGTCTGGCTTGCCTCTTTGTTATAGAAACAAGCCTGATGTTAGTATCTAACGTTATTAACTTTCAAAAAGTCTCTTAGGTCTTCGTATTCGCTATTTTCGAAGTAGCGCCATTTGCCAGGCTTTAGCATATCAAGGCTAACGCGTCCAAAACTAACACGTTTTAGATCCATCACTTCAAGGTCAAAGTAGCCAAAGAAGCGACGAAGCTCCCTATTTTGACCCTCATTGATGATGACCTTTAGTTTTGTATAGCCGCCGCTTGAGCCAAAGACTTTGTAGGCTAGAAATGGCTTAAATTCCATTGATTTTATAGTGGTTTTTGCGTGCGCGCCTTTGGTGGCATCCTTGGCGAAAAAGCCATTTGTCATCGCCTCTATCACCTCTTTTGTCACCTCGCCTTTTACTTTTAGGTAGTATTCGCGCTCTAAGTCGCTATTCATTAGTGCTGTGGCGATAGCTGGAGCGTCAGTTAGTAAAAGTAGTCCCTCGCTTGCATAGTCTAAGCGCCCTACGCTAACAAATTTTGCAAATTTCTTATCTAATGTGTCATATATCGTCTTGCGTCCGCGGTCATCTTTCTTGCTAACTAGCTCGCCCTTTTGTTTGTGATAAACGATAACGGTAAATTCCTTCTTTAGCTTTATCAAACGGCCATTTATACGCACTTTGTCATCTTCATCCACGCTTGTAGCAAGGTCGCTAACCACACGCCCTGCTATGCTAACCTTGCCAGCTTTTATCAGCTCATCTGCCTCACGGCGTGAGTAGTTTGTGTTATGTGAGATGAAATTTATTTAGTCTTGTTTTTTCCATTTTATAGTCCTAAATTTGCAAGGTCATGGATGTGTAAAACACCCACAGGCACGCCATTTTCTACGACAGCTAGAAGCTGAATTTTATACTTTTCTATCAAAGCTAACGCATCTACGGCTAACATCTCTTTGTCATTTATCTCTTTTGGATGCAAGGTTGCAAATTTCATCGCGGGCTCTTCTAGGTCAAAGTCCTCTCTCATAAGCGCTCGCCTAAGATCGCCGTCACTTAAAAGGGCGTCTAGCACGCCATTTTTATCGACGATGAGAACCGTGCCAAGCTTGCCATGCGTCATCGTATCGATCGCACTTTTTAGGCTTGCATCCCAGCGAACTATCGGTAAATTTTCGCTTCTCATCACGTCTTTAACCTTCAAAAATAGCCTCTTGCCAAGGCTGCCACCTGGATGAAAATTTGCAAAGTCCTCTTTTTTAAAGCCACGCTTTTGCATCAAGCAAACAGCTAACGCATCGCCAAGAGCTAACGTTAGCGTGGTTGATGCTGTTGGAGCGGCATTTAGCGGGCATGCCTCTTTTTCTACATTTATATCTATAAAAGCATCGCTAAATTTACCAAGTGAGCTTGTCTTGCTTCTTGCCATGGCGACGATTTTTACGCCAAAGCGCTTTACGTGAGGCAAAATTTTGATAAGCTCATCGCTCTCGCCACTAAAACTAATGGCCAACAAGATGTCGTCTTTTTCTATCATGCCAAGGTCGCCATGCATGGCCTCTGTCGGATGCAAGAAAAAGCTTGGCGTGCCAGTGCTTGCAAGCGTAGCAGCGATCTTTGCGCCCACGTGACCGCTCTTGCCCACGCCTGTTACTATGACTTTGCCCTTTGCGTTATATATCAAATTTACAGCATCTTCTATCTCTACGCTTTTAGCGTGTCTTAAAAGCTCGTTTGCCTCTATCTCTAAGACTTCAGCGGCGATTTGGTTCATTGTCTGCATAAAATTCCCTTACATTAGATAGATGATCGGCACGATAGTTGGGTACTTTTTGACCTTTCTAAAGATGTGCTTTCTGATCACTTGGCGCACTTGTGACTCAAGTAGTCTGCTATCTTTCAAAAGCTCCTCTTTGACGTTGCTTAGGTACTGCTCTAGCACGCCCTCCATCTCTTTTCTAAACTCGGCGTCTTGCTTGTCGCCCACAAGGCCGTAGCTGATGACGCGAGGCTTGTTGATGAGTTTTGCGCCGTGACGTGAAATTTGAGCGATTATCATGACGACACCTGCTTCAGCGAGGTTTTGTCTGTCGATGACGACATCGTCTGCGATTTGTTTATTTATTTGATTATCTATGAAGACTTTGCCAGTTTTTACCGTTTTTACACGTTTTAGGTACTTTTGACAAACCTCCATCTGATCGCCGTCGCTCATTAGATAGATATTTCTCTCATCCACACCACAGCTAATCGCCGTCTCTTTATGCTTTGCGATGTGGTTGTACTCGCCATGCACCGGCAAGAAAAATTTTGGTTTTATGAGGCGAAGCATCAGCTTTTGCTCTTCTTGCGCTGCGTGACCGCTGACGTGGATCTCGCTAAAGTCTTGGTAAGCGACGCTCGCACCTGATTTTAGTAAGAAATTTAGCACCGTTGAGACGCTGTTTTCATTGCCTGGGATTGCTTTTGAGCTGATTATGATCTGATCGGTCGGCTTTATCTTTATATATTTGTGCTCATCTGTCGCCATGCGGTAAAGCGCGCTCATAGTCTCGCCCTGGCTGCCAGTAGTGACGATAAGCACCTCGTCATCTTTAAATTTACCAACCTCGTTTGCATCGATAAAAATTTTCTTATCAAGCTTGATGTAGCCAAGCTTCATCGCGGTGTATAAATTTCGCTCCATTGATCTGCCGATGACACAGACTTTGCGGTTGTATTTTAAGCCCCACTCGATCGCTTGATAGACGCGGTGGATGTTTGAGCTAAATGTGCTCATTATGACGCGGCCTTTTGCTTTTGAAAATATCGCATCAAAGGTCTTGCCAACGCTACTTTCGCTCTTCGTAAAGCCCTCTTTGTAGCTGTTTGTGCTATCGCTTAATAGACAAAGCACGCCACGCTCGCCGTAATACGCTAGTCTGCCAAGGTCTGTTGGGTAGCCATCTATCGGCGTGTGGTCGATCTTGAAGTCGCCTGTGTGGATGATCGTGCCAGCCTTTGTCGTGATCGCAAGTGCGGAGGCGTCGATGATAGAGTGGGTTATATGTATCCACTCGACCTCAAAGTCGCCTATAAGATATGGTTTTCTTTTTCGACTGATCTAAAGAGTGAGCGCTCTTGTTTTAGTCCGTGCTCTTCAAATTTATTATTTATCATGCCTAGTGGAAGCGGTGTGGCGTAGATAGGAAATTTAAACTCTTTGTAAAAATAAGGCACCGCGCCGATGTGATCTTCGTGTGCGTGAGTGATGATGACGCCTTTTATCTTATCTTTTATCTTGCGAACATAGTCGAAGTCTGGGATGAGGATATCCACGCCGTGCATGCTCTCGCTTGGAAAGCTCATGCCGATATCAACGATGATAGCGCTAGTTTCGGTCTCAAAGACAGTCATATTGCCGCCGATCTCGCCAAGGCCACCAAGTGGAGTTATGCGAATTTTATGCTCGCTTGAGTTTAGATATTTTAGTGGCTCAAGTCTTAGCTCGTGAGTGGCTTTGTTTGCCTCCATCGCGCTTGCGATGTCTTGCTGCCACTGCTCGTTGCCATTTAGCTTTGCGGGTAAATTTTCTTTGGTTTTTTAGCCTTTTTTGGCTTCTCTTTTTGCTCTTTTGTCTCGTTTTTAGCTTCAGCTTTTGGCTCTTGCTTTGGCTTTTCTTTTTGCTGTTTTTGCTCTTTTGGCTTATTGTTTTCGCCAGTTTTGTTTTGATTTTTATTGTTTCTTTGCTTTTTTGGGCGAGGATTTTGACTTTTTGGCTCGGCGTGCGTTTTGGCTTCAGCTTGCTCTGCCGCAAAGAAGTTATCTATCACGCTTTTGCTTGCCAGTGAGGTTTGCTCGGTAGTTTCGCCATCTTGTTTTGGCTTATTTTTTGGTCTAAATCTTCGCCTTTTGTTGTTTTTACTTTGGTTAGTTACAACTTTCTCTTCGTTTTTGTCGTTCATTATCTTCCTTTAATCTTTCAAATACTTTTAGATAAGAATCGACATCTAGTTCGTGTGGACGTAAATTTTGAGCTAAGCTTAGGTCTTCAAAAATTTCTTCTAACACTTTTTTGTCAAAATTTGCGGATAAATTTTTCAAAAGCGTCTTTCTTGGCGAAGCAAACGCAGCTCTTAAAAATGCTTTAAAAGCCTCGTATTGTTTTGCATCTTTGAAAATCCCGTCTTTGCCAAAAATCTTTTTTGTTTTTTGTAGTTTGATGACCGAAGATGTGACCTTTGGAGGTGGATTAAAAAGCTTTGCATCCACGTCAAACAAAAGCTCACACCTGCCTTGAAGTGAAGCGAGGATCGATAAAGCGCTAAATTCTTTATCCTTGCTCTTTGCACTAAATTTAAGAGCAACCTCTTTTTGTATCATCACAATAAGCCCAAGACATTTTTCGTCATCTATCGCATTTAGTATCATCTTCGTAGCAACGTAATAGGGCAAATTTGCGACTAAAAAGTAGTTCTGGCTACTTAGCCCGCCCTCTTGCTGCCACTGCTCTAAAGCATCTTTACAAAAAAGTTTTAATTGTCCATTTTGGATCTCATTTGCAAATTTGACCTTTAAAATTTGAAACAGCTCACAATCTATCTCAAAAGAGGTCGTCTTATAAATTTGCAAAAGTCTAAATGTCAAATCACCTAAGCCAGGCCCAATCTCAACGACGTTTTCTACGTCCTTGGGTATTGCTTGGATGATCTTATCTAGTGTCGCTTTGTCTTGTAAAAAATTCTGTCCAAAGTGCTTTTTTGCCTTTATCATAGCCGCGATATTAGCCAAAAATTACTTATACAATGATTACAAGTTTAGTTTAATCATATATAAAATGGACTATAATCACTAAATAACAACAAAATAAGGCGCAAATTTGAGTAGGGCAAATACCTTAAAATACTTTTTATTATCACAATATTTAGAGCCAAAAACCTTAGACGAGCCAAAAAAGACAAATAGCAAATTTAAAAAATCAATGGACCTTGAGATTGCAAATTTCGATGAGAAATTTATGCAAATTTTAAGGGCATTTGACAGGTCGCTTTTAAAAAATGGTGTAGAAATTTCGATTTATGGCGGCATTTTTGAGACTGACTTGCTTGCCCTTGCGATATCAAAGCTAGCAAAGGTAAAATTTGAAAAAGAGCAAATTTTAGAGGAGCTACGCTCTGAGCAAACGAGCTTTGAAAAGGCATTTTGTTATAAGCTTAAACTCTCTGGCGATCTAGTTTTTTGCAAAAATGAGCAAAGTTTTGCTTTAAAAGATGCAAATTTAGATGATGAGCTAAGCCCATTTTTCACGCCAAACTCATCAAATGAGCTTTTCATCCCAACGGCTCCTTGGGCGATGGTACGGCTAAATCACCTAAAAGAGATCAGTCAAAACGACTTTAACAAAGAGTGCGAGCACATCAAGGATAAAATTTCTATCCACAAAGAGAAAATGAAGCTTAGCGACTATGTAAAAGCAGTCCATGAGGAGCTAAAAAACTCGCTAAAGACGCCATTTTGCAAAGACGTGATCAGGCTTGAAGTAAGGATCGCTGACCCAAATTTTAAAGAGAATGACGCCCTTTTAAATAGTTTTTTTATAGATGATATAAATTTGCTTATCAAATTTTACGAGTCAGGCAGGACGCACGAGCTGACGGATCAGTTTTTAGACGAGGGCAGTGAGAATAAATTTGAGAGGCTTGACGTTAGAGATGAGCTAAATCAAAGGGCGGTGAGAGACTTTTTAAGGCTGAGCGCTACCCACGATCGGCTTTTGCGAGTGATTTTGCCTTAAATTTCTCACAGCAAATGGCGCTAAATAACATCATAGAGAAATTTAAAGAAGGTAACGGCGGGATTTATAGCGTAAATGGCGCTCCAGGCACTGGGAAAACGACACTTTTAAAGGACGTGATGGCTGAGGTTGTCACACTTAGGGCGATGAAGCTAGCACAAATGAGCAGGCACGATATCTTCGAGCCAGTTTATGACAGCGACGAAAAGGCGCTTTATTTTAGGCTAAATGACGAGCTGCAAGGCTACGAGATGGTCGTTAGCTCTTGCAATAACGGCGCGGTTGAGATTTTGAGCAAGGAGCTAAGTCAGTTAAAGAGCATAGGGGATTATGCGGGCGAGATTGATTATTTTAAATTTATAGCCACAAGGCTGCTCTCGGCCGATGAAAAGAGCAAATTTGGCGAGAAGTCCTTTATCTCAAAGCCAGCTTGGGGGCTTTTTTGCGTGGCGCTTGGCTCAAAGCAAAATAAGTCAAATTTTGTTTTTAACGCAATTAATGGCGTAAAGATCGAGGCTACTCACAGCCAGTATGATGAGATCACAAAAGAGTATGGCGAGTTTTTGGAACAAGATGGCTTTTTGATGGGGCTTGGCAAATATATGGCAGTTGGCGAAGGGGCTCATGATTTTGACGAGGCGAAGGAGAAATTTAACCTTGCGCTTCACGAGGTAAATTTACTTTTTAGCGAGATCAGGATCAAAGAGGAGGAGCTAAAGAGCCTTAAAACAGAGCTAGCTGACGTCGATAGAAGGCTAGAGAGCTATAACTCAGCCAAGCAGATAGATGAGCTTTTATCTCCGCTTGAGAGCGAATTTGCTAGCGTTAGTGGCGAGCTTGAAGATAAAAAGGCTGAATTTAGCGAGCTAACAAGGCTTGTTAGTCAAAATGAGGCCTTGCAGGAGTATTTAAGCACACCAGAAAAGCCGCCATTTTTTCTATTTCAGCAAATTTTTAAGACAGAGGCCTTTGAAAAGTATAATGACGAGGCGTTAAAGGTTGGCGAGATAAATCGCCAGATAGCTGAGCAAAATTTAAAAGCTAGCAAGCAAAATGGCGAGAGCAAAGAGAAAAACGAAGCAAGGCTAAACGAGCTAAAAGAGGAGATAACAGGGCTTGAGAGCAGGGCTGCAGAGCTAAATACTAAGATAAATCTCTACAAAAGGCTACAAAGCGACTTTGCTAGACGCCAGAAGATACTTGGCAGGAGCGAGGAGCTAGATATCTATCTAAACGGCAGCTTTAGCGAGAGTAACGAAGAGATGCAAAAGAGTATGCCATTTATGATGGAGTGTGGCATAGACCAGAAATTTCACAAGACAAAGCTTTTTAAGGCTAGGATAGAGCT
The DNA here is from genome assembly GCA_037292345.1 of Campylobacter concisus. Classification (GTDB taxonomy): domain Bacteria; phylum Campylobacterota; class Campylobacteria; order Campylobacterales; family Campylobacteraceae; genus Campylobacter_A; species Campylobacter_A concisus_AX. Next base: position 169,855 of record CP147773.1, on the reverse strand, counting down.
TTTCAAAGAGGCGCTAAATTTGCACAAAGCTGCCATTTTTGCTTGTAAAGAGGCTGTTAGGACAAATTTACGTGCCCTTAGCGTTATCTTTAACGATGAAAAGATGGCTGAGAAAAACGGCTTAGAGGCAAAGCATAGACGCGAGGTCATCAAGGGGCTCTCTTGCTAACGCCAGTTGTTAGCTCTACTTTTGCTTCGTTTAATAACACCTTTAAAGACCTTTTAAATGGCGATATAGGCATGCTTTTGATAGACGAAGCAGGGCAGGCAAATTTAACTAACGCGTTAGGCGCCTTGCTTCGCTCAAAGATGGCCGTGGTTGTTGGCGACCCACTTCAGCTTGAACCTGTCGTAACACTGCCAGTTAGTTTAAATAACGCGATCCTTAGCTACTGCGAGGCAAAAGAGGAGTTTAACTTGCTTAAGTCCTCTGTGCAACTAAGAGCCGACAAAGCGCAGAATATCGGCACATATATAAAAGGTAGTGGCGAGAGTATCTGGGTCGGCTCGCCACTGATCGTGCATAGAAGGTGCGCTAACCCTATGTTTGAGATATCAAACGAGACTACCTACGATGATATGATGATACTTGGCAGAAGTGCAGCTAGGTAAATTTGCAAACACTAACGTGCAAACAAAGTGGATAGATGTTAGAAGCGAAGAGTGGATAGGCAACTACAACAAAGCCGAGGGCGAGGTGGTTAAAGAGCTCTTAGCAGGTGAGTTAGCTAGCCAAAATTATAACATCAGGATAATAACGCCATTTAAAGATGTTTGTAGAAATTTAAAAGGTGCTGGCACTATCCACACTATGCAGGGCAAAGAGGCTGATGTTATTGTCTTTGTGTTAGGCGGTGCGACAAAGGGCGCTAGAGCGTGGGCTGCTAGCAAGCCAAACCTGCTAAACGTGGCGCTAACAAGGGCAAAAGAGGTTATTTATATAGTTGGAAACCGAGAAAATTGGGCGAGTTTGCCATATTTTGAGGTGGCAGCTAGAAAGATAGACAAAGGATAAATTTGAATCATTTTGCAAAACGCATAATCCCATGCCTCGACGTAAAGGACGGCAGGGTCGTAAAAGGTGTAAATTTTGTTGGACTTGTCGATGCTGGAGACCCAGTTGAGATAGCTAAAAGATACAACGACGAGGGCGCTGACGAGCTTTGCTTTTTGGATATCACAGCCTCTCACCTTAGCCGTGATACGATAGTTGATGTGGTAAAAAAGGTCGCAAGTAAGCTTTTTATACCCCTAACCGTTGGCGGTGGCATACGCACGATCGATGATATCTCTCGCCTTTTGAATGCGGGCTGCGACAAGGTGAGCCTAAACTCATCGGCGATAAAAGATCCAAATTTGATCGACGAAGCGGCTAAGAAATTTGGCTCACAGTGTGTCGTCGTAGCGATCGATGCCAAAAAGATCGAAAATGGTTATAGCGTTTTTATAAATGGTGGCAGGATCGATACCAAAAAAGATGCCTTTGCTTGGGCAAAAGAGGTCGAGTCGCGAGGAGCAGGGAGATATTGCTAACGTCTATGGATAACGATGGTGTCAAACAGGGCTTTAGTCTGGAGCTGACAAGGATATTTAGTGCGCTTTCTATACCGACTATCGCAAGCGGTGGTGCTGGTAAGATGGAGCATTTTAAAGATGCTTTTGAAGCCGGGGCTGATGCGTGTTTAGCGGCTTCGATATTTCACTTTGGTGAGATCGAGATTAGAGTGTTAAAGGCATATTTAAGAGGGCAAGGTGTTGAAGTAAGATTATAGTTTTTAGCCACAAAAGCGGCTAAAAGATTAATAATTGCAAGCTTTTCGCAACGCTTCTTTCCTTTCTGGAGTAATTTGTGCTGAAAGATCGTTCTTTCCTAAACTGCAAGCTTTTGCAAAATACTCTTTTGCTTTGTAATGGTCGCCATTCTTTCCAGCAAATACGGCAAAATTATAACATCCAGGCCAATTATTACCAGTATCGCAACTATTTTTAAAATACATAGCCCCTTTTTCTATATCTTGTTTTACACCCTTTCCATCATAATATATATTTCCAAGATTATAACATCCTAGTGTATAGTCACCATCGCAAGCTTTTTTATATAACTCTCTTGCTTTCTTATAATCTTTTTTTATACCATCTTCTCCTTCGTATATCGTTCCGAGATTATTGCAAGCTTCATATTCATTGCAATCACAACTTTTTTGATATAATCTTATGGCTTTTATAATATTCTTTTCTTGCCCTAAACCATAATGATACATCGTACCATAGCCAGTTAAAAAAGTAGTATTGGCATTTTTGCAGCTTTTTCCCAATTCTCCTAGTTCTTCTTGACTAAAATTTAAGTTATTACTTGCAAAAGTAAGCGAGCTGACTATCGTTAAGCCAATGACAACTTTACTAAAACTTAAGATTTTCATTTTTTCTCCTTAAAAGCAATTTTTTATCACACAATTTATAGCTGGACCAGCAAGGAAACCAAAAGTTACCCTTATAATAATCCCCCAAGCAGAATATTTGTGGCTATCGTCAGGATTTTCAGAGAGTTTATCTAGTCCATATAAAATAATCCCATAAAATGGTATTGATATAGCTGCTAAAATCCTTAGATGTATCAAAGCACCGCCATCAAACATAACGGCGCTTAAAAAGCTATTAACGAGACTAAGGATTTTTGCAAACAACTCTTATATTTATCCATTTTTACATCTTGTAAATTTTTACCCGTATTCTATTCCCCCCCCATAAAAAATTGCTTAAAATTTTATTGTAATTTTATTTTCGTATGAAATTTTTGAATTTCAGTTTTAAATTTACTACTATTTTGATACCATTAAAGAAAATTTGAAAAGAGTTAAATGGAGAGTATAATAATAAGTGCGGGACGAAATGAAGTGTTTCCTTTTGCCTTGCCGATGGGGGTGGGGTTAGTCGATATGGCGATAAATTTGACTAAATTTTTACAAAAAAGATCATGTGTGAGAGCTGATGAAAAGAGTATAAATTTAAAAAATATTGACCCGCACTACCTTGCAAAGATCGAGGCTAAATTTGCAAACTCATCAAACCCAGAGCTACAAAATCTAAGCCAAAATTTGGCAAAAAATCCTGAGCGAAATTTCATATCAGATGCCAGAAAAGATAGTTTTTGTTGGCTCGGCAGGTCTATATAAAGATGGTGAAATTTTGCAAATTTACTGAAAGCTCGGTCGGGCAAATGTTGAAATTTCTAGCATAGAAAATAGATCTTACTCGCCTATCGAGTGTGAAATTTCTTCTATCGTTTCACGTGGAACTATCAAAACAAATTCATCAAATTTCATAACGACAGATAAAAATTTGTCTCATAAGATGTTTAAAAAGGGGTATTTTTTAGAAAATATGGAGTTTTTTTCTGTTCTAAAAGTGGCTCAAAATTTTAAAATTCCAGCCTATGGAATTTTCGTAGCGACGAAATTTTTGTGATAAAAATGCGCATGCTGATTTTATAAAAAATCACTCTGTGGCCAAAGAGCTACTAACAAAATATGTAAAGGAAAATATGTGAAAAATTTGCTTGATCTTAGCATCGAAGAGTTAAAAGAGCTTGTCTCTCCCTCTTTAGAGCAACGCAAATTTATGAGTGGGTATATAAAAAAAATGCAACAGAATTTAGCCAAATGTTAAATCTACCAAAGGATATGCGTCAGGATTTGGCTGAGAAATTTTATCTCGATCCTCTAAAATGTGTGAAATTTGAGCAAAGTAGCGACGGCTCGATCAAGTATCTTTTTGAGCTAAAAGATGGGCTGAAAATAGAAAGCGTTTTGTTACCAATGAAAGAGGAGATTAGCGACGAAGATGGCAAGGTTAGTCGCCATGCTCGTTATACTGTTTGTGTTAGTTCGCAGGTTGGCTGCAAAATGGGCTGTGCTTTTTGCCTAACAGCAAAGGGCGGACTTGTTAGAAATTTGACTGCTGGCGAGATCGTAGGGCAAATTTTATGGATAAAAAGGGAAAATAACATACCATACGAGAGGCGCATAAATGTCGTTTATATGGGTATGGGTGAGCCACTTGATAACCTTGCTAATGTTAGTAAAGCGATCAAAATTTTAGCTCTTAATGAAGGTCTAGCCATATCTCCACGCCGTCAAACTGTTTCAACTAGCGGCCTTGGCAGCCAGATAAAAAAGCTTGGAGAAATGGATCTAGGTGTCTTGCTGGCTATATCACTGCATGCTGTTACTAACGAGCTTAGAAGCCGCCTGATGCCGATAAATAAGGCGTATAATATCGAGGTTGTTATGGATGCTGTTAGGGGATTTCCTATTGATATGCGAAAGCGTGTGATGTTTGAATATCTTGTTATCAAGGACTTAAACGATAGTGTTAGTGACGCAAAAAAGCTGGTTAAACTGCTGCATGGCATCAAGGCAAAGGTAAATTTGATCTATTTTAACCCGCATGAAGGTAGTGAATTTGGACGACCAGAGCTTACTAGCATGCTAAAATTTCAAGAATATCTAAGGGATCATGGCGTCACTTGCACGATCAGACAGAGCAAAGGGCTTGATATAAGTGCGGCTTGCGGACAGCTAAAACAGCGAAATGAAAATCCAAAATTCAGAGCTAACGTTAGCGATAAGAACTCAGCTAAAGCAGAAGAAAAACCGACTAACGATAAAACTAACGTGAGTAGAAAATGACAGCTCTTGATATCGCCGAGATAATTTTTATAGTGCTGGTTGTTGGTGTTGGACTTAGACTTATCATTAAAGTTTTAAAAGATGAAAATAAAACTTCAAAATAAATTCTAAAATTTGGCATGAAATTTTGGGTGAAAACTAAAACAAAAAGTTGATTGCCAAAATTTAAATCACAATATAGGACACTAAAAAATCTAATTCTATTTTTTAATAAAAATTCTGTTTCAAAATTAAAAGCAAAATTATGAAAAATTTTGTAGATTATTTTTACTAGAAAGACTTTTTAAAATTTAAATATTTTGATTATTTGCTTCTTTTGCAAATTTATAAAACTCATTTTCGGCGTCAAATTTGCTTTTAATATTGTAAAAAATTTCATCAAATTTAAAAGAGATCTCATCCGAGTGAAGCAAGAGCCTTTTTGCTCCAGTTAAATTTATCCGTTCACGCTCGCTCATCTCTTTATCTAAAATTTTCTCTATCTGCGGACGTGACAAACCATAAAGTGGTTCGCCAAGGATCTTGTGTTTCACATGAAACAAATGCAACCGAATTTGATGTTGCCTGCCAGTGAGTGGGATAGCCCTAACCAAAGTCGTATCGATATCGTCAAAATACTTTATAGGCAAAATTTTAGTCACAGCGCTCTTGCCGTTTTCGCAAATTTGCATTCGCATTTTCACATCGTCGTAGTTGTTCGCTAGATCCATCTTAGCGTCGATCGTAAATTCTCGCTCGATCTTGCCTTGCACCATCGCGACGTAGCTTTTAGAAACCTCTCTGTTTTCAAAAATCTTCTTTAGTTTTATCGTAGAATTTCTATCTTTTCCCACAACTATCACGCCACTTGTTTCGCAGTCTAGCCTATGTGCCACGCTCGCATCTCGCCCAAAAAGTGTGTAAATTTCATCATTTAGAGAGTAGTCGCAGTGCCTGCCATTTGGGTGGCTCAGCACCCCACTTGGCTTGTCAAATACCGCAAAGCTCTCGCACTCAAAGATCGGCTTTAGTCCCTTTGGTTTGGTCTCATAGTCGATCAAAAAGACATCGCCGCACAAAACGGCATTTTTCTCACTTACGACACTGCCGCCACAGATCAGCCTGCCTTTATCGATGAGGCGCTGGGTTTGGCTCATGTTAAAGCCATTTTGCAGCAAAATTTCATAAGCTTTTTGATGATCTGCAGTAATGATAAATTTATTTACGTAGGGCAAAAATGATCCTTTTGAAAAATGAGCGAGCTATCTTAAGCCCAAATTTATAAGCGTATAACCGACATTTCAGCCCGGATTTTATATAATCAAAACTTAAATTTAGAGAAATTGCACGACGTGATTTCTGGCTCAAAAAGCCAAATTTATACTTTCAGGACAAAAGCAAACTAACACAAAAGGTTCAACAATGGTCGAAAGATACTCACGCAAAGAGATGGCTGAAAAGTGGAGCATACAAGCAAAATACGACGCTTGGCTCAAGGTAGAAAAAGCTGCTGTTAAAGCTTGGAATAAGCTTGGCTTCATAAGCGACAGCGACTGCGAGAAAATTTGCAAAAACGCTAAATTTGAAGTAGCTCGCATCGACGAGATAGAAAAGACGACAAAGCACGACGTCATAGCATTTTTGACAAGCGTCAGCGAGAGCCTTGGCGAGGAGAGCAGGTTCGTGCACTACGGCATGACCTCAAGCGACTGCATCGACACAGCCGTCGCACTTCAGATGAAAGAGAGCCTAGAGCTCATCATCAGCGACGTAGAGGAGTTCATGCAGGCGGTCAAAAACAGAGCGAACGAGCACAAGCACACGCTCATGGTCGGCAGAAGCCACGGCATCCACGGCGAGCCGATAACCTTTGGCCTCGTACTTGCCATCTGGTACGACGAGATCGCAAGGGCGCTAAAGCTCATCAAAGACGCAAAAGATACGATCAGCTACGGCAAGCTTTCAGGCGCTATGGGAAATTTAGCCCACGCTCCGATGGAATTTGAAGAGCTAACATGCGAGGAGCTAGGTCTTAAAGCTGCCCCAGCGTCAAATCAAGTGATCCAGCGCGACCGCTACGCCCACGTGGTGAGCGCTATGGCTATCTTAGCTTCTACTTGCGAAAAGATCGCAGTTGCCATTAGGCACTACCAAAGAACCGAAGTTTATGAGGCGGAGGAGTATTTTAGCCCAGGACAAAAGGGCTCAAGCGCCATGCCGCACAAGCGCAACCCAGTCCTTAGTGAAAACATCACTGGCCTTTGCAGAGTGCTACGCTCATACGTCACGCCTTCTCTTGAAAACGTCACACTTTGGCACGAGCGCGACATCAGCCACAGCTCGGTTGAGAGATTTATCCTGCCAGATATGTTTATCACGGCTGATTTTATGTTGGTTCGTATCAAAAATTTGATAGCAAATTTCAGTAGTCTATCCAGAAAATATGATGAAAAATTTAAATTTAACAGGCGGCTTAGTCTTTTCACAGCGCGTGCTTTTACAGCTGCCACAGCGTGGAATCTCTAGGGAGGACGCATACAAGATCGTTCAGCGCAACGCCATGAAGGTCTGGGCGGACTTGCAAGAGGGCAAAAAAGCGATCGACGAGCAAGGCCACAGCCTATTTTTACGAAAATTTGCTAAACGACGAGGACCTAACTAAGAGCCTTAGCAAAGATGAGATCAAAGAGTGTTTTGACTACAACTACTACACCAAAAATGTAGATAAAATTTTTGCCAGAGTCTTTGGCAAATAAATTTAAACGCAAGGGGTAAATTTAGCCCCTTGCAAAATACTCCAATGCAAATCCACATTAAATTTTAGCTCGCAAAATTTATCAGCTAGGAGCTAGCACTTTTCAAGTAGCTTTTTACAAGTGCTAGCAAAATTTATCGGCAATGTTGGCACATTTAAATTTTCAGTTGCCAAAGCTAACCCAAAAGCACTTCACGTTTAACGTATTTTATCGCCCTCGCGCTAGAAAAATAATAGTTTTTAACAAGCCTTTATCTTTCTCATTTTGGCGGTAAATTTTATATTTAATGAGTAGTTTTTGGCAAAGAGAGTTTTTATCTCTTTTTGGATAAAATCTCAAATTAAAATTTAACACGGAGAGACATTTTTGAAAGTTATAAAACGTAATGGCAGAACAGAAGAGCTTGATATCAGCAAGATCAAAAAATACACAAACGAAGCGGTCCTAGGTCTTAGCAACGTAAGTCTTAGCGAGCTTGAGGTAGATGCGAAAATTCAGTTTAGAGATATGATAACGACTGAGGAAATTCAGCAAACTCTTATAAAAACAGCAGTTGATAAGATCGACATCGACCGTCCAAACTGGACATTTGTCGCTGCGAGGCTATTTTTGTTCGACCTTTATCACAAAGTGACTGGCTTTAACGGCTACAACCACCTAAAAGACTACCTTGCAAAGGGCGAAAAAGTAGGCCGCATCATCCCTGGGCTAAAGAGAAGTACGACCTTGAAGACCTAAACGCTTACATTAAGCCAGAGCGTGACCTTCAGTTTGCATACCTTGGCATCAAGACGCTTTATGATCGCTATCTTATCAAAGACAAGAGCGGTATGCCTATCGAGCTGCCACAGCATATGTTTATGGCGATCGCGATGTTTCTTGCGCAAAACGAGCTAGACAGCCAAGGCTGGGCAAAGAAATTTTACGACCTCATCTCTAAATTTGAAGTGATGTTAGCCACGCCAACACTCTCAAACGCAAGGACTACACGCCACCAGCTAAGCAGCTGTTACGTAGGCAGTACGCCTGATAATATCGAGGGCATTTTTGATAGCTACAAAGAGATGGCGCTACTTTCAAAATTTGGCGGTGGTATCGGCTGGGACTGGAGCAAGGTGCGTGCGATGGGTGGCAGTATCGACGGACACAAAAACGCAGCTGGCGGCATCATACCATTTTTAAAAGTGACAAACGACATCGCAGTAGCGGTCGATCAGCTAGGCACTAGAAAGGGCGCGATCGCTGTTTATATCGAGCCTTGGCACATGGACGTGAGCGATTTTCTCGATCTTCGTAAAAACTCAGGCGAAGAGAGACGCCGTGCGCATGAGCTTTTCCCTGCGCTTTGGATAAACGACCTATTTATGAAGCGTGTCAAAGAAAATGGCCGCTGGAGCCTCTTTGACCCAGCTCAAGTAAGCGACCTTTGCGACCTTTATGGCGAGGAGTTTGAGAAGAGATATTTAGAGTATGAAAACGATGAAAATATCCAGAAAAACACCATCCTTGCAAAAGAGCTTTGGAAGAAAATTTTAACTAGCTATTTTGAAACGGGTATGCCATTTTTATGCTTCAAAGATAACGCCAACAAAGCAAATCCAAACGACCACGAGGGCATCATCAGAAGCTCGAAATTTATGCACCGAAATTTTCCAAAACACAGCGCCAAACTACTATAAGATCAAGATCACTTATGAAGATGGCGGCGAGGAGCTATTTGACGAAGAAGAAGACGTCACGGTTGATAGTGGCATAACTAAAAAAGCCAAAAAGCTTAGCGCGCTTGATAGCCTAAATGGCAAGCAAATTTTCATCGTAGAAAAGAGAGCATCGAGGGCAAAACTGCAGTTTGCAACCTTGCAAGTATAAATTTAAGCAAGATAAACAGCAAAGAGGACATCGAGCGTGTCGTACCGATAGCTATCAGGATGCTTGATAATGTTATAGATCTAAATTTCTACCCACACAAAAAGGTAAAACACACAAACCTATCATCTCGCTCGATCGGCCTTGGCGTCATGGGCGAGGCGCAAATGCTAGCTGAGAAAAACGTAAAATGGGGCAGCTATGAGCATTTGGCGCTCATTGATAGCATAATGGAAAACATAAGCTACAACGCGATCTACGCTAGCTCAAATTTAGCCGTAGAAAAGGGCATCTATCCAAAATTTGAAGGCTCAAAATGGAGCAAAGGCATCATGCCGATAGACACTGCAAACGAAAACGCAAAAGCGCTTTTAAACGACAAAGGCGGGCTATTTGACGAAAATGTCTGCGACTGGGACAAGTTAAGAGAGAAGGTCAAGCGTGACGGCATGAGAAACGGCTACCTAATGGCGATCGCTCCAACTAGCTCGATCTCGATCCTTGTTGGCACTACTCAGACCATCGAGCCAGTCTATAAACGCAAGTGGTTCGAGCACAACCTAAGTGGAATGATCCCAAATGTCGTGCCAAATTTAAGCCCAGATACTTGGCAGTTTTACACGCCAGCATACGAGCTTGATCAAAGAATTCTTATAAAAGCAGGCGCGATCCGCCAAAAATGGATCGATCAAGGTCAAAGTCTAAATATATTTATGAGCCTAGATAAGGCAAGTGGCGGCTATCTAAGCGAAATTTACACGCTTGCATGGGAGCTTGGACTAAAATCAACCTACTATCTACGCTCTGAGTCACCAGACAGCGAAAAGCTAAACGACGTGGCCGACCGCTCGATCGAGTGTGAGGGATGTCAGTAGTTAAATTTAAGATGGTCTTTTGCTTTGGCAAACTAGCCAAGGTAAAAGACCTATTTGTAAGCGATAAGACAGAGAGAAGCTCACGAGGTATCTCAGGTCTTATCGGCTACGTAAGTGCATCATATCTATATAAGATAGTCTTAGACTATATGCCTTTTACTGTTGGTATAGTAGCTGGAGCACTAGCCTTTATAAGCTATGTTATAGAACTAGCTAAGTTTTACTACATCTCACCATTTGTTACAGCTTTTGCTGTCACTATGGGTAAAACAAACAAGATAGTTGACTTCTTAGTAGGGGCACTATCTATATTCTTTAAACCTATCTTGATAGTTATATTTATCTACTTTGGTCTATTTGTCTATGGTATATTTAAAGATATATTCTTACTCTATGCCGAAGAACAGATGAATATGATGTATGAGCTTCAAAGCCAGTTCTTCTTAACAGTTATGCTCCATATATTTATGGCACTACTACATATCATAGGTGCAATAGGTGGTGCTTATATGCTTTGGAAGATCATACTTCATGCGCCAACATGGGTTTTAAAGATGGTAGGTCTAAGTGATAGTGGAGCAAGCTTTGCTTCTCAAGAGCTAGCACGCAACCTAGAGAAATATACCTTCCATATGTAACAAAAATGAAATATTTATCTAAAAAAGCTACTATGCTCTGATATCAAACTAGAAAGGAAAGAGATGAGTACAAAAACCTTAAACCAAACAAGAAGAAAGGAAAAAATAAGATGAGAAATAAAGCATTAGTTGCAGCAATTGTTGCATCATTTGTTGGTTGCATAAATTTAAATGCCTATGGATCTGATGTTTTTAATAAACATTTAAGGGGAGAAGCTAAAAAAGAAGTAGTTGATTGTGATGACCCTAAAATTTACCGCTTGATATAGGTGGAAGATTAGTTGGTGGAAAAGAAGAGTGTTTTGTTAATCGCGGAACTGCTGCTAGAGCTAAACGCGAACTAGATATGACTATCGGTAGAAATCCAGTCACTGGTAAAGTCACCTCAAAGGCTGAACTACTAGGTGGTAATAAAGCTACAAACAACCTTGAAAAAGCACAAAAGAACTATGGTAAAAGGGAATATGAGCTAGAAGAAGCAGAAAAAGCCTATGATGATAACCCAAGTATCAAAAACTCTAACCGCTTAGAAAAAGCACGTAAAGCTTTTAAAAAAGCACAGCTTGACCTAGAGGCTGCAGAAGAGATAAAAGCTAAAGACGATAGAAGAAACACAAAATAGTAGTGATGTGATCTTTACGCCTTTGGTGTAAATTTTTTGAGAGTAGAATTTTAAAATCTTTTAGAGGTCTGATTGAAAGCGTTTGCTTAATAAAAGCTTCATTTAGACCTTTCTCTTTTTAAAAATGATCTCATTTCTAGGTCAAATTCATCTAAATTTACGCACTCTAATTCACCACGTTTTTTAGCGCTTATTAGCTCAGCCAGATCCTTTTGATCTGCTTCATCTAAATATCCGTCGTCATCATAATGATATCCAAATAAGCTTGATTGACCTGTAAATTTTTAAACAGACTATTTTAAAATATAAAACTAAAATAATTATTTAAGTAAAATAGTTAAATTTTATTTTAAAATACCTAAAATACGTAAAATAATATTTAAGAAAACTCTCTAAAATTTTATATTTTTTGATAAATATTATTAAACAAAAGAAAATAGTTATCTATCTTTTAAGCTTTCTTGTCCTATACTTTTAAACTCCATATCAAAAAACAATCAGAAAAGAGCAAGTGATGCGTGAAATTTTAAAACGAGATGGCACAAGGCAAGAATTTGTGGCATACAAGATAGTAGATGCGATCAAAAAGGCATTTGCAAGCGAAAATAAAGCTTATGACGAGCAAGTTTTTACAAACGTAGTCCAAGACATCTTTCAAAAATCAAGTGCGATAACAGTCGAAGACATCCAAGATGCGATCGAAAAAGAGCTATTTGACGGCGGACATTTTGAAGTTTTAAAGAGCTTCATGCTCTACCGCCACACGCACAAGCTCCAACGCGAGCAAATTTTAGGACTAAACGAAGATACGACCTATATAAACTCAACCCAAACGATAAATGAATATATAAACGGCACCGACTGGAGAATTTCAGCCAACTCAAACACCAGCTACTCAAATGCAGGCCTTATCAACAACACCGCCGGCAAAGTCATAGCAAACTACTGGCTAGACGCTGTTTATAACAAAGAAGAGGGGCTAGCTCACAGAAACGGCGACTACCACATCCACGACCTAGACTGCCTTACAGGATACTGCGCTGGCTGGAGCCTGCGAGCCTTGCTAAATGAGGGCTTTAACGGCGTTCGTGGCAGGGTCGAGAGCAGAGCGCCAAAGCACTTTAGAGAAGCACTCTATCAGATGGCAAATTTCTTAGGCATTTTGCAAAGCGAGTGGGCAGGCGCTCAGGCGTTTTCTAGCTTTGACACCTACCTTGCACCTTATGTTTTCAAAGACGATCTAAGCGACGCCGAGATCAAAAAGGCAATAACTAGCTTCATTTTCAACCTAAACGTGCCTGCACGCTGGGGACAAAGCCCATTTACAAACGTAACCATAGACATCACCTGCCCAAGCGACCTAAGAGATCAGATACCAACGAGCGATGATATACACCTTTTACAAATGTAAAAGATGAGAAAATTTTGAAAAAAGCAAACGAGCGTGGTAGGAAAATTTGATCGATATGACCTACAAGGACTTCGAGCCTGAGATGGCACGCATAGATAAGGCTTTTTACGAGGTCTTGACAGCTGGCGACAAGTGCTCGCAGCCTTTTACATTCCCTATACCAACGGTAAATATCACAGAGGATTTTAACTGGGATAGCGAAGTAGCAGACGTGCTCTTTGAAAATACCGCAAAAATGGGCTCAAGCTACTTTCAAAATTTCATCGGCTCACAATACACTTACGACGAAAATGGCAACAAGATAGAAAACGAAAACGCCTACAAACCAGGCCACGTGCGCTCTATGTGCTGCCGCTTACAGCTTGATCTAAGAGAGCTTTTAAAACGCGGTGGAGGTCTTTTTGGAAGTGCTGAGATGACTGGCTCGATAGGCGTTGTCACTATAAATTTAGCCCGCCTAGGCTATAACTACAAAGGCGATAAGGTCGCACTTTACAACAGACTAAGCTACCTTTTAGACCTAGCCAAATCAACCCTAGAGAAGAAGCGTAAATTTATCCAAGAGATGTATGACAGAGGGCTTTATCCTTACACGGCGAGATATCTAAAACACTTTAATAATCACTTTAGCACGATCGGCATAAATGGCATGAATGAGCTACTTAGAAATTTCACTGGCGACAAAGAGAACATCTCAACTAAATTTGGACGAGAATTTGCCCTTGAGATGGTTGGCTTTTTACGCGATAAGATAAGGACATTTCAAGAGAGAGCGGAAATTTATACAACCTTGAAGCAACTCCAGCTGAGGGCACTACATACCGCTTTGCCAAAGAGGATAAGAAGCGCTACCCAGACATCATCCAAGCAGGCGAGGGGGACAATATCTACTACACAAACTCAACCCAGCTACCTGCAAATTTCACAGACGACGCTTACGAAGCGCTTGATCTGCAAGATGAGCTACAAAGCGCCTACACTGGCGGCACCGTCTTTCACCTATATATGAAAGAGCGCATCAGCTCGGCTAAAGCTTGCAAAGAGCTTGTAAAGAGTATAATCTCAAACTACAAACTCCCATACATCACGATAACGCCAGTCTTTAGCGTCTGCTCAAAACATGGCTACATAGCTGGAGAGCATGAGTTTTGCCCACTTTGTGATGCAGAGCTTATAGAAAAAGAGAAGAAAAAATCCAAATAAGGAGAGGAAATGACAGAAAAAGAAATTTTAGAAAAAGTGCAAGACAAACGCACAAGATGCGTGGTTTATACTCGTGTTATGGGCTATCACAGACCGGTTGAGAGCTTTAACCTTGGCAAAAAAGGCGAGCACAAAGAGCGTGTTAAATTTGACAAATACGCAAGTTGCTGCAAGAGATAAATTTCTTGCCTAAAAACAATAATAAATTTAAAAAAATCAACTAAAATGCAAACCAAAGGCACGCCCCTTGTGCCTTTTAGTTTAAAAAAGGGTCAAAAACTTGCAAAAAGTCTTTAGTATAACGCCATTTACGACGCTTGACTACCCAGACAAAGTGGCAGCTGTCATTTGGTTTGCAGGCTGCAATATGCGCTGTGGATACTGCTACAACATCGAGGTTGTAAAGTCAAATGGCACTATAAGTTTTAGCGAAGTTTGCGACTTTTTAGACCGCAGGGTCGGCAAGCTAAATGGCATAGTCTTTAGCGGTGGCGAATGCACAGCACACCCTCTTTTTTTAAGGCTAGCTCGTGAGGTAAAGGCGCGCGGTTTTAGCTTAAAGGTAGATACTAACGGCTCGTATTGTGACGTCTTAAAAGAGGCGATAGATGAAGGGCTGATTGATTACATCGCGCTTGATTTTAAAGCTCCAAAAGAGAAATTTATCGGCATCACTGGCTCAAATTTCTATGAGAAATTTGCCGCCACGCTTAGATACCTGCTTGAGATAAAATTTTAAATTTGAAGTGAGAACGACCGTGCATGCGGACTTGCTAAGCGAAAAGGATATCAGCGAAATGTCTGAGCTACTTTACGAGCTTGGATACAGAGGCGACTACTTTTTACAAAATTCTTTAACACTGGCGAAAATTTTGGAGGCTTAGGCGATCCAAAAAACAGCTTCGATCCAGATAAGATCACATCAAAACTACCTATCAGACTAAGAAATTTCTAAATTTCAGTGCTGATAAAAATAGTTAAAAATAAGAAAATTTAACTAAAATTTAATCCAAACCACAAAAACAAACAAGGAGAAAAATATGCAAAATTTCACATTTTACAACCCAACGAGAATAAAATTTGGCAAAGACAAAGAGCAAAACATCGGCAAATATATGAAAAATTTGGCGTAAAAAGACGCTCATCATCTATGGCAGCGATAGGATCATGAAAAACGGACTTTTTGACGTTGCCACAAAGAGCCTAAGCGCAAATGGCATAGAGTTTTGCAAGATCAGGTGGCGTGAAGTCAAACCCAGTGCTAAGCAAGGTAAATGAGGCTATAAATTTCAGCTAAAAAAGAGGGCGTCGATAGCGTGCTAGCCATCGGCGGCGGCTCGGTGCTTGATAGTGCCAAGGCCGTGGCTGCTGGAGTTAGATATAACGGCAACGTTTGGGACTTTTTTACTGGGAAAAGCCCAAAAGAAGCGCTTATGATCTTTGACATCATAACGCTTGCTGCAACTGGCTCAGAGATGAACGGCGGCGCAGTCGTAACAAACGAAGCCACAAAAGAGAAATTTGCCATGCATGGCGCTTGTCTTTATCCAAAAGTTTCGGTGGTAAATCCGCTTCTTCAAGCAAGCGTTAGCAAGGAGTATTTGGTCTATTCAGCCTCTGACATCATCGCTCACAGCATCGAGGGCTACTTTACGGCGAGCGTTCAGCCTGATATCAGTAAATTTATACATCGAAGCAAACATCAAAACGGTCATGAAAACGACTGAAATTTTACTAAAAGAGCCAGAAAACTACGACGCTAGAGGTGAGTTTGCCTGGGCTGCGACGATGGCACTAAATGGCCTAACTTATGTCGGCACGGCTGGCTTTAGCTATCCAAACCACATGATCGAGCACGCCATAGGTGCGGTGGTTGATTGCGCGCATGGAGCTGGGCTAAGTGTGGTTATGCCAGCTTGGATGAAGTGGTATAAGAGTAGAAATTTAAAGGCGTTTAAGCGCTTTAGCAAAGAAATTTTTGGCGTTGATGACGCAGACGTAGCCATAGAGAAGCTAAAAGAGTGGTTTAGTAAGATCGGCACGCCAACAAGCCTCATAGAAATCGGCGTCGATGAGTCAAATTTAGACGAGATCATGGCGCTAGTTTATGACTACGCCAAGGGCAGGGGCTTGGAGCAAATTTATACAAAAGAGGCCATAAGCGAAATTTTTGCCTTGGCGAGATGAAATTTATCCGAAATTTTACAAAGGATAAACATGAAAAAAGTCGCCCTTATAGCAGGAGCCAGCGGCGCTGTAGGAAGTGAAATTTTAAAAGATTTATGCGAGAGTGAGCACTATAGCAAGGTGGTCGCTCTTGTTAGAAGCGAGCTAAAATTTACTCATGAAAAGCTTGAAGTAAAGATAGTAAATTTTGATGATTTTAAAGATGAGGTGCCATTTATCGCTGATGACGTATTTTGCGCGCTTGGCACGACGATGAAGGCGGCAAAACACAAAGAGCAGTTTTACAAAGTCGATGTGACCTATCCGATAAATTTCGCCAAATTTGGCTTGGAGTGCGGTGCAAAACGCTTTGTCTTGCTATCGGCTGCAGGGGCAAACAGAAAGTCAGGCTCGTTTTACCTAAAGGCAAAAGGTCAAGCAGAAGCAAAGATAAAAGAGCTTGGATATAGCTCATTTCATATCGCTAGGCTGCCACTTATCGAGGCTGAGAGAAAGGAATTTAGACTAGGCGAGTATTTGGCGATAAAGGCGTTTAAATTTATCCCAAAAGGCTTTTTTGACGAGTATCGTCCGATGAGAGCGGAAGATATCGCTAGAGTGATCGTGCAAGTAGCACAAGATGATCACAGTGAAGGTGTAAAAATTTATAGTCCGGAGGAAATTTACAAAATGAAAAAATATATAGTGATCACTGGGGCAAGCTCAGGCATAGGAGCGGCTGTGGCAAAGGCATTTGCAAGGCGCGGGAGAATTTGATCCTAGTTGCAAGACGCAGGGAGCTTTTAGAGGAGCTAAAAAGCGAGATAGCTAAATTTGCAGACGTAGAGGTCGTGATAGAAATTTGCAACCTTTCAAAGCAAGAAAATGTCCTAGCTCTTTGGCATAATTTAGAAAAATTTGAGCTAAAAGCGCTTATAAACAATGCTGGCTTTGGCGACTACGGCAAGGTCGGCAAGCAAAATTTAGAGAAAGTGACGCAGATGATAAATTTAAACATCATCTCTCTTGTGACGCTCTCAACGCTCTTTACTAAAAAATATAAAGACAAAGATACGCAGCTTATAAACATCTCTTCGATAGGAGGCTACAATATCGTGCCAAACGTCGTGACCTACTGCGCTAGCAAATTTTTCGTAAGCGCCTTTAGTGAGGGGCTTTACCACGAGCTAGCACAAGACAAGCAGGCAAAGATGCAGGCAAAAGTGCTAGCTCCAGCTGCCACAAAGACAGAATTTGCCATGGTGGCAACTAGCAAAGAGAGCTACGACTACGACAAGGCGTTTAAAAAGTACCACACGAGTGAAGAGATGGCGGAGTTTTTGCTTCGTCTTTATGATAGCCATTACTGCGTTGGCGCGGTGGATAGAGATAGCTTTGAGTTTAGTCTAAGCAAGCCAAAATTTGACTATGCGGTCAAATACGAGCCAAAAGATAACTAGGCGTTAAAGCAAAAGTAGGACAAAATAAAAAGGCAGATCATGAAAGGCGTTAGAGTTGCTATTTTAGGGGTTTGTTTAGTAGGTGCTTGCTTTGGTGGTGAGCTTAAAATTTGATGAAAAGAAATTTGAGCTAAAAAGCGTGCAAGTTGGCGAGAGGACGCTTAAATTTAGAGCCTACGAAGGCATAGTCTATGTGGCAAAGCCAGCTAGCGACTATGAGGTGCTTAATTTTTACGTGCCAGAGGGTAAATTTGACGATAAAACTACGGCTATTTTTATGCCAAATGGCATAGGTGGCTACATGCCAGCCAAACCGCAAAAGCCAGAAACCAAAAACGAAAAGCCAAATGCCACCCTTGAGGCGCTTCTTAGAGGCTACGTCGTGGCTAGCGTTGGCGCTAGAGGTAGGACGCTAAAAGATGGCGAGAAATTCATCGGCAAAGCCCCAGCTGCGATAGTCGATCTAAAAGCGGCCGTTAGATATCTTAAATTTAACGACAAATTTATGCCAGGCGACGCAAATAAGATCATCTCAAATGGCACGAGCGCAGGCGGCGCGATGTCGGTACTTCTAGGCACTAGCGCAAACGCAAAAGAGTATGAGCCATATCTTAGCGAGCTAGGCGCTGCGAAGGCGGACGATCAAATTTATGCCGTCTCAGCCTACTGCCCTGTTACAAATTTAGAGCATGAGGACGAGGCGTATGAGTGGATGTTTGGGGGTTTGGATAAATTTGAAAGGATTGATTTTACAAGTCTTGATGCGAGCTCTTTTAACGACAGGAGCAAAAAGCCAAAGACTATCACAGGCGAGCTAAACGCCACGCAAAAGAGCTCTCACGCGAGCTAAAGAGTAAATTCCCAGCCTATATAAACTCACTAAATTTAAAAGACGCCAAAGGCCACGCGCTAAGCCTTGATGAAAATGGCGAGGGCAGCTTCAAAGAGTATATAAGTGCCCTTATCTCAAAGGCATTTACCGCTACAAAAAGCAGCGACAAAAGCACGCTCACACCTAAATTTATAACTCTTGACACGCAGGGCTGCGAGCTTGGATATACGTTTAAGCTAGAAGACTTCATCGCCTCGCTAAAACGTGCCAAAGCGCCAGTTGCCTTTGATGGCCTAGCTCTTGAAAATCCTGAAAATGACCTTTTTGGTGACAGCAAAACGCCTGCAAAGCACTTTACTAAATTTGCAAAAGAGCGAAGCGAGGGCGAGATGGCGGAGGCTAGCGTCATAAAGATGATGAATGCGATGAACTACGCTAAAAACAAAGAGGCGGCGAAATTTTACCGCATAAGACAGGGCACAAACGACACCGACCTAGCCCTTGCCGTACCTGCTATGCTCGCACTCTCGCTTAAAAATGCTGGCAAGGAGGTTGATTTTGAAGCGGTCTGGGGGCAAGGACACGGCGGTGACTACGACTTAGACGAGCTTTTTGCTTGGATGAAAAGAGTGGAGCAGAGATAAATTTAAAGGAGAAAGTATGAGAAATTTTAAAATTTTCAAGGAGAGTAAAGATGAGAAATAAAGCATTAATTGCAGCATTTGTTGTAGGTTTTCTTGGTTGCATAAATTTAAATGCCTATGGATCTGATGTTTTTAATAAACATTTAAGGGGAGAAGCTAAAGAAGAAGTGGTTGATTGTGATGATCCAAAAAATAGACCTAATTTTATTGGTGGCGTAATGATAAGTGGCAAGGAAGAGTGTGATGTCAATCGTGGCACTGCCGCTAGAGCTAAACGTGACCTAGACTTGACTATAGGCAGAAACCCAGTCACTGGTAAGGTCACATCAAAGGCTGAACTACTAGGTGGCAATAAAGCTACAAATAACCTAGAAAAAGCACAAAAGAGCTATGGCGACAAGAAATTTAAGCTAGAAGAGGCAGAAAAGTCTATGCTGACGACCCTAGCACCAAAAACTCTAACCGCTTAGAAAAAGCTCGCAAAGCCTTTAAAAAAGCACAGATCGATCTAAAAGGCGCAGAAGAGATAAAAGCTAAAGCTGATATGAAAAAGGCGAAGTGATAAGGGAATTTTGATGTTTAAAAAGCTATTTTTACTAGCGGTTTTGGCGGCGTTTGCCTTTGGGGCGGAGGCGAAAGTGAGCTTACAGGAGCTGCTTTCAACGCCAAATAATAAGAGCTTGCTGAGACAGCTTGGCAGGGAAAAAATACTAAGCTCAAAGAGCGAGCCAGGCACGCAGGCGATCTTTTTTGCGAGCGCAAAGAGCAAGCCAGAGCTATTTTACCTACTTGAGTTTTACAAGGACGAGGCGGCTTATAAAAAGCATCTAGGCTCGGCGCATTTTAAGAAATTTGCAAGCGCAAGCGCTGAAATTTTAGCTAGTAAAAAGGCTATAAGCCTAAAAAAACGGGCTGCTTTTTCTAAAAATTTAACGCCAGAGCGCCTAAAAGATGCCTACTTTCACATCACAAACTTAAGCCTTAAGGCAAAGAGCGATGCGAAATTTGAAAAGATCATCAAAAAATATATGCAAAAAAGCGTAGATGAGGGCGCTTATGCACAGTTTGCCTTTAGTCAAAAAGAGGCGCCAAACAAGTGGGTGCTGGTTGAAATTTACAAAGACGAGGCTAGCTTTGAGAGCTACCGCCACAGCGAAAACTACAAGGCTTATGCCAAAGAGCGAGCTGGGCTAATAGATGAATTTGACGGCTTTGCTCTCAAAAACGAGACCTCATTTAGCAAGGTAAAATTTTAGGAGATGTTATGAAAAAGATCTGCTTTTGCCATTTATAAGGCGGGCGGATTTGTTTGCAAGTAAATTTAAAGGAAAAAGATGTTTATCGTTACTATTAGTTTAAAAACAGATCTCATACCAAAAGAGAGAGCTGAGGAGCTTTTTGCCGAGCATAGAGGGTGGTTTATAAAGTATGCTGAGTATGTGGTTAGAGAATTTAAGGCTATTATGGGCAAGATCTAATGATACCGGCGAAATTTTATAGATATGTTTTTGCATTTATAATGTCAGCATTTATGGCATTTTTTATGTCATTTGTGCTGACGTATGTAAACCTTGGTTTTGTTGATGGTTTTGTTAAAATTTGGCTAATTGCTTATGTAAAAGCCTTTGTAGTGGCGTATCCTGTGCTTTTGCTAGTTTCGCCGTCTGTTGCAAAGATCGCGCAAAATTTCATGTAAAAAAGAGAGCTAAATTTGAAGTGTGGCTAGAGAGCCTAGCCACATGGAGTTTTATTTTAAAAGACCTTGTTTTTTCATTTGATCCATTACTTGAGCAAACATCTCTTTAGCTTGTTTGCAAGTAGCGTCTTGTTGCTCTTTTGGTAAAGAAGCTAGTTGATCCATTGATTGTTTCTTTTGATCTTCATACATTTTTACTTGTTGCTCTTGACCAGCTTTTTTGTAAGCTTCAACCATCTTATCGATGTCTGAGAAGTAAGACTTGCAAGTATCTGTAAGATCTGCAGCGTTTAGGCTTAGTGCAAAGCCAAGTCCAGCTAATACTAAAAGTGATTTTTTCATCTCTTTCTCCTTATGAAAATTTTGGAGAAGTATAACATTTAAAATGGTGATTTTGTGCTTAAAAAATTATAAATTTAGCCAAGACAAGCGCCTTGGCTATTTTGGCTTTTTAGCCTAGAATTCTCGTTTAAAATACTCTTTTGGAGCTTTGCAAAGTGGGCAAGCACCTGGAGCTTTTTTGCCTCTGTGAACGTGTCCGCACACCTCGCAAACCCAGATATCTTCTTCGTCGCTTTCAAAAAAACCCTCTTCATCAAGCATCTTTTTAAGCTCCAAATACTCCCTCTCATGCTCAACTTCAACCTTGCCGATCGCGTTAAATAGCCTTTCAACATCTCTTAGCTCTTCTTCTTTTGCGATCTTTGCAAAGTCTGGATACATCGTCGTATGCTCGTAGTTTTCGCCTGCTGCAGCGTCAAGTAAATTTTTATCCATCTTATCGATCGGATCGTTCATCATCTCGTGATATTTCTTAAACTCAGCCCTTGCGTGCCATTTCTCGTTTTCAGCTGCTTCGTAAAAGTGTCTAGCTATCGCGTGGTAGCCTGCTTCTTTAGCTAGGTCGCCGTAAAGCTCATACTTATTTCTAGCTTGTGACTCGCCAGCAAATGCCTTCATCAAATTTACCGCTGTTAAATTTTCAGTCACGCATTTCATCTCTTCGCCGCAACAGGTTAGTGTGCCGCCGCCAACTTTTTGAACCTCGATCTCGTTGCCGCATTTTTCGCATTTGTATGTTTCGTACTGTCTCATTTTGACTCCTATTTTGATAAAATTTGAGCCGATTATAACTCAAAAAATAAAATATGTAAATAATAATTTTTATTGATAACGTATATTATTTTTATAAATTTGAAGTTATAATAAGACGAAAATTTAAAGGCATAAGATGACTACAACGATTGATTTTAAAAATGCTGACTATGGATTTATCGAGCTTATAAAAGAGATGGCTAGGCAGGCAAATGTAGAATTTGAGCAAAGAGATAAAGTCTCAAGGCTTGATAGAGCTATCAAAGAGATCGAAAATGGCGAAGTAGAGAGATTTAAAACATTTGAAGAATTTGAAAAGAGCCTTGATGCTTGAGATAGAGTATTCAAAGAGTTTTAAGAAAGCTTTTAAAAAGCTAAATGAAAGCGAAAAGAAACTAACTAAAGATATCATCTGGCAATTAGCAAATAACGAGGAATTAGCATCAAAGTATAAAGATCACGCTCTTATTGGAAGCTATAAAGGCTTTAGAGAGTGCCACATTAAGCCAGACTTGCTCTTGATATATAAAAAACAAAATGAAATTTTACTTCTTACATGCGTTGAAGTAGGAAGCCACAGCGAACTTTTTCAATAAAATTTAACAAAAAACCAAATCCATCATCATAAATTTAAAATAGATAAAATTTCAGCCAAAATTTCATTCTAGCGTTAAAAGTGTGTTTGAGCTTGGTTGTAGAATAACTCAAAATAAATCATCCAAAGGAGAATATTATGAGTTTTCTATCTAAATTTAGTAAGGTTATCTTTGCCGTTGCGGTAGCTGGAGCGATCAGCGCTAGTGCATTTAGCGAGGGCGAGGACTACGTCAAGCTCGAAAAGCCACTAAGCGTCGGACAAAACACGCTAGTTAAGGTTTTTAGCTACGCTTGCCCATTTTGCTATAAATACGACAAGAGCGTCACTCCAAAGGTAGTTGAGAAAATCCCTGGACTAAAATATGAGCCATTTCACCTAAAGACAAAGGGCGATTATGGCGAGGTTGCGAGCAAGGTTTTTGCCGTGCTTATCGTTATGGACGAGGCAAAGGGTGTTAGTTTGTTTGATGAAAATTCGCTATTTAAAAAGGCTAAATTTGCCTACTACAAAGCTTATCACGACAAAAAAGAGCGCTGGGGCGATGGCAAAGACATTGAGGGCTTTTTAAAGACTGGACTTGATGCAGCTGGCGTTAGCAAAGCAGACTACGAAAAAGAGCTAGCTAATCCAAAAGTGACTGAGCTGCTTAAAAAGTGGGATGAGAGCTATGACGTGGCTAAAATTCAAGGCGTGCCAGCATTTGTCGTAAATGGCAAATACCTCATCATGACAAAATCAATCAGCTCGCTTGACGGCATGGCAGCACTCATCGAAGAGCTTCTTAAAAAATAAGGTGCCACATGAGCTTTTTTAAAAAAATGGCTAAATTTCAAGACTCACGCATCTCTTGGGCGATCCTAGTCTTTGTAAGTGTCGCGCTTGTTATCATTGCGCACTCGCTCTTTCAAAACTACGCCTATATGCCACCTTGCGAGCAGTGCGTCTATATACGTTTTGCCTTTTTATGCATGGCGCTTGGCGGCGTGATAGCTATCATAAACCCTAAAATTTGCTCTTTGCCTTAGTTGGCTATCTCTTTGCATTTTGGGGAGCGGTGCAGGGCATAATGTATAGCGTAAAACTAGCCAAAATCCACGATGCAGTGCATGGCGATGATCCTTTTGGCGTGCAGGGCTGCTCTACTGAGCCACACTATCCATTTGGCTTGCCGCTTGAGAAGTGGGCGCCTGACTGGTTTATGCCAACGGGCGACTGCGGCTACGACAGCCCTATGGTGCCTGACGGCGCGGTGCTAAGCGATCTGCAAAAGAGCATAGTGGATCTTTATGCAGATGGCTGGTATCTTGTGCCGTCGTCTAAATTTATGTCGATGGCTGATTGCACGCTGCTTGGTTTTGGCGTTTGTTTTGTTGTGCTTGCACTTATGCTTGTTTCAAAGCTTTTATCTTTTAAGAAATAAATTTTAGTTAGCCCTATTTTTGGGCTAACTTAGGATATACTGCACGCATGGGTATTAATTTAAAATCACAAAATATTAAAATTTATGCGATCATCTTGCTAGCAAGCCTCTTTGTCGTACTTCTTGGGCTAAACAGCTATAACAATGCAAAAGAAAAGATCATCGAGCTATCTGATAAAAACAACATCGCAGTTAGTAAAAACATCGTTAGCAACTTTCAAATTTGGCTTGATGAGCGTCTAAATTCGCTCGTCCGTGCGTCAAAATTTATCCAAAACTCTGGCATCATAGATGACGATGCTAAGGTGGCAAATTTCATAAAGCTCTTTAAAGAAAATGCAAAAGAATTTGATCTCATGCAGCTTCTAAGAGAGGATGGCGAGATCTTTGTAGATGGGCAAAAGATATCAGAAGAGGTGATGTCAAAGCGCGAGCGAGCGGGGCTTATATGGTATGTCGAGACAAAAAATACAAATGCCCCAAGCGTAAATTTCATGCAAAATCACAAAATTTTAAAAGACTCAACTTTAAATTTATGCGTGCCAGTTGAAAAAAACGCAAAATTTGAGGCGGCACTTTGCGGCGTCGTGCGAATAGGCACTATCTTTGATAGCATCAAAAACTTTAGCCTTGCGCCAAATTCTTACTCATTTTTAGTAACTCATAGTGGCGAGATACTCACATCGATGGCTGATGCGACGCTTAAAAAGAGATCGAGGAGAAATTTAAAGAGCTATTTTTAAAAGATGAGGACATCACCAGCCTAAAGATAGGGCAAAATTTGATCCAAGTAGCCGAGATACCGACGATGAACTGGTTTATCGGAGCTGGCACAAACAACGAAGAAGAAATTTTGGCCATGACAAGAGAGGCGCTAAAAAACGCCCTAAATTTACTTTTTGCCTTCGTCGCACTTGCATTTTTGGCAAACAGCCTGCACAACTTCATGTATAACAAGATAAAAAATGTGCAAGATGAGTACGAGACCTTGCTAGCGCACAGAGCCAAGATGAGCGAGGCTGGAGAGCTCATAAGTGGCATAAGTCATCAGTTCATCCAGCCAGTAAATTCGCTAAAACTGATGCTAAGCTCAGCGATAATGCTAAAAAAGAGGGCAAGCTAAGCGATGAGGAGCTTTTAAATTTACTAGAAAAAGGGCAAAGCTCGATCGAGCTTCTTTCAAAAACAATCGAAAATTTTAGAAATTTTTACAAAAGCGCTGAAAATGTGAGCGAATTTGACATTCAAACAAGCGTTAGAAATTTAATAACACTTATGCACACAGAGCTTAGCCGTGCAAACGTGAGCGTGAAATTTAGCGGATTTGAAGAGATGAAGGTCTGTCAGATAGAAAACATCATCCAGGCAAATTTTGCTAATCCTAATCCACAACGCAAAGGACTCACTGGTTGAAAGCTACAAAGATGAGCCGCTAAAACGCGTGATAGAGCTTAAATTTAGAAGTTTTGAAGATAAGTGCTACATCGGCGTTTATGATAATGGTGGCGGCGTGAGCTACGAGATGAGTAAGAAAATTTTTACCTGGCTAAACACGACTAAAAAGCAAGGAAATGGCATAGGACTTTACTTTGCTAAAAAGCTCGCGCGCGAGAAGCTAAATGGCGACATCACGCTTGCGCACAACCTAAAGCCTACGATTTTTGAGCTAAGCTTTGATAAGAATTTAAAGGGTTAAAAGATGCAAGAGGCACTAGAAATTTTAAAAAAAGTATCTATCTTAGTAGCTGAAGATGACGAGATGGCAAGGGAGCTCATCATCACTGGGCTTAAGCCATACTGTGGTCAGGTCGTAGGCGCAAAAGATGGGCAAGATGGGCTGGAGAAATTTAAAAAACAGGGCTTTGACATCGTGATGAGCGACATTCACATGCCAGTGTTAAATGGCTTTGAGATGATGAATGAGATAAAAAAGCTAAAGCCTCATCAGAAATTTATCGTCTTTACCTCGTATGATAGCGATGAAAATTTGATCAAGAGCTATGAGCAGGGCGCGACCTTGTTTTTGAAAAAGCCTATCGATATAAAGGATCTTAGATCGATGCTGATAAGCCTAAGCTTCGAGCGAGATGAGAAGCTAGTGCGCTTAAGTGATGAGGTGAGTATGAAATTTAAAAAGAGAGAAAATTTATAAAAACGGCAGCGAGCTATACCTTAGCTTCTTGCAAAATAAGATATTTTGGCTATTTGCTTACAACCTAAACAAGCTTGTCACCTACGAGATGATAGAGGAATTTGTCTATGAGAGCACTGAGGTGAGCAAGGCTGCGATACAAAATGTCGTTTTGCGCCTAAAACGCGAGCTTGGCGTGAAATTTAAAAATATCAGCGAGAGTGGGTATATCTTAGTCGCCAAGAGCTAAAAATCATAAATTCAAAATAGTAAAATTAATATTTTTATCTAAGAATATCTTAAAAGTAGTGATAAATTTATGTCACTACTAGCTAAAATTTATAGAAAAATAGATAAAAATTTGCAAAATTTGATAGATAAACTTAAGAAAATTTATGTCACAAGGGGGTATAAATTTATGATAGTTATAAATAAAAAACATTTTGATATAAAAGAGCTAAATTTAGTGGTAATAAGGCTAGATAAAGGCTTTTTTGATTAAGAATTTATGCGTTTAAAATGAAAAAAATTTTGTGACATTTTTGGGTTATTTTATCAACTACTATGCTATTTTGATGAACAAAAACTTAAAATTTTAAAATTTATATAGATAAATATAAAATTTTCACACATTTATAAAAAATTTACACATTATTAACCCCTAAACTTAGGCTTTTCTTAAGGGTATTGTACCAAAGTACAATATAACTGAAATTTTTTTCTTGGCTAAAATCTTGATATAGGTCAATAAAATCCAAAGGGAGGCACTAAGATGCAAAAGTTAGGCGTTATCAAAAATATCCTAGGCGGTGAAATCGTAGCTGTTGATAAAAGCGGCAACGAAAGAAGTCTTGAAGGTGGGCGATAGCATTTTTGAAGGCGAAACGATAAAGGCTAATGGCTCTGCAAAAGCAGTGATCGCAGCAAACGACGGCAAAGAGGTCAGCTTGCAAAACGGCGAAAGTCTGAGCCTAGATAAAGAGGCAAATGCACTTAGTGACAACCCAGAGATAGCCTCTATCCAAAAAGCCTTGCTAAACGGTGCAAACATCACAGACCTTGAAGAGACTGCAGCTGGTGGCAACCAAGGCGGTGGCAATGCTACTGGAGATGGCGTGAGTTTAGGCGCTGCAAGCTTTGCTGAGGGCGGCCACTACTCAAATATCAATGAAAACTATAGAAATTTAACCGACGCAAATAGAGCTTTTCAAACTCCAGAAAACTCAATAGGCGGCTATAACGATGCAGGCACAGATGCGGATACGACAACTCCTATCTCACCAGCTACGCCTGTCACACCAAGCACCCCAGTAACGCCATCAACTCCAAGTACTCCAAGCACTCCTGGCGTAACTGTAACTCCAGGCACCCCTTCACCTGCTAATCCTCCAGTCATCACGCCTCGTCCTGGCGCAGTAGAGATAACTACTAGCATCGATCCTGCTACTAGCGAGGTAAGAGAGAGTGGCGCAGGAGCAAACGGCGAGGGCGGACACTATCTTGTTTATAAACTAGGTCTATCAGGCACTCCAGTAAGTCCAAGTGGCGAGACCACAGATCTAGGTTTAAATTTCCTCGGCGGCACTAGAGGAGAGGACTATTCAAGCGTAGTTGAGTACTCGACTGACAATGGAGCGACATTTCAGCCACTAACAGGCTACACGATAACTGGCGTAAATATAGAAGATATCTCAAAAGTGCAAGTAAGGATAAAGGTGCTTGACGATAACGGACAAGACACCACAAAAGGTCCTTTGCATCACAATCAAAACGAGGGTGAGAACACTGGCCCTCAAGGCATGACTATCGACAACGTACAAAAAACTGATATGGTTGATAATTTTGCTGTATTTAAAGAGGGTGTGAAACTAAGTGTCACGCCAAGCAGTAGTTATCTGCTACCAACAACTAATGCAAATATGTCCGAAGGCAAAATAATAGATAATGACGACAACATCGAGCTAAATAAAGATATCAAAGGCAATATCGCAAACGATACAAATTTAAATACAAATGATGGTGATGATACGGTTAGCATAAAAGCAAATTTAGAGAATTTACACTTAAATACCGGCTCTGGTAACGACGTGGTAAATTTTGATAAAGAGGTTACTATTAGCGGTACAGCAAATAGTGGTTCAAATGCTAATAGTACAAGTATAGATCTTTATAGTGGCGATGATGTGGTAAATATCAATGCTAATCTAACCATGAACAAAGCTTCAATTAATCTTGGTGCAACAACAAATGATCCAAACTATAACGCACATGATGCCTCAGGCACTAATGAGCTAAATATAAATGCAAATATTACCGGCATAGGCTCTGACTGGAGAAATAAAAACACTGTTTCTATGGGAGATGGCGACGACAATGTAAATTTTAAAGATGGCGTAAAAGTTGAAAAAGTGTTTATAAATATGAACGCTGGAGAAAATACCGCCAAGGGAAGCCATGTGACCTTAGAAGATGTTCGCTTAGATACTGCAACTAGCTACACAAAAGCTGGCGAAACTAGTAATGTAGAATTTTCAGACTCTACATTTAGAAATGTAGAGATAAATTTTGGCGTAAATACAGCCGCAGACGTCAATCTTGGCGTGCAAAATGTCAAACTTACTAATATCATAGGAGATCACGTTACAGCTAATGCACAAGATCATCTTGAAGTAAAAGGCGGATCATATACTGGGGGCGCTAACTACTTTTCATCTAAAGATATCGTTATAGATGATATTACAGTAGATCAGGCTAGTATTGGTTCATTTAGCAGTGTCTCATCAGTTGCAAACATATCAAATTTAACCGCTACAAATAGGGTTGGCCTCAGATATGGAGACGGCGACGATACGATAAATTTAAATGGTGGTAACAACCTAAGCAAGGCTGACGCTTCAAGCTATGCCGATATAGATACCGGAAATGGCAATGACACCAGTAAATTTCAATGGCGAAAACAAATCCGGTGGCTTAAGCATAGATACTGCTGATGGCAACGACACTATAACATTTGGTGCAGGCACTACGCTTGGTGGTACTTATACGAGTAGCGATAATAACCTCGTTAGTCACAGTATTGGCATAGGAATGGGCAAAGGAGACGATACATTAAATATCGAAAAAGGTGCTGTTCTTAAAAATGCTGGCATAGAAATGGGTGATGGTAATGACGTTGTAAATTTAAATGGCGGTCTAGAAAAGCAGGGGGCGGTATGTATAGCCCTGGCGTAAGTGCTATTAACCTAGGTAGTGGCAACGACATCATACATATAGGAAAAGATGCAGTTGTTAATGACGATGCTATGTCTTTTAGAGGCGGACCTGGCCATTTAGAGCGTGACGGCATCATCATCCAAGGTGGCGCAGGTACTGATACGCTAGATCTTGCTGGAAATATCGACTTTAGCAAGGTAGCTGGCTTTGAAAAAGTTACTCTTGGTGGCAGTGAAAACAACGTAACGCTAAATTTGAGTATAAATGACGTACTAAATATCACTCGTGGAAATGCGAACAACACCCTTAGGATAGATGGCGAAAATGGCGATCAAGTAGATATGTCAGCCTTTAGAAAAGGCGGGGTAAATTCTGAAGGATATACAGAGTACTCAGCTACGTCTAATGGCACAACATTTACCATCGAGATAAAAGACGAAATAGTCTTACACTCTTAAATTTCATGCCCTAGTCTCCCAAACTAGGGCAAATTTATAAAATTTCAAAATTTTAGTACCATAGTACAATTTACAAAGCTTTCTCAAGATATTAAAATACGTTCAAAATTTTTAGATAAGGAAGTAAAATGGCAACAAGGATAGGCGTTATAAAAAGCATCTCACAAGGATCAAGCGTAATCGCAACTGCAAAGGATGGCACACAAAGAGTGTTAAAAGTAGGCGATGAAATTTTCTTGGTGAGACTATACAAACAACTGATTTTGACTCAAAAGTAGTCATAACTGCAAACGATGGCAAAGACATTGCGATCATCGGAAAAGATACCCTAAATTTAGACAAGAGCGTAGCTCACAACGAGAGTTTTGGCGACGATAGCGTAGCTGATGTAAGCGCTATACAAAAAGCACTTCTTGATGGTGCAAACATCACTGATCTTGAAGAGACTGCAGCTGGTGGTAACCAAGGTGGCAACGCTGGCGGAGACGGTGTAAGCTTAGGCGCAGCTAGCTTTGAAGAGGGTGGTCACTACTCAAATATCACTGATGATTATAGAAATTTACCTGACTCAAATAGAGCTTTTCAAACTCCAGAAAACTCAATCGGCGGCTACAATGACGGCAATGACGCAGGCAATGCAACTCCTGTTGCCCCAGTCATACCTCCAATCAGTGTTGATATCAAAACTTTAACTGATGATTTTGGCACTATAACTGGCGATTATAGCTTAGACGCGCCAAGCGTACCTCGCACAAATGACGCTACTCCAACTATAAGTGGCACAGTTGAGCCTACTGCTGTAAGAGCGGTTGTTAGCGTGCTTGACAAAGACGGACACGAAGTCTTTACAAAAACTCTAAATCCAAGCGACTATGCTGATGGTAAATTTCAAATTTACAACTAACGAGTTAAGCGTAAATGGTAGCCATGATGGCGATTATGAAGTAAAAATAGTAGCAACTGGAAGGGACGGCAATACTGCAACCGATACTGGTAATTTTGTGCTTGATACAGTTGCAAAAATAACTATAAACGTTGAAACCGAGATGAGCCTTGTAAAAGAGTCTGAGATGAGTAGCGGACTAAAAGGAAATTTCTGGTTTAACCACATCTATGAAGAAGGCGTAAGAGGTACTGAGCTAAGACCTTATGCCTTTAATAATACAACATACGCTCATAACGGTATGAAGCAAAATGACTTTGTCGAATACTATATGAACAACACTAAGCCTTGGGCAAGTTTTAAAGCAAAAGAGCTAAATTTCCAACAAGGTAAAGGCGGTGATAGAGATAATGTTGATAGCGATGCTGGAACAGTTTCAGGACTTGACGGCGCTCATAATATGATAGGCAAGGTCGATCTTGATGGTAATGTAGTAACTCCAAATAATGAGTGGGTAGCTCCAAATATCAAAGCACTTGAGTACTTTATCGACAATGCAAAAGGTAGCGATATTCATATCGTAAGAGATGCTCCTAATGGTAAAAATACAACAGCTGGTGCGATGATAAATTTAAAAGGCACTATGTATCTTGAGCCAGGGGATTATAAATTTGACGCAAAAGGCACTGATGATAGCGTAAGATTTAAGGTTGATGGCGTTACTATGGTTGATTATGACACTATCCACTCGGGAAATAGAGCCACAGTTACAACTTTACACGTTGATAAAGCAGGATACTATGACTTTGATATGAGCTATGCAAACTATATCTTTTGGGGCAAGCTAAAGCTAACAGTTTCAAAAGATGGCGGACCTGAGAGCATACTTGGCTCAGAGGCAAGTGGCATAAAACTAAATTCAACCGACTTTGACAGCTATGTAGATACAGTAACAAGAAATGTCTATAAAGTCACTCAAAAGATCACAGGAACTGTGGATAATGTAGAAGATGGACAGATCGTAACTGTCACATCAAGCACAGGCGAGAGCCATACAGCCAAAGTGATAGATGGCAAATATGAAGTTGAGTTTAAAACTAGCGATCCAAAAGCGACATACACAGCTAAAGTTAGCGACCTTGTAGGCAACGAGGCGCAGGCAACATCAACTAAGATAAATGTCGCTACAGACTTAATAGACGCGATAGATAATGACGCAAGCAATGTAAGTGCGAATACAAATACAGGTATAAATGACGCAACTAAATATTATAAATTTACAACTGATGACATCGCTCAAACTGATAAATTTTCAACCAACGCGCCACTACCAGTACTAAGCGACAAGACACCGACATTTACAGGTAGCATAGATAGCAGCGCAACTAAAGCGATCATTACTGTGCTTGACAAAGATGGACATAAAGTATTTACAAAAGAGCTTAGTCAAAGTGAATTTGCAAATGGTAAATTTGAAGTCACATCTGATAACTTAGAGGATGGCAACTATAATATCAAAGCAACTGCAATATTCGCAAATGGCGATAAGAGCACGATAGTTAGCGAATTTGTAGTTGATAAAACACCAGTCACAATAGAAAACATCAAGATCATCGAAAATGATGGCGAGGGACTACACCATACGATCAATTTTAACCTTAAAAACTATGAGGATGGCGATAAGATCGAGAGTATAAAAATGGTAAGAGCTGACGGAACTACTGATGTCATTTCTGTTGGCACAACTAAACCAACTAATGGTGTGCTAAGCTTTGAGTACGATCACAAGATAAAACTAGGTGATAAGATAGAAGTTGAGATGACTGATAAAGCTGGTACAAAATATACTCATGTAAATGAAATTTTAGTTCCAACTATGACGCAGTTTGAAAACGGCAACGACACAACTACAAATGCAAACAACCGCTCAGCTGAGAAGTTGTGGGGCACTATGGAGATGAGTGAGAGTGGCCTTAGAGCTGATGGCTCAAGGATCGTTTCAAATGACGCTATCCCATACCTAAGAGCTGTGATCCCAGAGGATACAACAGCTGGTAATGCTAGCGACAATCAAACTGTAAGTGAGTTTTTAAATAGTGGTAGAGGCATAGCATGGGGCACTGGCGATGTTAGATTTGTAGCAACTAACGTTGATAAAGGTGTTTCAAAAGATCTATTATCTCAAGCGATAGAAAAACCAATAGGCAATGTAACGCCTGATCACTACGACAGACTTACAGGCTATAACAACAGACTTGATGCCGCTGGCAAAATGGCTGATGGTGTTTATGATGTATCTATAAAAGGCAAATACCAAGGTGGAGATGAGCTACTTTACAACTCTATCAGATTTACGATCGATGCAACAGCTGCAACGATAAATGACTCAAAATTACACTACGATGCAGATGCAAATAAAACCACATGGAGTGGAAATTTAAGTGAAAATGGAGTTGGCGCGAGCTATACACTAAAACAACACTTTGAAGAGGCGGTAAAAGGCATAGCTCTAAAAGATAGCATCACTTTAAGAGATGCAAATGGACACATCATAACTGCAAATTCTGTAACGCTTGATGATAATGGAAATTTCGAAGCTGTATTTAACGGCGATGTAAAATCAAGTGATGTCTATCTACAAGTTTCTGATATCGCTAAAAATACAAGAGTAGTTGCAGATAATGACAACAATAACGTCATCACAACAAGTGAAGGCAACGACATCATCAATGTTGGAAACGGTGATAACGTCATACACGCAGGACGCGGTGAAAATGAAATTCGCACAGGCAATGGCGACAACGTAATCATCACAGGCGATAACAACGACGTCATAACCACAGGAAGTGGCAACGACTACATCGACGCTGGCAGAAGTGGCTATACTGGCATGAACAAAGGCGATCTAGTAAATGCTGGCGCTGGCAATGATAAGGTTGTATTTACCTTTGATAATCCAAGAGCAGCTCTATCTCAAAGCCTTGATGGCGGCACTGGCACAGATACGCTTATCATGCGTCCAGTGGCAAAGGATGGCACTATCGACTTTGATAAGATAGACAACAAAGGCTTGAATAACGCGATCAAGAATTTTGAAGAGATCCAACTTGGCATGGATGAGCATGGCAATGACAATCAAGCTGTTAAGCTACTAAATTTAAAAGCGGATAATGTATTTAGCATCACTGATGATGTAAATACTATCTTAAAAATAAGTGGCGATAACAAAGATAGCGTTTCATTAAAAGGATTTACTGAGGCTACAAATCAAAGTGGTGTCGAATCTGGATATACAAGATACGAGGGTGAAACAAGCACAGCAAAAACTATCTATATAGACATCGATAACGACATAAACAAACAACTTGTATAAAATTTGGGCTTTTTAGCCCAAATTTCTTTTTTTTAAATTTCTATTTTACTCCCAAAAAACGCCTCTAAAACCATCTTTGTACCAAAGTACAATATACAAATTTAATAAAAAACACTAGAATAAATCAAAAATAAAAGTAAGGAATAAAGATGGCAGCTGTAGCCGGCAAGGTAAAAAGCGTCACATCTGATGTTATAGCGATAGATAAAAACGACCGTGTAAGAGTTCTAAACGTAGATGATGAGGTTTATATAGGTGAGAGCATAAAAGGCGAGAGCCAAAGTGCTAGCGTTACTATCACAGCAGTGGATGGTAGCGATATATCGCTAAATGGATATGACACGATATGGCTTGATAGTAGTGTGGTAAGTGCTGATACTAGTGCTGAAAACAGCATCGATACTGACGCACTTTTTAGAGCGCTTCTTGGAGAAAACTACGCTGAGATACTTGATCAGATGAATGAAAAAGTGGAAGATATGTTTGCAAAAACGCAGACAAATGAGACTGAAAACAGCTCAAATAGCCTTGAGAGCAGTGAAAATTTAGCGCACAAGCATAGCGCAAATGATGAGATTTTATCTGACTCAAACGAGCTAAAAGTAGATAACTCTTACGAGCATGCAAATTTTGACGCAACTACGATATATATCGAGATCGATAACGATCTAAATAAACTTTCAGTAAATTTCGAGCCTCTTGGCTCAAATCTTTTTAAAAACTCAAATTTAACTAACATCTCTTATAATAAGCCAAAATTTACAAAAGGAAAACGATGAAGAAAATTTTAATCATCGCAGGCTCATGCAATAGCGGCACAGCAGGACTTCAGGCTGATATAAAGACATGCGCTAGGCTAAACTGCTATAGCGCAACGGCAGTCACTTCGCTTGTTGCTGAGACCACAGACGCGATAAAAAGCGTAGTTTGTCTTGAACCTAGCTTTGTTAAAGATGAACTTAGCACGCTTGCGGAGTAATTTAGCTTTGATGCCATAAAGATCGGCATGCTCTTTAGCGAGGAGATAATGGACGTTGTGCATGAGTTTTTACTCACCCAAAAGGCAAAAGTCGTGCTTGATCCGGTCTGCGTCTCAAAGAGCGGCCACAAGCTCATAAAAGATAGCGCAGTAGAAAAGCTAAAAGAGCTAATGAAGCTTGCCACTGTCGCCACGCCAAATTTAGACGAGGCAAATGTCCTTTTTGGTGGAAATTTTAAAGATCTGCCTTGCGATATCATCGTGAAAAAGCGAGTGAGCGAGGGAAATAGCATAGATACGCTTTATAGAAAAGATGGCTCACTGCAAAATTTCAAAACCCCGCTTGCTAGCCCGCTTATTATGAGCGGCACGGGATGTAGCTTTTCAACAGCGCTTGCTTGCTACCTTGCAAAGGGCAAGAGCTTAGAGGAGGCCATAGGGCTTTCAAAAGAGTATATCTGCTCCATTATAAAGAGAGTATCGACACAAAGCTAGGCAAAAACCGCCTACTTTGGCACGGAGCGAAGTAAATTTAAGCCTAAAATTTAGGCTTAAATTTGATAGTTTTAGCTTACGCCTCTAGTATCGCTCCGTTGCTTGCGTTTGTGACTAGTTTTTGATACTGCCTTAGCCAGCGAGAGGTTAGCGCCTTATCGACTGGTTTAAATTCCGCTCTTCTTTTTGCGATCTCAGCTTCGCTTAGGCGAACGTTTATCTCGTACTTATCGACGTCTATATCGATGATGTCGCCATCTCGTAGCAAGCCTATCATGCCGCCCTCGGCTGCTTCTGGGCTTACGTGGCCGATGCTTAGACCCCTTGTCGCCCCGCTAAAGCGACCATCTGTGATGAGCGCTACGTCTGCGCCAAGGCCTCGTCCCATGATGAGCGAAGTAGGGCTTAGCATCTCTTGCATGCCAGGGCCTCCGCGTGGGCCTTCGTAGCGGATGACGACGACGTCGCCTTTATCTACTTTGCCGCTTGAGATGCCAGCTATCGCTTCATCTTGCGAGTTAAAGCAGACTGCTTTGCCACTAAATTTACGCTCGCCAACGATGCCAGCTGTTTTTATGACACAGCCTTGCTCGGCTAAATTTCCAAACAAAATGGCAAGACCGCCGACCTGAGAGTAGGCATTTTCCACCTTGTGGATGACGCTCTCGTCTTTGATGTCACTAGCACGTACTCGCTCGCCCAAAGTCTCGCCGCTAACTGTTAGGTTGTCCAAATTTAGCATGCCGTGGTCTCTGCGTGAAATTTCTTTTATCACTGCATTCATGCCGCCAGCTCTGCCGACATCCTCCATGTGCACGTTTGGCAAGCTTGGGCTGATCTTAGCGATGTGAGCGATGTTTTGGCTGATCTTGTTTAGCTCTTTGATGTCTAAATTTACGCCAGCTTCTCTTGAGATGGCTAGCATGTGAAGGACGGTATTGCTGCTGCCACCCATCGCCATATCAACGACAAGAGCGTTGCGGATCGCCTTTTCATTTAGTATGTTTCTTATCTTAAATTTCTCATCAAGGGCGATCTGGCAGATCCTGCGAGCAGCTTGCCTGATGAGCTCCTCACGCTCTGGAGTTAGCGCTAGGATGGTGCCGTTGCCAGGGAGCGCTATGCCCATCGCTTCGCAAAGCGTGTTCATAGAATTTGCCGTAAACATACCGCTGCAGCTGCCGCCACTTGGACATGCGTTGCACTCGATATCTCTTAGCTCAGCCTCGTCTATCTCTTTGGTCTCAAATTTACCAACCGCCTCAAACGCAGTCGCAAGATCGATCGGTCTGCCATCTTTTGTGTGGCCTTTTTTCATAGGACCAC
This sequence comes from Campylobacter concisus, assembly GCA_037292345.1. Classification (GTDB taxonomy): domain Bacteria; phylum Campylobacterota; class Campylobacteria; order Campylobacterales; family Campylobacteraceae; genus Campylobacter_A; species Campylobacter_A concisus_AX. The sequence continues at coordinate 133,048 of CP147773.1, read as the reverse complement.
CGCTTACGAAAATGGTTGGGACATTGACCCTTAAAGCGCCCATAACCATGCCAGGGACGATCTTGTCGCAGTTTGGCATACAAACAAGCGCGTCAAGCGCGTGAGCGTTCATCACTGTCTCAATAGAGTTTGCGATGATCTCGCGGCTAGGTAAGCTATATAGCATGCCCTTATGCCCCATCGCGATGCCATCATCGACGCCGATGCAGTTAAACTCAAACGGCACACAGCCATTTTTGCGAATTTCATCTTTTAAAATTTGCGCGTATTTGTTTAAGAAAAAGTGCCCAGGGATAATCTCTATAAAGCTGTTTGCAACGCCAATAAATGGCTTAGTAAAGTCCTCGTCTTTTAGCCCAGTCGCACGTAAAAGTGAGCGGTGTGGGGCTCTTGTGTAGCCTTTTTTGATTATGTCGCTTCTCAAATTTGATCCTTTTTTTAAAATTTGAGAGGATTTTATCACATCTAAAGTATCAAAAATTTTAAAGCTTGGCCGCACTTGGCAGCCAAGTAAATTTTAGTATTCGTCAAAGAATTTTGAATTTCTTTTGTGTCGCTCGTCTTTGTGAGAGCTAGCATGAGTAAAATTCTAGCCTTTTGTGGGTTTAGATCGCTTGCGGTGATGAAATTTCCATTATCATCCATCTTTTTGTTGCTATCCACGTAGCCACTACCAACGATCGCGCTTCTTACTATTTTTATGCCTTTGGCGTTTGCCTCTTGAAGCACGGTAAATACGTTGTTGTGGATGCTGCCGTTACCTGTGCCTGCGTGGATGATGCCCTTTGAGCCAACATCTATCAGGTGTTTTGCGATATCGCCGTAGTCATTTGCGTGTGAGTAGATGATATCAACCCTTGGTAAGGTCTCTAGCTTGCTTACGTCAAAGACGCTGTTTGCGGTGTGTTTTTTGAGACTTTTTGTGCTGTAAACGACCTTGCCATAATAGACTCTGCCGATGGCGCCGGTGTTTCTTGATTTAAATGTATCAACTGATGAGGTGTTTGTTTTTGTAACCTCTCTAGCGGCGTTGATCTCGTCATTTAGCACGACTAAAACGCCATTACCTGCGCTCTCTTTGCTGGCTGCCACGCTTACAGCGTTATATGAAATTTAGCGGACCATCAGCGCTCATAGATGTGGCACTTCTCATGGCTCCTACTAAAACTACAGGTTTATCTGACTTGACGACTGAAATTTAAGAAGTAGGCGGTCTCTTCGAGGGTGTCGGTGCCGTGAGTTATGACGATGCCATCCACGTCTTTGCTGGCAAGTAGCTCATTTACGCGTTTTGCAAGCTTTAGCCAAATTTCATCAGTCATGTTGTTTGAGCTGATGTTGGCGACTTGCTCGCCTTTTACATTTGCTAAATTTGCTATCTCTGGCACGGCTTTGATGAGGATATCGACGCCAAGTTGGGCTGCGTCGTACTGGGCATTTGTCGCGCCACTAGCACTTCCTGCGATCGTACCGCCTGTGGCTAAGATGACGACGTTTGGCTTTGCATAGAGCGAAGCAACTAGAATGCAGATCAATAAAACTAGCTTTTTCATAGCTATCCTCCTAGTAAGAATTTTTACGCATTTTTAAATTTTCGTAATACCAAACCAAGCAAATAGACAAAAATAAAGTAGCTCAAATAAATTTTTAAAATATTTTTATAAATTTAAAAAATATTATTTTCGCTCATTTTATCACAAAAATCACACGTTAAATTTAACTCTCTCTTAAAAGATAAGACAGATAAAATGAAATTTGCCTCATTTTGATCAAAATGATATATAAATTGATAACGTAAAATTGTCATACATGTGTCACAAATGCCGAATTTAAGGGCTTTATTGTACTTTGGTACAATATACATGAATTATAAAATTCATTAAAATGCGAGAAAAATTTAACAAGGATGAATATGGCAGCAAAACTAGGAAGTATAAAATCAATTTCAGGTCAAACTGAAGTGATCGCAGTCGATAAAAGTGGAAATGAGAGAATTTTAAAAGTTGGCGATAGCTTGTATGAGGGCGAGAGCATAAAGACAACTTCAGCTTATGCGAAGGTAGTCATCGTTGCAAATGACGGCAAAGAGGTCTCGGTAGCGGGCGAAGATACTATCTCACTTGATCCAAAAGAGGTAGTAAACGCACAAAGTGCTAACCCAGAGGTCGCAGCGCTTCAAAACGCTCTTTTAAATGGCGCAAACATTACAGATCTTGAAGAGACAGCAGCTGGTGGTAACGCAGCAGCTGGTGGTGCTGGTGGAGATGGCGTAAGTCTAGGCGCAGCTAGCTTTGCTGAGGGTGGCCACTACGCAAATATCAATGAAAATTTTAAAATTTAACTGACGCAAACAGAGCTTTTGCTTCATACGATAGCCCAATAGGCGGTTATGCGGATAATAACAACAATGGTGCGAGCGATAATGTTGCACCGCAAAACCCAGCAAATCCAGTAACCCCAGTAAACCCAATAACCCCAACAAACCCAGCAGTCCCTGTAACACCAGTAGCTCCAGTTACTCCAACAACCCCTGTAACACCGGTCACTCCAGTTACTCCAGCAACGCCTGCAACACCTGTTGCGCTAAGCGTATCGCTTGATGGTAGCGGCGAGGCAAGAGAGGCAACCCCAAACGAGTATCTAGTCTATAATCTCGGCCTATCAGCTGCTACAAGCTCAACTACACCTACTGATCTAACACTGAAATTTAAGTGGTGCAAGTGCAGGCAGAGACTACTCAAACGTTATGGAGTATTCACTTGATGGCGGACATAGCTGGACAGCGATACAAAATGGCGGCACGATAAGCGGCGTCGCGCCAAGTGATATCGCAAATGTAAAGGTTAGAGTGCAAGTGATTGACGACTACGGTCAAACAGCAGGTAATCAAAACGAGGGCACAAGCAGTGAGGATCTAGGCGCAAATATCGCTCCTGGCATAAATGGCTATGGTGTTTATAAAGAGGGCGTAACTCTTAGCGTGACTACAAACAACGCTGCTATCACATCTGGTGAGGCTGAGGGCAAGATCATCGATAATGATGACAATATAAATATCACAGAAAATATAGATGCATCTACAGAGGGCTTAAATCCTGCTCTTGTAAATTCTGACCCAGACAATGGCAACACCATGAAAACTATCATTGACACAAAAGATGGCGATGATACTATAACTATCAAAGAGGAAGTCTATTTTTCAAGTGGGTTATATGATCTAAAAGAAAATGCCAATGATGTTATAAAAATGGGCGATGGCGACGATGTGTTTAATACAGAAAAAGATGCTGTTGTAGAAAACACTAGGATAGACCTTGGAAACGCTAGCGGAGAGAAAAATCAAGATACACTCAATATAAATGGAACTGTTATAACAGATACAAGATTTACAAGCCACGATGGCAATGACGTATTTACTATAAAAGATGATTCTGGTCCAAGCCTTAGTAGTACTATTTTAGACAATGTCTTGTTTAAAACAGGAAGTGGCAACGACACTGTAAATATCGAAAAAAGCGATAATCATCAGCTTATAAAAAATACAAAAATAGACACCGGTGCTGATAACGATACCGTAAATATTAAAAGCGATATGTATGCTTACGTTACTAATAACGGAACAACTGACGAGACTGAGTATGCAGGAAGCAGAACTGATAGCTTTATAAAAACAGGTGAGGGTGACGACACTATAAATGTAACTGATGCAAGTATCAGGAGAGTTGATATCGATACAGGCGATTCAGACACAGGCGATATGCTAAATTTCATCAGTGCAGGCATATATAACTCTGAAATAAAAAGTGGCAATGGTAATGATAAGATCGTACTTCAAGATACTAAAGCAGATGTCATGGATATCTACACAGGTGAGGGCAATGATAGTCTAACTATCAAAGGCAGCACTGAAATAAAAAATAATAGCGCCACACATAATGACCCTATAAGCTCACCAGCTCACGTGGCAAATCCAGTAGCTAATCAAGCTGGAATTTACTCAAACTACATAGAGATGGGCAAAGGTCGCGATACACTAACTATCGAAAGAGGCGCTGAAATTTCAAACACTAAGATAAACACTAGCTCAGCTGATGCTGGAGTAAGTGACGATAGAGACAGCGTAGATGTTACTGGCGCTAAATTTAACAACGCTGCCATTGAGACTGGATATGGTGATGATGAGATGAAATTTAAAAGATGTCACCATGATCTCAAATGATGGATATAGCACATATATCGGTGCAGGCGGCGGAAATGACACTATTAACGTCTCTGGAAATAGCTCATTTGACAAGGCTATCATCTACACAAATGGCGGAGATGACCGTGTAAATGTCGATGGTGATGTTTCTATGGTGGATTCAAACATCATGCTTGAAAATGGCAACGTAACGCTAAATGTCGCAAAGGCTACCGGTCTAGTTGATACAAACATAGAGGGTGCAGGCGTTGGAAATGCTGGCGTAAAAACCGTAACTATCGATAACGCTGAGCTTAGAAGGGTCACCATAAATACCGCAGATGACGGCGATAGCGTGACTATCGGAGCTGGCACTCATGATAATACTGATGTTAAAATTTTCACTCAAGGCGGAGACGATACGATAAATATCAACGCTGACCTAACTGGCACATCAAATGTAAATTTAAGTCCAGCTGCAGGTGAGATGGCTCACAATGATGATGCATCAAACATCAACTCAGGCAAAGGCAACGACACTATCAATATAGCTGATAACGTGACACTAACCAACACCTACCTTTCAGGTGGCGACGGCAACGACTTAGTCGATCTTGGCAAGGACGTAAGCCTAAATGGCACTGCTATAAATGGAGGCGATGGCATAGATACGCTAAAAGTTCATGACGCATCATTTAATACGACAAATGCTGGCAAGATAAGTGGCTTTGAGGTGCTTGATATGTCAGATATTAATGCTGATGCTAAATTTATATTTCATAATGCCTCAGATATCGCAAATTTCATAAAAAATGTCGGTGGAGAAGGTGCGACATCGTTAATCGTAAAAGGTGTAGAAGGTGTTGGTAAATTTGAAGAAGGCTCATCTGAAATAGCAAGTGCTGGTAAAGAAGATAGCAATGGAAACCACGTATATAGCGTAAATGATGGCGGTCAGACATTTACTCTTACAATAGAAAATGATATCACTATAAATCCTTCAATGTAAAATTTAGACCCATTTTTTGGGTCTAAACTTCCCTTGCTTCATTTAATAAAATTTTTTATACAAAAAGCCTAAATTTAGGCATTTCTTTTGATAATCAATATAATTTATATTTCAATGTGATTTAAAAACGCTTATTAAAATCCAAAAGTCAATTTTTTTAAGAAAGGATTAATATGAGCGTAGAAGTAGCCGATAAAGAGGGGTTAAATTTAAGCGGTGGAGTGAGCCAAAATGGCGGACAAAACGACCCTCAAGTGACTATCGTAGAGGAGATAAAGTCACTTGAGATACTTGAGCCCAAGAATTTTCTTGCTGAGCTATATGGACGAAGGGTGGCAGATGCGAGGCCAAAAGCGCAGGATCAAATTTTAAACATCGCAGACGCAACCACGAGTGCAAATGATGTGCGTTTTGACAATGGCAACGACATAGTTGATATGACAAGATCTATCGTAAATGATGCCAAGATAGACGCAGGAGATGGCGATAATAAGCTAAAATTCACGATAATATCGAGGTTAGAGGGCTGAGATTTGACGCTGGGGCTGGCAATGACGAGATAGAGATAAGAAACAACGTCGGCATAAAAGATCATACGCTTTTATATACAAATGACGGCGATGATAGCGTGAAAATTTACTGGTGCGACGATGGAAAATGCTGCCATTCATACAGGGCTAGATAACGATGTCATAGATATCCAAAGATGTGAAATCAAAAATGGCGCAGATATAAGGCTTGGCGGAGGAAATGACACCATAAATACCGACTGGGTGGGCTTTTTTGGTGATACGAAAATTTCTCTTTCTAGCTTTACAAATCCAAACGAAGTAGATACGCTAAATATGGACAACACTATCTTTAACGGACATACTACTATCGAAGCAAATGACGGCGAAAAGACCACTATGAATATAAAAGTGTGCGGTGGAGACGGCGAGATAGATATAAAAGGCTCACATGCAAATTTAGACCACACGCCTCTTTTTGATATGAATTTTCTTGGGCCAAAATTTATGGGTGACGTTAAATTTGACGGCAGAAACAACAAAGTCAATATGCATATAGATGACTCAGAATTTCATGGTAAAAATAACGAATTTTACTTCTCAGATAATCAAAATGATACTTTAAATGTGACATCAGCTATCATAAAAAATTCTAAATTTTATCTAGGTGGCGGAGACGATACAGTTAGTTTAACTATGACAAGAACAGATATAGATAATAATACTCAAATATTTGGTGGCAAGGGCTATGATACTCTTGTGCTTGATAATAATATTGACTTCTCAAAGGTCTCTGGTTTTGAAGAATTAAAAGTAACGAGCGGTGCTTATGTGACATTAAATGGCAATGATGTGGCTCATTTGAGTGACATTTTAGACAATGGCTCTAATGTAGTTAAATTTAGTGAAGCCCATGGTACCGTAAAACTTAATGGCTTTAGCGAAACAAGCGGAGCAGAAAATGGCTACCATAGATATGAAAGTGCCTATAATACGCACTTAGCAGATGGTAGTGATCGTCAAGGCACAGTCTATATAGATATAAAAGAAGACATTCACGTCAATCTTTAAATTTTAGATCCCTTTTGGGATCTTGCTTACATTTATCAAAAATTTAATTTTTAAAACCCACTGTAACAGCGTAATCTTAAGAATTAACATCATATTTACATTACTTTATATTTAAAAGAAATATTTATAATGTGTCAAATTGATTTTAAAGGAGGCAGCGATGGCTGTGAAAGTAGGTGTTATCAAAAACATTCTTGGCTCCAAGGAAGTAGTAGTTATAGACAAAAATGGCAACGAAAGAGTTGTTGTCGCGGGAGATAGTTTATACGAGGGCGATGTCGTTAAAGCAAACGGCGCAAAGGTAACTATCGCATCAAACGACGGCAAAGAGTTCGAGCTAAAAGATGGCGAAACTCTAAATTTAAATAACGACCTTAGCTCAGACAAAGAGGTAGCAGCTATACAAAAAGCCCTTTTAAAAGGTGAAAATTTAGCAAATCTCGAAGAGAGTGCCGCTGGAGGCAATAGCGGTGGCAGAGGCGGAGATGGCGTGAGCCTTGGCGAGACAAGGTTTGAGCATGGCGGTCATGAAAGCTCTGATGTGTCAGCTAGCTTTAGATCACTTTCAGATACTTTTGGCGCTGTAAAACTAACTAACCAAGAGGTAAAAGGTGGCGGTAGTGATGTTTTTGATGGTTCAGATAGTGATATAAATTCTGCCATTGCACCTGTAGCCCCAGTTGAGCCATCACAACCAGAAAATCCAGCTCCAACTCCGCAGCCTAAACCGGTTGATCCAGTTGAACCAAAACCAGAACCAGAAAATCCAACCCCACAACCAGAACCAAAACCGGAGCCAAAACCAGAACCAACTCCGGAGCCACAGCCTGAGCCTAAACCAGAACCTAAGCCAGAACCAAAACCTGACGAGAGCAAAGATATAGTTAAAAATATCTCAGTTGAAAACAAGTCAGAATTTGGCTATGAAAAGAGCTCAGACCCAAGAAGCTCAAATGACAAATCATACCTAGAGTACAACCTAAAAGGCGAAGTAGCGGAGGCTGACGCTGATAAAAAGGTAGATGTGACGCTTAAATTTGGCGGAGAGGCAACTGCTGGCAAAGACTATGAAAACGCAGAGTACTCGCTAGATGGCGGTAAAACTTGGCAAAAGCTAGATGATAGTGGCGTGATAAAAGATGTAAGAGCTGGCGATATAAATAAAGTAAGCGTACGTGTTGAAGTGGCAAACGATCACGACCAAAATGAAGGCACACTTGATCCATCGGAGAAAATTTTCACAGATGCAGATAAGGGCGTAGAAAACAATGGCTACTTTAAAGAGAGCGTTTCGCTAGAAGTTAGCATAGGTGGCTTAAAAGCATCAAATAGCGAAAAAATAGTAGATAATGATCATAATATCACTGTAAATAACCAGTTTAATAATGATAAATCTTTTGACGTTACATTTAAAGATAATGGCGACAATACACTAAATTTCAAAGATGCGACGATAAACCACAAAGCTGGCGACGTGGCTAGCACTATAGTCTTTGGCGATGGCAGCTATCTTAATGAAGGTAAAGATACCATCAATGCTGATAACTCAAATTTAAACTGGCTAAATATCAACACTCAAGGCGGAGATGACACCATAAATATAAATGGCGGAAGACACGAGAGACTTCACGTCGAAACTGGCGCTGGAGATGATGTCGGTAAATTTAAACGGCGGAACTTACATAGGCACCGATCCTTATCAAAGTGGCTTCACGCTTGATAGTGGAAATGATGTATTAAATTTAAATGGTACAAAAGATGATCATGTAAAAATGACAGATATGTACCTAAGAACTGGCTCAGGCGAAAAAGATGAGATAAATATCAAGTACGCTGATATCGACTCAACATATAAAAATTCAGCCAACCACATCATCGCCGAATCAAAAAACAATACCGTAAATGTTGAAAACTCAAATTTAAAAGGTATCAACATAGGTACAGAGACAAACACAGGCACCGATGTAAATAGAAATCCACTAAATTTCAATCTAAATTTAAAATCATCTACTCTTGATGATGTAAATCTTAACACTATCTACAAAACTCACGTAGTAGTTGAAGATACAAAGATAAATGGCAACTTCCCAGAAAATGCTACAAAGTGGAATTTTGCAGATACAGATGATACTTTAGAGCTAAGATCAGGCACTTTAAACGATATGACGGTTAATCTTGGCAACGGCGAAGACAAAGTCGTCGTCTCAAAAGCTATGAAGCTTGATGGATACACCATGATAAATGGTGGCACTAGCTACGAAACCGATACACTTGTGATCGATGGTAATGTTGATTTTAATAAATTTAAGAGCTTTGAAGAGCTACAAGTGACTGGCAACGAGAAGGTCAGCCTAAAACTAGAAGATCTATATGATATGCTTGACATTAAAAATAATGATAGCAAACATATCTTGACAGTTACAGAGGCAGCTGGCGGAGTAGAGCTAGCAGGCTTTAAGCTTTCAGAGTTCGGAAGAGGTCTAAAAGATGGCTTTACAAGATATGAGGCCGACTTTGGTTTTCAAGATAACGGCAGATCTTATACTGTCAAAGGCTATATAGATGTAAAAAATGGTATCAATGTCGATCTTGGTGCTAAGCCAGAGCCTACGCCAGTTGAGCCAGTCGAGCCTGTAAATCCAGCTCCACAACCTGAGCCTCAGCCAGAGCCAAAACCAGAACCTAAACCTGAACCTAAACCTGAACCACAGCCAACACCTGATCCAGAGCCAGAATATATAAATGAATACGACTCAAAATATGTAAAAGACATAGGCATATATGGCAAACGAGGCTTTCAGATCGAAAACCATGAAAAATCGAATATGTGGGAACATAACAATTTAATATTTGAGCTAAGGGGTGAAGTGGCAGAAGCCGATGTGGATCAAAAAATCGATGTGAAGCTTAAAATTTAGTGGAGAGGCGACTTACGGCAAAGACTACGATAAAATTCAGTACTCACTTGATAATGAAAACTGGATAGACCTAGATAGTAGTGGCGTCATAAAAGGTCTAAGAGCGGGCGATATCAACAAAGTAGTTGTTCGTGCAAATGTAATAGACGATAAAGAGCCAAATGAAGGCAAGCTTTTGTCTGAAAATAGTGAAAATTTTATGAGAGCTGGGATAAAGAAAAGTTATTTAAAGATGCAGATAAGGGCGTTGAAAACAATCACTACTACAGCGAGAGTGTGATCTTAGAATTTCAGTATAGATAACGCTAAATATACGTATGAGGGTGGCATCATAGATAATGACCATATAACAACTGTAAATAGCAAATTTCACAACGACAAACGCTTTGATGTAGAGTATCTTCAAAATGGAGATAATGTCTTAAATTTCAACAATGCAACCGTAAGTCATAAAGAAGGAGAAGAACCTAGTAAGATCCATTTTAGTGAAGTATATAGTAACTCTGGAGACACTGAGGTCAATATCAATAGTTCAAATTTAAATTGGCTTGATATTAGAACTAATACTGGAAAAGATAAGATTGATATCAATAACTCAAATTTAAATAATGTCACTATCGACACCCGTAACGGGAATGATACTATAAATATAAATGGTGGAACGCACGAAAAAGTTGAGATCAATGCGGGCTTTGGCAATGATGTCATAAACATAAATGGTGGAGTTTTTAACAAAGAGACCATCTATCTTGGCATTAACAGCGATATCTTAAATATAACAGGTACAAAAGCTGATCATGTAAAAATGACAGATATTGACATAAGCACTAATGCTAATAAGCTTAATGGTGCCTTCCAATTGGTTGGTAATGAATTAATTAAAGGCGATGAAGACGTTATAAATATCAAATACACTGACATTAACTCAACAACATCAGCAGAAAAAAGTGCGATCTATGCAGGATCATCAAAAGGTACTATAAATATAGATAGCTCAAACCTTGATAACGTAGAACTAAATGGAGGCAGTAGAGTCCCTTCATTTGGAGAAACTTATCATACAGATATAAATTTAAAGTCATCTACCCTAAAAGATGTAGATATCATGGCTTATATAAATGAAATGCATGTGGTAGTTGAAGATACTCACGCATCAGCTAGTGGTTTGCCAGCTGAACACCATGCGAACTGGATTTTGAGTGGACATGAAAATGCAAAAGATTATTTGGAGCTAAGATCTGGAAGCTTAACTAATATTAAAATAGATCTATCGGATGGCAGTGATAGTGTCTTTATATCTAAAGATATGAAGCTTGAGGGTGGCACTAGCATTCTTGGTGGATACTCAGACAATAGAAGTCGCTATGATCACGATACGCTTTTGGTTGATGGTCAGATAGACTTTACAAAGGTTAAGAGCTTTGAAGAGTTAAAGGTTACTAGCAATGAAAAGGTCACTCTAAAAGCTCTTGATATAGCTGATATGCTTGATGTCGGACACGAACATAGTAATAATTTGCTTCAAATAACTCAAGCAAGTGGCGGAGTAAAACTTGAAGGCTTTAGTAAATCTGCTGCCAACGCAGTAGAGGGCTTTGAAAGATATGAAGCGAATTACGGCACAACTACAGCTTATATCGATGTAAAAGAAAACATCCACGTCAATCTTTAAAATTTAGACCCTTTTTGGGTCTAAATTCTCTCTGAACTAATCTAAATTTTTAACTTTAAATTTAAAAGTATTTACAAAGCATTACTTAATGTAATTTTATTGTCAATTCTTATTTAAAAAAATTTATTATAATCTTGACTTACATCAATACTATTCAAGGAGAATTTATGCAAGAAAATGAGTTTATAACAGAATTTAACAACCCCACGTTATCTGTGATAGCAAGAAACAACAAAGTAAAAGAGGGAGCTAGTGAGCCATACATCATCTATGACATATCAGCTTTAAATCTACCTGCTGATACAACAAGTGGTGATCTTAGTTTTAAACTAAATGCAAAGCACGAGACAAATAACTACGATAAAACTATCGAAATTTCAAGAGACGGCGGTAAAAGCTGGAGGCTTTAGATGAAAGCAATGTATTAAAAGATGTGAAATTTGATCAAATTTCAACCATAAAGGCTCGTGTTAGAGTGATTGATGATAACGGAGAGCTTGAAAATAATCAAAACGAAGGCGAAATGACACAAAATTTAAGCACTCTTGGAGCTATTAAAATTTTATGGCACTTATGAAAACGAACTAAGTTTAGAAGTGAAAGTCGATGGCTTCATAAGCGCTTTGGCTAATGCAAGCGTGGTGGATAATGATCACAATGTATATCTTGACGGCACTATAAGAGAAAAGGGCTATGAGATGAAATTTAGACGATGGCGATGATACGCTAACTATCGCAGCAGGAGCCCAAAAGAGTGTGATCGATACTAAGGCTGGCAATGATATGATCGTCTTTGGTGCTGGAGCTTATATGCAAGGTCTTAGAGAAGACGACAAAGAGGCTCTAAATGTAAAAATGGGTGATGGCGACGATACATTTAAGATGAATGTAGGCAGCGCTATCTTTCACGTTGGCGTTGATCTAGGCGATGCAGATGCAAATGGCAAAAACGAAGACAAGCTAGAGCTAAACTCAGTTGTGGGCGTGATAAACTCAAGCTTTACAAGCGGAAGTGGCGATGATAAATTTAACGTGAGCGAGGGAAGCAATATAAATGGCGTGGTCTTTGACACAAAATGCGGCAACGACACTATAAATATAAGTAGCGGAACAGTTGCAAACGGACTTTTGGTAAAGACAGGCGAGGGCAAGGACTTTGTAAATTTCGAAAACTCTAAATTCCAAAACTCAGCAGTAGAGAGCGGAAGTGGCGATGATGTAGTGCTGATAGATCACTCAAACGTTAGCTCAAATGATAACTCTAGCTCATATATAGCAAGCGGTGATGGCGATGATCTTATCAAAATTTACTGGCTCGACTTATATCAAATCAAAAATTTATGCAGGCGAGGGCGACGATAGAGTTTATATCGGTGGTTCAGGCGTAGATGAGGTAAATATAGACCTTGCTAATGGAGCTGATAAAGTAGAGGTGGTGGCAAGTCACTTTGCAAACTCAAAGCTCGATCTTGGCTGGGGTGATGAGAAAAAAATGAGCGTGGTAGAAAACTCAGATATAGATGGCGTACTAGTAAGATCAGGCGAAGCAAACGATAGCGTAAGTTTAAAAGACTCAAGCTTGATAAATAGCGCATTTGAACTAGCTAACGGAGATGACAAGGTGGTTTTAGAAAATGTAAAATACAGCTCAAATGACGCCGCTAGCTCATATATAGCAGCAGAAAATGGTAACGATAGCGTCACGATAAGTAGCGGCAGTATCCTAGAGAGGATAAATTTCTATATGGGCGATGGAAATGATGGTGTAAATTTGAGCAGTAGCCACATCTTAAATTCAAACATCTATTTAGGTAGCGGATATGATACATTTAACGCTACAAACTCAAGCGTAAGCGATACTTTGATAGAGAGTGGAGATGGCTTTACTACCATAGGCTTTAGCGGCTCAAACGTAGAGAACTCAACTATCGTAACTGGCAAAGATGATGATACTATCGTGCTAGATAGAGGCGAGATAAGCGGTAGCAAAATTTTCACTCAAGATGGTAGTGACGGCGTCGTCGTTGGCTCAAATTTAACTAACAGTGTGATAAACACAGGCAAAGATAGTGATGCGCTAAGCGTGGCTGATGGTGTAAATTTAAAAGATACATACATCTCAACGGGCGATGATAATGATAGTGTAAGTATAGGTAAAGGCGTGATACTAGAAGGCAGTCACATAAACGGCGGAGACGGCGTGGATAAGTTATTTATCTCTGAGGCTATTGACTTTAGCAAGGTAAGTGGCTTTGAAGTACTTGATCTAACGACCTCTAAACCAGAGGGCAACGGCGTGACACTAAATCATATAAGTCTAGATCTAAATTTAGCCGACGTGCTTCATATCACGGGCAATAACCTCGATACTATTCTTAAGATCAACGGCGACAAAGATGAATTTGGTAAAGGTGATAGCATCACGCTTCATGACTTTACAAAAGGTGAGTCAAACGATGGCTACACTCTTTATACGTCAAATCAAAGCACAGTTTCTATTGAGATCAAAGATCAAATCGATACAGTTATAGCTTAAAATATCATTTTATAGATTTTTAGACCTAGTTTTTGCTAAGTCTAAAAATCACTTCAATATCACTCAAAATTTACAAAAAATTTTCTAAATGTAACATATATTAAAATAATGTAACTATATTGTACCTAGGTACAATTTACAATTTCACCTAATAGTTATAAAATAATGCCAAAATTAATTTAGCCCAAAAGGAATTAACATGGCAAAGAAATTAGGCATAATTAAGTCTATATCAGGTTCTGCTGAGGTTATCGCAGTAGATAAAAGTGGTAACCAAAGAGTACTAAAAGTCGGTGATAGCCTTTATGAAGGTGAGACGGTAAAAACAACTTCAGCTGACTCTAAGGTTGTGATAGCGACAAATAATGGAAAAGAGCTATCAATGATCGGCGAAGATACACTAAGTCTCGATCCAAAGGCAACTGCTGCTGATTCACAAGTAGCAGCACTTCAAAAAGCATTGTTAAATGGTACAAATTTAGAAGATCTAGAAGAGACAGCAGCTGGCGGCAATAGCGGTGGTCGTGGTGATGGCATGAGCCTTGGCGAGACAAGATTTGAGCATGGCGGACACTACTCAAACATAAGTGCTAGCACAAGTGCGATCAATCCTTTAGGCGCTGCATCTTTTGCAGGTCCAGCTGAGGGCAAAAGTGGCGGTTTAGATAGCGGTCGTGGCGGCAGTGGTGACGATACAGCAGGCGCTGGCACTACTATCGATCCAGAAACTACTAGAAAACCAAGCAACCCATCTATCACATTCCCAGAAGATACAAATAAAGATGGCAAAATTTCTGATGATGAAAACAAAGCTGGTGATAAAGATGCTGGTAAAACAACAGTAGAAGTTACTATACCAAAAGATGGTTCAGTAAAACCAGGTGATAAAGTAGTTGTTACTGATGACAATGGCAAAAAGACTGAAAAACCAATCAACCAAGATGATATCGATAAAGGTAAGATTGATATTCCAGTTGATCTAAACCCAGGTAAAGATAACAATGTAACAGCAGAGATCATCAATCCAAATAACCTTAACAACCCAGGCAAGGATAGCAAGGTGATAGGTGAAGATAGTGAGAATACTAAAGCTCCAGAAGCTCCAGTAATCAATGAAATAATCGATGATGCTAAAGGCTATGGAGAAGATACTAAAGTTGGTAACGTTCTTGATGTTAAAGGTCATCTAACAAATGATAAAACTCCAACTATCAAAGGCACTGCAAAAGCTGGCTCAAAAGTAGAAATTTATGATAATGGCGACAAGATAGGTGAAACAACAGCTAAATCTAATGGTTCATGGGAATTTTGAAGCCCCAGCACTTACTAAACAAGGTGAGCATAAATTTACAGCAACTGCTGAGAATAAATTTGGTAAGAGCACACCAAGCAATGAAGCTACAATCGATCTAGACTCAATCGCTCCAAAACTTGATAACGTTAAAATCACTCCAATCGATACTAATAGCAAAGCTGATGATACAGCAGAGCTAACTATGGCAACAGGTCATACAGATACTCCAAATGCTGAGATATTATTTAGAGATGCAGATAACAACATTATAGGAAAAGGTCACGCTAACAGTGCAGGTGACTTCTTAATTCAACTAGATAAAGCTGTTCAGCCAGGCACTCCAGTAATTGTTCAAGCAATAGACAAAGCTGGTAACGCAGGTACAGATATGGCTGTTGCTGGCAATATAGAGCATCCAAATGATCATACAGCTCCAAAAGTAGATATCGATACTGTAACTCCAGTAGATGAGACTAACCCATCAGATGGTACTCCAGATAAAGGTATCGTAAAAGGTAAATCAGATACTCCAAATGCTCCAGTAGTTGTTACTGATGAAAATGGTAAAACAATAGGTACTGGCACAACTGATGATAAGGGAGATTTCGAAATCACTACTGATCCAATCAAACCAGGTGATAAAGTAAAAGTAGAAGTAACTGATAAAGCTGGTAATAAAGGTAGTGATACAGAGACTGCAGGGGATACAGAGATTTTACATAAAGATCTTCCAGAAGCTCCAGTTATCAATGAAATAATAGATGATGTTAAAGGCTATGGAGAAGATACTAAAGTTGGTAACGTTCTTGATGTTAAAGGTCATCTAACAAATGATAAAACTCCAACTATCAAAGGCACTGCAAAAGCTGGCTCAAAAGTAGAAATTTACTGATAATGGCGACAAGATAGGTGAAACAACAGCTAAATCTAATGGTTCATGGGAATTTGAAGCCCCAGCACTTACTAAACAAGGTGAGCATAAATTTACAGCAACTGCTGAGAATAAATTTGGTAAGAGCACACCAAGCAATGAAGCTACAATCGATCTAGACTCAATCGCTCCAAAACTTGATAACGTTAAAATCACTCCAATCGATACTAATAGCAAAGCTGATGATACAGCAGAGCTAACTATGGCAACAGGTCATACAGATACTCCAAATGCTGAGATATTATTTAGAGATGCAGATAACAACATTATAGGAAAAGGTCACGCTAACAGTGCAGGTGACTTCTTAATTCAACTAGATAAAGCTGTTCAGCCAGGCACTCCAGTAATTGTTCAAGCAATAGACAAAGCTGGTAACGCAGGTACAGATATGGCTGTTGCTGGCAATATAGAGCATCCAAATGATCATACAGCTCCAAAAGTAGATATCGATACTGTAACTCCAGTAGATGAGACTAACCCATCAGATGGTACTCCAGATAAAGGTATCGTAAAAGGTAAATCAGATACTCCAAATGCTCCAGTAGTTGTTACTGATGAAAATGGTAAAACAATAGGTACTGGCACAACTGATGATAAGGGAGATTTCGAAATCACTACTGATCCAATCAAACCAGGTGATAAAGTAAAAGTAGAAGTAACTGATAAAGCTGGTAATAAAGGTAGTGATACAGAGACTGCAGGGGATACAGAGATTTTACATAAAGATCTTCCAGAAGCTCCAGTTATCAATGAAATAATAGATGATGTTAAAGGCTATGGAGAAGATACTAAAGTTGGTAACGTTCTTGATGTTAAAGGTCATCTAACAAATGATAAAACTCCAACTATCAAAGGCACTGCAAAAGCTGGCTCAAAAGTAGAAATTTACTGATAATGGCGACAAGATAGGTGAAACAACAGCTAAATCTAATGGTTCATGGGAATTTGAAGCCCCAGCACTTACTAAACAAGGTGAGCATAAATTTACAGCAACTGCTGAGAATGAAATTTGGTAAGAGCACACCAAGCAATGAAGCTACAATCGATCTAGACTCAATCGCTCCAAAACTTGATAACGTTAAAATCACTCCAATCGATACTAATAGCAAAGCTGATGATACAGCAGAGCTAACTATGGCAACAGGTCATACAGATACTCCAAATGCTGAGATATTATTTAGAGATGCAGATAACAACATTATAGGAAAAGGTCACGCTAACAGTGCAGGTGACTTCTTAATTCAACTAGATAAAGCTGTTCAGCCAGGCACTCCAGTAATTGTTCAAGCAATAGACAAAGCTGGTAACGCAGGTACAGATATGGCTGTTGCTGGCAATATAGAGCATCCAAATGATCATACAGCTCCAAAAGTAGATATCGATACTGTAACTCCAGTAGATGAGACTAACCCATCAGATGGTACTCCAGATAAAGGTATCGTAAAAGGTAAATCAGATACTCCAAATGCTCCAGTAGTTGTTACTGATGAAAATGGTAAAACAATAGGTACTGGCACAACTGATGATAAAGGAAATTTCGAAATCACTACTACTCCAATCAAACCAGGTGATAAAGTAAAAGTAGAAGTAACTGATAAAGCTGGCCATAAAGGTAGTGATACAGAGACTGCAGGGGATACAGAATTTGTTGATAATACACCTCCAAGCGTAGAAGTTAAAGAGGTAACTCCAGTTGATACAAATAACCCAGCTGATGGCAATCCAGATAAAGGCATTGTAAAAGGTCATTCAGATGAGCCAAATGCTCCGGTAGTAGTAAAAGATAAAGATGGTAAAACAATCGGCACTGGCACAACTGATGATAAGGGAGATTTTGAAATCACTACTGATCCAATCAAACCAGGTGATAAAGTAAATGTTGAAGTAACTGATAAAGCAGGCAACAAAGGTAACGGCGAAGGAACAGCTGGCAATACAGACTTTACTGATAAAACAGCTCCAGATGCTCCAGTAATCACAGAAGTAATAGATGATGTTAAGGGCGGTAAATTTAACGAAGATGTTAAAGGTGGCACTACAAACGATAGCACGCCTACATTTAAAGGTACAGCTGAAGCTGGCTCAACTATAACTCTTAAAAATGGCAATGATATCATCGCTGAAAACATCCCTGTAAAAGCTGATGGATCATGGGAATTTACACCAAAGAGCCCACTTGTTGAAGGTGAATATAATATAACAGCAACTGCAACAGATAAAGCTGGCAATGTAAGCAATGCATCAAATGTAGCTACTTTAACAATAGATCTTCATACTTCTAAACCAGTAATTAATGAAATTATAGATAATGTTGAAGGGGATACAGGCAACGTGAAAAACGAAAGAATTGGCTGGACAAATGACAATACCCCAACACTAAAAGGTAGTGCTGAGTCTGGTGCAACCGTTGATGTCTATGTAGATGGTAGAAAAGCAGATAGCGTAAAAGCTAACGAAAAAGGTGAGTGGGAGTATACAACTAGCAAACTAAGCGACGGCAAACATTCATTCTATGCTATCGCAACAGATGAAGCTGGCAATGTAAGCGAGAACTCAGGAATTTCTTGGATAAAAGTAGATACTAATCCAGGCGAGGTAGTAATCACTAGAATAACAGATGACAACGGTGATGACGCTCTAAACGGTGCTTATGAAGGTGCTACGAAAGACAATACTCCAACTATTTGGGGTACAGGTGAGCAGTACGCAACTGTAACTGTTAGCGTAAAAGATAGTAGCGGTAAAGTAGTATGGAGCGATGAAGTATATATAGAAGATAGTCTTGGCGATTGGCATATTGATGTACCAGTAGCGTTAAAAGATGGCGACTATACAGTTGAAGCTAGTATGCAAGATTATGTCAAAAACCCAGTTCAAAATTCAAACGTTGTAAGCCTAACAATAGACAACGCAACTGACAAACCAGTCATTAAAGAGATCATTGATGATGTTGAAGGTGATACAGGCGATATAAGCTCTAAAAACAACTGGACAAACGACAATACTCCAACACTAAAAGGTAGCGCTGAAGCTGGTGCAGATATAAAAGTATTTGTTGATGGTAAGATAGCAGGTACTACAAAAGCTGGTCTTGATGGTAGCTGGGAATTTACACCAAGAACTAAACTTAGCGATGGCGATCATACATTCTATGTAGAGGCAACTGATAAGATAGGCAATAAAAACACTTCAGATATTGAAACTATAAAAGTAGATACTAATCCAGGCAAAGTTGTAATCACTAGCGTAACAGATGACAATGGTGATGACGCTCTAAATGGTGCTTATGAAGGTGCTACAAAAGATAACACTCCAACTATAAACGGCTTTGCAGAGCCTTATTCAACTGTAACTGTTAGCGTAAAAGATAGCAGTGGCAAGGTAGTATGGAGTGGTGAAGTTTATGTAGAAGATAGCCTTGGCGACTGGTCTATCACAGTAGATAAACCACTAAATGATGGCGACTATACTGTTGAAGCTAGTATGCAAGACTATGTCAAAAACCCAGTTCAAAACTCAAACGTCGTAAGCTTAACAGTTGATACTGCAACTAACATACCAGAGATCAAAGAGATCGTTGATAATGTAGCTGGTGGCGTAGAAAATGGCGATGTTAAAGGTAAAGTTACAAACGACAATACCCCAACTCTAAAAGGTAGCGCTGAAGCTGGTGCAGATATAAAAGTATTTGTTGATGGTAAGATAGCAGGCACTACAAAAGCAGGCTTTGATGGTAGCTGGGAATTTACGCCAAGAACTAAACTTGGCGACGGCTAGCATAAATTTGTCGTAGAAGCGACTGATAAACTAGGACATAGCGCTAAATCTGTAGAAGCAAGCGTAGATGTTGATACAACAATAGGCAATCCAAAAGTTAGATTTGTAGAAGATACAAACAATGACGGTGTTTTAAGCGTAGCTGAAGTGGCTGCTATAAAAGATGGTAAAGCTCACTGGGTTATCGACATCCCAACAGATGGTAGCGTAAAAGCTGGCGACGTGATCCAGTCAATCGACGGCAAAGGTAATTGGGTTAAATTTGTTGAGATTACTGATGAGATGATCAAAGATGGTAGATTTGAAGCTACATTTAACGTTGGTATCAACAAACTAAAAGATGGAAAATATGAGACCCCAGAGTATAGATTTGCTGATGAAGCTGGCAACGTTAGCGACTCATCAAAAGCTAGCCTTTCACTTGATAGCGAATTTAGCAGAAAACCAAGCAACCCATCTATCACATTCCCAGAAGATACAAATAAAGATGGCAAAATTTCTGATGATGAAAACAAAGCTGGTGATAAAGATGCTGGTAAAACAACAGTAGAAGTTACTATACCAAAAGATGGTTCAGTAAAACCAGGTGATAAAGTAGTTGTTACTGATGACAATGGTAAAAAGACTGAAAAACCAATCAACCAAGATGATATCGATAAAGGTAAGATTGATATCCCAGTTGATCTAAACCCAGGTAAAGATAACAATGTAACAGCAGAGATCATCAATCCAAATAACCCTAACAACCCAGGCAAGGATAGCAAGGTGATAGGTGAAGCTTCAAGCACTGTTAAAGTAACAATTAATGAGATCATCGATGATGTAACTGGTGGCGTAGTAAATGGTGATGTTAAAAATGGTCTAACAAACGATAACCTACCAACATTCAAAGGTAGTGCAGCACCAGGCGCAACAGTAGAAATTTATGAGAGCTTCTATACAACTACAGAAAAAACTCTAGTTGGTAAAGTAACAGCTGACGCTAATGGCAAATGGAGCTTTACTCCAACTGAAGCTATGGGTGATGGAGAGCACTACTTTGAAGCAGTTGCTACAGATAAAGTAGGCAATAAATCAACATCTGATAGAGTTTCACTTGATGTTGATACATTTGCAGATGCTCCTGTAATAGATGCTGTAAATGACAATGTAGATAGCCAAACTGGCAACGTTTTAGACGCTAAAACAAAAGTTGCTCTAACAAACGACAGCACACCAACTCTTGAAGGATATGCTGAGCCTAACTCAGTTATCACTATCTATGAGATTAGTGAGCTAAATGGCGAGAAAACATCTATAGGAACAGTCACAGCTGATAAACATGGTGGTTGGAAATTTGAACTACCTGAACTAGGAGATGGTGAGTATAAATACACTACAAAAGCACAAGATAAAGCAGGAAATATCTCAGACTTCTCAGAGGTTGTAGTAGTTAATGCTGATCTAATAGCTCCATCAGAACCAACAATCACATTTGTTGAAGATGTAAATCCAAAAGATGGCAAGCTAAATAAAGCTGAAAATAGCAAAGATGGCGATAGCGCTAGCACAAAAGCTCAAATTTCTGTCCCAGGTGATGCTGAAGAAAATGATGTGATCCACTACACTGTAAATGGTGAGGAAAAAACACATACTATTACTTACAATGACAGAGTAACTGGATATGTAGAGATCAAAGTACCAGTAGTTGATGGTAAAGCTTCAAGCGTAACAGCTAAGATAGTTGATCAAGCTGGTAATGCTAGTAAAGAAGTATCTAGCAGCATAGACTCAGACTTTACAGCTCCAAATGTCAAGATCATAGGTATCATTGATAACGTAGAAGGTGGTGTATATAAAGGTAATGTTGCAGGTACTAACACAAACGACAACAAGCCAACCATAAAGGGTACAGCTGATGCAAATCAAGAAGTAGTTCTTTATGATAATAATAAAGAGTTTGGTAGAGCTACAGCTGACAAAGATGGCAACTGGGAATTTAAACCAAGCGACTATAAAGAGCCACTAGCAGATCTTGTTGGCCGTGTTCATGTTATAAAAGCAGTAGTGACAGATGCAGCTGGCAACACTAGCGAAGCAACTTCTGCACTAGAAGTTGATACAACTATCGGCGCTCCAAAAGTATCTATAAAAGAAGATGCAGATAACAATGGAGTTCTAAGCGTAGAAGAAGCTAAGAATTTAAAAGATAGTAAGATCCACTGGGAAGTAGAGATACCAAAAGATGGCACTGTAAGCGCAGGTGATGTTCTTCAAGTGCTTGGAAAAGATGGTAAATGGAAGATCGAAAAAGTCCTATCAAATGACAATCTAGGTAAAAGCTTTGAATACGAAGCAACTTTATCAGGAAAACACTTCGAAAGCCCAAGCTATAGAATAGTCGATCTAGTTGGTAACCAAAGCACAGCTATACATGCTAACGTACAACTTGATAGCGAATTTAGCAGAAAACCAAGCAACCCATCTATCACATTCCCAGAAGATACAAATAAAGATGGCAAAATTTCTGATGATGAAAACAAAGCTGGTGATAAAGATGCTGGTAAAACAACAGTAGAAGTTACTATACCAAAAGATGGTTCAGTAAAACCAGGTGATAAAGTAGTTGTTACTGATGACAATGGCAAAAAGACTGAAAAACCAATCAACCAAGATGATATCGATAAAGGTAAGATTGATATTCCAGTTGATCTAAACCCAGGTAAAGATAACAATGTAACAGCAGAGATCATCAATCCAAATAACCTTAACAACCCAGGCAAGGATAGCAAGGTGATAGGTGAAGATAGTGAGAATACTAAAGCCCCAGAAGCTCCAGTAATCACAGAAGTAATAGATGATGTTAAAGGTGGTAAATTTAACGAAGATGTCAAAGGTGGCTTAACAAATGATAGCACGCCTACATTTAAAGGCACAGCAAAACCAGGTACGACTATCACTCTTAAAAATGGTAATGATGTTATCGCTGATAATATCCCTGTAAAAACTGATGGTAGCTGGGAATTTACTATAAAAACTCCACTTGCTCAGGGTGATTACAGCATAACAGCAACTGCAACAAATGCAGCTGGTAAAGTAAGCGCTCCTTCAGATGCTGCAACTATCAAGATCGATCTTCACTCTGATGAACCAGTCATCACTGAGATCATTGATAATGTGGCTGGTGGCGTAGTAAATGGTGATGTTAAGGGTGGCTTAACAAACGACAACACTCCAACTCTAAAAGGCACAGCTGAGCCATTTGCGACTGTTGAGATCAAGATCGATGGTAGAGGTAGTTATAGATTTGAGAATGGTGAAGTTATCAGCAACTGGACTGCAGTAGCTGACAAAGATGGCAACTGGGAATTTCACAACACCTAAACTAAGTGATGGACACCATAACTTCGAAGCTCAAGCAACTGACGTAGCTGGTAACAATAGCCAACCATCTGCTCTAGTAAGCATAGACGTTGATACTCATATCGATGCTCCAGTCATCACTGCAGTAACAGATAACTGGTGGGGCGGTGTTGAAAATGGCGGAAATATACTTGGTGTAAATGACGGCTTTACAAATGACACTACACCGACATTTAAAGGTACAGCTGAGGCTGGTTCAACTATCGTTCTTAAAAATGGTAACGATATCATCGCTGAAAAAGTTGTTGTAGATGCTGATGGCAACTGGGAATTTACTCCAAAATCTCCACTTGCTGAGGGTGAGTACAATGTAGTAGCTATCGCAACTGATAAAGCTGGTAATGTTAGCAATCCATCAAATGTTGCAACTGTAAATGTTGATATAAGCACTACACAGCCAGTTATAACTGAGATCATCGATGATGTTGCTGGTGGTGTTGTAGGTAATGTTAAAAATGCTCTTACAAATGACAACTTGCCAACACTAAAGGGTACAGCTGAGGCATTCTCAACTGTTAAGATAATGGTAGATGATAAACTAGTATTTAAAGATGGCAAAGAAGTAACAGTTACAGCTGATAAAGACGGCAACTGGGAATATACATTTGAGGCAAATTTAAACTGGGATGGCAAAGTACATGCTGCACTAGAAGATGGAGTACATACTCTTAAAGTTCAAACAACCGATAGAGCAGGCAACAGAAGCGCTGTATCAGAGTGGTCAAGTGTAGATGTTGATACAACTATCGGCACTCCAACAGTTAAGATAACAACTGATATAAATAGTGACAAGAAGATAGACATAGCTGATGCTTCAGCTCTAAAAGATGGCAAGCTTAAATGGATTATCGACATCCCAGAAAATACTGTAAAAGCAGGCGATAGGGTTCAAATTCTTGGAAGCGACGCTAAAACTTGGACAGATATCTTTAAAGTAACTGCGCAAGATATAGCTAAAGGCTTTATAGAAAGAGATGAATTTAGCATCGATATGCCAAAATCAAGAGGCTTCCAAACTCCATCTTATAGACTAGTCGATGATGCAGGTAATGTAAGTGAAGGTTCTATGGATGCAGTAAAAATAGTAGGTTTTGCTCCAAAAGCTCCAGTTATCAAAGCGGTTCTAGATAACGAGTATGGTTCAGATCTAATCGACCCAATTTACGGAACTACAGGCAATGTTTTAGTTGCTGATAAAGCCTTAACAAATGATAGTACCCCTGCATTTATGGGTGAAGCTGAAGTTGGTACGACCATCACTCTTAAAAAAGGCAATACTATAATCGCTGAAAATATCCCAGTGGGATCTAATGGTAAATGGTTTTATGAACCAGAGGAGAATTCTCCATGGGCTGATGGCAGTTATGAGATCACAGCAATTGCTAGAAATGTGTTTGGTAAAGTGAGCGAGCCTTCAAAACTAATCACTGTAACAGTTGATACTACAGAGCCTTATTTGACTATTGATGAGATCAATGATGATGTAAAAACTAGCGATATTGATTTTACAGGCAACGTTAAAGGTAAAGTTACAAACGATGCTACACCAACTCTAAAAGGTACAGCAGAGCCTGAGTCATTGATAGTTATAAAATCTGGCAACGAAGTATACGCTGAAGTTCATGCTGGTAAAAATGGTTCTTGGGAATATAAAATAACAACTCCACTTAGTGATGGACTACATATCTTCTCAGTTCAAGCACATGACAAAGCTGGAAATATCGGATCTGAAATCGTAGCTAATGTAACAGTTGATACTAAGATAGCAGATGCGAAAGTTGAGTTTATCGAAGATACAAACAATGACGGTAAATTTAGCTGGAAAGAAAATATAGAAAATCCTAATATTGGACGCATGGCTTGGAAAGCTCTTATACCAGATGATGGAAGCATAAAAGCTGGTGATACATTCAACTATAGATGGGGTGCAAGCGATAGTTGGCACAATCGTACTATAACTCAAGCAGATATCGATAGAGGCTATATCGGAGAGAAAGTACAAAATCAATACGAGCAAGGACAACCAAATGCAGGCAAACCTTTAGCGTTTGGCGCAAATGCTAATGGACGTGTATATGAAGCTGAAGCATACTTTAGCGATGCGGCTGGTAATAAAGGTGCTAAGGGTAGCGATAAAGTAGTATTTGACTTTAGTGATAATACAGATAATAAACATATTGCGACAACTAACGTTAAGATCACAAGCATCTATGATGATGTTAGAGGCGGTCACGTAGGCAACCTTATCACAAATGAGGCTGCGCAAGTTGCAGGCTTAACAAATGATAAGACACCAACTATAAGTGGAACAGCTGAGGCTAATGCAAGCGTAAAAGTATCTGTAGTTGATAGTAAGTCACATAGTGTTTGGGAGAAAACTATAACAGCTGAAAGTGATGGTAGCTGGAAGGTAACAACTGACAATATTGCCGACGGTAACTACTCTGTAACAGCAGTAGCTACAAATAAAGCTGGTGCGGTTTCAAATCCTTATACAGTATCAAATCTTGAGATAGATACAACTATTGCTCAACCGAACATTTGGATTAAAGAAGATGCAAATCAAGATAAAATCTATGATAAAGCAGATTATGAAAATCCAGCAAATGGCAACGGCGATATAACATTTGTTGTAGATATACCACAAGACCGTGTAACTATAAAAGCTGGGGATGTTTTCCATTATATGATCAATACTAATAATCCAAAATGGGGCAATATAAACGGTTATACTGAAGATATTACTATAACTGAAGCAGATATCAAGAGCGGTAGTATAAGTCGCGTGGTAACTCTTTGTGATGATGGTAAAGACTTTAATATGAGCCATAACGGTATGATAGTATCTATGAATGGATACTTTAAAGACCTAGCCGGTAATGCACTTTCTAATGATACAATGGTAAGGTTTGATCTAAAGAACACTTATGGTGGTAAAGTAAGAAGCACTAGAAGCTTGCCAGATGATATCTTAGACAATGATAGTGTTGATCTAAGCAATGCCACTCGTATAAATGAGCCAAAAGCTGAGCTAAATGTTCTAAATAACAATAAAATAGGCGTTAGCGCAAATGATCTTTTAGAAACACCAAAAGATCATATCATGAATGAAGGTAAGTCAGAAGCTAAACCTTCTTATGCTACTGCAAGCTCACATGCTGGCGAAGAAAATATAGCTACAACTCATCCTATCCAAATCGAAGAGAAAGTAGAAAGCCACTTCTAATTTCTTATAAGCAGGGCGGACAAAGTCTGCCTTGCTTTGAATTTGTTTGCGGTGAAGGGAGTTTGTATGCAAAGCGAGAAGACAAAAATTTACTCGATGAAGTAAATGAAACAATAGATTTTATATTTAGAACCTGTAACAGAAATGGCGGCACGAAGAAGGCTTTAGAAGATAAAAAGCTAAGTAGAGAAATTTTAAAAGATAAATTTAAATTGATCTTTTCAAAATTTGGCCAGATAGATGAGGCTAGTTTTAAGAGTGCGATCCTTGCAAATGAGGAAGCAAAAGAGCTAAATGAGATAGCGATGGCTCTTGAGATAGACAAAGATGTAAGCTTGCTAGAGCTAGAGCGAGCGATAAATTTTGACCTAACTAGCGTCAAAGAAGAAATTTATAAATTTCAACATAATAACTAATACACTTTGGTGTGAGAGGGGGTCTCACACCAAAATTTAATAACTAAATACTTCTGGATCGATAACCATCGCTCTATAAGCGACATCATCTCTTGAAGCAGAATCCACATCCATCTCAAATTTTATATCATTTGTCTTTGGGTCGATCTCAACTAAGACCATTTTGATAGTCTTGTCAGGGCGAAGTAAATTTACGTTTGAGCTTGAGATAAAGTAGGTGCTTTTATCCTTTTGCCACTCGACATTGCTGGTGACTGCGCTGTAAAAGTCAAATCCACGCTCCTTACCAAACTGCCAAGTCTGCTCGACTGTGCCCTTTTTCTCATCTATCTTGTATTCAACCGCACGTGAGTATTTGTCCTCTTTAAAGGCTGGCTGCTCCATGCCTCTAGCATCGCCATTGTCAAAGACGCTTATATGCTTTATATCGCCCTTGTTTTCGTATCTTGGCGTTAGCCATGCGGTATGCTGTGTCCATGACCAGTCAAATTTGCCCTCGCATTTTGAGTTTTCGCATTTTATCTTGTTGCCTTTACTATCTACTGGAGTTAGCACTTTTGCTTTAAAATCCTCGCTCCAGCCCTCAGGCGAGGCTAATATCCATTTTACTTTTTTATCGCGTCCTATCTTTACGATGCCTTGGTGACGAAGCGAAAGGATGATACTATCATCGCTCTCATCGTATGAGATAGAATTTACATGCGCCCAGTTTCTGCCTGTGCCAGTGGAGGTGACATCGCCAAATGGCTGATCGTCGCTTATCTTGATCTCTTTTGCGTCCATGTCGATATTTAGGCACACAGCCCTAGCATCAAGTGCTTTTATGAGGTTGCTACGATAAACGTTGTTGCCAAAAATTTCATTTAGATCCCACTCTTCGACCACCTTGCCAGTGTTATCGACCTCGATGATGTGGTCTCTTATGGTGTGAGAAATTTTGCCGTTTTTGTGGTGGTAGTTGTATTTTGCTACCCTAAGAAGCGCGTGATCATCTTTTAGTGGCATCACCTCGTGGCTTAGATCGATGTAGCCTCTAGGTAGCGGGCGGTTGTAAATTTCTTTTCCCATTAGATCATATCTAAGATATCTTTGAGCCATGCCAAAGCTGATATCGCCGTTTTTTAGCTGATGAAAGCCCATCATCATGCCCCCATCCATCACTCTTCTCTCGCTGCGGTCGTAAAATTTCTGATAGTCAAGATACCATCTGACCTCGCCCTTGGTATCTACGATGTAGTTTTCGGTAAAGTCGTTCCAGCTAGCAGCTCCACCATTTTTCCAATCAAGCGGTTTATAGACGCTTGTGATCGTATTATTTATGAGATAGAGCCTATTTTTAAAGGCAGGATCGACCTTTTTGACGCGAGTTTTTTGCATGTGCGAGAACCTAAAATCACGGCTATATGTGACGATAGGCTGGGCGTAAATTTTATATGTCTCAACCTTTTTAGCTCCGTTAAATGTGTAGCTGACGACGACCTCGTTTAGATAGTCGGGATAAAGTCCCAAATAGGCACGCCATCATGCGTGAGCAAGGCATGTTCTGAGACGTTGTAGTCGATATCTATGCCGCCATCTGGCTTGCCCTTTACTTTGACGTGGATATCTTTGATGTCTTTGCCAGCTCTATCGATGATAGCAGTTAGTGGCGATACATCGTATGGGTTTATAAAGACTGAGCCAAGCTCTCCTTGAACCTTTACTTGATGAGCCAAGACTCCAGCGTTTAGTGGAGCACTAAAGCCAAAACCACTCACCAAAACAGCCGCAAGGGCAACTGAACCTAAGAAATTCTTGCTCATTTTCGCTCCTTTGTGAAATTTAATGATATCTTACTCCCCAAATTTCACACAAAACTAACGCTTATATAAAAAGAGGCTTAAGTAAATTTATAAGAAAGTGGTTTTAAAGGGTGAAAATAAAAAGAAGAATTTCAGGAGCAAATGCCCCTAAATTTTAGTTATTTGCGTCAAATTTCTTAAGAGAAAAGAGAACAAATTTGTAGCTAATAAACAGCGTTACTGGCCAAAGTATCAAAAAAATTCCTGCTTCTAACATCTTTATCCTTAGTATGCGTGATGATCGTTTTTGATCTCATCTTGCGTGATCTTCTTGCTATCTATCGCTCTCCAGACGATGAAGATATAGGCAAGCACTACTGGCACTAGCAAGCTAACATATGCCATAACACCAAGTGTGTAGTGGCTAGAGCTTGCATTTTTGATAGTTAGCGAGCTAGAAAGGTCGCTAAATGACGGATAAAATGCAGTGCCATTTAGTCCTGTTATCAAAAATAGCGCGGTTACAGCAAGCGTTACGCCAACACCATAAGCAAAAATTCCATGTATGCTTTTTGTAAATGCCCCTTGAAAAATTCCAACAAGCACCAAAAGCACGCCAACAAGTAGTAGCACGCCAGCGACAGGCATCTCGATCAAATTTATGGCGTATTTGTAAGCAACAAGGCTAACTACGCCGTTTGCGTCGTATGCAAAGCCATCTTTTGTAAGTATCCACGCAAGAAATCCTAGGAAAAATGGCAAGAATAGCACGGTGTTGATAAGTAGCTGTTTTCTAGCGTTTTGTATAAATTCGCCATCAGCGATGTTGTTCATAAGATACAAGCAGCCGCCTATACGAGATAGGAAAAACATCGCTATGCCAAGCAGGTACAAGTAAGGATTTGCCAATGCTTCAAGGCCGCGAAATGGAGTCTTCCACTCGACAAAGTTGTGCTCATTTAGCACAAAGTCACTACCGCTAAAGAATGTACTAACCGCCATACCAATAAGGATAACGCCAAGTGAGCCATTTATGAAAAGGAAAATTTCATAAGTTCTAGCTCCTAAGAAGTTATCAGGCTTTTTGCGGTACTCATAGCTTACAGCTTGGATGATAAAACAAAACAAAATAGCCAGCCAAACCCAGTAAGCGCCACCAAAACTAGTAGCGTAAAATAGCGGGAACGCCGCAAAGCACGCGCCACCAAACATAACAAGCGTCGTAAATGTAAGCTCCCATTTTCTACCGATAGAATTTATGAGCATATCTTTTTAAGCTCGTCTTTGCCAAGGCTAAAGATGAGCGACTGACCGCCTTGAACAAACATCATAAATACCAAAAGTCCGCCAAGAAGGCTAACTATAAACCACCAATAAATTTGTAAATTTTCTAAGCTTAAACTATGCATGATCGTTAAATCCTATCTTTATTTGCTTAAGCATGATCTTGATCTCGGCAATTAGCAAGACCGTAAATAAAACAGCAAATAATATAAATGAAATTTTGACATTTGAGTCAGATAAATTTTGTAGCTCCGACGCCAACGGTCATGAGATCTTGTATCGCCCAAGGCTGGCGGCCGACCTCTGCTACTATCCATCCAGCCTCAGCTGCGATGTAGCCAAGCGGTATGGTAAAGAGGCAGATCCACAAAAATGCTCTTATGTTTTCAAATTTATATTTTCTTGAGAGATTTAGATAAAGAGTGATAACAAAAAGAGCTATGAAGTAAGTGCCAAGTGCGACCATGATGTGGAAGCTATAAAATGTAAGTGCAACTGGTGGCACAGCATCTTTTGCATCTTTAAGATAGCCATATCCTAAGAAATTTAGATTGCTCTCTAAATTTGAAAGCGAGCTTTTCATAAGGCTCTCGTCATTTGCTTTTTTAGCCTCTTTGTAGTTTTTAAGAGCTTCGATAGCTACTTTGCCTTTTGCCATCTTCTCTTCTACGCTTATTAGATTGTGCTCGCTGTTGCCGTAAAGTAGGTCATTTATGCCCGGCGTAAATGAGTCAAGCTCTCTGTTTGCCATGATACCTAGTGCGTAAGGCACCTTTATCTCAAGTAAAAATGGCTCAGTCTCATCGCCAAGCTTTTTAGCTGGGTTTAAAATGCCAGCTGCAACTAGGCCAGCGTTTTTCTCGCCCTTGTAAAGTCCCTCCATGGCTGCAAGTTTCATAGGCTGCTTTTGAGCTGCAAGATATGCGCTCTCATCGCCGCTAAGTAGTAAAAATGCCGATGTGATAAGGCCAAATGCACTAGCAACGACGATGCTTTTTTTAGCAAGCAAGATGTGGCGTTTTTGGATCAAAAACCAAGCAGAAATTCCTATCACAAAGATAGCTGAGATAGTGTAGCCACTAGTTACTGTGTGTAAAAATTTAGTGATACCAAGTGGATTTAGCGCGACTTCGAAGAAATTTTGCATCTCCATTCTAGCGGTGTCTGGGTTAAATTTCATGCCTATTGGATACTGCATCCAGCCATTTGCGATCAAGATCCAAAGTGCGCTTAAATTTGAACCGATCGCAACAAGCCAAGTTGAAAGCAGGTGAAATTCTTACTAACCTTCTCCCAGCCAAAAAACATAATGGCAAAAAATGTACTCTCCATGAAAAATGCTAGCAAGCCTTCAATCGCAAGTGGAGCGCCAAATATATCGCCTACAAACCAGCTATAATTCGCCCAGTTTGTACCAAACTCAAACTCCATGATGATGCCAGTAGCGACACCAATAGCGAAATTTATACCAAAGAGCTTTAGCCAAAATTTCGTTATCTCAAGCCAGGCCTTATCGCCAGTTTTGACATATATCGTCTCCATAATGGCGATGATAAAACTTAGTCCCAACGTAAGCGGGACAAACAAAAAGTGGTAAATGGCAGTCAGCGCAAACTGAGCCCTAGACCAATCAACAAAATCCATCTCAGACATTTTATTCCTTTATTAGATTACGAATTACAAATTTGCTTTTTTCTTCGTCGGTTTGAAATTTGGTATTAAGAGTTTCATCAAAGATGAAGACCTTTAATATCCCAAACATAATGATAAGCTTTATCGCTATGAGAAGCCATAGTTTCTTGCCTATTTTCATATTTTTAAAGCCGTCTATATATAAAGAGGCGATGTTTTTTAAGCAGTTTTTAATCATGATATCGAAGTCTATAACAAAAAAACTTAAAGAATAATTTTTAAAAATTGCACGATTAATGCCTTACTAAATATTTAAGGGGTATAATCGGCAGATTAAAAAATAACTAAAGTTAAGGAAAATTTGATGGCAAAAGAGACGAAGTATATTTTTATCACAGGTGGCGTTTTAAGCTCACTTGGAAAAGGCATCGCAGCTGCGTCTATCGCGACATTACTTAAAATTCTGGCTTAAAGGTGAGCGTTTTAAAAGCTGACCCATATATCAACGTAGATCCAGGCACGATGAGCCCACTAGAACACGGCGAAGTCTTCGTCACAGACGATGGCGCCGAGACTGATCTTGACCTTGGTCACTACGAGAGATTTTTAGATGAGAGCCTAAGTCAGGACAATAACTTCACAACAGGCAGAGTTTATAGCTCGGTTATCGAAAAAGAGCGACGTGGCGACTACCTTGGAAAGACTATACAAGTGATCCCTCACATCGTTGGTGAGATCGTTGATCGCATCAAAAAAGCAGGCGAGGGCAAAGATGTGCTCATCGTTGAGATCGGCGGAACCGTTGGCGACATCGAGGGACTACCATTTTTAGAGGCGATAAGAGCGCTAAGAGTAGAAGTTGGCAAAAAAAGAGCGCTAAATATACACCTAACACTCGTGCCATTTATCAAAGTAGCTGGCGAGCTAAAGACAAAGCCAACCCAGCATAGCGTAGGCGAGCTAAGACGCATAGGTATAAGTCCAGATATCATCATCTGCAGATCTGAAATGCCACTAAACCGCGAGCTAAAAGATAAGATCGCAGCAAGCTGTGGCGTAGAGAAAAACTGCGTCATAGAGAGCTTAGACAGCGCAAGTATCTATCAAATTCCACTTTCATTTTTAAAGCAAGATATCTTAACGCCAATCGCTGAAAATTTAGGCTTTGGTGAGCTAAAACCAGACATGGCAAACTGGGATAGCCTAGTAAAAA
Organism: Campylobacter concisus; assembly: GCA_037292345.1. Taxonomy (GTDB): domain Bacteria; phylum Campylobacterota; class Campylobacteria; order Campylobacterales; family Campylobacteraceae; genus Campylobacter_A; species Campylobacter_A concisus_AX. The sequence continues at coordinate 100,197 of CP147773.1, read as the reverse complement.
GGATCATCGCCCCAACAAACGAAACTACAATCGCCTTTGTAGGCAAATATATCGATCTAAAAGAGAGCTACAAGAGCTTAACTGAGGGCATCATCCATGCTGGAGCAAATTTGGACGCTAGAGGTAAATTTACGCTGGATAGATAGCGAAAAGATAGAAGAGAGCAATGTAAATGAGCTTTTAAAAGACGTGGATGGCATCTTAGTAGCTGGCGGCTTTGGCGAAAGAGGCGTTTTAGGCAAGATGCAAGCCATAAAATTTGCTCGTGAAAATAAGATACCTTATCTTGGAATTTGCCTTGGTATGCAGCTAGCGATGATCGAGTTTGCAAGGGATGTTTTGGGCTTAGAAGATGCAAATTCTATGGAGTTTAACAAAGAGTGCAAAAATCCTATCATCTATCTAATAGATAGCTTCATCGACGCTCACGGCAAAAAGCAGATAAGAACCCACACAAGCCCACTTGGTGGCACTATGAGGCTAGGTGCTTATAACTGCGACATCAAGCCAAAGACGCTTTTGGCTGAAATTTCATGGCAACGCAAAGAGCGTAAAAGAGCGCCACCGCCACCGCTACGAGGCAAATCCAAAATACAAAGAGACCTTTGAAAAGGCTGGTCTAATAGTAAGTGGCGAAAGCGACGGACTAGTAGAGGCTATCGAGCTAAAAGGCCATCCGTGGTTTGTAGGCGTGCAGTGTCACCCTGAATTTACTAGCCGCTTAACTAGACCAAATCCTGTGATACTAGGCTTTATCAAAGCAAGCTTGGCTAATCACGTAAAATGATAAATTTGGCAAGCTTTCTTGCCAAATTCTCTTTAAATTTCTCTCAAATTTATATTAAAAATAAAAGTAAACGTATTATTGATAAAATTTAAATCATTTAAGTATTTTTTAATCTTGCTAAACATACAATGCTTACGCAATCATTTATAAAGGAGAAAAAATGAAAAATTGCGTTTTAAAAAGTGTTTTGGCACTTTCACTTGCTGGCTCATTTGCTTTAGCACAAGGTGGATTTGTCGGAGTTGAGGGCGGCTATGATTTTAGCTCAAAGCTAAAAGACAATGATGGTCTTAGTTTTAAGGATAATAGACCAAATCTTGGCATCAAAGGCGGTTATGACTTTGACGTAGCTAGAGTTTATGGTGGATACTTCTATCATACAGAGGCAAAAGATAACTTTAACTATACTGATAATGGCGTAAAACACGATGTTAGTATAAAATGGACAACACATAAATTTGTAGTAGGTGGCGATTATACTCCAGCTATAACAGATAACTTTAAGTTAATAGCAGGCTTATACACTGGTGTTTCAGTTGTAAATTTTAAAGCAAGACTTTATACAAATACACTTAAAGCGACTTATGATACAACAAAGGCTGGTTGGCTAGTTGGCACAAGACTTGGTGCAGAGTATAGCTTTGATAAAAATAATGCACTTGAATTTGGTATAAAAGCAGATAGATCTTGGTATAGCACTGATGAAGATTTTGATAACCTTAAATCAACAGATATCGGCGCTTATCTAGGCTACACATATAAATTTTAATTTTTGGGGTCTTATGGCCCCTTATTTTTACTTAAAAATTTCTCTCATTTTTTACTTCAAATTTACAATGGCTAATTTATAAAGAGTATCAATTTAACAAAAGTTTTTTGCCCTAAAAATCTTACTTTCAATGAAAATTATAAGAAATTAAATTTCAAAAAGATATAATCAAAGCATTCAAAATAAAGACGAAAGATTACGATGAAAAAAAAGCATTTTTGTTGCCAAATTTTGGCAGTTTGAGCGTAAATTTAAGTGAGCAAATAGCATTAGTAAAAGTTGGCAGGGCGTCAAAAAGTCCTTGCCAAAGCTATGTTAACTAAAGAGGATATTAGGAATTTACTAGCACGTAGATTTTGTAACGACATACACAAAAAACTTAGTGAAATTCCAACGCCAAGCGCCCTAAAAGATATCTACAAAGGCGCTAATCGCATCAAAGAAGCGATCGAGAGAAATGAACACATCGCTATTGTTGGCGATTATGACGTTGATGGCGTGGTTTCAAGTGTGATTTTAGCCGAGTTTTTTGATGATCTTGGCGTAAAAAACTACCTAGTAAAGATCCCAAACCGCTTTAAGGACGGATACGGCCTAAACCCTGAGATCATCGACGAGCTTGCAAGCGATGTGAGTCTAATAATCACCGTCGATAACGGCATCTCAGCCAATGAGGCAGCTAGCATCTGCAAAGAAAAAGGCATCGATCTTATCATCACAGATCACCATATGCCACCAGCCATTTTGCCAGAAGCCTACGCCATCATCAATCCAAAACAAGAGGACTGCAACTTTCCAAATATCGAAATTTGCGGTGCTGAAGTGGCTTGGTATTTGGTTGGAGCGCTAAAGGATGTTTGCAAGCTAAACTACGATATGAGCAAGTTTTTAGAGCTTTTAGCCATCGCGATAATAGCTGATATGATGGAGCTAAGAGATATGAACAGGATGCTTGTTCGCATGGGTATTTGCAAGCTAAATGCCTCGAAGCGCTCGGCATTTTGCGTCATAAAAGAGTTTTACGGCAAGGATAAATTTGAGTGCGATGATATCAGCTTTCTTATAGCGCCTCTTATAAATTCAGCCGGACGCATGGACGATGCGATGAATTCATTTAACTTCTTGCGTGCAAAGAGCATAGAAGAGGCTTACAACTACCTTGATACGATCATTGAGTTTAACAACTCCAGAAAAGAGGAGGAGCGCCAACTCTTTGAGTGCTCGCTAAAGGACGTAAAAGAGGACGATGAGGTCATCATCACTTGGGGAGAGCAGTGGCATGAGGGCGTGATAGGCATCGTGGCTAGCCGCCTGGCAAAGCACTTTGCAAAGCCAGCTATCGTCTTTAGCATCGATAAAGGCCGCGCAAAAGGCAGTGCTAGAAGTGTTGGCAAGCTTGATATCTTGTCACTCATCGCAAGCCACGAAGATCTGCTAACAAGCTACGGCGGCCACAAAGGTGCAGCAGGGCTAACTCTTGCGCCTGAAAATTTGGAAAATTTAAAGATGCGATAAATAAAAGCTGCTCATGCCTAAATATGCAAGAGTGCAAAAGCTCAGATGAGCTACTTGGCGACATAATGCCAAGCGAGATCGACTTTGAACTACTTGAAATTTTGGAATTTTATGAGCCGTATGGACAGAAAATCCGCGCCCAGTCTTTAAGATAGAAAACGCTGTCGTGAAAAACGAGAGGCTCATAGGTAGGGATCAAAACCACTTAAAACTTATCTTGCAAAAAGACAACAAGACGCTTGAGGCACTGTTTTTTAACTTCACAAGGCACGTTAGAGTAGGTGAAATGATAGATATCATATTTTGTGTATCTAAAAATTTGTTCCGCGGTCTTGTTACGCCACAGCTTTTGATAAGAGAAATTTTATAGCATTTTGCCTAGTCGTTTGAAATTTAACGACTAGGTGTTGCTTTTTTAATAATTAAAAATTTCATAAATTTATCTTTATAAATCCCTAAAATACGAATTTTATAAACAAAGTAAATTTATCAATACTTATTTAATATTATAAATTAATAATATTTTAAATAAAAATCCGTAAAATTACATTTACATTATATTTTTAAAGGATTGAAAATGAAAAGTTCATTTTTGAAAGCTAGCATGATTGCATGTGCGGTTTGCTCATTTGCTATGGCAGAGGGAGCATTTATTGGTTACGAGGGCGGATACTCTTTTGCGTCAAACTGGAAAGAGAAGACAACAGACGGCGAGAGCGCAAGCGTTAGAAAAGGTCAATTTAACAGCGGCGTAAAAGCTGGTTATGATTTTGACAGCTTTAGAGCTTACGGTGCTTATTTTTATAGCTTTCAAACAAAAAAACAAATAGAAGACGATGATGACAGATTTACTGTTAAATGGAAAAAACACAGTTTGCTAGCTGGAGTTGATTACACTCCAAGCATCACTGAAGACATTAAACTTGTTGCAGGTGGCTACACTGGTGTATCTAGACTTTTGATAAGCAGAGATGATGAGAATAAAAAATTCTATGACACAGGATTTGTTTTAGGCGCTAAATTTGGTGCTGAGTACCTACTTGATCAAAACAACATCCTAGAAGCTGGTATGAAAACTGACTACACTTTCTATAAGTCAGATGATGTTAGCAGAGTTAGAGAGAGCAACATCGGTCTTTACGTAGGCTACACTTATAAATTTTAATATTAAACATTCCCTCCTTAAGCAAATTTGCGCCCTAGTTTGGGCGCAAATTTATCTCTAGTATTTTTACCATTAAATTTAATATACTTTCCAAAAAGGACACAAAATGAATAAAATAATATTGTCTTTATTTATGCTCTTGACCTCTACGTTTGCGGTTGATTGTGATAACGCATTTATTAAAGCTGTTGTAAGCATGATCGATGAGCCAGCTCCTACAAGAGTTGATGAAAATAGTGTAATAACAGGTGCTACATGCGAAAATAAGACCCTAAAAACCACGTTTGTTATAAATGATAGCGAGGATATTAAATTTAGGTAAATTTACTAAAGAGCAGATAGATGAGTTTAAAAAGTTGCAGACTGAAATGCTAAAGGAGGACTTTTGTAGCAGTAAAAACCCTCTTATCGACAAAGCTTCGTGGATATACAACTACGAGAACGGCAAGAACTTTACTGTGATAAATTTGACAAGAGAGGATTGCAAGTAGCATTTTCTGGGGTTGCCCCAGAAATTTAGGCTTTTTTGTCTTCAAGCTCTTTTAGATGAGCTTTTACAAACTCACCAAATTTGTCTTGAGTTAGCACTCTTTTAGCAAGTTTCTCCTTGCATTTTTTGCCAAGCTCGCCTAGTGTTGCTCTGTTTTTTTGGCTTTGTGATTTGCCAAATTTTGAAAGGATCGCATTTAGCTCATGCTCTTCACCGAAATTTACTAGCTCTTTATCTAGTGCCATTTTCTCTCCTTTGATGAAAATTTCTTCTAATTTTAAAATTTAATAGTAAATATAAAAAATTTAAATTTTAAAGGCTGAAAAGAGCGAAAAATAGGGCTTTGTTAAATTTCAAATTTCATATAGATTAAACGCGTAATAGTAAAATCACGAAAATTTTTAAAGGAGAAGTATGAAAAATTTACTTGTAAAATCAAGCTTGGTTTTAGCTTTAGTTAGTTCAGCTGCACTTGCGCAAGGTGCATTTGTCGGTGGCGAGGGCGATTATTCGTTCAACTCAAAGATCAAAACTAAAAATATCGCAAAAAGCGAAAAAAATAACTTCAACAAAGGTCACTACGGACTTGGCTTTTATGGCGGTTATGATTTTGACAGCTATAGAGCGTATGGTGGCTACTACTATGACTTTAAAGCTAGAAAAAATGCTGGCGAAGCAGACGCAAAATGGAGCAAACATAAGCTTATAGCAGGCGCTGACTACACTCCAAACATCACAGAAAACTTTAAAGCCGTACTTGGTGGTTATGCTGGTCTTGGCTATCTAAGTGTTAGACAAAGCTTTGAAAACGAAACTAGCAAGAAAAATTTTAAAGGCTTGCTAGTTGGCGCAAAAGCTGGCGGTATCTACTCATTTGACGCTCACAACGCACTAGAGTTTGGCCTAAAAGCTGATAAGACATTTTATAAGAAAAATAGCGGCGCTCAGCTAAGAGATACTAGTGTGGGAATTTACACAGGCTACACTTATAAATTTCTAATAAATTTCTAATTCAAGGCAAGGCTTAGGCTTTGCCTCTCCTAAAAACTCACATTTATTCTTTAAATTTATAACTCAGGCAACTTTTAAGTGGCGCGAGATAGAATGGCTCCTGCTTAAAAGGGAGAAAAATGAAAACAAAATCGCTTCTTGTCATTGTGCTCTGTGCCGTTTTTGGTAGCCTTGCCTTTTGCGATCCAAAAAGCGAGCCAATGCTAACAAAAAGTAGAAATTTAGTTGGTCAGACGGTGCCAGGCGCTATTTTGGGCGTTAAGGTGCCAAAGGAGTATCAAGCGAAATTTGATAGTGCAAAGCCTAGGATGCAGGAATTTTAGCAAATATGGCATGCTATAAGGCTAATAAAAATGATAAATTTACTGGAAGCAGGCACAGGGGCACCTGCGCTACGAAGAGATGATAGCCATTTAAAAAGGGTTAGTGGCACTTGTAGCGACAGCGTCGATATCTTGAGTATAGAAAATGTGAAATTTATCGCCAAAAATGCATTTAGTTTTAGCGTTACATTTATCACAGCAGATGGCGAAGAAACTACAAAATTTGATGATATTATATTTACGCAACAGCCAAGCGGTGAGTGGCTAGTTAGGTGGTAGTTGTAGAGGTAAAAGCCTCTACTCTCTGCCATCAAGAAGTGGCACAAAAAGGCACTCGTCTAAAAACTCTTTTTCTAAATTTCCATCTTCATCTTTTCTAAATTTAGCGATAAACTGCTTGCCATCTCTTTTCATCGGAGCGACCAAGATACCGCCATTTTTTAGTTGGCTAAATAAATTTGGCGAGATCTCATCAGCAGCAGCCGAGAGTAAAATCCTATCAAAAGGCGCGTAGCTTCGCCAGCCGTTGTTGCCATCATCATATCTTACGTGTACGTTTTTGATCTTTAGCGTCTCGAAGCGTTTTTTAGCCTCCATGGCTAGCTTTTCTATTCGCTCGACGCTAAAATTTTATGCGCGAGTTTGCTTAGTATCGCTGCTTGATAGCCGCTGCCACAGCCTATTTCTAGGATATTATCCACATTTTCGCACTCTAGCGCCATCGTCATCTTTGCCACAGTTAGTGGCGAGCTGATCCACTGGTTACCCAGTATCGGCTGCGCGTCAAGCTTGTAAGCATGTGCAGGGATAGGCACGAAAATTTCACGCTCGGTCGTTGATATCGCGTCAAACAAAAGCGGACTTAGCGTGATCTCGTCGGCTATGTCGCTAGCTAAATTTTGGCATTTTATCGCTTCTAATTGGGTCAAAATTTCTATCCTAAACAAATTTTAAATCGTTATTATACGATTTAAAGCTTATCTTAAAATTTACAGAAGCCCTAAATTTTTCTTTATCTGCGCTATCAAATTTGCGTCAAAAACCGCGCTTGCTTCTAGCGTGCCGTCTGGCAAAAAGACCCCAGTGAGCTCAAGATCAAGCGAGCTTGAGATCATGACGTAGCAGTTATTTGCGATCGCAAGTGCCTTGCAAAGGCTAAGGTAGGCATCCTCTCTGGCCTTGCCCCACATGGCTGGCACCATGATGATGTCACATCCCTTTAGCTTTGCCCAAAGCCTGCTATCACGCAGCTCAAAGCATATCAGTACGCCAAGCTTTAGCCCTCTAAAATCAAAAGCATTTATATCGCTCACCTCGCCAGCCGCAAAGATCTCGTGCTCTAAATTTGGCCTAAAAGCTCAGCCTTAAACTGCGAATGAAAGACGTTGTTTGAGTTAAGAAGTAAAAATTCGTTATAAATTTTTGGTTGGTGCGGATTTAGATTTGAAATTTTGAGCGAGTCCTGCGCTTTTGTTTAGGCTGCTAAGGTGCGTAAAACCAAGAAATTTATCTGGGCTAAGCGCCTCTTGCAAACGCTCAAGTAGCATCGCATCAAAGCTGCCTATCATGCCACCAAGCATCGCTTTATTTGCCCCAGCAAAAAAGCCGTCAAAGTCATAGCCGCTTATGCAAAGCTCGCTTGCAAGCAGGAGAGAGTTTTCAGGTGCAGCCTCAACTAAATTTGCAAGCTCTTCTAGCCGCTCAGTAGCATTTTTCGCCTTTAAAGTTAGGCTTATTAGGTTTAAATTTTCGTCCATTTATTTTCCAAATACAAATGTAGTTTGCTTTGGCGCATGGCAATCTGCTGGTATCCTAAAATCCATATCTGTTCCACCAATATCAGGTGTTGGCTTTAGCAAAACTGTTATAGCTGTGATCTTATCATCACGCTTCGAGAGCGGGTCGTTAAAGACCCAAACTTCATAAGAAAACGAGGTTTTATCGTCAAAATATACCATCCTAGTCTCTTTTAGGTCGCTATATTTGAAGTTGCACACTTTGTTTATCTCTTTAAAAACATCAACAACAAGCGCAGAGCCAATAGGCGCTATACTTGGCCAAACATCGCCAGCTGGCACGCTTTGGTAGGTGACACTATCTTTGGTTTCGTTAGTTTTAGCAAGTATGTAAGGGTTAAAACTATTTAGCAAATCCTTATTTGCTATGCTAATGGCTCTTTCATTGCTACTACTCGCACATCCTACAAAAAGCACGCAGGAAAGGGCTAAGATGCCATTTTTAAAAGTCATCAAAGCTGATACTTCCCTTGCTGTAGTTTGTCACCTTTGCTTCAAAGAAATTTGACTTTTGGTCGTTAAATTTAGCAAAGTCATCGACCCATTTGATCGGGTGAGCGACGTTGTATTTACGTTTTAGGCCGATCGCAACTAGGCGTTGGTCGATGAGATAGTGGATGTACTGCTCGATGATATCGTCTGTAAAGCCCATTATTTGGTTTTGGGTTATGTATTTGCCCCATTTGATCTCTAAATTTCCAGCTTTTTCAAACATATCAGTAAATTTTTGCCTCAGTCTCAGGTGTGAAAAGATCAGGCCTCTCTTTACGGATCTGAATTTATCATGTTTTGAAACAAAAGCAGGTGGGTGATCTCGTCGCGTTGGATGAAGCGTATCATCTGCGCTGAGCCTAGCATCTTGCCAGCGCGAGCTAGAGCGTAGATCGCTGTAAATCCGCTGTAAAAGTAGATGCCCTCTAAAATTTGGTTCGCAACCATCGCAAGAAGTAGCTTCTCATCAGTCACTTCGCCTGCAAGCTCCTCATAGACGCTTGAGATGTAGTCGTTTTTCTCACGCAAGACGTCGTCGTGCTTCTCCATCTCGTAGATGAGGTCGGTGTTGTCACAGATCGCCTCGACCATTACAGCGTAAGACTTGCTGTGGTTCGCCTCTTCGTAGGCTTGACGGCTTAGCACGGCGTTGATCTCTGGTGCGGTGATGTAAGGGTTGATGTTGTCAGCTAGGTTGTTTGTCTGAAAGCTATCCATCGAGATGAGCTGGCTCCAGACAAGGTCGTACATGCGTTTTTCAGCTTCTGTGAGGTTGTAGGCGTAGTCGCGCACGTCGTCTGTGGTGTCGACCTCTTTTGGAAACCATGTATTTGCCTCCATGAGGTCCCAGAGCTTTAACGCCCACTCGTATTTTGCCTTGGTGAAATTTAAAATGCCGTGTGGGTTGCCGTTAAAGACTCTTCTGTCGGTCAAATTTTCATTTGAACTTGGGTTGTAGATGCGTTTTCTGTTCATAAATTTCTCTCTTGTTTGTGGTAAAAATTTCTTAAAATATTACCCAATGCAAGGTAAAAATTTACTTTTATTTATATGGCTTTGCTCCTTTTTATGGTCATCAAAAAGCCAGTTATTATTAGTAAAACGGCGATCACGCAAGAGATGGCAAAGACGATCTGACCGACTTCGCCAAACATCTCTCCAGTGTGCAGGCTAAGCACTTTTCGGCCCGCTTTTTAGCCTCTGGGATGCTCTCAGCCTTGCTAACAAGCTTGTTTTCTTTGATCTTGCCAGCGCTAGCATCAAGCTTTAGTTTGCCCACTTGGCTCTCGCTAGTTTCGTAGTTTATAGTGTAGGTGCTTTGGTTGTTTTCAGGCACGTTTATCGTGAGTGATTTTAGCTCTAGCGTGACATTGTCTTTAAAAATTTGCTCCGCAGCCTCGATCTCTTTAAATTTCTCATCGCTTATTGGGATTAAATTTCTTTGAGGCATTGCCCTTTGCGCTTGGCTTGGTTTTAGCTCGAAAAATATGCTATTTACGCTGTTTCTGACCCAGCCATAAGACCAGTAAAGGCCAGTTAGCGACATCACGACAAGCAGGATCGCCACGTATGTGCCAAGGCTCGTGTGGAGGTTGTAAAAGCAGGCGTAGCCCTTGGCGTTTGTTTTGATCTTTAGCGAATTTAAGAAATTTCGCTTGATCGCTGGTGCGTAGAGGATGAGGCCGCTGATGGCAAGAAGCGCCATGATGATGGAGCTAATGGCGACTATTTGCTTGCCGATGTTGGCTGGGACCTTGCTATCAAGCAGGGCAAGGCCTAAATTTCTATGTAGGCTTAGTATTATCATGCGAGTTTTCTCGCCCCAGTCCTCGCTGATCACCTCGCCGCTACGTGGATCGATGAAGAAATTTAAGAGCTTTTTATCTTTAGTGACGCTGATGCTGTAAGCTTTGTTCTCGCCGCCGATTTGTACATTTTCAAGAGTGTCAAATTTGATCTCGTTTTTTGCTTTAGCGAGGATCTCGCTTAGGCTTAAATTTGGCTTTTCGCTAGGCGCTAAATTTATATATTTTTCATTTATCGCAGACTTGATCTCCTCTCTATAAGAGGCAAATGGCGCTGCAAGTGTCATGATAAGTAGCGGTATAGTCGCGATCAGACCGATTATTAGGTGGATGTTGAAAATGATTTTGTTACGCTTGAAAAGCATATATCTCCTTTTAATTTTAATAACGAATATTAATTTATTTTTTGTTAAGTAGAGATAAAATTTAGAAGATTATTTTTTAGTTATCTAGATGTGATTTTAGATTTTGCGGCTGGCAAAAGTAGCTCAAATGTTGAAATAGCCGCATTTAGATCTTTTTTGTCTAAAAATTTAAACGGACTTAGCAGGTAGTAAAGTGGCTTAAATTTCACTATTAAGCGCAAAGAGTGCTCGGTAAATTTCGCTGCCATTAGCCTTAATGTACTCATCAATCGCCTCTTTTACAAGCTCGTTTGAAATTTTTTGTCGGTAGAGCTCGTGGATGAAAACTAGCAGATCACGACACTTTCTAAGCTCTAGATCATTGGTAAAAAATTTTGACTCAAAATCAATAAAATTTATCTCGTCATTTTTTATGGCGATATCCCTAAGTGCTGGGCGTCCGTGCGCGAAATTTCAGTGCGTGAAGTACAGCTAATGCACGGGCTACTTTTAGTAAAATTTCATGCTTAAATTTTTCATCGGTGCTATATTTAAATAGCCTAGAAACTGGCTCACCAACATCTTCTATAACGAAAAATTCATCACTTTTTAGCACGAGCTTTGGAGCAGGGGCATTTGCCTCGTTTAAAATTTCAAGCTTTTTTATCTCAGCCGCAAATGACTTATAAGGGTTTGGTTTAAAAATTTTAGTTAAAAAGCTGCCTTCAATACTCTTTTCAATGCGTTTTAACCAAAATTTTTGCCCATCAAATTCAAAGCTAAATACACGCTCATCATGGTGATTTTTTAAAATTTCATTTACATATTGTTTTAAATTTTGCATGTTGTAAATGTAGCGAAAGAATTTAAATTTTTACATATATTTGACGTAAAATTTCATAAAAAACGTGAAAATATTTGTTAGCAAAAAAGAGAGTAAAATCATGGTGGAGTTAAGCGGGATCGAACCGCCGACCTCTTGAATGCCATTCAAGCGCTCTCCCAGCTGAGCTATAACCCCAAAAGATTTGGTATTTTATCTTTTTATGGCTTACATTTTTTTGAAAGTCGTTTTTATAAAATAAATTTTTAAGCAACTTTTGGGTAACATTGCAACCTTTAATGCGGGAATAGCTCAGGGGTAGAGCACAACCTTGCCAAGGTTGGGGTCGCGAGTTCGAATCTCGTTTCCCGCTCCATTAAATTTTGCCGAGTGGCGGAATGGTAGACGCAAGGGACTTAAAATCCTCGGTAGTTTTTACCGTACCGGTTCAAGTCCGGTCTCGGGCACCACCAAAACGGCGACATGGCCAAGTGGTAAGGCATGAGCCTGCAAAGCTTTGATCCCCGGTTCGAATCCGGGTGTCGCCTCCAACTTCGAAAATAACTACATAAAGGGATAACGATGAAAAAATTACTTTTAATAGTATGTATGGCATTTTTTGCAGTAGGTTGTTCAAACACTTGGCACGGCGTAAAAGAAGATACGCATAATGCTAAAGAATGGACCAAAGAAAAGGTTAATAGCGGCGCTAGTTACGTTAAAGAAAAAACAGAATAATTCTTAGTGGTTATAGCAAATTTTAAGCAAAGTTGGCTATAATCACAAATCTTTAATTCGGGAGATGGCTGAGCGGTCGAAAGCGGCGGTCTTGAAAACCGTTGAGGTGTGAAAGCCTCCTGGGGTTCGAATCCCTATCTCCCGGCCACTTCAAATTTAAAATCACTTTTTAATTTTTCAATTATTTTTATTTTTAATTTTTAGAATTTGGGCTCAACATAACTTAATATGAATATGATCCATGTTAAATTGTGGCAAAAACTGTGTTCTTGGAAAAGCTAAAAATAGCAGAATTTTAATCTCAAAAAAGTGTGAGAACAAAGTAAATTTAACGCTTAGATGAAAATATACAAAAGTTACCTTGACACTAAAGAACAAGAGGCAATAAATGTGCCTTACCAAATGGCGAAACAAGTGTCGTTTTAAGTAATAGCAAGGTCACTGTAAATGCCATAAAGAGAGCGTCTTGGCAGAAGGCAAAAACGTAGAGGTTTTGACGATACAGTCCATTAAAGGTCTTGAGGCGCAAAATGTCATCATCCACAACTTTTTACCGTTTTTGCAGACTATATATAAAAATGAAAGGGCGCTTTTTTATAGAAAAATTTACGTCTTACTGACTAGAAGCCGTGAAAATTTATATATCTCGCTGCCTAAAATTTGGATGAAAATTTGCCAGATGAGATAAGACAGGTGGTAGAGATCATTAAAAAATACGCAAGCATCACGCAATACCTGCCACCGAAAAATGAAGAAATAAAAGAAAAATCAAGCCTAAAACTAGCCTCTATAAGGCCAGTTTTAAGAGATGTAAAAGAGGTCGGTGAGCTAGTGGTGACTGGCAGTCAGCTCTTTGCCATCATAGCTGGGCTCTTTGCATAGTAAATTTTAATGGCAGCCGCAGCCACAACCACATCCGCCGCTTTGTTTTATCGCGTCAAAAACTGCGTCGTAGTTTGGCTCTTCGGTCACTTCAGGGACGATTTGTTTGTGGATGATGACGCCATCTTTGATGACAAAGACCGCTCTTGCAAGCAAGCCTTTTAGCGCCCCATCACTCATCAGCATGCCGTAGTTTTGGGCAAATTCGCCGTATCTAAAGTCGCTACCAACACGCAGGTTTGCTATGCCCTCAGTCGTGCAAAATCTTCCCATCGCAAATGGCAGGTCGTTTGAGATGATGCTAAGTTTTACGCCGTGTTTTCCAGCCACTTTTTCGTTAAATTTACGTGCTTCTGCCGCGCAAACACCAGTATCAAGAGAAGGCAAGCAGACAAGCACCTCTATGCCGTTATTTCCGCCCACGCTAAATTCGCTAAGATCTTGCGCTACGACTCTGGCTTCAGGCGCATAAGAGCCGACAAATAGCTCGTTTCCGCTTAAATTTACATCGCTACCTTTAAATTTTGTAGTTGCCATGATTTCTCCTTATCTTTTAGCTTTTTTAAACGCTTGATCAAGGTCGGCTATTAGATCATCGACGTTTTCGATGCCGATGGCTAGGCGAAGCAAATTTTGCTTTATGCCGATCTTGTCTAGCAACTCTTTTGGATATGCCTCGTGCGTCATCGTAGCAGGCCTGCAGATAAGGCTCTCTACGCCACCAAGGCTCACTGCTAGATCAAAAATTTCTAGCGCTTTTACAAATTTATTTACATCATATTTTTCATCAAGCTCAAATGAGATAAGAGCGCCGATATCGCTTGCTTGAGCCGCTTGCATCTTTGCCTCTTGCTCGCTGTATGAGCCAGGGAAATGCACCACGCTAACGGCGTCATTATTCTCTAAAAATTTGATGATTTTATGGGTATTTTGCGTTTGTCTGTCAAACCTAACGCTAAGCGTTTTAAGCCCACGTATTAGGTAGTATGCATCCATCGGACTGATGATGCCACCAAGTGTGTTTTTAGCAAATTTTATCTTTTCAGCCAAAGCATCGTCGTTTAGCGTGACGATACCAGCGATCACGTCAGCGTGTCCGCCGATATACTTTGTAGCGCTATATACCACGATGTCAGCTCCGTGCTCAAGCACTTTTTGATAGTAAGGCGTCAAAAATGTGTTATCCACGATGACTAGAGCGCCCTTTTTGTGAGCGATCTTTGAAATTCTAGCGATATCAGTCACTCTTAAAAGAGGGTTTGAGGGAGTTTCGATGAAGATAGCGGCCACGTCGTCACTTATGTCATCTTCGCTTAAAAATTTAGATCATCTATAAATTCGCTCTTTATGCCGTGGCTTTCAAAAACTGTCGTGACATACCTATATGTGCCGCCATAGACGTTGCTATTTAGCAGGACTTTTTGCCCTGTTTTTATAAGGCTAAGAGCGGCTGCTGTTGCTGCCATGCCTGAGCCAAAGCTAAATGCGTATTTGCTACCTTCAACTTTAGCAAAGATATCATCAAATGCCTTTTTTGTAGGGTTGTTGCCGCGTGAGTAGGCAAATTCTTAAAATTTTCAAGGTCATCTTGCACGAAGGTGCTAGCTAAAAATACTGGCGGAACGACCGCTTTGTTTGGGTTGTTTTTAGCTTCGATGCCTTTTACGATTAGAGTGTCTAGTTTCATAAATTTCCTTTTTAAAAATTTACCGAAATTTTACATGATAAAGATTAATTTTCCCAAACCCACCCAAAATATAGCCAAACCAGTAAGTGGTAGTAAAAGTGCTTTTTAAATTTGCATTTGTAAGATTGCTAAGACTGAAATTTAAGCTTTTGCCTGGTCTTCGCAAGCCGCCAATGAATGGTTTTTACTCGCTTTTGGCTAAATTTTTACCATAAATTTTACTCTACTAGATCAACCGCCCAGTTTGCCTCCTGAAGCTTCATCTCAAGCTCTCTGATCTCTTTTGAAAGAGCATCTACTTGCTTTTGAAGTGCGGTCACATCGACTGTGCTTAAAATTTTGATCTCGCTATTTGAGTAAAGATCGACCTTTTGACTAGCATTCGTGGCAAACTCCCTAAGCACGTTTGCTTTTAGCACCAAAGCGTCCTTTTTAGCGATCATCTCAGTGAGGCTAATGCCATCAAATTTAGCACTTGAGTTAGTTAAATTTATAGAGCAAATGAGCCTAAAAAGCTCGCTTGTTAGCTTGTCAAGCTCTTTTAAAAGCAGCTTTGGATCTTCGCTTGGACTTTCATTCTCTTGTGTTTTCGCGTTGCTAAGTAGCCTAACTTTTAGCTGTTCGATGCGCTTTTGCGTGTCAGATCTTAGGATGAGAGCCTGAGCTAGTTTCATCATTTTTCCTTTTTTGGTATTAAATTTTTAAATCATCTTAGTATCTTTTGGGTTATAATTGATTTAAAATTTTATTTAAGGAAAAGCTATGAAGTACGATTTTGACACATTAGTAAGCAGAGAAGGCACCAACTCATCAAAATGGCGTATGAAGAGCGATGTTTTGCCGATGTGGGTTGCGGATATGGACTTTAAGGCTGCACCTGAGATCTTAAGCGTCTTGCAAAAGCGCCTTGATAACGGCGTCTTTGGTTACTCTTTCATCCCAAAAGAGTGGAACGAGGCGATAAAGAGCTGGTGGCAAAGACGTCACAACGTGAGCTTCGAGAATGAGTGGATGTGCTTTTGCACTGGCGTCATACCGGCCATCTCAACTGCCATTAGGAGATTTAGCAGCCCAGGAGATCAAATTTTAGTGCAAGCGCCTGTCTATCACGTCTTTTTTAACTGCATCAAAAACAACGGACGTGAAATTTTATCAAACGACCTCGTCTATAAGAATGGCTCTTACGAGATCGATTTTGACGACCTCGAGGCAA
Source organism: Campylobacter concisus (assembly GCA_037292345.1). GTDB lineage: Bacteria > Campylobacterota > Campylobacteria > Campylobacterales > Campylobacteraceae > Campylobacter_A > Campylobacter_A concisus_AX. The sequence goes on along the minus strand of CP147773.1, from coordinate 84,357 downwards.
AGCTAGCCCAGCCGCTAACTACTATGATGCTTCTATGTAATCCTCACAATCCAATAGGCAAAATTTGGGACAAAGAGACGCTTAAAAAGATAGGAGAGCTTTGCTATAAGCACGATGTTTTGGTTATCAGCGACGAAATTCACTGCGATATAACTGATCCTGGGCTAAGCTACGTGCCATTTATCAGCGTGAGCGAGGAGTGCAAAAACAACTCGATCACGTGCATCTCGCCAACAAAGGCCTTTAACATAGCTGGTCTTCAAAGCTCAGCCGTCGTCACGCCAAACGAAAAGATGAGATCAAGGCTAAATGCCGCTATCAACTACGATGAGGTCGGCGAGGCAAATGCCTTTGCGATCATCGCTGCAATCGCCGCGTTTAACGAGGGCGAAGCGTGGCTTGATGAGCTTAGAGAGTATCTTTTTGAAAACAAAAAGGTCGTCGCAAACTTCATAAAAGAGCAAGGCTTACCAGTGAAGCTTTTGCCATCGAGTGCGACCTATCTTTTGTGGCTTGACTGCAGTGCGTTTTGTGAGGATTCGAGCGAATTTATGAATTTCTTACGCGACAAAGCTGGGCTTTGGCTAAATGATGGCAACGCTTACAGAGGAGATAGATTTTTCCTTCGTATGAATATCGCAACGCAGCGTGAAAGGGTGCTTGAAGGGCTAAAACGCTTGCAAAATGGTATAAAATTATACACTTCAAAGAGATAAATTTTGGCTGGGTGGCTTTGAAATTTAAGCCACCCTTGCTTGATACAGAATAGCTTTTTGAAGTAACAAATACTGCTCCATTTCTTAAATATCAAAGTAAGTTTTACTCATAAATTTAAAGGCGAGATAGTTGTTTTGGTTTCGTTTTATAGCGCTAAATTTAAAGTGAAAGCCACCGCACCAAAATATAGATTAGACCACTAAAGCAAGTATTTTACGCCTTTTAAAGCAGCAACTATCGTGCCTATTGCTCGTTAAATTTAGCAATACAAATAAATTTGAAAGTGAGATATCTCGCGTTAGTGTTAAATTTAAAAGAAACCACATGTCAAAACGAGAATTTGAGCCGTTTAAAATCGCATTATCTTTCAAAAAGTGATTTTACTTAGAAATTTGATGTAAAAAATAGAAATTTAAAGATGGCTAGCTCATGTTGGTTGTAAATTTATAAAAAGATCATTTGTCAAAACAAGTGTTTGCGCTCTTTTGAAATGATAAATTTGATAGTTAAATTTGAATAAAAGCAGAAATTTAAAGGCGGGGAGGTCCCGCCAGATATTATTTATGTAGCTCTTTTGTGTAAAACTCAACTGAGCCAAGGCCCTCTTTTGCGCCCACTCGTAAGCTTGGCTTACAATTTCCCAGTTTATGTTCTCGTAAAATGTCTCTAGGTATTTTGGACGAGCATTGAAGTTGTCGATGTAGTAAGCGTGCTCCCACACATCAACTACTAGAAGTGGCACTTTGCCATCGCTCACTGGAGTTTTTGCGTTGCTAGTTTGCACAATCTCTAGTTTTTTGCTGCTTGGGTCAAATACAAGCCACGCCCAGCCTGAGCCAAAAAGTGTTGTAGCTGCCTTTAAAAACTCCTCTTTAAAATTAGCAAAATTTGCCTCGATCGCAGCTTTTAGCTCGCTTGACATCTCGCTTTTTTTAGCGATGCAGTCCCAGTAAAAGTCGTGGTTATAAACTTGAGCGACGTTGTTGTAAAGGCCACCTTCGCTATTTTTTAGAATTTCATAAAATGATGCGTTAGCAAATTTTGTATCTTTTATGAGATTGTTTAGATTTGCAACATAGGTCGCGTGGTGCTTGCCGTAGTGGTATTCACAGGTTTTAGCACTTACTACTGCGTTGTGGTTTGCGTCAAACGGAAGTTTTCTTAGTTCAAACATAATAATTCCTTAATAATAAAATTTGTTATTTCGCATTATAGCCATAAAAGATTAACAAACAAAATCTTTTAAAATTTTAAGCCAAAAATAGGGCGTTTTTATAAAAGCTAAATTTTTCATTTATAAAAGATGAGTGAATTTGCTCTACAAATTTGTGGTTAAAAGAGTGAAAATTTATATCCTAAAAGAGCAAATTTAGCTTTTAAAAAGAGAGAAAAGTAAATTTAAATTTCTCTAAATGTAAAAATAATATAAAAATATGTGTAGAAACGTAACAAAAATGGACTATAAAAATGATAAATAAATTTTTACGTTAAATTTACAAAGCAAAAACTATCCATTTTAGATCAAAAATGTTACAAAAATACACATATAAAAATAAAGATATGTGAATTTATGAAACAAAATTTCTAAATTTTTATTTTTGAAATTTATAATGCACCTATCAAAACTATTACAAAGGATGAAAGATGAAATTCTTACAAGCTTTACTTTTTACATGTGCCATCAGTGGCTTAGCATTTGGTGCGGATAAGGTCTATACGATCAAATTTGCTCACGTTGTTGCAGCTTCTACGCCAAAGGGCAAGGCAGCTGACTTTTTTGCAAAGCGTGCTGAGGAGCTAAGTGGCGGCAAGATAAAAGTTCAAGTCTTCCCATCAGCTCAGCTACTTGATGATGATAGAGTTTTGGCGCGTTAAAACTTGGTAACGTTCAAATGGCAGCTCCAAGCTTTTCTAAATTTACGCCTATCGTGCCGCAGTTTCAGCTATTTGACCTACCTTTCATCTTTAAAGATGCAGACCACCTTCACAAGGTTCAAGATGGCGCAGTTGGTGAGGAGCTAAAAGGTCTTGTGACTAAGAAGGGCTTTGTGGCGCTTGATTACTGGGATGCTGGATTTAAGCACTTTAGCTCAAGCAAAAAACCGATCCTTGTGCCAGAAGATGCAAAAGGACAAAAATTTAGAATCCAAAGCTCAAAAGTGCTTGAAGAGCAGATCAAAGCGATCGGTGGCAACCCACAAGTTCTGCCATTTTCAGAGGTTTATTCTGCGCTTCAACAAGGCGTAGTTGATGCGACTGAAAACCCACTATCAAATTTCTATAACTCTAAATTTCACGAGGTTCAAAGCTCGCTCACACTCTCTCACCACGGATATCTAGGCTATCTAGTCGTTATGAGTGATAAATTTTGGAACAAACTACCAGATGATCTAAAAGCAAATGTAAAACAAGCTCTAAGCGAGGCTACAGCTTACGAGAGAGAAGAGACAGCTAAAGAGGACGCTCACGTCATAGCCGAGCTTGAAAAATATATAGCAGAGACTAAAAAGCTAGAAATTTTCAAGATCGATGATGCACAAAAAGCTGAGTGGGAGAAGACTATGCAGGCTATCTATCCTAAATTTTACGACGTCATCGGCAAAGAGCTTATAGAAAAAACAATCGAGACAAAATAATGAAAAATTTCATTAACGCTCTTGATATATTGATAGTCTCGCTCAATAAGACTATCGCCGTTTTAGGGCTAGCTAGTGGAACGCTACTAGCCTTTGCTAACGTCGTGGCCAGATACTTTTTTGACAAAAGCTGGTCATGGGCGAGCGAGCTATCAAACTACTTATTCATTTGGTCGGCGTTTTTTGCAGCAGCATACGGCTTTAACAAGGGCATCCACGTGAGCGTAACTATCTTGGTGGAGAAATTTCCACCAGCGCTCGCGAAGGCATGTCTGCTCTTTTCGCACATTTTAACGACTGTCTTTTTGATATTTATCGCGGTTTATTCGGTTGATTATCTTAAAATTTTGCACGAGATCGAGCAGATGATAATAGACCTTGGCATACCTCAATGGGTCCCTATGCTAGTGCTTCCAATAGCCTTTGTCACAGCTAGCTACCGCTCGGCTGAAAAGGCTATCAAAGTAGCTCTAACTCCAGCAGCAAAGGTCGTAAGCAACGAAGCGCACGAGCTAGCTCATGGTAGCGTAGTCAAAGACTAAGGAGAAAGAAGATGACAATAGCATTTTTATTTATCCTGCTTTTTGCACTGATGCTAATAGGCGTGCCAGTCGCGGTTTCGTTAGGTACAAGCACCGTTTTAACGATGATATTTTTTACAGATATCGACATCGCTACGATCCCGCAGCTAATTTTTGATGGTATCAATAAATTTTCGCTAATGGCGATACCGATGTTTATTTTGGCTGGAAATTTACCTAAGTAAAGGCGGCTCAGCAAGGCGTATCATCGACTTTGCAAAGTCTATGGTTGGACACTTGCCAGGTGGCTTGCCTATGAGCGCGATATTTGCCTGCATCATCTTTGCAGCCGTCTCTGGAAGCTCGCCTGCGACGGTTGTGGCTATTGGCTCAATTATGTTTGCAGCGATAAAGAGGCTGGCTATCCAAAAGAGTACGCAGTCGGTGGCATAACTACGGCTGGCTCGCTTGGAATTTTGATCCCACCTTCAGTTGTTATGATAGTTTATGGCGTAACGGCAGAGGTTAGTATCGGTAAGCTCTTTATGGCAGGCGTTGTGCCAGGCCTTATGCTTGGTGGCATGATGCTTGTGCAAACCTACGTTGGCGCAAAAAAGCTTGGATTTAAAGCGACTAAGGCTGAGCCATTTAAAGTAAGAGTGCAGAAATTTGCAAAAGCATTTTGGGCTCTTTTGATCGTCGTTGTGGTTATTGGCGGAATTTATGGAGGCATTTTCACTCCGACTGAAGCTGCTGCGGCAAGTGCGGTCTATGCGCTGTTTATCTCACTTTTTATCTATAGAGATATAAAGATAAAAGATCTTTGGGACATCTGCCTAGACTCAGCGCTTACAACAGCTATGATATTTTTCATCATCGCAAACGCAGTTGTTTTTGCATATTTGCTAACTAGCGAGCAGATCCCGCAAGCGATCGCTTCGATGATACTTGACGCAAATATCGGCATGATAGGATTTTTGATATTTGTAAATATCTTGCTCTTTATCATGGGTCAGTTTATGGAGCCTTCAAGTGTTATCATGATCATGGTGCCACTCTTGCTTCCGATAGCTACGCAACTTGGCGTTGATCCTATACACTTTGGTATCATCTTGGTTGTAAATATGGAGATAGGTATGGTGACCCCGCCTGTTGGACTAAATTTATTTGTCGCAAGCGGTCTTACAAATATGAACTTAAAAGAGGTCATCGTGGCGTGCTTGCCATGGACGCTAACCTTGTTCTTTGGCCTTATCTTGGTTACTTATATACCGCAAATTTCGCTTTGGTTGCCAAACATAATGTATGGACATTAAAATTTAGAGGCCTAGGCCTCTAAATTTATCCTTTTGGATCGTAATCCGCACTCATAACGATATTTTTACCATTTCGCTTACCGACATAAAGTAGCTCGTCAGCTTGCTTGATCATACGCTCGATATTTACCTCAGTGTTACCACTATGTGCCACGACACCAAAGGTCATCGTTGCTATGATCCTATTGTTTTCAAATTCAACGACATTTTGATTAAGCGTCTCTCTGATACGCTCTAAGATGCTAACTGCTTTTGCCTTTTTAACATCAAAGATAACAGCCAAAAACTCCTCGCCGCCAAATCTTGCAACCCTATCTTCATTTCTAAAAGCGTTTTTGAAAATTTTAGAAAGGCTCTTTAGCACTTCATCGCCTGCTCCGTGTCCGTAGGTGTCATTTATCTTTTTAAAGTTATCAATGTCGCACATCACGATAGCAAAGTCATTGCCGTCAAATAAATTCTTTTGTCTAAAAATTTGTTGCATAGATGCGCGGTTTAAAAGCCCAGTTAGTGGGTCATGGTTAAAGACAGCTTTAGCAGACTCTTTCTCTTCTAAGATACCTAAGAATATAAATAAATTTGAGCTCTCTAGCAAAAATGATGTTAGGACAGCAAACACGCAAGATGCAGTTAGGTTAAATACAAAAAATATCTCTTTATATAAAGTATCATCTTTTACTGGTATATCTATCACTAGATAAAAAAGCAAAAATGCCGCGATATCTAGCAAAGAGATAAGTCTGCTTAACATTTTAAAGCTAACTGATAAGAAAAAGAGGCTAATTGTCGATGTTAAAAATAAAATTTCAAAGCCCCAGCCCAGTCCAAGGATAAAGACGCAAAGTGAGGCATGGAGTAAAATTTCTACTTGCAAGATGAACATCACGATCTTGTTGTTCTCTTCGCTATCAAAGAGTATCTTTAGTGCAAAAAGATATATGCTAACAGATAGGATGTTTGCCACAGTTAAAATTTCTTCGCCCATGAGGCAAAACATAACTAGGTAAAAAGTATGTACAGCTAGGAGCGAAAAGACGATGATCTTTTGTGAGATATAAAGTGAAATTTTAGGCATTGTCTTTGTCCTTATTTGCCTTCATAATCTCATACTCGATGCGGTCTTTGCCATTTTTCTTACCCTCATATAGCTTTTTATCAGCTTTGTTTATGACTGTGTCGATATCAGTTATAACACCATTTGCGCAAAGGACTAGACCAAAGGTCATGGTTACTGAGCTCTTATCAGGCAGTTTTACCTGCGCTATCCTTGTGCCAAGTCTGGTTTCTACCTTTTTACGTCTTCGGTTTTAACTTCAGGCAAGATAACTGGAAATTCCTCTCCACCCCACCTACAAATGTGGTCATTTTCTCTAAAAGTATCTTGCAAGGCCCTTGCGATCTCTTTTAAGACCTTATCGCCCCAGTCGTGTCCATAGGTGTCATTTATCTTTTTGAAGTTATCTATATCTCCTAGCATAACGACTAAATTTGCGTCACTGCTTTTCTCCCTAAGCTCTTTTAGCTCATATCTAAGAGTTCTTTCGATAGAGCGTCTATTTAAAAGACCGGTTAAAAAGTCATACTTAGAAATTCTCTCTATCTCCTCTTTCTCTTCGCTGATCTGTTTGTAGCCACTAGATGTGATCGCATCAGAGAAAAACGAAAGCCTAAAGACCAAGTAAAAAGTAAAGAAAACGCTTATACAGGTTGAGCCTATTTGTACCATGGTGTCTATCTCAACTACTTTATCTTTATATGTAAGATATAGCCACAAAAGGACAAATAGCTCAAGAAGGCAGACAGAGTATGTAAGAAGTCTTTGGTTAAAAGCCAAAAAGTAGTTTATAAAGATAACGCCAAGGAGTGTTATCCATATATTAGAGCTCCAGCCCATGCCAACAACGCCAGCGATAACTGCGGTGATGACATTTAGTTGAAAGATGGCAGAGATTAAAAATCTGTATTTGATATTAAATCTAATCCTTAAAGCAGTGCTAATAGAAAGAAATAAAAAACAGATAAAAATGATCGTTAAGTCAAAGTAAAAACTGCAAAGTGCGATCAAGACAAAGGCGTTACTTACTATCGCTACGTTTAATATCGTTTTGTAAATGTCATCGATAGCCTTATAGCTATCTTGCTCTATAAATTCCTGTACCAAGCATTCTCTCCGTTAATTTCATCCATTAAATTTAATTTAGATCATTTTAATACAAGTCGTAACTATCCTCATCCTCATCGCTATCTTCATAGTTGTAGTCATTTTCGTCGTAGTTATAGTCATAGCTATCGCTACTATCCTCATCCTCATCGTTAAATTCAGAGTAGCCTTCTTCTACCTCTTCGTAGTCAAAATCATCACTCATTTTTCTCTCCTTAAATTTTATCTTTGATATTTTCTATATACAAGCTTTGGCTTGGGAATGCAAAATTTAGACCATTTTGCTTTAAAATATCCATAATTTTTAGCATTACATCTTGTTTTACGTCTAAGAACTCTCCCCAAACGATAGTTTTTGCAAAGCAATAAACTAGGATATTTATCGAGCTATCAGCAAAGTCATCAACCACGACAAATAAATTTGACTTATATCCAGCGTAGTCATCAACTGAGACTATGTTTTGTCTATATTTTAGACCTCTTTTATTAGCTGCGATATCTTCGCTTTTAGCGATATCTGGGTGATTTATCAGCATATTTTTGATGTCATTTACACATTTTTTGATCTCTTCTGTAGTTGGTCCATACTCGATGCCAATAACCATTCTTATGCGTCTGCCGACCTTTCTTCTGCTCCAGTTTCTAACAGGATCGCTCGCTAGCTTTGAGTTTGGCACGAAGATAAGGGCATTATCAAAGCTTCTAACAGTTGTTTTTCTAAATCCTATCTCAACGACCGTGCCCTCGATGTCGCCACAAACTATCCAGTCGCCTTGTGAAAATGAGTTGTCAAAGAGCATCATAACAGAGGCAAAGAAGTTTGCGATGATGTCTTTAGCAGCGAAGGCAACGGCAAGACCACCGATACCAAGTGAGGCAATTAGCGCTGAGATATCAAAGCCAAGCTTTTGAAGGATCAGTAAAAGTGTGATGATTAGCACGATCACGTAGATGACTTTCAGTGCCAGGTTTATCACCTCTTTACGCTTGCTTTTTTGCGCGATCTTGTCGATTATAGCGATGCCGTAGCCATTTAGTATGGTTAGGACAAGCCACGAAAATGCGACTATATATATGATAGAAAAGATATTTGCTACCGTTAGAGGCACTGGCACTGGGTAAAATCCAATGCCGATACAGATGTTTAGCGCATAGATGATAAGAAGTGCTGAGATCGGCTTTTTCACGATATCAACGATCTGATTTTTAGCCTCTTTGACCCCTTCGCCTGAAGCGACGAGTGACATTAGCCAGTAGGTTAGTTTGGCTAGAATTCTAGTTAGCGAGACGAAAAATAAAAATATCGCAACGATAACAACGATCTTGCCGATGTTAAATTTACTTGAAATTTATGGCTGTTGTTTTGTTTATATACTCGACTGCATCGACTAAATTTAGCTCAGACAAGAGCATGCTTGAGCTTAGAAGATCGGCGTTATTTTTAAGATAGATTAAAATTTCTTCTTCACTCTCTTTTTCAGCTCAAGGTCAAAAAAGGCGCTGTCGTAAGAGCCTGAAGTGTCATTTAGTGAGTCTTTTAGATCTTTTATACTTACATAAGAATTTGTCTGTAAATTTAAAAGTCCATTATCTATCACTTCTTTTATAGAATTTGCCTTAGCACCCTTTTTAAAGATCTCTTCAAGGCTAATAAGCGCTGAGTAGTAAGCGTAATCAACCTTCATCTTCTCAAGCTCGATAGCACTTTGGATATAGGCGTCCTTGTTTGACTGCTTCTCAAGTCTTGCGACCTTTTTTTCTAGTGCCTCTTTTTGCAGATTAAATTTATTTATATCGCTTTGTGTTACTTCGATCTGCATGACGTAGTTTGGTATCTTTTCCAAAAGATCGCTCTTTTTCTTTTGAAGAGTGACCAAATTTGAGTTATCTATCTTTGAAGCGTTTGTATCTTTTTGCTGAGATTTTATGATATTTATCTGGCTGTTTATGGTTTGAATTTGATTTGTTATGCTGATGATATCGTCTTCTTGCGTTACGTTGTTATCAGCGCCAAAAAGAGTTATGAAAGAGAGCAGGATGATGGCTAGAAATTTACGCATTTTCGCCTCTTTTGTCCGCTAGAAGCTTAAACGTGCCCTCTTTTAAATCGTAGCTAAAATTTCGCCAGTTTCTATGATGTAGTGCCAGCCATAAATTTGAAGCTTGCCACTTTCATACTCCTCTTTTACATTTGGATAGGTCATTATGTTTTCGATCGAGTTTATCACGTTTAGCCTCTCGGTTAGCCACGCCATTTTGGCTGGATCATCGCTTGTAAATTTAAGAACTTCTCGCTTTATAGGCTCTATTAGCCTGATCCAGTTTCTAACGTTTGGAGTGTTTTTTAGCTTCTTTTCATCAACATAAAGTGCCGCGCATCCACCACAGTCAGAGTGCCCGCAGATGATGATGTTTTTGATGTTTAAAACTTCAAGCGCATACTCGATCGCCGAAGTGGTCGCCAAAAACTCTTCGCTCACCCTATAAGGTGGCACGATGTTTGCGATATTTCGCACCATAAAAAGCTCACCTGGCAGGCAGTTTGTTATCAAATTTGGCACGACCCTTGAATCCACGCATGATATGAAAAGCGTGTGCGGATCTTGCTTGTGTTGTAAGCTTTTAAAGAGCTCTTCATGCTCTAAAAAGCCATCTTCCATAAATTTTACTGCACCTTCAAGTATTGAATCATCCATAAAATTTATCTCCATTTTTTATATTTTTATCGCGATTATAGCAACTTTTATTTAATCAAAAAAATGCTCTCTAAAACGAACTTTAAACTAATATTTTTTATTAAACTTCTTTTTATATATTGTTTAATTATTTTAGGCTAAACTCATCGCAAAAATTCATAAGGAGAAAAAATGAGTTTGTATGATAGAAACTACGCCAAGCAAAATCAAGAAGAGCTTGCGTATTCTCAAAGCTCACTAAGCACTTTTATAAACAGACTTATCAACTTTTTGCAGCATCACTACTTTCAGCTACAGCTGGCGCTTATGTAGGCATTAGTATCGCTGGCGTTTTTGCGGCAAATAGATTTTTGTTTTGGGGACTTGTGATACTTGAGTTTGTTCTACTTTTTGGACTAATGGCGGCTAAACGCAAAGAGGGATTAAATTTAATACTTCTTTTCGCATTTACATTTGTAAGCGGTCTTACACTAACTCCGCTACTTTCAACGATCCTTGCTATGCCAAGTGGTGCTAGTATCGTGGCTCAAGCATTTGGTTTGACGACAGTTGCTTTTGGTGCGCTAAGCGTCTTTGCGATGAATACAAAACGTGACTTTACAACGATGGGTAAGATGCTATTTATAACTTTGATAGTTATCGTTGTGGCAGCGATCATCAACATTTTCGTTAAAAGCACGATGTTTCAACTTGTAATCGCAAGTATTTCATCGATCTTATTTAGTGCTTACATACTTTTTGATACACAAAATATCATCCGTGGCAACTACGAGACACCAGTTGAGGGTGCAGTTGCTTTGTATCTTGATTTTGTAAATTTATTTACATCATTACTACAAATTTTAGGCATTTTTAATAGAAATGACTAATGACGAGCGCATCTACCCAGTGATAGATGCGAATTTAAATAGGCTAAAAGAAGGGCTTCGCGTCGTTGAAGATATAAAAAGATATGTCTTTGATGATGCTAAGCTCGCCTATAAGATAAAGTCCCTCCGCCACAAGGCAAAGATCCCACAAAAAAAATTTTAAAATTTAGAAATTCACAAAACGATGTTTTAAAAACCAGCACAAAAAGCGAGCAGACAAGATCAAATTTAGATGAGATCATCACTGCAAATTTCAAGCGTGCTCAGGAGAGTGCCCGAGTGCTTGAAGAGTGCTTTAAGCTTATAAATTTAGAGCAAGCTGAGCTTTTTAAAAGCATAAGATACGAGCTTTATGAGCTTGAAAAAGAACTTTAACTAAAAATTTAAATCTTTTCTTGTATAATCGCAAACTATTTAAAAAATTTAAAGGAAATTTCGTGAGTTTAATATTTTTAATCTTGCAATTTGTTCTAGCTGTCGTTATCACGATCGCAGTTTTACTCCAAAAGAGCTCATCTATCGGTCTTGGAGCATACAGTGGAAGCAACGAGAGCCTTTTTGGAGCAAAAGGACCAGCTGGATTTTTAGCTGAAATTTACCTTTGTGGTAGGCGTTTTGTTTATCCTAAACACACTTGCGCTTGGATATTTTTACAACAAAGATCTAAAACGCTCTATCGTTGATAGTGTCGATAGCAAATCTCTAGTCATACCAAAATCAAACGACGTGCCAGCAGCTCCTAGCGCACCACAAAATCCAGCAAAATAACAATGATAAAAACGTTTTTAGCGTCACTTTTGACGCTAACGTTTGCTTTGGCAGACGCTCACATCCTAGTTTATCACCGATTTGACGATCCAAGGCACGTTAGCACAGATATTTCTATTCAAAATTTTAAGAGCTCAGTTTGAATATTTCAAAAATAACGGCTACGAAGTTGTCAAGCTATCAAGACTTGTCGATGCGGTAAATGCTGGCGAGCCGATCCCTGATAACTGGATCGTTATCACCGTTGATGATGGATACAAAAGCTTTTACAATAACGCTCTTGAGCTTTTTAAAGAGTATAATTACCCATTTGCTTTGATGGTCTATGTAGAGGCAAGCGCAAACAAATATGGTGATTATTTGGACTTTGATCAGATCAAAGAGCTAGAAGCTTACGGTGAGATTGGCTACCACTCATACGCTCATCCAAGGATGACTAAACTTAGCGATGAGGCCTTAAGAGAGGACTTTCAAAAGGGCGTTGAGACCTTTGAAAAGCACATGGGCTATAAGCCAAAATACTTCGCAGTCCCTTACGGCGAGATCGATAGTAGAGTCGTCTCTTTGGCAAAAGAATTTGGCTTTTTAGCACTTTTAAATCAAAACTCAGGCGCAGTTTCAGATAAAAGCGATGTTTTCGATCTTTACAGAACGCCGGTGATGAACGGCACAAAGATAGCGCTAACTTTTAATAGCAAATTTTTAAATGCCCAGTGGATATTTCCAGAGGGCTATCCGCAAAACAATGCGATTGACAAGCTCATCATCAAGACCGATACAAACGCTAGCGAGGGTAGTTTTTTTATGACTGGCTTTGACGGCTTTAGAAAAGTACCTATGACAAATGGCGTTTTTGAGTGTAAATTTAACCCGCCACTTGATAAACGCAAAGTGTTAATGTCGCTAAAAGTAGATCATCACAGAAGCACAAAACTTCTAATAAAGGACACCAATGCTAAATAAAATTTACGATACCCAAAAAGAGGGTTGCGAAAAGGCGATCGCTTCTTTAAAACGCGATTTTACAACGCTTAGAACTGGCAAAGTAAATATCAACATCCTAGATAACGTCATGGTTGATTATTACGGCTCGCCAACTCCGCTTAATCAAGTAGCCACCGTGCTTACAAGTGATGCTTCGACTATCGCTATCACTCCATGGGAAAAGAGCATGATAAAAGCGATCTCATCAGCCATCCAAGCTGCAAATATCGGCGTCAATCCAAACAGCGATGGCGAGAGCGTTAAGCTATTTTTCCCACCGATGACCGTCGAGCAACGCCAAGAAAATGCAAAACACGCAAAAGCTATGGGCGAAAAGGCTAAAGTTAGCATCAGAAACGTAAGAAAAGACGCAAACGACGAGGTCAAAAAGCTTGAAAAAGACAAAGCTATAACTGAAGATGAGAGCAAAAAGGGTCAAGATGAGGTTCAAAAGATAACCGACGCCTACACCGCAAAGATCGACACTCTCGTAAAAGAGAAAGAAGCCGAGCTTTTAAAAATCTAAATTTACTTGAAATTTGCGCCCCTTGCAAATTTCTAAACCCTCACTTTTAGCCACGTAATGTGGCTAAATTTCACTCTTTAAAGGACGACCTTGCAGATCGCCACTGAACTAAAAACCGCATTTGCTGATAAGAAAATTTTGCTTCTTACCATTTTGGCATTTAGCCTAGCTACCATTTTTCTTAGTCCAAACCAGATAGTGGATGAGTATAGAGGTTTTTGGCTGCTTGAGCCGCTACTTTTGGTCGCTATCTACCTAAATAAAAGGCAAATTTTACTCCCTTTATACTTTTTGATATTTGGAGCTAGCCTTTACTTTTTTGGCCTTAAGCTAAGCAGTCACGCCAGCGATCTTGTGGCACTTTATCTCATGGCTTTTGTGCTTTTATTCTCTTTAAATTTTGCCAAAGATAATGAGAAATTTATAAGAGGGAGCCTGGCAAGACTTTTAAATTTACTCATCTCATTTGCCCTTTTTCATCTATTTTTTCTTGGCATTGTGGCTGTTTGTGCAGGGCTTAACTACCTTTTTGATTTAGAGCTTTTAACCAGCCATAGGACGCAAAGGCTCTATCTGACATTGGCCTCTTTTGGTCTGCCTTGTCTATTCATCTTTTTTGAGAGCAAATTTAGCGAGTACAGGCTCTTAAATTTCATCAAGATCGTCATAAATTTCATCCTAAATCCCCTGCTCATCATCTATGTGGTGCTTTTAAATTTATACTGCGTTTATAGGCTTGTTTTGCTTGAACTGCCACGTGGCGGAGTAGCCTATATCGTGCTTGCTTGTTTGATCGCTGGCTTTGTTTTAAGAGGGCTAAATTTACTTATCAAAAGCCAAATTTATGATCAAATTTTAAGCTCTTGCCACTTTTTGTCATCTTGCCTAGCATAATGCTTTGGTGGGGCGTTTTGCACAGGGTTGGCGAATACGGTCTAAGCGAGCCTAGGATATATCTCATCGCCTGCGTGATATTTGCAAATTTGAGCTATTTTGTGATGATATTTCTTAGAAATTTCCCTATAAATTTCTAGCATTTTTCATGATATTTGGCATATTTTTCACCCATTTTGTCCTTGATACGAAGCTGCTTGTGCTAAATTCTCAAAAAGAGCTTTTGCTAAGAGAGCTAAGGGCGCTAAATTTACTTGATGGTAGCGGCTTGCTAAGCAGCGACTTGAGCAAGATAGACAAAGAGAAGCTTTACTTTTTGCAAGATGAAATTTGACTTTCTCTTAGAAAACGGCGATAAATTTGCACTAGAAAATAAAAAATTTATAGCGGGTCTTGAGGTGGCTGAGCAGAAAAAGTGGCAGATATTTAGCATTAACTCAGGCAACATCGGCATAAACGTCAAAGAGGCGACCATAAAAAGCGTAGTCACAAGCAGCACAAATGGCGATGAGCTGGTTATACAGCTAGATAATGAAAGCGTTAGCATAAATATGCAAAAGCACCTAGAAAAAGCGCTTGCGAGTTTAAATTTAAAGCCAGATGGCGACTTTGGCGCTGAGGTATTTGACGGCTAAAAGAGCAGCTTTTGATCTTTGAAGTAGGCAAAAGGGTCTTTGTTCTGCGCTCTATGGAAATCGTGCAAGAAAACAGAGTTTATAAATTTTACGGCGCAAGCGTGCTTTTTTATATGGAGGATGCGCAGCTAAAATAGCGAACCCTGCGTGAGTTTTGGCTTTATGACAAAGCTTTTTCTATGAAAGTCTGAGTAGCCAAATTTAGCTATCGCATCTAGGTGCGACTTTGTGCCATATCCCTTGTGCCCTGCAAAGCCATATGCTGGATAAAATTTATCCCAGCCGTTCATCAAGCGGTCGCGGCCTACTTTTGCTAATATGCTAGCAGCGCTTACGCTAGCGACCTTGCCATCAGCCTTTATCATCGTCGTGATGCCAACGCCATAGTCTAAATTTCCATCATAAATGATCTCAAAGTCCTCAAAATGCGCCTTGAAAAGTTTGAGTGCGCGCCTTAGGCACTCGCTTAGTCCAAGTTCGTCTATCTGGGCGTTTGAGAAGTAGGCGATGAGGAAATTTGAGCTTTTTGTGATCTCTTTAAAGAGCTCCTCGCGCCTTTTCGCGGTTAGTTTTTTGGAGTCGTTTAGGCCTGAAATTTCGCTATTTAGCACGCAAGCAGCCACGCTTAGTGGTCCAGCCAGCGCCCCACGTCCAGCCTCGTCGATGCCGCAAATTTTAGCCATTACAGCCCGACTTCATCGCTAAAGTAAGGTCTTAGCTCCTCAAGTGGGACGCTGATTTGCTCCTCGTTTAAAAATGTAAGCCCAAGTGGCGAAAGCACGAAGTTATCGCTAACGCCAGCGGTTGCAAGGACTGCTTTTAGATGTTCGTTATTCATATCTTTAAAAATTTGCTTTAGTTTTAGCTTTTTGTTTGTCGCAAGTGAGATCACCTCGCAGTTTGTTTTTCGTTTTTATAGGTGCAAACGCTCTTGATCTTGTCGTTGATGTAGTAGATCTCTTTTAGGCTCTCATATTGGCTATTTGGCCATTTTTTGCGCTCGCTTTTTAGGTCGTAAAACTCTGCAAGAAGCTTGTTTTTGTATTTTTTAGCTGAGTCTTTGGCGAAGATGTCGTTAGTGATCGCTTCATATCTTGTGCCGTTTGCCTCTGTCATTTGGATGCCGATATTTAGGATCTCATACTCTTTTCTTCTTTTACGGTGGCGTTGTAGGCTTTGTTTTTGACGATTATCTTGCCTTTTAGCTCGCCATTTTCGTTTTTAACGTCTAAATTTATCTTGTCTGAGACCGCATTTAGTGACGAAATTTCACTGCCATTTTGTTCAAAAGAGCCTTTTTCATAGTCGTATTTAGCGCCATCAAAAAGATGTGGCCACTTATCTTGGGTGGGACCTTAAAGCTCTTGGTTTGTTTGAAATTTTCAAATTCATCTTTAAAATAGTTCATATAAACTTCAAATTTCACACCATTTGCATCGCCACTAAATTTATAAAATTTAGCCCAGTTTTCGTGGTTTATCTCATAGCCAAAAAGGCTTGCTGCGATGAATAAGATCCCAAAAAATGCTCTCATGTCTGTCCTTTATAGTTTTTTTGATTATAACTATTTTATCCCTAGACTTTTAAAATGATAATCAAACAAAGAGTTTAAATTTATAAACCCAGGCTCCACCTAGAAAATGGCAAGATCTCGCACTTTATCCCCTCGATGCTTTGCTCGGCTTGGTTTGCGACGCTGATGATTTGAAGTTTGCTAATGCCCAGCTCTTTTAGGCTTGCATGGAGTTTTTTAAATTTCAAAAAGACGATCTCAGGCGCAGAAAATGGCACGCAAATGATTGCAAGCTTCTTTTACTAAGGAAAAAATCGATCTCTTTTGTGTAGTAAATTTCATCTTTAAATTTAAGACAGTTCGCAAAAAACGACATTTGCAAAAACAGCTAAAAAGTCCTTTTTTAGGCACAAAGCGTTGCGAAGTGCGAAATTTGTAAAGTAAATTTTCTTGCTCGTGCTACTCTCATCTAAATTTGGCACAAACTCCACGTATCCGCTCTCGTTTAGTAAATTTATCGCGCTATAAACGCTATCTTTTGAAATTTTCATCTGCTCTTTTAGGTTTTTATAAATCCCAAAGGCACTTATCGTGTCGTGGCACTTTGTCGCGCACTCTTTTAAGATAGCGATGCCTTGCTCGTTTAAATTTGCTCTTAAGAGCTGCTGCAAGTGAGCTGTGACCTCACTGGAGTCTAAAAAGGCGCTTGCTATCTCGTTACCATGGGCCAAAAAGTAGCTAAAAAGCAGGTCTTGGTCCAAATTTTTCTTAAAAAATAGTATAAATTCCTCGTAGTCGAGGTAGTTTAAATTTATGCGCACAAAGCCCTCAAGAGAGAGTGAAAATTCCTTGCTTGTAAGGATGATATTTTCAAGTGCAGCATCCTTTAAAAAGCTTAAATTTACAAGATCAGTAGCTTGTAAATTTTCAACTGCAAGCACCTTTATCTGAGTATTTTTTTCTAAAAACTCTTTTAAATTTGCTAAAAGCGAGGCTCTATCTATCCTTAGATCGTCTAAATTTATATAAAGCCTCTCTTCGCTCTTATAATGGCTCAAAAACTCATAAACAAGGGCTGTTTTGCCACTTGATACGGCACCAATGATAAGCGTCTTTAGCGAGATGATCTCATATTTTCTGGGGATAAATTTAGCATTTTTAATGGGTGCTTGATAGAGCGTTTCTAAACTTTTCAAATTTGACCTTTTTGGCTTTTTGAAATTATAGCCACTTCCTTTTAAAAAGGAATAATATTTAAATCTATATTATATTTGTAATTAATTTATTCTTAAGGGGGGGGGCAGTAGAATGATTTACTTTTTGAATTTACTAAGGAGAAAATATAATGAAAAAGCAAATTTTAGCTTCAGTCTTAGCTAGCGTGTTGGCCACAAGTAGCGTATATGCTTGGGGCTTTGGAGGAAGCAGTAAAGAAAAGCCAAATTATGATTATAGTGGAGAGAAAGAGCTAATGTCATTAAGTTCTTTTCAGGAAATAATCTACGAATTGATGATGCAAAATATTGGTGTTTAGATCAAGGCAATGATCTAGGTTGTATTTGGCTAGATAAGCTAGAGGCCTTAGCTAGTAAAGACATTAAGAAAGTAGCAAATTTCTATGAGAAAACAGTGCCAGAATATTGTTATGATAAAAAATTCGCTCCAGCTTGCAGAATACCAGCATTTGATTTAATCAAAGATAAAATTATATATTTTGCTAAAAAAAATCAAAATACTAGCACTATAAACGCAGATTTTGCAAAAATGATTACTGCCAAATCAGGAGCAGAGCTTAAAATGCTTGAGTATGGTTGCAATGAGCTTAAAAGTGGATATATATGTAGGGATTTGCGCGAAATATATAAAAATCTCGATGATAGAGAAAAAATAAAAGAATATAACGATAAGATAAAAAATAGAGATAAAAAATGGGACTCTGTGTTATATGATAGTAATCACATGAGATATATATATAAAAATGCGTCAGGATGGAGGAATTTAGAGTTTCTTAAATAGCTTTTTATTTTACTACAATGTTTAACCAACATTGTAGTAATCTACAACATACCAAATAAGTAATATAACTCCAATAGCAGCTAAAATCAATTCTCCAGTGGTGCATTTTTGAATAAAATCTTCAACTATCACACGAAAAGAAAATATTTTTTAATCGTCTTGTGAGTAAATATTGCTGAATGAAATAAAATTTAGAACTCTATATACTTTCCTTATAAAAAGGAAATAATTAATCAAAATTCAACAAAAAATAGCGTTTTTCTTGACAACTATAATAGCTTTTTTGTAAAATCCCTATCTCTTTACGAAAGACCTATGTCTTGCTGGTACAATCGCTTGATCCTATGCGAGTTATTTTGATGTAAAGAGGTTGCGAGTTTGCGACAAGTTCTTTTAAAGGAAAACACATGGAAAGAATCAGGTTAAAGCTAAAAGCTTACGACCATAGAGTTCTAGACCGCACTGTTGCAGCAATCGTAGAAGCTGTCAAACGAACAGGTGCCAACGTTCGTGGCCCAGGTACCAATGCCTACAAAGATCAAACGCTATACAGTCTTAAAATCTCCACACATCAACAAAGACTCACGTGAGCAGTTTGAGATGAGAATACACGCTCGTATGCTTGACATCGTAGCTGCTACTCCAGAAACTGTAGATAGCCTAACAAAACTCGACCTAGCTCCAGAAGTTAATGTCGAAGTTCGTGCGATGAAATAAGCGGACAAAAGGATAAGAGTATGGAATATATTGTAGAAAAAATAGGCATGAGTAGAACGATTGCCACGAAGAGTACGCCAGTTACACTACTTAAGCTAGTTGAGGCTAAAGTATGTGAGATCAACGAAAACAAACGTGCTATCGTAGCGTATGCCCACACTAAAGCAAACAACAAAGCTATCGCTGGTCAGCAAAAGAAATACAATCTGACAGCAGAATTTAACAAATTTGCTACGCTTGAAGTAGCTAATAGCGAAGTTGGAAACCTAGACTTTACACCATTAAATGAGGCTAAAATTTTAAAAGTTAGCTTTAACTCAAAAGGTAGAGGCTACCAAGGTGTGGTAAAAAGACATGGTTTCGGTGGTGGTCCAAAAAGCCACGGCTCACGTTTCCACAGACGCCACGGTTCAATTGGTAACTGCGAATGGCCAGGTCGTGTTCAACAGGGTATGAAAATGGCAGGACACATGGGCAATGAGAAAGTTACTGTTAAAAACGAGCTAATAAGCTTTGACGCTCAAAATGGCATCGTAGTTGTAAAAGGTTGCGTTCCTGGTCACAATGGTGCAATGGGTAAAATAAGGATTGTAAAATGAGTAAAATTCACGTATTAAACGATAAATTTGAAAATTCAGGCGAGTTAGAGCTTCCTGCAAGCTACGCTGAAGTAAATCCGCACAACCTATATCTTTATGTAAAATCTTACCTTGCTGGTATAAGAGCAAATTCGGCTCATACTAAAAGCCGTGCTTTTGTAAGCGGTGGTGGTAAAAAACCATGGAGACAAAAAGGACGTGGTGGTGCAAGAGCGGGTTCAACTAGAACTAACGTTTGGGTAGGCGGTGCAGTTGCATTTGGTCCAACAAACGAGAAAAACTATTTTCAAAAAGTCAATAAAAAACAAAAAAGACTAGCTCTTGAGTACGCTTTGGCAGTAAAAGCACAAGATGGTAAAATTTCGCAGTAGATAGCATCTCAATCGAGTCTGGAAAGACAAAAGATGCAGCTAATATCATCAAAATTTAAAAGTAAAAGACGCACTTATCGTTAAAGATTTACTAGACGATAAAACACTACTTGCTTTTAGAAATTTAGCAAACTGCTATGTAGTAGATGCAAATGAGGTAAATGCTTATCTTGTCTCTACATTTAGTTCGGTTATTATTGAAAAAGCTGCACTAAAAACTATAACAAAAGAGGGCTAAAATGGCGGATATAACTGATATCAAAACAATTATTTATACAGAAAAAACTCTAGGCCTTCAAGAACAAGGCGTTGTTGTTATCCAAACTTCACCAAGAGTTACAAAAAACAGCTTAAAAGCGGTTTTACAAGAGTATTTTGGAGTAACGCCTGTTCGCGTAAATTCACTTAGAATTAGCGGCAAGGTTAAGCGTTTTAGAGGAAGAGCAGGCCAACGTGACGAGATAAAGAAATTCTACGTTAAGTTACCTGAAGGCGTAAGCCTAGAAAATACGGAGGCGTAAGATGGCTATAAAATCATATAAACCATATACACCTAGTCGTAGATATATGACTGGACTAAGCTCTGAAGATATAACAGCTAAACCAAGTGTTAGAAGCTTGCTTGTTAAACTACCTGCAACTGGTGGTAGAAACAACAATGGTCGTATAACTTCAAGACACAAAGAAGCAGGTGCAAAAAAACTTTATCGTATCATCGACTTCAAACGTCGTAAATTTGGTATAGAAGGTAAAGTTGAAGCGATCGAGTACGATCCAAACAGAAACTGCCGTATCGCTCTTATAGCTTACAAAGATGGCGAAAAACGCTATATCATTAGACCAAATGGCCTAAATGTTGGCGACGTTATCGCATCTATCGATGAGGGCTCACTAGATATTAAACAGGCAACGCTATGAAATTAAGATTTATCCCAGTTGGTACTATCGTTCATAACGTAGAGCTAAAACCTGGTAAAGGTGCTCAGATAGCTCGTTCAGCTGGCGGTTATGCTCAGCTAATGGGTAAAGAAGAGAAGTATGTTATCTTAAGAATGCCAAGCGGCGAGATGAGACAAGTGCTAGCTGAGTGTATGGCAAGTATCGGTGTAGTAGGCAACGAAGACTGGGCTAACATCACTATAGGTAAAGCCGGACGTAATCGCTACCGCGGTATCCGCCCACAAACACGTGGTTCTGCTATGAACCCAGTTGATCACCCACACGGCGGTGGTGAAGGTAAGAAAATTTCAGGCCGTCACCCAGTTACTCCATGGGGTAAACCAACTAAAGGTGCTAAGACTCGCCGTAAAAAAGCTAGCGATAAGCTTATAATTTCAAGAAGGAAAGGAAAATAGAGATGGCAAGATCACTCAAAAAAGGTCCTTTCGTAGATGATCATGTAATGAAAAAAGTTATTGCCGCAAAAAATGCAAACGATAACAAACCAATCAAGACTTGGTCAAGACGTAGCACGATTGTACCTGAAATGATTGGACTAACATTTAACGTTCATAATGGCAAGAGCTTTATTCCTGTATATGTTACAGAAAATCATATAGGCTATAAACTTGGCGAATTTGCTCCAACACGCACATTTAAGGGTCACAAAGGCTCAGTGCAAAAGAAAATCGGCAAGTAAGGGGAGATGATATGAGTAAAGCAATTATAAAATTCGTAAGACTTTCTCCTACAAAAGCAAGACTTATAGCAAGAGAAGTTCAAGGTATGAATGCCGAGCTAGCACTTGCGAGCTTGCAATTTATGCCAAATCGTGGTGCTAAATTTATAGCAAACGCTATTAGCTCAGCAGTAGCAAATGGCGGATTTGAGCCAGAAGAGGTTGTAGTAACTAGTTGCCGCGTTGATGCTGGTCCTGTATTAAAGAGATTTAGACCAAGAGCAAGAGGAACAGCGAGCAAAATTCGCAAACCTACTTCTCATGTAATGGTAGAAGTATCTAAACCTGAAAAGAAGGAAGCATAATATGGGACAAAAAGTAAATCCAATAGGTCTTAGACTAGGAATTAACCGCAACTGGGAATCTAGATGGTTTCCAACCAAACAAAGTCTTCCTGAAAATATCGGTGAAGATTACAAAATTCGTGCATTTTTAAAGAAAAAACTTTACTATGCAGGAATTAGCCAAATTTTAATCGAAAGAACGGCTAAAAAACTTCGTGTAACCGTAGTTGCAGCTCGTCCTGGTATCATCATCGGCAAAAAAGGCCAAGATGTTGAAAACCTAAAGAACGAAGTTAGCAAACTTATCGGCAAAGAAGTAAATGTAAATATCAAAGAAGAAAGAAAAGCTCAAGCTTCAGCTCAACTTGCTGCTGAAAACGTAGCTATGCAACTTGAAAAGCGTGTCGCATTTAGACGTGCTATGAAAAAAGTTATCCAAGGTGCTCAAAAATCAGGCGCTAAAGGTATCAAAATTTCAGTTGCTGGTCGTTTAGGTGGCGCTGAGATGGCAAGAACCGAGTGGTATCTAGAAGGTCGCGTTCCGCTTCATACTCTTAGAGCAAAGATAGATTACGGTGTAGCTGAGGCTCATACAACTTATGGAAACATAGGTATTAAAGTATGGATTTTTAAAGGTGAGGTTCTTCAAAAAGGTGTTCAACCTGAGAAAACTGAAGAAGAGGCGCCTAAGAAAACACGTAGAGCAAGAAGAGGTAAATAATTATGTTGATGCCTAAAAGAACGAAATTTCGTAAGCAAATGAAAGGTCGCAACCGTGGTTATGCGACTCGCGGAGCATCTTTAGCAACTGGCGAATTTGCACTTAAAGCTGTTGAGGCTGGTAGAGTAAATTCACGCCAAATAGAAGCTGCTCGTCAAGCTCTAACTCGTCACGTAAAGAGACAAGCTAAAATTTGGATTAGGGTTTTCCCTGACAAGCCACTTACTAAAAAACCTCTACAAACTCGTATGGGTAAAGGTAAGGCAGGAGTTGAAGAGTGGGTTATGAACATTAAACCTGGTCGTATAATATTTGAAATGGCTGGTGTTGACGAGGAGTTGGCTCGTGAAGCTTTAACTTTGGCTCTACACAAACTTCCTTTCAAATCAAAATTTTGTAACGCGAGAGAGTGAAAATGAAATATACTGAGTTAAAAGATAAGAGCGTTGCAGAATTAAACGCGTTGCTAAAAGAGAAAAGGTGCTTTTATTTACATTGAGACAAAAGCTAAAAACTATGCAGTTAAGCAACCCTAATGAGATTAGTGCTGTTCGCAAAGAGATAGCTCAGATCAACACTGCAATTAGTGCAACAAGACAAGGGGCGTAAAATGGCATTAAAAAGAGAAATTCAAGGTGTTGTTTTACAAAAAGCTGGAGATAAGACAGCTACTATTTTGGTAGAAAGACGCGTTATGCACCCAAGATACCATAAATTTGTAAAACGCTTTAAAAAGTATTTAGTTCATGATGAGAAAAATGAGACAAGAGCAGGCGATACAGTTGTTGCAGTTGAGTGCAGGCCACTTTCAGCTCGTAAGAATTTTCGCTTAAAAGCTGTATTGGCAAAGGGAGTTGAGTAATGATTCAAAGTTTTACAAGACTTGCAGTTGCTGATAACAGCGGCGCAAAAGAGTTAATGTGTATAAAAGTTCTTGGCGGCAGCAAAAGAAGATACGCTACACTTGGCGATATCATAGTTTGCTCTGTTAAAAAAGCTCTTCCAAATGGTAAGATCAAAAAAGGACAGGTTGTAAAAGCTGTTGTTGTAAGAACTAAAAGAGAGGTTCAAAGAGATAATGGTTCGCTAATCCGCTTTGACGAGAACGCAGCTGTTATACTTGATAGCAAAAAAGAGCCAGTCGGCACTCGTATTTTTGGACCAGTTGGACGTGAAGTTAGATATGCTAACTTTATGAAGATTGTTTCGCTAGCTCCGGAGGTTTTATAATGGCTAATGTAAAATTTAAAGTCAAAAAAGGCGATATAGTAAAGATCATCGCTGGTGACGATAAAGGCAAAACTGGTAAAATTTTAGCAGTTCTTGCAAAAAAGGTCAGGTTATAGTTGAGGGATGCAAAGTAGCTAAAAAAGCTATCAAACCAAGCGAAAAAACTCCAAATGGTGGTCACGTAAATAAAGAGATGCCAATTGACATATCAAATGTCGCGAAAGTTGAAGGATAAGAGATATGAGTAGATTAAAAGATAAATTTAACGAAACTATCAAGCCAGCTCTCGTAAAAGAATTTGACATCAAAAATCCAATGCTCATCCCTGCGCTCGAGAAGATCGTGATCAGTGTAGGTGCTGGAGACTCTGCGAAAGATCAGAAAGTGCTTCAAAATATGGCTGATACCATTTCACTTATCGCTGGACAAAAAGCGGTTATCACTGATGCTAAAAAATCAGTTGCTGGCTTTAAAGTTCGCGAAGGTTTCCCTGTTGGTATCAAAGTAACTTTGAGAAAAGAGCAAATGTATGCTTTCTTAGATAAGCTAATTAGTGTTGCTCTTCCAAGAGTTAAAGACTTCCGTGGTCTTCCAAAAAATGGCTTTGATGGACGTGGAAACTATAACTTCGGTCTTAGCGAGCAGCTAATGTTTCCAGAGGTTGAGTATGATAAAATTTTACGAACTCATGGTATGAATATTACGATTGCTACTACGGCTAAAAACGATAAAGAGGCATTCAAATTGCTAGAGCTATTTGGTGTGCCGTTTGCAAAAGGAAAGTAAAATGGCAAAGAAATCAATGATAGCAAAAGCTGCACGCAAGCCAAAATTTGCGGTTCGCGGCTATACTAGATGCCAAATTTGCGGTCGTCCGCACTCTGTTTATAAAGATTTTGGAATTTGCCGTGTTTGCCTAAGAAAAATGGCTAACGAAGGCCTAATACCTGGTCTTAAAAAAGCAAGTTGGTAAGGAAGAGAAATGTTGAACGATTTAATATCAGATGGATTAACACGCATTAGAAATGCAAGTATGAGAAGACTTGAGACTGCGAAATTGCTTCATTCTAAGGTTGTTGAGGCTACTCTTTCTATCCTTGCAGCAAAAGGCTATGTAGAGAGCTACAACGTTATCGAAGAAGGTAACAAGAAATTTATAAACGTAGTTTTAAAGTATGATGAGTACGGCAGAAGCGTTATAAACGAGCTTAAAAGGGTTTCAAAACCTGTAGCCGTGTTTATCAAGGTAAAGACGACATTAAGCGTTTTAAAAATGGTTACGGAACAGTTATCGTTAGCACAAGCAAAGGCGTTATGAGCGGTATTGAAGCAAGTAAAGCTGGCGTTGGCGGCGAGGTTCTTTGCACCGTTTGGTAATAAACTGCGTTAAAAGCGCTATTTTGACCTTATAACTTAAGGTTAAAATTTCTTTTTAGCTAGGTGAAATTTTATATTTCGCCAAAGCTAAATTTAGAAATTCAAATGAAGGTTTCGTCAAATTTGACGATCAAATTTACGGCATTGTGGTGTTTATTCGTAAATGTAGGAACACCCTAGACAAGTAAAGGAAAAAAATGTCACGTATTGGAAAACAGCCTATCGCTATCCCAAGTGGTGTAGACGTTAGCGTTGAAAATAATGTCCTAAAATTTAAAAAGGGCAATCACTTAAAAGAGCTTGACACAAAAGGTCATGTTGATGTCAAGATAGAAAATGGTCATATAGTTTTTGCTCCAAAGGGCGAAGATCGCCAAAGCAGAGCTTACTGGGGAACATATAGAGCACTTGCTAACAACATCGTAACTGGTATCACTCATGGCTTTACTCGCCAGCTTGAGATCAATGGCGTTGGTTACAAAGCAGCTGCAAAAGGTAAAATTTTAGAGCTTTCTCTTGGTTTTTCACACCTTATCAACTATGAGCTACCAGCAGGCGTTGAAGCTAGCGTTGATAAAAACGTTATTACTATCAAAGGTGACGACAAACAAGTAGTAGGCCAAGTGGCTGCTCAAGTTAGAGGATTTAGACCACCTGAGCCATATAAAGGCAAGGGCGTTAAATATCTAGAAGAACGTATCATCCGCAAAGCGGGCAAGACATCTAAGAAGTAAGGAGCGGTAAATGACAGCAAAAGTACTAAAAAGAAAAATCGCTCTTAGAATTAAGAGAAAAAGAAGAATCAGAGGTAAAATTTCTGGTGTTGCAACTTGCCCAAGAGTTTCTATTTTCAAATCAAACAGAACTCTTTATGTTCAAGCGATTGATGACGTTACAGCTACTACACTAGCTGCAGTTGATGGTAGAAAAATAGGCATAAAAGCAAATAAAGAAGGTGCGGTCACTTTAGCTAAAGAATTTGCTAAGGCTTTGAAAGCTAAGAAGATAGATGTTGCAATTTTTGATAGAAATGGTTATCTATACCATGGCGTTATCGCAGCATTTGCTGAAGCTTTAAGAGAAAATGGCATCAAGCTATAACCCAAAGGAAAATCGATGGAAAAATATAATAGAGAAGAATTTGAAGAAGTAATCGTCGATATCGGTCGGGTTACAAAGGTTGTTAAAGGTGGTCGTAGATTTAGATTTACAGCTTTAGTTGTTGTTGGTAATAGAAATGGCCTAGTTGGCTTTGGATATGGCAAAGCTAAAGAGGTGCCAGATGCGATGAGAAAAGCGATTGACGACGCATTTAAAAATATTATCCATGTTAAGATCAAGGGCACAACTATCCCTCACGACGTAGAGGTAAAATACAACGCAAGTAGAATGCTACTTCGCCCAGCTAGCGAAGGTACTGGTGTTATCGCTGGTGGTAGTGCACGTCCTATTATCGAGCTTGCAGGTATTAAGGATATCCTTACTAAATCACTTGGCTCAAACAACTCAGCAAACGTCGTTCGTGCTACTATAAAAGCACTTAGTTTGCTAAAAAGCTAAGAGAAAGGAGTTAAGATGGCATTAGAAAAATTAACACCTGCTGCAGGTTCAACTCATGCAACTAAAAGAATAGGTCGTGGTCAAGGCAGTGGCAATGGCAAAACTGCTGGCAAAGGCAACAAAGGTCAAAGAGCAAGAAAAGGCTACAATGAGAAAAGAGGCTTTGAGGGCGGACAACAACCACTTCAAAGACGTCTTCCAAAGGTAGGCTTTGCTTCTAAATTTGAAAAACCTTATGTTATCAATGTTGAAAAGATCGCAGCCATAAAAGAGCTTGCGGAAATTTCAATCGCAACAATAGCTAGCGTTCATAAAATTTCAAAGAGCGTTACTAAGATAAAACTAATCGGTGCAAGCGCAAAAGCTCTTGCTTCAAAGATCAAAGACGAGAACGTTAGCGTTAGCGGAACAAAATAATGGATAAAACACTGACCAACAAGATTTTGATCACGTTGGCATTTTTGTTCGCATACAGGATACTGGCTTATGTGCCAGTTCCTGGTGTTAATGTCGACGTAATTAAAGAATTTTCAATTCAAACAATAGCAACGCCTTGGGTCTATTTAATATGTTTAGTGGTAAAGCCGCTGAGCGTTTAAGTATCATATCTCTAGGCATCATGCCTTACATCACAGCTTCGATCATCATGGAGCTTCTAGCAGCGACATTTCCAAAGTTAGGTCAGATGAAAAAAGAGCGCGACGGTATGCAAAAATATATGCAAATCATACGTTATGCGACTATCGTTATCACTCTTGTACAATCAATCGGCGTCTCTATCGGACTTCAAAGCTTAAGCGGTCGTGGTGGCGAGCAAGCTATCATGATAGATATGAATTTATTTATCGCGATCTCTGCTGTGTCTATGCTAACTGGCACTATGCTACTTATGTGGATAGGCGAGCAGATCACGCAGCGCGGTATAGGCAATGGTATAAGTCTTATCATCTTTGCGGGCATCGTCTCTGGCATACCTAGTGCGATCGGCGGAACTGTAAATTTGGTAAATACTTCTGAGATGAATTTCTTAACAGTCATCGCTATTTTGGTGATCATTTTAGCGACTATTGGCGCTATTATCTTTGTCGAGATGGGCGAAAGACGTATCCCTATTTCTTACTCAAGAAAAGTGATAATGGAAAATCAAAACAAACGTATAATGAACTATATACCGATCAAAGTAAATTTAAGTGGCGTTATCCCACCGATATTTGCTAGTGCGATTTTGATGTTTCCAAGCACTATTTTGCAGGCTAGCACAAATCCAGTAATCCAAGCTATCAACGACTTTTTAAGTCCAAATGGCTATATGTTTAACGTTTTGACATTTTTATTTATCATCTTCTTTGCGTTTTTCTATGCATCAATCGTGTTTAACACAAAAGATATAAGTGAAAATTTTGAAAAAACAAGGCGGATTTATCCCAGGTGTTAGGCCAGGTGAGAGTACAGCTAGCTATCTAAATGAAGTAGCTGGCAGGCTAACTTTAGGTGGAGCTTTGTACTTGGGTATCATTTCAACATTACCTTGGGTACTTGTAAAGACTATGGGCGTACCATTTTATTTTGGCGGTACATCAGTTCTTATCGTGGTTTCAGTAGCACTTGATACGATGAGACGTATAGAAGCTCAGTCTTATACAAATAAATACCAAACTCTAAGTGCAGTAGGTCTGTAAAATGGCTATCACGCTAAAAAGACCAGCTGAGATAGAGAAAATGAGAGCGGCGAACAAGATCGTCGCTCGAACACTTGATCACGTTTCTACGATCATAAAACCTGGAATTTCCCTTCTTGAGATAGATAAAATTTGCGAAGATATGATAAGAGCAGCTGGAGCAAAGCCTGCCTTTAAGGGACTTTATGGCTTTCCAAATGCAGCTTGCATAAGCGTCAATGAAGTGGTGATCCACGGAATTCCAAATGAATACAAACTAAAAGAGGGCGATATCGTTAGTGTAGATATTGGCTCAAATTTAGATGGTTATTTTGGTGATTCAGCTAGGACATTTGGAGTTGGTAAAATTTCAAAAGAAGACGAAGCTTTGATCGCTTGCTCAAAAGACGCGCTATATTTTGCAATTGATTTTATAAGAGCTGGTATGCATTTTAAAGAGATTAGCTATGAGCTTGAGAAATTTATACTAGGTAGAGGATATGTGCCTTTGCGCGGATATTGCGGTCATGGCATAGGCAAAAGGCCACATGAAGAGCCAGAAATTCCAAACTATCTTGAAGGAAATAATCCAAAAGCTGGACCAAAGATAAAAGAGGGAATGGTTTTTTGTATAGAGCCGATGATCTGCCAAAAAGATGGCACGCCAGTTTTAGGAAGCGATAACTGGAAAGTAACCTCAAAAGATGGTTTGAGAACTAGCCATTATGAGCATTGCATGGCGATAGTTAATGGCAAAGCCGAAATTTTAAGCCAAGCGTAAAATTTATATCAAAAATTTAAAGAAAGGAGAGTTTGTGGCAAAAGACGATGTCATTGAGATTGATGGAAATGTTGTTGAAGCACTGCCAAATGCAACTTTTAAAGTTGAGCTTGACAACAAACATATAATTTTATGTCATATCGCCGGTAAGATGAGAATGCATTATATAAAGATAATGCCTGGCATACCGCGTAAAAGTAGAACTTACGCCATATAGCCTAGACAAGGGCAGGATCACTTATAGATATAAGTAAATTTGATTTTGTGGCAAATATGCTAAGTAAAATTTAAAGCTGGTTTTGGATAAAATCCAAGCTTTGCGAAAAGCTGTATGAAGAATTATTTTCAAAGTTCCCCACTTATTTTGAAAATAGTTGGTTTAAATTATTTCTTTAGACCTGATGCAGCCCCTAAAAAAGTGGAATAAATTTTAGGAGACTAATAATGAAAGTTCGTCCTTCTGTAAAGAAGATGTGTGACAAATGTAAAATTGTCAAACGTAGTGGCATAATTCGTGTTATCTGCGAAAATCCAAAACATAAACAAAGACAAGGATAAAGCATGGCACGTATTGCAGGTGTAGATTTACCAAACAAAAAGAGAATCGAGTATGGTTTGACTTATATCTATGGTATAGGTCTTTATAAATCTCGTCAAATTCTTGACGCAGCTGGAATTTCTTACGACAAGAGAGTTTATGAGCTTAGCGAAGACGAAGCAGCAGCTATCCGTAAAGAAATTCAAGAGCACCACGTCGTTGAGGGTGATTTGAGAAAACAAGTTGCTATGGATATCAAAGCTCTTATGGATCTTGGAAGTTATAGAGGTCTTCGCCACAGAAAGGGTCTTCCTGTTCGTGGTCAAAAGACTAAAACTAATGCTAGAACCAGAAAAGGCAGACGTAAGACTGTCGGTGCGGCTACTAAGTAAGGCAAGGGTTAAAGGATAATAAATGGCGAAAAGAAAAATTGTTAAGAAAAAAGTAGTTAGAAAAAGCATAGCCAAAGGTATCGTTTATATCAGTGCAACATTTAACAACACTATGGTAACTGTAACTGATGAAATGGGAAATGCTATTGCATGGAGTAGTGCAGGTGGCTTAGGCTTTAAGGGTAGTAAAAAATCAACTCCTTATGCAGCTCAACAAGCTGTAGAAGATGCTTTAAATAAAGCAAAAGAACACGGCATTAAAGAAGTTGGCATCAAGGTTCAAGGTCCAGGTAGCGGACGTGAAACGGCTGTGAAGAGTGTAGGTGGTGTTGAAGGTATAAAAGTAACTTTCTTCAAAGATATCACACCTTTACCACACAATGGTTGCAGACCGCCAAAACGCCGCCGCGTATAATTAGAGAAAATTAGGAGAAATTATTATGGCTAGATATACAGGACCTGTTGAAAAATTAGAAAGACGTCTTGGTGTGTCTCTTGCGTTAAAAGGCGAAAGAAGACTTGCTGGTAAAAGTGCTTTAGAAAAAAGACCTTATGCGCCAGGACAACATGGACAAAGAAGAGCAAAAATAAGCGAATATGGCTTACAACTTCGCGAGAAGCAAAAAGCTAAATTTATGTATGGCGTTTCAGAGAAACAATTTAGAAGATTGTTCCAAGAAGCAGCACGCCGCGAGGGCAACACTGGTGCTCTTTTGGTTCAACTACTAGAGCAGAGATTAGACAATGTTGTTTACAGAATGGGCTTTGCAACGACTCGTCGTTTTGCTCGACAGTTGGTAACTCACGGACATATTTTAGTAAATGGCAAGAGAGTGGATATCCCATCTTACAGAGTAGAGCCAGGCTCTAAAGTAGAAGTTGCTGAGAAATCTAAAAACAATCCACAAATCGTTCGCGCGATCGATCTTACAGCTCAAACTGGCATCGTTGCTTGGGTAGATGTGGAAAAGAGAAAAAATTTGGAATTTTCACTAGAAATCCAGAAAGAGAAGAGGTTATCATTCCTGTTGAGGAAAGATTTATAGTAGAGCTTTACTCAAAATAATAGAGGGTATAAAGATGAGAAAGATTACTACATCAGCTTATATGCCAACTGAAATAGAAGTTAAAAGTGTTAGCGAAAATGTCGCTAACATTACAGCATATCCTTTTGAAGCAGGTTATGCTGTTACTTTGGCTCACCCACTACGCCGTCTTCTTTACACAAGCACAGTAGGTTTTGCTCCTATTGGTGTAAAGATAAAAGGCGTTAGTCATGAATTTGATAGTATGCGTGGCATGCTTGAAGACGTGGCATTTTTTATCATAAAATTTGAAGAAGATCAGATTTAAATTAAAAAGTGGCAGCGAGCGTGAAGTTATAGAGTATAGCTTTAAGGGACCAAAAGAGATAACTGGAGCTGACCTAAATAACGATCTAGTTGAGATTGTTAATCCAGACGCATATCTTGCAACCATCAACGAAGATGCTGAGTTAAATTTCTCAGTTATCATCCAAAAAGGTATTGGATATGTTCCTAGTGAAGAGATCAGAGAAGAGATCGAAGACGAGTACATCGCACTAGATGCTTTCTTTACACCTGTTAAAAAAGCAGTTTATGAGATACAAAACGTCTTGGTTGAAGATGACCCAGACTACGAGAAGATGGTATTTACGATAACAACAGATGGTCAAGTTGGTCCAGTAGAGGCTTTTAAAAATTGTTTAGAAGCTATGTATCAACAAATGTCAGTATTTAAAGGAATTTTAGATATTGATGTCAGCGCCCCAGTTGCTAGTTCAAGCGCAAGCGGCGAGTTTTCAAAGCTACTTTCTAGTGTAGAAGATCTAAATTTAAGCGCTAGAAGTTTTAACTGCCTTGACAAAGCTGATATCAGATTTATCGGTGAGCTTGCGTTGATGGACGAAAATGAGCTTAAAGAGCTTAAAAATTTAGGTAAAAAATCTCTTGAAGAGATAAAAGCGGTTATGGAAGAGATAGGCTATCCAGTTGGTGTCGATGTGTTAAAAGATAGCAAAGAGCAACTCAGAAAGAAAATAACCGAGCTAAAATCACAAATGAGTGCAAAAGAATAAAAGGACAATAGATGAGACATAAACACGGATATCGCAAACTTGGTAAAACGTCATCTCATAGATCTGCATTGCTTAGAATTTAGCGATAGCTATCATCAAAAGCGAAAAGATAGAGACAACTTTACCAAAAGCAAAAGAGCTTAGAAGCTATGTTGAAAAGCTTATCACAAGAGCTAGAAAGGGCGACTCTAACGCTCACAGAGCAGTATTTGCTTCATTGCAAGACAAAGAGACTACAAATAAGCTAGTTACTGAAGTAGCTCCAAAATTTAAAGAGCGCAACGGTGGCTATACAAGAATCATCAAAACTCGCGTTCGCAGAGGCGACGCAGCTGAGATGGCTTATATAGAGCTAGTAGCTGAATAATCCCCAGAGAGCCTATCTGGCTCTCTTTCTTTGTAAATTTTTCTTTTTACGTTTATTTTTTAAAAATTTTTTGTTTTAAATTTATCCATACTTATCCGCATCTTCTTGTTGTAGTAAATTTACAAGTTAGAAAACCATAAATTTGACCCTTGGAGTGTTTAACTGGGTGATGGGTGCGGAGTTAGTGCAAATTTATATAGTGATTTTAATTGCAAAATAAGCTAAATATTCAAGATGTTAAATTTAATGTATTTCAAATTTCTAAAACAACCTTGCAAATTTCTATGTTTTTAAATTTATCCATTCTGTGTTGTGGTAAATTTGCAAGTTATAAAATCATAAAATTTGGTCCTTAGGGTATTCTGCTGGTGGGTGTTACAGACTTGAAACTAATGCAAATTTATATAGTGGCGTTAAACCAAAAAAAATAACTAGATGATAATGACGTAAAGTTTAATACACTCAAAATCCCTATAATAAACCTATAAATTTCTGGCTCTTTTTGAAAGTTTTATAAAAAGCACAAAGATGTAGTTGAGAAATTTAAAAAGGCTCAGGATGAAATTTTGGCCTATATCAAAGCAAACGAAGACGAGGCACTTAAATTTACAGCTGAAGAGACTGGGCTTAGCATAGATGCGGTAAAGAGCATGTATCCTCAGTACGACTTTAGCTCAAAGATCACGGCTGATGATATAAAAGCGCTTGAGGCTACGCAAGAATTTATGCTTGAGAGCAAGATGATTGAACATAAAATCGATATAAAATCACTTCTACTAAACTAAATTTAAAGGGCAAATTTGCCCTTTTTTTCACAAAAAACCACCAAAATTTAAAGCCAAAGCGCCCCCAGCAAAAGCCTAGAAAACGTTTGTTTGCACTTTATCTGCTATAATAGCTAAAAAATTTAAGGAAAAAATATGATCCCATTTAGTGATGAAGAGCTTTTAAAACCAGTGACTGCGAGTTTGCAAAAGGTGCTACCGATGCTTGAAAATGACGGCGGCGGCATGGAGCTACTTGGAATAAAAAACGGCAAAATTTACGTAAGGCTCACAGGGCATTGTCACGGATGCGCAGCTAGCACAACCACGCTAAAATACGGCATCGAAAGGCAGCTTCGCATAGACATTCATCCAGAGCTTGAGGTCATAAATGTCCCAATAGGCGAGGAATTTAACATTTGATAGATTATAAAAAAATAGGCATAAAATATTTCAAACGCTTCTAAATTTAAAGATGCGATCTTTTACTTTTCACTAGCCTACGAAAAGACGCAGGAGAGAAATTTACTATTTTTGATACAAATTTGCTCTCTTGGCGAGGAAAATGCCGAGGAGGCAAAGCTCTTGTTTGACTACTACATGGCGAAGGTAAGAGCCGGCGAAGACGACGAGGGTGTGGAGGAGATTTTAAAATTTTAGAGTCCAGAGACGAGGAGAGCGAGTACTTTGAAGAGCAAGACGCGATCAGCTACGAGGACTTTAAAAGGGCTGTTTATAAGGATGGCAGCTTTAAAAAGGTCTTTGAAAACATCATGTTCTCAACCAAGGTCATGATCTCAAACAAAGACGATTTTTTGGAATTTTTAGGAAATTTGATAAAAAACGACTTCATCGACATGAGCATGAACTACCTTGAGAGTGCGGCGGTGATGTTTGGCGGCGACGAGCGTATAGATCAGCTTTTTAAAGAGATACAAAAAAGACAAAACGATGAAAATATCAGTAGAAAATAGCTTCATAACAGATGACTCAAACGAGTGCGAGCAGGGTGCATACTTTGTGCAAACTACTGCAAATGCGAAATTTGTAGAACACGCAGCAAAAAAGGGCGCTAAGATAATCACCCTTGAAGAGTGCAAAAAGCTTTTAAAGATCGATGAAAGCTTAAATATAGTTGGCATCACAGGGACAAATGGCAAGACAACAACGGCTGCGGCTATCTACGAGACCCTGCGAAATTTCGGCAAAAAATGCGGCCTAAGTGGCACCAGAGGGGCATTTATAGAGGGCGAGCAGATAGATAATAAGGCGCTTACGACAAGTGCCATTTTAAAGACGCTCTCATACCTCAAAGCAGCCAGCGAGTGGGGCTGTGAGTACTTCGTGATGGAGGTTAGCTCGCACGCGATCGCTCAAAAGCGCATAGAGAGCTTGAAAATTTGCTCTAAAAATTTTACAAATTTAACTCAAGACCATCTCGACTACCACAAGAGCATGGAGGAGTACGCTAGGGTAAAATCAAGCTTTTTTGACGATGAGAGCGTAAAGCTCATAAACATTGACGATGGTGGCGTTAAATTTAACCCAAAAAACGCCTATACATACGCACTCAAAAAGCCAGCTAGCTTTGCGCCGATAGTTTATGGGCTAAAGGACGGCATAGACGCAGTTATCAAGACGCCAAATGGCGATGTGGAGATAGACTCAAGCCTTCAAGGCGAGTTTAATCTCTACAACCTAATCGCAGCCCTTGGCGCAGTTTGCCTGCTAGAGCGCCCAGACGCAGCCGCACTTTCAAAGGCGATAAGTAAATTTAAAGGTGTGAGCGGCAGGATGGAGGTCGTTAGCACCGATCCGCTAGTCATCGTGGATTTTGCTCATACGCCAGATGGCATCGAAAAGGTGCTAAACTCGCTTAGACATCTAAATTTGATCGCAGTCTTTGGCGCAGGCGGCGACAGAGATAGGACAAAGCGCCCTAAAATGGGAGCAATAGCCCAAAAATACGCAAGATTTGCATAGTCACAAGTGACAATCCAAGAAGCGAAGAGCCAGAGAGCATAATAGACGAAATTTGCGCTGGCATGAGCCAAAATGAAAATTTGATACGAAACGCCAACCGCAAAGAGGCGATCGCTCTAGCCATTAGCAAGCTAGAACCCGGCTGGGCGCTTGTCATACTTGGCAAAGGCGACGAGCCATATCAGGAGATAAAGGGCGTCAAGCACCCATTTAGCGACAAAGAAGTTGTAATTGAGCTTTTAAAGAGGTAAAAATGAATATAGAAATTTTAGCTAGTAAGATCCACAGAGCCGTCGTAACAGACGCAAATTTAAACTATGTTGGCTCGATCAGCATCGGCGAGGAGCTTATAAAGGCTGCAAATTTGATAGAAAATCAAAAGGTTGAAATTTTAGACGTAAATAACGGCGAGAGATTTGCCACATACGTGATAAAGGGCAAAAAAGGCGAAATTTGCCTAAACGGCGCAGCTGCTAGAAAGGTCTGCGTTGGCGACGTGGTCATCATCGTGGCTTATGCTAGCATGAAATTTAAAAAGGCTAAGAAATTTAAGACCAACCATCGTGCATGTAAATAACAAAAACGAGATCATAAAGGAGTAGGCGATGTTTGAGGGATTTGACTTTTCAAAGATGGGGCAGATGCTTGAGGATGTGCAAAGACAGGCCAAGCAGATGGAAGAAGAGAGCAAAAATAAAGAATTTGGCGCAAAAAGCGGCGGCGGACTGGTAAGCGTTAGAGCAAACGGCAGCGGCGAGATACTTGATATCAGCATAGATGATAGCTTGCTTGAAGATAAAGAGAGCATGCAAATTTTGCTAATAAGCGCCGTAAATGACGTACTAAAATCGGTTGAGGCCGACAAGAAAAACACCGCTTCAAGGATGCTTGGTGGTCTTGCTTCGATGGGGATAAAATGAGACTAAAATATAAATTTGCCCTTGCATTTTTGCTGTCAGCGCTTTGCCTAAACGCCGATCCTAGGCCTACGCAAGAGGATTTTAACGCCTGCTTTGAAAAGAACAAAAACTCAATCGTCTCGGTAAATAAACACTTTGGCGTGGCTATCACTAAAAATTTGATCGCAGTGCCAAAAAGTGACGGAGCCCCACTTGGCGAATATGTCAAATTTGACCCATATTTGCAGCTTTTCTTAGTGCGCTCTAGCAAGGAGCTAAGCCCTGTTGTGATGGCCGATGAGACCAACGAGGAGCGCATCAAAAAGAGCACTTGGGTTGGCATCTTAAACGATGCAAACAACACCGTCATGGGCCACATCAAGTCTTTGGGGCAAAATTTAGGCGACTTTGACACGCTAAGCTTCGAGTATAACGCGACTGGCGAGATAAACACGCCTTGTTGTAAGATGATAGGCATAGCTGTTGGAGCTGATAAATTTATACCAAATCGCTATTTAAAGCACTTTGTATCTTACGATGACGTATATTACGGCGATATCGGCGTGAAATTCTTGCAAAAAGAGGATAAATTTTTTGTGGGTCTTGTTGATCCACTGGGTCGCGGCAAGATGATGATGGTTGATGATGAGCTTGTTACGATAAATGGCATCAAGCCAAAGAGCCTAAGAGAGCTAAATGAGATGGTGCTTTTTGCTCCAAAAGGCGCAAAACTGGACATCATCGTGAAGCGCGATAGACAAGAGCTACTCTTTCAAGTGCCAGTAAACGGGGATGTGAAATTTAACCAAAGCCTAGACATTGACGCTCCTTCAAGCCTTGATCTGCCAAATTTAAATGTCATGCCAAAGTCGCCTGAGAGCTTGCTAGATGATAAAGTTTTGGTGGATTATGGTATCACGGTTGATAAAAATTTCAGTCGTTACTAAGGTCGAGCCAAAGTCAAATGCCGACATCTTTGGCATCAAGATCGGTGATAAAATTTTAGGCTACAACAAAGAGAGTGTGAATAGCCGCGAGGAGCTTTTAGAAAAGATAAGCGACCTGCAAAATTTCGTGCTTTTATTTACTAGAAATGACTTTCAGTTCTTTGCAAGAGTGCCAAAATGAGCCTATTTGAGGACTTCGTAAAATTTCTAAATGCAAATTTGCCAAAGGCGCCCAGCTTTCACCCTTACTATGAGGAGGCGCTTGGTGTTATGCTAAAGGCTGGAGGAAAGCACTTTAGGGCGCTATTGCTTCTTGGTGTGGTCGAAAATGTGGATAAAAGCCTCACGCAAAAGGCTATGAGAGTGGCTTTGGGGCTTGAGATGATGCATACATACTCGCTCATCCACGATGATCTGCCTTCAATGGATAACGCAAGCCTAAGGCGCGGCACACCAACGCTTCACGTAACCTACGACGAGACAACTGCGATACTTGCAGGAGATGCGCTAAATACGCATGCTTTTTATGAAATTTCACGCGCTAACTTGCCAGCTGAAACGCGTATAAAATGCGTTGAAATTTTAAGCCAAAATGCTGGCGTTAGCGGTATGGTGCTAGGGCAGGCGCTTGATTGTTTTTTTGAAAATACAAACAAAGAGGACATCAAAAGAGCAAAGGCTAAATTTGGCCTCTCTGGCAAGATGCTAAGCCTTGATGAGCTAGTCTTTTACACATCCATAAAACCGCAAAGCTCATCGCTGCAAGCCTAAAAATGGGCGCTGTAATAGTAAATTTAAGCAAAACAGAGTGCGAGAAAATTTACGATATAGGTCTAAAGCTTGGGCTTGCTTTTCAGATACAAGATGACATCATCGATCTTACAAGCGACGAAGCGGCCGCTGGAAAGCCCGTGCATAACGATCTAGCTAAAAACTCATTTACAAATTTACTTGGTCTATCTGGTGCAAAAAGAAAAAAGATGAGCTTATTAGCGAGATAGAAGAGGCGCTAAAACAGGTAGATGCAAGCATTGCAAAGATGATCTTAGAGCTTACAGACAAGCATCTAAGATAGTGCGTAAATTTGGTAAATTTATATCACTTTTTAGACATTTTGGGCAAAAATGCAAGGCAAGTTTTAATCACTTTTTTGTATAATCTGACGCAATAAAAGGAGATCATATGCTAAAAAAACAAGCCGATACTATAAGATTTTTGTGCGCTGATATGGTGCAAAACGCTAACAGCGGACACCCAGGTGCTCCTATGGGCCTAGCCGATATCATGGTGGTTTTAAGCAACTTTTTAAAACACAACCCTAAAAATCCAAAATGGCTAAACAGAGATAGGCTCGTTTTTAGCGGTGGTCACGCATCAAGCTTGGTCTATAGCTTCTTACATCTAACTGGCTACGATCTAAGCCTAGATGAGCTTAAGAAATTTCGCCAACTTGGCTCAAACACCCAGCGACACCCAGAAATTCACACTCCAGGCGTTGAGGTGGCTACTGGTCCACTTGGTCAAGGCGTAGCAAATGCAGTTGGTCTAGCCATGGCAGAAAAATACGCTGCAAACGTGCTAAACGAGCCAGATAATAAAATAATCGATCATAAAATTTACTGCCTTTGCGGCGACGGCGATCTTGAAGAGGGCATAAGCTACGAGGCATGTTCAATCGCTGGAAATTTAAGACTAGACAACCTTGTGCTCATTTATGATTCAAACAACATCACGATCGAGGGCGACACAGCGATCGCATTTAGCGAGGACGTCAAGGCAAGGTTTGAGGCGCAGGGCTGGGAGGTCGCACGCATCGACGGACACGACTACAACCAGATCGAATTTGCTCTTGAGCAAGCAAACGAGAAAGAGTCGCCATATCTC
Organism: Campylobacter concisus; assembly: GCA_037292345.1. Taxonomy (GTDB): domain Bacteria; phylum Campylobacterota; class Campylobacteria; order Campylobacterales; family Campylobacteraceae; genus Campylobacter_A; species Campylobacter_A concisus_AX. The sequence goes on along the minus strand of CP147773.1, from coordinate 45,257 downwards.
ATCATCGCAAACACGCACATAGCACGCGGCGCAATGGAGCTTGAGGGCAGCCACCACAGCCACGGCGCACCGCTTGGCGAAGAGATCATCAAAAAGGCAAAGGCCGCAGCTGGCTTTGACCCTGAGAAGAAATTTGCTATCGACGAGGACGTGCTTTTAAGATTTAGAGGTGCAGTTGAAAAGGGCGATCTTGAAGAGGCGATGTGGAACAAAAAGGTTGAGGCGTTAAGCATTGAAGGCAAAAATTTATTAAACTCACTTCTTAATCCAGACTTTAGCAAGATCGAATTTCCAGACTTTAGCGACAAAAAACTAGCCACAAGAGATACAAACCATGTCATTTTAAACGAGATAGCTAAAAAACTCCCTGGCTTTATCGGCGGTAGCGCAGATCTTGCTCCTTCAAACAAGACCGAGCTAAAGGGCATGGGCGACTTCCCAAATGGCAAAAATATCCACTACGGCATCAGAGAACACGCCATGGCAGCTATCAACAACGGCATCGCCAGATACGGCCTTTTCTTGCCATTTTCAGCGACATTTTTCATCTTCAGCGACTATCTAAAGCCAAGTGCGAGGATAGCAGCGCTAATGGGCATCAAGCACTTTTTTGTCTTCACGCACGATAGCATCGGCGTTGGCGAAGATGGTCCGACACACCAGCCTATCGAGCAGCTTAGCACATTTAGAGCGATGCCAAATTTCTACACTTTCCGCCCAGCTGATGGCAACGAAAACGCAGCTAGCTGGCAAGTGGCTCTAAATTTAAACGCTCCAAGTGCCTTTGTGCTTAGTCGCCAAGGGCTTGACCCACTTGCTAAAGGCGAATTTGGCGAGGTTAGTAATGGCGCATATCTTTTAAGCTTGGCAAAAGATGCGAAGATCACATTTATAGCAAGCGGCAGCGAGGTTTCGCTCTGCGTAAAAGCAGCCGCACTTCTAGCTGAGCAGGGCATCGGTGCAAACATCGTATCAGCACCTTGTTTTGATCTGCTTTGCGAGCAGCCAGCTGAGTACGTGGCTAAAATTTTAGATAAAAATACAACCATCATCGCAGTTGAGGCAGCAACTGGCTATGAGTGGTATAAATTTGCTGACGCAGTTTATGGCATGAACAGCTTTGGCGCCAGCGGCAAGGCAAATGAGCTATTTGATCACTTCGGATTTACTCCGCAAAAGCTTGCAAATTTTGCTAGCGAACTTATATAAAATTTAACTTTGGGGAGTAAAATCCCCAGCTGCAATCTAAAATCAAAAAAGGCATTTTATGGAAATTTCTCACGTTATCGTTTTGGCCTTGGTGCAAGGCATAAGCGAGTTTTTGCCGATATCCAGCTCGGCTCATCTCATCTTGGTGCCAAAGCTACTTGGCTGGCCAGATCAAGGGCTTGCTTTTGACGTGGCAGTGCATGTTGGTACGCTAAGCGCGATACTTTTTTATTTTAAAGATACGATTTTTAAGCTACTTCGCGACTTTTTTGCCTCGATAGCGCAAAGAAAGATGGTGGGCGATAGCTTGCTTGTCTGGTGCGTGGGATTTGCCACTATCCCAGTTGGCATCTTTGGACTTTTGTTTAACAACGTGATCGAAGAGTATGCAAGAAGCGGCGTTGTGATCGCTGTTACCACGATCATCTTTGGCATCGCACTTTACTTTGCTGATCTTCGCTCAACAAACAAAAGCGAATACGAAATGACCATAAAATTTGCTCTCATCATAGGCTTAGCGCAGGCTGTGGCGCTCATCCCTGGCGTCTCAAGATCAGGTATAACGATGACAGCGGCCTTGTTTTTGGGCTTTAGCCACAAGGGCAGTGCAAATTTCTCATTTTTACTTTCGATACCTGTCATCATCCTAGCTGGCGGACTTGAGAGCATCAAGCTTATAAAAGATCCAAATGCCTTGCCATGGAGCGACATTGCCCTTGGCGTCATCATAAGTGCAGTTAGTGCTTATATCTGCGTGAAGCTATTTATGGGGATCATCTCAAGGATCAGGATGCTACCTTTTGTCATTTACCGCTTGATCTTGGGTGCGTTTTTGCTCTATCTGTTTTTATAAATTTAAGTTATAAAAGGGCTAGGCTAAGACCTAGCCAAAATGATAAATTTGCCAAAAAGCTTGGCAAATTTACCTCCTCTTTTTATCTTTTTTATGACATTTATGAAGTCTTTTGCGGCTTGATATGCTCTGTCGCCAAATTTCTTAGCTTCTGATTTTATATCCATTTGTTTGATGTCTTCAAGCTTGTCATTCGCCTTTTTCTCAAACTCTGCGATATCTTGTTTGAGACCTTCAAGCTTGTCATTTGCGTCAAAATTTAGCTTTAGCTTTTTACTCTTGTCGTTTAGCTCTTGTTTTAGAGCTTCAAATTTATTATTTGCCTCGCTCACAAGCTTAGCAACGCCGTTTGATTTTAGCTCTTCAAGCCTTGAGCTGATCTGCTCCATCGCTTGATCGCTTATACGTTTAAATTTTGCTAGATTTGTGTCAAGCTCGCTATTTATCACGCTTTCGATCTCGCTTTTAGCCACGCCGTCAAATTCATTTTCAAGCTCTTTAAGAAGCGCTATAAACTCTTCATCCACGTTTTTTAAATTTAAAAGCTGTGAGTTTAGCCTTAGCTCATCTGGAGCAAATTTCGCCTCATCTTTTAGCTTCTCAATAGCTCTTAAAATGCCATCTCTTGTGCCGTTTATCGCACCTTTTATCAGCTCTTTTGCAAATATGTGCCCCTCATTTGCTAAATTTCCTGCTGCACTGATGATATTTTTTGAAATTTCAAACATTCGCTCTTTGCTAAATTCCCACCTCTTATCGCAGAATAGGTCATATTTTTAGCTATCGCGCCAGCAGTCTCTTCGACATCCTTTGCGCCCTCAAGCGTCGTTAAAAAGGCGATTTGAGCGCTCTCTTTTAAGATGCCAAGCATCCTTGTCTCTCTAATGATCGCATTGTTTAAAAGCTCTAAAATTTCCTCTTTTTCACTAAAATTTCTATCTTTTACGACATCTTCTGCCGCCTCAAATGAAATTTTTAGCCTATTTTTTATCTCTTCACGCTTTGTCTCGATCGCTCTATTTATCTCATCTCTTTTATCAAATAGCTCATAAAGCTGCTTCTCTTCGCCGCTAACTAGAGCTTGATTTATCCCCTCCATAGCGCTTTTTAGGTTTTTAGCATTTATGAGGCTCTCTTTATCCATCTTGTCGTAAAGCTCGTTCATCTTTTGCTTCAAAAGATCAGGCAGTGTGTTTTCGTCTTTGTCTGAGACGTCCTTAAAAAAGTCGTTGCAAAGAGCCTTTATGCTAGTTAGTAGCCCCTCGCTATCTTTATAATCACGTAAATTTTGCTCAAGTTTATCCATATTTTTGCCTTATAAAACGTATTTTGCTTCGTGTTTTAGCGCTGAAAATATCTCTAGCCTCTCTTCTTCGCTTAAAACTAGCACGGCTAGATCGTAGCTAGCGTATTTTTTATCTTTGCTAAATTTCGAAAAAACTAGCTTAAATTCTCTATCTTTTACTATCTCTTTTACCTTCTCTTCGGCATTTACGCCAGCGTCAAATATCACTTTATACTCCCAGTGTGTTGGGTAGTCGATTTTTGCCTTTTTATTATTTAGATCGCATATATTCGCCACTTTTGCCTCCTGTTTTGCTCTCTAGCACGATGTTATCTATCTGCATGCCCTTATCTATGGCTTTTACCATATCGTAAATGGTCAAAAGTCCCACGCTCACGCCTGTTAGAGCCTCCATCTCAACGCCTGTTTTGCCCTCTATCTTGACGCTCACGTAAAGCTTAAAAGCGCAAATTTCAGGCAGCTCCTCAATATCACAATCCACACCCAAAATGGCCAGTGGATGGCACATAGGTATTAGCTCGCTTGTCTTTTTAGCGCCCATTATCGCAGCAACGACGGCTGTTTGGATGACTGGGCCTTTTTTACCGGTATTTTCTTTGATCGCCTTAAAAGCATCTTTGCTCATTTTGATGATCCCGCTAGCAGTTGCTACTCTTTTGGTGGGATCTTTTGGGCTTACATCGACCATCTTTGGACAGTCTTTTCATCTAAATGTGTTAGCATTATCTCTCCTTTTTTTGGTGGATTATAGCCTATTTAAGCAAATTTAAGTTATCAGCAAATTTAAGCAAAAAAATATCAAAAATCTAAAATTTAAGCTTTGCTCAAAATGCAAGAGCGATTTTTCATTTCTTAATATAATTATCTAATTTAAATAATTTTTTTAAAAAAATATTTATAATTTAAATTTTAATGCATAATATGCCTAAAATACGAACTTTTATAGATAATAAATTTTATCAAAAGTATATTTCTATCCGTTAAATTCCAAAGTCTATTTATTGTAAATAGCAAAATTTAAAAAAAATTATTGATATTTTTCTTTAAATGCTTAAAAAAGTAAATTAATCGCTAATTTGCTTTTAAGAGTTATGCTTGTATAGTTTTTACAAATTTTAAATTTACGATGAAAGCAACCTAGATAATGAAATTTCTGCTATGTATTAGCTTATCTTTGATGGCGCTTTTTGCTGAGAGTAAGGGCTGCTTCGTCGATGAAAATAGTCAAAACATCATCTTTGTAAAAGATGGCGAGACAAAAAGCCTAGGACTAAAGGAGAAAATTTACAAAGATCAAAGATGTGCTTTTGATGAGAGCTCTTTTTACGTTGCAAATTTAAACAACGAGATCGTAAAGGTAGCTAGCGAGAAGGAATTTTTATTTGCACTGCCAAATGTTGGCTGTAAGGTTTCAAATATCTTGCTAGATAAAGAGAAAATTTACGTCGCTTGCGATATGGCAAATGTCGTAACGATCGCTATTTTTGACAAGAGTTCTAAAAATTTATATCAAAAAATTTTAACAATGTTTATAAAATTTCTAGCTTTTTACCGCTTGGCGGGGGAGTGTTTTTACAAGCTTTAATGGCAAGGCTTTTTTGCTTGATAGCAAGCTTAACGCAAAAGAGCAAAAAAGCGTTGGCTTTGCACCCATTAGTGCCTGTAAATTTAGTGATGATGAAATTTTCATAGGCTTTAGAAACGGAGAAATTTTAGATCTTAAAAGTGGAGCTAAAAAGCAAGTTTTAAGATCTAAAATTTCAGCTCTTGCTTGCGCGGGAGATGAGGTTTTGGTAGCTGGCGAGGACGGAGTGATCTATAAATTTGACAAAAGCTTCAAGCTAAAGGGCAAAAAAGAGCTTTTTAGCGGCGAGATAAAAGAAATTTTTATAGATAAAAACGTGCTTGTTGGCGTGGATCTAGGCAATAAGACAAAGAGTTTAGAGATAAATTCATTTTAAAAAGGAGAGTAAATGCAAAAGTTATTTTGTGTCGCAAGTGCTGCACTGCTTGGGCTATCTTTAACTGCTGCTTGTGCTGCTAGTAGTGACCTTGAAAAAGTCATGAAAGAGCGCGGGCTAAGCGAAAAAGATGTCCTTGCAGCTGCTAAGACTTACCAGCCAAGCGGTAAAAAAGATGATTTCATCGTCTTTTCATCTGGCGGGCAGAGTGGTCAAGTGCTAGTTTATGGCGTTCCGTCGATGAGAATTTACAAATACATCGGCGTTTTCACCCCAGAGCCTTGGCAAGGATATGGCTATGACGATGAGTCAAAAGCCGTTTTAAAACAAGGCAACATCAGGGGCAAAGAGATAACTTGGGGCGATACACACCACCCAAATTTCACTGAGAAAAATGGTGAGTATGTTGGTGATTATCTATTTATCAACGACAAGGCAAACCCAAGGATCGCTGTTATAAATTTAAAAGACTTTGAGACAACTCAAATGGTCGTAAACCCTATCATGAAGAGTGAGCACGGCGGTAGCTTCATCACTCCAAACAGCGAGTATGTCATCGAAGCTAGCCAGTATGCAGCTCCACTTGATGACAACTATCACTCAATGGACGACTACGAAGCCGTTTATAGAGGCGCTGTGACATTTTGGAAATTTGACTATCCAAAAGGCAAGATCGACGAGAAAGCATCTTTCTCACTTGAGCTTCCTCCATACTGGCAAGACTTAAGCGACGCTGGTAAGGGCGAGAGCTACGGCTGGGGCTTTACAAACTCAATAAATAGCGAGATGTATACAGGTGGTATCGAAAAAGGTCTTCCTCCATTTGAGGCAGGTGCTAGTAGAAATGACACCGACTTCTTACATGTTTATAACTGGCAAATTTTAGAAAAACTTGCACAGGATAAGAAAAACTACAAAGTTGTAAATGGTCACAGAGTGATCACGATAGAGGCTGCTGTTAAAGCTGGGGCGCTATTCTTGATCCCAGAGTCAAAGAGCCCACATGGTTGTGACGTAACACCAGACGGCAGATACATCATCGTTGGTGGTAAGCTTGATACTCACGCATCAGTTTATGACTTTAAAAAGATCAAAGAGCTAATCGACAAAAAAGAGTACGCTGGCACTGACCCATACGGCATACCTATCTTAGATAGAGAAAAGACAATGCACGGACAAGTCGAACTTGGCCTTGGACCACTGCATACATCATTTGACTCACAAGATGGTGTAGTCTATACTTCACTTTACGTTGATAGTCAAATAGTAAAATGGGACTACAAAAATTTAAAAGTGCTTGATAAAGTAAATGTTCATTACAACATCGGTCACCTTGACACAATGGAGGGCAAATCAGCAAAACCAGTTGGAAAATATGCAATCGCACTTGATAAACTTTCAATCGATCGTTTCAACCCAGTTGGCCCACTCCATCCACAAAACCACCAGCTAATCGACATCAATGGTCCAAAAATGGAGCTAATCTATGATATGCCTATCCCACTTGGTGAGCCACACGACGTTGTTTCAATAGCTGCTAGCAAGCTAACTCCAGCGCTTACTTACAACATGGGTACAAACTCAAGAACAGGTGAGGCTAGCCCATATGTAACTCTAGCTGGTCAAGAAAGAGTTGAGAGAAACGGCAAAAACGTAACTGTCTATGCAACAATGATCAGAAGCCACATCAACCCAGAGCACATCGAGGTAAATAAAGGCGATAATGTAACAATTCACCTAACAAACCTAGAGCGCGCGCAAGATGAGACTCACGGCTTTGGCATCGACCTTTACAACATCCACGCTTCACTTGAGCCTGGCAAAACTGCTTCAGTAAATTTCGTAGCTGATATGGAAGGTGTCTTCCCATACTACTGCACCGAGTTTTGTTCAGCACTTCACCTAGAGATGATGGGTTATTTACTTGTTAAAGATCCAAATAAAAAATATGAATCTGCAAAAAATAGCAAGCTAAAAACTCTAAGTCCAGAGGCTTTAAAAGCTGAGTACGACAAAGTAATCGCAACTAACAAAGCAACTGATGATGTTATCCAAGAGGTTGTTAAATACCTAAAAGAGAAACATTATGAGAAATATCCAAAAGTAAAGGCTTTGGTTGATGACGCACTTGATCAATACGGCCACATCAAAGAGGTAAAAGCTAAAGCTGACGAAGCTTACAAAAAGGCGACGTAAATGGCGCTATCCTTTGGGAGTATCAAGTATGGCAATACATGGTTAAAACCACTGACGTTGGTCTAAGAGCTAAAAACAACCTAGCAAAAGAGATCGCAACTCCGATGAGCCCAGCTGCTGCAAAAGGCGAAGAAGCTTATCTAAAAGGCGGATGTAATGGCTGCCACGTTATCGGTCAAGTAAGCTCAGGTCCAGATCTAACTGGTGTCTTGCTAAGACATGAAAACGGCGAAAAATGGGTAGCAGACTTCATAAAAGATCCTGCTAAATTCTATAACGACGACTACGTTAAAGCGATGATTGACTTCTTTAAACTTAGAATGCCAAATCAGCACATGAGTGACGAAGAGATCAAAAATATCATCCAGTATCTAAAATGGATAGACGAAAACGCAGGTATGTAGTTTTAAGGGGCATTTTTGCCCCTTTTAAATTTTAAAATTTAACTTTTACTAGGCTAAATTTTAAAATTTAAAGGAGAGATTATGAGTAAATATAAAATTTATACCATTGTTGCACTTATCATTATGAGCGTTTGTTTTACTCTGCCAGTTCTTGGCTGGCACGGAGCAAAAGAGCGTATAGCTAACGGCAACGAGCTACCATCTTATGCTTACACTATCTACGATCTTTATAGCTCTTTTCAGTATAAAAACCACCTTTTGCCAAAAGAGGTGGCAAGTGATCTTCACAAGATGATCGAGCAAAAAGCAGAGATCGGCACGCCATCTTTTCCTATCTGGTACGTCTCTCTTGAAGCGCCAAACTACCCAAAGGCAGCCTTTCCAGATGGCATCCCAGTCTATTTTCACGTAGATGGATATAGCGGCGACGTGCACGAGATGAATACGATAAACCACTACATTGGCATGTATCCTATGGAGCATGGCGGAAAATTTAGAGCGAGCGATCGCGCCTTATTATCTACTTATCGCCACACTTTGCATGCTTGCGTTTTATACTATGACGGTAAATTTAACTCACTTCTCATGGTGCCAACCATCATCGCACCGGTGCTATTTATGAGCGCATTTGTGGGTTGGCTATACTGGTATGGACACAATATGCAAGAGTGGGGCGCCTTTAAGATCAAGCCATTTATGCCAACGGTCTTAGGCGATGGTAGCGTGGCGCACTTTACTACGCACTCATACCCAACTATCGGCTTTTGGGTGATGATGGTGATGAGCGTGCTTTGCATACTTGCGGTATTTTCAAAGAAAAAAGAGCTAAATGCGTAAATTTTCTAAATTTGCCCTTGTTTTTTTGCCACTTTTTGGCTTTGCAAACGTCCTTCAAGATGCGATAAATAACGCTAACCCTGGCGATGTGATAAAGCTGGGGGATGCCATTTATGAAGGAAATATAATCATTTCTAAGCCTCTTACGATCATAGGAGAAGGCAAAAATGCCCACATAAAAGGTGACGGCAAGGGCAGCGTTATAAAGATCATCGCTTCAAATGTGACACTTAAAAATTTAAAGATAAGTGGCAGTGGCAACGATCTTGGCGAGCTTGACGCTGGCATAGGCTGTGACAAGGCAAATAATGTTGAAATTTCTAAAAATGACATAAGCGATGTGCTTTTTGGGATTGACTTTAAAGAGTGCAGTAGCTCAAAGATCACTGAAAACAACATCACCTCAAAAAAGGGCGCTAGTCTTGGCTTTAGAGGTGATGCGGTGAGACTTTGGTATAGCCATGAAAATTTGATCGAGCGCAACAATATCCGCGACAGCCGTGACATGGTCGCATGGTACGCAAGTCACAATAAATTTCTAAGCAATAAAGCAGTTGGCAGCAGATATTCGCTGCATTTTATGTATGCTAATCAAAATTTCAGTTGAAAATAACGAATTTATCGGCAACGCTGTTGGTATGTTTTTTATGTATTCAGCTAGCTAAAATATAAAAAATAACCTCGTTATGGATAGTGACGGCGCCTTTGGTATCGGCATCGGACTAAAGGACGTGTCTGACTTTACGATAGAAAATAACACCCTTGTCTATAACGCACGTGGCATCTTGCTTGATAACTCGCCGTTTCAGCCGGGATCAACTATAAATTTTATAGGCAATAAAATTTTACACAACGTAGTTGGCGTCTATTTTCACGCCACACAAGGCACAAGCATCTTTGAAAACAACGACTTTATCGGCAACATGGACATCGTCGTAAACGACACCCAGGCGAAAAGATGCTACTAAACAGATGGAGCAAGAACTACTATGATGAGTATGAGAGCTTTGATAGAGATAAAGATGGCTACGGCGATACGCCATTTTTGCACCTCTCATACATCGATCAGCTTTGGCAGTACTATCCAAATTTGCAGTTTTTCTATGGCTCAAGCGTCTTTAGCGTCTTAAATTTCTTAGCCAAACTAGCTCCATTTTCTGAGCCCATAAAGCTACTTGAAGATAGTTCGCCTAGGATAAAACCGCTTGATGTTTCAAATTTCAACGCTTTAAAGGCGAAACGTGGATAGAAGAAATTTTATGATAATAGGCTCAGCCGCAGCGGTGGCTGGATACGCCATAGGCAAGTTTTTGCCAAAAAGTAGTGGCGACAAACTCTATCTTTAGACCCCCAGGTGCTGTTGATGACTTTGATGATCTTTGCGTCAAATGCGGCCAGTGCGTGCAAGTCTGCCCATATCACAGCATAAGCTTGCTTGATATAGAAGATGGCTACTCAAGTGGCTCAGCTCACATCGACGCCAAAGAGCGAGGCTGCTACTTGTGCGACCTTTTCCCATGCGTGCTAGCCTGTCCTAGCGGAGCGCTCGATCACGCCACAAAGGTCGTGGGCGATGTCAAAATGGGCGTTGCAGTTTTAAGTGGGACGGCGGCCTGTTTGAGCGTAAAAAGAGAAAATTTAAGCGAAGCTGGCGTTAAAGATCTGCTTGATCGCAAAGCCTATAATGACAGAGAAGAGGCGCTAAAAGATAAGATAAAAGGCAAGATCGGTCAAATTTGCGATCTTTGCGTCACGCTTTGTCCAGTTGGCGATAGCGCGATAGCAATGAGCGAGGCAAATTTACCACTTATAAAAAATGGCTGCGTAGGTTGTGGCGTTTGCGCTGAGGTCTGCCCAGCCAAGATCATAAATATCGCCCCAAAGATGAGTTATGATGAAATTTACAAGGAGAAAAAATGAGAACAATAATACCTTTAATAGCTGCTGCGTTGATATTTGTCGGCTGTGAAAAGAGTGAGGACAAAGCGCAAGAGGCTGCTAGCGAGCAAGGCGCAAAAGTAGCGACAAGTGCTAGCATAAAGGTCGAAAAAAATGAAAACAACGAGAGCACAAATAAGCAAAATGAATTTATAAAATACGACATGCACGGTGAAAAAAGCGTTAAATTTGGACTTGAAGATAACAACGTAAGCCGCCAGATCGGAGCGCTTGCCATGGTAAAAAGCCCGCTTCAAAGTATAAATTTAAGGCTCATAAAGGGCAGACTTAGCAAGGACTTCATCACTAAGTGCTCAGCCTGCCACGACGACTATGCAAATGGCATCATCGGACCATCTCTTTTAACAAAGAGCGAGGATGAAATTTTCAAGATGATAAACGCTTATAAAAACAAAGAGAAGGTAAATGTGCTAATGCGTGATCTTGTTAAAAAGATGGATGAGAGTGAGATTAGAAAGCTAGCCAAAGAGATAAGCGATTTTAATGCGCAGTTTAGGAGCAAACAATGAAAATCGGAAAAATCATAACGATCATTTTAGCGGTGCTGATATGCGGCATCATGGTGTTTATGCTAAGCCAAACTCCGCCTAAAAAGGAGAAAGCAGAAGCTAGCGTTCAGCCAAAAGTGGAGCAAAATATCTCAAAGCAGCAGTCAAAGTCTAGCGAGGAATTTGCCAGCGAAGATGAGCTAAAAAAGGTAAAAGAGCTAAGCCTAAGCGTGGCTAAGACGCAAAATGAAGGCGTTAGCAAGCAATACCTAACCTCTTGCGCACCATGTCACGGCGCAAATGGCAAGGGCGTCGTAGCGCCTGATATCACTCATCTAAGCAAAGAGGATCTGCTTAAAAAACTAGCTGATTATAAGGCTGGCAAGGTGCAAAACACGCTTATGAAGGGACTGCTTACAAACGTTAGTGACAGCGATCTAAACAGCCTTGCTGATGAAATTTCTAAATTTAAAAAGTAAAAATGGATAAATATAACGTTCGTGCGACCGTTAGAAATGTAAGCTTTCTAAGCACGCTAATAACGACTACAAAAGATGGCAAAAAGCGCCCAAGCATACGTTTTTGGCGCATTTTTACTATCGTGCTAGTTCATCTTTTATTTGTCCTCTCTTACAGGGTCGATGTGCAAATTTTAGAGGGCGATATCAGCGCCTCAAGGATACTTGGCTTTCACCTAGCAGATGCATTTATGAGCTTGCAAGTCTTTTTGGCAACGCATGAAATTCATGTAAATTTACTAATTGGCTCGCTTCAGTATCCTGGCCTTTTACATCATTTTTGGTGGCAGGGGCTTTTGCTCGTGGGTTTGCCCGTATTCACTCATAAGCGAGATAGCTGAGAAGATCCATGAAAATTTACGCGCTAAAAAGATAGTAAAGCCGCGAGTTTTTGACACAAAGTGGCGATACGCTTTTACCATTTTGTTTTTGGCTCTTAGCTTTGCTAGCTCAAGCCTAGTCTTTGAAATTTTAACGTCGTTGGGATATTTTCAAGATTTATCATCTATGGCTACTTTCACGCTATCTGGCTTGTTGTAGCTATGCTTGTGGTTGAGATTTTCTTCTCACGCAGGGCATGGTGTAGGTATGTCTGCCCTGTTGGAGCGACTTATTCACTACTAGCAAAGCCAAATGCGATAAAGGTTAGCTGGGATAAAGAAAAGTGCGATCACTGCTTGGTTTGCACCGATGTTTGCCTAGTGCCACACGTGCTTTTTATGACAAAAAAGGGCGCAAAAACTGATGATAGCAAAAAGCTCTTTAGGATAGCTGGGGCTGACTGCACACTTTGTGGCAGGTGTATCGACGTGTGCCACCAAGATGCGCTTAAATTTGACAACGGCTTTAAGAAACTCATATAAGGAAATTTTTTGATAGATATAAAAGAAGTAACGAAAATTTTGGCTCGCAAAAGATACTTGATAGCGTCAGTCTAAATGTAAAAGCTGGCGAAAAGATAGCGATACTTGGGCAAAATGGAGCTGGCAAAAGCTCGCTCATGCGTATCATCTTGGGCGAGTTTGTGCCAAATAGCGGAAGCGTCGCGATAAATGGCGTAAATACCCTAAAAGATAGAAAAGAGGCGCTAAAGTTTATCTCATTTGTGCCACAAACCCCGCCGCCACTTAAATTTAGCCTGCGTGAGCTTTGCGAGTTTGTCTGCAAAAGCTCAAATGTAAAATTTGAAGATATTGAGAAATTTAGCAAGCTTTTAGAGCTTGACCTGCATGCAAATTTAAACAAGTCCTTTTACAAGCTCTCTGGCGGTATGAAGCAAAAGATGTTAATAGCCATCGCATTTGCCAAAGATAGCGAAATCTTGATGTTTGACGAACCAACGGCAAATTTAGATGTAAAAGCAAGGGAGTCTTTTAAAAATTTACTCGATAACTTCACGCAAAACAAGACGCTAGTTTTCATCTCGCACCGCATAGATGAGATCGCTCATCTGCTTGATAGATGCGTCTATATGGACCTTGGCAAGATCATCAAAGAAGAAAATTTAAGGAGCAAGAGTGAATAACCTTTTTTAATAGCAAAACTAGACGTCAAAGAGTCGTTTCGCTCAAGGTGGTTTGCGATCTATGCGCTTCTTTTTCTGCTTTGATGATAGGATTTTTATTTAGCGGAGTGACCGACTCGCGCGTGCTTGGCTTTTCTGGGCTAACAAGGGCGCTACTTTTGTTTATACAAAATTTGCGTTATCATCGTGCCGATATTTATCCTCATTTCAACCGTTAGAAGTATAAATCAAGACAGGGACACAAATCTACTTGAATACGTGCTAAGCTTCCCACTAAGCCTTAAAGAGTACTACTTTGGCAAGGCGCTTGGGCGGACATTTGTCGTTTTTGTGCCGCTTTTGTTCTCGCTTTTGCTTTGCGTGGTGGTTGGCTTTATAAAGGGCGTGTCGATACCTTGGGGCGTGCTGGTGCTTTACTTTGGTCTGCTTTTTAGCCTAAGTATCGTCTTTTTATCGCTTGGCTTTTTCATATCAAGCCTTATCAAAAATCAAGAGACAGGCCAAGGCGTGGCGTTTTTGCTCTGGCTTATCATGCTAGCTTTTATCGATCTAGCGCTCATTGGACTGCTTATGCGAAGCTCTGTCGATGAGTACGATCATATACTCTATCGCTATGTTAAATCCGATTGAGCTTTTTAGGATAGCAGCGCTTAGCCTTTTTGATCCAAATTTAGCAGTCATCGGCACTGCATCTTACTTTATCTTAGGCACATTTTCAAAAGCGACCTTCGTAGCTTATGCGATCATCTATCCTTTATTGCTTGGCGCGATCTTGCTAGTTTGCGGCTATTTGGGCTTTAGCAAGAGAGATCTTGTTTGATTGTTTTTTGTTAAATAAGAGTTGGCTTTAAATTTAGACGAGGCTTGTATTATTCCACTTGTCCAACAAGAAACCTCCTTTTTGTAATGACCCCCTTTCCCCAAAGGGGGTTTATCTCTTAAGGAAATTTACTGAAAAAATCCATTTTATTTTTAGCCTTTGCCGTTTTATCTCTAAGTGCAAACTGGGATGAAAATATGCAAAACTGCATCAACAAAAGTGACGCAAAAGCTTGCGAGAGCTTTACTAAAAAGCTTTCAAGCGAGTGCGAGAACAAAGACAAAACCTCTTGCTTTTTATATGCTGACATGCTAGGTCGAGGTCTTGGCGTGGAGAGAGATCTGGTTAGATCTTATGAGATATTTAAGTCGCTTTGCGAAAATGGCAGCAGCGAAGCTTGCTACGAGCTAGCTACAAAATATCTGCAAGGAAACGGCGTAGAGCAGAGCTTTGATCTATCTGCAAATGCCCTTGATAAAGCTTGCAAAATGGGCAGCAAACGAGCCTGCAATGTCTTAGAACTCGTGCCTAAGAATTAAAATTTATCTGAAATTTATATGTATGACGAAGCAAATTTGCAAATTTTAAACTTTCATTCACTCGCAAGAATTGACTACTAAAATTTGGCTTCGCTCACCGCTTAGCTCAAATTTTAGAGCCGAAATTACTCGTTCATGAAATTTTAAAATTTGCAAAATAGCTTTTTAGAAATTTAAAGTTTTGTTTCTTTGTTAAGGGGGAAGAGGCTTGAATTACGAAGTCGCTCTCTTCCCCTTAACGATCCCCTAACTCCGACAACGTTAGAGGTGGCATGCAATGGTGCTTGCGCACTGCATGCGTTTTGGTTAGAAAATTCTGACAAATTTTAAAATCTTACTCACCTGCCTTAACATGCTACTAAATTTATAGCCGTGATATGCTCGCTTGTAAATTTTAAAATTTGATAGAACTTTTGAATAAACCACGTTTAATAGTAGTAAAAATGAAATTTCAAATGTGATTTTTGCTTTCACACAAAGCATATATTTTTATCTTTTTAAAAGAGAAATTTCTTTAGCAAATGCCTAAATATCGTGATTTACTTTAGTATTACGTAGAATTTCTTTTTTATTAACTAAAAATTTCATTAAAATTTATATTTAAATAATAACATTTCATCGTCCTAAACGGACCCTCCTTTTTGTAGCGGTTAAGACTTTGCTTCCCCTTTTCTGGCTTTTCCGCTTACACAAAGAGGAGTTTTCTATCTTTTAAAATCAAATTTCTTACCCTTCTAAACTCAAATTTCACAAACGTCACTTTCTTTTTAAAATTATATTTTGATAATGGTTTTAAAAATTATAAAAGCAAAAACCTTGTAAAATTGCGAGCTGTTATCAAAACTAACTTTTAAAAGGTGGCAAAAGGGGTGAAATTTTAAATTTAAAGCTTTTTTACAAGGTGCATGCATATTTGTCGCTTCTCTTTTTATCCCGCTTGTTGTAGTTTGCTTTAGCGGTGCGATCCTCGTTTATAAAGACGAACTAAACAACCTTTTTATCCCAAATATCGTAAATGTAAATTTAAACAAAGAAAATTTAAGCAAAAGGATTAGCTTTGATGAGCTAAGAGATATCGTCGCAAACGAGCTTAGCGGCTACGAGATGGTTGGCATAAATATCGATGCAAACCCTAAGAAATGCGACGAAAATTTGGCTAATCGAGCATAACGATAGTAAAAAAGAGTGGAAATTTATCTATTTTGACGCTTTTAGCGGCAAGATAAAGAGCGAGCCACTTGCGCACGATGAGGGATTTTTCGGGGTTTTGGCGCATATCCATGAGGAGCTTCTTCTTGGAAAAAGTGGAAACATCATCCTCTTTTTAACAGCTATTTTTACATTTTTTATCTGCATTAGCGGCTTTGTGATCTACCGTAAATTTTGGCTAACTCTGCTTAGATTGCGCGTAAATGGGCTAAATGTTTTCATGAACGACATCCACAAGATAATAGGAATTTTTTGCACGCCAGTTTTACTGCTCATTTGCATAAGCGGCGCTTGGTGGGAATTTAGGATGGCACGCATGCCAGAGTTTAAAAATGACTTCGTAATAGACGCAAAAATTTATAACAAAAGTTTATCCCTTGATGAGCTGGTGGCGCGAAGCAAAAAGGATATAAAAGGCTTTGAGCCACACTTTATCTCGCTGCCTTTCATGAAAGGAGCAAACATCCGCATCTTTGGCTACGTGATGTGGCAAAGCTTTTTGCATAACGAATACTCAAGCGTGATCGCCTACGACAAAGATAGCGGCAAGCTAGTTAGCGTCCTAGACATAAAAAATGCAAATTTGAGCGAGAAAATCCTCTCAGCCTTTAGAAGATCGCACTTTGGAAACTACAACCAAACTACAAAATTTATCTGGTTTATAGTGGGTATCTCGCCGCTAGTTTTGAGTATCTCAGGGCTTTATCTGTGGTTTAGAAAATTTAAAAGGAGAAAAAATGAAAAAAATTTTACTTAGCTTAGTTGCTTTAAAATTTGGCATTGCCTCAAATTTATGCTAGTGAAAACGATAAGGTTTTAGAAGCGGTCGATGTCGTGGAGAGCGAGCGAAGAGACGATGCAAACTACTTCGCAAAAGAGCTTGTAAAGAGCACAACAAGGCTAAATTTAACCTCTCGTCAAACGCCTCAGTCGCTAACAGTGCTAACAGAGGCAAGGCTAAAAGATCAAGGCATCAAGGACTATCAGGTGCTTCTTAGAAATATCCCAGGCGTCACGCTAAACAAATGGGACGAGCGCGTATATCCGACGGCTCGTGGCTTTAAGATAGATTATTACTTGCTTGATTCGATGCCTAGCTTTGGCGGCTTTAGCCTTGGCGCAAATGATATGAGCTTGCTGCCTTATGAAAGAGTTGAGGTGGTAAAAGGGGCAAATGGCCTACTTGCAGGCGCTGGCAACCCAGCTGCTAGCTTAAATTTCATAAGAAAAAGAGCAGACGCAAAAGAGCTTAAAGGAAATTTTGGCATAAGCGCTGGTTCATACGATAGATACGGCGTAAATGGCGATGTGCAAACGCCAGTAAATGAGAGCGGAAGCGTCAGAGCGAGGCTATCTTTTATGCATGAGAAGTCGCACTCTTATATGGATTATTACAACCGCAAAAATAGCGCGATTTACGGCGTAGTCGATAGCGACATAGGCGATAACTCATGGCTTAGCCTTGGTGCGTTTTATCAAGAGCTAAGACGACACGGGGTTAGGTGGGGCGGTATGCCAGCTTTTTACACAGATGGCTCTAGGACAAATTTTAGTAAAAATGAAATTTTCTCTCAGCCTTGGACTAGATGGGACATAAAAACGCTTGATTTCTACGCTGATTTTAAGCACTACTTTGAAAATGAAGCGAGTTTAAATTTGAGCTACTCATTTAGACGGGCAAACACTGATTCAAATTTACTCTACTACGGTGGAGCGGTAAATTTAGACGGTACTGGCAATATAAGTGATCTTTACACTTATGCAAACAAAAGAGAGGAGAACATCCACAACGTCGATGCATACGCAAATATCCCTTACGAGATAGCAAATTTCTCTCATGAGTTTGTCTTTGGCGCGATGTATAACAACTATAAAAAAAGTAGCGATAAGGTAAGTAGCTACTGGCTGCAAAGGACTACGCCAGCTGGGATTGCTTATACAGCTAGAAGCAGGATTGATTTTAAAAACTTACACCTTGATGATCCAAAATTCCCTTACGAAGATCAAAACAACAAAGATAAAACGATACAAAAGGCATTTTACGCGGCAAATAAACTATCAATCACCGATGAGCTTAAATTTTTGCTAGGTGCTAGGGTCAGCTACTACAAATACGAGATCGAGGGCGGCAAAGACAATAGAAATTTCACAAATGAGATCACGCCATATCTTGGCATAACTTACGACATCGGAGCAAACCACACTCTATATGCGAGCTACACGAGCATATTTAAGCCTCAAAACGTAAAGGACGCAAACGACAAGTATCTTGATCCGATCCAAGGCAAGGACTATGAGGTGGGCATCAAAGGCGAGTATCTTGACGGGGCACTTCAAGCAAGTCTTGGCGTCTTTAAGATCGTGCAAGACAAGCTTGGCATAAACACTGGCAAGAAAAATCCAGCAACAAATGCCGACATATATGAAACCGGCAAAGGCGTGACAAGTAGGGGCGTCGAGCTAGATCTAAACGGCGAGATCACTAAAAACTTAAGCCTAAGCTTTGGTGCAACGCACTTTAACGCAAAAGATGCTAACGGCGAGAAATACGCCACCGACTCATCAAGAAGCACGGCAAATTTATTTGCAAAGTATGAATTTAGAGACTTTAGAGTAGGGGCTGGAGCTATGTATAAGAGCAAAATTTACACTGGCAAAGGCGCAGATGAAATCACACAAAAAGGCTACACCTTGGCAAATTTGATGTTTGGATATAAATTTGCTAAAAACTTTGACGTACAGCTAAATATCGACAATCTCTTTAATAAAAAATACTACGAGGGCATCGGCAAAAACATGATGGTTTATGGCGATCCACGCACCTTTAATCTCAGCTTTAACTATAAGTTTTAGCTAAATTTACTCTAATGCGCCAGCTAAATTTCTAGTTGGCGACCTTCATTTTTTGCATAGTAGGTGTATAATTTCAAAAAACTAAGGAATTTGCATTGCTAAAAGTAGAAGTGATATATAAATTTTCGTATCGTCTGTGCTCTTGCCTGTGGGATCTGCCTGCTCGCATTTACTGGGCTAAATTTCGCCATGGGCGAGTATAATGAGTGGATGATGAGCGCGCATAAATTTGCAGGAGCTTTGATCGTTTGTGCTGTGATCTTGCACCTTTTTAACCGCAGAAGAAAGCTAGTAAAGCTCATAAATGAGATGATCGATGTCACCACGCACCGCAAAAATCCAACGATCTGCAACATGGACCGCATCATCGCCTCGCTTGAGCCTTACACTATCAGTGAAATTTCGCGCATGCTTGGCTTTGACGAGGCCCTGTTTTGCAAGAGTTTGCGCGAAAATGATGTTAAATTTAATAACGCCAGCCAGACTTTGCGTCAGATCGCACACATGAACGATGAGAAGATATTTTTCGTGCTCGTGCTCATCGTCGAGGCCAAATTTGGCAAGAGATTTTGCGGCGCGGTAAGTTGCAGCGTCGGGAGAAAATTTTAGTGCTCGCTATGCGCACGCCACCTCTGCTCCTCAAGGTCGATGTGATATAAAAACGTCCTAATGACCTCTTCATCGATCTTTGGATCTTTGTTTAGCTCGCAAAGCGCCTTTCTTTGCTCCTCTAAAATCTCAAAATATCTCTGTCTAGTCTCGTCGCTGATCTCAAAATTTTCACTCTCAAGCTCGAAATTCCAAACCTCTTCAAGCTTTTGAAATAAAAAATGCTCATCGCCCACAAATTTCTCTTTTTTAAATTTGAGCGAAGCCTGCGCAAGTGCCTTTTTGATCTTGATCCTTGCAAGCTCATTTGGCATGTGGTCGTTAAAGTCTGGAAATTTCACACTTTTGATGAGCAGTGGCAAGCTTAAGCCCTGAACCACAAGCGTTAGCAAGATCACGACAAAGGTGATAAACAAGATGAGGTCTCTGTGCGGAAAGGGCTCGCTCCCAGCCATAGCAGGGATAGAAAGTGCCGCAGCCAGCGAGACTACGCCCCTCATGCCAGCCCAGCCGACGATAAATGGTGTGGCTTTGCCGCGGTTGCGCTCATCCGCCACGCTGATATAGCGCTTCATAAACATCGTGATATAAACGGCGCCATAAGATGCCATGAGGCGGATAACGATGAGCACGGCAGTGACCAAAATGCCGTAAGAGACCGCTTCAAAGAGCGAGACGCCACTACGCTTTAGTCCTGCTAAAATTTCAGGCAGATCAAGGCCGATCATGGTAAATGCAAGGCCGTTTAGCAAAAATATAAAGTTGTTCCAAACGGGCACCGCGTAGATACTTGTTGAAGCGGTGAAAATTTCATTTTTCTTAGTAGAGAGATAAAGTCCGCCACAAACCACCGCCAAAACGCCGCTAGCGCCTAGCTCTTCAGCCAAGATATACATGATATAAGGCGTCGTGATCGTCATTATCGTGTCGCTGTTTTCATCAGTTGGCAAAATTTTGTGTAAAAAATAAGCCGCAAGTGCCACCAAAAGACCAGCCAAAACGCCGCCAACCACCATCCAAACAAAGCTAGCAGCCGCCTCATACCAGATAAACTGCCCAGTTGTCACTGCAACTGCGGCAAAGCGAAAGATGATGAGCGAGGAGGCGTCATTTAAAAGGCTCTCGCCCTCCAAAATAGCGCTGATCCTGCGTGGGGCTTTGACAAATTTAAGGATAGCTGCCGTGCTCACCGCATCTGGTGGCGAGACGATGGCTCCTAGCATGAAGCCAAGGGCGAGCGAGAAGCCAGGGATCACTGAAATTTGCTATCACTGCAACCGCTGCTGCGCTTATGAAAACCACGATAAAGGCAAAACTGCCGATCGTACGGCGCCATTTATAGAGCTCTTTTAGCGAGTTTGCCCACGCGGCCTCGTAAAGAAGTGGCGGTAAAAATATGATGAAAATAAGCTCAGGATCGATCTTAATACTTGGTAAATTTGGCACAAAGCTAATGGCAAGCCCGCCAAGGACTAATAGCACAGGATAGGCGACCTTTAGGCGGTTTGAGACCATCACCAAAGCGATGATGATGGCTAGCAGTGCAAAAAATAGCAGCAAATGTTCGATCATTTTGATCCTTTAAATTTCTTTTTGTATTAGGGCAATAGAATAAATTTTGTCAAATTTCTGGCGGGCAGAGAGAGATTCGAACTCTCGGCGAGTTACCCCACACACGCGTTCCAGGCGTGCTCCTTAAACCGCTCGGACATCTACCCAAGAAGAAAGTGATTATATCTTCATTTGCTTAATGCTTGGCTTTTAGAGCTTTAGCCCCAAGATAACGACATCTTTATACTCGCCATCCATCAGGCAAACGCCAGGCAGTTCGCCCCATTTTTCAAAGCCAAATTTCAAAAATAGCCCAAGGCTTGCTTCGTTTTTGCTAAAGATTAGCGCAATGATGTTTTTTAAATTTAGCCCTCTAGCTTCATTTAGGCTGTGGGCTAAAAGCTGCTTGCCGATGCCCTTTTTAAGGGCTTTTTTAGCGACATAGATGCTTATCTCTGCGCTTATATCGTAAGCGATTTTAGGGTTAAAGTCGCTTAGTGAGCAGTAGCCTAAAATTTCATCATTTTCTTTGTAGATAAAGATAGGGCGCGAGCCGCCGTGGGCGTTAAACCAAGGCTCTCGCTCCTTTGTGCTAACTGGCCGCATATCAGCAGTCGCACTTCTTTCTAGTATGTAGTCATTATAAATTTGCGTGATCGCTTCAAGGTCGCTTAAATTTGCCTGGCTCGATCAAGCCTAACCTTTTTTGGCTGCTTGATATACTGGCTCAAGCTTTGCTGCGACCTCTTTAGATCCTTGATCCTGCTCTCGTTTGATGGGTGAGTGCTTAAAATTTCAGGCACTTTGCCACCACTCATCTTGCTCATCTTGACCCAAACTTCGACCGCTTCTTTTGGATCATATCCAGCTCTTGCCATTAGCTCAGTGCCGATGTGATCAGCTTCGGTCTCGTGCGAGCGAGAAAATGGCAGTGAGATGGTGTATTGCGTTGCTAAACCTAACGCACTTGCTCCAAGGTCGCCAAGTCCTGTGGCGGTCGCGACTGCGAAGATGCCGATGTTTTAAGCTGGTCGGTGCTCGCTTGCTCTCTACTGTGCTCTCTAAGTGCGTGGGCGATCTCGTGACCCATGACAGCTGCTAATTGTGCATCTGTTAGATTTAATTTCTTAACAATACCACTATAAACGACGATCCTGCCCCTGGCATGCACCAAGCATTTAGCGTATCTTCGTTTATGACATTTACTTGCCACTTCCATTTTAGGGCATCCTCTCTGAAAACGCCAGTTTGCGCGATCAGCCTTTTTGCGATATCTTGAACTCTTTTTGTGAGGATTGGATCGATATTTAGCTCGCCCTTGCTTCTAGCAGCTGTGAGCGTCTTGACATAAGCTTGAGCCGAGCTTTGCTCCATCGCTTCAGAAGATACTAGCATGAACTGCTTGCGATCTGCGCCCACAACGCCTGACTTTGTGACGCTCGTGCAGCCAGTGATAAGCATGCTAGCTGTTAATAACGTAAGTAAAATTTTTTTCATTTTCATCCTTTTTGGATTAAAATTTGGCGTATTATAGCTTGTGTTGGATATGCATTGTTAAACGAGGGGTGAAATTTAAATTTTGCGATTTCAAAAATAGAAATTTACTACTTTTGCAAATTTTAAAATTCCATTCACTCGCAAGAATTGACTACTAAAATTTGGCTTCGCTTAACGCTTAGCTCAAAATTTTAGAGCCGAAATTACTCGTTCATGAAATTTTAAAATTTGTCTGAGTTTTTTGATATATAAATTTAACCCACTACGCTTTATAGTCTATATTTCTCTCAAACTCTCTCAAACGTTTATTGACCGACCTTAGCTCTGTTATCGTCGTCCAGTTATCGATAAAGACGCTAAAGCTCTCTCTAACCTGCGAGAAAGCATTGCTAGCTTGGATCAAAATGCCAAGCGTGATGACGCCGCTAAATAGGCCATTGCCCATGATGATGTAAGGCACGATGACAAGAATTTGCGAAAATGAGATGAGCCAAAGATTAAAGTAGCCGTAGTGCAAAAAGAGCTTATAGTAGTTTAGCTTCACCCCTGTAAAAAGCTCTAGCATGACGTTTGGCTGGCAAAATTTGAGCTTATCATCCTCGCCATAAACCAGCTCTTTTCTAAACGCCGCCTCCGCTTTTTGGTTGTTATACTCAAGGTGCGGTAGCTTTATGCCCACAAACCACGATACGATGAGGCCTCCGATGCTAATTAGTAGCGCGATATAAACTAGCGAGCCCTCGATGTCCTTGATGAAAGGTAGGCTCACGCTTTTGCTTAGCTCCCAAAGCACCGGTATAAAGGCAATCAGCGTCATAAATGCCTTTAAAACCTGCACGCCAAGGCTCTCCATGATCTTAGCAAAGCGATAAACATCCTCTTGGATACGCTGCGAGCTGCCCTCGATGTCGTTTTGGCAGTTTCGCCAAAATTTCGAGGTACTTAAAGGTCATCGCCTCCCTCCAGCGAAAGACCCAGTGGCTCGCAAAGAACGATATCACCGTGTAGGTCACGACGTATGGCATGGCGATCTTTAAGAAATTTAATATCCCTTGCCAAAACTCATCTACATTGTGATCCTTTGAGTTTTGCATGATGTCGTAGAAATTTTTATACCACTCGTTGATGCGGACGTTTAGGTGCGTTTGATAGACAAGTAGCAAGATGATAAATATCGCTCCGCCGTAAGCCCAAAGCGCCCATTTTTTGTCTTTGAAAAATGATGAAAACATAAAGTGCCTTTTGTAAATTTTGGCAATTATAGCAGGCAAGGTTTAAGCATTTATATAAAATTTAAAACCAAACTATATCATTTTGCAAATTTTAATGTAAAGGAAAATGATGAAGAAATTTGCATTTTTAGCTCTTAGTCTTTGTGCGACCTTAGCACTTGCGGCCGATATGAAGGTCTATAAAAGCCCAACTTGCGGTTGTTGTGGCAACTGGACCAATGCTATGCAAAAGGCTGGCTTTAGCGAAGAGACCATAAAAGTAGATGACTTGGTCAAGGTTAAAAAGAATTTCACGTGCCACTAGAGCTTTCAAGCTGCCACACAGCTATCGTTGATGGCTACGTCATCGAGGGTCACGTGCCAGCAGATGAGGTAAAGCGCCTACTGGAGCTTAAGCCAAAAGATGCCGTTGGTATCGCAGTGCCTGGCATGCCTATGGAGAGTCAGGGTATGGAGCAAGGCGGCAAAGCCGAGCAATACGACGTCATACTCTTTAAAAAAGATGGCTCGCAAGAGGTCTTTGCTACTTACATCGGCTCTAAAAAGCTAAAATAACTTCAAATTTAGACTTAGCTCGTCTTTTGATGGGCTAAGTTAAAAGGAAATTCCCTTGCTAATGGCGATGATGCAGAGCAAAAAGGCTATTGGCACATAGATAAATTTACCCACAAAGTACCAAAATGAGCCGTAAATTTTATTTGCTCCTGAATTTACCTCGTCTAAAATTTCTTCTTTTTTGATGATCCAAAACCAGGATATTGCGCCGATGACTGCGCCGATTGGGATGATGTAGATAGAGACAAAGTCCATCCAAGGTCCCCAACTGCTAATAGGCTCCATAAACGCTCCAAAGCCAAAGCAAACCACGCAAAGTAGCACAAGCACCCAAAATCTACTAAGGCGTGGGAATTTATGCATGAGCGACTCAGCGACCACCTCAAACATATTTTGAAGCGAGGTGATACCGCCAAAGATGACCGCGGTAAATAGTATGATTGCAAAAATTTGACCGCCGATCATATTTTGTAAAATTTTAGGAAGCGTTACGAAAAGTAGCTTTGGACCCTCAGCTGGATCCATAGCGTAGGCAAAGACCGCTGGTATCATGACAAGTGCTGCCACAAGTGCTGCAAGCGTGTCGAAAAATGCCGTAGTTTTGGCGCTTTCTACGATGTCTTCATCCTTTGAAAGATATGCTCCATAAACTATCATGCCAGAACCAGTGATAGAGAGTGAGAAAAAGGCTTGACCCATCGCTGTGACCCATACCATCGGATCTTCAAGCTTGCTAAAATCAGGGATAAATAGAAATTTATACCCCTCAAATGCGTTTGGAAGCATCGCGACATTTATAGCCAAAATGGCAAATAACACGAAAAATAGCGGCATCATTATTTTATTAGTCTTTTCGATGCTTTTTGCTCCAAAAAATAACGTAAGAAGCGTGCCAACGATCACTATAAAGTGATATGGCAGGACTGAGTACTCGGCAAGTGCAAATGAGTTAAACCAAACATTTGTATCAACGCTCATAAATGAGCCAGTAAGCGCCTGGGTAAGGGCTTTTAGCACGTAAGCGATTATGACAGCGTAGCCGATGGCTATGCAAAGCGAGCCAGCAAGTGGAAGCCAGCCGATGATACTGCCGATGACGCCTAAATTTCTACTTTGCCAAGCAAATTTATATGATCCTAGTGTGCCAGTCTTTGCGCGTCTGCCGATCGCATACTCTGCGCTTAAGCCAACGTAAGAAAAAGCGCTACGAAAAATATGTAGATGAGTAAAAACGCTCCACCACCATTTGTACCAAGCTTGTAAGGAAAGCCCCAAACATTTGCCATACCAACGGCTGAACCAACTGAGGCTAGTATAAAAGCCCAGCGTGATGAAAATTTCTTTTTGCTCATTGTAAAATCCATAAATTTCAGTGATGAAAATAATGTTACCAAAATATGATTTAAGAACTTTTTATAAATCTTAAATTTAAGAAACGTTGTTACTTTTGGGCGTGGCTAATTTGACCGCTAAATATAAATTCGCTATAATCAGCCAAAATTTTTAACTCTTAAGGATCATAATTGTACCCCAGTAGCGATAACTCGCTTTTAATGGTAATACTTGCCATTATATTCATTTTACTAAACGCATTTTTTGTTTTGTCGGAATTTTCCCTTGTCAAGGTTCGCAAGTCTAGACTTGAAGAGCTCATAAAAGAGAAAAAGCCAAATGCCCAGCTTGCCTTTGAGATGTCAAACAAGCTTGATACCTATCTTAGCGCCACTCAGCTTGGCATCACGCTAAGCTCACTCGCCCTTGGTTGGATCGGTGAGCCAGCAGTCGCAAGGCTCATAGAAGCCCCACTTAAAAATGTTTTTAATCTTAGCGATATCTTAGTTCATACAGTCGGCTTTGCGATCGCATTTACGCTTATCACGCTACTTCACGTCGTTATGGGCGAGCTTGTGCCAAAGTCAGTCGCCATAGCCAAATCAGAATCAGCAGTGCTTAAAATCGCCCGTCCGCTTCACTTTTTCTGGATACTATTTTCGCCTATCATAAAGCTTTTTGACATCCTAGCTACATCTGGACTTAAAATTTTAGGCATCCAGCCAGCAAAAGAGAATGAGCTAGCGCACTCTGAAGAGGAGATCAAGATCATCGTTGGCGAGAGCTTAAAGGGCGGCGTGCTTGATAGCTTTGAGACTGAGATCATCAAAAATGCAGTTGATTTTAGTGACACGGTCGCAAAAGAGGTTATGACGCCAAGACGCGACATGATCTGTATAAACAAACAAAAGAGCTTTGAAGAGAATTTACAAGTCGTTTTTGAGTCAAAATATACTCGCTATCCTTATATAGACGGCTCAAAAGATATCATTTTGGGCATGATACACATTAGAGATATCTTGCAGCTACACTTTAGCGAGGATAAAGAGAAGAGTTTTGATGCGATCGTGCGTAAATTTGTCATCGTGCCTGAGAGCCTTTCTATATCAAAGGTGCTTGTGATGATGAACAAGGAGCAAATTTCAGCAGCACTTGTCGTTGATGAGTATGGCGGCACGGCTGGACTTCTTACGATGGAAGATATCATGGAGGAGGTGCTTGGCGACTTTAACGACGAGCACGACGAGGTCGATCAACACTATAAAAAGATAAATGAAAACATCTATGAATTCCAAGGCAGATACGATCTAGAGAGTGTTGAGGAGCTTCTTGGCATAAGCTTTGATGAAGAGACCGATCAAGTCACTATCGGCGGATATGTCTTTAATTTAATTGGTCGTTTGCCAGTAGTTGGTGACAAGATCGAGGATGAAAACTGCTACTACGAGGTGAGAAAGATGGATGGAGCCAGCATCTCACGTGTAAAAGTTAGAAAAAAGATAAAAGAAGAAGAGGAGCCTGCTCAGGCTTAGTTTATAAATTTAATGGCTTTTTGGCCATTAAATTTAACTTCGTCAAATCATAAAAAAATAGGGCAAATTTAAGTGGCATTGCACTTTTTAAAAACTCTAAGCCATCAAATTTAGCCTCACAAAACCACAAAATTTAAAGTAGCACTACCTTTTTAAATAACTCTAAATTCTAAAAACATCACTACCGCTTTTTTTCGTAAATTTGGTTATAAATTTTAAAATGGCTTGCTAGTTTTAAATTTATTATCTCCTTGCAAAAGCAGCCGAGTAATCTTGCTTGTGGTATTTAAAATTTACTAAAGTTAATTAGCCTTGACTGGGAGATACGGTGTCACAAAATTTCGTTATAAATTTCTCTATCGCGCTCATCTAAGCTGCAACAAGAGAGCCAAATTCTTTTGTTAAATTTTTAAAGCGCCTCTTGACAGCTCTTTTGTAGCCAAATTTGCTTATCTATTTTTATGTGTAAATTTATCTTGATAAAAGCGTGCTAGATCTTTGCCATGCTTTAATGCTAGCTTGTAGTACGGCATGTCTGTATCCTCTCCTATCATCTCATAGAGCTTTTTACGAAGCTCTGGCAAAAGGCGAATATCGCTATAATCTATCCTCTCTTTATACGCTGGCAAGCCTTGTAAGAGTAGGGCATTTGAGTAGTTTATGCCGCCAGTTTTGCTGCCAGTAATGTTAAATTCATTTTCATATTGCGCGCGAGTTAAGCCAGTTGGTATGCTAAGCTCTCCCGCTCTAGGCAAATTTTATCATTGCTACTTACGATATACTCTGGAAATTCTAGCTCTTTGTAGTTGATATCTTCGTGATCATAATAGACCCACTTTATGCCGTCTTCATTTTTGCGGTTGAAACTGCTTTTGTAGATGAAGCTACCGGGATTATAAATTCACGGCTTTTTAGCACTGGCGTATCTGCTATATCTTTATAAACAGCAACCAAGTAGCAGTCACTAAAAAAATCAAGCGGCCAAAGAAGGCCCTCATTCGCTCGCTTTACAAGGCGGTTTTTAATATCAACTAAGATTTTGCCAAAGAAAAATTTCTTGTAGTAATCATTATAGACGTAAAATATGTCGCCCTCTTTGAGCTTTATCTTATCTGACATTTAAATTTAGCTCTTCCAGATGTTTTTGTTTAGCTCCAGATCACGCACGATCTCCACAAAGTCGCTGATACTCGAGATGTAGTTTTGCACGCTCTCGTTGCTGTTTATCGGCTTTTTAAGATCGGGCTCAAAGCTATCCTTTCTAAGATCGATCGCGATGAAAATTTCATTTTTTAAAAACACTGCTGAGAGCGGGGCGTTAAATTTCAGTTCTTAATCTGGTGAAATTTTCCATCAGCTTTGGCGTCAGAGCGTATCTAGCAGCGATCTGATCGGTCGCATAGGTCTTAAAAAGCTCATTAAATTTAGGGTTATCCATCACAGCTTGCTCACCCTCGCTTCTTAGATCAGATGTTCGCTTTTTGTCGCAGACGTAGATCGTGGCATTTAGCTCTTTTTTAAACTCAGCCTTTAGCAAAATGCCTTGAAATTTCACTGTTGTTATGGTGCGTTTCTCACCTTGCGTCTCTTTTGCCGCATAAAAATCGCAAAGCTTAAACTGCGTGTTATCGATCTGTCCGTAGATCATATCCTCTGCGTAGTGTCTATTTACATCAGCGTCATAAATTTTATAAAAATCATCCAAACTTAGTCCGCCATTTGCGCTGAAATTTAGACCATAGTTTTTTACGATGACGCCAACTACTTTTTGTTTAAATTTTGCTATAAGCTCATTTTTTAGTCCATTTATCGTCTTACCAAGATAAAAAACTCCGCCGATTAGCAAAAAGAAAAATAAATTTCCAAGGTGCAGTGATGCCAAAAAACCACTTACAACTATGATGCCAAGAAAGCCATAAACTATCATTTTAAAGGCTTTTTGCCCCATGGCAAGGCGCTCTTTTCAAGCTCGTCAAGATCGCTTAGGTCGATGCCTTTTAGTTCGTCTGCTTGCATTTTTTATGCCTTATTTTTTAAAAAGATCACCAACGTTTGGAGCAACTGCTTCATTTTCAGGGATATCAAAAAACACATCTTTGTGAAAGCCAAACATTGAAGCTACGATGTTTGAAGGAAACATCTGTGTGGCGTTGTTGTAAATTTCAACAGCTGAGTTGTAAGCGCGTCTGGCAGCTGAAATTTGCTCTTCGACCTCGTTTAGTGTGCTTTGGATGTGAAGTAAATTTTGATTTGCTTTTAGATCAGGATAGTTTTCTACGCTCACTCTTAGGCCATTTAGCAAGCTTGAAATTTTGTTATTTAGCTCAAATTTCTCCTCATTTGTAGAGGCGCTTCTAGCGCTTTCTCTAAGGGCAGTGATGTTTTCTAGTAGGCCCTTTTCATGCACCATGTACTCTTTTGCAGTAGCTACTAAATTTGGTATGAGGTCATATCTTCTTTTTAGCTGCGCGTCGATGCCAGCCTCCACGCTTTTTACCTGGTTTTGCTTTGCAACAAGCGAGTTGTAAAGGCTGATGAAAAAGACAAAAATGACTGCGATAACAAGTATCACGATGACTAACAAATTCATAACTTTTCCTTTGAAATTTTAAGTTTGTTGTAGTTTATCCAAAGTTGCTTAAGGGTATTTAAACACCGAGGTTGGGTGATTAAATTTAATATTATAATTTAATCTTAAATTTTACATATAATTTATATAATTAAAAATTGTTTTTTACGAGGAGGATAAATGAGAACGGTAAACGTAAAAGATATAAAAGAGACTGTTGCAAAGCTTTGCAAACAAGCCTGTTACGTCGTTACACCAGATCTAAAGGCTGCTTTTACAAAAGCACAAACCACTGAGAGCTCATCTCTTGGCAAGGATATCTTGGGCAAAATTTTGCAAAATGCCAAGCTAGCAGAGGATGGCGTTGCGCCTATTTGCCAAGATACAGGTATGACGGTTGTCTTTGTCGAGATCGGTCAGGATGTGCATATAGAAGGCGGATATATCGAAGATGCGATAAATGAGGGCGTTGCAAAAGGCTACACTGAGGGCTATCTTAGAAAATCAGTCGTTGCTGAGCCACTTTTTGAGAGAAAAAACACCACAAATAACACTCCAGCAGTCATCCACACTAGGATCGTCCCAGGCGATAAGCTAAAGATAAAAGTCGCTCCAAAAGGCTTTGGTAGTGAGAATAAATCAATACTAAAAATGCTTGTGCCAGCTGATGGCATAGAGGGCGTTAAAAAGGTATTTTTAGAGGCTGTAAAATACGCTGGACCAAACGCTTGTCCTCCAATGACAATAGGCGTTGGCATAGGCGGCACTATGGATAAAGCAGCGCTTCTAGCTAAGCAAGCTGCAGTTCGTCCAGTAGATAGCAAAAATGCCGATGCTAGATATGCAAAACTCGAAGATGAGCTTCTTGAGCTTGCTAGCAAAACAGGCGTCGGACCTCAAGGGCTTGGTGGCGATACAACTGCCATAAAAGTAAATGTCGAGTGGTATCCAACTCACATCGCAGGCCTACCAGTAGCCATAAACATCAACTGCCACGCTGCACGCCACGCAGACGCCGAGCTTTAAGGAGATAACATGTCAGAAGTAAAAAGAATAACAGCACCATTTGATAAAGAGGTGGTGAAAAGCCTAAAAGCAGGCGACAATGTCCTAATCTCAGGCACTATCATCGCTGCTCGTGACGCCGCTCACAAGGCACTAACAGAGGCTCTAGCACGTGGCGAGAAGCTACCAGTTGAGCTAAAGGGCGAGACTATCTACTACGTCGGACCAACACCAGCTAAACCAAACCAAGCTATCGGCGCAGCAGGTCCAACAACAAGCGGCAGAATGGACAAATACACACCAACTATGATAAACGAAGTTGGCATAAATGGCATGATCGGCAAGGGATACCGAAACGACGCTGTAGTCGATGCGATGAAAAAATCATGCTGTGTTTATATGGTCGCTATCGGTGGCATCGGAGCGGTCATTAGCCAAAGTATCAAAAAATACGAAGTCTTGGCATATCCAGAGCTAGGACCAGAGGCAGTCGCAAGGCTAACGGTAGAGGACTTCCCAGCGATAGTCGCTATCGACTGCGAGGGCAATAACTTCTACGAAGTCGGCCAAGCACCTTACAAAAAAATCTAAATTTGATCCGCTAGCTTTGGGGCTAGCGGAATTTCTTCTAAAATGAAAACTTTTTGCAACGATCAAGCAAAGCCACTACTTAAATTTTTCACCAAAACCAAAAGCGAGCTAGTAAATTTAAAGCTAAAGCAAATTTCAAACGAGGGCTTCATCTCAAAACCGCAAGGGATATTTTTAAAAGCTGCCATAAGAAAAAGGCAGAAATTTTGAGCAAAATAAGACGCAAAATGAGTGGTCGATAAATGAGATAGTAGTTTTTGAAAGCGAGTATGAAAGCTGCGAGGAGTATTTTAGCGACGTGGGGTCGTTTGTCATGAAGCTTGCTAGTAAATTTAGAGCAAGCGATCTTGGCGAGGAGATAGTGCTTGCCGTTTCGTTTCAGGCGCTGCAGTTTATCACGCCAGGTAGCGAGGAGTTTAAATTTATATACGAGGACTACGATGAGAGTATAAACTCCGTTCACATTAAAATTTACGCCAAAAGAGAAAACGACGAAATTTTGCTATATAAAGATAGGATAGGGGGCTACAAAACTGAGGCGCTAATCGTTTTCGAGGTGGCTAGTAGTAGCCAAGACACATAGTCTCAGTCAGTTTTATGCGCTTTTCAAAGGGCGCTGGCGAGAAAAATTTGCACTTTTCTATATAAATTCTATACGAGTAACTAAGCTTAAAATCATCATAAAATTTCTTTAAATTTAAAAATTTGATACCGCAAATTTCATGAAATTCAAAAAGCTCGATAAATTTTCGAGCCATTTTTCGCCACAAGGTGGGAGGGAGCAAGCGAGGTAAATGAGCAAAAAACGCCAGTTGGCACGAGGCCGATTTAAGGGCGTGCAAGCTTGTAAAGCGCTTGCAAATTTCTCTGGGACGCTCTTTTTCTAATAAAAACGATGCGTGAGTTTTCAAATTTAGCGCTGATCGCATTTTTCCAAAAGAGGTAGGCATTTGATGAGATGCCCGCGTTTTTGGCAAGCTGCGCACCAAGCACGTAGTCATCTAAAATTCGTTTGGTGCAAGGGTTATTTGCATCTTTGTCCTTTTGAAATTTTGTTCATTATAGCCTTTGGTGCCTAAAAATTTAGAAATTTATAGTAGGATTTTGCCAAATTTCAAAGGAGAAGATATGAAAAAACAAATTTCAACAAAAGACGCCCCACAAGCGATCGGACCATATTCTCAGGCGATTAGCGCGAATGGATTTTTATTTATCTCAGGTCAGCTTGGCGTCACACCAACAGGCGAGTTTGCAGGCAGTAGCGTAGAGGCACAAGCGCAGCAGTCACTTGCAAATTTACAAAACATTTTGGCTGAGGCTGGACTTAGTTTTGATAATGTCGTAAAGACTACGATCTTTTTAGCAGATATGGCAGATTTTGTCAAAGTAAATGTCACATACGCTAAATTTTTTAAAGAGCCATATCCAGCCAGAAGCACGGTAGCTGTGAAGACTTTGCCAAAAGATGCACTTGTAGAAATTGAGGTTATCGCAGCACAATAATGTCACAACTGTACCAAAGTACAATATACAAAGAGGATTAAAATGTCTTAAAATTACGTAAAATTTATTTTACGATAAGGATAGACATGCAAACTCAAGTAGGAGTAATCAAACAAGCCTCAGGCTTAGTGGTAGCTGTAGATCAAAATGGTGTTAGTCGCGTTTTAAAAGTTGGCGACGCTTTATATCTTGGGGAGGTTGTAAAAACCTCTTTGGCTTCTTCTAAAGCCGTAGTTTCAATGGACAATGGCAAAGATGTCACCATCTTGGGTGATGAGTCGTTAAAGCTTGACGAAAATGTAGCCGCAGGACAAAAACCAAATACCGTAGCAGATGTTAGTGACTTGCAAAAAGCGTTGTTAAACGGCGAGGATCTAACAAAACTAGAGGAGACTGCCGCTGGTGGTAACGCAGCCGCAGCTGGTGGTGGAGATGGCGTTAGCCTTGGTGCAGCGTCGTTTGATGAGGGCGGTCACTATTCAAATATCAATGAAAATTTCCGCTCTATAGGTGATCTAAACAGCGCAAGAGGTGCTGAGAGGATAGGCGGCGTAAGCGGCGCAGCCGATAATGCTGGTGGCGGTGCTGGTTTTGTAGATACTACTATCCCAACAGTAACTCTAGATCCAATTAACAACACTTCAACAGTAGTAACTGGTAAGGTTCCAAATCCAGATCCAAATACCACTGTAATTGTTGAAATTGCCTGTCATACCCCAGTTACAGTTCCAGTAAATTCTGATGGTACATTTAGTGTTCCTACACCAAATAATGAACCATTAAAACCAGGTACTGAGGTAAAAGTTACTCCAAAAGATGATGCAGGCAATGGTACACCAGTTACTACTCCAGTATCAGACGTAACTATCCCAACAGTAACTCTAGATCCAATTAACAACACTTCAACAGTAGTAACTGGTAAGGTTCCAAATCCAGATCCAAATACCACTGTAATTGTTGAAATTCCTGGTCATACCCCAGTTACAGTTCCAGTAAATTCTGATGGTACATTTAGTGTTCCTACACCAAATAATGAACCATTAAAACCAGGTACTGAGGTAAAAGTTACTCCAAAAGATGATGCAGGCAATGGTACACCAGTTACTACTCCAGTATCAGACGTAACTATCCCAACAGTAACTCTAGATCCAATTAACAACACTTCAACAGTAGTAACTGGTAAGGTTCCAAATCCAGATCCAAATACCACTGTAATTGTTGAAATTCCTGGTCATACCCCAGTTACAGTTCCAGTAAATTCTGATGGTACATTTAGTGTTCCTACACCAAATAATGAACCATTAAAACCAGGTACTGAGGTAAAAGTTACTCCAAAAGATGATGCAGGCAATGGTACACCAGTTACTACTCCAGTATCAGACGTAACTATCC
This sequence comes from Campylobacter concisus, assembly GCA_037292345.1. Taxonomy (GTDB): domain Bacteria; phylum Campylobacterota; class Campylobacteria; order Campylobacterales; family Campylobacteraceae; genus Campylobacter_A; species Campylobacter_A concisus_AX. The sequence continues at coordinate 11,212 of CP147773.1, read as the reverse complement.
CAACAGTAACTCTAGATCCAATTAACAACACTTCAACAGTAGTAACTGGTAAGGTTCCAAATCCAGATCCAAATACCACTGTAATTGTTGAAATTCCTGGTCATACCCCAGTTACAGTTCCAGTAAATTCTGATGGTACATTTAGTGTTCCTACACCAAATAATGAACCATTAAAACCAGGTACTGAGGTAAAAGTTACTCCAAAAGATGATGCAGGCAATGGTACTCCAGTTACTACTCCAGTATCAGACGTAACTATCCCAACAGTAACTCTAGATCCAATTAACAACACTTCAACAGTAGTAACTGGTAAGGTTCCAAATCCAGATCCAAATACCACTGTAATTGTTGAAATTGCCTGTCATACCCCAGTTACAGTTCCAGTAAATTCTGATGGTACATTTAGTGTTCCTACACCAAATAATGAACCATTAAAACCAGGTACTGAGGTAAAAGTTACTCCAAAAGATGATGCAGGCAATGGTACTCCAGTTACTACTCCAGTATCAGACGTAACTATCCCAACAGTAACTCTAGATCCAATTAACAACACTTCAACAGTAGTAACTGGTAAGGTTCCAAATCCAGATCCAAATACCACTGTAATTGTTGAAATTACCTGTCATACCCCAGTTACAGTTCCAGTAAATTCTGATGGTACATTTAGTGTTCCTACACCAAATAATGAACCATTAAAACCAGGTACTGAGGTAAAAGTTACTCCAAAAGATGATGCAGGCAATGGTACTCCAGTTACTACTCCAGTATCAGACGTAACTATCCCAACAGTAACTCTAGATCCAATTAACAACACTTCAACAGTAGTAACTGGTAAGGTTCCAAATCCAGATCCAAATACCACTGTAATTGTTGAAATTCCTGGTCATACCCCAGTTACAGTTCCAGTAAATTCTGATGGTACATTTAGTGTTCCTACACCAAATAATGAACCATTAAAACCAGGTACTGAGGTAAAAGTTACTCCAAAAGATGATGCAGGCAATGGTACTCCAGTTACTACTCCAGTATCAGACGTAACTATCCCAACAGTAACTCTAGATCCAATTAACAACACTTCAACAGTAGTAACTGGTAAGGTTCCAAATCCAGATCCAAATACCACTGTAATTGTTGAAATTCCTGGTCATACCCCAGTTACAGTTCCAGTAAATTCTGATGGTACATTTAGTGTTCCTACACCAAATAATGAACCATTAAAACCAGGTACTGAGGTAAAAGTTACTCCAAAAGATGATGCAGGCAATGGTACTCCAGTTACTACTCCAGTATCAGACGTAACTATCCCAACAGTAACTCTAGATCCAATTAACAACACTTCAACAGTAGTAACTGGTAAGGTTCCAAATCCAGATCCAAATACCACTGTAATTGTTGAAATTCCTGGTCATACCCCAGTTACAGTTCCAGTAAATTCTGATGGTACATTTAGTGTTCCTACACCAAATAATGAACCATTAAAACCAGGTACTGAGGTAAAAGTTACTCCAAAAGATGATGCAGGCAATGGTACTCCAGTTACTACTCCAGTATCAGACGTAACTATCCCAACAGTAACTCTAGATCCAATTAACAACACTTCAACAGTAGTAACTGGTAAGGTTCCAAATCCAGATCCAAATACCACTGTAATTGTTGAAATTCCTGGTCATACCCCAGTTACAGTTCCAGTAAATTCTGATGGTACATTTAGTGTTCCTACACCAAATAATGAACCATTAAAACCAGGTACTGAGGTAAAAGTTACTCCAAAAGATGATGCAGGCAATGGTACTCCAGTTACTACTCCAGTATCAGACGTTGTGCCGCCACAAGTAGATCTCGCTCCAAAGGCTGACGGCACAGTTGATGTAGTGCCTCACGACAATGACGCGACAAAGGTTGAAATTTCATACACAGATAATGGTGGCAACACGCAAACTATAACCGTGGTTAAAAACCCAAGCGCTGGCTGGACCATCGACAACACTCCTGGCAAGACGACAGCTCCAACAGGTGCTTTCAAGCTTGATCCACATAGTGGCAAGGTCACTATCAGTGACGATGCAACAAAAGACAACACTCCAGTGACTGCAAAGGCTACTGATGGCGCTGGCAACACAGCCACAGGCGAGACTACTGCTCCAGATGAAATTTACTATCAAATTTAATGATGATGCAGATGGCAACGGCACTATCACAAGAGGCGAGAACTATGCTGAGGATGGCGCAAAAGCTACTGCAACTATCAGCATACCAAACCTTGCAAAAGATGGCAGCAAGATCCACGTTATAGGTACTGGCATAAATGACTACTACACAGTTCATAAAGATGCTAGTGGCAACGTTACAAGCGTTATAGACACAAAAGGCAACAATGTATTTGATGGTGATAATGGCATAAAGGTTAGCTATGACTATAACCACTATCAAACAGTTCGTGGAAATGCCGCAAGTATCACAGCTGAGCTAGAGGGCACAATTCTTAAAGCTACATCAAGTGTTAAATTTGAAAATGTTGGCAAGGCTGAAGTTAAATTTGTTGAGCTTGATGAGCATGGCAATGTTCTAAATGAAAAATCAGATCAAATAACAAACCAAAATAGAAATACAGCTATGCTAGATGGTGATATCAACCACACCACAGCACGCATCTCACTACCTGAGAATGTTCAAGATGGCGACGTCGTAACTGTAAAATATGGATATGGACCAGATGCAGCCTCTCTTGCAAAAACAGGTGGCACAGATACGACTGCTTATAAATATTTCTTAGTTCATAAAGCAGCTGATGGCTCTATAACAGTTGATCAGATCACTTCAGCTGATGATAAGACACCTATAAAAGCTGGTCTTACATCTACAAATGGTGCTGGCGAGAAATTTGGTATAGATATCCACGATATGCCAACAACCACCTATAATCATACACACGCACGTGGTATAGAAGTGACCGTAAAAGGTGATGACCGTGCAGAGCAGTCTAACGGAAATACATGGATATTTAGAGATAGCATGGAGGCTCCGAAGGTTGAATTTATAGAAGGCAACAAAGTTTATGATCCAAGTGTTTCAGGAAGTGGCTCAGGCGCACTAAATGCTGGTATAAGCGTAGCTGACGCTATAAAGGACGGCGATATCAGCCACACTACAGCTCGCATAACATTGCCAAAAGTGTTCTCAGACGGCGATAAACTAACAGTTGCTGTAACTGACTATAATAAAATTTATGCTGACACTGGTGTAAAACAATATCCAGCAAATAACCCAGAGCCAACATTTGTTAAGGCATTTATCATTCACAAAGCGGCTGACGGCACTGTGACTTTTGACGAGGTCGATGCAGCTGGCAATGTCACACATGCAGGCATCCCAGCGCTAAATAACAACGCTATCGAAATAACTGGCGTGCCACTATATAATATGTATGAAAATGGCGTTTTGAAGTCAGATTATGTCCATGCAACTGGTGTTGATGCGACTATCACAGACCACCTTAACCTAAATGGTAACGATAGTGGAAGCAATACAGGTTATGCATTCTTAGCAAACGTAAATGTTGTCACTATCACAGAGGTGATCGACGATGTTGCAGGCGGTATAGATCACGGCAATGTCAAAGATAATGACGTAGTAGTAAATGGCGTAACTAAAAAAGGGCTAACAAACGACAGCACTCCGACATTTAACGGCAAGGCGGACCCTAACTCGGTAGTAGAGCTATATGATGGCACGACTAAGATAGGTAGCACAACAACTGATAAATTTGGCAACTGGTCTATCACTCCGGCCACTCCACTTGGTGAAGGCGCTCATAGTATCACAGCTTCATCTCCAGCTTCAAATGCGATCAAGGCCTCTGACCCAGCTACTATAACAGTAGATACAAGTACTAAGGTTACATTTGATAGCGTTATCGATGATGTTGCAGGTGGCGTTGTAAATGGTAATGTCAAGGGCAATGATGTGACAGTTGAGGGCAAAACACTAAAAGGCCTAACAAACGATAACACACCAACTTTATCAGGCAAGGCAGAGGCTGGCTCAACTGTAGAGATCTTTGATGGTACAAACAAGATCGGTCAAGTAGAGGCAAAAGCTGATGGTTCTTGGAAATTTGAAGTAAGCACTCCGCTTAGCGACGGCGAGCATGAGCTTAAAGTAAAAACTACTGACAAAGCTGGCAACACAGCCGAGGCTGCTCCAGTAACCATAACTGTTGATACGAAAGTGACAAATTTAAAAGTTGAGTGGATAGATGATCTCAACAATGATGGTAAATTTAGCTGGAGTGAGAATTTAAATCCTGAACACGCAGGACGTATAGCTTGGAAAGCATATCTTCCAAACGATGGTATGGTTAAAGTTGGTGACGTTATGCACTATATGTGGGGTGGACCAGGTGCTACTGGTGAGCTAACTTATACTATAAAAGCTGAAGATATAGCAAAAGGCTATGTAGGCTTTGTAAAACAAAATATGATTCAAGGAACATGGGAGCATATTCCTTTTGGCAAGGATTCTGATGGTAAAGTTTTTAAAGCTTGGGCATATTTAACAGACGCTGCTGGTAACAAAGGATCAACAGGCAAAGATGAGATAGTCTTTGACTTTAGTGATGCACCTACTATTATAAATGCTAGCGCTATTTATGGCACAAACAGAACAGGCTTGTTACTTGATGACAATCCAAAAAGCGCAAGCGCTGTTAATATCGAAGCACAAGGTAAAGCAGTAGAGCTAGATGTTAAAACATTCACTCATAGAGCAAATGTGAAACTAGGCGATGGTGACGATATAGTAACGGTGCATAAGAGTGGCGGTGTTTGGGGTGACATGGTAGAAGACTCAAAACTAAATTTAGGCAATGGAGATAATATCTTAAAAGTAGAGACAAATATCGATAGAGCATCAGTAATCGCTGGAGATGGTTATGACAACGTCAAAGTCGATGGATATATAACAAATCGCTCTAATGTAAATTTAGGTGATGGCAACAATACATTAACAGTTGGAACAAATATAGATCATAGTACTGTAGAAACTGGAAGTGGAAACGACACCATCAAAGTTGGTAACTATATACACTACTCTAATATAAAGTTAGGCGCAGGCGATGACTCATTAACGATTGCAAAGTCAGATATGCAAGGCAATGATATAGATGGTGGCGCTGGTTATGACAAATTAGCTATCACTAATCCAGGAACATCTATAAATTTAGATAGCATCGCAGATCATGCACATAACTTTGAGGAGCTTAATATCTCCAACAAGAGCCAAAATACTACTTTAAGCGTTAAACTAAGTGATGTCATAAGCTTAACAGATGGTGACAATACGCTACAAATAACAGCTGATGCTGGAGATAAAGTGAAATTTAAAGATACTGGCTGGCAAAAAGGTACATCAACTGACGGCTATACCGCATATACAAATGATACTAGCGGAACAACTGTTACTGTTGAGATCAAGGACGAAGTAACACAACCTATGTAATCATAGATGTAAATTTGCTATCAAAGTGGTAGCGTTAAATCAAACGGAGAGCAAGGAAGCTCTCCAAATTTATGTATCAGAAATAAAATTTAAATTTGTAAAATATTTTGCAATTATTTCAACTATCTTTAAGCATCCCTCATATATAATTCCAGCTCACGAAACGAGAAACCACCTTTAACTTCAACGTTAATAAAGCCTTTTTCTTATCGTTGTTCTTTTAACTTACAATTGTTAAACTATTAGTCAATCTTTGAAATCTAAACAAGTGATCGATTGAGCCAGTCTATTATGATTAAATAATAGATTAGACAAACTAATATAAAAACTAAAAGTTTTTTTGATTAAAAACTTCATAATAAAAATCCTATCTATTAGATAGGTAATTAATATGGAGAGTTTGATCGCTGGCTCAGAGTGAACGCTGGCGGCGTGCCTAATACATGCAAGTCGAACGGACGAGTAAGAGCTTGCTCTTATGAGTTAGTGGCGCACGGGTGAGTAATGTATAGCTAATCTGCCCTACACTAGAGGACAACAGTTGGAAACGACTGCTAATACTCTATACTCCTCTCTAGCATAAGTTAGATAGGGAAAGTTTTTCGGTGTAGGATGAGGCTATATTGTATCAGCTAGTTGGTGAGGTAATGGCTCACCAAGGCTATGACGCATAACTGGTCTGAGAGGATGATCAGTCACACTGGAACTGAGACACGGTCCAGACTCCTACGGGAGGCAGCAGTAGGGAATATTGCTCAATGGGGGAAACCCTGAAGCAGCAACGCCGCGTGGAGGATGACACTTTTCGGAGCGTAAACTCCTTTTGTTAGGGAAGAACAATGACGGTACCTAACGAATAAGCACCGGCTAACTCCGTGCCAGCAGCCGCGGTAATACGGAGGGTGCAAGCGTTACTCGGAATCACTGGGCGTAAAGGACGCGTAGGCGGATTATCAAGTCTCTTGTGAAATCCTATGGCTTAACCATAGAACTGCTTGGGAAACTGATAATCTAGAGTGAGGGAGAGGCAGATGGAATTGGTGGTGTAGGGGTAAAATCCGTAGAGATCACCAGGAATACCCATTGCGAAGGCGATCTGCTGGAACTCAACTGACGCTAATGCGTGAAAGCGTGGGGAGCAAACAGGATTAGATACCCTGGTAGTCCACGCCCTAAACGATGTATACTAGTTGTTGCTAAGCTAGTCTTGGCAGTAATGCACCTAACGGATTAAGTATACCGCCTGGGGAGTACGGTCGCAAGATTAAAACTCAAAGGAATAGACGGGGACCTGCACAAGCGGTGGAGCATGTGGTTTAATTCGAAGATACGCGAAGAACCTTACCCGGACTTGATATCTAACAAATCATCTAGAGATAGAAGAGTGTCTGCTTGCAGAAATGTTAAGACAGGTGCTGCACGGCTGTCGTCAGCTCGTGTCGTGAGATGTTGGGTTAAGTCCCGCAACGAGCGCAACCCACGTCATTAGTTGCTAACAGTTCGGCTGAGCACTCTAATGAGACTGCCTTCGTAAGGAGGAGGAAGGTGTGGACGACGTCAAGTCATCATGGCCCTTATGTCCGGGGCGACACACGTGCTACAATGGCATATACAATGAGAAGCAATATCGCGAGATGGAGCAAATCTATAAAATATGTCCCAGTTCGGATTGGAGTCTGCAACTCGACTCCATGAAGCCGGAATCGCTAGTAATCGTAGATCAGCCATGCTACGGTGAATACGTTCCCGGGTCTTGTACTCACCGCCCGTCACACCATGGGAGTTGATTTCACTCGAAGCCGGAATACTAAATTAGTTACCGTCCACAGTGGAATCAGCGACTGGGGTGAAGTGGTAACAAGGTAACCGTAGGAGAACCTGCGGTTGGATCACCTCCTTTCTAGAGTACATATAGATATTCTCTCACAAGATATCTATAAGAAAGATATTCTCAATCATCCTTGTTTAGTTTTGAAAGATTGATAGACCTATAGGGGCCTATAGCTCAGCTGGTTAGAGTGCACCCCTGATAAGGGTGAGGTCACAAGTTCAAGTCTTGTTAGGCCCACCAGAGAATTTAATTGGGGAATTAGCTCAGCTGGGAGAGCGCCTGCTTTGCACGCAGGAGGTCAGCGGTTCAGATCCCGCTATTCTCCACCATAAAATAGTTTAACAGCATTAAGTCTAATTAGAGAGCTTAAATTTAAACTTTCTAATTAGACTTTTGTCTAAATGTTCTTTTAATTAATATTGTTAATAGTCACAAGCAAGTTTTAAAAACAATTTTACAGGACTTGTTAAAGATTTAAATTTCTATTCTCTTTGCATTTAATGCAAAAGTTTGACATTACAATCTATTTAGGATTTAAAACTTATCTAAATAGTAGTCAATGCTTTCCGTCTTGAGAGCTAGAATTTAAATGTAGTAACATAAAGTTATCTTTAACAAGGAAGTGATGCGAATTAGAATAATCTAATATAGAAAAGGTAAGCTACAAAGAGCAAGTGGTGGATGCCTTGGCTAGTAGAGGCAATGAAAGACGTGCCAGGCTGCGATAAGTCTCGGGGAGCCGTCAAGGGGCTTTGATCCGGAAATTCTGAATGGGGCAACCCAACTAATAGAGATATTAGTTACCGTATAACGGAGCAAACGAGGGGAATTGAAACATCTTAGTACCCTCAGGAAAAGAAATCAAAAGAGATTACGCTAGTAGCGGCGAGCGAACACGTAAGAGGGCAAACCACTAGTTTACTAGTGGGGTTGTAGGACTGCAATATAGACTAAACTTAGCTAATAGAACAACCTGGAAAGGTTAGGCACAGAGGGTGATACCCCGTATATGAAAGCTTTGTTTTACTTAGCAGTATCCTGAGTAGGGCGGAACACGTGATATTCTGTCTGAAGCTGGGTAGACCACTATCCAACCCTAAATACTACTACTAGACCGATAGTGCACAAGTACCGTGAGGGAAAGGTGAAAAGAACTGAGGTGATCAGAGTGAAATAGAACCTGAAACCATTTGCTTACAATCATTCAGAGCCCTATGATTTATCAGGGTGATGGACTGCCTTTTGCATAATGAGCCTGCGAGTTGTGATGTCTGGCGAGGTTAAGGAAACCCAGGAGCCGTAGCGAAAGCGAGTCTTAATAGGGCGTTTAGTCAGACGTTGCAGACCCGAAACGATGTGATCTATCCATGAGCAGGTTGAAACCGGTGTAAGAGCCGGTGGAGGACCGAACCCGCTAGCGTTGAAAAGCTATGGGATGACTTGTGGATAGGGGTGAAAGGCCAATCAAACATCGTGATAGCTGGTTCTCTCCGAAATATATTTAGGTATAGCGTCATGTAGTAACACTAGGGGGTAGAGCACTGAATGGGCTAGGGCATACACCAATGTACCAAACCCTATCAAACTCCGAATACCTAGTGTGTAATCATGGCAGTCAGGCGGCGAGTGATAAAATCCGTCGTCGAGAGGGGAACAACCCAGACTAACAGCTAAGGTCCCTAAATCTCATTTAAGTGGAAAACGATGTGGAGTTACTTAAACAACCAGGAGGTTGGCTTAGAAGCAGCCATCCTTTAAAGAAAGCGTAATAGCTCACTGGTCTAGTGATTCTGCGCGGAAAATATAACGGGGCTAAAATGAGTACCGAAGCTTTAGACTTAGTTTACTAAGTGGTAGGAGAGCGTTGTATTTGCATTGAAGGTATACCGGTAAGGAGTGCTGGAGCGAATACAAGTGAGCATGCAGGCATGAGTAGCGATAATTGGGGTGAGAATCCCCAACGCCGTAAACCCAAGGTTTCCTACGCGATGCTCGTCATCGTAGGGTTAGCCGGGTCCTAAGCAAAGTCCGAAAGGGGTATGCGATGGAAAATTGGTTAATATTCCAATGCCAACTATAATGTGCGATGGAAGGACGCTTAGAGTTAGAGGAGCCAGCGGATGGTAGTGCTGGTCGAAAGGTGCAGGTTGGAGTTCAGGCAAATCCGAACCCCTTTAATCCGAGGCCTTACAGGTGCGTGAAGTTCTTCGGAATGAATCGTAAATCCTTGATACTGTCGAGCCAAGAAAAGTTTCTAAGTTTAGTTATAGTTGCCCGTACCGTAAACCGACACAGGTGGGTGGGATGAGTATTCTAAGGCGCGTGGAAGAACTCTCTTCAAGGAACTCTGCAAAATAGCACCGTATCTTCGGTATAAGGTGTGCCTAACTTTGTGAAGGATTTACTCCGTAAGCATTGAAGGTTACAACAAAGAGTCCCTCCCGACTGTTTACCAAAAACACAGCACTCTGCTAACTCGTAAGAGGATGTATAGGGTGTGACGCCTGCCCGGTGCTCGAAGGTTAATTGATGATGTTAGCTCTGCGAAGCGTTTGATCGAAGCCCGAGTAAACGGCGGCCGTAACTATAACGGTCCTAAGGTAGCGAAATTCCTTGTCGATTAAATATCGACCTGCATGAATGGCGTAACGAGATGGGAGCTGTCTCGAAGAGGGATCCAGTGAAATTGTAGTGGAGGTGAAAATTCCTCCTACCCGCGGCAAGACGGAAAGACCCCGTGGACCTTTACTACAGCTTGACACTGCTATTGGGATAAAAATGTGCAGGATAGGCGGGAGGCTTTGATCCATAGACGCCAGTTTATGGTGAGCCATTGTTGAGATACCGCTCTTTTTTATTCTGATAGCTAACTAGCTTGAGTTATCCTCAAGTAGGACAATGTCTGGTGGGTAGTTTGACTGGGGCAGTCGCCTCCCAAAATGTAACGGAGGCTTACAAAGGTTGGCTCAGAACGGTTGGAAATCGTTCGTAGAGTATAAAGGCATAAGCCAGCTTAACTGCGAGACATACACGTCAAGCAGAGACGAAAGTCGGTCTTAGTGATCCGGTGGTTCTGTGTGGAAGGGCCATCGCTCAAAGGATAAAAGGTACCAGGGGATAACAGGCTGATCTCCCCAAGAGCTCACATCGACGGGGAGGTTTGGCACCTCGATGTCGGCTCATCGCATCCTGGGGCTGGAGCAGGTCCCAAGGGTATGGCTGTTCGCCATTTAAAGCGGTACGCGAGCTGGGTTCAGAACGTCGTGAGACAGTTCGGTCCCTATCTGCCGTGGGCGCAAGAAGATTGAGGAGAGTTGACCCTAGTACGAGAGGACCGGGTCGAACCAACCACTGGTGTACGAGTTGTCCTGCCAAGGGCACCGCTCGGTAGCTATGTTGGGATGCGATAACTGCTGAAAGCATCTAAGCAGGAAGCCAACTCCAAGATGAATCTTCTTTTAAGAGCTCATATAGACTATGTGTTTGATAGGCTGGGTGTGTAATGGATGAAAGTCCTTTAGCTGACCAGTACTAATAGCTCGTCTGCTTATCTTTTAATAAGCATCACTTCCTTGTTAAGGATAAAAACTTAATAAGATATGTTTTTATAGAACTTTGTTTATGACTTTTAACTTTATCTAGTAGTGTTAAATAAGAGATTTATCTATTATATCTTTTATTTAACACTGCCCGTGACTATACAGACGAGGAAACGCCTTGCTCCATCTCGAACCAAGAAGCTAAGCTCGTCCTGGCTGATGATACTCTCCCTTACTGGGATGTTGGAAAAGTAGGTCGTTGCGGGCTTTGTTGTTAATCTGCTTTAATTCTTATATTATTTAATCCTAGTTTTTATTAGTGTTTATTTCTGTCTAAGTGTAAAAT